>JAQGEF010000088.1 GCA_027854065.1 Polluticaenibacter yanchengensis | reverse complement strand
GCTTTCCTGTTGGCACGGCCATCATAATACAACGCGCCTAAACCGGCATCAAATACGGTAGAAGAGTTGGCCTGCAACATATCTAAAGAAGTGCTGCCCGGATTGTAACCGGTAATCGGGTTCCACTGGTCACCGAAGGTCAGTTTGTTACGATCGAAGCGGCGATCTACCAAACCTGCCTGCATACCTAACACGATGCGTTGTGTGCCGTTTACGCCAAAACGTAAACCGGTATAGGCCAAGGAACCATAAGCGGTAGTATAGCTGTAGCCACCATCACCGGCTTTCTGGTTGAGCACGCTTACGCCAAAATTGACATTTTTCTCAGTAGCAAAATCGGCACTGACGCCGGGTGTTTTAAAGCCGCTGGAAATATTACTCCATTGATTGCGGTATATGCCGGTTACGCGTACATTACCATCGAAAGCCCCTGTCAATGCAGGGTTCAGCCATGACGGATGCATGTAGTATTGCGAAAAATGCGGATCTACCTGCGCACTCACTTG
>JAQGEF010000009.1 GCA_027854065.1 Polluticaenibacter yanchengensis | reverse complement strand
TAAATATGACAATAGATTATAAGATTCCATCTTTTTTAATATAAATATACAATATCCTAAGAACACAACAGCCCTGCCCTGGGACGGGCAGGGTGGGTTAATAGCATTAGAAGGTTCGTACTTAGAATCAGCCAATTTTCCATATCGCAAACAATATATTAAGGTATCGTTTCAAATGTGTATTGCTATTCTAATATCTAACTACTGAAATTTACCATCACTGTTTACACCATGTCACTCATGCTTCTGTCCCCTCCCTGGGAGGGGCAGGGGTGGGTTAAATAACATTTAAAGATTTGTAGCATTAGTATATTAACCAATACCCCATATTTCCGAAGCACATCAACATTTTATCCCCTGTTTTTACCCAGTTTTTTAAGGATATACTTTCTAGCCGGGTCTTCCACATACTTATTGCCAAGAATAGAAAATACCGTCAGGAATAAAAAAATGATAACTATATTATCAGAAACATACCGTTCGAAACTGTTTCTCACAAAGCCCAGGTGGGCCAGGTAGAATACGTATGAACTACTCCCCAGCACTAAGAACAATTTGGTGGAAAGCAACCTGCTCAGGGCATTTTTTTCCGTAGCCAGCCCGTAGAACAACGGCCCTAGGCAAAAGCCAGCCACAAATATAATTTCCACGTACAGCCATAAAGGAAAAGATGGCTGAAGGGCAATAACAATTGGCGTTTTATACCTTAGAAAAATAAAGGTGAAAAATAACCCGATACCGGTAAACAGGTAATTGGATTGAATCTTTCTTTGCCGGAGCATTAAGAAGCTAAATAGCATCCCAATGTATAAATCAATTAAGAATATAAACAAATACCTGAACATGAATCCTTCCGGGTTGCTCCGTGACGCTGCATAACCGGTTAAAAGTGGGTCCAGTAAAAGAAAAGGAACAATCACCAGCAATCCCAATAACAAATGTTTACGCATGGCATAAACTACAAAAGGAAAAATGGCATATAAAATCAAATCAACGGTTAATGTCCAGCCCTGGGGAACGCCGGTGTAAACATACTTATACCAGAAACTTTTTATCATGGTAAGATTGTAAACAATCGTCTTAATCCCCTCCGGGTTAAAACTGTTGATACCCTTAACAAAAGCACTTACCAGTATGGCAAGTGTAAATAAAAAGAAGATAGGGTAAATCCGTGCAAATCTTCCCAGGAAGTATTTTTTAACAGAGATTTTTTTCTCCGGGTCGTAATAATTATAAATTAAAAGCATGCCGGTTAAAATAAAAAAGCCGTCCACGAAAATGTAAATATTCTCATACATCAACCTCAGCGGCACCGTGCTAATCCTATCCGGTTTTATCATGTGCGCAAAAAAAACGACCCAGGCCAATACAATCCGTAAGCCTGTTAACGATTTTATGACAGTTTTGTTTTGCCCCATTTGCTTTATTTTCCAGGTTCAAATTTTCGCGTCAGTTATACAGTTTTCAGAAAATCTATCAGTTGCTTAACAGCCTTCGCCCGGTGGCTGTAGAGATTTTTTTCATTGGTAGTCATGCGTGCAAAACTGGTATCTGCGCCATCAGGAACGAATATAGGGTCATAACCAAATCCTTTTTCACCATCCCTGGCAGTAAGAATTTTGCCGGTACAGATGCCTTCAAACAAATGTTCCCTGCCATTCAGCTGTAAAGAAATAACAGTTCTGAATCTTGCTTTTCTATTTGTAATACCTGACATATTCTTTAAAACCAGGTCAATATTATCATTGCTATCCTTACCCTCACCGGCATAACGCGCACTTCTTACCCCCGGCTCATTATTGATGGCTTCAATTTCAAGGCCGGTGTCTTCACTGAAGCAGGGTTGACCGGTCAACCTGAATATGGTACCGGATTTCTCCGTGGCATTTGCCTCCAAAGTATCATGAGGTTCAGGAATATCAATGTCAATACCCGCTTCTTTAAGCGGGATAATATTAAAACTATCTCCCAGCTGGCTGCGGATCTCGTTCACTTTATTAGCGTTATTGGTCGCAAATATAATAGTATGCATAATAGTTAATGATTGCCTGTATATTGTATTAAGTCCTTTTGCATTTATGGCGCCTTGCTGATAAAAGATTGACTGCCGAGGGGCTGCCGGATGTGCAGGGCCTGGTGCGACGCAGGAGCACCGAGCGTAGCGAGCCCGGAGCAGCCGGAACGGATGTAGCATCGCATTTCAACAGCGGAGAGCCCCAAAAGAATTGAACATGACCGGAACTGGTAAATACCTGCTTTTAATGATCAATTCCGTATTGTTCTTTATTGAAATGCGTCGAATATCTTTTTCAGCGAGGTCCAGATGTTTTTCTTCATGGTAACCTGCTCCGCTCCCGGCGTATTAATAACCGTTAGCGAAGGGCTGAACAGGAACTGTTTACCGTTCCACGGCAATACCTGGAAGGGCTGAATTTTAAGCGGGGCGCCAATTTCCGTGGCCTGCACATCAAATAACAGGAAAAAGTTGGCGGGTAATTTTTTACTTAAGGCATCATGGTCCTTTAAATCGAATTGTGCATTATTGACAATGGCAACGTCTGCCAATGATATTTTTACTGCTTCCAGCATTTTGGTGATCAGCAGCATGTCCGCATCGTTCAGGTACACCGCATCGGGTTCATTTACAATGATCAGGATCCGTTTATTGAAGCCTCCCAGCCAGGTGAGCTGGTCTGCCGTTTTTTTGGTGACCGGTTCGTAAACCGTGGCAGGTTCATTCACCGTTTGCGCCGCATTTACAGCAATTGGGGTGCGTGGTTCAATATCATCTAACACTACCAGCGAATGTTTATACATATCTGCCAATAATAAATCAGGAATGATAATTTTATCTAATTGTGTATTGTTCTGTTCCATACTTGCTGTAAAGTATCTTATTTTTTGTTACTTTGCCAAAATTAGACAAATTCCTTGTATGGCAAATTTGAATATAAAAGTTACGAAAATTAACGAGAGCAAGCTTTCCGGATTAGACTGGAACAATTTACCTTTTGGTAAAAACTTTTCTGACCACATGTTTGTGGCAGACTATATTAATGGCGAATGGACCAACCTGCAAATTATTCCTTATCAAAATATCAGTATATCTCCTGCTAACGCGGCCCTGCATTATGGCCAGAGCATTTTTGAAGGTGTAAAAGCTTACCGATTAGCCAATGGCGACGCTGCTATTTTCAGACTGGAAGATAACTTTAAGCGTTTTAACCGTTCTGCGGAGCGCTTAATGATGCCGAAAATTCCTGCAGAAGTTTTTGTAGAAGGTACCAAACAATTGGTGGCATTAGACCAGGACTGGATTCCTAATAAGGAAAACCACTCCCTGTATATCCGCCCGTTTATGTTTGCTTTGGATGAAGTGATAGGTGTAAAGCCAAGTGATAGCTACAAATTTATGGTATTGCTTAGCCCTACCGGTCCTTACTATCCTAAGCCGATGCGTATATACGTGGAAGAGCAATATGTGCGTGCGGTACCGGGTGGTGTAGGTTATACAAAAGTGGCAGGTAACTATGCCAGTTCATTATACGCTGCTAAAGTGGCGAAAGACAAAGGCTTTGACCAGGTGTTGTGGATGGATGCCATTGAGCACAAGTATGTGCAGGAAATGGGTACCATGAATGCGTTTTTTATTATCGGGAATAAGGCCATTACTCCTGGTTTGGAAGACGGTACAATACTGGAAGGCGTTACACGCAACAGTGTTATACAGATATTAAAGGAAATGGGTTTAACGGTGGAAGAGCGTAACCTTAGCATCGATGAAATCCTGGAAGCCTACAAATCCGGTGAATTAAAAGAAGCGTTCGGTACAGGTACGGCTGCTACTATCAGCCGCATACAGGAACTGGTATATGAAGATTTTTCTATGACTTTTGATTGCGATAAATGGGAAGTGTCTCCTGAAGTCACCAAACGCATTGACGATATCCGCTATGGCAGGGTAGATGACCGCTACAATTGGTTAGTGACAGTATAAACTGTTATTGACTGATGTATTTATAAAGGCAACGGCTTATGGCTGTTGCCTTTGTATTTTTGGCATACCGGTCAGTAATGTTACTTTTTTGAGTTCGCACCTGGTTGAAATATAATTTGCCAATTGATGGATATCAAACGCTGCTGCAGAGTAATTTGAGAGCAATAAACTGGGCGCATAAGAAGCAGAGGTGGGCGGAAATCACTGCCGGACTACCTATCGTTCGATTATCTATTTCTTTAACCATACGAACTGATGGCATTGAGAGAATTGTTTATTTTTAATGCAAAAATGGTGAAAGCACTCTGTTTAATGATAGCGCTGTTTACCATCTCTTTTTCTTTTTAATGAAGGATTGGTACTCACGAACCTGGCACTTTTTGACTATTTTTTGCCAAAAATAGTGTTTCAATGAAACTGTTTTCATTGAAACACTATCAAATCCTTAATCAGTAGGGGTTTGGCTATATTTTAAGCCCCATTTTTGACCAGATTGTTCATCTCAGCAATAATCGCGGCAATTAAATTTCCGGCATCATGGTATTGAAGAATAGGTGCCGCCTGTCCTGCCCAAAATGATTTTAATTCGGGATTTGATTCTGAGGTTGCAGGATAAGCCCCTAGTTGGCCAACAATTTTTCCCTGGAGAGGATAAGGTGCAAAACTACTCTGAAACTCTTTTAACTCCTCTGTCAGGCGGTTTTTGATTCCCCGGGACAACCTTCCTGTAAAGACTTTGGTCAATGTTGTATAACGTGCTTCTTTTGAGAATAATTTTTCACGATGAATATTACTTGCCCCGGATTGCCTGGTAGCCAAAAATGCAGTGCCCATCTGTACCGCATCTGCACCTAGTGCCATGGCGGCCTTTATCCCTCGGGCATCAGCAATCCCTCCGGCTGCAATCACCGGAATTTTTACAACATCAGCCACTTGCGGAATTAATGAAAACGTTCCTACCAGGCTTTCATCGGGTTTATCCAAAAAAGAAACCCTGTGACCGCCTGCATCAAATCCTGTAGCGACTACGGCATCCACTCCTGCATTTTCTATAGCGATGGCTTCATCTACGGTTGTAGCAGCGCCTACTGTTATAATCCCCAGCTGCCGGCATCTTTCCAGAATAGCGGCACTTGGTATGCCATAAACAAAACTGAAAATTGCGGGCTTTGCCTCAAAAACAGCCTCAATCTGTTCTTGAAACCCGGGACTGCCCGGTAAAGGGAATTCAGGAGGCTCTATCCCTATCTCTTCAAAATAGGGCTGAAAGATTTTGATGACTTTTTGAAATTTACTTTGATCAAATTCCTTTACGGCCTCGTCCTGATCATTAATCCAAAGGTTTAGATTAAATGGTTTGGCAGTCATTTTTCTGATGCTATTGGAAATTGCGACAATTTCGGCAGCACTGTAAGGCTGACAGCCATAAGAACCTAAACCGCCCGCATTTGAAACAATGGCAGTAAGTGCTACTGAGGATAACTTCCCGCCAAACGGACCCTGAATAATGGGTAAGTCAATTCCTGTGAGTTTCGTAAATTTTGTGTTTGTCCACATATCTATAACATTTATCGTTGTCCAATCAATTTGAATTGCAGTACAAATTCATCATAAATCAGTTTGTCTCCCAGGTTGGGAAGAAACTTTCCCGAGCCATATCTTATATTGTACAATGTCCGGTCTATTTTAATTTCGCCTAAAGCATGTAAGAAATCTGTGAATATTTCTACAGTGGCTATGAACTGAATGGGGTGGGTAATATCCTTGATGGTGAGATCACCGTTGATTCTATAATGAGAGGCTTCTTTTCGCCCGCTTCTGATTTTCAAAGATGCAGTTTTAAATTGATTAACAGAGAAAAAATCATCATTGTTCAAATGATCGAAAAACTCTTTATAAATAGCTCTGTCGGCAATATCAGTAATAATAATTGAAGTCATATCAATGACGATCTCTCCATTGATTATCTCCTCTTTTTCAAAACTCAAAAAACCACTTTTAATTTGAATGGTTCCGGTGTGTAATCCTAAAACTTTCTTACCAGTCCAATTGACGGTGCTGCTTTCTGTTTGAATGTTAAATTTTGTCATTGTTCTTGATTTTTAATTTGACAAGACAAAAATCAGTGTATTCTTAAAAGGGAGGAAGGACATACCTCACAAAGAAAATGTGAGGTAAATCAATTATTTTGAAGAATATAAGCGGCTCAATGTTTCCCGTGTTACGCCCAGATATGCTGCTAATGTATGTTTAGGTAACTTCTGTACCAATGAAGGATATTCCAAGATGAATTTTTCGTATCGTTCTTTTGCCGTGCTGCTCAAAAGCGACAGGATCCGGTTTTGCAAAGCAACGTTCCTGCGGTTGGTTTTCTTTCTGAAAAAATGTTCGACCTGGTGAAACTCCTTACAGAGCTTTTCCCTGTTTTCATTGCTGAGACACAATACCTCGGTATCTTCCAAACAATCAATATTTACGTTGGCCTTTCGTTGATAATAATATGCTTCATAATCTGTGATCCACCAGTCCCGGATAGCAAAAAGAAGGATATGCATTTTTCCGGCTTTATCGGTATAGTAAGATTTTACACAACCCGAGAGCAGAAAATAGTCATATAATACCAATTGATCTTCCTGCAATATAAATTGATGTTTTTTGAATTTCCTGTAAGTGAAATGGCTTAAGATGTAATCGAACTCGTCATCCGTAACGTCTATAAGTTTTTCAAACTGTTCTCTCAGAGTTTTACTCATATCTGCATTCAACTTAGATTTTTCATCACCTTATGGGTACTGTTAAAAACAGTAAGTATTATTGCCACAAAATAATGAAATAAAGGTTGTTAAGAATTCTGTTTAAAACAGGCAATGCTATTCAATAACAAATACTATTATAGTAAAAGCTTCCATCTTATTAGTTGGTATTGCTGTCAATGATTTTAGGAAAGCTATAGCACTATGTTAGAAACTAATAATATCCATTATTCAGTAATTTCTTTTTGAAAACAGATGCTGCTTTCAACATCTGCATATTGACCGTAGTTGGGTATTATTTGAAAATTATTTTTCTTATACAGACCTATTGCTTCAACCATTTTATCACCGGTTTCTAAAATACACTTTTTATAGCCTAGTTCCTTTGCCCAAATTTGTAATTCGGATAGAATTTTTCCCGCAATTCCGTTTCCGCGCTTATCCATAGGAACAAACATTCTTTTAATTTCGATCACTCCTTTTTCATATTCTTTCATAGCTCCGCATCCGCTAGCTATACCATTAGCGTCGTAGGCCACCACAACATATTTAATATGGTCTATTTTGTTGAATTGAGCAAAAAAAGCGTTTGCTGCGCCGTTTTTACGCGCCAGATCTTTATCGAGTTCTAATACCAGGTTCTGAAAATCCAAATTATCGGAAGTTGTTCTTTTTAAAATATGCATTTATTGCTTTTTAAGTTGTTTTCATTAAATAGCTCTGTCTATAAAATGGAACCGGCCTTTGTTTTTTTCTGCAAGTCCTTCAGAATATTCCGGGGTGAATATCATCTGTAACCGAAATTACAAATCTGCCAGGAATGTTCACGATGATTTTGGTACCGTCTATTGTTTGCTTGTACAAATCCTGAATCCTCATGAATAAATATGCTCTCAATAAATGCTGAAATAAGAAATAGGACTTCAATATTTTCCGTTTTTTATTCATCCGGTAATTTATGATACTCAGATATCCTAAACTATGCCCGATAAAAATGGTTTTATAATTTATTTATTCAATGTATTGCGCCGTTGATTTTGTACTGACGTTGCAGGGAGTGACACAACGATGTTAAATAGTACCACAAAAGACCGCTCAATAGAAAATATACCCTTTCATTATCTCGATGCGCCATTCAATAAAGGTTTCCCTAAATTAATGTTTTTAAAAAAAGGATTTCAGCTTAAGTGATAATAAATTTCTACTTTTGGGATTGGATTTTTGAACTGTTGAATTAGGTGTTAATGGGTAATAAGAATAGAGTAAATGTTTAAAAGCTTGCTTTCGGAATATTTAGCCATTTATGCTTAATAAAGTTTAAATCGTTATTTCAACTAAACATATAATTATCTAGGTAACTAAATAATTAAGCACCTATATTATGAAGGTAAAATCGTTATTGGCAAGACCTTTTGCGGGTATTGTACATAAACAAATAAAGAAAGCCGCGGAAAACAGTGTTGAGGACCAGGACAGGATTTTGAAAGAACTGATAACAAAAGCCGCTAAAACAGATTTTGGAAAAGATCATGATTTTGATGCTATAAAAAATTATGAGGACTTTAAAAAGCAGGTACCAATAAGAGATTATGAAGCTTTTAAGCCTTATATAGAAAAAATTAAGGAAGGCAAACACAATGTCACCTGGAAAGGGCGCCCGGCATATTTTGCCAAAACCAGCGGCACCACCAGTGGTATTAAATATATTCCAATTACCAACGATTCCATATCAAACCATATAAATGGTGCCAGGAATGCGCTGTTATGCTATATGGTACAATCCGGTAATTATAACTTTAGCGACGGTAAACTTATTTTCCTGAGCGGGAGCCCGGAACTGGAACGCACAAAAGACGTACCTACCGGCAGGTTAAGCGGTATAGTGAACCATCATGTACCCAAATACCTGCGCACTAACCAGATGCCGAGCTATGAGACCAATTGCATAGAAGATTGGGAAACAAAGCTGGATAAAATAGTTGAAGAGACTTTATCCAAAGACATGACGCTTATTAGCGGTATCCCACCCTGGATGCAGATGTATTTTGACAGGTTGCAGGAAAAGACCGGTAAAAAAGTGGGAGAGATCTTCCCGAATTTCAGTGTAATGGTACAAGGCGGTGTAAATTTTGAACCATATAAGAACAGGTTGATAGAAAGCATTGGACGTGAAGTAGATATGGTAGAATTGTATCCGGCATCCGAAGGTTTTTTCGCATTCCAGGATAATTATAAAGAACCCGGTCTGCTATTAAATACTAATAGCGGCATATTTTTTGAATTTGTACCGGCCAAAGAAATAGAGAATGCCAACCCGACCCGCTTATCATTAAAAGAAGTGGAGATTGGCGAAAACTACGCTATTATTGTAAGCAGTAATGCAGGTTTATGGGCGTACAATATAGGTGATACGGTAAAATTTATTAGTAAAGATCCGTATAAAATTATAGTCAGCGGCCGCATAAAGCATTATTTAAGCGCATTTGGAGAACACGTGATCGTAGAAGAAGTAGAGCATGCTATTTTACAGGCTACCAAACAGGCAAATGTTGGCATCCTGGAATTTACAGTGGCGCCAATGGTAAAAGCAGAAGCCGGTAAGAGTTACCATGAATGGTTTATTGAATTTGACGGGCCGCCGCCTGCTGACCTGGAAGCATTTGCCTTACTGATAGATAATGTATTAAGAGAGAAAAATGTATATTATGAAGACCTCATTGCCGGTAATATTTTAGAAAGGCTTAAAATAACACCAATGCAAAAGAACGGGTTTATAGAATACATGAAATCTGTAGGGAAATTAGGAGGACAGAACAAAGTGCCGCGGTTAAGCAATGACAGGAAAATAGCAGATGGTTTGTTACCTTTCGCTTTATCTTCTTAACACACACAAAAAGAGAATTCAATGAGTAATCAAAAACGAATAGCCATTTTCGGTTCTACAGGGTCAATAGGCACACAGGCATTGGAGGTAATAGCAGCCAATCCCGATAAATTTTCTGTAGAAATACTAACAGCGCTTAAAAACGCTGATTTGTTAATAGAGCAGGCATTAAAGTTCAATCCCAATATTGTTGTTATTGGTGATGAATCCAAATACCAGAAAGTAAAAGAAGCACTGGCACGCACCGATGTAAAAGTATTTGCCGGGGAAGAAGCCATTGAAGACGCTGCAGCCATGGACGTTTACGACATGATGCTGGCTGCGATTGTAGGATATGCCGGTTTAAAGCCAACCTTAAGGGCCATTGAACAAGGCAAAGCCATTGCCCTGGCAAACAAAGAGACACTGGTAGTAGGCGGTGATATCGTTATGCAGAAGGCGATAGAAAATAAAGCACCGATTATACCTGTTGACAGTGAGCATTCAGCCATATTCCAGTGCCTGGTGGGCGAGCAGAATAATAAGATCGAGAAAATTATCTTAACAGCCAGCGGTGGTCCTTTCAGAGGTAAAAAGCCCAATTACCTTGTCAATGTAAAACGCGACCATGCGTTACAGCATCCGAATTGGAACATGGGCGCCAAGATATCCATAGACAGTGCCACGCTGATGAATAAAGGCCTGGAAATGATTGAAGCCAAATGGTTATTCAACCTGAAGCCAAGCCAGATAGAAGTAGTGATACATGCCCAAAGCATCATACACAGTATGGTACAGTTTGAAGATGGCAGCATAAAAGCGCAGATGGGATTGCCGGATATGAAATTGCCGATTTTATATGCCATGGGTTTCCCTAAACGATTAAAAACAGATTATCCAAGGTTAGATTTCAGAAGATTCGAACAACTCACTTTTGAAGAACCGGATATGAGAACATTTAAAAACCTGGCGCTGGCCATAGAAGCACTGAACAAAGGCGGTAACCTGCCTTGTATTATGAACGCAGCCAATGAGCTGGCCGTTTGGGCATTTCTGAAAAACCGGATAGGATTTTTAGACATGATGGCCGTAATAGAGCAGGCTATGGAAAAAGTAGCGTTTATAGAAAAGCCAACCCTGGACGATTTATTCGAAAGTGATATAGAGTCCCGTGAGCTGGTCGCCTCTATTTTAAAAATCTGATAATTACAGTTCATAAAAACTGTTCCGGGATAAAACAATTGTAGCCCGGCAGCCAATAAAAATGAAATATTGGTTACCTTGCAACGTAAACTTATATAACAACAAACTATATGAAATTTTTTATTGACACAGCAAACCTGGCCCAGATTAAAGAAGCGAATGATTTGGGAATTTTAGATGGTGTTACAACCAACCCGTCATTAATGGCCAAAGAAGGTATTAGTGGCGAAGCAGCGATCCATCAGCACTATAAAACAATCTGCGATTTAGTAGACGGCGATATCAGTGCAGAAGTATTAGGCACAACTTTTGATGAGATTGTTGCAGAAGGTAAAGTACTGGCTGCGTTAGACCCGAACATTGTAGTAAAAGTACCAATGATTAAAGATGGTATTAAAGCTATAAAATGGTTCACAGATAACGGTATAAAAACTAACTGTACATTGATATTTTCTGCCGGGCAGGCTATTTTAGCCGCAAAAGCCGGTGCAACATATGTATCCCCTTTTATAGGCAGAATTGACGATAGTGGTTGGGATGGCGTACAGTTGATCAAACAAATTGCAGAGATCTACGCTATTCAAGGTTTTGAAACACAAATTTTAGCGGCATCTATCCGCAATGCAAATCACATTATTGCATGTGCAGAAGCCGGTGCTGATGTGTGTACCTGTCCGCTGGACTCTATACTCGCGTTATTGAAACATCCGCTGACAGATATTGGTTTAGCCAAGTTTTTGGAAGATGCTAAGAAATTAGGCTAAAATCTTAAAAAGCGGGCTCATAAAAGCCCGCTTTTTTTATTAATAGTTATTTCTTCTGATTCTTTAGGCTAATCGGCCGAATAACTTTATAAGTGGTTTGTACATTAGAAATTATTACACTTACTTTGTTAAAAATTTCAAAAAAACAATTAGATATGTTTTCAAAAAAAATCTTAGTAATTACAGTTGTTCTTGTAACACTTTTTGCTGCATGTAGCAAAAAAGGTTCCCTTTCTACAAAATATATTCCTAACAATGCCGCAGTTGTAGCAATTGTAGATATAAAAAGTCTGACAGGCAAACTGGAAAAAGACGGTCTGACTTTAGACAGTTTAATGAGTGTTGTAAAACAACACGCCAGCGAAAAAGATTACACTAAAGCGTTAAACTACCTGACCAAATTTAAAAATGCAGGTCTAGATCTTGACGCCAAAGTTTATTTAGCTTCTATTAATGAAGATATTACCAAAGGTGCAGGCGCATTTGAGTTCGTTGTTAAATTAAAAGATCAGAAAAAGTTTGAAGAGTTCATTAAAGGTTTAGAAGAAAAACCGGAAATTAAAAAAGGAGAGAACTATTCTTATATCGAGCAAGGTGAAGCTTCTTTAGGATGGAACAACGAAGTTTGTATCCTGAGCATCAAACCGGAAACCCATTCATACGATTACTTCGATGAAGAAACAAGCCCTAAAACAACAGCAGCTAAAACAAATGAGTTAGCTAAATATTTTAGCCTGAAAAAAGAAACTTCATTAGAATCAAACAAACAATTCAGCGAAGCAGAAAGCGCTAAAGGCGATATTATTGTTTACAGTTCATCAGATTCTTTCATTGCCAATACCAAAGAGATTGCAGCAATGAAAGGTGTTAAAGAATTGCTGACCGGTATTTACAGTGTAAGCACCATTAACTTCGAGAACGGTAAAATAGTAGCAGAAGGCAATACTTTTGTAGGCAGCAAATTAGGTAGTTTGTTAAGCAAATACGGTAGCAGTAAAATAGATAACAGCCTGGTAGAAAACTTCCCTGGCAGTAATGTACAAGGCTTTTTCGCAACAGGTTTCAATCCTGAATTGATTCCGGCTTTATTAAAAGAAGCTGAATTATTAAGCTTAGCCAATGCCTTCATGTCTCAGCAAGGTTTAACTGTAGAGGATATTACCAAAGCGTTCAAAGGTGATATTACTTTTGTAACCGGTGATATTAAATTTACACAAACTGAAAAAGCAAGCCCGTACACAGGTGAAATGAGAAAATCTATTGATCCGGAATTAAACTTTGTATTTGCAGTACGTATTGGTGACAGGGCAGCGTTTAATAAACTGATTGACATGGGTAGCCAGATGGGTATCTACAAAAGAAACGGTGATAACTTCGAATTAAGCAATGCCGGTGAAGAAGGCATGGCCGGTAAAATAGCAATGGGTATTAAAGATGACCTGTTTATCGTAGCCAAAGACAAAGCCACTTTCGATCAGTATGTAGCAAAATCAGGTAAAGCAGTAGTACCGGCCGATGCTAAAAAAGCGTTGGATGGTAGCGTGGTAAGCTATTTCGTAGATGCTAACGGCATTATGAACGGTTATTCAGAAGCTTATTTTGATTCTACAGAAGTAACCGAGAAAAATATCTTTGTTGCATCTAAAGACGTATTCAAAACTTTATGGTTCAACTCAGAAAAATTCAGCGGCAACAAAATGAAAAGCAAAGGCGAACTTACTTTAAAAGAGGGTAAAAACAGCTTAAGCGTTTTAGTAGAATACGCTAAATATGTAGCAGAACAATTCAAAATAAAACAGGATGCTTACCATTCAGTAGAAGATGTTTATCTGGATGAAGCTGTTCCTGCAGATTCCACAACACCGGTAGTTATTGCAGAATAACCCGGCTTCCGATAAAAAAAACTACAAACTGCCAATCGTCAATTGGCAGTTTTTTTTGTGTGTTTATCCATTGCAAGTTAGCTTTGTTCCATTATGAATAAATCATTTGATACGTTTACACCATATATCAATGCCGGCGAGTTTCCAAAACCGCTAAGAATGGTAGCCAATATTTTTTCATATCTGTTCCACCCGGTATTCATTCCCGCGTATGTAGCATTCTATTTATTAATCATGCATCAGCTGTTCAGTGTTATTATACATCCTTTCGACAGGATCAATAACCTCATAATGGTCATTGTAAACACCGTTATATTTCCATCTGCCATCGTTTTCCTTATGTGGCGTTTAAAGTTCATCAAAAGCATCAGGCTCGAAACACAGAAAGACAGGATCATGCCCTTAGTAGGCTCCATCACCTTTTACTTCTGGGCATTTTATGTCGGTCGTAATGTAGAAACCATTCCGGTACCACTAAAAATCTGGTTAATGGGTGCGTTTTTAGGAAGTTCCGTAGCCATGTTTCTCAATATCTATCAAAAAGTAAGCCTGCACGCAATTGGTATGGGCGGCCTGGTTGGTTTCACCTGCTGGTTATTTGCCAATGATCCCTACATACAACCGGTATACGTTATCATCACATTATTACTGGCCGGCATTGTAGGCACGTCCCGCATTTTATTAGGCGCACACGCACCCAAAGAAGTGTACAGCGGCTTTATCGGCGGCATTCTCAGCCAGGTAGTAGCCGTCTATATTATTGGATAATAAATTAATACAATATTTTGGGGCTTTCAACTTTTATTACATAAATTGAGCTTCAGTTCGGCGTACTGCAGGGTGTCGTACCTTTAAAGCTGTACGTTTTTTTAAAAAAACGTACAGCTTTAAAGGTACCGGGTGCGAGGCGCACCCGCCTGCTGTCCACCGCAGCCCTTCCACCTTTCATTCTTAATTAAGCATTAAAATATAAGTATAAAACAACACCATATGTTACCAAATCTCAATCCTCAAAGTAACCCGGCGTGGCAACAGCTAAAAAAAGAATTTCAATCCATACAATCAACCACCATACAGGACCTGTTTAAAGCAGATCCTTCCAGGTTCGAAAAATTTTCGATCATTGATAACGATATCCTGTTCGATTATTCCAAAAACCAGGTAAACAATGCTGTATTGCAGCAATTGGTAGAACTGGCCAACCAGTCACAATTGCCCCAGGCAATAGAAGCAATGTTTACCGGCGAAAAAATAAACCAGACCGAAGGCCGCTCCGTATTACATACCGCATTGAGAAACTTTTCCGGTAAGCCCGTATTGGTAGATGGTGCAGATGTGATGCCACAGGTAAACGCGGTATTGGCACAAATGAAAACCTTTTGCCACAAAGTGCATAGCGGCGAGTGGAAAGGGTTCTCCGGCAAGCCCATTAAATACATTGTGAATATTGGGATCGGCGGCAGCGATTTAGGCCCGGTAATGGTTACCGAAGCATTAAAGCCATATTGGGTAGAAGGTATAGAAACCTATTTTGTAAGCAATGTGGACGGAACACATATAGCTGAAACACTCAAAAAAGTAAAAGCAGACGAAACCTTGTTTTTGATTGCCAGCAAAACCTTCACCACCCAGGAAACCATGACCAACGCCCATTCCGCCCGCGAATGGTTCCTGCAACATACAAACGACGAGTCACATATCGCCTTGCATTTTGCGGCCTTAAGCACCAATGCGGATGCGGTGGCGGCATTCGGCATAGATACCGCTAATATGTTCGTTTTTTGGGATTGGGTAGGAGGCCGTTACAGCTTATGGAGCGCTATCGGCTTAAGTATTGCCCTCACAATCGGGTTCGATCATTTCGAGGAACTGCTGAAAGGTGCGCATCATACCGATAGCCATTTTCGTGAAACCCCGTTCGGTAGCAATATACCCGTAATAATGGCATTGGTCGGAATCTGGTACACCAACTTTTTCGGTGCCGCCAGTGAGGCTATTTTACCATACGACCAGTACCTGCACCGTTTCGCCGCTTATTTCCAGCAGGGGAATATGGAAAGCAACGGCAAATCCGTTGATAGAAATGGCAATAAAGTAAGCTATGCTACAGGGCCGGTTATCTGGGGAGAGCCGGGTACAAACGGCCAGCATGCTTTTTACCAGTTAATTCACCAGGGAACACAAATAATACCGGCAGACTTTATTGCACCGGCCATTTCACACAACCCGTTAAGTGACCATCACGATAAACTGCTGAGTAACTTTTTTGCCCAGACAGAAGCTTTAATGAACGGCAAAACAGCAGAAGCGTGCATCCAGGAAGGCGTTCCGGAAGCATTAGTACCATTTAAGGTATTTGAAGGCAACAAGCCAACAAACAGCATCCTTATAAAAAAGCTGACGCCATTTACATTAGGCCAGCTCATTGCTTACTACGAACATAAAATTTTCGTTCAGGGCATTATCTGGAATGTTTACAGCTTCGATCAATGGGGCGTTGAACTCGGAAAAGTTTTGGCTAACAAAATTTTACCCGAACTCAAATCCCCTGGTAAAATTAATTCCCACGATAGCAGTACCAACGGATTGATCAATACCTACAAAGCCTGGAAAGCAGGCTCATAACAAAAAAGCCTTAGTGATTGTTTCACTAAGGCTTTTTTGTCGAAAATCAGGATCGCTTCGGTAAAATGAGCCAATACTTTGTTCTCTTGTTTACACAAGCGTTGTCCCCTTCCAGGACGGGTTGGTTGGGTTTGTACATTTAAATGATCACAACTGCTTTTGAGAAGAAGACTGAATTCGAGGTCATTCTGAGCGCAGCGAAGACTCTCATTTTCATTTCTGACCGCAGCGAAGAAAGGGACTTCAACGTAGCCTGGGGATTTCTCCTCAGGCTGTTGAGTGTCAAAGCCGTTTCGATTTCCTTCGTCGAAATGACAGTGGTTTAAATAGGTCTTAAACGCTGAATCGTCATTTTGAACATACCAAAGAATCTCATTCGTATAGTTTTACTCAAGCTATTTTATGAAAAGCTTCCTGTCCCCTCCCCGGGAGGGGTTGGGGTGGGTTTGTACATTTAAATGATCACAACTGCTTTTGAGAAGAAGACTGAATTCGAGGTCATTCTGAGCGCAGCGAAGAATCCCATGTTCATTTCAGGGTGCAGTGAAGAAAGTTCCCTGCAAAATAGAATGGGAGATTTCTCCCCGGCCTGTTTAATGTCAAAGTCGTTTCGATTGCCTTTGTCGAAATGACAATGGTTTAAATAGTGCTTAAACACTGAATAGTTACCCCGAATAATCAAATCCTCTTTATACAGAATGAATATTATTTCCCGTTTTTTAATTACCTGTATTAGAATTTTGGGTATAATTTTTGTTATATTTACTTCCTTCATTACTTATAATGAAATCTAACCTGGGATATATTGTTGGCAAATAGTGTATCCATATGATTGCATACTAACCGAAAAATTAAATTAAAAGATCATTCAAACTAGTGATTATTTATGAAAAACGAACTCACTGGTTGGAGCTCCGTCGCTGTTCACAGTGGTAATATCCAGGATCCCAACTATGCGCATCTAACCCCAATATATGCTACTTCTACATTTGTATTTGATAACGCTGAACAAGGAATGGAGCGTTTCGGAAGCCTTGATAAAGAAAATATATATACCCGGTGGGGTAATCCCAGTTTCAAAGTTTGTGAACAAAAAATAGCGGCATTAGAAGCATTTGGCCTTAAAAACGAAGATGGCACAGCACTTGAATTAAAAGCATTATTGCATGCCAGCGGGCAGGCCGCCATGAGTACATTGTTCTTTAGTAACCTTGTATCTGGCGATGCTATTTTAAGCCATCAATCTTTGTATGGCGGCAGCTATGAACTGATGACGAAAATACTGGCAGGTGTAGGTATAGAAATTATAATAGAAGATCTTTCTGACCTCTCCATATTAGAAAGCGTGTTCAGGAAGCACCCCAATATTAAGCTCGTCCACCTGGAAACACCGGCCAATCCTACTATACGATGTGTAGATATTGAGCATATTACCAGGGTAGCCAAAGCCTATGGCGCTTTGGTAAGCGTGGATAACACATTTGCCACACCTTACTTACAACAGCCGTTTAAATATGGTGTGGACTTCGTATTTCACTCCACCACCAAATTTTTAAACGGTCATGGTACCGCAATTGGCGGCATCCTGATAGGGAAGAACATCCACTTTATGAAGACCAAAGCCTGGAAATGGTATGCATTACTGGGTGGCAATGGTAATCCATTTGATGCTTACCTGTTAAACCAGGGACTTAAAACGCTGGAATTAAGAATGGAAAAGCATTGCGAAAACGGTGCAGCAGTAGCAGAATATTTAAACAGCCACATTAAAGTGGACCATGTTAATTATATAGGCTTACCCAGCCACCCCGATTTTTTACTGGCAAAAAAACAAATGCGTCATCCAGGTCCCATGTTAAGCTTTGAACTGAAGGGAGGTCTTGAAGCCGGTAAGAAATTCATCGACCGTCTTGAAATGTGTACCAGGGCAGTTAGCTTAGGCACCGTTGATACTTTGGTAAGCCACCCTGCAAGTATGACGCATGTAGGCGTGCCTAAAGAAGAAAGACTGAAATACGGTATTACCGATGGCCTTATAAGGATGAGCGTTGGTATAGAAAATATCAAGGATATTCTTAACGATATAGAGCAGGCTATAGATGCCTGATAATGGCTTTTTTATTGAGCACTTTACTAAGGTGGCTGTTTTGAACGATCGCCTTAGTAAAGCTTAATACCAGTATTAAATAGAACGGCAGGTACAACCTGTTTTCCAGGGATGGTACCAGTAAAAATTTAATACCTACCACCAGTAAACAAAAGATGACCCAGCGCCCCTCCGGGTTGTACAATTTTAAATAGCCCAATGCAAAGCCCAGCGCAGCCAGTAAAAGCATGAATGGAATAAATGTTTCATTAATGGCCGCTACAATATTCACTGTAATTACTTTTAAATAGTTGCCCTGGTATAAACCGGAGATGTTTCCACTATTACCGGATTGAGGGATCAATACAAACACAACAGCCAGGCACAGCGCCATATAAATAGCACTGGTTATTTTTACTTTTTTATTTGTCACGTTTAAAAAGATGAATAAGCCGAGTAAGCCTGAGAATACAATATTGTCCGGTCTTACAAGTATGGCTAGCAAACCCAGCAGGTAAGCCTGGTTAATTTTAAATTGTGTGACTGACACAAACGAAAATAAGACTACAAAACAACTCATCATATCCGGGCTGGCGATGCGGGCACCGTAAATGAAATGGGGCTGTAAGCAAATCATAAACAACAGTATGACCAGCCACCAATCATTTCGTATAAATTTCTTTAGAAAGATAAAGGTCAGTAACAGGGTCAGGAACCAGAAAATAGTACTGTTCGCCCCGATTGCTTTGGTGTAGGAAGTTGTTGTGAATTTTACTAAGGTATTGAAGTAATTATAACCGGTTTTAATGCCGTAGTAAGGCAGGTTTTTGGCAAATGTAGCAGAGTCATATTGCATATTCACCCTGAAAAGATGGTTGGAATCCGTTAACCTGTAAAAATCTGCTTCAGGCACTTCATTGTTTAATACCTCGTAAGTGGAGCGCTGCAAATTGGAAATAGATATGCCCGGCTGCTCTATTTTTTTAACGGAAGCGATATATGGTATCAGGTCGAAGTTGATATTGTTCGCTTTGAAAAAAATAAAGCTTAAAATAAGGCCAATGATAATTGTAACATACAGACTAATTGGACTTCTTTTACCCGACATATTTATTTTTTATTGCAATAATAAATAATGATTGTTTGATTACCATATTTATTAACAGATTCGTTAGCATAAAGTAAAAGGGTAAAAGAGGATAATTTAATATTTTTGCAGGATGAAATTTACACTCGGTTTTTCACCATGTCCTAATGATACATTTATTTTTGATGCTATTGTAAACGGTAATATTGATACCGGCGGCTACGAGTTTGATATTGTAATGGAAGATGTTCAAACGTTGAATAAATGGGCGCTGGAAGGTAAATTGGATATTAGCAAAGTGAGTTACGGTGTATGGCCGCAACTGAAGGAGGATTATACATTATTGAAAAGTGGCGGCGCACTGGGTAAAGGCGTAGGCCCGCTGTTGATTGGCCATGAAGCATTTGAAGGCTCTGAAGAAGCGTTGAAAGATTACGTGAGAGATGCAGTGGTTGCCATCCCGGGTAAAGAAACGACGGCACATTTCCTGTTTTCAAATGCGTTCCCTGATGCGACTAATAAAGTGTTTAAAGTGTTTAACGAAATAGAAGCTTTTGTTCAGGATAAAAAAGGATTGGGAGTGATCATTCATGAAAACAGGTTCACTTATGCTCAAAAGGGATTACACAAGTTAATGGACCTGGGCAGTTTCTGGGAATCCACTACGGGTGCGCCTATTCCTTTGGGTGGTATTGTAGCTAAAAATTCTATTGATAATGAGCATATTGAAGCGATTGACACACTTATAAAAAATAGTGTGAAGTATAGTATAGACCGGTACCCGTTTTTATCTGAGTTTATTATAGAAAACGCGCAGGAAATGTCTGAAACTGTAATGAGAAACCATATAGAGCTTTATGTAAACGAATTTTCTATTGAAAGAGGAGAAAACGGGGATGATGCGGTGGCATTAATGGAATCGTATTTTAATGTTAAAAAAAGATAATTTAATAACTGCCCGGAATTTAAAATTTATTTGTCTAATTGACAATTTTATTGAACCATTTGAATATTTCAATAGATTTATAAAAACAACGGGACTTATAGTTTGGAGTGCTGTTTTTTCGTTCTAAATTTGTGTCTTGTTTAAGGGTTTAGGGTTTTGCCTCCGTGATGTCTATCCTGGAGGCTATTTTTTTATAGGTATATCCTCTTTTGTTATTGTTATTTCTACAGCCAAAATAATATCGATCATATTTTACCTGTAGAAAAACTAATCAGTTATTATATCATCTCTTTTGCCTGGTTTGCGCTGACAGATCATTTCCGGAAAATTTAAGCTAGTACTAACCTGATTTCCTGAATTAGTGATTTTAAAGCAATCCTGCTGTATCGTTATTACTAAAAATGACTCTATTGATTCCCAAAAATGACGTTCGGATATTCTGAAACGACTGATTTTAATGTTGCTGATTTCTTTTTTATGTAACAAACTTCCTCCAGGCTTTAAATGGGCTTTATCTAGGCTTTAACAGGGCGTCAAGCATGCTTTTTATCCCGGAACTTGCTTTTTCCAGTTCTTAAAAGGACGAATAAGCTGTTACTTTAGTTGGCTATTGTTGTTTGTGAGCGCGAGGGATAGTAGCAAAGTACCCCGCAAGGCCGCCTTGAATAAGAAGATATTATTGATCCCTGTGTTTGTTATAAAATAAAAGCACCGGGCGGCCGCGGAGTACTGCGGATAGCCCGGTGCTTTTTGGCAACTGAAGCGCTATTGACCTTCAGTATCATTGCTTGCCAAAAGCACGCGCCATCAAATATTTACTTAACTTCCTGTAATTCTACCAGGCGTTTGTAAATGCCTCCATGGGCAATTAAGGCTTCGTGATTGCCACGTTCTACGATGGCCCCTTTGTCCATTACAATAATTTCATCGGAATTTTTAATGGTACTCAGGCGGTGCGCAATAACAACCGTGGTACGATTGTCCATGATATTGTTAATGGCTTCCTGTACCAGGCGTTCACTTTCAGTGTCCAGCGCGCTGGTCGCTTCATCAAGAATCAGGATCGGCGGATTTTTAAGGATGGCACGGGCAATGGTAATCCTTTGACGTTCACCTCCGCTTAATTTAGTACCGCGATCACCTACATTGGTATCATAGCCATTCTCTTTTTTCATAATGAAGTTATGGGCATTGGCTATTTTAGCGGCATTCATGACTTCTTCTAAGGTAGCGTGCTGGTTACCCATGGCTATATTGTTAAAAATGCTGTCGTTGAATAAAATAGCTTCCTGGGTAACGACGCTTATCTGGTGGCGGATGCTATTTAATTCGTAATCTTTAATATTAATGCCATCTATTAATAATTCACCACTGCTGACATCGTGGAAACGGGGAATAAGATCTGCTAAAGTACTTTTGCCTGCGCCGCTGCTGCCTACTAATGCTACTTTTTTGCCTTTTGGAATGTTTAAATTGATATGGTCAAGAATGACATGATCATCGTATTTGAACCCAACATTTTTAAATTCGATGCCGGTGTGCAGGGTATCAAACTTTTTGCCGTTCTCTTTGTTAATGATGGTGTTTTGTGTGTCTAATACCTCGTTGATCCTGTTTAAAGCAGCTTCCCCTTTCCGGAGATTGTAGAAAGTGTTACTCAATGCCTTGGCGGGACTGATGATCTGGCTGAAGATACCGATATAAGTAATGAAACCGGCGCCATCCAGGCTTAATGCGGTATCTCCGGTTAATATTAAACGGCCACCAAACCACAAAATGACACAGAGTACCATAATGCCTAAAACCTCGCTCATAGGGCTGGCTAATTCCCGGCGGCGGTTTATTTTATTTTTGGCATCAAACAATTGATTGTTGATATCCAGGAACTTGTTGTTGGTGATTTTTTCGAAAGTATATGCTTTAATGATCCTGATGCCACCTAAGGTTTCTTCCAGGATGCTTAGCCCTTCCGCTGATTTTTCTGCTGCGATATTGCTTTGTTTTTTCAGGCTTTTGCTCACTTTGCCAATAATGATACCTGCTACCGGCAATAATACTAATAGTACTAATGATAGCTCCGGGCTTAAGAATATTAAGAACATTAAGTAAAATAACACGCTTAACGGGTCTTTAATTAAACCATCGAGCAGGCTGCTGGTAGTATTTTCCAGTTCCCAGGTATCGTTTGTCATGCGGCTCATTAAGTCTCCTTTGCGCTGTTCATTGAAATAGCCGATAGGTAAGGTGAGTATTTTGGCAAACAGGTCGTCGCGTAAACGCACTACCATTCCGGTACGCATGGGGCTTAATAAATAGGCGCTTAAATATAAAAACGCATTTTTGAGGATAATGGATACAATGAGTAATATACAGACGGCGGTTAGGGCGTACATTTTACTGTGTTCCTGTACCAGCTGGCTGATGGTATATTGCAGGTAGTTGAGAAAGGAGGCGGAATTCATGCTGAACTCTACTTTTTCTACTACCATATCATCGCCCAGGAATATGATTTGCATGAACGGGAATAACATGGATATGGAAGCGACACTGAAAATGATAGACAGTAATATGGCAAAAACGTATAAAACTATATTGCGCTTATAAGGCGTTAAATACTTATAAAGACTAAAATATCTCTTCATTGAAATTGATTGCTAAAAAATGATAGACTGCAAATGTACTGGAAATCTTATGGTTTAAACTCCAGGTACTTTACCCTTTGTATATTTTCCGCATGGATAAACGGGGCAGTGTTATGGATATTTTTGCCGCTTAATACATGCTCATATAGTGACAGGTAGTTTTTGGCCATGACTGTAGCATTGAATACATCTGCTGCATACTGGTGGCAAACCTTGCTTTTAAAATGGGATGCATCTATAACGGCATCCACTAATATGTGTTCATTGGCAGATACGATGCCTGTTTCCGGGGTGATGAGTTCTTTTAATGAGCCGTAAGGGGTACCGAAGACGGGTGCGCCGAAATACATACTTTCTATAATGGCCAGCCCGAAAGGTTCATGCCAAAGCACGGGAAATATAAGGCCTTTGGATTGCTGGATATAGGTTTGTTTCTGTGTATCGTTTACCATGCCTTTGAAACAAACATGCAAATCGGGTGTGAAACGGAAGCCCATCCTGAAATTTAGGCGGTGTCCGCCCAGGACCATCAGTTTTTCTTCTGCTTTCTTACTGATACGGATGGCGGCTTTGACGTTTTTTACTTTCCAGGCTGCTGCTCCCAGGAAATGAAAATATTTTCTTTCCTGGTTTAATTGTACCGGGGCATAATTATTCCAGTCCAGGCCGTTATATACAGATGTTTTACCATTATAGCGTTCTGCCTGGTTGGCTGAGATGAAAACGGTGTTTCTATCGAAAGTGTGTACGTGGTTAATATTGCCGTGAAGGGTGATAATATAAGGCTTGCTGATTCGCGAGTCCGGCTCGAAATTAAAATGGACCACATCAATATCTTCCGGAATTTGCGTATTGACGGCGATGGAAGGATTATACTCCAGCACTTTTTCCGCAAAGGGGCAATGTGAACCTTTGGCGACCAGGTAGGATACTTTATGTCCTAACAGCGATAGAGCTTTCCCCAGGTCCCAGATCACTCTTTCTGTACCGCCATACCTGGCTGCCGGTAAAACTGTATTATTTACAATGAGCACTTTCATTACAGTTGCAAAGATAATTTGTTTTTTATCTTATTAATTTTAAGCAACGTAAGATAGCGTTAAAGTTTAATGAGTACGGGATTCATTTCAAACTTATCTTGCATTATTAATTGGATAAACCATGAAAATTGCAATATTGGGCGGCGGTAACCTGGGTACTGCTATTGCTGAAGGGATTATAAACAGCGGTTTTTGCCAGGCTGCGGATATTACCGTGACAAAAAGGCAAACTGCGACACTGAAACATCTGGCAGATCTGGGCTGTAACGTTTACAGTGATAATGTGAAGGCTGTTAAGAACAGTGATATTATTATCCTGGCAGTGAAACCTTACAACTACCAGATCGTTATTGATGAAGTAAAAGCGGCACTAAATACGAAAAAGCATGTGCTGGTGTCGGTGATTACGGGGGTTTGGATCAATGATCTGCAAAAAGCGATTGCTAAAAAACTGGCGGTGGTGCGTGCGATGCCTAATACGGCTATTGCGATCCAGCAAAGTATGACCTGCATTGCTGCCCAGGATGCAAACCATGAACAGATAGAATATATCCGCAATTTATTTAACCAGCTGGGCCGTACGGTGGTAATAGATGAACAACTGATGGATGCGGCAACGGTATTGGGTGCCTGCGGTACGGCATACGCGATGCGGTATATCCGCGCAAATATACAGGGGGGCATAGAAATTGGGTTTGATGCGAAAACGGCTTCTTTGATTGCTGCTCAGACGGTATTGGGAGCGGCGGAGCTGCTGATAAAAACGGACAGCCATCCTGAAAAGGAGATCGATAAAGTGACAACGCCGAAGGGTTGTACGATTGCGGGTTTGAACGAAATGGAGCACCAGGGCTTTAGTTCTTCCCTGATACAAGGAATTAATGCCAGTTATAAAAAGATTACAAAATAGAGTGCTATTTAGTGACGAATGGCGTTCTGAGTCTTCATTCGTTACTATGAATATTCCGTTTTATTTATCAGCTTCATATCTTAAAGCTTTTTCCCAACCATTATCTGGTGAGGATGTATTGGGTTTACTCGTAATTTAATAAGCTCACAGAATCGTATGCTTATTAAATTATTATCTGGAACAGTATCTTTAACTGCTCTGACTGATATGTTTTTTACCTTTACAGAGGAGTGGAACAACACTAAAAGAAAATAAAAAAACTTTGAGAATAAAGTTGTTTCAATAGATAATATAAAATAATTGATGTTAAGGGTTTTTGTAATTCGTTGAGGAATGGAGCCTTTATTTACAAAATCAGAAATTTTAAATTTTTAGTGGCTATGAATTGGGGTTATTTAGCAGAGTTACCTTATTTTTGCAGCCAAATTCCACAGGGGTATGTTTATCAAATCATTCAAATCATTACTGGTAGCGGCTTTTGGCTTGTTTTTCATGACTTTAGCTACAACTTCATTTGCTGAAGGGCATGGCCATGAGGGCGAAAAAACGGAAGCTCACGGTGAAAACGAAAAGTTAAATCCTGGTAAAATTTTATTGAGCCACGTATTGGATGCGCATGAATTTCACTTTTTCGATTATGGTGGACATGCGGTAACGTTGCCTCTTCCTGTAATTTTGTACAGTCCTGAGCGCGGTTTTACTTCTTTTATGAGCAGTAAATTCGATCACGGTCATGCTGATTATAACGGCTACCGTATGACTAAGGATCCGGATAATGATTTTGGTCGTATTGTACCTGTAAACGAACAAGGACAGATAGATGAAACGGTTTCTGTTTATGATTTCTCTATTACCCGTAACGTGGCTATGATGTTATTTGCATCTATTGTATTGATTATTATACTGATTAATATTGGTAAAAAATATAACCGCCAGGGTAGTAAAAAAGCACCGAGTGGTTTCCAGAATGCTGTGGAGCCGGTAATTACGTTTGTTCGTGATGAGGTAGCGAAACCGAATCTGGGTAAAAAATACGAGAAGTTTTTACCGTACTTATTATCATTGTTCTTCTTTATTTTAATCT
This sequence comes from Polluticaenibacter yanchengensis, assembly GCA_027854065.1. Taxonomy (GTDB): domain Bacteria; phylum Bacteroidota; class Bacteroidia; order Chitinophagales; family Chitinophagaceae; genus Phnomibacter; species Phnomibacter yanchengensis. The sequence goes on along the minus strand of JAQGEF010000009.1, from coordinate 138,582 downwards.
TAAACTTATTTGGTTTAATTCCTGGGGCTGCTAACGTAACCGGTAATATCGGCTTTACTTTAGTACTGGCTATCTGTAGCTTAGTGGTGATTTTATTTGCTACTAACAAGCATTTCTGGGCGCATATCTTTAATCCTCCGGTGCCGGGTCCTGTAAAACCTGTATTGGCGCTGGTGGAGTTTTTAGGTATTTTTATTAAACCGGCGGCATTAGCTATTCGTTTGTTTGCAAACCTTGTAGCGGGCCACATGATTATTACCTGTTTAATTTTAATGATATTTATCTTTGCTGAGATCGCCCCGGTTGCCGGTGCAAGTTTCAGCCCGGTATCATTATTATTTACAATGTTCATTTACACGATCGAGATTCTGGTAGCGTTCATCCAGGCTTTCATCTTTACCAATCTTACTGCGGTATTCGTTGGTATGAGTATGGAAGGCGAGCATGACCATCATGAAGAAGGGGTACATCATTAATAAAACAGCGCTGAAAAGCGAATTGTATAAAGAGTTTTTTAAATCAACAAATCAATAAGTTATGTCATTATTAGACACAATGCTACAAGTAACTGGTAGCGTATCAAATTTAGGTGCTGCTATTGGTGCAGGTGTTGCTGCATTAGCTGCTGGTATTGGTATCGGTAACATCGGTAAAGGTGCTGCTGAGAGCATTGCCCGCCAACCTGAAGCTGCTGGTGATATCCGTAGCGCAATGATCTTAACTGCTGCATTCGTAGAGGGTGTTGCCCTTTTCGCAGTTATCGTATCTGCTTTAGCTATCTTCGTAAAATAATTTTACAAAGTAACTGAAGCTTTTCAAAAACCGTATTTAAAGCACAGGGCGGAGAATACGGTTTTTATAAACTAAAATCATTCTTTTTTAAAAAGAACAATTATATAAAACCGCAATAATTTTTGTTATGCATCCATTGTTAAATCCGGGGTTAGGTCTTATTTTCTGGACGTTCTTGGCTTTTATCGTCGTATTAATTATACTTAAAAAGTTTGCCTGGAAACCAATTCTTTCTACTTTAAAAGAGCGTGAAACCTCTATTGCTGAAAGCATTGCAAGTGCAGATAAACTGAAAGCTGAAATGGCCCAGTTACAAAGCGATAATGAAGTTTTATTAGCTAAAGCACGTGAAGAAAGAGCTTTATTGATTAAGGAAGCTAAAGAAACGAAGGACAGAATCATTAACGAAGCTAAAGAACAAGCTAAAGTAGAAGCTAACAAAATTATTGTTGATGCGCAGGTAGCTATCCAAAATCAAAAAATGGCTGCTTTAACCGAGGTTAAAAACCAGGTTGGTACATTGGTGGTAGAAGTAGCTACTAAAGTATTACAACGTGAGCTTAGTGATAAATCTTCCCAGGAGCAATTTATCAGCGATCTTACCAGCAAAGTAAAGCTAAACTAATTTTTAGATTTATTTAGGAAGCAAAGCTTACCTGGTAAGTAACACAGATTCTATTTAAAATAAAGCGTTTAACTATTATATATTATGCCAAACCCACGTTTAGCAGCCAGATACGCCAAAAGTTTAGTGGATATTTCAGTTGAAAAGAATCAATTGGAAGCCGTTAAAAGTGATATGGATTTTTTAAAAGCGGTGATTAATACCAGCCGTGAATTTAAAAGTGTGCTTAAAAGTCCGATCATTACAGCTGATAAAAAATCTGCTGTATTTAATGCTGTAACTGCAGGTAAAGTATCTGAAATAACAGTAGCGTTTTCAAAACTTTTAATTAATAAAGGCCGTGAAAATGTATTGCCTGAAATTGTTATTGAATTTGAAAATCAATACAATAAGTTAAAAGGAATAAATATTGTAAAATTCATTACAGCACAGCCGATTGGCGAAGATCTGAAATCTCAGATTACTGCTAAGTTACAAGCTGATGCCGGCATTTCTAACATCCAGTTGCAATCTGAAGTGGACCCGGGCATTATTGGTGGTTTTATTTTAGAGTATAATAACCGACTGGTAGATGTGAGCATATCCAGAGACCTGGCTGATATTAAAAAGCAGTTTTTGGATAATGAGTTTGTACTGAATATCAGATAACTAATTATTTAAATGTTAATAAAAAATGGGAAAATTTCAATTTTCCCATTTTTTATTAACATTATTTTGTTTTTATTAGGTTTCTTCTAATATCTTTGCTTGCGCCAGGAAAATTTTTGATGAATCTTAACTCTAATTATTTAGGATTACCAAATAACTTAACTCTATTATTAACTCCTTAGCTATTTTTTAACTCCTAAAATTGTAGTTTTTATTTATTCCAGGTTTATCCTCAAGCATTTTCTTAACCAATTTTTTTCTAATGAAAAAGCAACTCTTTTTTAATGGTAGAATTCTACGTACTATCTTAGTGCCAATTGTATTTCTAGTATTTTTTATTGGGGATTTAAAATCTCAGACTTCTTGTTTTAATCCGGAAGCAGCACTTCGGAGAGTCGCATCATCGTTTCACAGTACGATTATGATTGACTTTAAAGGGGAAGTAATGTACTGGGGTGACGGGGCTTCTATAGCACTCACAAATAATGCCAATACAAATGTGCTTATTCCTACCAAGTTGACCGGGTTTACAGGTACACCTGTAGCGGTAGCGGCAGGTAGTATTGGTGCAACGACCATGCACCAATTGTATTTGTTGACCAATACAAATTTGTATGGTTGGGGTTACAGTAATGGAACTATTACCTCTGCAACCGGGAACGTCGCATTCTCAACAATAGCATTACCAACTGGTGTTTCTGCCTCTGATATCGTTGCTATGGAAGGTGCTGCGGGTGGTTTAGCCATCGTTACCAGTGCAGGTTCTGTATATGTGAAACAGGGTGCAAAGTATGTAGGTTCAACCAGCCAGAACCGGATCGGACAATATACAAGTGCCATATATGGTCGTGGTGGAACATTGGTAAGCACTACTTCAGGTAGTAGTGATCAGACTAATAATACATCTATGGATGCGTATAGTGGCTGGCAGCAGGTTCAAACCGCTGCTAATACCCCATTAACCAATGTGTCAAAAGTATCTTTTTCACAACTTGGAGCAATGGCCCTGACAAAAGACAACAGGGTGTATACCTGGGGCGCACAAATATCTTTAGGTAATAACACCGCAGCACAAACTTTATCATATGCTACTCAAATGACTTTACCACAGGTAAGTAATGTAAACATTACAGTGGTTGATATTAATATTAACACTAAAACTTACAGAACAGGTGAGGTTACCCGTGCCGTTCATTACCTTGTAGGGGCCAATGGATTGGTTTATTCTTTGGGAGAGGGGTACGGTGGTAGTTTAGGACAGAATAGTTCTACGGAAGGAACCACTGCAGTTAGTTCCTCAAGTAATGTATGGTTACCTGTTAAAAGATCGAATGGAAATAATATTACCGGTGCTACGATGATTACAACAAGTAATGCTTATACATTGAATGAAGCTGGTTCCGGCTATGCTGCGGGTGTTCTGACCACTTCCGGCGAAGCGTTATTATGGGGTGTTAATCACTTTGATATGTTAGGTAATGCAACTGCCCAAGGATCTACGTATAACTATGTATATGGCGCCAGACAGCCTGCTAATATTTCTAATAATAATAATATTCAATATGGATTTATAGAAATGGGGGGCCATACCACTATTGCCTTTTTAAAAGAGTCTACAAAGTATTGTTACTTAGGGCACTTAATTCGTGGTAGTATGGGCGATGGTACGAGTAATGAATCGACCAGGATCAATTATGACTGTTTTAGTACTGCGGCTATTTATTATTGTGATAACTCAGCTTCAGAACATTGCCCGGAGCCATCAGCCAGAGATCTGATTGCCTCTTCTTCTTTAGGTACTACTCTTTTAGATAATCATAGCTCTGTATTTGCCTGGGGAGCTAATGCTCACCCATATACAGCAGGTGCTGATGTCCCTTTATACGGCTCTATCCCATCAGATTATTTAGCCGGTATCCCTGTAGGTTTGGCAGCAGGTACCGTTGTTGCATCAGGCACTCAGAATAGCCAGTTCTGGTTACATTCCACCGGAGGTATATATGGCTGGGGCTATAGCGCCAATACCATCGTTGATGCAACGGCAGGACAAGTGGCCATTACCCAACTCGCATTACCTTCAGGGGTTGCCATCACAGATGTTTCATTTATCCGTGCGGCAAAAGGTGGTATTGCATTAGTGACCAATTCAGGAGCTGTCTGGATAAAAGGAGGTACCGCTTCCAGCATTAATGGCAATGTTTATGGTGATGGGACCACTACTATCAATTCAGCCTGGCACCAGGTGAAAACGAACGCCTCCACCAGTTTAACAGGTGTTGTAGAATTAAGCTTTGCAGGTACCAGTGCGATGGCATTGACCAGTACCGGTATTGTGTACGCTTGGGGAACTAATGTATACACTGGTACTACAGCCACATTATCAGCTGCTGCGAATAGAAACTTTGCAACACCGGTATTTACTCCTGCAGGTGTACAAGTAAAGACCGTAGAAATTTTACAGTCAGCTACCAATGCTTCCCAGTTTTTATTAACCACCACTGGTTCTATGTATTCTGTGGGAGATAATACCAATGGTATTTTAGCTATTGGCAATACTACGGCTCAAACAAGCTGGCAACAGGTAAGTACCGGTTCTGGGACCATCCTGACTGGTGTTACTAAAGTTACCAGTACCAATCATACTGCCGGTGCTAATGGCATGGCAGCATTAACTCTTAATAATAATATCTATGTATGGGGTAATAATGCCACAGCAGCACCTGGTTATGGCATGTTGAATTATACTACCAACGGGAATATTACTTATGCGACCATTGCTACCAATGGTGCTAATAAATCCAATGTAGAATTAGGTGGGCAGTTCTCCCTGTTCTTCGAAAGAGGTACCAGCAATATCATGTTTACGGGTAATAACAACAGGGGCTCAGCCGGTACCACTGCAATTGCTACAGGTACAGTGACCACTTCCTCTAATGCCATTGCTATTTCCAATTGTGCAGGCGATGTTTATACCATCAGTGGTAGTTTACTCAACGATATTAATGGAACAGTAGATGGTCTGGCCAATGGCAGCGCCATTACAGGTACTACTTTACATGCAGTATTATTAGATCCTGCAGGTATCGTGTTAGAGTCAAAACCACTCTCAGCAACCGGTACATTCGAGTTCACCAATTATATGGCGGCTACTTATTCGGTTCGCATTACAGCTACAGCCGGTACAGTAGGCCAGGCAGGGCCGGCGGCTGTTACTGCGTTTACCAATAGTGGCAGAAACTATGTACTGGTAAGCCAGCAGATCGGTAATACAGCAAACACAGGGATTGTCTCAAATACAGGTTCAACCAGCCTTGTCCTTAACAGGAATATCAGCAACATTAACTTTGGCTTCGATGCAAGACCTGTTGCCAATAGCTATACTTCTGCAACAATTGGCAACCCTGGTATCGGCAATTATTATGTGGTACCGAGTTCATTTATCCCGGCCACAGATCCGGATGGGAATGTCACCTCTATCAGGATTGCTACTTTTCCTACGAATGCTACAAATATTACATTAAATGGTATTACCTATACCAGCAATGCAAGTGTTTGTTACAATTCTAACGGTTGTACCATCTGGCCATCAGGTGGTGTGGATGTGAGCTATACAGGCGGTGTACCAACTAACCCGGTTCATGTTTACCCGGCTAATACCAATAATGGCAACAATGTTGTTTCCTTCAGGTACTATGCCATTGATGATGCCGGAATTTTAAGCCCGGCAGATGCCGCCGTTCAGATAGATTTCAGAACGATCTCTTTAACGGGAACAGTATTCCATGATGTGAACCATAACAGGATAAAAGAAACCTCAGAAGGGGTTTATACAGGAAATAATGTAAACGCAGTATTGGTTGATCCTGCCGGAAGGGTAATTGAAAAAGTCCTGGTAGCAGCCAACGGTACTTATACTTTAAACCAGGTACCATTAAGCACAACCGGTTATAAAGTTATTTTAACAGCAGAGCCTTTCAATAATATTACCTTAACAGGTGCCGCTCCGGCTACTTCAGCACCTGCCAACTGGACTTATACCGGTAGTAATGTAAACTCCGGAAGTACTTCTGCAGCAGTATCAATCAATATACCGTCTTCAGCTACAGCGTTAAGCGGTTATAATTTCGGTGCTCAACAAATACCAACCGCGAATATCAAAACCTGGACAGCCAACAGGGATGCGAACGGCGATGTATTTAAAGGCGGCAGTTATTACAGGTTGGGTCTTTCAGATGGCGAAGATGTCCGTTTGACAGGAACTGACCCTGAAGATGGTGCAAAAGGCAGTGGTGCTACTTTCATCATCAAAACATTGCCATCATCATCATTAGCAGTTCTTTATTATGAAGATAATAACGGTATCAAACAACCGATATCTGTTAATCAGACGATCACTAATTATGATCCTGCAAAAATGTTCGTAAGATTTGTTGCCAGTGCAGGTCAGTTCTCAATAGCACAATTTAACTATTCGGTAGTAGATAACGCAGGTGCTGAATCTCCTGCTGCTTCTTACACCATCAGTATGCCAACAGTGTTACCGGCAATAGGATTGGAATTATCTCTGAATAATACAGCCAATGGTACAGTTGTTAACTGGCAAACTGTTTCAGAAGTTAATACGAAACATTTTGTAGTAGAGCGTAGTTTAGACGGTATCAACTACCAGACCATAGCCACAGTAGCGGCTTCCGGTAATTCAAATACCGTAAAAAAATACAGCACTACAGATGCAGACAACAATTATTCCCTGGCATACTACCGCGTTGTATTGGTAGATGTAGATAATAAAAAATACATCAGCAATATTGTAATCAACCGTTTGAACGGTGGTTCAGGAAATATCGTAAGCATCTATCCGAACCCGGCAAAAGGCAATACCGGTCTTGAGTTTTCCAGACAAGGAAACTACAGCATACAGGTAATTGACGCTACCGGTAAACTGGTACAATCACACCAGTTAAATGCAGTAAATGGTTCAGTATTCAATATAACCTTCAAATCAAAAGGATTGTTTATAATAAAAGTAACAGGCAATCAAACAGATAAAACTTTCAAAGTTATCTCTGAATAGTTTTTAGGGTTATCAATATAAAGGGAGCAGTTCATTCTGCTCCCTTTTTGTTTTAATCCGGGCGTGCCCTTTTGCTGCTTATCTGTATTTGTTACTTTAAAATATACCGTACGGTATAAAGTTTCTGCAAAAGGGCCGGGTTATCCGCAGTACTACCCGGTGGCCATTCAGTGTTGGAAGTTTCACCATGCATTATTGCAGGTGCCACCTGTGGGATACTTTGCTACTATGCCTCACACAGTGGTTATTAAATATTTTACACAGCGGCACCCCGGTTTATATTTTATATTGTAATTGAAATAATATAACATATATTTGTTATTATCCTGAAACGATTTGTCAGTTTCCTTAACCGTATTGACAATAGAAAATAACTTAACATTAAAGTCTGTCTTTATAAATTCGCTATGAGATAACGGAATGTTGCCGGTTGTTTTGGGCTTAACCATATATATCCATTAAATACGCTTTTCAGATGATAAGCCTACCATTTAGACAAATGCTTTATGGCATTACATTGTTATTTGGGCTTTGCCTATTCGCATGTACCCCCAAACGGAATACTAAGAATATTGCGGCAGCTAATTTTGATTCTCTTTATATTGATATTGCTACCCGGATCGCTGCTACCCAAAGTGATTCAGCTTTTGCATTGGCCGACTTTTTAATGGAAAATGCCACCTCCGCACCGGAATTAATGCGGGTGCAAATGCTACAGGCTACTTTACACGATAGAAACGGTAATTCTGCCAAAGCAATAGCGCTTGCGAAAAAAGCTTACTTATTGGCAAAAAAGGATAAGAATGATGACTGGCTTTTAAGAATAAACGGGTTCCTGTCCACAGCCTACAGGGAAATAGGGTTATTCGATTATGGAAAAGTTTATTTAAAGGAAGCGACAACAATTATTGAAAAAATAGGCACGCCTATTTTACAATCTTTTATATTACAGGAAAAAAGTTTTTATAGCATAGAGGATCAACAATTTGAAACAGCTTTACATGATTTAAAGGAATCTAATAAAATAATCAATAACCTGAAAGATAAAGTACCTTTGAATTCATTTTTTGGTGCAGTAAACAGCCAGATGATCGGGATCTGCTACAAAGGTTTGGGAGAGTTTGATTCTGCCATCAACTATTTTAAAATATCATTAGATACGTTAGGTAATTTTGAAACAGAGCTGAAGGGCTTTAATTATATCGGGTTAGCAAGGGCGGAAATTGCAAAAGGTGAATTGTCCGACGCTCTGATCAATCTGGAAAAGTGTAAAACTTATGTAGAAAACTCTAAGAACTTTAAGTTGAAAAAGCTCCTGCTCGAAGGTTATATTGAGTATTATGCACAATCAGGTGAAAAACAGGCAGAACTTGAGACCCAACAGGCATATCTGAATACCAAACAGGAGGAGGAAAGGATACTCAGAAATGTAGTTAACCAGATTATAGAAGAATCTGACGGAAAGATCAGGAATTCTGAACAAAAGTCTTTGCAGCTATTATACCTCGCGATCATTGTATGCATCATTGCCGGTGCTTTCCTGTATTATTTATATTATAAAAATAAAAAGCAGAAGAAAATTTTCAATGGGATTATTCAGCGATTATTAGAAGACAGGAATTTTATTCTGAACAAAGCAGAGAACGTTTACAGTAAGCCGCTTTTTCTTAATGAAGCTGCAGCTTCGGAACCTGAAAATCCTGATATGCCTGAGGCGGGTGGTAAATTGTATAATACCGGTTTTATTGAAGATGCTGAAATTATAGAAGAAATCACTCCAGGGGAAAACAACGGTGCGGAAGAGCTGGCTGTTGAAAAAAATGCCAAACGTAAGATGAGCATTCCAAAAGAAACGTTTGATAAGATTGTAGAGAAGCTGAAGCAGTTTGAAGATGAAAATCTTTATTTAAATCCTGAAATGTCATTGGCTGCCCTGGCATCTTTGATCCAGGTAAATGTGAAATACCTTTCTTACGTTATTAACGAGTATAAGCATTATGATTTCAATAATTATATTAACCGGTTGAGAATATCATATATCATCAACAAGCTGCAAAACTCCCCGGAATACCTGAATTATAAAATCGCATTTTTAGCAGAAGAATGTGGTTTTGTATCACATAGTAAATTCGCTGTTGTTTTTAAGCAAATACTGAATATGTCTCCATCTGACTTTATCAGGCATTTGAAGGCAGAAACCAAACAAGTGTAAGAGGAATGTATTTACAAAATATCTAAAGAGTCTGAGTTCAGGCTCTTTTTTATTTTGATGCCATTGGGTATTCCACCAACTCTTATGGATAGTAATGATGGTGGCTGGAACGATTTCAACCCTTTTCTTTATTCTTCTTTTCTAAGATACAATTGTTGTGTTCTGCCATTTTTTGAGAATTGAATGTTCCGGTATTATTGGCGGATTCAATTTTTGTGAGACTTGTGTTATTCTTAATGTCTTTAGATGATTTATTAATGTTATTTGTAATTAATTGTTATTTAGTATTTTGAAATTTAACTTTTTTGTGTTCTTTCGGAATGGATGAAAATGAATATCCTAATTTTTTGAATCCACCTGTTTCTGCATCTATTTTCGCATCGCATTTTTAAAGAGTCAAATAACATTACAGACTTGATAGATTAATAGAAAAGTGAAAGCAACTGTTCATAAAAATTTTGTTTAAGGGTTAGAAACAATCGCCTCTACATTTCTATGTGGGGGTCATTAAACTCTTATTGATTCTTTTGAACAGCACTTTATAGTCACCCGATAGAATGACTTTTAACGATGCCATAAATATTGTATTATTTATTTCTTAACCGAAAATATATAAAGCAATGTTCATTTTTTAGCAATTCACCCTTGCAGTTGCTCAAGATCGAACTTGTTTTTACAAACCTGACATTGATATGAACCTGTTTAAAATATTCCAAAACTCATTATTCCTGTCTCCTCAGGTTTAATTATTTGCGGATATACTACCTGGTAATTTATTTATTGCGGATGAGTCCTTTTTATTAAGGAGAGGCTTTCTTGTGTATAATCAATTCGTACGGGTACTGTCTGTAACGATCAATCAGTTTACTCTAAAAATTCAAATATGACATCTACAACTTTACCTTTTAAACTTACTTCCGAAAGGAGTAAAGTATCACTGAAAATACTTTTTCTTTCAGTCAGTTTTTCGCTTATGTTTTTAAATCTATTTGCAGAAGGTACTAAACAGGTATCGCCGAATAGTGGTACAACGCTTACTGCTTTAATGTCTCTGCCAAATATCGGTTCCGGTTCATATTTTAATGCGCCATTGGATAACAGGGTACGATTTATTATTCACGATCATGTTAATGAAAATCTTTATTTCGGTTTCGACTGGAGGGCTTATTCTACTACTTCAGGTAATAATGCCAGGATCACGAATGTGTATTGGAGAATAAAAAATGCTGCGGGAACAGTGGTTGCAGGTCCTACTTTATGGAATTCCGGTACAGGTAATTCCGTACAAGGGAATATTAATACCCTGGCAAAAGCAAACGCGGGCCCTAATATCAACGGGTCTCAGCCCGCCGGTTATACACCTATTACTTTTGACCCTTCTGAAAACGGTGAATATTATATCGAATATTACAGAAGTAGCAATAGCGGGGCAGGCCCGGTATCAGGAAGTGGTGCTACTGACGGCGGTATTATCAGTCCTTATTTTGACTTTACTGTAGCCAGGGGAAATGTGCCGATAGACGGGCGTGTCTTTTCTGAAAAGTGGGGATTCCTGGGTGTGAGCCCGTCTACTTTTAGCGGTGGTAGTACGATTCCTGCGACACCGGTGCTGTACACTTATACGGATGATAAAACGGTATTGAAAGTTGAGTTGCAAACAGGATTTATGCCAATCGCCTTTGATATAGCCGTAAATAATTATGGTGTGTCAAGGACCGGTGACTGGGGTGTCACCAGGCGATCTGTGAACAGTGAAACATCCCCAAATTTAACGGGTGGTTATAAGGTGTTTTTGGCTCAGCCGGACATTAATCTTTTTCCTGACGATGGTCTTCCGGCAAATCCTGTTTTTGGTACGCCAACGATCACCGGTTGTGGTAACTATTTGATTCATTACAGTACGTCCCAGGTGGGAGATGTAAAAATTCTTTTAGATCTAAATGGTGTTCAGGGGTATCAACCAAATACTTCGGACAGAATACTTGAGGCATTTGATGTGCCGGCGGGTGCTAACACAATGCCCTGGGACGGTTTGAACGGGCTGGGAAATCCTGTGGCGAATAATACGAATATCGATCTTTCGCTGACCTATATGAAGGGGCGTTTTAACCTGCCTTTATATGATGCAGAGATCAATAAGAACGGCTTGAAGGTATCGGCAGTATTACCGGAGAATATTCCAAATATCCGCTTGTACTGGGATGATTCTTATTTAACAACAGTAGGTGGCGGTGCTGCCTGTAACGATAACAACGCCTCTAATAATACTACCGGACCGGGGATAGATAATTCATTGGTGGGTACACTTTCTCCGGCACATGCCTGGAGCGGAAACGGTAACCCAACTCAGGCAATACCTGCACCTTCTGTTGGCGTTAATGAGTCCAGTTCATTCCAGTGTGATGACTTCGGGAATGTGAGGACTATTAATACATGGGGCTGGGCTTATGTATCCAGCGATGTGAATATTGCAGTCAATTTTTCTCCTTGTACTTACCAGGTTATTTCTGGCAATGTGTTTCATGATGTGAATGGTAATGCTTTAAAAAGTGCGAGTGAGAAACCGGTGAGCGGTAATAGTGCTAATAATAACTCAGGCAATTCTTCAGTAGCGGGCAGCAATATTTTTGCGAACCTGGTTAATGCGGCTACGGGGCAGGTGGTGACTTCTGTACAGGTAAGTAATAACGGCACCTATACTTTTAGTGATGTGCCATCAGGTGTCTCTTATAATGTTGTATTAACAACGGCCGGTACAAGTGGTTCTCTCACCCAGGCAACATTGCCATCAGGTTGGGCGGCAACAGGCACGAATAATGGCACAACGGCAAATGTGAACAATAAGAGTGGTATTATTAATATCCCTAACCTGTCCGGCGATGTATCTAATGCGAATTTCGGTATTCAACAGCCACCGGTGGCGTATGCCAAATCATGGGTTGCTGACAAAGATGAAGATGGCAATACTTTTAAAGGTGGTACTTTATACCGGTTAGGATTATCTGAGAATGAAGATGTCCGTTTGAGCGGAAACGATCCGGAAGATGGCAGCCTGACAAGCGGATCAGCATTCAGGATTAAAACGTTGCCAAATCCATCTGTGGCTGTACTCTATTATTTAGATGGCAATAATGTGCCTCAGCAAATAACAGCTAATCAAACCATACAGAATTATGATCCTGCCAGAATGTTTGTTTCGTTCTTAAGCAGTGCTTCAAATTTCCCGGTTATTCAGTTTACTTATGCTTCTGTGGATGCTGCAGGTGCAGAGTCCCCGGCTGTGAATTATACTATTAATACACCTGCAGTATTGCCGGCCATTGGCCTGGAGTTATCTGTAACGAACACAGCCACCGGCACAGTTGTAAACTGGCAAACCGTTACTGAAATCAATACCAGGCATTTTATTGTAGAGCGCAGTGTGGATGGTGTGAATTACCAGGCTATAGCAACAGTGGCCGCATCCGGTCATTCGAATGCTGTGCAGAAGTATAATGTTACAGATAATGATAACCATTACCAGGTAGCATTTTACCGGGTGGTTTTAGTAGATGCGGATAATAAAAAACAAATTAGTAATGTGGCTGTGAATCGCTTAACAGGCACTGGTAGCAACTTTATAAATATCTATCCTAACCCGGCGAAGGGTAAGGTGCAGGTAGAATTTAATACGGCCGGTAATTTTAACATCCAGGTGATTGATGTAGTGGGTAAAGTACTTCAGGCTAATAACGTGAATGCGGTAAATGGTACGGTCTATTCTTTAAATTTAAAATCAAAAGGGTTGTTTATTATTAAAGTTTCCGGCAACCAGTCTGAAAAAACATTCAGGATAATATCTGAATAATATTTAATTCTACGGATTAAAGTAGGAACCAGCTGGTGAAAGTGTTGTTGTATTCTGAAAATGTTGTTAAGCTAATAAGTACAGTGTAATAAAGGATAAGTGTTGCAAAGGCTATACAACAATGTAAAGTCCAGATCATAACAACTGGAAAAAAGAATGCCGGCCGGTTGATGAAATTGTAAAGAACTATAAAAGGGTAGCTCCGGTATGCTCTTTTATAGTTCTTTGTTTTTATCCCGGTAATGCGTATTTGTTTAATAGTAGCAATGCGGTACAAGGGAGTGACACAACAGTGTTAAATAGTAGTGCTACTGATGGTTTAATGAAAAAGAAATCCCGGAAACTGTTAAAATGTTATATAAAAAGAGCCGGTTTTGCAATTTTGTCAGGAAAAATGTCATGGCATAACCTTTGATTCCTCATAAGCGCCATGTGAGTTGCAATGCATGGCCATGATTAATTAACTATTTAAAATTAAATAAACGTATTATGGCAACCGGAAGTATCAGGGTACAAACGGAAAACATTTTCCCGGTAATTAAGAAATTTTTATACAGTGATCATGAAATTTTTATTCGTGAGCTGGTAAGTAATGCAGTAGATGCTACTAAAAAATTAAAGACTTTAGCCGGTGTTGGCGAGTTTAACGGTCCTGTGGATGATCTGAAAATTGAAGTGGTTTTAGATGCGAAAAAGAAAACGATCAGTATTATTGACCAGGGTATTGGTATGACCGAAGAAGAGGTGGACAAATATCTTAACCAGGTGGCTTTTAGTAGTGCGGAAGAGTTCCTGGAAAAATATAAAGGCCAGTCGGAAGCTAATGTTATAGGGCATTTTGGTTTAGGTTTTTATTCCTCTTTCATGGTGGGTGAGCGTGTAGAAGTGATCACTAAAAGTTATAAGGATACACCTGCGGTTCGCTGGGAATGCGATGGCAGTCCGAATTATACACTGGAAGAGACCAATGAGCGTGTGGAGCGTGGTACGGAGATCCGTATGCACGTAGCACCGGACAGCGAAGAGTTTTTAGATAAATGGCGCTTACAGGGTATTTTAGAAAAATTCTGTAAATTCTTACCGGTACCAATTTACCTGGTTGATGTAAATGAAGAGAAAGAGGAACTTAAGGATGGTGAAGCGCCACTTGAAATAAAGCCAATTAATAATACGGCTCCGGCATGGATCAAGAAACCTTCTGAGTTAAGTAAGGAAGATTACGAAAACTTCTACAAAGAGTTGTACCCGATGAGCGAAACGCCGCTTTTCTGGATTCACCTGAACGTGGATTACCCGTTTAACTTAACCGGTATTTTATACTTCCCTAAAATTAAACATAGCTACGAAGTTCAGAAAGATAAAATAAGCTTGTACAGCAACCAGGTATTTGTAACGGATGAAGTAAAAGATATTGTGCCTGAGTTTTTGATGCTGTTACATGGTGTAATTGATAGCCCGGATATTCCGTTAAACGTGAGCCGCAGTTACTTGCAAGGTGATCCGAACGTGAAGAAAATCAACAACCACATTACTAAAAAAGTGGCTGATAAATTAGATGAAATTTTCCGTAATGACCGTGCCGATTTTGAAAGTAAATGGGAGAGTCTTGGTTTGTTTGTAAAATACGGTATGATGACCGATGATAAGTTCTACGACAAAGCAAAATCGTTCTTATTATTTGAAGAAGCGGGTAATAAAAAGTTCTTTACTTTAGAGGAATATAAGACTTCTGTTGCCTCTTTACAGGTAAATAAAGATAAGAAAACGGTGGTACTTTACACTTCTGATGAAGTGCAACAGGATGCTTATATACAGGCTGCAAAAGCGAAGGGCTACCTTGTAGTGAAATTGAATGACCTGATCGATACCAGCTGGGTTGGTCAGATTGAATATAAATTGGATAATGTGCAGTTTGTGCGTGTAGATTCTGATATCGCAGATAACTTAATTGATAAAAGCGAAACTGATAATACGGTACTTTCCGAGACTGAAAAAACAACCTTGAACGACCTGTTCAAAGGGATGATTACGAAGGAAGGGTATAAAGTGGAGGTGAAAGGCCTTAGCCCGGAAGCCGCGCCAATTATAGCGACACGCCCTGAGTGGAGTCGCCGTATGAAAGATATGGCGAGCCTTGGCGGTGGTAATCCAATGATGAGTTTTTATGCTAATATGCCGGAGGAGGTAAACTTTACGGTAAATGGTAATCACCCGATTCATCAGCAAATTTTACATGAAGGCAACGAAGCGAAGCAACAAAATATTGCTAAGAATTTAGTGGATTTAGCTTTGTTAAGCCAGGGCTTATTAAAAGGTAACGAACTGACTGAGTTTGTAAAACGCAGTGTGGAAGTAATGGGTACGAAGAATTAAGAGACTATATTTTTGAGGGAGAAGGTCAACCGTTAGGTTGGCCTTTTTTTATACCGGTTGGTATTTTTTATTTGGGGCTATGATCTGAATTATATATCCGGGCATTTGTTCCGGCTACTTTGGGCTCGCTGACGCTCGGTACTTCGCTGCGCTTGTACCAGGCCCGTCGTATCCGGCAGCCCAATGTCATTTAGCTAAGGATTGTACTTCGTAAATCCATGATTTCGAATCGCTTTAATATCATTTTTTGTTTCAAAATCGCATTCTCTAACAAATGAAAAATAGCCATTTAATTAAAAATGCCTTCTTCTTCAATTCAGTAGAAAGTAAAAAAGGTGAAA
Source organism: Polluticaenibacter yanchengensis (assembly GCA_027854065.1). Classification (GTDB taxonomy): domain Bacteria; phylum Bacteroidota; class Bacteroidia; order Chitinophagales; family Chitinophagaceae; genus Phnomibacter; species Phnomibacter yanchengensis. The sequence continues at coordinate 122,670 of JAQGEF010000009.1, read as the reverse complement.
AAAGCAATACATATATATTGTATTCAATAACTTATGATTAATTCCTTAGCTAAATGACATTGTCCGGCAGCCTGTCTGGCGATATTGCAAAATATTTCGATAAATCAATAGCGTTGAAACCTTATTTGTATAAGAAATAAGGGTATTTTTGAAGTTAATGTATTGTTTGTTTTAATTACTCATAAAGCATGCTGTTTAAACGAATTTTGGGTGGTATTTTAATGTTTGCAGGTTTTATAATGTATTTTTTCTTTAAGCATTATAAAGGAGATATAATACCATATCCAATATTATTTTTTGTTCTCAGTATTATTATTTTCCTGCTTGGTTTTCTTTTGCTGGCAGTTTCGCTTTACAGTGCAGACAGAAAACTGGAAAATGATGTTTTTAGCCAAATAGATGATTTAAAACGTAATGGAGAGCGGTTGATCATTGATGCGAATACCTGCAAAATCATTTCCAATAATTATAGAGAAGTAATTAATGAAGATAATAAGAGCGATTATCAATTGTTTGAAATGGGGCAAACAAAATTGATGCAAGGATTGGGTAGTTTAGCTGGTGGCAAATATTCAGAAGAAGAAACAGCGGCTATCTACCAATCTTGTATAGTAATCAGGTATGACAACTTAAAGACCGGAGAACAGGAGACATTTGTCAGTCCGCCAATTTCTAAAGATGCTATCACGTTGTCTTTTTACCTGGAACGTCAAAAAGAGATTAATGTTTATGTAGATAAAACTTATCGTACTGCTTTTTATATTGATTTACAATTTTTGGAAGAATAAACCACCAGTTCTAAAGCCATTCGTATTTATCACTTACTGCCTACATACTACTGCAATAAATCCAACCTGATATTCGCACTGAATTCTAAATTTTCACTTAATAATTTTTCAAACTGGCTGATGTCGCATTGATTAAGTCCGATATTAAAGAGCAAACTATCCTGTACAAGAATTGTTTTATAGAGATCGGAATTTTTATCTACCTGCGCAAACGTTGTTACCCTAATTAAAAGGACAGAAAACAGGAAATAAATCTTTTTCATGACTTTTTATTGACAAGATAATAATATCCCGGTGGTTTTCCAAAGTCTAGTTATAATGCCGGATTTTGCTTAATTAGTATTGCCGGCGCTGACGGGCTGCAGGATACATTGGGCGACGGCTTTGCCGGCGGTACCGTGCCGGAAAAGCTGTGTGTAAAATATACCAATTGGTATTTATTTCCTGGTGGGCGCACGGTACGGCACCCCAAATGTAGCCTGGGCAAATGTTCAATAGAAATTGTAATGCTGAAAGCCCCAAAACAAAACATGCAAAGGAAATATTAAAGTGTTTGTAACTTAATGTCTATTAATGCTTATTAACCTTGATTAAGCAATAAGCCTGTTATTTATGGCGTTTTTTGAGTGTATTAAAAAACAGACTATGAAATATCCACTTAACTTAATTGCCATTTTGTTGTCCTCAGTTTTATTTGTAGGATGCTCTAAAGATGATATTGAAGGTACTGATGATGGCTCAGGTACCGGAGGTGCCACTAATGGTATTACGATTAGCAATAGCACTATTACCAGTGGTACGGCCGAGGGTAATACGGCTAAAGGTGAAGACTCTGAGGACCTGATTGCGAATTCGACTTTCAGTACTACAGTTAAAATTGTATTCGGCTCAACGATAACGATTACGAATCCTTTGGAGAATGCCGGGGTGACTATTACACAAAGTAATGGTGATGTGGTGGTACAATCAACAGTGTCTGAAGTGGCATATGAACTGAGCGGCACGACTACCAATGGCAGCGTGAAATTTTATAGCGAAAAGAAATTTGAACTGGTGCTGAATGGTGTGTCTATTACCAACAACGACGGGCCTGCTGTGAATATACAATCGGGCAAAAGAGTATTTGTGGTGGTGAATGATAATACCACGAATACCCTGACAGATGCGGCAACCTATGCGGCTAATGCAACAGAGGATCAAAAGGGAGCTCTGTTTAGTGAAGGACAATTGATTTTTTCCGGAAACGGTACCTTGAATGTGGCGGGTAAAAATAAACATGGCATTGTTAGTGATGATTATATCCGTTTTATTGCCGGTACTTATAATGTGACAGAAGCAGCATCAGATGCCATCCATGCTAATGATTATATTATTGTAGATAACGGGACTTTTAATATTAAAGCGACAAGTGACGGTATTGAAGCAGATGAAGGACATATTATTATAAACGACGGTAATTTTACCATTAATGTATTGGATGATGGGATCGCGGCATCTTACGATACGGATACAACCATTGACCCATACGTTGTAATCAATGGCGGCACATTTAATATTACCACTACAGAAGGAGAGGGCATTGAAAGTAAAAGTACCCTGACTATTAATAATGGTACGATTATCATAAATGCTTACGATGATGCCATCAATGCCGGTAAAGCCATCTATATTAACGGTGGTAAAATTTATGCAAAAAGCAGTTCGAATGATGGGATAGATTCCAACGGAACGCTTACCGTTACAGGCGGCTATGTAATCGCAATAGGTGCGCGGCAGCCTGAAACAGGTTTTGACTGTGATAACAATACCTTTAAAATTACCGGTGGCTTATTGTTAGGTTTAGGCGGGGGCTCCAGCACGCCAACATCCAGTGTTTCTACTCAAAATGCTGCTGTAGTAACGGCATCTGTTACAGCTAACAGTTTACTGCATATACGAGATGCAGACAATAATGAAGTGATCACATTTTTAGCACCGGCAGCTGCAACAACGGTTTTATATAGCAGTGCAAAATTAACTACAGGTAAAGTTTATAATATTTATAGCGGAGGCGCTGTAAGTAATACGACTGACTTTAACGGGTTGTATTTATCCGGCAGCTATACAGGCGGCAGTTTATTAAAAACGGTTACACAATCGTCTAAAGTAACTACCACCAGGTAAAGTCATAGATTGAGTAATATATTAGTTTTAGTTATCGTAGCAGGTCCGGGAGATGTCTATCTTGCCGGACTCTTTTTTAATCCAATCTGAACAATGGGTTCTTATCACCATAGTATAGATACACCTGTTCAAATCCTAAACTTGTAAGCAGATTGGTAAGGTAAGTTTGTGTGCTTAGTTTAGCCTGGTTTAAAATGCCTAACTGTGGGTCGTAAGCAGCCTGCTTAATCTGTGTTTCGGCTTGCTGCAATAATTGCTGCTTTTCTTCAGCTGAAAATTCATCTCTCCAGAATCCTTTTTCACTGTAAGCTTCCTTTATTTCATCCGGCGGAATATTGATGCTGAAAATTTCAGGCTCCGGCAGTTTTATAGAAATACTTTTGCCATTAACTGTGATATTTTCCGCTTGTAATTTGCTTAAATCAATACCTGCCTTTATTTTGGCGTTACTGGTAAATAAGATTTTTCTATCGCCAATAGTGTACCAGGTCTTATTGTCATTTGCTTTTATTACTTTACTAATTGTATATTCCACTGTTGCTAATTGCTGCAGGCTTTGCACTGCTATAATCAACTGCGGCTCTTTAGGCAACTCATTTTTGCTCCCGCATGCGGCAGTGAATATTGAGAATAAAACAACGATATATAAAAGTTGATAACGAAACATTTATTTGAGCTAATTGTAATGCAATTTAGAACAATAATACTTTACTCTACAATTCAAGTAGTCCGAATGCTTGGTAGTGAGGTATATTAAGGTCAATAAATCTGAATTTTAGATTTACTTTTTCCTTAATCGAATTGTAAACTTTTAAACTTTCGGTATCAGATGAGAGATATAATTCAGTAAATTTTTCACAATGTGCCTGTGCAAAAAGTTTAGTATCGTTAGGAATAATTTTCCTTTGGCTTATTTGTAAACTACCTTTGGCTCTTTCCATGAAGGCAATCCGTGCAAATTCACCCGTTTGTTGAGCATGATTAAGGTTGAATGGAACAATTTGAAGGTTTTTCAATGGCAGTTCGTGAATATTACCACCAATACAATATTCTGCGATGCTAACTGTAGAAATTAACATGTCAATTTCTTTCTGCAAAAAGTAACGAAAATAACCATCTGCACTTTTGAATAGCGGATCATTGTCGTTTAGAAAACGAAGAAAGAAGCTTGTATCAAGTAGAACAGCGTTTTTATGTATCATAACCTTCTCTTATTTCTTTTAACCAATCATCAGGGTTAATCGCATGAAGCCAGTTTTTCTTTGCATTCTCTCTTAGCGTTTGCAAATAGGGTTCATCGTACTTTGGCTGGTAATCAATTAACTCAATAAATACAAGTGTTGATTTGTCTATTTCACCAGTTTCAGAATGCTGTTTGCCTGTTGCACGGATACCAAATGTTTTATACAATAAATTATCTTCATATCCCTCTAAGAAATCCTTCGGCGTTTCAATTTTAATGCTTCCGTATTCTTCTGTTGATAAATGAATATTTGCTTTATCTTTTCCACCGGCATTAGTAATTTTACCATAAAAGTAAAATTCTGCATCAGCCCAAATTGCTTCAGTCCTGTAAAAGCGGGTTGATGTATCAAGTCTTACTTCATTGGTATTGTCAAGAGATGTTTTTATGCTGAAAGTATAGTCTTTTTTTGTTGCAATATTTTGAATGTTCTCAAATGCTTTGGCAGTCTTGATATCAAGAAAGTCTATATTCTGAGATTGAGCTACCTGTCCGATAATTGCATTAAAACCAATAATGAACTGCATGGAAGTAGTGAAAATGTGTTTAACAGATCCTTCTTCAATCTTGTAACTAATTATTGGTCTGTCTTTCTTATCCCCGGCATAAAGCAGGTTTTCGACATTTTCAAGCATAATTATAATATCCCGAATATCATAATTATCAGGAGAAAGCTCCAGGTTGCCTTTGGAACCTGTAATTCTGATTTCTAATGAGCCTGTTTTTTCCACATTACAAATATAACAAAAACAATACCTTGGTCAAATAGCCTCTGTTAAATGTAACGAACAGTGTTTGTTACACTTTTATTACATAATGTTAAAACTACAGGCTGCCATACACAGATTTGTGATTAATAACCTAAATTAACGATAAGTGTTTCAACTGACAATAACTTTGTAATATTGGTAATAATTGCAAATAGTTGCAAATTAAAACAAACAAAATATGGTGAAAATATTATACGTTGAAGATGAGCCTTTTTTGGGTAAGATAGTAAAAGAGACCTTAGAAAGCAAGGGTTTTGATGTGTATATGGAAACCGATGGCAATAAAGTACTGGGCCTGTACAAAACAGTACAGCCGGATATTTGTGTATTGGATATCATGTTGCCCAATAAAGACGGCTTCGAAATTGCAGAAGGCATCAAACAGCAGAACCCCCAGATGCCGGTGTTGTTTTTAACCGCCAAGTCAAATACAACAGATGTATTACAAGGTTTTGCCATTGGCGCAAACGATTATTTGAAAAAGCCCTTTAGCATGGAAGAACTGATTGCCCGCATAGGCAATTTGCTAAACCTGACAGGAAAAACCAATAAGCAGGAACAGAATGATGCAGAGCATTTTAGTTTTGGAAAATATACATTCAATGTATCCCGCCAGGTATTGAGCGGTTTTGGTGAAAACAGGAAACTATCCTACAGGGAAGCGGAATTATTACGTTATTTATTCAAAAACAGGAATGAAATTATAGACAGGCGCGATCTGCTGAATGCGATCTGGGGTAATGACAGTTATTTCAACAGTCGCAACCTGGATGTTTATATTACCAAACTTCGGGGCTATATAAAAGAAGATACGGAATTAGAAATATTAACCATTAAAGGTATTGGGTACCGATTTGTGACTTAAGTTAGAAAAGAGCGTAAAATGTAAGAAGTAAAAAGTGAGTTGTGAATACTTTTCACAACTCACTTTTTACTATCCTTTACACTACCACCAGTTTATAAAACTTCTCCGGCCATAAATATTTAAATGCCAGTTCCTGTAATCGTTGCGGGGTTATCTCCTTAATTGTTTTTATGGATTCATAAAAATAATCATTGCCCACACCATTCAGAATATAGCTTTTCCACCGGTTAATAATCTGGAACGGCCCTTCCAGGTCACCCAGTAAAGAACCCAGTATATAGTTTTTAACCAGCATTAATTCCTCATCATCCACCAGCTCATTTCTTAAGATCGCCATTTCATTATACACTTCCTGTATAGTGGCAGCCGCAACATCCCTGCCCGCTTCTGTACTGATCATCCATGCGCTCTGTGTTTTGCGCGCCTGAATATAACTATGTATGCCGTAAGTATAGCCTTTCTCCTCACGGATATTACTCATCAGCCTGCTGCCAAAATAGCCGCCAAGCAAAGTATTCAGTACCTGTACCTCTTTAAAATCAGGGTGTAGCCTGTTAGGGAAGTTCTGTGCCAGCCGGATAGATGCCTGAACCCCGTCCTTATCTACCGCGATATCTTCTTCGTACGGTTTTTGAGCAGGTTCAGTATATTCATCATTCACCACAATTACAGGGTTAGTCAGAGTAAGGCTGCCGAAGTATTTTTCCAGCAGATCCAGCGCATTGGCAGGCACTTTTCCCGCCATAAAAATCATGCAGTCCCCGTTTTTATAGTATTGTTCATAATAAGCTTTAAGGTCATTAACGGTTAAAGCGTCGTAAGCTTCGGCACTGCTGTATTTGCCATAAGGATGGTCCGCACCATAAATGATCTTCTCAATTTCCCTGCTTGCCACAAAATCAGATTTCTGCAGGTTAACACTTAAGCGCTGTTTGCTGTTTTGCACAAAAATATCCAGCTCAGATTGAGGGAACGTTGCATTTGTCAATACCTCAGCTACCATTGGTAATAAATGGTCCAGGTGCTTACTCATACTATGCAGGCTCAGGGATGCCGTTTCATTATAACACGCCCTGTTTAAAAAACTGCCGTAAAACTCAAAATGTTCATTAATATCAAACGCCGAATATTGTTGAGTACCATTCTTTAGTAAGTGATTGGTAGCAGCCGCCACCAGGTTTTTGGTTTCGTAACGGTTACCCGCCATAAATATCCATTCCAATTGTATCACCTCTTCCACACCGGCATCTATTACGTACACATTTATGCCGTTTTTAAGCGTGAATTTTTGGTATGGCTGCAACTGTATATTAAAATCTACTGCGTTTTTTATAGATGGCGCTGTTTTTCTGTCTACCATTTTGGTTTAATTTATCTGGCGTCAAATCTACATCAAATGTCGTTTCTATACTTTTTTTATGCAAACAACTTCGCAAACATTAACTTTGCACACTTCAAGCCATCAGGCTTATATTAGAAACAATTTTATGTTAGATAAATTAGAAGCTATTAAAGGTCGGTTTGAGCAGGTTGGAATAGCCCTGACAAATCCCGAAATAGTTAGCAATGTAAAAGAATTCAGCAAGCTCAGTAAAGAATACAAGCAGCTTGAAAGAATTGTGCAGCCGTACGAACAATACGTAAAAGTTTTGGGCGAAATAGAATTCAGCAAAGAATTACTGAATGGTCCGGATACGGACATGCGGGAGCTTGCCAAGGAAGAATTGCCGGCATTAGAAGAAAAAGAAGCGGAACTGGAAGCCATCCTTAAAAAATTACTGATTCCTAAAGATCCCCAGGATGATAAAAATGCCATTCTGGAAATCCGTGCAGGCACCGGAGGGGATGAGGCCAGCTTATTTGCCGGCGATTTATTGGAAATGTATCTCCGTTATGCCAATAAGAAGGGATGGAAAGCCCAGGTAGTAAGCGAAAGCGAAGGTACCGTTGGCGGTTATAAAGAGGTAGTGGTAGAGATCCAGGGCGAAGACGTTTACGGAACACTTAAGTTTGAAAGTGGTGTACACCGCGTACAGCGCGTGCCGAATACCGAAACCCAGGGCCGCGTACATACCAGTGCCGCTACTGTAGCAGTAATGCCGGAAGCGGAGGAAGTTGATTTTGAGCTGAACCCTGCCGATGTAAAAATGGATACTGCCCGAAGCGGTGGTGCTGGTGGACAGAACGTAAATAAAGTAGAAACCAAAGTGATTCTTACGCATATCCCAACAGGAACCGTTGTAATGTGCCAAACCGAGCGTTCACAGTTGGCCAACCGTGAGAAAGCATTCGATATGATGCGCACCAAACTGTACGAAGAACAAGTACGTAAGCATGAAGAAGAAATTTCCCGTCAGCGTAAAACCCTTGTAAGTACCGGTGACAGAAGTGCTAAAATCCGTACATACAACTGGCCCCAGGGCCGCGTTACCGATCATCGTATCAACCTGACATCTTATAATTTAGATGCTGTCGTAGGCGGTGAAATAGATGATTTTATTGAACAATTACAATTAGTGGAAAATGCCGAGAAAATGGCAAATATGAGCTAATTGATCAGATATTTTTTAAAAAGGGCGGCCGCCAGGCTGCCCTTTTTAATGCCTGTATCTTGCGTAAATACTCATCTGTACCATTTTCGCCTGGTGCCGGGCTATCCGTAAGTACTCCTCGGCGGCAATCCGGCATTGCAGGCTTCGCCATTTCTTACCACTTATGCCGCCTGTGGGGTACTTTACTACTATCCCTGCCGCATAAAACAATTATGCTTTTTTTGTCATGTACCTAGTTGTACAGGATAGAGTGATTTAATCATCAATAAGTATTGAGTTTAATTCATGTATTCAATCCCGCCCGTTATGATGCACCATTCGTCTCACATCTCAGGTGATAAGATATACACCTACTCCATAAATCAAAAAGAGCAGATTCAATACATCGAATCTGCTCTTCTAAAAATGATTAACTGCTTCAATTAAGCATTCCTGTTAATACAATTTAAGTCTTCAAAAGCAATTTCCAGGCGTTTGCTAAAACTTACTTCAGCCTCACGTAACCAAACGCGCGGATCATAATATTTCTTGTTAGGCGCATCAGGTCCTTTAGGGTTCCCTAATTGCCCCTGTAAATAATCGTGGTTAGTATTGTAAAAACCTTTGATGCCATCCCAGAAAGCCCATTGTAAATCCGTATCAATATTCATTTTGATAGCGCCATATCCGATAGCTTCACGGATCTGGTGTTGAGGGGAACCACTTCCGCCGTGGAATACAAAATAAACAGGTTTTTCCGGCAGTCCGTATTTTTCCTGTATATAAACCTGGGAATTATGCAGAATTTCAGGACGTAATTCAACGTTACCCGGTTTATAAACACCGTGAACATTTCCAAAAGCAGCGGCAATTGTAAACAGGTCACCTACTTTCTTCAATTCTTCATAAGCATAAGCCACTTCTTCCGGTTGGGTATATAGTTTATGATTCTCTACATCGCTGTTATCAACACCATCTTCTTCACCACCGGTAACACCCAATTCAATTTCGATACCCATACCAAGTGGTTTCATACGTTTGAACACTTCAACAGATGTTTCTATGTTTTCTTTTATCGGTTCTTCGCTCAGGTCCAGCATATGAGAACTGAATAAAGGCTGTCCCTTTTCTTTAAAAAATTGCTCACCGAAATCGATCATGCCATTTACCCATGGTACCCATTTCTTAGCAGCATGGTCAGTATGTAAAACCACAGGAACGCCATAATATTTAGCAACATTATGTATATGTAACGCACCGGAAATAGCACCACGGATATTACCTTGTAACTGATCGTTAGGCATTCCTTTACCGGCTATAAATTGTGCACCGCCATTAGAAAATTGAACAATAACGGGAGAGTTTAGTTTAGCAGCAGTTTCTAAAGTTGCATTAATGCTGTTAGTGCCAATAGTATTTACTGCAGGTAATGCATAACCATTCGCTTTAGCATCGTTATATAATGCTTCTAGCTCGGCGCCATGTAATACGCCACTTGAAAATTTGCCCATTTTAAAAGTCTTATAGTTTTTATAAATTCAGTAATCAAGTTTCTTAAGTGCTAAGGTAAGCGTTTTCGTAAATACTTAAGCAAAGCTGAATTATATTTAATTATTACATTATACGGATGCAGGTTAGAGGGATGCAGGCAGGAAACAGGAAGAATTGTATTTTTAGGGCGGTTACTGTTGATAAACGGATATTCCGGAGCTGTTTTATATCCAATTCAAAAAGCACAACAGCCGTTCTTTGTACAGGAAACGTTGGTTGTGCTTTTACCGGCCATTAAATTCCGGTTACTTATTTTCAAACAGAGAGGTCATTAATTTGAATCACTCACTATTATTTCGCTTGCCCGATATCCAACTGGTGGAATTTTCCATCTGCGTTCTGGCGGAACCTGAAAAAGACTTTAAATGTACCCCATTGGCCGGCATAAAAATTACCCGTGATATCTTTACTGTCATTTTCAACTTTTTCAATAGCAAGGAATTTCTCTTTTTTGCTAAAAGCGTTATTAAAAAAAGATTTGAAATCCATAGCCCTGCCATCGTCCGTAAATTTTGCATCATCGGTAAATAATGCAAACCATGCCTCCTTATTATTCTCTTCCAATGCCTCAAGTGCTTGCTTAACTTCTTTATTGGTTATTTTAGAAAAGTCCATTTTAATAGATTTAGAATTTGATTGTTTAGCAGTTTTTTGTGCCATAATGCCATTAACTGATAAAGATATTATTACAACTAAAATAATACTCACTTTCATAAAACAGCGTTTAATGAGTCGCCTTTAAAGGCAAAGGGTACTGTAAATAAATAATGATTAAATTAAGCGCTAAAAACGGCAGTTCCAGCATTACCCCGTTTAGGTTTTTATCACGCATATGAAAACAGATCAGCATAAGTATACCTGCCGCCATCAGGAAATTACCCCAGATAAATGTTTTTGGAAAGGCAATCATAACGGCTGCAATCATCGTAATAATACCATTGATAGCTACAGCATTTTTACTAAAGCCCCATTTACTGAAAAGGTCAAGCATTTCAGGCTTACCGCTGGCCATGGCATATCCCTGCTTTAAACCCATAAATATGGCAATGAGTATCAGGATAGTATTAATAATTTTAAGAGTCATAAGCGCGATGGTTTTAGTTGTTGTAATTAGACTGCTGAGTGGAAGTTAATCATTTCCACTCAGCAGTCATAATCTTATTAACTGCAAATTATCGGGTAGTATAACCGCCGTTGGCAAATATAGTCTGACCGGTTATCCACCAGCCGTCAGTTACTAAGAACTCTACAAGCGGTGCAATATCTTTTATGTCTGTAAGACCACCTAATGCCGAAGCGGATTTATGATATGCCACTGCGTCTGTACTTTCCTGTCCATAGAAGAATGGCGTATCCATCGGACCAGGTGCCACAGCAGTAACAGAAATGCCTCTGGCTCCAAACTCTTTAGAAGCTGCACGGGTGAAGTGTTCTACCGGGGCTTTCATACCTGCGTAAGTAGAGTACAAGCCAGTGTAGGCAGCCAGTAATGAAGTAACAATCGTACAGATTTTACCATTGTCATTTAGCTTTTTACCAGCTTCCTGGAGGAAGAAGTACGCTACTTTAGAGTTAATGTCGCTCATGCTGTCATATTCAGCTTCAGAAGTATCACCGAAAGGTTTCTTCAATACTTTACCAACTGTATTAATTGCAATATCGATACCACCGAATCTGGCAATGGTCTCATCAAACAATTTTGTAATGTTTTTTACATCTGTAAGATCTCCCTGGAATAAAAAACCTTCAGCACCCGCATTCTGTACTGCTTTTAATGTTTCTTCAGCTTCCGCTTTAGAACTTTCACTATTGTAGTGGATCGCTAATTTAGCACCTTTTGCCGCGATGTCCCTGCATAATAGACCACCAAGGTTTTTACCACCGCCAGCTATTAAAACTACTTTGTCTTTAAAATCGTTTCTTGACATTTTTTAAGTATTTATGGTTATGAAATTTTAAAATGGATTATGTATTTTCTCTTTGCCAGGTTCCGGGTGATACACCCACTATTTTTTTGAAAAATTTTGAAAAGTTAGAAGGATCATATGTAAGCGTATATGCTACTTCCGTTACAGTTTTATCACTAGCTTTCAGCATTTCTTTTGCTGCTTCAATAATTTTTAAGTCGTAATAATAGCATGGGTGTTGTCCGTTAGCCTGCTTTATCGTATCAGTAAGATGCTGATGGGAAATATGAAGTTGATGCGCAATTTCGCTAAGCGGCAGAAAATCGTTGCTTGCACCACTAATCACACTTTCGATGTGGGAGTTAAGAAAACTGAAATAAGCATTTACAATTTCTTCCTGCCTTCTGGATGGTTTATCTTTTGACATATTCATCATCAACCACTAACATTTAATATGCAAACTTCCTGTTTAAAGGTATTCTGTTTATGGTGAACTTTTAGGAATTTTAAGCTTGTTACATGTACAAGTTAGAATTGATAACCGATAATGAAAATATTGATTGAAGGTTTTGATTTTTTAGATTGAAAAAATACTTAAGCCAAAGAAACAATGTAAAGGGATAAATATAAAAATAGGGATTCTTAAGGGCCTTAATACCATTTAAACCAGGCAAGTGCCACTATTTAAGTGAGCTCGCCTGGTAATAAGTTTTAATTAAGAAAAGTAGATATTTATCAATAAAATAGTCGATAAAATTTAAAGGTCGTCGATTTGCACAATACCATTTTGTAAAGCAAACTTTATAATACCGGCAAGATTTTTTGCCCCGATTCTCCTTCCTATATTGCTTCTGTACTGCTCAACCGTTCTTTCTGAAAGATTCAGATTATGACCAATTTCTTTTGTATTCATCTGTTTGCATAGTAGCTTGATCAGCTCTATTTCTTTGCCGGAAAACTTGGTATTGGCTATCAGGTGTTTTATTGAATATTCATCTTCTGTACCGGTAAACCTGTTCACGATATGAATACGTGCTTCCTTACAAAAATAATCTTTGTTTTGCATCAGTAAGTGAACGGCTTTGATAAACTCTTCATCGTCTTCTTTTTTGATAACATAACCGTTAATTCCGGATTGAAGCATACGGACAATAACATCCGGAGAATATGTGAATGAATATGCCAGTATATGGGATTTAGGAAGTTTGTATTTGAGCTCCCGTACTAGCAGGTCTCCTGTAGTATCCGGTAAAGAATAATCTACCACAATTAACTGTGGAAAGTGCCTTAATGCCAGACTCATGCCTGAAGCACCGTCATGCGCCATTAAAAAGTTTTCAAACAGATCACCGATTAATAATTTAATGCCGTTGGCAACCATTTTGTGGTCATCAATTACTAATACAGAGTTATATTTTGTTTTAGTCATGTTCTTCTGGAATATTCTATCTAATTGTTGAAGTGTTTTATCTGATGCAATCAGTCCGCTTTATATTAAAACTTGCTGTTATCATGGGTATTAAAAACATTGTTTTTGATTCGGCAATTATAACTCTAAAGATTGTTTTAGGCATACTACTCTTAAGGTTTAAATATACCCTCAGACACTTTTAGAATTAAATTTACAGAATTTAACTTATTAATAGCACAAAATAAATAATTGAGCTGAACTAGCTTAAAGTGATGCAAGTAATTCAATTAATTGATTGAATAAGTTCAATTTTAATATTGTTTAATGTGTGATATTAAGTATCTGCTTTTAATATTTAATTATGGGACTTTTTTAAAATTACAGCTCTGTTTTTAAATGTATTTTTTGTGAAAAAATGATGTTAAAATAAATTATTTGATATTATTAAGGTGTGTTTTTTGTGTAAAATTTGCATTCTTGTATCTGATTATATTTTTATTAGTTATTTATTTTTAACATTTTGCATGAGAATATTAAGTGATATCATTGTCTGTGTTTCTATTGAAAATGTACAATTAGATTCATTCTGGAGAGTGGCCTTGCTTCAGATACTCATTAGGAGTTAATTAATTGAAATGTTTTTGTTCAGAAACAGATCTTTATATTATAATTTAACTATTTTATCATACAGGGCACATTTTAGCTATTCTTAGTATATCGACATTATTTAAACATAGACATAGTTATTATATAGGTTCTGATAATTCGTTTCTTTCTTATAACACCTCTTAAATTAAAAAAATAACTGTTTTCTTAAAGAAATAAGTTTAGGATATGACATCAGTCTGGCGGAAGTATCTGTGGATTGAAGATTGGTTAATCATATAATAGTGACTGATTTACTTCTGTTTTTAGCAAGATTAAGTTTAGACTATTTTATACATAGCACAATACGAACCTTAATTAAAGTTTTAATATTAAATCAATTTAAGAATATATACCAATACAATTATTCTTGGCCGGTAATTGGATCAGTTACGTAGTTTTGTGTCTTCAGTAACCTGCATAAAATACGTTTCCGCTCTTTTAGGACATGACCGTTCATGCTACTTTAAGAGCATAAGCCAGCCATTAAAATAAAGGGGATAAGAAACTCTAATAACGGTAATAAAAATCATCATAACTTACATAATAGTTTTAAAACCTGCCGTTATTGCACAATTTTAAACTGAAATGTTTATATTTAAATATTTACCAGAGGAGTAAGGGGCTTAATAGATTAAATTAGAAATATATTAATTGTTTTGCCAGATCAATGGGTATTAAAGATAGTGGTACTCATTTTCTGAAAACCTGGGCAGTGTTTATAGAAAATATTAATTATTGCCTTGATAACTCTTAAATTAAAGGAACAGATATGACAACAGCCTTAACAATAGCTTTATGCATTTTAATGCTACTGGCTTATATTTTTGATATCACTTCTTCCAAAACAAAAATTCCATCGGTAATATTATTATTGGTGCTTGGTTTTGTCGTAAAGGAGATAAGTCTGGCATTCGGTTGGAATATGCCGCATCTCGTACCTATATTGCCGGTGCTTGGTACAGTCGGACTTATTCTGATTGTGCTTGAAGGTGCTCTTGAACTGGAGCTTAATAAGGAGAAATTGCCTTTTATTGTAAAGTCCATGCTTATTGCGCTTTTACCCATGTTGGTCTTAAGTTTTAGCCTGGCCGCAGCATTTAGCTATTGGGGAAATGTTGACTTTAAAAATGCGCTGGGAAATGCAATCCCTTTTTCAGTAATCAGTAGTGCCATCGCTATACCAAGTGCCCGCAATCTAAGTACGGTCAACAAAGAGTTTGTTACTTATGAGAGCAGTTTCTCCGACATATTCGGCGTTGTGTTTTTCAATTTTGTAACAGAAAACGACCATATTGGTACAGGTACCTGGGGGCATTTTGCAGGCCAGATGCTGCTCATACTGGCTATTTCTTTTGTGGCTACATTAGCCCTCGCCTACTTTCTTAATAATATAAAACACCATATTAAATTTGCACCAATTATACTTATAATAGTTCTTATTTATTTCGTATCTAAAATTTATCATCTTCCGGCGCTTATTTTCATATTGCTGTTTGGCCTGTTCCTGGAAAATGTGGATGAACTTAAACATATTAAATTTTTCAGAAAATTTCGTCCTCTGGATTTTAGTAAGGAGGTAAACAAATTTAAAGAACTTACTGCTGAGTTCGCCTTTTTAATAAGAGCATCATTTTTCATATTATTTGGTTATCTCTTGGAGAGAGAGGAAATTCTGGATGGCTCAAGTATCATGTGGGCAGGAGGCATCACAGTTGCCATTTTTATCATTCGTGCAATAGTATTAAAATTGTTTAAGTTACCTCTGAACCCTTTGCTATACGTGGCGCCAAGAGGTTTAATTACTATTTTATTGTTTTTGTCAATTCCTGTTACCCAGCAAATTCCCCTTGCAAGTAAGTCCATGCTTATCCAGGTAATTATCCTTAGTTCCCTGGTTATGATGTTTGGGTTGATGAAAACTAAAACTAACAAGGAAAGCCCGGGCACAGCTCCAGAGACTGCAGTATAGGTACAGGCTCATAGTTAATATTTGGCATAAAAAGGATATTCTTAAGAATAGGTTAGTTCCTTATTCAATTCTTCCCTGTACCTGTTAAATATAGCATCCCGGGTAATAAATCCTAGAAAGTAATTTTTTCGATTGACAACAGGAATAAGGCTTAGTTTTTTTAATTCCATTTGCTGCATTATTTCATATATAGGTGTAGAAATTAATGCCGGAAGTATTGACGATTGCATAATATCTCTTACAGAAGCATTACCGCTTGAAGTACCATTTTTTATATGTAGTAGTTCTTGCAGTAACTGTTCACTATGAAGCAACCCATGAAACTGCCCGTCTTTATCAACCACCGGAAAAATGTTTTTTTCTGTATCCAGTATATTTTTAGAGCACTCCTGTAAAGAAGTGTTTATATTAATAAGTGGATAATCTTTTTCCAGTAATTCCGATACAGCTACATTAGCAAGAATATTTTTGTCTTTATCTTCCAAAGATAACAATGTGCCTTGTTTAGCCAGGTTACGTGTGTAAATGGAATACTTGTTATATTTCCTGTTTACATAAAAGGCAATAGCTGAAACAATCATTAAAGGTACCATAAGTTTGTACCCACCTGTAATTTCAGCAATCAGAAAAATACCGGTTAACGGAGCATGCATAATACCACTTAGGCAAGCTGCCATACCTACTACAATAAAATTCGTAATATTTAACGAGGTGCCAAAAAGAACATTGCAGCCGAATGCGAAAATAAATCCAAGAAAGCCTCCCATTACCAGGCTGGGCCCGAAACTACCACCGTTACCGCCTGCCTGAACTGTAATAAGAGCGGCAATCGATTTTCCAAACAACGTCAGTATAGCAAAACCAAGTATCCACAATTCATTTTTCGAATATTGCTGGAAGAAACTGCTGTCCAACATATGACTGTAATTCCTGTTTAGCAGTTCCTGGATGGTTACATATCCTTCTCCGTATAACGCCGGCATTACTGCAATCATGCACCCCAGCATAAGCCCTCCCAATAATGCCCTCGAGAAAATGTTTTTCAACTTTTTAAACTGGGCAGACATCCAGAAGTTTAGTTTGGTAAAATAGTTACAGAAATAGCCTACCATTAAACCTGCAATGATATAGTAGGGTATAGCTGCTATTTTCCAGTTCTCGGTCACCAGAATGAAAAGTGGCTCGGTACTGATCATTTGAGCGATCACAGTTGCAGATGCCGAAGCAATCAATAAAGGAATGAATGCCGGGATACTAAATTGTGGTAATAGTAATTCTAAAGCAAGTACCATACCTGCTACAGGACTGTTAAATACAGATGCGATACCTGCAGCTACACCACATGCAAGCAATAATGTCCGGTCCCTGTAATTTAATTGAAAACCCAAACTGGTATTTGAACCAATGGCAGCCCCTGTTACTGCGATAGGGGCTTCTAATCCTGCAGAACCACCAAATCCAATCGTCAACGCACTCGTAATAATCTGGGAATAAGTATTGTGTGCCGGTATTTTGCTGCCTGTTTTAGAAATACTATATATCAGTTGAGATAGCCCATGTTCAAACTTACTTTTCCTGATAAACGTTTTTACATAAATCACCGTAAGTATAATCCCTATAAGAGGAAATATAAAAAGTGCGTAGAACTTTAATCCCCAATCTGATCGTTGTAAATAATTCTCTATGCTGTGTGTAAGCAATTTTAAAACAGACCCTGCTAATCCTCCAAGTACACCAACAATAGCTGCTGCTATAAGCATAAAACTATGATCGCTGATCCGCTTTTTTCTCCAGTGGTTGAAAGTGCGTAAATTTACCAGGAAGCGCAAATAATGATGCTTTATCCTTTTTGACTTCATATTCTCTTTTACCCGCGGTTCATATTAAATGAATATGTCCCAATGTTTTATGACCTGGTTAATATATGTCATGCATTGTATTAATGAAAACACATTACACAAAGTAACATAAAATTTACATCTTTTAAAAGAATATGAAACAAGTGTAATCCATATACTGTTTCGCATTTCAGGAAAAGCAGGTGCAAAGTATAGACTGAATAGATGCCTTTGCTATCATTGAAATTTGATAGTTAAAGCACCTTTTTGGGGCTATCATCATTTAGAACTTGTTTGAACATAAGTTCGGCGTACTTATGGCTCCGCTACGCTCGGTGCTCCTGCGTCGCACTGGCTCGTACCTCGCCACCAACGTATGCCGCAGCCATTGTACCTTACTAATTCTAATGGATGTTTACCTGGCAGGATCTGGGTATCATGAGGTATTAAAGAGAAAATAGGATAATAATGCCCTATATTTTACAAATAAAAGAATAGGACAGCCATTTCTCTGTTAGAATAGTTACTATTTCAAAGCGCATTAGTCTGATACTACATTCTCTCTTTTTATTCAATTTGTTCAATATATATACTCAATATATTCAATACTTAATTAATGTTGTTCAATATTTATATTGATTTAATTCAATATAAATATTCGAAAATTTCAATAAATATTTTATTTTTTAATTTAAGTATTTATTATTGTTAAAATTATTTAAAAAAATCGCATACTTGATATTGTTCTGATTTATAAGATTTTTTATATTGTATTATATTGGCATTTGTTTGCGGCATCATCTTTAACCCAAATATTTTAGTTAAAGCAGCATTTTCAGGAATACAAAACTTAGTTCAAATACTTATCAGAGGTAAGTGAGTGGCCCTTTATCAAATTGAATTCACTTTCTCTATATAGAAACCCTGGCTATATAGACATTAGATGTAAATCATTGTTTGAGTTTTCATTGGGTTGATTTCAGATTCATACTGAAATTAATTTATAAGAATAACCAGACACTGTAATCCGGATTTTTTGTATTATATATTATTTTTTATTGATGTTTTAGTTCCTTAATAGTTAAACCTAAAAACGATTTTATGAGATCTCAATTTTACAAGCTTTTTCGACGAGTAAATGTTTGTCTTCTTTTTTATTCGTTATTAATGTGTGATAATTTACTGTTTGCCCAGCCATTTTTAACTGAAAGCTATAATTATGTACCTGGTGCCACCCTGATGAGTACTACTAACTGGGCACAGCGAGCTACTGGTGCATCAATTGTGGTAACTGCCAATAATTTAAGTTACCCTTCAACAATTTCTTATTCGGACGGAAACAAGGTGCGCTTGTCAAATACCGGTGAAAGTATTTATCATGTATTTGCCGGAACAGGCGCAACTACCTATAATTCATTAATCGTCAATGTAGTATCTGCGCAGGCAGCCGGGGAATATTTTTACGCATTAGGAAACAGTACCAGTCCTTTAACCTATGGTGCCAGGATATATATCCGATCTAATGGAGCAGGTTTTAGTTTTGGAGTAGTAAGAGGCACTGCTACAACACCTGTACCGGTTTATGAAACAACGGTAAGAAATTTTAATACCAACTATTTTCTGGTACTGAAATATGAAGTAGTGACCGGTGCTACCAACGATGCAGTCAGTTTATTTGTCAACCCTGCTCCAATAAATACCGAGCCGGCAGTAGCAAACGTTATCTATAATGGCGTGACTGGGGCTGATATAGGTACTGCCACCACTACCAATCTTTCCTCTGTTAACCTCTACCAGGTAGCTGTAGGGACTTCCCCTGTATTAGATTTAGACGGCATTCATGTAGGAAGCACATGGCAATCTGTAACGACTGCCCAGTATGATTATGGCGATGCTCCTGCCAGTTATGAACAAACGAAAGATAATGTGTTTGCTCCTGCGTTGCATTCACCTGTAACGGGTTTTTATATAGGTAGTATGGCCCCTGACCTGGAACTGCAAGCAGCAAATGTGACTACCGGAAGTAATAATAATTCACCTAATGGCGATGGGCTTGACGAGGATGGTTTGGTAACGCCAATAGATGCTGTAAGTAAAGGGATAGCTTATTCTGTAACTGTTCCGGTGAACAATCCTACCACTGCTACAAAATATTTATACGCCTGGATAGATTTTAATAATAACGGCAGGTTTGAACTGTCGGAACTCACCACAGCGACACTTTCATTTACAACTACAGGCGTGTCAAACAAGGTATTGACATGGACGAATTTGCAAACCTCAGTCATTCCTGATGGCATAGATAAGTTGTACATGCGTTTAAGGCTATCGAACAGGGCGTTAAATGATTTTACTACCGCTGCTTCAGGCGGTGCCACCCTCGATGAAAGAAGTATCGGTAACGGTGCTGTAAGTACTACAAATGCATCTGATTATAGTTTAGTAGCGGGAGGTGAAGTCGAAGATTTCCAATTGGATGTTGTCCGTCTTTATGATTTTGGGGATTTACCATCCGGTTTCGAATTAGATAAAGATAATAATGCCCGCCCGGCAATGCATGCAAAATCGGATGGATTATCTATCGGGACTTTAGTAGATATTGAAAGTGGGGCGCACCCGGTGGCTGCAGGGCAGGAAAATAACCAGGATGGGGACAATGAACACCAGACAGCAGATGAAGATGGTATTACCGAGTTTATAAGTATAAGCCGTGGAGTCGCTTATAGTATTGATATTCCTGTGAATTCTCCTGCAGGTTCCGGTACAAAGTATTTATATGCATGGTTAGACCTGAATGGTGATGGCCGCTTCCAGGTTGGGGAACTTACAACTGCCACTTTAAGCTTTGGTGGTGTAGGCGCTACTACCCGGACACTAACCTGGTCTGCGGCCCAAACCACCTCTATTCCCGTCAATACAAAAAATATTTACCTTCGTTTACGTTTATCTAATTCTGAATTGTTCGACTTTACAACTGCGGCAAGCGGTGGTGCTACCATTGACGAAAGGAGTATCGGGAATGGTGCAACTGGTACAGGTAATGCAGTTAATGCTCCAACGGTAGCTTTAGGTGAGGTGGAAGATTACCAGTTAAGGGTTGATGATTATGATTTTGGTGATGTACCATCTACTTATGGCAATGGCTATCCTGCCAGACATATTGCTGTACAGACCCGGAAAATAGGTCAGTTACTGGATAATGAAGCGACGCCTGCAAATGTAGCACCAGGTGCGGATAATAACGGGGATAATGGTGATGGTGCTGATGAAGACGGTTTAACAGGTGTATTACCGGTAATAACAAAAGGAGCGCCGTTTAGTTTTTCTGTGCCGGTAACAGTGAATGTTGCGACTAATATATTAGCCTGGATTGACTTTAATAATGACGGCAGGTTCCAGCTTAACGAGGCTGCTTATACACTGGCTACAGGTACTTCGCAGGCATATCAGTCAGCCGCTATTGGTACAAATAATATTACTTTTTATTTCCGTGGATCTCAAACACATACTATCCCGGTCGGGGTATCCAATGTTTATGTACGTATCCGTTTAACGGCGGCCACAACGTTGCAAAGTGTAGATAATGCGGCTACAACAGATATTGACGAAAGAAGTTTTGGAGATGGTGCTTCTACAGGCGTTTATACCACACCTTACATAGGGGAAGTGGAGGATTACCGATTCGAAGTCGTCACACCACTTGATTATGGAGATGTACCTGCCGGTTATGATATCAACAGGGATGGTAACTCCAGACCTGCACGTAATTTTACAACAGACAACTTGTATCTGGGTGTATCATACGCATTAGAAAACGGACCTTCTTCTGTTGCTTCCGGTGCCAATAATAATGCGCCAAATGGTGATGGTGACGAGGAAGACGGTTTAGCTATCAATCAGTTGTTTGTTCGCCTGGGTGGTACTAATGTATTCAATGTAGTGGTAAATAATACAACAGGAGCCGCTGCGATTTTGCATGGCTGGGTCGATTTTAACAATAATGGGAAGTTTGAAAGTTCAGAGTATGTTTCAACAAGTGTTCCTAATCTTACAACCGGAACAATTCCTTTAAACTTTACACTGGCACAGGCCAATACCATACCTGCGGATGTTAATAAACTGTACATGCGTATTCGTTTGGTTCAGCAAAATGCGGAGGCTGCTGCTGCTATCGCTGATTTTACTGGAACAGGCGGAAACACTTTGGATGAAAGAGCCATTGCTGATGGTACCACTACCGGTGATTATGTTTCCGTGGCTTTGGGAGAAGTGGAAGATTACCAGTTAACGGTGCTAAAAGACTTTGGAGATTTACCGGTGTCTTACGAAAACGGCATCCCTGCCTATCAGTCTAATACCATAACACCTGAATTATATCTAGGGTCAGGTATTGATTTTGAATTAGCGGCAAGTTCTGTTACAGCCGGAGCGGATAATAACGGTACGAACGGAGATGGCCTGGATGAAGACGCTGTATCTGTTCCGGGAACCATTGTGGTGGGATCTCCATATTCTTTAACGGTTCCATATTATAGCGCATCGGCAGGCACTAAGTATTTATACGCCTGGATCGATTTTAACGGAGATGGTCAGATGAATGGCAATGAAGTGGCAACAACCGTTTCATTTACTGCGGTTGTTGGCAACAATACTGCTACTCTAAACTGGACAGGTACCCAAACCCAAGCGATGTCTGCTACGGGTATCAGCAGTGGTAAGGTATATTTAAGATTAAGACTTTCTGCCACATCGCAAACTAATGCCAATAATGCAAACCTTACTTCTATTGATACAAGGAGTTTCGGAGCGGTGGCATCTTCCGGAGAAATAGAAGATTACCAGTTCCTGGTGAGTAATTTATATGATTATGGTGATGCTCCTTTATCCTACGAATTAAATGCGAATACCACTGCTATTTCAGTGCCGGCCCGCCAGTCTCCTTCTGCTATATTGAGATTAGGTTTAACGGTAGATAGCGAAGCTGTAGCGCATTCGGTAACTGCTGGAAATGATAATAACGGTACAAACGGAGACGGTGCTGATGAAGATGGAATTACGAATCTTGCTCCTATTTATAATAGTATAGCCTATCGTACCCAGGTAAGCGTGTTAAACAATACGGGATCAAATAAAACTTTACATGCCTGGATCGATTTTAATAATGACGGCCGTTTTCAAACGACGGAATATACCTCTTTTACTGTACCAGCTTCGGCCTCTCAGCAAACGGTTACATTAAGCTGGGCTGCCCAAACTTTTACAGTTCCGGCAAGTAATAAACTATATATGCGTTTGCGTATATCAGAGGGGACTTTAACTGATAGAACAGCCGGGGTTAATCCCGCTTTAGTTGATGAACGCTCTTTAGGTGATGGACTGCAAACCGGGGATTATGATGTATTACAGGGTGGTGAAATTGAAGATTACCAGATAACGGTTATATCCGTGTATGATTACGGGGATGCTGCACCAACAAGTTACGAGGAAACAAGGACAGCCGGTGTTTTTGCTCCTGCAAGACAAGCGGTGAGTCAGAGTTTATACTTAGGCCAGTTATACCCGGATGCGGAATCTTCAAAACAGGTGTCTTCAACGACGGCAAAAGGTGATGATATTAACGGTACGAGTGATGAAGACGGTGCAGTACCTGGCCCGATATTGTCAGGTAACGGTTATGTTTTGAATGTTACCTACACCAATATCAGTGGTGCCAACAGAACATTATACGGCTGGATAGATTTTAATAATAACGGTAAGTTTGAATCAGGAGAAGTAATTACAGGTACGCTTGTAAATGGTACTTATAATGGTAGTGTTACCCTTACATGGACTACTGCTCAAACTGGTTCTATTCCTAATACGGATTCACTTTATATGCGGTTGAGAGTGTCAGAATTAACCCTGGCAGATCATGCAGACGCAACAGTAGATGAACGTGCCATAGGTGATGGAGCCAATACGGGTACCTATTCGGCATTAGCAGGCAATGGTGAAATTGAAGACTATAAAATAGCTGTATTGACCAGCTTTGATTATGGTGACGTACCATTGTCTTATGAACAAAATACAGGAGGAACATCCGTACCTGCACGCCAGGCTCCTTCGGCCTTATTAAGACTGGGAACGTTGATTGATATTGAGACTGCCGCACATTCCGTTGCACCGGGCGCGGATAATAACGGATTGAATGGAGATGGACAGGATGAGGATGGTATTACTAATCCTGACCCTATTTATAGCGGTATTCCATATCATACTATGGTAAGTGTGTTGAATAACACAGGAGCCAATAAGACTTTACATGCCTGGATTGACTTTGATAATAACGGACGCTTTACTGTGGGGGAATATGCTTCTGTTGTAGTTCCTGCCTCGGCCATTCAACAATCTGTTAACCTGAGGTGGGCGACCGGTGTTGCTATTTCAAGCGCGAAAGTGTACATGCGCCTGCGTATTACAGATGGCACAGTTGGAGACGGAGCAAGCGCGAATGTGGATGAAAGATCTATCGGCGATGGCCTTAGCACCGGTATTAATGGTATTTTAAATGATGGTGAGATTGAGGATTACCAATTGACCGTTATTTCTGAATATGATTATGGAGATGCGGCCCCTGCTACATACGATAATAATACAAGTGCCGTTTATCTACCTGCCAGACAAGCAGTCAGTAAGGGGTTGTATTTTGGTAACCTTGCAGCAGACGCGGAGCCTGGCAAACAAATTATTGCAAATACAGCGAATGGTGATAACAGCCATGGTACCAATGATGAAGACGGTGCTGTACCGGGTACGGTTACACCTGGTGGCGGCTATTCCCTGAATGTGAATTATACCAATAATTCCGGTGCCGCCAGAACCATTCATGCATGGATAGATTTTAATAATAACGGCGCTTTTGAACTTTCGGAATACAGGGAGGGAACTATTAATGCTTTAACCAGTACGACCAATGGTGTGGCGACTTTGACCTGGTCAACGGCGCAGAGCAGTACTATTCCTACGGGAGTGAACTCTCTTTATATGAGAATCAGGGTATCTGAAGCAACCCTGGCAGATGCGGCGAGTGCTAATGTGGATGAACGTGCTATCGGAGACGGTTTAAGTACGGGGGTGAGTGCGGCACTTGCTTCGAATGGTGAAATAGAGGATTATTTAATTACAGTTTCCAGAACTTTGGATTATGGTGATGTACCGGTAAGTTATGAACAGCCAGGTGGCACGCTTGCACCAGCCAGGCAAATTGCTTCTCCTGTTTTATTGATTGGGGGGCTTCCTGATACGGAAAATGTTCCTAACAGTGTATTGGCCGGGGCTAGTAATAATGGTTTGTTCGGTGATGGTGCTGATGAAGATGGTATTATACCGGAAAGTAATCCTGTTACTATTAATTCCGCTTTTACATTACCAGTTAGAGTGACGAATACAAGTGGGGCAGCAAGGACGCTTTTCGGCTGGTTGGACCTGAATAACAATGGTACATTTGAATTAGGTGAAGTGGCGAGTGTTTCTGTAGCTAATGCGACTAATAATGCTACTGTAAATCTTGTGTGGACAGCAGCGCAGACTGCTACTATCCAAACTGAAAAGATTTACCTGAGATTGCGCCTGGCAGATATTGTGACTACTGCAGGCGGTATGTTTGATAATACAGCAACAGCCTATGATGAAAGAGCTATTGGTGACGGATTGTCTACCGGTGCATATGCGCTGGCGGCAACGCGCGGGGAGGTAGAAGATTACCAGTTAGCAGTGATTCCGGTTTTTGATTACGGTGATGCGCCACTGTCGTTTGAACGTAATACGAGTGATGTGAGTGTGCCTGCCCGTCATTTAACGGTTTCGACTTTGTTCCTCGGATCGACTTTTGATCTTGAGCATAATGCGAGCAGTGTGGCTACGGGTAGTGATAATAACGGACTGGGAGGAGATGGTGTGACAGACGATGGTGTGAGTACGCCTTTACCGGCATTAAACCCAGGCGGGGCTTATAGCCTTACGGTGAATACTTTTAAAAGTATTGCCGGTACAGGCACGATCCATGCATGGATAGACCGGAACGGGGATGGCCGCTTTACTGCAGATGAATATACATCCGCAACAGTGACGGCATCTACAGGTGCTCAAATTGCAACACTGACATGGCTGGCAGTGCCTTACAGCGGTACACAGAATTACACATATATCCGTTTGAGATTTACAACAGGAACGGTTACTGATAATGTGGCGACTACCAACGTGGATGAGAGAAGTATCGGGGATGGACTGACCACAGGTGTGTACGGGACACCGGTAAACGGCGAGGTTGAAGATTATTATGTTTCAGTGAATAATGGTGGTATTACTACTATTCCTAGTTGTGAGGGACTTGGGTCTGTTGACCCGATCCAGGCGGCATTCCACGCGACGATGGTAAGGCCGGCAAGTGGTGGGTACCTGGTATTTGGAGAATTGGCGCATGGCAACGGTACCTCAAATCTGGCGGCACCTGCAGCATTGGTTTCCGGTAGTAACGGTTATAACTTCGCGGGAAGTTTGCTAATGGCGACATTAGGTTCTACGAGTGCCTTTACTTATCACCAGTATTTAGCGCTTACTACTGCGGGTTTGTATGCATGGGGTGCCCAGGGTATTATTCTGCCAACGGCAGCTACTACCGGTACATCTATGCAGGCAGTAAGTTTACCACCGGGCGTAACACCGGCAATGGTTAAGATGATAGATGCCGGTGCTTCTTATTTGACCGGTGGAACTGTTGGAGACCAAACCAGCACGAATGGTTCCGTGGTGCTTTTAACTAAAGATGGCCATGTATGGGTACGTAGCAGTGTGAATGCGGCGAATGAAACGAGTGATTTTAATGCGGTGCAAGGGGATGGTAACCTTGCTGCAAATAACGGTAGTACAGATTGGCACCAGGTGCAAACGGCTGCCGGTGTTCCTCTTACCGGTATGGTAGATGTAAGGACAACAGGTGCCGCAGCGATTGCTACTAACGGTAATCAATTCTACACATGGGGCAGAAACGTGTATATTGGAAATGCCACTGCAACGGGCTCTTTGCATTATGCAACATTAATGACGACTCCTACAGGCTTTGCAGGGCCAGCTATTAAAGTTGATATGAGCTATGGTAATAATTTATCTGCATCCTATTATATTTTAGATGATAACGGGATTGTTCATGTGCTGGGTAATAATAACCTGGGCCAGCTTGGTATTGGCAGCGTTATTGCGCAAACTTCCTGGACCAGGATCACCCAGAAGAATGAGGAGCCGGAAGCGGCCGGTAACCAGCCTGATGTAACCAGTGCTATGGGAAGGGTTACTGCGATCTCATCAAATAATCATGATGCAATGTATGCTCACCTGATTTTAATTACGGCTGATAAACGTGCTTATCATGCGGGTAGTAATGCCGGTGGTGGCGGTATGTCCGGTACGGTTTCTCCAACCAGTTTCCAAATACCTACTGCTATGACAACGGGAGGCGGAACAGCGATGTTGCCTGGTAATATGGTGTACGGTGAAGCGGGTGGACATATCGGGGTACTGGCTAAAGAAGGTAGTGACCGGTATGGTTATGTAGGCCATACTGTAAGTGGTTCTGATGGTTGTAATGGTTGTACAAACAGCCCGTCTGAGTATAACTTTAACTTAACAGCTTCTACAGGGCCTTTATGCGGCATCACGGCTTTTGACTTTGGTGACCTGGATGAAAGATATAATCTTGGGGATATGGCGAGACACCAGATCCGTTATTCACAATCTGAAAATCCTCTTAAACTGGGTTCAATGGCTGCGGATAGTGAGGATGGTCCGCAAGTAACGGCAACGGGTAGCGCTAACCTTGCTAATGGTGATGATGTGGATGAAAAAGGAGATGATGAAGATGCATTTTCTGGTACTTTACCGGTTAAAACTGCAGGTAGCTCTTATTCTCTTACGATTCCTTTTACCAACAGAACGGATGCAAATGCTTATATATATGGATTTATAGACTGGGATGGCAACGGCGTGTTTACCTCAAATGAAGCGGTGGTACAAACTGTACCGTCATCTTCTACGGCGCAAACGGTAACGCTTACATGGGCAGATCCGGGCTTAACAGTGGGCAATTGTTTACAACTGGGTGATGCTATCCGAAGTTTCGTAAGATTACGCATTACTTCATCTGTACTGACAGATCTGACGAATACACAACCGGATGAAAGAAGTTTCCTTGCTGCAGAAGACGGTGAAGTAGAGGATTATTATGTTGACTGGACGCCAAGTCCTGCACCTGCAGATTTAGGTAACCTGCCATCTGAAGGGGCTCCTGTGGTATGGAGAAAAGCTACAGCCAGCCTGACATCTCTGGATTTGGCTACGAACAGAGTATGGTTAGGCGATAATAACAGCTATCCTAACCTGCCTTGTGAATCGAATGTGGAAAGAAACGGCGGTTTGAAAATTACTGGTGGTGATGGTGTTATAGGAACGGGTAGTGAAACGTCTCCATTTATCCTGGCACCATCTGATGGTACTGCTACTCATTTTGATTTTAATTTCAATATTACAGTGAATGGTAATGGTACTCCGGGTACGCTTGTGTATTATGGTATGTGGTTCGATGTAAACGGTAATGGCAGCTTTACGGATGAGGATGATGTATTTGTATCCGGAAGCAGAGCACATGGTAGCCCTGTAAGTTTTGATGTGCCGGTTTCTTATTTAAACGGTGGTACTAATGGCGGTGCTACGAGTGGTGCGGTAAGGTTAGTGGTAACCTCTCAAAACTTCGGCTTCTCTAAATCTCAAAACGGTGAAGTGAATGTGACCAATGGTGAGGTTGAGGATTACTATGTTGCTTACCCGGTAGCTTTACCTGTTAATTTGCTGAGCTTTGGTGTTAGCAGGTATAATCAGTCATCTGCTTTAATTGAATGGACTACCCAAACGGAGGAAAATACGAAACATTTTATTGTAGAGAAATTCATTAATGGTGAATGGAAAAATATCGCTGTTGTAAATGCAAGTGGTAACTCGACCAGAGAAATCAATTACAGCGTTGTTGACGGGAATTTACTGAAAGGCAATAATCACTACCGTTTGAAAATAGTTGATATGGATGGAAGGTTTAAATACAGCCAGGTGAAATCATACAATTATAGTTCTGACGCCGGTATTACTGTACAACCAAACCCGGCGAAAGATAAAGTGATTATTTCGGGTCTGGCCGGAACCGGTAGCCAGATTGTATTACTGGATTTAAAGGGACGTATTATTTCCCAGGAAAAAGCTCAGGGTGCAACACATCTTTTAAATCTTAGTGGTA
The DNA here is from genome assembly GCA_027854065.1 of Polluticaenibacter yanchengensis. Lineage (GTDB taxonomy): Bacteria > Bacteroidota > Bacteroidia > Chitinophagales > Chitinophagaceae > Phnomibacter > Phnomibacter yanchengensis. Next base: position 93,669 of record JAQGEF010000009.1, on the reverse strand, counting down.
TATCGAAAGGGGTTTATTTTATTAGAATTATTGAAAACGGAGGTGCCTCTACAGATGTTAAGAAGTTAATTGTGGAATAATCTTACTATTCTGCGTTTCAAGAAATAACTAAATTATTTTTAGGTTAATACACGGCTTATGTTTCTACATAGGCCTTTTTTTATTATAAAAGCGTCAGTGTTGGCTGTTATGAGTTGGTATTGGGGCGAAACAATAGGGCTCTCGTGATATGGATTGAATATTTTCCCGCAGATGGCCGCTGATTTTTTGAATGTCACTGTGGTCATATGTATCAGATATACGATTTTCTACGTGTTGCTGCAGCTCTGAAATCCGATATTTATATATGGGTAATGTTACAAATATGTTTCTGCCCTGCAGTATTCCATTAAATAATTGTGAGTTTTGGCTGCTACTATTGAAGTATTAATCAATACTAAATTAACATAACATAAATTGTGTTGCACCTACAGGGCTCTGTTTACTTCAACTTTAATTACTTCTACCATAATGTTGTGACTTTAGGATTTGATTTGCCTGTTTAATGATACTTATGTAAAGCGACACTGATATTGAATTGATTATCCTCTATTGGAGATTTACCCATCTTCCAAGGTGCGGACAGTAGTATGAGTGGTGTGTTGCCAACCGTGAGATATTGAAGCATAGGACAGACCTCTAAAAATGAAGTTGTTGAAATCTGAGATTGTTGAATAAAGGACTATTGCTGAAGGGCTGCGGTGGACAACAGGCGCCGGCCTCCAGCCGGCGGTGCGCAGCTTTAGCGGAGCACGGCACCCTGTAGTACACCGAACGAATGTTCAAAGACGGGTGAGAGATAATAGCCCCATGTTAAACCTTTATTGTATATTTTATATTAATATATAGAACTTGTTCTATGGGATTATATTTAAATGTATGACCGTAGTATTATTGCATTCTTAAGTTATAAGAAATAGCCCATAATCTTTTAAACTAAAGTTAGTGAGATTAACCAAAAACAAGTAAAAATTAGTAAGTATTAATTAACCATTTTAAGCATTTATATAAAAAAATGTGTAAATAATCATTACACTTCTACATGCTATGAGTTTTGCTGACAATGAATCTGTTTAGCAAAGCAAAATCAATATATTATATCGTTTAATATTTTAACGTTTTGTACGGAATGTAAAATGCGTTGAGATATTTAATATTAAATACAAAAACAAAAAAATGAAAAGAATCTTAACCGATGGATTTTTTATTTTGGTGTTAGTGTTGACAGTTTCCTTAACTAATGCACAAACGAGGGACTACGGCGATGCCCCAAATTCTTATTTTACTACAAGTGCCAGTAGCGGGCCTTCCCATTTACCTTCTGCATATAACGCGACGTCGAAAACCGGCAGTTTAATGTTGGGTACAAGAATTGATGTGGAATCGGATGGCGTGCCGGGTACACTTTCGACAGGCGATGACCTGGCTGATATGAATGATGAGGATGCGATCAGGAGATTTCCATTGCTGATTCCGGGTTCAACTTCTTACAGTGTGACCCTTACAGTTAGAAATATTACGGGTGCTGATGCTACAGTGAATGGCTGGATAGATTTTAACAGGAATGGAACTTTTGATGCGGGAGAATTGGCAACTGCAACGGTTGTGAATGGCGCAACTTCGGTGACGCTTAACTGGTCGGGCTTTGCTGCGGTAGCAAACTTTGGCTATATGTACGCACGTTTCAGGATTGCTTCGAATGCTTCAGAGATTGCTTTACCTACGGGGCCTGCAAATAGCGGAGAAGTTGAAGATTACCGTTTTTTTATTGGCAGGCCGGTTTCCGGGAAGGTGTTTAATGATGTTAACAGGAATACGATAATTGATGGGAGTGAAGGCACTGCTACTTTACCTTCGCCCCTTTATGTATATGTGGTACAATCTAATGTAGTGGTGGATTCTGCGCGTGTAGCTGCTGATGGTACATATGCGCTGCGGGCACCTGCCGGACAAACATCTACACTTGAACTTTCTGCTTTGCAGTACGCAATAGGATATAATACGAGTTCGACTCCTATTAATCATGCGCTGCCGGCTGGCTGGGTAACAACAGGAGAAAACGGGAATGGCAATAATACAGGGCCGGGAGATTTAAGTCCTGACGGTATCTTAAGTATAGGAATTCCAAATGGTACTACCAGCCTGACACAGAGGAATTTTGGTATTGCCTGTAAAACAGCAGGCAGTAACCGGGTTTCAGATATTTGTGCAAGTGAAATTTCGGTAATACCTTTATATGACATGATATGGAATGCTGATGCCGGTGGTATATGGACGTATGCGTCCGGGACCGGAATTAATTTTGACGCGACAGCGGGGACCATTCAAATGACAGGTAGTGCAACAAACAGTACTTTCGAATATCATATGCCTGCAGTAGCGGGTTGTGCTGCTACGACAAGTATTGCCACTATTATTGTTAAGCAAACTCCGGTTACTTACAGGAATGTTACGGTATGTGAAGGAGGTTCTGTATGTATTACTAATCCAGTAATTAATACAAGGAGACTTGGCTCTGAAGAAAGGATCTGCCATAACGTAAGCGGGGTTTATTATGATACTTTGTCCACCGCATCTGAATTCGGTTGTGACAGTGTTGTCGTAACGACTTTAACAGTGATGTCGGCACCAACATTTGCGGTGACACATGCTTCGTGTAATGGTATTGGTTCTGTGGTAATTACTGCGCCTGTAGGTTCTGGGGTTTTATATAGTAAGGATAATATTAACTTTCAGACGTCACCATATTTTCCGGCACTTACTGCAGGTAATCATACTTTTTATGTAAAAAGCAGTATTGATACAGTTACCTGTTCTTACTCGGCAAGTGTTAATATACTAACGACCGTGTGCTCTCCGCAATACTGCAGTTCTGAACTTTACTGGAACGATAGCGACGGTAATATTGGCTATTATGATTTGGCTAATAATGTAAATGTTACAAGATGTAATAACTCTGACGTAATATTAGGTGATATAGCGATTGATCAATACGGGCAAATGTGGGGTGTTGGATTTTATACTGATTCTTTATATCGTATTAATCCTAATACCTGCGACTATTCCAGGGTAGCAAAAGTACCGCTTTCTAATCCGAACTCGCTGTCAGTATTACCTGATGGTACATTTTTGGTAGGTTCGGGTACTTATCCCCTTAATCCGAATGTTTACAGGTATGATCCTATTTCAAATAATTTTACTTTGTGGCATACATTTGACAGTGGATTTCCTAATGGGGACTATATTTTTCTTAATGGTTTCATATATGTACTTTGGGTAAATACGGTAACCAATACAGCGAATATTTATAAAGTAGCTGTGGATGCCTCTTATAATTATATCAGTCATACTGACCTTGGTGCAGTACTGGATTTTAGTTACGGGCTGGCAAAGGTAAACGGTGAACTGTATGCAGTCAGCAGTGCGAATCCAACAATTTCCGGTGGGACGCTTATTCATATCCCTTTACCAAATGTTACAGACTGGAGCGTGGTTTATTCCAGCCCTGAACAGTATTTTTACGGCGCGACTTCTTACCAGGAGTCGAATGATGTGGATGAGCCTTTATTCAGTGTTTACAGTATCAATAATACCTGCCCGGTAACGACCGCGGATTTAAATACTTTAACGGCAACGACCCCGATGCCTGATGGAGGGACGCTGGTATGGTTTACAAATAATACGTATAGCGGCACTGCTCTTACACCGGCAGAGGTGGCTGCTGCAGGCCCTGGAACTTATTATGCTTACTATTATTTCCCGGTAGGAGCGAATGGCTGTTATTCTAAAGTATCTGCTCCGGTTACGGTTACCAGTTCTGCCTGTCTTGATCTGGGCAATTTACCGGTAGCGGGAAGCGGGCCAACAATTATATGGCCGCAGGCAACAGCTACTTTATTGTCTCTTGATTTATCGAATACTTCCCGGGCATGGTTGGGTGGCAATAATAGCTATCCTAATAAGACCAATGACCCTAATGTGGACAGAAATGGTGGTTTGGCTATTTCCAGCGATGATATTGATGTATTCGGTGCCGGAACGAGTGGTAACCCGTTCTCATTTACCGGCTTTGACTGGCGTCAGTCTGCTTTCGATATCCAATTTAATATTACAGTAAACGGTAATGCTGTGTCGGGTGATAAAACTGTCTATTACGGATTGTGGTTTGATGCTAACGGGAATGGTAGTTTTACGGATGCAGATGATATTTTTGTAACGGGTAATCTGGCTTATGATGGCCCTCAGACTGCTGTGATTGCAGCACCGTTCAGAAACGGCGGTACTAATGCGGGAGCGAGTACCGGTGCTATCAGGTTAGTGGCTACGAAAGATAATACAACTTTTACTAAAGCGCAGAATGGCGACGTGAATGTTATTAACGGGGAAGTGGAAGATTATTATGTTGTTTACCCGATGCCGTTGTCGGTAAATCTGAAATCATTTACTGCTATTAAGCAGGCTGAAAGTGCTGTTCTAAGCTGGAGTACAGTCAGTGAAAGCAATAACAAGGGTTTTGAAGTGCAACGTAGTACTGATGGTGTCTCCTGGAAACAGATTGCTTTTGTTGGAAGCAAGGGGGCTGGCGGCAATAGTACGATGGAACTATCATATAGTTTGACGGATAAAGCACCTTTTAAGGGGATTAATTATTATCGTTTAAAGCAGGTTGATACTGATGGCAGGTTTGAGTACAGTGTTACGAGACAATTGAACTTTAGCAATGGTTCTTCATTGGTGAGGTTATACCCAAATCCAGCAAAGACAGTGATCAATATTTCGGGTGTCGAGACTGGTTCTGTGATAAGAATTGATGATGCGTTGGGTAAAACTGTATTGACATCGTTAAGGGCTGCTGATGTGCAGGCTGCCGAATCAATCAATATCTCGGGACTTTCAAAGGGGATTTATTTGCTGGTGATTACCGGTAAGGATGGCTCTTCTGTTACGCATAAGTTGATTAAGGATTAATATATTTTCATTGATATAAAACTTTGTTTTAGGGTTAAAAATCAGGCTGGTGTTTCTACACCGGCTTTTTTTGACTTTTACAAATATGTTATGACTCTGTGGTATGAATGTGATGTGTAGCATAATATGGGTTTTGGATATTTTGATTTGTCTATCAGTGAGTTTAGATGTATTTAGTGAGATCAGTTGCCAAACAAAGAGGCTCCAATATCCAGTTTGAATGCTTCATGCTGATTAACGCTGGTTTTTTGAAACATAACTGTGATTATCTGCGCATTAAATCAGTGGCATCCTGGGATTCGCTGATAATTGTTTTGCCTGTCTATATTTTTTAGTCCCCGGATCTTAGGTTCATTAAGGCTTCTTGTATCAATGTTGATGAGATAGAAATGATTAATTGAGGATCAATAAACTGATTTTATGATTTTTTCTGTTGATAAGTAAGTATTGAGCTTGCAAGTTCGCATACCAATGGTGCACTGGCAATATTCATTGGTTATTGGAAGTATTGCGAGGAGCAGTTTATAATTTGTGTGGTCGTTTACATGATTGCTTTTATTCAATTTGTTCAATATAAAAAAATGAACTAGTTGAATATTATTTTTTATTCATGTATGGTGTGTTTAAATTTGTATTTAATAATCAGAGGAGTATAGACAATAAAGAAATAGGTATATAACTACTAATTGTTTTATAATTTAACCTTAGAAAGCCAAAAGACTCATCGCTAAAATAAATCAGAAAGAATATCCTAAATCATCATCCTATTGTAATTACCTTTTTTTGATAATAATCATACTATGATTGAGGTGCTATCTGGTATTTAATATTGGTGCATGCTATAAAAATACACGTTATAAAATATTTATACGAAAGTATTTTGCTTATGGAGAAAGTAATTTATAAACCCATCTGTCTTTTTCATTGTGATGCATTGTTTTTTATCTGAATTTTTAATTGGATAGTCATCATTTGTTTTAATTATATATATAACTCAAACCAGGAAAATGAAAAATAGAATACTCTGTTATCTGTTTTTGTGCAGAAAAAAAGTACTTAGACATGGTTTATTATGTCTTGTTTTGCTGGTGCAGTTGTTTTTTCCAGATGTATCTTTTGCCCAGGGTTCGTGTACTATTAATGCGGGGGGAAATGAAATTATTTGTGGATCATCCACTACATTGAACGCCAGTGGAGGCGGGAGTTTTTCCGGGGGACCTGAGTGGTTTTTTGTTTCCGGACCTGTTACTCCTGTTATTGAGTCTCCTAATTCAATGAGTACGAATGTGACGGGAATGACTAATTCAGGAAATTACATATTCCGGGTAACCCGACTGTGTGAAAATGGCTCAACGGCAAATTCCCAGGTAACGATTACGGCAAGGCCAAAACCGGCAACTTTTACTGCCGGGCCTGATATTACAAATATTTGCGCTACAGTTGGAACGACTTCTTTGTCAGGAGTTATTCCGGCAGGTTTTACAGGGCAGTGGCGTGCAGAGAATATATATAGCAGAAGCAGGTATTCTACCACTGAATCCGGTAACTCTGAATTTAGTGATAACACTATTGCTGCTCCGGTTTTCTCATTAATTAATAAAGCGGATCATGAATTAGACCCGGCATATCTGGCGATTTTGAGGATTACATCGCTGGACGGGATTTGCAGTTATGAAGATACGGCCGTTGTAAGGTTTATTCCTAACCCGGTTATTAAGCCACAACTGGATAACTATATGTGTTTAGACCCGGATTATGTAGGTCCTGACCCTCATTATTTTTATCTGGAGAGTGCTCCTTATTTTGATACTTATTTTACAGGATCGGCAGGAACGGTCGCTTCTGGTACCAACGTTACATTAAATGTTGTAAGTCAGCCATCGGGAGGAAATATTTCTTTCAAGAATATAGATAACCAGATAGTAGTGCTGGATGGGATTAATGTTACAGGTGTTTATAAGTTTACTTTAAAGGTAGAGAATGATTGTGGCAGCTATACAACACCGGAGATCAGTTATGAGTTTTCAGGGGAAAGGCCACATGCTGTGACTTTTCAACCTTCAGGCCATGGTGCTCCGGAGCAACTGATGATTTATTATGTGTCTGCCAGTGGTGGTGAAGTACACTGTTCTGCTAAAGTAGGCAGTACCACTCCTGAAGTCTTTTATTTTAGTATTCATCCGTCTGACCAGCCAGACCTTATTTCATCGGTAGAGCCATCGGGCATTATACCGCCAGGTGGCGCACCAGCAGTAGTGGTATCAGGTGCGGGCACTTATAACAGGTATGCCACAGTAACACCTCCTGCGGGTGGCTGGCGTGTAGGTACTTATAAATTCAGTGTGTATATAAACAATGTGGACGGGTCATGTGGGAGTGTACAAGATTATTATATTCATGTATCTGATGGTAATCGTCCCAATGTCAGTGTGCCTGACCAGGCAGTGTGTTATCCCGGTACTGGTGCTGTGTCTGCTACTATTCCATTGCCGGCAGTATATAAAGGGGTTGTAAATGCCAGTTATTTCCAGGATTTTGACGGTCGTTATGAATTTGAGGTTATTTCTCAGCCAGCCGGTTCTTCTGATCCTGAATTTACAACTGATAACCTGCGCCTGTTTACATTGTCCAGTACAACGATCAGTAATCTTGATAAGGCGGGTGATTATGTATTCAGGATTACTGCTAAAGGATACAATAGTGATGTGGGCCCGTTTTTAGACCAGGAATACGCCTGTTCCGGCACTTCACTAAGCTCTACATTTACTATAAGAGTTGAAAATCTCATAAATGCCAACGCCGGTAGTGACCAGGACGTGAGCTATGAAACATCTGCCAGTATCGCCGGTAATTTACCGGGTACAGGCACAGGGCACTGGTCGTGGGTAGGTTACCCTGCGGGGGCGACACCTTCTATTGTGGACCCCAATACAAATCTTACTACTGTAAACGGAATGACAAAAGTAGGCATCTATGAACTGGAATGGACCATTACCTCTCTTTATGGTGGGTGTGTGAGTAAGGACCGTGTTCAGTTGATCAGTTCAGCAGTACTACCGGTTAGTATAATTGTCCTGGAAGCTGCCCGTTCCGGGAATACAGCGCTTTTAAACTGGCATACTGCTACAGAAACAGATAACAGGGGTTTTGAAGTGGAGCGCAGTACTGATGGCAGTAGCTGGCAAACCATCGGTTTTGTATCAAGTAAAGCGAATGGTGGAAACAGCAGCAGCCGGTTGACTTATTCCTTTATCGATAACACACCTTATAACGGTGTCAATTATTATCGTTTAAAACAGGTAGATATGAATGGTGCTTCGGAATATACCGCCACCAGACAATTAAATTTTGGCAATAGCAGTGTAACGGTAAAAATGTACCCTAATCCTGCGAAAAGTACAGTATCACTGACAGGAGTAGAAGTTGGTTCTGTTATCCGGGTTGAGGATGCTTTAGGTAAAACGGTACTGACAACAGTAAGGACAGCGGATCTGCAATCTGCAGGTATTATTAATATTGCAGGTTTGCCAAGAGGTATTTATATGGTAGTGATTAATAGCAGGGGTGGTGATACTATTACCCGTAAATTGATTAAGGACTAAATATTTCATAAATATAAATTTTGTTTTAGGGTTAAAAATCAGGCTGGTGTTTCTACACCGGCTTTTTTTCTGGGGGGCTTTTAGGGAAGAACCCACCATCTGCCCTTCCTTGGAGGGGAGCGTTAGTGGAATGGTCGTATTTGCGATGGTAAATTGGATAGATTTAGTAATGTAATGTTTGGTCTTTGTTCTGCTAAAAATATGTTGCTGCAGTGCAACAGGAATGTGGAGTGTTGTATGGGGATTGATTTGTATTATTTTCGATGGCATTAGTAAATTTTATTATTGAATTTGTTCAATTAATGATTGAACAAATTGATGTTTGTTTTTTATTAAATATGATGATTGATAACTTTACAATTAACGACTGTAATACAATTTTTAAAATATGCAAATTGTCTTGCAGTTGTTTAACCTAAGAAGCAAAAGGAATTAACGATTAAATCTGAGTAGAAAGTATTTTAACGGTATTTTGGATACCGTTTTGTGAGTTCTGGCTTGATAAGTATTTTGCCAGAAGTTTATATCTGATTTGTAGGGAACTGTAAGAACTGCCATTTAAGCTTTTTCAAGAATATAATGATATTATAAACAGCCTGCAATGTGTGTTTGATGACCTTAATGTAATAGTAAAATAATTAGTATAGTACGAATGGTCGTAAATAATTTATATGTCTAAATATTATTATTTGTATGATATTGAATTATTGGTTATAAACTAGCGATGGTATTTGTAAAGTGATATAAATATCATTCATATTGCCGGATTCATTTTTTATCTGGATGGTACGAATTATCATTCCTTTAAAATAACTGCGTGAAATTATAAATTGTTTTTTAAACCTAAACAATAACGTTATGAAAAAGTTGTTAAACCCTAAGATGGATTCTAAGAAAGTAAAGACATTGGTTTTACTGTGTATCTGGTTTGCAGTCCCCCTGTTTTTCACGAATTTTAGTTTTGGACAGGGCAGTTGTACAATTAATGCAGGCGGTAATGCGCTCGTGTGTGGTTCCTCTACGACTTTAACTGCAACGACTGGAGGTTCATTAACGGGAACGCCTGTCTGGAGTTTTATAAGCGGGCCAGTAACCCCTGTTATTGCTACGCCAAATAATTTAGTTACGAATGTAACCGGAATGTCGGTTAGTGGAAACTATGTTTTCCAGATTAGTCATGAATGTACGAATGGTACAACGGCCGTATCACAGATTACTATTACCGCACGCCCCAAACCGGCAAGTTTTACAGCGGGACCCGATATTACAAGTGTTTGCGCTACAGTTGGCTCCACCAGTCTTTCAGGAGTGATACCTGCAGGGTTTACGGGGCAATGGAGAAGCGTAAATATTTATAGTTATGAAAGATTTTCTCAAATAGTGTCTACTAATTCCCAGTTTAATAGTACTACTTCTGCTACACCTGTTTTTTCTCTGATTAATAAGGCTAACCACGAAATAGATCCTTCTTATTATGCGATTTTGAGAATTACATCCGCAGATGGATGTTTTTATGATGATACGGCAGTGGTGCGATTTAAGCCAAATGTTCAGATTCAGGTGCCCACTACCGTATCGAAATGCCGGACTCCCGGTTCAACTGTTGATTTCTTTGACTTTTTGAGTGGATCGCCAATGTTTAATACCAATTATCCGGGCTCTGCCGGTACGGTAGCTGCCGGTACTACTGTTACGCTTAATGTGATTAGCCAGCCAAGTGGTGCCAATATGGTGTTTAACAGGTTTGATGATACACGCAGGGCTTATTTTACAGGAATGAATATCAACGGAACTTATCAGTTTACTTTAAGAATAGTTAACAGTTGCGGAGACTACACGACACCAACTATCAGCTATACTTATACTGGCACCAGCCCGCGGCAAGTACTTTTTCAGATGGCTTCCCATCCGGAGCAATATGTGGTTTACAGTTCGGGAGGAAGCGGTGGTGAGCTTCATTGCAATACGAAAATCGGCAGTACTGCATCTGAAGCATTTTATTTTAATATTGACCCATTGGATGATGCAACAGTGATTACAACAACGGTAACACCAGCAAATAATTTCCCTCCCGGGGGTGCGCCTACAGTTGTTGTGACGGGTACAAGTACCGCTAACAGGGTGGCTACAGTAACGCCTCCTGCAGGTGGATGGAGTGCCGGTACCTATAAATTCAGTATCAGTACCAATAATGGTTCCTGTGGTATTTCACAGTCCTATTATATACATGTATCTGACGGGAACCGTCCGAATGTATCGGTAGCGAATCAAACGGTTTGTTACCCTGGCACTGGCTCGATTTCTGCAACTATCAATTTGCCTGCTGTATATCAGCAAGTGGTGAACAGCAGTTATTTCCAGGATTTTTCGGGTGTTTATAATTTTAATGTTGTGTCAAAGCCTGCGGGTTCTGCAGTGCCGACATATACGGCAACGAACGGCCGGACACTGACATCTACACAAACCACGATCAGCAATCTGGACAGGGCTGGAGATTATGTATTCAGTATTGCTGCTGCCCCGCTTTCCGGGAGTTCCGTAGGTCCTTTTCTTACCCAGGAATACGCATGCTCGGGCGCTTCTCTTACCTCGACGTTTACGATTCGTGTGGAAAACCGTATTAATGCTAATGCTGGTAGCGATCAGGACGTGAGTTATGAGGAGTCTGCTGGTATTGCCGGCAACTCACCAGGTGCGGGCAGCGGCATGTGGCGCCTAGTGTCTTATCCTGCGGGCACTACTCCGGTTATCGCAAGCCCGACCAGTAACCTCACTTCTGTAAGTGGGTTAACTAAAGTTGGTGTTTATGAATTAGAGTGGACAATTACGTCTCCATTGGGTAGCTGTGTGAGCTCAGACAGGGTACAGCTGATCAGCTCTGCCGTATTACCGGTTAGTATTATTGATTTTGATGCGGCACGTGCCGGTAATATTGCTGTATTGAACTGGAAAACAGCTTCTGAAACGAATAATAAGGGGTTTGAAGTGGAGCGTAGTACTGATGGTGTGAGCTGGCTGGGTATTGGCTTTATTGAAAGCAAGGCAAATGGTGGCAACAGCAGTAATGAACTGGCATATACTTTTAATGATCATACTCCAGACAAGGGGATGAACTATTACCGTTTAAGACAAACGGATGTGAATGGTAAGGTTGAATACAGTGCTGTGAGACAGTTGAACTTCGGGAATAACGCAGCTTTGGTAAAACTATACCCAAACCCAGCAAAAACTTTAGTGAAGATGACGGGTGTTGAACCTGGTACTCTTATAAGAATAGATGACATATCCGGTAAGACTGTTTTGACATCTGTAAGGACAGGGGGAACACAGGAAACATGGGCTGTAAATATTTCTGCATTGCCTAAAGGGACTTATATGATCATTATCATGGGAAAAGATGGTTCCATTATTACACGAAAATTATTAAAGGATTAAAGATTGAAATATTTTTTAGGTTTAAAACAGGCTGGTGTTTCTACACCGGTCTTTTTTATGCCTGTATGTAAGTGGCTTTAATTACTGAACTTTCTTCACTTCGTTCAGAAGCCGCAATAAGATTCTTCACTTCGTTCAGAATGAGGGGTGAGTGATTAGAGCGGATATTGTTGATAGCGATTTTAATATGAGCTTTGGATTCTTTTGTTTGTTTATCAGTGAGTTTTAGATGTGTAGTAGTAGAACAAAATTTCAATGTATAGATTGAATATTTTCCGCTGATTACGCAGAAGAATACAATTGCTGATTAACGCTGATTTATGATATATCCCTGGACCGAAGAGCGCATGATATCAGCGCGGGTTTGATTAATGGTTATATTGCCTGTTATTACTTTAAAGGCTTTCTAACGAAGGTTATTAACAGTAGGCTAGGTAATTATGCTGAAAATTTTAAATGACGGAAAAATTCATATTTGTAATTTTGCTGATGGTAAAAAATACAAAGACCTCGTCTCATATATTAAATACATCCACCAATTTGCTGGGGTTTTGTCTTTTTGTTATTACAGCACTTCACGTGAGTGATAAACACGAGGGAACTTTGGTTGATGAATTTGCGTCGGTGATAGCCTTGATGCTGGCTTTATCTTCTTTACTCTCATTTTTTTCGCTCCGGAACCAGTCTAATACAAGGGTTAGTGAGCGCCTGGAAAACATTGCTGATGTTCTTTTTATAATTTCACTAATTGCGATAGTAGTGCTTATTATCATTATCCTTTTAAACTTCTTTTAAAAGCACTAGTATAGTGTTGTAATCTCTATTTTATTAATGCGGCGATTGTAACCGTAATATAGAACTCTTATGTTTTTGTGATTTTATGTATTTCGTTTACTTCCAGGATGGTATATTTATCCTGTACAACATGTTGGCTATTGATAAGGGCTGCGGCTAAAGTATCTACCTGTGTTGATTTTAAACTTTTCAGCAATCCTAAGCGATTAAAGAAATCTGCGATTTTGACAAATACTTTTTCAAACCTCCTGTCCGATTCAGGCCTTACTAATACCCCGGGCCTGAAAATAACGGTCTTTTGGAATTGTAATGTTCTGATTGCTTCATCGAGCCGGCCTTTCATTTTGTAATAAAAGAATCTTGAGTTGGCTGATGCTCCTTTTGCTGATACGAGGCAAAAAACAGGAATATTATTTCTCCTGGCTATTTCCGCAAATTTTAATTGATACTCATAGTCGACTTTCCATTGTCCTTCTTTGCTGCCTGCTGCTTTTAATGTTGTGCCCAGGCATGAAAATGCGACATCTCCCTTTATGCTGTCTGAAACATTTTCCATGTCGCTAAAATTAACAATGACCTGTTGTAATTTGGGATGTTGTTCTAAGCTTTGCTTTCTGAGTATGGCAACGACCTGTGTATATGCTTCATTATTTAATAAGCGGGCGATTAGCGCTTTTCCGGTTGCTCCTGATGCACCTATTACTACTGCTTTCATATGAATGATTAATCCGTAGTAAAAATACCATTCAGTTTACGGATCTTTTTTTTGAGATTATTATTGTGGTATTCTGCGCGTACTTCTTTCATGCATTGCGCGCAAAGGCAATCACTATAAAGTTGTTGCATATGCCCGATCTCTTCCTGGGTGAGGAATACTGTGCTGCACTGGCATAATAAAATGGAGCCGACCTTACACTCGAATTTTACTTTACAACGGGGGCAATATTTTTCTTCATGGCTACACAAAACGGAACATTTTTATAAATATAAAAAAAGGATGCTTATTCAGCACCCTTTTCTATAAAAAGTTTTAATCTTCAACTACTTCGCCTACTAAATCATAGTCGTAAGCCTTGGTGATCTTTACATTTACAAATGTACCCGGTATTAATTTCTTTTTGCTTTCTATTACGACTTCGTTATCTACCTCCACACTGTCAAACTCTGTTCTTCCGAGGTATTTACCTGCTTCTTTCTTATCTATGAGTACCCGTAATGTCTGGCCTACTTTTTCCTGGTTTTTTTCGTAACTTATTTCCTGCTGTACTTCCATTATTTCCTGCGCACGGGCTTCTTTTTCTTCCTGGGAAATATTGTCTTCCAGGTCGTGTGCAGAGGTATTTTCCTCGTGACTGTAGCTAAAAATACCTACCCTGTCAAAACGCATTTTTTCTAAAAACGCCTTTAACTCTTCTACATCTTCACGGGTTTCGCCGGGAAATCCTGCAATGAGTGTGGTGCGAATCGCTATATCGGGATTCCTGCGGCGGATTTCGGTAACGAGTTCTTCCATTTCTTCGCGGGTAATATTCCTGCGCATTGCTTTGAGCATATTGTTGGCAGCATGTTGCAGTGGGATATCAAGGTAGTTACAGATATTTTTACGTTCACGCATGACATCTATAATTTCCATGGGAAATTTGCTTGGGTAAGCGTAGTGGAGGCGTATCCACTCCAAACCTTCGATGTCTGCCAATTCGTTTAATAGTTTAGGTAATGAGCGTTCTTTATAGATATCTAATCCGTAGTAAGTGAGCTCCTGCGCAATGAGCATAATTTCTTTTACGCCACGCTTTACGAGGTTTTTGGCTTCGTTTACGAGATCTTCGATGCTGCGACTGATATGTTTGCCCCGCATTAATGGAATGGCACAAAAAGAGCAGGTGCGATTACAGCCTTCGCTGATTTTAAGATAAGCATAGTGTTGTGGCGTACTTAAAAGGCGTTCTCCTATCAGTTCTGCTTTATAATCTGCTTCAAACTGCTTCAAAATCATTGGCAATTCCATGGTGCCAAAAAAAGCGTCTACTTCCGGAATTTCATCTTCAAGGTTTTGTTTATAGCGTTCGCTTAAGCAGCCGGTTACATATACTTTGTCCAGTTTGCCTTTTTTCTTTAGGGTCACCTGGTCGAGTATGGTGTTGATGCTTTCTTCTTTTGCTTTATCTATAAATCCACAAGTGTTTACAATAACTATATTGTGGTCTTTTTTTTCATTTTCGTGTACAACGTCTATATCATTGGCAGCAAGCTGTCCACTTAATACTTCACTATCTACCAGGTTTTTACTGCAACCTAGTGTAATAATGTTGACTTTGTCTCTTTTTAACGATTTTGTTTTCATGGATTGGCAAAGGTACGGGCAAATTAGGATACTGAATTCTTAATTTTTCCCAAACTCGTAACATTAAAAAAGCGGGGCTATATAAAGCTCTATTTGAAATTGAAAAGTTTTAGTTCCTTGTATTCAGAATTATTATTAACCACCTGTAATTGTTCTATTTAAATGGCCTGGTATTCTATATTTTCACTCACTTTTAATGATTATTTGGCAAATGATCCTTTCTTTTTAAGTACCTTTAAGTGGAGATTTTATTCATTTTTTAAATAATGTCATATGAATGATTTACAAAATAAGGCAGCTCTTGTAACAGGTGCAGGTTCAGGAATTGGAAGGGCTATTGCGCTTGCTTATGCAAAGGAGGGAGCGGCTGTAATGGTGTCTGATATAGATGAGAAAGGTGGTAACGAAACCGTAGAAGCAATAAAGGAAGCAGGCGGTAATGCTGTTTTTTTTAAAGCGGATACCTCTAAACCTGAAGATTGTGAAGCCCTGGTGGATGCTACAGTTGGTATTTTCGGTAAGTTGGATATTGCTTGCAATAATGCAGGAATTGGCGGCGAAGCAGCTCTAACGGGTGATTATTCTTTAGAAAGCTGGAAAAAGGTATTGGATGTGAATTTGAACGGTGTTTTTTATGGCTGTAAATACCAGCTAAAAGCTATGGAAAAAAATGGCAGTGGTTGTATTATTAATATGGCATCTGTACATGGAACCGTGGCTGCGCCTTCTTCCGGGGCTTATACCACCAGCAAACATGGGGTAGTAGGACTTACCAAAAATATTGGTGTAGAGTATGGTCCAAAGAAAATTCGCTGTAATGCTGTAGGGCCAGGTTATATTCGGACGCCGTTATTGGAAAACAACCTCACTGAGGAGGTTCTGGAAGCTATAAAACAAAAACACCCGGTTGGCCGTTTAGGTGTGCCGGAGGATGTGGCCAATCTCGTTTTATTTTTAAGCAGTGATAAAGCAGCTTTTATTACCGGCGCCTATTACCTGATAGATGGTGGTTATACTGCAGTTTAACTGATAAATAATGATTCATAAGGGGTTGGTACTGTAAACTTAGGCCGGGTTATTGTATATTTTATAATGTAAAACGAAGATTTATAACGTTTAAAATCATTGTTATGGATAAAGTAATCGGCATTCTTGCAGGCAGCCTGCGTAAAGCATCATTCTCAAAAAAAATAGCAGAAGCTATTATTGAGTTTGCTCCGGAAGGATACGAATTCAAAATGGTTTCTTTAGAGGATTTACCAATTTATAACCAGGATTTCGATGATTACAATGATGTGCCTCAGGCTATTCACCTTTTCAGAGAAACAATGAAAGGCATATCGGGAGTAATATTTGTGACCCCTGAATATAATCGTTCTGTACCCGGTGTTTTAAAAAATGCTATAGATGTAGGCTCCAGACCTTATAACAAAAGTATATGGGATAAAAAGCCTGCAGCGGTATTCAGCAATTCGCCGGGACATCTTTCTGGCTTTGGCGCCAATCATCATTTAAGGCAAAGCCTGGTATTTTTAAATATGCCAACGATGCAACAGCCGGAGGTCTATCTGGCCCAGATTAAAAATGATATTGATGAAAATGGACATTTAAAAGAAGGAGATACTAAGGCTTTTCTGAAAAAAGCAGTGGCGGCTTATATCAGCTGGTTTGAAAAAAACGCTGTATAATATATTATTGAAATTGAGAAGCCGAAATCCGGTTAAATAGCGTATTACTGCTGAAAGGCTGCTGCATGCGTGGGTGGCGACGAAGGAGCCAGTATATTTTTCGCAGATGAAACTAAAGGTGTTGTAAACGGCAGTACCTGCGAAAAATATACCGAGCGTAGCGGAGCCCTAAGCACGCAGAACAAATGCTCATTTATTATATACAGTTGACAGCCCCAAATAAAAATAGTATTTATACCTGGATGGCTGAATATGATAAACTGGAATTGAAAAAGCAAAAAGGGACTGTTCATAAAATATAGAACAGTCCCTTTTCCTAAAATATACCAATTGGTACTATATTGTCTCCAAATCGAAATTTAACCGTTTTGAGATGATGACATCTACATACTTTTTAATGGCTTCATTTGTTATATTATCTAACACATCTATCGCAAAACCGTGTAGTAACATGGCTTTTGCCGAATTTTCGGTTATGCCGCGGCTCTGCAGATAAAATAACGCTTCTTCGTCTAACTGACCGATGGTACAACCATGGCTACACTTAACATTGTCGGCGAAAATTTCTAACTGCGGTTTGGTATTTACGGATGCGCCATCGCTTAATAAAATATTTTTATTGCTTTGAAACGCATTTGTTTTTTGAGCGATCTGCTGTACAAAAATTTTACCGTTGAAAACGCCGGTACTGTTTCCGTCGAAAAGACCTTTGTATAATTCGTTGCTCAAGCAATCCGGCTGACGATTGTCTACGATGGTATGATTATCGACATGCGTGGTGCCGCTTAATAAGCTTAAACCGTACATGTGGCTTTCGCAATGCGGTGCTTCTAAAATAATGTTGAGGTTATTGCGTACTAATGCGCCGTCTAAAGATACGGTGACCGCTTTTGAATAGCTGGTACCGATGTGACGGATATGGGTAGTGCTTACCTGGCTGGCATTGGTGCTGTCATTCTGAATTAAATAGTAGGAAAGATTGGCATCCTGTTCTAATACTATTTCCATTACTTTATTGGTGAAGCTTTGCTGGCTGCCAAGTGTAATATTGGTTTCAGTGATGGTAAGTTGTGCATTTTGCTGTAAATAGACCAGGCTGCGTGGCTGTGCCAGGACATTTACATCTGTAGCTACTGCTACATTATAAATGTACACCGGATGCTCTACTGCTTTGCTGCGTTTTACCTGTATAAAAACACCGCCATGTACAAATGCGCTGCTTAAGGCATTAATGCCGTCTTTTAAATAATCGGCGCTGTGTCCCAGATAAGTATCAACTATGTTTTTGTACACAGCAGCGGCTTCGTTTAGCGGTAATACTTCTAAATCCGCTGATAACAGGTTGGATAATGAAGGATTAAAAACGCCGTTGACAAATACCAGTTCATTGGCATCCTGGTAACCTGGCAGACGGTTATCGCTTAATTGCTCCCAGGTAAGGCCGGTATTGTTATTTACCTCGTAATCTTTGTTGAATAAAGTGTTTACGCGGGTATATCTCCACTCTTCATGTTTAAGCGTGGGAATGCCATATTGTTCGAGATTTTGAAAAGCCTGCTGGCGAAAACCTGTCAGTTCACTGGTTTCCTGCGCTTGTAACTTTTCGAATTGTTCTTTTAAAAAAATTGGTGTATCCATAAAATAAAAGACTATGTAAGGCTTTTGTAGGTTAATAAAATGATCGCACTTGCATTACTGATTATGCGCCCTGCAATTCACCTAATTCTGCTTTAATAAAGTCGTAGCCTTTTTCTTCTAATTCTAAAGCCAATTCTTTAGGGCCTGATTTTACAATTTTTCCATTGTACAGAACATGTACAAAATCAGGAACGATATAATCTAGCAAACGCTGGTAGTGGGTAATGGCCAGTACCGCATTTTCGCTGCTTTTAATTTTGTTGACACCATTAGATACCACACGGATGGCATCGATATCCAGGCCAGAATCGGTTTCATCAAGAATGGCCAATTTTGGTTCTAACATTGCCATCTGGAAAATTTCGTTGCGCTTTTTCTCACCACCAGAAAACCCTTCGTTTAAAGAACGGCTTAAAAGGGATTGATTGATCTCCATTAATGCCATTTTTTCTTTTATTAATTTAAGGAAAGCAACAGCATCTAACGGCTCCTGGCCACGGTATTTACGTACTTCGTTTACGGCAGTCTTTACAAAGTTAGTGGTACTTAAACCCGGAATTTCTACCGGGTACTGAAAGCTTAAAAATAAACCTTCACCTGCGCGTTCTTCCGGTGCTAATTCTAATAATTCTTTACCATTGAAAATAACGGAACCTTCAGTAACCTCGTAACCCGGGCGTCCTGTTAATACATTGGCCAAAGTACTTTTGCCGGCACCGTTTGGTCCCATAATAGCGTGAACTTCACCCGGTTTAATGTCCAGGTTGATTCCTCTTAAAATTTCCTTACCATCGATTGTGGCATGTAAATTTTTTATTGATAACATGATTATGCTTTATTAAATTTATCGAAAACCCCACTTAACCCATTGATTTTAAGTAGTGTTTATTCGTATTAATTGCTTATTGGAGTGCGAAGTTACGAAAGAGTTCTACAAAAAAGTATAAATAACATCAATAACCTGATAATTATAACAGATAATATACAAATGCTAAATATCAGGCATGCCTGTGAATAATAGATATCCAGTTAAATCCTGTATTTAAGTATCGCAGGTATGGTGTGTCTTTCAAACAAAATCGTCCCTGATTTTTGTTCCAGAGACGATTTTTTTATATTTCTTATGGGGTTATGCAGTTACTAAAGTACCTACATCACCACCGCTGATTACATTTAACAGGTTACCCGGTTTGTTCATATCAAATACAATGATCGGCAAATTATTTTCCATACACAGGGTGAATGCAGTCATGTCCATAATTTTTAAATTATTGGCAATGCATTCTTTGTAAGTAATGGTGTTGTATTTTACGGCATTCGGATCTTTTTCCGGGTCTGCAGTATAAATACCGTCTACACGAGTCCCTTTTAAGATAACGTCAGCTTTAATTTCAATGGCTCTTAAGCTACCTGCAGTATCAGTTGTAAAGTACGGATTGCCGGTACCTGCACCGAAGATAACCACACGTCCTTTTTCTAAATGGCGCATTGCTCTGCGACGGATATAAGGCTCTGCGATGGCTTCCATTTGTATGGCACTTTGTAAACGGGTATAAACACCTTCTTTTTCCAGGGCACTTTGCATAGCCATGCCATTGATCATGGTGGCCAGCATACCCATATAATCACCATGGGCACGTTCAATACCTGTTTCAGCTTCGTTCATACCTCTGTAAATATTTCCACCGCCAACTACTAAGGCCACTTGCACCCCTAAACTTGTGATTTGCTTAATTTCTTTTGCATAGGAGGAAAGTACTTTCGGGTCTAAGCCATAGCTATTTTCACCCATTAATGACTCTCCGGAAAGCTTTAATAATACGCGCTTATACTTAGGAAGCATAAATTCTCTGTAATTTATTTTGAACTATGAAATGATGAATTCGGAGTACAAATAACCTTAAAAAATGTCACTCTGTAAAATAAAATGTTCAGGAAAATACATATTATTCTAACAACCAATTAAATAGAGTGTATTTTCTCTGTATTTCTTATATTAGAAATCTATTAATGCCTCTGCCTGTTCGTGCATTAATTTATCAATAAATTCATCCTGTATCTGGTGTTCTATATAATTTTTTTTCATATAAGGAATGCGGACCTGCAGTGATAATACGTTACAGTGTAAATAATGGAGGATATCTGTAAAATGACTTAAAGCGTGCGCACCACCTAAACTGCCATCACTAATACCTACCAGCGCGGCTTTTTTATTTTTTAAAGGGCTTGGCCAGCCTAATCCGTCGATAAATGTTTTTAATACCCCGGGAAATGAACCATTGTACTCCGGTATAATGTACACATATTTTGATGCTTGTTCAAACTTCTCTCTCAATACATTAAACGCTTCATTCTTACCATTGTTCTCGTATAAGGCTGAGAAGGCAAAATCAACAGGGAGGTTTTCAAGTGTCAGTATATCTGATTCTACCCCCAGTTCGACCAGTAGATCCTGGTAGTACAGTGCCAGGTTATAAGTCTTGGATTGTTTCCTGTTGGTGGTCGCTATAATTAAAATCATCTGTAATAAAGTTTCTCCAATGTCTTAAAGCGTATTCGCCAATAAAAGTAAAATTTTAAACGGTCAGAATAAAAATATTTTCAGGATAGAGTAGTGGCATAAAAAAAACGGGCTGCTATGGACCCGGTTTTTAAACTATTAATAAACAAAGTAACAAGGGGTAAGTGTGTTTAACTATTTATAGTCAATGATTGCTTTATGCGTGTGTGTGGGATGTGTTACATTTGGCTCTCTATACAAATTGTTATAACATTCATACTTACCAAACCGGGGCAATTATTAGTTAGCTAATTGCTTTACGGTTTTAAACATGATAGCATTATAGGATTTAAGATTTTGAGCGTCTTCCTGCATTTTTAATGCATCTTCAGCACGTAGCTTATTAATGGTAGCCTGCATGCTTTTGTTATATTCAACGGTTTGTTTCAAATTTTCTACGTTCGTTTTCAAACTTTCCACTTCCAGGTGAAGGTTATTATTTTCTTCTACAAGGGCAGCAACATTTACAGCATTGGCAGCTGCAGCACTTGTTTTTGTTTCAGCAGCATTTGCGTTTACTAAAGCAAAAGAAGAAACGGTAACGGCAGTTAAAATTAGCTTTTTCATGATGTGTGTGTTTTTATGTGTTTGATTATTTTGATAGTGCAAACATATAACGCCTTTTGGTTTCTGTAAAGGAGTTTGGGATAATGGGTCATTTGATATTGATAAGTGGTTTTAATCTTACACGAACGTTTTTCAGCACTACTCAACAGTATTCATTAATTTCACTATTATGGCAAAACAACATCATTACCAGGCTACTATTACATGGACGGGCAATACCGGCAGTGGTACCGCTCATTATTCTACATATGAAAGAAGTCATACGATAAGCGTGAATAATAAACCTGCTATTGCCGGTTCTTCCGATCCCGCTTTTCGCGGGGACGCTGGCAGGCACAATCCTGAAGACCTATTGCTGGCGTCGCTTTCCTCCTGCCATATGTTGTGGTATCTGCATTTATGCGCTGCCAATAATGTTATTGTGGAGTCATATACCGATCAGGCACAGGGCACAATGATTGAAGGCCCGGACGGGAGCGGGCGGTTTACCGAAGTTGTTTTATTACCCGTCATAAAAGTATCGGACGCTTCAATGATTTCCAAAGCCATGGCGTTGCATGAAGAGGCAAACAGGTATTGTTTTATTGCAAACTCTGTGAATTTTCCGGTTCTACACCGCCCCGTAGTTACCGCCTGATCTTACATCAATATATTATTAACCGGCGTTATTGCTGCCGGTAGGTCCGGGTCATCCAGCATTTCTTTCATGTCTGTTTCTATCATTTTGCTGATCTGGGTAATAGGTATATCGTTCGCGCTTCCCTCAAACGGGTTAATGGAGCTATCGCCCACCGCGTCAAGGGTTACAAAAGCCCAGCTCACAATTGTAGAAAACGGAATAATAAAATAGATGGTCCAGCCTTCCAGGAAGGTACCATCTCCTAAATGACTAAATTCTTTTAGTAATCCAAAGGGTAATAATACAACGAACAGGTGCAGTAAGTAGGAGGTGATAGATGAAAAATTACGTGGATAAGGAAAGTTTTTTATCCGTTCGGCTTTTCCCTGCTGGTCATAAAAGCCTTCTATGCTTTTTTGTAACTGCATTTGCTGAAAATCCGTCAGGATACCGGTTTTGTGTAATGCGTTGATGGTTTCCGATTGTCTGGCAAGTGTTTGCGAGGCCCGGTTTTTCTTCCCCATCAGGTATACTAAATCTTCGTTGCTTAAGAATCCTTTTAAGGCATCTTCCAATGACATTTCGCGCTCCGGTATCGTATATACATTTTTCAGGTATTCCTTGTATCTCGATTCATCCATTGTCTCCCATGTGCGCGATTCCCTGAGTTGGTATCGCAGGAAGGTCAACCAGGCAAAATGCCTGTTAAAGAACAGTTTTGCGTGTTCACTATCCTTCCCTCCTGAAAAATCCCTGGCTTTTACAGCAAAGCTGCGGCTATCGTTGATAATCGCTCCATAAATCTGTCTTGCTTCCCAAAGCCGGTTATAACTGGCATTGTTTTTAAAACCTACAATAAATGCCACTGCTGTCCCCAGCATAGCCACCGGCATCCATGATATGGCTAAAAAGCTCCAGCCAATGCAATACAGTACTGTTGGCACTACTGCGAGGAAAAAACATTTATAAATATCTCTCCGGCTCCATATAATAAACTCTTTCGGGGTATATCGCTTACCTATATTCATTGCTCAATTTTTTATTTTTATGGGGTGTCCCTTTTGCAGCGGTTCAGAAGCGGTGTCTTTTACACCCACCGTTACATTTCTTCATTTTACGCAAAAGGGCCGGGCTATCCACAGTACGCCGGTTTTCGCCCGCGGTTACATTTTTTAGTGACCTTACTATTTTAAACCGGTTTTATCCTGGGGCGAAAATCCGGGGTACTTTGTTACTATCCCTCACCCGGATAAGCCTGAGTAATATAGCTGAGCAGATAAAATCATTTCCCAACATTGTACTTATGAAATAGATTTTATCCATTCGTTTAATTAAGGACAAAAAAGGCTTTTATAAATGACTCACTAATACGGGCAGAATTATAATACTTAATGCCCCATTCCCGTTATTTTCAGCTCACTTAAATCAACCTGTAATTCTGCTTTCCTGATTTCCTCGTCAGAATAGTTTTTATCCTTTTTCAGTTCAAATAACTCTTTGCGTTGTAAAGCATAAATCTCTATCAGCGCACGGTTGTAGATATCGAAAGCACCCTTTTCCATGCGTTCACATTGCAGCGATACCAGGTAGCCTTCTGTTTCTATGATATCGTTTTCCAAAGTTTCCTTTAAAAATCTTAAAGAATCATTCTGTTCCAAATGTTCCTGGTATTTTTCATTGATGAGTTTCAATGCCAGTTTGTCTAAATGCTGCTGAATGCCGGCTTGTTGTTGTTCTGCCGGCAGGATATCGTCTATCTCTTTTATTTTAATTAATTTGATGATTAACGGCAGGGTTAGTCCCTGGAAAACCAATGTGACAAATATGACCACAAACGTGATAAAAATAATCAGGTTGCGTTGTGGAAAAGCCTGTGTTTTATCCAGCATCAATGGTATGGATAGTGCTGTAGCCAAAGATACCACCCCGCGCATGCCTGCCCAGCTGATTACCAACGGGCCTTTCCAGCCCGGCGAAGGGTCCTGCCTGGCTTTGGCAGATAACCAGCGAGGGATATGGGCTATAGGATATACCCATAAAAAACGGAGCAATATGGTGATGCCGCTGATAATTAAACCATATTTAATACCATCGGCAATGGAATAATCTCCAAGCCCTTCTATAATTTCCGGCAGTTCCAGGCCTATCAGTATAAACACCATCGTATTCATCGCAAATATCATGGTGGTCCATACACCCAGCATATTTATTTTGGTACTGCCTGTCTGGAACACCTCATGTGCCCTGTAAGACATGAACAGGCCACCTGTTACCACTGCCATTACACCTGAATAATGAAAATGCTCAGCGGCTAAAAATAAGCCGTATGGTGTCATTACAGTAAGCAGGGCATCAATAGCCGGTGTGGTGGGTAAAAAGCGGTGGATCACGTACATGATATGAGCGCCTGCCAGGCCGATCACAATGCCCATGCCTGCTACCAGGAAAAACTGGCCGGTAGCTTCGTGCATAGAGAAGGTGCCGGAAATAACAGCTAAGAGTGCGAACTTGAACACAATTAAAGAGGACGCATCATTTACCAGGCTCTCGCCTTCCAGGATCGTCATCAAACGCTTAGGTACTTTCATACCTTTCATTACAGAGGCGGCCGCAACTGCATCCGGTGGCGATATAATACCTCCTAGTAAAAAACCTAGTGCGAGTGTAAAGCCCGGAATAATAGATGATGATGCATAAGCGACAATGGTGGATGTAAAAAAGACGAGCCCGAATGCGAGTAATCCTATTGGCCGTTTCCATTTCCAGAAGTCCCGCCAGGAAGTGTACCAGGCTGCTTCATATAAAAGCGGGGGTAGAAAGATCAGGAAAATCAGGTCTGGTTCCAGGTGGAGCCTGGGCATTCCGGGTAGTAAGCCTATGCCCAACCCGGCAATGACCAGGAAAATAGGGTAGGCTACTTTTAGTTTCTTGCTTAACATTACAAGTAACATTACGCCGAACAGTAATCCCAGTACTGCCAATAAAGTATTATGCATTGGTTAGTCTCAAATTTGGTTTAGTCTGTAAACATTTTGCCTGATCAACCGGTAATTCCGTTAATCATAACACAATTTAGAATATTTTCAAATCCTGCAAAATTTTTGTTGAAATTATTGAATATGGATAGTAATGAATTGCTGAAAGTATGATATAACAGAAAATGCCACTTGCATTTTATCATACAAATGGCATAACATTTTATAAGGGTTTCTATTTTTATGTTACTTCAGTTGCCAAATGGCGCCGTTTTTCGTTGTTATCTTTTCCAGTTTACCATTAGCGGTTAATTCATCCAGGTATTTTTCACTTTCTGCTCTTGGTGTTCCTGACAGCTCTGTAAATTCTTTTGCGGTTAATGACGGATATTGAGCAAATAAGGCTTCCCATGTTTTAGTATATTCTGATTTTCCTGCTTGCGGATACAGTTTAAATATCGCAGTTTCATAAAAAGGATAAGGTTTTGCCCCGTAAACGACTTCCCGTGTATTACTACTATTCATAAATATCATCGTAGGAAACCCCCGCACCCCATATTCTTTTGCCAGTTTTAAATCTTCTTCGAACAGGCTTTTTGCTTTTCCTTCAAAATCAATTTTTAATTGTTCCGGATTCAAACCTGCACTTTTTGCTGCCGCTGCCATATGTTCCCATTTAGCAATATTCTTTTTCCGGAGAAATAATAATTCTCTCATTTTCCTTAAGAATAAAATGGCTTTTTCTTTATCCTGCATTTGTGCGGCTTTAAATGCAATTGAAGGCGGATAGGAAGATGCCAAAGGATCTTCCAGCCAAATATCACCATCTATTGGCATATCATAATAGGCACTTACCTCGTCCCAGTGGTGGGCCACATCGGAAGGCTTGCTGATGCCGCCACTATTGTAACTCCAGTCAGGTAATAAACCACCCATCCGGTAATCGATCTCAATGTGTTTACCGTATTCCAGTTTAAGTTTTCTTAACTGAGGTTCTATTCCCCAGCAAGAGGAACAAATAGGGTCTGTGAAATAAACAATTTTAATTGGTTTCCCGGTTTGCTGAGAAGTGACTTGCTGAGATGCTGTACTGTCCGGTATGCCGCAAATGCCCTCCACCGGGTCACATATAAGCGGGTTATTGTTAATAGAATCTTTCGCCATTTTAATTTTATTTTTTTGAGCGTCGTTCACCTGTGCCGTACAACTATAAAAAGCAGTGAGCCAAATAACAATGATTGCAAACTTATACCAGGCGGATGCTTTGTTCATGTATTTATAAATTAAAAACCGGTACAAAATTAATTGCTTAAGGTTGACAAATCATCATCAGATACCGGATAGAAACCGGTTCCCTATATGAAACTACCTAACAACCCATCAGCATTACCTCTATGATTGTTTCATATTTTTGCCGCAAAAAACGAATGAAGAAACAGCCGGTAGTGAACAATAATCAACTTTGCCTGGTAAGAATACAGGGCATAAAAGATGCGATGGAAGTATTATCCGGCAAATGGAAGTTCCATATCCTGGGGACACTAATGCTGGGCGAAAATTTACGTTTTATGGATTTATTGAGAGAGGTAAACGGTATTGGTAGAAAAATGCTTTCTAAAGAACTGCAGGACCTGGAAATGAATCATCTTATTACCCGTACTGTTCTTGATACAAAACCTGTAACGGTAGAATACAGTATTACTGAGTTTGGCAAAGCACTTTACCCAGGTATCAATGAAATTGCGAACTGGGGCATTGCTTACAGAAACGCAATTTACAAAAAAGAGTAGAAAAACACCAGGTATCAGGGAGCTTGTTTTTCAACATACAGGAACGGGATAGTGCCAGTTCATTTGAGAAGGTTCTGTCCTTTTAAATTGACGGGATTAGTGCATACAAAAATCCCCGATGTAAAAACACCAGGGATACTATCTACTAATAAACTAAAAAACTAATTTTATAATACCACCACTTTTTGAGTGCTGATGACTTGTTTTGATTTTGTATCGATAAATCTTACTAAATGTAAGCCCGGAGCGTTCGTTTTAATTGTTTTTAGCTCACCGCTGTTTACATTGATGGTTTGTAACTTAGCACCATTTGCATTAAGTATCTCGGCAGTATAGTTACTGTTTCCTGATACTAATACCTGGAAACTTAATTTATCTTTACCTGTATATACTTTGGCAGCAGGCGTATTATTACCGTTACCTATGGATACGATGTTGGAGATTGTTTTTGTGCCATTTTTATCTACCTGTACCAGGCGATAATATGACTGGGCAAAAGCATTCTGATTATCTTTAAACTGATAGCTTATTTCGGAACTGCTGTTGCCGTTTACTGCTTTAGATGGTTGTTTGCCAATAGTGGTAAACTTGTTTAGATCTAAAGAGCGCTGTACTTCAAAGTAGTTGTTATTCACTTCTGAACTTGTTTTCCAGTCTAAAGCTACTACTGAAGGTTGTTCTCTCTTACCGGTAAATGTTACAAGGGTTACAGGTAAAGAACCTTCTGAATCGATAAAGATATTAATGGTCCTTGTATAAGTATGTCCTTCTGCATCAGTTACTGTAAATTCAAAGCTGGCAAAGCCGTCACCGGATGATGTGAATATTACTTTAGAGTCTGTTGAAGATACTAAAGAGGCGGTGCCGTTGTCAGATTTATTGATCACGAATTTTGCACCATTCGCATAACCTTTTGCATAAGCCAACAGATCTATTTCAAGGCTTTGTCCTTTAGTGATAAAGTAATGTGCGCTTGCCATCCAGTCTAAATATTCATCCAACTGGGTAAAGCCATCCCCATTATCATCTTTATGTGTATCGGAGTAGTCACTGCCTGCAGAGTTCGGGTTTAAGCCTTTTGCTTTTTCCCACCAGTCTGGTAAGCCGTCTTTATCTGTATCCCAGGTATCCGGACGCTTTGTTTCCGGGATCGCTTCGTAACCGCCTACATCTTCCTGAGTATCAATAATGCCCGGTAAATTACTTTTACTACCTCTGTAAGTAAAGGTGCCGGTATAGGTTTCGCGGATCATTCTTTGATCATTCAAATCAAAGTAAGGTTGGCTGGCACCTACATCGCTCAATACATTTTTGTATGCCTCATAGGCAGTTTGTGTTTTTACATGCGATTCAAAAAACGGTTGATTCACCCATGTTTCCCAGCTGGCGGTACCCTGCATTGTTCTGCCGGCTTCCTGGTTGGATTCATCAAATCTTCCCGGCATTACATTGCCTGCAAAATAATATTGTTGTGTACCTAAGCCTACATTTTCATGCTGTGCTCTTAGTGCTACGAAAATGGTTGTTGCCGCACCCGGCTTGTAATAGTTGTTAACAAAGTTCACTTTATTAGCACCGCCGTCTGTGGAGCGGCTGCCCCAGTTGTACACCACATTATTCCTGATATCCAGGCGGCCGCTATAATAAGCGTTACCATCCAGGCCACCGCCCAGGCTCCAGTTACGGCCGTGGTTATGAGCCAGTAAATTATGGTGGAACGAAGAAGTATCTCCGCCAATAGTAGCCGCGTACCCGTGGCCTGTACCTGCAGGATAGTTTTTATGCCCTGCTATATGAAGCGCTTCAGATATCAGCGTTCTTTGTAATGTAATGCTCTTGGCACCGCGGCTGCTGAATGCTTCATCAATGGTCCAGCTGATAGAACAGTGGTCCATGATAGAATGATCGCCGTTCATGCCCATACCGTCTGCAGTTTCTCCTGCACCCAGGCGCAAACGTACAAATCGCACGATCGCATCATGACCGCCAATGCCAAATGGAGAACCTTTAATGGTGATCCCGTTTCCAGGAGCTGTCTGGCCGGCTACGGTCACGTATTTATTACTCAATACCAAACGGCTTTTTAAATCAATGATACCAGAGACATCAAATACAATGGTTCTTGGGCCAATATCATTGGTTACCGCCTCACGTAAGCTGCCTGGGCCATCATCATTCAGGTTGGTTACCCGTACAATTTTACCGCCGCGGCCTCCTAATGCGTAACGGCCATAACCTTCCGCATCTTTAAATGCCAACTGCGCCGGTTTAAAATACCAGACATCACCTTTGGTAACGTCGCCGTCATCTTCTACTTCGTCTACGCGCCAGTAGTATTGATTACGGCTATATAAATCTTTTACCACATAAAAGGTATCTGTTTGCTCGCCTTTATAAGTGGCCGATGCCGGTGTCGCATTTTGTACTTCTTCTTTATTCAGACCAAAATAAACCCTGTGTTTAGCTCCCGTTAATGCTTTGGTCCAGCTTAGTCTTAAACTTTTATCCGATCCTGCCGCAATATGTTCGTTATTGTTGCTAGGAAATGGATATTGTGCCTGCCTTAAAGAATTTGGCGTATTAATTTCTATACCGTTGATCATTACATTTTTCCAGGCATCAGTAGTGGTCCTGTCTGCTTCAAACCGGATAACAACATCCTGGCCGGCAACTGCATCTACTTCAATATATACTAACTGAACATTTTTAAAATCAGTGACCCTTTCGCCCGGCTTTACTTTTTCTGCCACTAACACGTCTTTATAATACACATTCACCGGGCTGAATGTATTGGTAGCAGGATTATCTACTGTGTTGATGTATGTTAGTACTGTATGCTTACCAGGTTTCAGATTGGAAATCCTCATTTCTATTTTACCACCGGCATTACCACCATCTACATAAATACCATCGCAAAGCAACCTTGAAAAATAGGTTTTCATTTCAATACCTGCTTTATACCAGTTGGTCCTGAGGTTGGTGCCAAATTCTCCTATTCTTGTAAATTTTACCTGAACACTATCTGTTATTTCATTCAGGCTGTTTCTCTGTACAATGCTTAAACTATCTGCAAGTGCTGTTTTCAGTGGCCAGGCAATATAACCGGGCTCCGTTACTTCGGCAGTGGGGCGGCCGGTCTGGTCTAAATCAATCTTAATAACCGGAGTATTCTGCGCCATTAACTGGCCGGTACTGAGTATGGCGGTAATAGACAAAGCCGCTATACTCTTACGAGTAAAATTGAACTTCATAAGGCATTAGATTATGTAAAATGAGTAAATAGCTTTTCGCAATCGTTTTGCAATCGATTACAAATATAAAGTTTCGAAAACTTTAATTGTCATTAGTACATTTTATTTCTACGGGAACGTTTGCATTAAATTTGAAAGCAAATAGATGGTACTGTAGTGCATTTTGCTTTCGGTTATTGAATGAATAGGATGATTTTTTTTCGATTTATTTTGATATTTAAGCAAATTATTTGTCTTATTTAAGATTGAATTTTATGGACTATCAGCCTGGAATAGGTGATTAAACGACAGGCCGTCGTGTTTATGGCTCTGCTACGCCCGGTGCTCCTGAGTCGTACTGGCGCTGGGGCGCTACCGACACCCAACGCAGCCTTTGTGCATTTGTATTCTATTTTAATGTGGGTTTTGGATGTTATTATTTGTTTACCCGTCAACTTTAGGTGTACATCGTATCATGTAAGAACCATTGTTAAAACAAAAGGCCTAATTACTTCAAAGTGAAATGCGCTATTCATTGGCTAGCTGCTGTTGTATCGGAACGTTTAATAATTAGTTCTTATTAACCGGGCAGGTGGGTAAATAGTTATTATATTGATTGTTGTGAACTGCTGAATTTTAATACCGGTCTTTTTTGTTTTTTATACCGTTTGGTATATTTTGTTTAATAGTAGTACAACTGATGATGGGCTGCGGCATGCGTTGGTACCGACGAAGGAGGTAGTATTTGTTTTAAAGAATATACCATTTGGTATATTCTTTAAAACAAATACCGAGCGTTAGCGGAGCCATAAGCACGCCGGACTGCTTTTGAATAGGATTCCCGGAGATGCCAGCGCCTGATAAAAACTGTCTTTATAAAGTATCTAAGGTTTAATTAAATATCAACTTCTCCAACTACAAACACACTGCCACAAACAATAATCAGATCTTGTTTATCAGCAATTGCTTCTGCATGTTCTAATGCAGTATTCACATGGTCGTATGCATTCCCGATAAGATTAAAGTTTGCTGCCAGTGCCTGCAGTTCATTTACCGGCATGGCTCTTGGTAAATGGGCATTGGTGAAATAGTAATGGAATGTTACTGGCAAAACAGATAATACGGCGGTAATATCTTTATCTTTTACCATGCCCATTACAATATGAATACCGGCATCGGGCAGGATTTTATTTTTTGCTTTTAAGATTTTAACCTGCTCCAGAATTTGTTGTATCCCATCTACATTATGACCAACATCCAATACCACGTAGGGATTTGTTTTGATAACCTGCCAACGTGCAGCCAAACCGGTAGTCAACATTACATTTTGCAATGCGGTGATTGCTTTTGCTATATCTAATTTGATTAATTGATTTAATACAAGCACCGATTGCCAAACCGTACGGATATTTTTTTGCTGGTATATAGCTGCCAGGTCTGAGGATAGTACATAAATAGTTCCTTCTATAGATTTTAGCTTTACCAGGAGCCGGTTTATTTCCTGCTCCGTGTCTTCTATTGTTAACAAGTCTTCTGCAAAGTAAACAGGGGCATTTTCCAGGGCGGCTTTCTGCTCAAATACGGGTTTGGTTTCCGCCAGGTATTCTCCTACAATTACGGGAACAGATGGCTTAATGATGCCTGCTTTTTCAATGGCTATTTCCTGTAGTGTATTGCCTAGTATCTGGACATGATCGAAGCCTATATTTGTGATCACTGACATTAAGGGTGTAATGACATTGGTACTATCCAAACGGCCACCGAGGCCTGTTTCTATCACTGCGATGTCGATATCCCGGTATGCAAAATATTCGAATGCCATTGCAACAGTTAACTCAAAAAAGCTTGGTTGGATCCGTTCAATCAGCGGTTTTACTTTTTCGGTAAATGCAATCACAAATGCCTCACTTACGCATTCTCCATTAATCTTTATCCGCTCTCTGAAATCTTTTAAATGGGGGGAAGTGTATAACCCGGTTTTGTAACCATTGGCCTGTAAAATGGCTGCTAACATATGGGATGTACTGCCTTTGCCATTAGTGCCGGCAATATGGATGCTTTTAAATTTCTTATGGGGATTGTCTAACGCTGCTAACAATGCTAAAGTATTGTCCAGGTCTTTTTTGTAAGCCACCGCCCCGATTCTTGTAAACATGGGCAGTTGTGCAAAAAGATAATCCAGTGTTTCCTGATAAGTATTCATTGCCGCTTATATTCTTGGCGCAAAAATAGTTTTTTCTAATATGCCAGGGCAATCTTTCTGATATACTAAAAAAGGCCGGTTAAGATTTCAGATTGTATAGTGGTGTTATTTATGTGATTTTATTTTTTTACTTTTTTGAGTGCATCCAGGTATTTTTTCTTTACACCATTATCCTCTTCTTTTTCGCATAGCGCTTCTATTTTGGGTAAAAGCATTTTATTGTTATCTGTTTTTAATTTTAATATTTCTGCCAGGGCATAAGCTGTAGCCCAGCGAACGACTGTTCCTGTGCTTTCTGCATTTGACAAAAGATTTTGAATGGCTTTGTTTAACTGTGTGGGAAATAAAACGGCGACGTTACCAATCACCTTTGCACTCTCCCATTTGATTCTTGGTTCATCCTCTTTCAATGCTTTTGTTACATAAGCGAAAAGGTTGTCATCTGCAATTGCAGGCGTCTTTTTTGTGGCATATTCAACGGCTTCTATGCAGCTAGCTTTATCAACCGGTTTTTGTTTTTCGGCAAAGGTTAATAATTCTTCTAATGGCAATTCGTTGTTTAATATCCATTCGCCAATAAGAGCGACTTTTGCTTTGGCCTTTATTGTTTTGTCTTTAAAAACTTGTTCGATGGTCATATGTTTAGCAATTTGTGGTAATACACCTTTCTTATTGATTGTTCCGTTTTTGAAATAACGCCAGCCACAAATTCTACTTGCCGTTAAGTGTTTGGGTATTCTTCAAAAGCGTCCGTTTTTCCTTTTGATTGGAAAGATTAAAAATCGGTATTGTATATTAATTCTCCAAAATAAAGATCTGGGTTCCGATTTTTATCTGCTGCTTTCCCTATTGTATTACTGATTGTCCTTTACAAACCGGGCATTTTTTTGACCATTTTTTACAAAAAAAGGTTTCAATGAAAACGCTTTCATTGAAACCCTTTCAACCTTTAATCAGTAAAGGTTTCATCATATTTTTAAGCATCATTTTTTTGAACAGATTGTTAGTGGCTTACCAGGTATTTTACTAAAGGTTTCTATACCCAACCACTTATTTATAAGCAGTAATCAACTGCTTAGCCACGCCTAAATGTTCAATACCGTATTCAATAATATCACCCGGTTTCAGAAAGCGTTGTGGATTCTGCCCGATGCCAGTACCGGCAGGGGAACCTGTGGCAATGATGTCGCCTGCATTTAACCCGAAAAATTCAGAAGTGTAGCTTACCAGGAAATCAGGTTTATAAATGAACTGGCTGGTATTGCTGTCCTGCATGAGTTGTCCGTTCAGTTTCAGCCATATATGCAGGTTATTAACGTCTGGAATTTCATCTGCGGTCACGAAATACGGCCCTACAGGTGCAAATGTATTGGCGCCTTTTCCTTTATCCCAGGTGCCGCCGCGGTGTTTCATAAAAGCCCTGTCACTCACATCATTTATGAGTACATAACCGGCTATTATATTGTTATACTCAGTGGGATCTATATTGGTACAATTTTTACCAATCACAATGGCCAGTTCGGTTTCCCAATCCGGTTGGGTAGATGTTTTAGGGATGGTGATGCCGTCGAATGGGCCGTTTAATGCAGAGATTGCTTTTAAGAACAAAATCGGTTCGGATTCGGTAGAGAATCCCGTTTCTACCGCATGGTCGTAATAATTAAGTCCGGTGCAGATGATCTTTGCTGGATTTGCCAGGGGACAGCCGATTCGTACATTTTCCGGTACGGGCACCAGTTCGTTCCTGTTCTCGTCCACATAAGAACGTAACCTGTTTAATCCATTATTTGCCAGGAAATCATTGGTATAATCTTCACCAAATCCGGAAATATCAAAGTGTTCTCCATCCAGTAAAATACCAGGTTTTTCCTGGCCCTTAAGCCCGTATCTGAATAACTTCATGCCTGCAAACTAAATTAAAAATAATGCTCAACAATACTGTAATTACCTGATGCTGCCATCCATTTGTAAATTCGGGGCTATCCGCATATCATCGTTGTTCATCTTCAGTACGGCGGGCTTATGGCTCCGCTGCGCTCGGTGCTCCTGCGTCGCACTGGCTCGTTCCTCGCCACCAACGCGTGCCGGAGCCCTTTATCTTTTTGAATACTGTTCATCAGTTTCATATTCTGTTTATCGGCACATAAGCTGTATAAATTCCGTTTTTAGTGTAAAAAAAATATTGAAAAGCCTACATTTGTAACGGGCAGTTGGAATGCCTTTGATTAACGATTCTATATATTTAACGAATTTGCTTTATGCCATTCTATACATCACAGGGGCAAGTGCCTCATAAGCGACATACACAGTTCAGAAAACCTGACGGTGGTTTATATTCAGAACAATTATTTTCTACTGAGGGATTTAGCAGCGATTATTCATTGCTGTACCATAACCATCCGCCAACGGCCATTATAGATGCTGCAGAACCGATAGATGTAAGCCCGGATTTTGCGGAAGAAGTCACATTACGCCATCGCTGCCTGGAAGGGTTTAATGTACCGCCTGTAAAAGATTACCTGGAAAGCCGTAAAATTGTTATGGCCAATAATGATGTGCATATAACACTAGCCGCACCGCAGGAAAGTACCACCGGGTATTTTGTGAAAAATGCTGATGCCGATGAAGTGATATTCATACATGTGGGCACAGGAACGCTCCTTACGCAATATGGCAATATTGAGTTTGGTTATGGCGATTACCTGGTGATTCCGAGGGGTACCATTTACCAGATTCATTTTAATGATCCCAATAACCGTTTGTTTATTGTAGAATCTTTCAGCCCTGTTGTACCGCCAAAGCGTTATTTGAGTAAGTACGGGCAATTGCTGGAACATTCTCCTTATTGCGAGCGGGATATAAGAACGCCGAAGTTAGTAGCGGCAAAAGATGAGAAAGGCAGTTTTCTTATCCAGACGAAAAAGAAAGGTAAACAACATGCTATTACCTATGCTTACCATCCATTTGATGTTGTAGGGTGGGATGGCTGCTGTTATCCTTATGCTGTGAGCATTCATGATTTTGAACCGATTACGGGCCGTGTACACCAGCCACCACCGGTACATCAAATGTTTGATGCACACAATTTTGTGATCTGTTCATTTGTGCCCCGCTTATACGACTATCATCCGAAAAGTATTCCTGCGCCTTATAACCACAGCAATATTGACAGCGATGAGGTCCTTTATTATGTTGACGGTGATTTTATGAGCAGGAAACACGTTACCAAAGGTATGATTACATTACATCCCGGTGGTATTCCGCATGGTCCGCACCCTGGTACGGTAGAGAAATCGATCGGGCAGACGAGTACGGGAGAACTGGCTGTAATGGTAGATACTTTTCATCCTTTAAGATTAACAAAGCAAGCGATGGCAATTGAAAATGAATCATATATGCAAAGCTGGCTGGATTAGTGGTCGCTACCGGTTGCTTGTTAAGCTCGGCAACAGCCTAAAGGAGGTGAACCTATCGTTGACGCAACTGGTAATTACCCCCGTTTTTTAAGCAGTAACTTAAAATATTACTACAAAATCTTAATTTTTTTTAGAGTATAGGTTATATAATAAAACTGTACGAACTTTGCATTTCTAAAAAACTGCCATAGAACAATCAGGCTTTGCACCTGTTAAAAAAGGAGATAAAAAATGTTAGATACGATAGAAAGCGCTATTGAAGCTATTAAAAATGGCGAAATGATAATAGTGGTGGATGACGATGACAGAGAGAACGAAGGTGATTTTATTATTGCTGCCCGTCACGCCACACCGGAAGCGGTAAACTTTATGGCGAAAGAAGGCCGCGGACTGATCTGCGTGCCGCTTACAGCCGAGCGTTGTGAGGAGTTAAAGCTGAACATGATGGTGAGTAATAATACGGCTACTCACGAAACTGCGTTTACTGTATCGGTAGATTTACTGGGTTATGGCTGTACTACGGGTATTTCTGCATCGGACCGGTCTAAAACAATTCAAGCTTTAATTAACCCGGATACTAAACCGGAGGAATTGGGCCGTCCGGGTCATATATTTCCACTGAAAGCTAAAGATGGTGGTGTTTTACGTCGTGCAGGACATACGGAAGCTGCTATTGACCTGTCGGTACTGGCTGGTTTTGAGCCGGCTGGTGTTTTAATAGAGGTAATGAATGAAGACGGTTCTATGGCGAGGTTGCCTGAACTGGAAGTGATTGCTAAAAAACACAATTTGCGCATTATTTCTATCAAGGACCTGATTGCTTACCGCTTGCAAAAGGAGTGCCTGATAGAGGAGATCGTGAGTGTGGACATGCCTACAAAATACGGGCATTTTACAATGAAGGCTTTCCACGATAAATCTACCGACCGTGAGCATCTTGCTATTATTAAAGGTACCTGGGCGGCAGATGAGCCTGTATTGACGCGTGTACATAGCAGTTGTTTTACCGGTGATATTATTGGCAGCCTACGTTGTGATTGCGGTGACCAGCTGGCAGATGCGCTTTCAATGATTGAAGCGGAAGGTAAGGGACTGGTTTTGTATATGAACCAGGAGGGCCGCGGCATTGGCCTGGTAAATAAGCTGAAAGCATATAAACTGCAGGAGCAGGGTGCTGATACTTTGGAAGCGAACCTTCAATTGGGTCTTCCAGGTGATGCCCGTGAATACGGTGTTGGTGCACAGATTTTGCGTTTTTTAAATGCGAATAAGCTGCGTTTGATCACTAATAATCCTAAAAAACGTGCCGGTATTGATGGTTACGGTATTGAAATTGTGGATACTGTTTCAATAACGCCACATATTAACCCTTATAACGAAAAGTATATAAAAGATAAGGCTGAAAAAATGGGCCACGTTTACAGATAATTATTTGCGGGGTTACCGGTTTTTCCTGAATATTTATTCCGGGATGCTGATAACTCCGCAACTATTGCTTTTTCCTGTATGTCTTTTAAGCAGGTATTGCTTTATTATACCCTTCCTTTGTGCTTTATTACTGGTATTAGTTTTACCACGGGCTGCAACATATTATTCTTACGATTTTATTATTGTTTTTTTGATGGCTCTTTGCTTTGAGGCGGGGGAGTGGGTATGCTGCTGTACAAGGGAGTGACACAACGCTGTTTAATAGTAGTACGAAAGACGGCTCAATAAAAAAAGAAGATCATATGAAGGGTTATTGAATTGGCGGTGGTTTCATCGGTTGTGGAATTTTATTGGTTTCTACATCTTATGTACAAAACCTGTGAATGATGAACTTGCCGATACAAATCCCGAATCCTTGCCACGAAAACTGGAGTGGTATGATGGCGCAACAAAATGGCCGTTACTGTGGCGCCTGCGAAAAGATTGTTGTTGATTTTACTGATTGGGAACCGGATGATATTTTGCAGTACCTGAAAAATAACAGCAAAACCTGCGGAAGGCTTAAAGTTGAACAATTGAAAAAGCCTGGGGTAGTGACTGAAGAAAACAACTGGCTGTTGTTTATTGGCCGGCTTCCTTTTTCGAGACTTGCGCGTCTTGCTATTTATACTTTTACTGTTTTTCAATTGGTGGC
Organism: Polluticaenibacter yanchengensis; assembly: GCA_027854065.1. Taxonomy (GTDB): domain Bacteria; phylum Bacteroidota; class Bacteroidia; order Chitinophagales; family Chitinophagaceae; genus Phnomibacter; species Phnomibacter yanchengensis. Next base: position 55,678 of record JAQGEF010000009.1, on the reverse strand, counting down.
CTGTAATAATCATACTTCGGGTGAGGTGGTTCCTGTTGTAAAGGTGGATTCGACCATTAACCAGCCTGGGACTATTGACAGTATGAATGTGGTTTTGGGCGAGCCGGTGATACCAGTCGTTCCTCTTCCTCCAATAGAGTGTGGTACTGAGATTATGGGCATGATGATTGCACCTCCCCGCCCAGAATATATTACTGGGGAACTCGCTATTGAGCCGGAGCCAATTATTGATAGCAGTCAATTAGTAAATAAGCCGGATTCTATAATAGTTGTACCCAGGCTGGATACATTGGTACCCACAGATATTACGAGGTGATTATATAAGCGTGCCGCTATAAGATAAATTTATATAGTTAATGTGGTATAATGCTATAGATTTGCATTCAATATTTTTATACCATGTTATTAAGTGCCAGTTTAGTTTCACATCCGGGAGTAATCACCATTTTTTCTGTTGTAATAATAGTCATGTTGCTATTGGACCTGGGGGTTTTTAATAAGAAGAGTCATGAGGTCAGTAGCAAGGAGGCTTTAACCTGGTCATTGGTCTGGATTAGCCTGGCAATGATCTTCAGCGGTATTATTTATTACATTTTTGAGCAGGATGCGAAAGGGCTTGGTGTAGAGAAATTCTCTCAATTCCAAAGTGCTTACTGGATAGAAAAGGCGTTGTCTGTAGATAATTTATTTGTATTTGTACTGGTGCTGGGATTTTTTAAAGTACCTAAAATTCTTCATCATAAGGTATTGTTCTGGGGGGTGATCGGCGCATTAATTTTCAGGGCAATTTTTATTTTTGCCGGTGTGGAGATCATCAATAATACTTACCTGAAACCAATGAATTTGCTGGGCTTTGAAAATATCAGGATAAATGTGGTGCTTACTATTTTTGGTGTATTCCTGATTTATGCAGGTATAAAATCCTGGTTCAGTAATGATGAGGATGGTGAAGAGAAAGATTTTACGAAAAACATGGGTGCGAGAATTGTGAGCAGGTTTTTTAAAGTAACCAATAAGTTTGACGGCGCTAAATTTTTTACGGTTGAAAATGGTGTGAGAGTGGCAACGCCTTTATTGACGGTAATTGCGGTGATAGAAATGACGGACCTAATATTTGCGGTGGATAGTATCCCGGCAATATTTGCAATTGCGCCTGATGACCCGTTTATTCTTTATACGTCTAATATTTTTGCCATTTTAGGTTTAAGGTCTTTATACTTTTTGTTGGCGAACTTTATGGACCGATTCAGTTTATTAAAGTATGGACTGGCAATTATACTGGCATTTATCGGTCTGAAAATGGTGGTGTCCCCGGTTTTCCATATCAAGTCTATACATTCTCTGGCATTTGTGGCATCTGTTTTAGTGATTACAGTGATCACTTCGCTGGTTGTGAATAAGAAAAGGGAAGCTAAGGGTTAATGATTCCGATTGGCTGATGATGGGCCTGGTAGCATTTAAGTGTTACCAAGTCTTGTGGTTTAATAGCATTAATGTCCATTTTGGATGTTACCGGATCGGATAATGGTCGGGGTTTTGTTATTTGGATATTCTTCTGGTGATTGATGCTGACTTTTGGAGTATAGTTGCCATTGCGAGATAAATCAAATAATTAAAACCGTTGTAACACTTGTTAACAACGGTTTTAATTATTTGATGAAGCTTTTGAATTAATCCCAGCCCATTAAACGGATACCAACTGCATACGGTTGAAAGTCCAGGCCGGATTTGAAAATGCTTTTTGGTGTATAAGTACCGTAGGCTTTTACACTTCCCCAGCCAATTTCACCTACAAGGCTTAATTTCCAAGGCTCTAAATTAAAGTTGCCTTTGTTTTTCTCTTTTCCTCTTGCATCGCTTATTTGTTTATTACGGCTGCTGTATAAGTAGCCGATGGAAGCGCCTGCATTTACAGAGAATCCTCCTCTGTTTGGTTTGGCGTTAAATCCTAACATTACAGGAACGGTTAAGTAAGATGTGGCCAGTTTGTTTTTCTTGAACTCAATATCATCACGTTTTACATATTGAGGTGCTGCTCCTTTTAAAAAGCTGACGTTATTTTCAAATTTGTAGTTATTGGTTTCAATACCTACTGCCCATGTGAAGTTGAATTTGTTATCTTTTGAAATGCCTAAACGTTGTCTTACGATCCAGACATTTACGTTTAATGAATTGTTTTTCAATGTAAAGTCATTCTCACTGAATGCGGGAGTCGCATTGCCTGTAAAGGCTTGTGTTTCTGCAGAACCGTAATTGGTTTTATCTGTAATATTATTGAAACCTAAATCTACTACGCCCCAGGTAGTGGTTGTTTTTTTATTTTTCCTGCTGGCTTTTCCGCCTATTTGTACGGATACATTGTTTTTTCCATCCTGGCCGTTCTGGCCGTCTTTTTTTACAATGACCATTCCGCCAATGCGTACGGTATCTACTTTTTGTGTGCCGGTAGTGTCGGTTTGGGCATTAACGTAGCCTGTTGCCAACAGAAGTGCTGTTGCAATAAAAATCTTTTTCATAAATGTGTGTTGAAAATTGTTTGTAATCTATTTTAAATACTATTCGTTTACGTTTGCTTGTCGTTTGGTTGGATTGACTATTTTATCGATTCCCCTGTTTATTGTACGTGCAATACCACGGAATTTTTGTTTTTTCACTTTAGAGCCCACAATATATATATACTCAGCTTCGTCTTCAGCTACTGCTGCTTCATCTTTTACTTCTGTTACAACGTTTGCTGTGTAAGTATTGGCCGGATTTACTTTCAGTTCGATTTCTTTAGTATCGACAGCGTTGGTTTTTAACTGCAGGATATTTTGAGTGGGTGCCTGGTTTTTAACCTGGATCACCGATTCATTTGACTGACGCATACTTGCAACATTTGTAATGGCATCGTTATGGTCAGGATTAACAATGTTATCCTGGTATTCTGTCTTTTTCCCTGCATTTGTGGTGCCGGTACTTAATTCAGCCGGTTTTTGCTGATGATCAGTTGCTGTATTCTGTGCTAATACCGGTACTGTTTTTCCCGGAACGTTATTAACCGGTGTTATTTCGGGGTCTTTATCCGCATTGGTATTTGTTGCCGGTACATTTGTTGTAACGGGAGTCTCTTTTGGTTTTTCAGGCGTCTCAGTTACAGAAGCAATGCTTTCTGGTGTGGAAATCGTCTCATTGGTAGTCATTTTTTCTACCAGGAACATTCCTGCCAATAAAAAGGCGGCAGCAACTGCGATGCGTTTTGCGTAGAGTATAAAAATCGGTTTTCTTTGGCTTTCTTTTCTATACAATTTTTCTTTATGAGGCATTGCTACTACTTCGGCGGGCAGTAATGTTTTTTGCAGCAGGGACCATTCAGCCTCAATATTTAAGTTTGTAGTATGGGGTTTACTGCCCTCACTGTCTGCAAAACTTAATAAAGCGGATTGTTCTTCTGTCAGGTTTTCTGTGTCCCAGATCTCCGGTTTCAGGAGCATGCTTTTATCTGGCATGCTTATGTGTTCGTCCGGGGTGATCTTCGTTTCAAGGTACAAATCGAACTCCGCGCTCAAATCATTGTTCTCAGCAACAAATGCTTCTACTATTTGCATCTGAAGGGCATCCAGCTCTCCATCTGCATACAGCATAAAATAGTCGCTATAGTTTGAACGGTTTATCATTTTTGTACGTTTAATTTTTGTGGTTATACTACATTTTCTTTGCTTACCAGGTAATTTCTCAGGATTGCTCTTGCGCGGTGCAGGTATACTTTTACCTGGCTTTCGCTCAGTTCCATTATATCTGCAATTTCCGCGTAGCTGTACCCTTCGTAATCTTTCAGCATTACTAAATGTCGCTGTGTGTCTGTTAGTGTGTTAAGCGCTTCATTTAATGCTTTTTTCAGAAACGGGTTGCTTTGTTGTGTGCTGCCGAGGATCATTTCCGGCATTTCCTCCTTATGATGGATGCGTTTAATTTTACGCAGGTTATCTATCATCTGTCGGTAAGCAATGGTAAATAAATAAGATTTTGCTTTTTCAAATTCAACCTCATCTTTATTCACCCACATTTTCTGGAATGCCGTTTGTACAACATCTTCCGCATCTTCTACATGACGCATATTTTTATATATGAATCTGTAAACATTGTCGGCGTATTCTTTTACACAAATATTGTACTCGTTGGCAGTCATTATAATTGTTTCGCTTGTGTGTGTTTTATAGTATAACGGGTGTTGAAAATAAAAGTTACAGTTTTATCAAAAAAAATTGGAAAACTTTTTTCCCGGATTTTATGCGGCTCCTGTTACAGCTCCTATTCCTTAAAATTGATGACATTTATGTTCCCATCAACGTATAAAGCGATATTTTCCTTCACCTTATATTTGTTGCTTAATTAACTGCCATTTTTCATTCCACTCTTTTGCATTTACCGAAGTTTGAAAAGGTGCATAAATGTATTTATCGCAGGTATTTAGCAGATTTTGCAGTTCATTATTCACGTCAGATTCCGGTATGGCATCATTTAACCGGATATTTTTTGCCTCCAGGTAAGCGAGAATATCTCTTTTCAATTGCTGGAAGTATAGCTGCGCATTTACATCTACATCGTTCAATGTTTCTGACGCTTCATTTATCTTTTCTGTTTCCGACAGTGAATTTTCGCCGGACGGAACTTCCGTTTTTGGCATATATTGTTCATAATTACCCGGGTTTTCAGATGGAGGAATCACTGGTTCTTCATTGTTTAAATGATTGCTTACTATTGCGGACTCCTCAACATTGTCTGCACCTGCATCCTGAACAACGATTGCTTTTTCGGCTTTATGGCTTTTCATTCTATATAGAAGAAATCCTAACAGGATAATCGCTGCAAGGGGTGCGCCCCATTTTATAACAGATTTAAAAATATCGGTGGGGTCTAAGCTGCCCTGGTTATCAAAGTTGGCATTCACCATTATTTCATTGCTTACATTTAATGCGGGCAATGCAATGTTTTTTGTTTCGTATTTTTTTAATTCCGGGTTAAAGTAGGTGAATTTTGCTTCCGGTAGTTGCATTAAACCGGGTTTATTGGTAGAAATGGTGTAAATGAAAAACTTCTCTCCACGAATAGGAACAGCCTGGCTATCGAGGCGTTCTTCTATTTTTGGCTCGAACACTTCCAGCCCTTCCGGCCAGTTGATAACTGGTTTCTGTACCATCGACCAGTTGCCTTGTCCTGTAACTTTTACTACAATCTTAACTGCTTCCTGCCTTTTAATGGTCTTGTTCACCGGTTGCGCCTGCAGATCAAAATTCCCTACCGCACCTGTAAAATTGTTTATAGAGGAGTCTGGGGGGAAAGGTAGTACCTGTACGGATACCGGCTGACTGCTGATGGTCCTGTTTACTTTTACCAGTTTACTGTTATGCTTATACATAAAGTTGCAATTGGCACTTAATTGCAATGGATCGATGGTTAAAGTGCCGGATTGTAACGGGTACATTTGCAGTTTCCTGATGCTTTGTACACGGTATCTTTTGCCGTTAAGCATCTCATAAGTGGTACTTCCGTAATGCGCATCCATTAAATCAATGGTGGAAAAACCGGAAAACATAGGGAATTTTTTGACTTCAGCGTCCATCATTACCCTTGAGTAAAGTTTGTATTCTATTAATAAAACTTCTCCCATATAGCCCACGTTTTTGTCCAGCCGGGCTTTTACCAAAACGTTGTTATTAATGATCTGATCGATGTTGGCATTCTCATTTAAATAAAACTCCAGGTCATCGTCTCCGTGAACGGGTTCCAGCTCCTGGTCGAATAATCCTGCAAACGGACTGCTTTGTACGGACATTGAAGATTGCTGAGGGTCTTTTACCGGTTTTGAACTAACATTAATGACCACCGTATTGCTTGTAACCTGTTTACCGTTTATGGATGCACCGGCTCCGGGTACTGTTAGTTTGCCTGCTTTCTTAGGCGATAAGTAGTATTTGATACTGATGGTGGTACTGGAAACGCCATTGATATTAGAGGAGGATTGCATTTGCATTGGGCCGCCAACTATTGACCAGTCTGTAAAGTCGGGTACGCGCACATTGCTGATATCGGCATTTGATGCTTCAAATGCTACTTCCACCGTTTCATTTATAGCCATTTCCAGGCGATTGGCTATTGTTTTAAAACTTTGCCCGTTTACAGCAAAACCTGTCAGCAGCATTAAAAAACTTAGAACCCACTTAATATTTAAATTCATTGCTCATTGCCTTAAAAAACGGCATCTCGAAAGTATAAATTAATAGCTAATTATGCAATGAATAAATTGAATTTAACGAGTTGTATTACTAAAGATTGACAAATATTTGGTCAACAGGATAGGATTTATCTTCAGGATTCAATTAACGATTGCGTAATTTGAATATTTTTGCCGCATATGTTATATTTTATTGTGAAAATATGGGTAAATATTGCTTTACCATTATTTACGAAAAAGATAAGAATTTTTAATAAAGAGCATTTAAAAGTAACCGGGCCAACTGTATTGGCAGTGAATCATCCTAATGCTTTGTTTGATGCCATGCTGGTTGGTAGCCAGATGCAACAGGGTACATGGTTTATAACAAGGGGGGATGTCTTTAAAAATCCGAAAATAAGAAGCATTCTGCACCAGCTGAAAATGATTCCTATGTACAGGATCAGGGATGGTAAAGACAAGCTTTTTTTAAATGATGAATCCCAGGAAAAAAGTATAGAGGTACTTAAAAGTAATGAAACATTGTTGATTTTTGTGGAGGGCTTGTGTGAAAATCAAAAAGAACTCCTGTTGCCTTTAAAGAAAGGAGGTCCCAGGATTATGCAGTCCTGCTGGAATGACAATGTGGATGTAAAAGTAATTCCTGTATGGTTGGAATATTCTTCCTACAAAACTTTTGGTAAAACGATAGATATCAGGTTTGGCCAACCTTTTGATAAAACGATACAGGACAGCAGTGCCAGTGCGGCGGCCGGTATAAATGCCATTAATGCGGAAACGACGAAGCAACTGCTGGAGCTTTCCGATAATAAAGCATATGATTATAAGCCGTTGAAAACAACGATGGCGGCAAAAGTTTTGTTAGCGGTACCGGCACTGCTGGGGGCAGTATTACACGCGCCACTCTATTTGCCGCTGCAAAGTTTTGCAAAGAAGAAAACGGCGGGAAGTGTCTTTTATGATAGTATTCTTTTTGCCTTGTTATTAATTCTTTACCCTATTTATTTAATTATTTTTTGCGGTGTACTAACCGGGATTACAGATTGGTATGGCGCCTGGTGGGGAATGATTGTTTTGCCTGTACTGGCAAAATGTTATGTCATGTGGAAATAATTTATATTCACATAAATAAAATTAAATACCTGTTATTATGAATTGGCTGACTGAACTTCACATACCGGATTTTTCGCAACCCAGCATTTGGGTGAGTTTACTTACCCTTATTTTTTTGGAAATTGTTTTAGGGGTGGATAATATCATATTTATATCTATTATTTCTAATAAACTACCTGAAAATCAACAAAAAAGAGCAAGAAATATAGGGCTGTTATTTGCCATGGTGTTCAGAGTGGCGCTGCTATTAATGATTAACTGGATCATCGGGCTTAAAGAAACCGTTGTAGAATTATCTTTTCTGGCACCGATCAATAACGATGAGCCATTAGGCCTGAGTTGGAAAGATATTATCCTGTTAGCAGGCGGATTGTTTTTAATAGTGAAAAGTACCCTGGAAATAAATTCTAAAATGCGTGAGGTGGGTGAAGCGCACCATGAAAGTACTGCTAAAAAAGTGGCCAATAATATCATAGGTATTATCCTTCAAATAATTGTTATTGATCTTGTTTTCTCACTGGATTCTATTTTAACCGCTGTAGGGCTGGTGGATGATGTGTTAATAATGATCATTGCGGTGATTATTGCAATAGGAGCGATGATGCTTTTTGCCGGTGCTATCAGCAGGGTTATTAATAAACATCCAAGTTTACAAATGCTGGCTTTGAGCTTTTTAGTGGTGATCGGCGTTTTACTTGTTGCTGAGGGTATACATCAACATATCAGCAAAAGCATTATTTATTCTTGTCTGGCTTTCAGCTTAACTGTGGAAATGTTGAACATCCGGTTAAGAGGTAAGCAACAAAAGTCTAAAAAAATATTTGACGAAAAAGATATTGAGAATATCGAAAGCTAAATTGATGATTGAGGTTTTGATGCGTGGTAAATCCAGGTTTGCCGGTTAATAGGTTTCCTTCTCAATTTTCAGGCTTATTAAAATTTTATGATTAAAAAGCCGGTAAAAAAAGCTAAATAAACTAACATTGCAAATATGCAGGTAGGTATAAAAAATACATCGAAACATCCATTGCCGGCTTATGCCACTACAGGCGCTTCCGGTTTAGATATACGCGCAAACATTGCGGAAAGCATTACACTTAAAAGTTTGGAAAGGGTACTAGTGCCAACTGGTCTTTTCCTTGAGATTCCTGATGGCTGGGAAATCCAGATTCGCCCGAGAAGTGGATTGGCAGCTAAACAGGGCCTGACCTGTTTAAATACGCCAGGTACGATTGACAGCGATTACCGCGGGGAGATAAAAGTGATTTTGGTTAATTTAAGCAATGAACCACAAACTATTAATGATGGTGATAGAATTGCGCAGATGGTATTGCAGGAGGTTGGTAAATTAGAATGGGTAAGCCAGGATGAATTATCTGCTTCTGAAAGAGGTGCAGGTGGTTTCGGCCATACGGGTAAGCAATAATTAAGTATTAAAAGAAGCGTTTTGACAAATTATTTTATAAAAAGTGTATTAATTGGCGTTGTTTCAGCAGCCATGTTCGCCACATCCTGCCGTCCAGTAAAAAAAATACAGAATGCGGTAAATACAGCGGATACAGCCAAAGTTATTGTGTTACCGAATCCCAGCGATGGTGCAGACTCTATGACCATTAACCAGGAAATTCACAATAAAGTGGCTGCTACAAAAATTGATTTCCGCTTTTTTAATGGTAAAGCCAAAGTGGATTTTATAGATGGTAAAGGCAAAAAAACAGATGCGACGCTGCATATAAGGATGCAAAAGGATAGTATTATATGGCTGTCATTAACCGGCGCATTATCTATAGAAGGTTTCAGGATACTGGTAAAACCGGATTCTGTATCTATCATGAATAAACTTGATAAGGAAATCTCTTACAAGTCAATGGAATATTTGCAGGAACTGATACAGTTACCGGTTGATTTTTATACGCTCCAGGATTTGCTGATAGGTAACCCGGTATTTTTGCCGGAAACATTTTCTTCTGTAAGGTATGGGGAAAAATATTTGCATGCAGTGGGTAAAACAGTGTTTTTTAAATCATTGATTGCTATTAATAAAGCTAACAATCTCATTGCAAATATGAAATTAGATGATGTAATAGATACCAGGAGCCGTACCTGCGATATTACATACGATAATTACCAGGCATTACCGGATTCAATTATGTTTAGCGCTAAAAGAGAGATTAATGTAAGTGAGAAATCTAAAATAAGCGTGAAGCTGGATTTTAAGCAAAATACATTTAACGAGCCGCAAACTTTTCCTTTTATTGTACCAAAAAACTATAAGTTAATCCCTTAATAGTTTGTTATAGTAGCAAATTATTAAATGTTTGATGAAATATAATTGATTTTAAGTCGTTATAAATTTTTTATCAACTTTTGGTATCTGTAAAAAATACAATTACATGCAAAAACTCAAACAAATACTTGTGCTCTTTACTGCCGCTTTTTTTGTTACGGTACATATACATGCCCAGACAAAGGAAGAGCTGCAACGTAAAAGAGAGCAATTGTTAAAGGAGATTGAAGATACGAAAGCGCAACTTAAAACGACGCGTGAAGGTAAAACGACCGTTTTAGGTGAATTACGGGTAATAGAAAAAGATATCAACTTAAGAAACTCTATGATCACCAATATCAAGGGAGAGGTTTATTATGTTGAAAAAGATATTATAAAAACATACAGAGACATTGATACTTTAAAGTCGGAGATCGATATTTTAAAGGAACAATATGCGCAAAGCATTATCTACGCGTATAAAAACCGGACGAGTTTCGATTTACTGAACTTTTTGTTTTCAAGTGAAAATTTCGGTGACGCCTTGCGTCGCATGCAATATTTGAAAACCTATCGTGGCTATCGTGAGAAAAAATCTGAAGATATTTTAAGGGCCCAGGATGCCCTGCAGGGTAAACTGAATTCTTTGAAGGACAAACGTCAAAAAAAGACGGATGCACTGGCTGAGCAAAAAGTGCATATGGCAGAACTGGAAACTTCTAAGAAAGAGAAGGATAAAGTAATGACCAACATTCGCGGTCAGGAAAAGGAATTAGTGGCATTTGCCAATAAGAAGGAAGCGGAGCGTAAAAAAGTGCAGCAGACCATTCAAAAAATGATCCAGCAGGAAATTGCAGCTGCTAAAATAAAAGCGGAACAGGAGCGTAAAAGAAAAGAAGCGGAAGCGGCAGCGATCAGAAAAGCTGAGCAGGACAGAATTGCGGCCGAGCGTGCCGCTGCTCAAAAAGCAGAGCGTGATAGAATTGCTGCTGAAAAAGCGGAGGCAGCCAAAAATAATACGGGAACGACTACTCAGCCGCCTGTAACCACTACACCACCGGTAGCCAAAGCAGAACCGCCAAAACAGGAACCGGCTACGATTGTAAAACCTGCCGCCACTGCGCCTAAAACCAATACCAGGCCGAACAGTGTACTTGAAAATGCGCCGGACGTGATTCTTGAGTCAGAAGACTTTGAACGTAATAAGGGTAATTTACCCTGGCCGGTAGATAAAGGATTGATTGTTATTAAATTCGGAAATAACATTATTGATAAAGTGGTCATTCCAAGTGACGGTATTGGCATAGAAACCAATATTGGCGATGCCGTAAAATCAATTTCTTCGGGAGAGGTTAAGTTCATAAGTTCTATTGGAAATATGGAAATTGTTTGTATAAAACAGGGTAAATATTTCATTACCTATGGTAATCTCACCGGAGTGACGGTTCGCGAAGGTCAGAAGATCTCCCGAGGGCAGGTATTAGGTCGTGCCGCCAGTGAAGGTCTTGGTAAAGGCCAGGTTACTTTACAAATAGATACGGACAGAGGCACTCTTAACCCGGAACAGTGGATAAAAAGCCGTTAATAAGAATAAGATTTATAGAAGCCCTGCATGAAAATGCGGGGTTTTATTTTTATGTTTTTTATTGGGGCAATCAACAGTATTTCTGCTACAGGCATTTGTTCAGGCTGCTTAGGGGTTCGCTATGCTCCGTGCTCCTGGCGTCGCACCAGGCTCGTGCCTCGCCTGCCCACGCATCCTGCTGCCCTTCATCAATGGTATTTCTATCCGGCTTTTAATTTTAAGTTGCGAGTATTTTTATTTGTTTAATAGCAGTACTTAAGTCCAAAGGCTGCTGCATGCGTGGGTGGCGAGGCACGAGCCAGTGTATTTTTTGCAGGATGGCATGAGGCAAATTACTCCTGAACATTTCCTGCAAAAATACACCGAGCGTAGCGTAGCCCTAAGCACGCAGAACTGGCGTTGCATGGGCTACAAATGATGATAGCCCATTATAAAAAAGAAAGCTGCTTTTTATTATTAGCAGGCAGCGTTAGTTTAAAAGAAGTCTTCAGCAGTGAAACCGAATGTGATAATCAGGTTTTCACGATTGGTGTAGCTGATTTTATTGTAATTAGCTGCTGCTGTAACCCCTAACCATTTTCGCACTTTTACGGTAAGTGTGTTTATGGATTTAATGATATAATCATTGCTGTACTGCAAAGATGGCTGGTAAAAATGGGTACCGTCCAGCACAATATTACTGCTTAAAGCTAGCCGGTATCGAAACCGGGCAGAAAGACGGGTGGTGCTGTATTGGGTCTTGATATCATCAGTATTCTGAATATTGCTGTGTTCGTATAAAAAGCCTGTGCTAAGGTTCACGAACCAGTTATTATTATCAATGAAACTGTATGCGACGCCCAACCCGGATTGAATGCGGCTATTGATGTTGAGTGAGGTACTAATATCATAATTAAGTAAACCCCAGTAATAAAATGCTGAAGAGTCTTTGTGCAGAATGTTGAAATCCAGTGTGGAGTTGAAATCATTATTAGTGACTAATTTCTTTTGGATGCCATACACCCAGCTGTTATTGCTGTTGAGGGCAGTCCTGTTTTTTTTGAGGGAGTATCGTAACGCGTTGCTTAATACAAATGAGTTGGCAGAATTTGTCTTATTGACAATGCCTGTAGTACTATATTTGATGTAATGGTGGGTAGAATCGTTAAATTGTGCATATGCAAACATTGTATGGGCTAAAAAAGTGATCAGGCTTACAATTATTTTTAACTTAGACATTCCCCTCTTAATTTTTGATTCGGTACAAATAAAATAATTTTATGGATATAAACAAAACGCCCAATAAACTTATAAATGAGACAAGCCCCTATCTTTTACAGCATGCTTATAACCCGGTTGACTGGCATGCCTGGGGGGATGAAGCTCTGACCAAAGCGAAGGCAGAGAATAAAGTGATACTGGTAAGTATTGGTTATTCTGCCTGTCACTGGTGCCATGTAATGGAGCGGGAAAGCTTTGAAGATGCAGAAACAGCGGCCTTGATGAATGCTTTATTTGTGAATATAAAAATAGACCGCGAGGAGCGCCCGGACCTGGATATGATATATATGGATGCGGTGCAGACGATGAGCGGGAGCGGGGGCTGGCCATTAAACTGTTTTCTGACTCCTGACGGGAAACCATTTTTTGGCGGTACTTACTTTCCGCCGGAGAGGGCTTACAACAGGAGTAGCTGGAAAGATATTCTGCATGCTGTGCAGGATGCCTGGGAGAATAAGCAGGACGATGTAATAGCACAGGCGAATAACCTGTTGGAACAGGTGGGCAGTGTATCTAAAATATACAACCTGAAAAATGATGAGGATAATTATGAAGATACGATCCGGAAAATTACAGATGCTTTAATGAAACAGGCTGATAAGGTTTGCGGCGGGTTTGGCGGGGCACCGAAATTCCCCCAGACTTATAGTTTAATGTTTTTGTTGAGGCTATTATACAAGTCTATAAATAAAGAAGGAGTGGCTGTTAGTGATGAAGTGAGGGATTTTGTGGTTCTGAGTATTGATCAGTTGATAAATGGCGGTATTTATGACCAGCTGGAAGGAGGATTTGCCCGGTATAGCACAGATAGCAGGTGGATTGTGCCACATTTTGAGAAGATGTTGTATGACAATGCTTTGCTGCTGGGCCTGTTGAGTGAGGCTTACCAATTGACCAGGTATGAGCGGTATAAAGTGGTAATAGAGCAGACCGTTGGTTTTGTAAAGAATAACTGGTTAGACGGCGATGGTGGCTTTTTTAGTGCTTTAGATGCTGATAGTGAGGGGGAAGAGGGGAAATATTATACCTGGACCTATGAAGAATTAGAAAAGGAAATCTCAGACAGGGAAAGCCTGGATTTGTTCTGCAGGTATTATAATATAAGTAAGAACGGTAACTGGGAGCATACTAATATTTTATGGTGTAATGATGATATTGAGTCGTTTAGTAGCAATAGCGGTCTGGATATAGCAATGGTAAAGGGCAGGCTGGAATATTGTAAAACCTTGTTACTGGAAAAGAGGAAACAAAGGATCAGGCCGTTGTTAGATGATAAAAAACTGTTGGGCTGGAATGCGATGATGGCCACTGCTTTAGTAAAAGTGTTCCGTGCTTTGGAGGACGAAAATGCGCTGGAAATGTCAAAGCGTTGTATTGCTTTTATAGAGGCGAATATGAAACAGGCGGATGGCAGCTATTTTCATAACTACAAAGAGGGTAAGGCGGCTAACGAAGCCAACCTGGAAGATATCTCGCAATACCTGTATGCTTTACTGAACTTAAAGGGAGTGACGGGATTAAATAGCTGGGATACTGTTATTGAAAATTGTTTCGCTTTAGTCGATTCAGAATTTGCGGATACAGAGTCGCCATATTTCTATTTTACCCCAAAAAGGCAGCGTGACCTGGTGGTAAGAAAACAGGAATTTTATGACGGTGCTACCGCCAGTGGCAATAGTATGATGCTTTTGAGCATGCAATTGGCCAAAAATCTGGAGGTGGAAAACCCTCATTTTTTAAAAGTTGATAAAATGTTAACAAGCATAAAACACCTCCTGGAAAAATATCCTACTTCCTTTTCCAACTGGGCGCTGGGCTATCAAATAAATAAAAATAATATATATGTGGCTAAAATATCGGGTCAGACGGCACCAATTGATTTGAAGGAGGTTATCGGATATTTGAATCCTAATGTTTATATAAAACTAATTGAAAATAATATCGTTAAGCCAAATTATGAGAAAGTTCAAATGGATGAAAAGCCTTTATATGAAATAAATTTGTGTAATGACAGGGAATGCATGTCAACAATATTTCATTTTAGTGAAATAAATAGGTATTTTAGTTGAAATATTTCAAAAAATAATTGCCTTAATTTGTAATATTGTTGAATTATTTTAATTTATTTGCAATTTTTTTATTTTGATAAAGTGTTAAATAAGCCTTAAATAGTATTTTCGGCATCGTTTTCAGAAAAAAAAAACAAATTATAACAATTTGGTAGCAATTTTGACGTTTAAAAGTATTCTACAAAGTTTTGTAAAATGAAATAGAAAAGTGGAAAGTGAATTTGTAGCTTTGATGATTGCTTGAGTAAGAGAGAAGTTTATAATTTTATTCTATTTTACATACCTTTGATAACAATTTTTAATAGTACTAGTAATATAATGAAAAAATCTTTCATTCACGTAACAATTTTTGGCGCAGCAATTATTGCTTTAAGTAGCTGCAAAAGCGGTAGTAAGGGGCGTTTACCTGATGACGGTCAGGTACATGGTGTCGCTAACGCTGCAAAAATAAATCCTAAGAGACCACTTGGGATGGTTCAGATTCCTTCCGGGACTTTTCACATGGGCCCTAGTGATGAGGATTTGACATCTTCACTAACTGCAAAAAACAAGCAAGTATCCATTACGGGCTTTTTCATGGACCAGACAGAGGTTACCAATAACCAGTATCGTCAGTTCGTGAACTGGACACGTGACTCTATAGCTGCAAAAATTTTAGGTGCTCCTTATGTAAAACAAGTGAGTGGCGAAGATTATGTGGACTGGACTAAAACAGCAACCATTAAATGGAGTGATAATTCTATTATTGAGCGTTTGGACCAGATGATCGTACCGGTTCCTGACAGGATTTATGGTAGAAAAGATATCGATCCTGAAAAAATCGTTTACAAAATTGAGTACTATGATCTGAAGGAAGCTGCTAAAGTTGAAAACAAAGGCATTGCCAGAAGTAAGTTCATTGTAAAGGATTCTGTGAAAATTTATCCTGATACGCTGGTATGGATGAGAGATTTCTCTTACAGCTACAATGAGCCAATGGCTAAAAAATATTTTTACCACCCGGCATTTGGCAGCTATCCTGTGGTAGGTGTTAGCTGGAAACAGGCAAACGCTTTCTGTAACTGGAAATCTGTTTATCAGAACGCATACCTGGTTAAAAAGGGTTTTGCATCAGAGTCTGATTTCTATTTGCCAACAGAAGCACAGTGGGAATATGCTGCAAGAGGCGGCCGTTCTCAAATGCCTTATCCTTGGGGCGGTATGTACATAAGAAACCAAAAGGGTTGCTTACTGGCTAACTTTAAACCAGGAAGAGGTAACTATCCGGAAGATGGTGGTTTTTACACTGTAAGAGCGGATGCTTACTGGCCGAACGATTACGGTTTGTATAATATGGCCGGTAATGTAGCAGAATGGACAGGTTCTTTATATTATGAAGGTGCTTATACTTTCCAACATGATATGAACCCGGATATCCGTTATAATGCAAAAGATAGCGACCCTCCAAGAATGAAACGTAAAGTATTACGTGGCGGTAGCTGGAAGGATATCGGCTATTTCCTTAAAAACAGTACAAGGACCTATGAATACCAGGATTCAGCAAAATCCTATATCGGTTTCAGAACTGTAATTGATATTCCAACATTCGGAGAGGGAACCAGAAGATAATCAAAAAAGAAAATACTGAGGATAAAGATCAGACCTCGATATTGAATAAAACAAAAAACAAAAACAAAAAAAGTACATTTCAAAAACAAAACTATGGCAGGCGTTAGCAGAAAAACAGAAGTTTTATTAAACATTTTCGTGTGTTTAGGTGCATCTGTGGTAATTTTTGGTACCATGGCTAAAATCTTACACTTATCTTGGGCAGATTTAGCCTTAAAAGTAGGTTTAACTACTGAAGCATTAATTTTCTTGGTATATGCTTTTATACCACCACCATCATCAGATCACGGATCTGCGGCACCTACAGTAGTGGCTACAGGTAATCCTGCATTACAGTCTTTAGACAAAATGTTACAAGAAGCTGATATTACTCCAACCAGCTTACAAAAATTAAGCGCTGGTTTTGCTAAATTAGGATCTTCAGTAGATAAATTAGGCGAAATTGGTGATGTAGTAAAAGCGACAGGTGATTTCAGTGCAAGTGCAAAATCTGCTACTGCTGCATTCAATCAAATTCAGGAGTCAGTAGGTAAAAGTGCCATCGCTCTAAACGGTATCGCTGCAGCAAGTACTGCTATCCAGGCCAGCGTTGAAGATGCTAAAAAAGCGCAGGAACAATTTGCCGCTTTAGGTAAAAACTTAAGCAGCTTAAACACTGTTTATGGTAATATGTTAAGTGCAATGCAGGTTCGCGGATAATCTTTCAATAGATTATTTTGAAATGTGCCATCGCACCAAACTAATTGAAGAGAAAAATTTATTATTAAATAAATAAAAGAATTAATTAATGTCTTTACCTAAAGAGCCCAGGCAGAAGATGATTAACTTCATGTACATTGTATTAACAGCAATGTTAGCATTGAATGTATCTGGAGAAATCTTGCAGGCATTTAAAGTGGTTGATAATAGCTTAGTTCAATCAAATGGTATTATTAACCAATCGAATAAAACAATTCAGAGCGCTTTAGACGCTGCTATGAAAGAAGGTGCGAATAGAGATCAGGCTGCAATCTGGAAACCGTTTGCGGACCAGTCAATAGCAGTTTCTGATAAAGTAGCTGCTTATATTGAAAACTTAAAGCAAGAGCTTAAAAAAGAATCTGGCTTAACAGTAAAAGATGGCGTAGAGGTATTTAAAGAAGATGATTTAGATGCACCAACCCGTTTTTTCGGAACTAAAGGAGAAGGTCCTAAGTTGAAAGCTGAACTTGAAAAATTTCAGACAGACCTGATCAATATCTTTCCTGAAAAAGAAAGAGAGAAAGTAAAAAACAAAATTAAATTTAACATCGAGCCTCAAAAGGGTCAGGATGGACAAATAAGAGATTGGACAGTTTCTTATTTCCACATGACACCAACTATTGCAGCTATTACGTTATTAAGTAAGTTTCAGAATGATGTGAAACGTGCCGGTAACCAGGCAGCAGAGGAAGCGTTAAATCATATTGGTAAAGTTGAGGTAGTTTACGATCAGTTTGAAGCTTTAGTAAGTCAGAACAGTGAGTATTTATTACCTGGACAACCATTAAAGATCAGAGCAGGTTTAGGTACATTCAGTTCTCAAAGCAAACCGGTTGTAACAATTAATGGTGCAGTGCGCCCGTTAAATGCGCAGGGTTTTGCTGAATATGAAGAAAATGCAAACGGTGGTGGTGAAAGATCGATCAATGTTACAGTAGCATTTAAAGATCCTAATACTGGTAAAGAATTGAGTAAAACAACTCAGGTGAAATACACAGTAGGTACTCCTTCTGGTGCTTCTATCTTCTTAAGTAAGATGAATGTAATGTACTTAGGTGTTGATAACCCGGTTACAATTTCTGCCGGTAGCATCAAAGCCGAAAATATGAGAGTGTCTTTTAATAAAGGTACTTTAACTAAGTCTGGCGGTGATAATTATATTGCAAAAGTGTCAAGTGCAGGTGAAGGTACAATTACAATATCCGGTGATGGAAAAACTTATTCTTTCCCGATCCGTTGTAAAAAGTTACCTCCTCCGACTCCAATTGTGGGTACCTTAAAATCAGGAAAGGTTTCAAGTGCCCAATTTAAAGCAATGGGTGGTTTACGTGCAATATTGGATGATTCTGAATTCCAGGCAGGTTTTACCATAGTTAGCTATACAATTGGTGGTATTATTAATGGTGAACCAAGAGAGTCTACTATAACTGGACCGTCATTTGCAGGTAATGCTATCATACAATCGGCTAAACCTGGTTCTGCGATCGGTATCACTAATATCATAGCTAAAGGACCTGATGGAAGTAACTATAAATTAGGCGATTTATTTTATCAATTACAGTAATTTGTATTATATTAAATGTACGTGAATATGAAACGTGTAGTAAGTTTATCGGCGTTGGCTTTGGCTTCATTAGTATGCTTTAATACAGATGCTTTCGCTCAAAAAGGCAGAAAAAAAGCATCTGCTAAAAAGACAAATACTAAAAAAGCCGCTGCAACACCTGCAGTGGAAGCACCTCCGCCTCCGCCAGATCCAACTCAATCTCCGGAGTACCAGGATTCTGTAACACGTGCTGGTTTGACTCCATCGGTTTTGGAATCAAAACGTCCGAATACTACTGTTGTAGGAGAATTGGTTGATTTGAAGATATCATTGCCTTATGATAATATCCGCATTGATGATCAGGTATATAAACAAATCTTATGGAAAGATGTTTATACCGCGGAGAAAATGAACACCATTTTCCGTTATGACGGTGAAAACGATAAAGGAAGTGAGAACTTTTTCTATATCATGATGGGTTTGATTAAAAATGGTGATGTAACAGCTTTTGATGCGGTTAATGATCGTTTTACAACACCATTAAATATTGGCCAGGTGGCTGCAACTCTGGGTACAGTTTCTTCAACGATTGAAGTTCCTGATTTAGATCTTGATCCAACTGGTGAAAAAGGTATCATGAAGTCTGTTTCTATTACAGAAGAGTTTAATGTTAATAAGATTGTCGCTTACCGTATTAAGGAAGAAGTAATTTTTGACCGTGAAACATCAAGAATGCATTTCCGTACTTTAGGTATTGCACCTTTAATGTCTAAAGAGGTTGCCGGTCAGTCAACTGTGATGCCGATGTTCTGGATTTATTATCCTGAAGCTCGTCCACACCTCGCTACATATGAGGCGTACAATCCAAAAAATATGGCAGCTCGTATGAGTTGGGAAGAGATTTTTGAAACACGTTATTATTCCGGTACGATTTATAAATCTACTTTAAATAATCCTAATAATCTGAACCTGAAAGCGATGATTAAGGATCCTATCCACCGTTTATGGGCTGGTGAGGATATCAAAGAGTCTATCTTCAACTGGGAGCAGGATGTTTGGGAATATTAATAGATATTCATAAATTTTTTAAAGAGGTCAACCATTAAATGGTTGGCCTTTTTTATTGGTTATTTGTCATGAATGGATTGCTGGATGACAAATGCAACTTTTGGTTATCATGACTGTATTTGTTTTGACATTAAACTTTCAGTGTCATAATATATAAGATCGAATATTTCCCCCTGATTACGCTGTGTCATTCAGTCGCTGATTAATGCTGATTTTTTAAAATTTATCTGTGATTATCTACGGATTAATGTAGCATCGGGATTTTGTTGATAATTGCTTTATCCGGTTAAGGCTTAAAAGCCAAAGTTCAAATTAAAGACACTGGGGCAAAATGTAAAAATATCGATGACGAAGTGAAGATATGTCATAAAAAAAGGGGAAAACAATGACCTGTCAGTCAATGTTTTCCCCTTTTAAGTAAGATTAAATATTATATTATTAAAATGTAGGACAGCGCATACTTCTCGGAACACCGGTGTTAAAGGACCCAAATTTAATCATAGAGAATTCCATGGCGCCGCCAGGTACATAATTACGAACATTGCTCACTGTGGCATCGTAGGTAAATGAAACCCTGATTTTATTCCATTCAATACCAATCATACCGGCAGCAGCATCGCCAACGCGGTAATAAGCACCACCAATTAACTGCAAATCACCATCGCCGCTCAGGTTATACTGTGCCATAGCGCCTGCAACCAATTCACTGGCTTTGGCCTGGTAACTATAGTAGGCATTGGGACTCACAATCCAGTAATCGTTTAACTTAATACTGGCATTGGCAAATCCTGTATAACGGAACGGTACAGTATTGGCACTGTTCTGGAAAAAGCTTTCCCGCGGTTTGTTCACATGCATGATACTGGCGCCTGCGTTTAAATAGACCCGGTCATTGGCAAAATAGGCGTAGTTCAACCCGGCCTGGATATCTAAATATCCGATGCGCGAGTAAGCGAAATTCTCTCCTATGGCGGCATCACTGTCGAAAAATTTCCCGTTCCATTGGTTTTCCCATTTGAACTTAAGAAAGTCAACTGTTTTATTGGCATACCCCATATTGACACCAAAGGATAATAAGCTACCTAAACCTAATTCCTGGTGATAAGCCACCGAACCGTAAATTTTAGTACTTTTTAATCCGCCATCACCTGCCTCATCTCTTAGAATAACACCACCCACACCTATCCAGCCATTTTGTATGCTTTCACGCATAAGCTGTACATCCCCCCAGGCTGCCATTGTTTTATAAGGTACAGGAAAACTCTGCCACTGGTTTCTGTAAGATACGCCTATACGATAGTCGTTATCCGGATTAAAACCGGTATTGGCAGGATTGGTGAGCAGGGGATTGTTCATAAACTGCGTAAAATGTAAGTCTTGTGCACCGGCTGCACCGGAGACTAACATTAAAGCAATGTATGACCAGATGTTTAGTTTATATTTAATTAATTTATTCATCATTTTTTATATACATATTTTAAGCCAAACTCGTTTATCGTATTAAGGTAATAGAACCGGACTTCTTAACGTTCTGTCCATCCTGCATTATTGCTTCCAATACATAACCATAGGCGTCCATTGGTTGCGGGGTCCCTTTATAATTGCCATCCCATCCAAACCTGTCATCATTGGTTTCAAACATTAATTGCCCCCAGCGATTGTAAATTTTAAAGGTTAGTTTTTGTACCCCGAATGCCAGTACTTTAGCCAGGTCGTTTTTACCGTCGTTATTTGGTGTAAATGCAGTTACAACGTCTATTACCGGTGTACCGGTAATCTGAATTTCCTGGCAAACGGTATCGCTGCAGCCAAAGTTATTGAAGGCGATTAAACAGGCGATATATGTACCGGTCCTCCTGTATGGATGAATGAAAGGGGCATAGCTGGTGGTCCTTAAAGTGTCGCCGTCCCCAAAGATCCATTCATAGGAAGTGGCATTCAATGACCTGTTTTCAAATGTTGTAGATACATTTTCCTGCGGTGGATTTGGTGTATAAACAAACGCTGCTGTTGGTTTGTCATACACATTTAAGTTAATCGTCACTGAATCAACCTGGTTACAGGTATTTGGGTCTCTTACGACCAGTTTTACAGGATATACGCCCGGGGTCGGGTAAAATTTGGCCGGATGTTCCTCGGTAGAAGTCGTACCATCATGGAAAGTCCATAGGAATGTAGCCCCTCCGGAAGAAATATTATTAAATACAACGGTAGATGGTGCACAAGCAACGGCCGGTAATTCAATGGCTGCTTTTACATTATCACTTACCCTGATACGCAACCTGAAAGTATCAGGCGCATTACAGAAATTCGTGTCATTCAGTATGAGCATGGCATCATAAGTTCCAGTAGAGGCATAGGTATGTGTAACACTATTCAGGCCCGCATTTACAGGTGCGGAACCATCCCCGAAAATCCATGTAAATGAATTATTGGTTACCGGTTTTCCAGCCGGTATGGTGGTTTGATTAACAAATTCGTATTGCAGGCTTTCGCAAGGTGGTAACTTATTTGCTACGGCACCCAATACAGCCCTGTCACTCCTGATACGAATATTGGTATAAGAAGTGTCACGAGGAAAGCACCTGGTTTCGTCTATTGTTATCAATCTTACCATATAGTCTCCTACAACCGTATAAGTGTGTTGGGTTTGGCGGGTGGTGGTGGTTATCTGCGGACTACCATCGCCAAAATCCCAGATATATTGTTTACCCATGCCAATGGTATCAGTAAAATACACTGTAGAAGGCACACAGCCCCAGTTTCTGCCATACTGGTTATCAATGGTAGGTTTAACACCGTTCCTGACACCTGATAAGTCGAAAGCGATTTTAAAAACAGCCTCATTACAACCCTGGGAACCATTGGTTGGGCCTATTACTCCCGGGGTAATAGGAAACTGGCCGCTGCTACAGTTGGCACATACGGCCTGGTAAACGACCCCGTCAGCATCAAACCTGCTGGTGCCACCATCTACATGGTCCGGTGTACCTGTTCCGGATATCTGTCCGAAATAAGTGGCATATAAAATAGAAGTAGCATCTCTTTCCAGTACAATAAAGTAGAAATCACTACCGTCGGTACTTCTCTGGATGGCGTCATTGGTCACTGTCAAACCCCTGGTACCGCTGTTAGCAAAAGGCGGAGGACCTGCACCAATATTACCTCCCCATCCACTGATATACATATTTTCACATTTATCCACCAAAAAGGCGATCGGGGATATATTTGGCGCTGAGCTCCTGGTGCCCCATACAGTACTGAAAATATAATTGCTGAATGTATTGGTCATTTTGCCAACAAATTGTTTGCCGCCCGCCTGGCTGAATGCGGCGTTGACCACCGGGAAATCTCCTGTAGAAGTCCCCATTACATAAAAATTGTCATTGGCATCAAACTGGATACCATATACCTGGTCTGCTCCGTCTGTGCCCACATAAGCAGATTTTAATATGGCTGTAGCAGTACTGTTTATTTTGGCAATAAAACCGTCACAAACGCCTCCGAAGTAGGTAGTGCCAACCGTGCCGGATTTATCTCCGGGAAAATCGGTGCTTACTGTACCACCTGCAATATAAATATCATTACCTCTTAAGGCAATTACATAAGCGGCATCATCGTCACTGCCGCCAATTAAAGTTGAAAAAAGATTGGCGGACAGGTTGGGATTGAACTTTAATACTACCGCATCCTGGTTGCCTTTTAAAGCGCTTTGGATAGCGCCCGGAGTTGTAGGGAAATTGGTGCTTCTGGTACAGCTTGCAAGGTAAATATTGTTGCTGCCATCAATAAGTACTTCACTTCTCGCATCATCACCATAGTTCCTGGCTAAAGATTCCATTCTTACCCCTCCGGTATATTTGTGCCTGATATTTACCCCGTCATCCCCGGTACCGCCAATGATGGCAGAGCCAATGAGTGCAGTTCCGGAAGCATTAAATTTGGTGAGGATGATGTCCCAGCCGCCTAACGCCCCGTACCGTGCAGTATTGGGGAACGAAGGGGAGGTGGTTCTGCCGGCTACAATCAGGTTGTCATCACTATCTACAATCAAGCTATGTGGCTGTTCATTTCCTGAGCCGCCCAAAAAAGTAGAGTAGACTCTTGCAGTACCATTTGAATTGAATTTGGTAATGTTAATATCGAAACCGCCGTTTTCACCGGTATTGACACCCCCGGAAAAACTTCTTTGAAAGGCACCGACAGTAGTAGGGTAGTTGGGTCCGAATACGATGCCGCCGGCATAAGCATTGCCATGTTTGTCATAGGTGGCAGTGTAGCCCCAGTTGTCTGACTGACTACCGGTAAATGTACTGAATATCAGGGTCGGGTCTATCACCAATACAGCTGCGGGATCATATTTCCCCATTTTGTACTTAACGGTATTACCATATAATTCGTAATTACAGGTTACTTCTACTCTTTGACCATTGATGATTTGGTAAGCGTATGGCTTACTTTCTTTTATCTCACTTACAGATGTTTTTATAACCAGGGCGCCGTTTTTTATTGACAGCTTATCAACCCCGTTATATTCCATTGTGATATTGCCAACATTGACATTTGGTTTCACCACAATGTCAAATTTTAAAAAGCCATTTTCGCTGTAGTACACCACATCTACACCATTATACATATTCTGGTAGGTAACCATGTTGTAAGATTTGACGTTACTGGCCCATTTCGCAGGATCATTTCCTATAAAATAGTTGGAATATCCTGTAACGGTTTTACTGGGAGTACCCCATACTTTACCATTGGCGCCTGCAAACCTCACTTCGTAAGCATGGGCACTTACCGTTTTTTCATCGGGAGAAACGCCTGGTGCCATTCTTTTCAGTTTTCGCACGGCAGAATTGTCAGAGGCACTGCCGTGTCCTGTTAACTCATTCTGTACCAGTCTTAACTCTGATGTATCATATTGAAGTACTCTGTAGCCATTGTTTTGAATAAAGAAAGCGCCTGAGTTAAGGGAGCCCTGGTAATGCACGCGGCTGTCCCACTGGCCTTTGTTTTCTATATATTCAAAGTTTTGTGCCTTGCCTGTAAAAGCAATACTTAAGCACAATAAAAAAAAGTATAATGATTTTATGTTCGACATCAGTACCTAAATGTTTAATCTGTTTAACTAAAACGTATCATGTACACAACTTATTTTCTAAGCAATTTTGCTCCAGTAAGTTTTCCCTTTTTTATTTTGCAGCTGAATTTTTAATCTTTCGTGTTCCGGTAGAGAAAGGTTTATATCATGTTCCAGCAAATTTTCAGCCAGATTTCTGGCTATTTCCATTAAGTCCTTATCGGCCACTAAAGAAGCCAGTTTAAAGTTAAGCAATCCGCTTTGTCTTGTCCCTTCTATATCTCCCGGCCCACGTAACTCCATGTCTTTTTCAGAAATTTTAAACCCGTCATTTGTTTCACACATTATTTTCAGCCTTTCCCGGGCATCCTGTGTCAGTTTATGACTCGTCATAAGAATGCAGTAGCTTTTTGCTGCACCACGGCCCACTCTTCCTCTCAGCTGGTGTAACTGGCTCAGGCCAAACTTTTCAGCACTTTCTATTATCATTACGGAGCTGTTGGGAACATTTACGCCCACTTCTATTACTGTGGTACTTACCATAATGTTTGCTTCGCCTTTCACAAATCTGTCCATATTGCGTTGCTTGGTCTCCTGGTCCATGCGGCCGTGGACCATTGCTATATTGTACAAATGTTCCGGGAAAAATGCTTTTACGTTCTCATACCCACGCATCAGGTTCTCATAAGAGATTTTTTCGCTTTCTTCTATTAACGGAAACACGATATAGCATTGCCTGCCTTCAGATATTTGTTCTTTTACAAAGTCCAGTACATTGCCCCTGCTGGTTTCGTACCTGTGCACAGTAGTAATAGGTGTACGGCCGGGCGGTAGCTCGTCTATTACAGATGTATCCAGGTCGCCATAGATGGTCATGCTTAAAGTACGGGGAATAGGTGTTGCTGTCATGACCAGTACATGTGGCGGTATCGTATTCTTCTGTTGCAATTTGGCTCTTTGTTCTACGCCAAAACGGTGCTGCTCGTCAATGACGACAAAACCCAGGTTTTTGAACTGAACGGTTTCTTCTATCAGGGCATGCGTGCCTACCAGTATCTGGATATCGCCGTTTAAACAATCTTCCAGCACCTGTTTTCGCAATTTCCCTTTTACATTTCCTGTCAGAAGGCCAACTTTTACAGGCATATCTTTCAATAAGCCAGAAATACCTTCAAAATGTTGCCGGGCTAATATTTCAGTGGGCGCCATCATACAGGCCTGGAACCCGTTGTCAATTGCCATGAGCATGCTTAATAAGGCCACCATTGTTTTACCGCTGCCTACATCGCCCTGCACCAGCCGGTTCATCTGGAAGCCGTTACCACAATCTACCCTTATTTCTTTGATAACCCTTTTCTGGGCATTGGTCAACTCAAACGGCAGGTAATTATGATAGAAATTATTGAAATGTTCGCCAATGATTGAGAATTGATAGCCCCTGCTTTGCCGGTGCCTAACAATCTTTGCCCTGTTCAGTTTTAACTGTAACAGGAATAGTTCTTCAAACTTTAAACGCAACAAAGCATTGTCGTATTCTTGTTTGGTTTTCGGAAAATGTATTTTTCTGAATGCGGTGATCCTGTTGGGTAGTCCTAATTTTTGAATGATTGTATCGGGTAAAAACTCCGGCAGGTCCTTTTCGTCTATTTGCTGCATTAAACCTGCCATTAGCTTTGTAATGGCCCTGGCGTTTAAAAACCTTGCTTTCAGTTTTTCTGTGGTTGAGTAAACAGGTTCCAGAAATGAATAGCCCTCTGCATTATTATTGGTAACAGAGTCTAGATCCGGGTGCATGATGCTGACTGAACCGTTAAAGTAATTGACTTTTCCAAATACGAGGAATTCTTTACCTACCTGGATGCTTTTTTTTACCCAGACGATTCCCTGGAACCATACCAGCTCTGCCACGCCGCTGCTGTCTTTAAGATAAGCCACCAATCTTCTTCTTCCTTTGCCCTGGGTTACTTCTTCTATATGAGTGATGGTCCCTTTTATCTGTACCGTATCAGTATTGCTGTTTATATTCCTTATTAAATCAATTTTGGTCCTGTCAATATGCCTGAAAGGAAAATGGTTGAGCAGGTCTTCAAATGTAAATACAGACAGCTCTTTTTGCAGCAATAATGCCTTATCCGGCCCTACGCCTTTAAGGTATTCAATGCTACTGGTTAATATAGAGTTGCCGTATGTCATGCCAGATTTTAATAGAGTGGTGAAGATACTTAATCCTTTACTTTTTATACTATTAATTGAACGAAGAAGAATGTATTATACTATTTACAACATTTCTTTAAGATTCATAACCGGTTAGAAATACCAGTGAAATATGAATGATTCTGCAGATGGCCCCATGTTTCTTTGCAGAATTTATCTCTTAAGCGGATTGAACAACTGCCGGTGACTATCCGCCACAAGGAGGATGGCTCATTTGTATTCAACTGCCGAAGGGCTGCCTGATGCGCCGGGCCTGGTACGAGGAACGAGTACCGAACGCAGTGAGCCCAGAGCAGCAGGAACTAAAGTAAAACCAGGAATATGCTGCTGAAAGCCCCCAATAAGAAAAATTTACAGAATTCAGACGATATCCTTAAAACAATGGTTCCTGAAATTACCCGCTAATTTTTCAAAATTATAATCCATACTTTTTATGTACGCATTGGCGATGTATTGATTTTTTAAGTGTTCATTTACATAAAATTTATTGAAAAGCGTAAAAAGCTCATTGGCATCGATCTTATTGTAATAGATAACATTATCCCCTGCAAAATAATACGCATTGCTGTTTACACCGGTAAATACCAGCACGCCGCTTTTATTGCATTCAAGCACATTTGTAGCAAACCCGTTATTATTTAAATGGATGGTGAAAGTGGCGGCCGCCAGGATTTTTGCATATTCACTTTCTTCTAAAGGCTCAATCATTAAAATATCGCCACGGTATTTATAACTGCTGAGTTTTTCTATAAACTTTTCGCTGAAACTATTGCTGTAAAAAAGCAGTTGAAGGCTGTTTTTATGCCTGTTTTTTAAAAGACTGAATCCTTTCAGCAATTGAATGATCTCTTCATTGTCATCTACCTTTGGTACAGGGCAGAAGATGTATGAAAGTTCGTGGCTGTAACGAAACTTCAGGCTTTCTATCTCATCAATATACTGAACCGGTTGAAAAATATCATCCACCGCAACGCCTAATGCAACCAGTTTTTTATCCTGTAAGGTATTGAAATTTTGTTCTAACAGTTCTTTTTCCGTATCTGTTGCTACAATAATAGTATCGGCATTTGCAAATAGTTTGCTCCATTTGGCCTTCCTGTCAAATTCCGCCGGAATATTTACACCAAGCTGGCTATGCAGCATCAGTGCGGTAGGAACTGGTAGGTTTGACGGAATGTCATGGTCCCCGAACTGAACATAAAGCGCTATATTATTCTTTTTAATAAAGCCGTTCAGGGCAAGCTTTACCGTTAGCCATGAATTGAGATTGATATCTGCCATAATTACATTTAGCGGTAATCCTTCCGCTTTATGGGTAATGTAAAAATTGACATTGGTA
The DNA here is from genome assembly GCA_027854065.1 of Polluticaenibacter yanchengensis. Taxonomy (GTDB): domain Bacteria; phylum Bacteroidota; class Bacteroidia; order Chitinophagales; family Chitinophagaceae; genus Phnomibacter; species Phnomibacter yanchengensis. Next base: position 27,575 of record JAQGEF010000009.1, on the reverse strand, counting down.
TTTTTTGTGGCCAGTTCGTTTATAAACCGGTGGCAAAAAACATCAATCGCTTTGTTATGTAATAATACCTGGCTGGTGTTTAATAGAATGTTCATTTCCCCGCAAAAATACTATTGCAATTGTTTTAATAATGTTATGAAACCCTGTAAAATATTATCGTCGCCCAGTTTACTATAAATACATTATTTTTGCGCATTCAAAAAATAAAATTTTGTATGTCAACTTATCAAAGAAGTAACATTGATTATAGCTTGCCAAATAAAGTAAGGGATATCAGCTTAGCAGAATGGGGCCGTAAAGAGATCCGTTTAGCAGAAGCAGAAATGCCTGGTTTAATGGCTATCCGTGCAGAGTACGGCCCATCACAACCATTGAAAGGCGCACGCATTGCAGGTTGTTTACACATGACCATCCAAACGGCTGTGCTTATTGAAACTTTAGTAGCATTAGGCGCTGAAGTAAAATGGAGCAGTTGTAATATATTTTCTACCCAGGACCACGCTGCTGCTGCTATTGCTGCTGCCGGCATCGGTGTTTTTGCGTGGAAAGGCCAGACCCAGGAAGAAGCTGACTGGTGTATTGAGCAAACTTTATTCTTCGGTAGCGAAGACCGTCCTTTAAATATGATCCTGGATGATGGCGGTGATTTAACCAACATCGTTTTTGATACTTATACAGAGTTGGTAAGCAATATCAAAGGTTTATCTGAAGAAACCACTACAGGTGTACACCGCTTATACGAGCGCATGGCTAAAGGTACTTTGCCAATTCCTGCAATCAACGTAAACGATTCTGTTACAAAATCTAAGTTCGATAATAAATATGGTTGTAAAGAATCCCTGGTAGATTCTATCCGCCGTGCTACTGATGTGATGCTTGCCGGTAAAGTAGCGGTTGTAGCAGGTTACGGCGATGTGGGTAAAGGTTCTGCTGCATCTTTAGCAGGTGCCGGTTGCCGTGTAATCGTTACCGAGATTGACCCGATTTGTGCTCTACAGGCTGCTATGGATGGTTTCGCGGTAAAAACAATGGAAAATGCCATTCCTCAGGCCGATATCGTTGTTACAACCACCGGTTGTCGCGATATTATCCGTGGCGAACATTTCAAAGCCATGAAAGATAAAACCATCGTTTGTAACATTGGTCACTTCGATATTGAAATAGATGTGGCATGGTTAAATACAAACTACGGACATACAAAAGATACCATCAAGCCACAGGTTGATATCTATAATATTGATGGTAAAGACATTATTTTATTAGCTGAAGGCCGTTTGGTAAACTTAGGTTGTGCTACAGGCCACCCGAGTTTTGTAATGAGTAACAGCTTCTCTAACCAGACTTTAGCACAAATTGAGTTGTGGACAAATGCTTCTGCTTACAAAAACGAAGTGTATGTACTACCTAAACATCTGGATGAAAAAGTAGCCCGCTTACATTTAAGCAAAATTGGCGTTGAGTTAGAAGTTCTTACCGATGCCCAGGCCGCTTATTTAGGTCTATCCAAAGAAGGGCCTTTCAAACCGGAACATTACAGGTACTAATCGTATCGTACGAATATTAAAAGCCATTTCTGTCATAGAAGTGGCTTTTTTCTTTGGGGCTGTCAGCTATTACAAGTAAGGCATCATTTGTTCCGGCTGCTGCGGGGTGCCGTACTCACTGCGTTCGTACCAGGCGCCATGCGCCTGCCCGCTGCATCCGGCAGCCACCGGGCAGGTGTAATGCTATTGAACAATCCCCGGATGGCAGCTAACCGCCACGTTACAAAAAGTCCGCTCTTAAAGGATTAAATGAATCGACCAAAATACCAGCTTCCAGGCAAACAACACCGTGTACCACATTCGGCGGTGCATAAAAACCGTCACCCTGTTTTAATACAGATTCCTTATCCCCAATCGTTACCTTAAATACACCACTTTCAATATAACTGATCTGCGTGTGTTCATGACTGTGTAAACTACCTATAGCGCCTGTTTCAAATGCTACCATCAGCATCATCAAGCCATTATTATATCCAAGCATTTTACGTCTTACACCGCCGCCGAGGTCTTGCCATTCTATATTGTCCGAATGCTGAAATACATTACTTTCTGCCATTATTACCTGTTATGTAAGTACAAAAGTATCAATTATACTTATCGTATCATACAATTATATACAACCCCGGACCATAAAATAGATACCGGTTACTCATATACCGGGTAAGTATTTATCCTCATTATTCAACTGGTATTTCAGTAAAACGGGCAGCAGTAATGGAAAGGCATGTGCCATAACCAGAATATTTTTGTAGCAGTATTTTAGTTAATATTTTGTCATTTATCTAAATTTAATGTTAAATGTTTGAATGTTTTTTAATTATAAGCAAGGCAATTTAATTCTGGTTAGAAAATCGGGAATAAAATAATAAATATGGAGAAAATTGATAAAAAACTTAATTTCGCAACTTGTAGTTTTACACAATAAATGTTTTAGAACTACGTTTTTAAAAGAATACTTAAAAATAACTGGCTAAATGCGGTTTTTCAATTTTATAATTTGCGCAGCTGCTGCTGCATCATTGGCCTCTTGTGGTGGCAAGAAAGAAAAATCTTCTTCTACAGGTTGGAATTACAATGACAAAAATCAAGGTGGCTTTGCAAAAGCAAAAGCTAAAGATGTAAAAGCAGGTCCTGGTTTAGTATTTGTACAAGGCGGTACATTCGTAATGGGCGCTACCCAGGAAGATGTAATGGCAGATTGGAACAATGTACCTAAACGTGTAACAGTAAACTCTTTCTTCATTGACAGAACAGAGGTAGCAAACATTCACTATCGCGAATATTTGTTTTGGTTAGCACGCCAGTTCGACCCTACCGATCCGGTTAATAAATCAATACATCAAAAAGCATATCCGGATACATTGGTTTGGCGTAGCGAGTTAGCATACAATGAGCCATACGTAGAATATTATTTCCGTCACCCGGCATATAACATGTACCCGGTGGTAGGTGTAAGCTGGGAACAGGCACATGATTTCAGCTTATGGCGTACGGACAGGGTGAATGAACTGGAATTGGTAAAAGGTGGCTTTGCTAATAAAAAGCAGGTAACTACCGGTGACCAGGGGGCAGACGCCTTCAATACAAAAGCTTATTTGTTAGGTTTAACAGATGTAACACCTGGCCCGGCTGCAAAAAGCAAGAAAAATCCGTTAAAGGATGCTAACGGCAGACCTCGTACACAGGTTACATTTGAAGATGGTATCTTTACACAGGATTACCGCTTACCAACAGAAGCTGAGTGGGAATATGCAGCGTTAGCGTATATCGGAAACAACCCGAACGTGCGTAAAGGCGAGAAAAAACGTGGTGAAGAGTTAATTTCTAATAAACAGGTTTATGCCTGGAATAATAACTTCAACGGTTTACGTGAAAACCGCAGAAACGCCTGGCAGGGTGAAATGCTTGCCAACTTTAAACGTGGAAGCGGTGACTTAATGGGTGTTGCGGGTGGCTTGAATGACCGTGCTGCAACTACTTCAGAAGTTGAATCTTATTTCCCTAACTCATTTGGTCTGTTCAATATGAGCGGTAACGTAAGTGAGTGGGTTGCGGATGTTTATCGCCCGATGACACACGAAGTAGGTGATGACTTTAACTATTTCCGTGGTAACGAGTTTAAGAAACTGGTAGTTAAGAACGATGCTGAAACTGACCCGGCTGAAAGATATGAAAAAGACAGCACCGGTAAAGTAAAGTATGAACTGGAAAATGACGCAGATCTTTCTAAACGCCGTAACTATCAACATGCAAATGCGTTAGGTTATTTGGATGGTGACAGCTTAAGCGGATACAGCTATGGTTATGGTATCACTACCCTGGTAAATGACAGCAGCCGTGTCATTAAAGGTGGTAGCTGGATGGACAGACCATATTGGTTAAGCCCAGGTACAAGACGTTGGTTGCAACAAGACCAGTCATCTAATACGGTAGGTTTCCGTTGTGCAATGACTTACTTTGGTGCACCGGAAGGTAACCGTACTAAAACCGGTAACCACTGGCCAACTAAACGTACAAGAAGATAAGAAATCCCAAATATGTTTATATAAAAGCCGCTTACTTAATTGTAAGTGGCTTTTTCTTTGTATGAAACTAATTTAGCTTTTGTAACTTTACACCCTGGAAACTAAAATTTTATATGATCTCTATAGAAGCACTTTATAATATATACCTGAAACATCCTAAAGTAGTAACAGATACCAGGAAAATAGAAAAAGGCTGTTTGTTCTTTGCCCTGAAAGGCCCCAATTTTAATGGAAATGATTTCGCATTAAAAGCATTGGAGGCAGGTGCCGCATTTTCTATAGTTGATGAAGTAAAAGATAACAGTGATGAAAGAGTTTTGTTATGCAGCGATGTACTGAGTACCTTACAGGCATTAGCAGGTTATCATAGAAATCAGTTGAATATACCGGTAATAGCCATTACCGGCAGCAATGGCAAAACCACCACGAAAGAACTGGTACATGCAGTATTGAGCAGCAGGTTCAAAACAGCCACTACAGAAGGGAATCTGAATAATCATATAGGTATTCCCTTAACATTGCTGAAAATAAAGCCTGATGCGGAAATTGCCGTAGTGGAAATGGGGGCCAATCATATAGGTGAAATAGCCGGCTACTGTGTTTATACCAGGCCGACTCATGGCTTAATCACCAATTGTGGTAAAGCGCATTTAGAGGGGTTTGGCAGTATAGAAGGGGTACGAAAAGGTAAAGGAGAGCTATTTGATTACCTGGCGGCTAATAATGGGACTGCTTTTATATGCAGTGACTTTGATTATTTTCAGGCAATGAGCGCTGCCATACAGAAAAAGCATTATTATGGAACGAATCCGGAAAGCGCGTTTCAGAATGATGTAGTGGGCAAAACCATTGCATCAGAACCACTGTTGGAAGTAGAAATTGCCCTGGCAGGTAAAACTTATAAGCAGGACACTCAGCTGGTAGGCAGTTACAATATTTATAATGTATTGGCAGCAACCATATTCGGTAATTATTTCGGGGTAACGGCAGAAGCGATCAGAACGTCTGTTTCTGAATATACGCCAAGCAACAGCAGGAGCCAGTTGCTGGAAAAAGATGGCAACACCATTGTTTTGGATGCTTATAATGCAAACCCGTCCAGTATGGAACTGGCTATAAAGAATATTGGTAACTTAAAAACCGGAAAGCCTAAAATATTGTTTTTGGGTTCTATGAAAGAGTTGGGCGCTGAAAGTGAAAAAGAACATCAAGCGTTGCTTGATCTGGTTAAAACATTTGACTTTAAAAATGTGGTGTTAGTGGGCGCTGAATTTGAACCTTTCAAGGAAGCGTTTACCTATTTTACTTCTTCCGAAGAGGCGGCCCGTTGGTGGAAAGCGCAAAATGATACAGGAAATTATATGCTGGTGAAAGGAAGCAGGGGAACACAAATGGAAAAAGTGATTCTATAAATTAATTGATATGGAAGCAGGTAAATTTAAGACGAGTGCAAACCTGGTAAGCAGCCTGGTAGCATGTAAATGTTCCAGGTGCAGGACAGGTAAGATGTTTAAAAACAAGTTAAGCTACAGCAGCAAGAAAAACATGGACATGTATGATTATTGCCCTGCCTGTGGTCAGAGACTGGAGCTGGAAGTAGGCTTTTATTACGGTACCGGTTATATGAGCTATGCTTTGACGGTAGCCATAAGTGTGGCTACGTTTATTGCCTACTGGGTATTCTTTGGAATAAGCATTAATGATAACAGCTTATTTATATGGTTAGGTGTTAATATTGGTATATTAGTACTATTAGTGCCCTATATAATGCGGTTAAGCCGTGCTTGCTGGCTGGCAATATTTTTAAAATACGAGAAAAACTGGCGGGAAAAACCGGCAGAAGCGCCTGACAGGATTGTAGAGGAGCAAATGAAAAACTGGTAATAAGTGCCAGGTTAATTAAAATAATAAAGCGCTTTTATAAAAAGCGCTTTATTATTTTTTTAAACTTCTGCTCCTGGTAGCTCCATAAGCAAAAGGATAATACAATGCCGGACGTAATGGCAATCAGTGCCGTAATAATTATTTGAGAGTAGCTTTTCAGAGAAAAACTCATAAACAAACCAATAGCGATACTCAGAATAAATACCAGTATGGTTAGCCCAAAAGAATAAATGCCAATAAACTGCCATTTACCACCAGTACGTTGTTCTTCCCAGTATCTTAAGAACCTTTTTTCGGATTCTGTTATTTGTGCGCCCATAAAAGTTAAATTATTCGCCATAGTAATCTACATAAATCCTTGGCGTTTCATAAAGTCTTAATTGATGCAGTTTGCCACCGGTAATATGAGGTTCCAATTGCTTCCATATCTCGATGATGAAATTCTCCGTACTGGCCAGCTTTCCCTCCATAAAGTCCACATCCACATTTAAGTTTTTATGGTCCACTTTGTCCAGAATATGTTTGGCGGTAATCTTACTCAGTTTTTTTACATCAATAATAAAGCCTGTATCCGGGTCGGGTATGCCCTTAACAGTTACATGTAATTCGTAATTATGACCATGCCAGTTTGCATTGGCACAAGGACCAAATGCTTCCTCATTCTGCTCTTTGCTCCAGTTGGGATTATATAATTTGTGGGCTGCATTAAAGTGCTCAACCCTAGTAACGTACACCATAAGGCTGCAAATATACGTTAGTTAACAATTTTAAATAAATGCAGCCTGTTGCTATTGCAATAAATTAGCATTTGGCAAACTATTTTTAAATTATTTTTACAATTATGAAAGTCGCTGTAATAAGAAAAGAACATTTTAATGCTGCTCACAGGTTACATAACCAGCATTTGCCTGAGAAAATCAATGCAGAATTATATGGTAAATGCAATTCGCCTAATTATCACGGGCATAATTATGTACTGGAAATAAAAGTAATAGGAGAGATAGATGCGGAAACCGGTTATGTGATGGATATGAAACTGTTGAAGGACCTGATTTGGGATAAAGCTTTGTATAAGTTTGATCATAAGAATCTGAATCTTGATACAGAGGAGTTTAAAAGTTTAATACCTACAGCTGAAAATATCGCAATTGTTATTTATGATCTTTTACGGCCACATATAGACGCAAAACATGGATTGTTTATTAAATTACAGGAAACGGATAAAAATATAGTGGAGTATCCTGCTTATTAAGGTGGGTTATCCTGCCGGAAGCTTATTACAGGGTTAATGAACAGAAATAAAGCATTTAATAAAAGCCATTGGTATACAAATCATTGGCTTTTATTTGTCTTTAAACATCCCCATTCATACAAATTGCGATCAATTTCCAGTCTGAGCAAAAAATGCAGGCTGGTAAAACGGGTAAGCCTCGCGATTTTTTATATTCCGGAAAGATCCTGATGATATTTATCCTATTCTTTATCAATACTGTAAAGCCTTCCTTCATCAGTTACGGCGTATAAAGCACCGGTTTGGGCTTGTGTGATATCCCGGAATCGCTGGTCTTCCGAAGTCAATAAACGTTCTTCACCGGTCACTTTATTGTTTTTAATCACTAACCTGGCGATATGTTTTCCGCTTAAAGCACCTATAAATAAATTGTTTTGCCATTCCGGAATCCTGTTGCCACTGTAAAAAGTAATGCCGCTCGGAGATATGACAGGGTCCCAATAGTAAACCGGTTGCTGCATGCCATCTTTCTGCTGGATACCGGCACCAATGGTTTGTCCGCCGTACTCAATGCCGTAAGTAATAATTGGCCAGCCATAATTAGCGCCAGCCTGCAGCCTGTTTATTTCATCACCGCCCCTGGACCCATGCTCACTTTGCCATATTTCGCCTGTTTCCGGGTGTACTGCCAACCCCTGGGGATTTCTATGACCGATGCTGAATAATTCCGGCAACGCACTTTCATTATTAAAACCAGGGTTGTCTGCAGCGGCAGCACCGCTGGTAGTGATTCTTATTATTTTACCCAGGCTGCTGGTAATAGATTGTGCCATGGGCCTGGTAACAATATCGGATTTTTCGCCGATACTCACCACTAAATGCCCCGTCCTGTCGAATAAAATTCTGCCTCCGAAATGCAGGCTGCCATTATGAGGCGTATTGGAGCGGTAAATAACAGAAGAGCTTTCCATAGCAGTCTCATTATTGGCCAACCTTCCTTTGGCAACCGATGTAATAATGCCTCCTGCAACTGCTTCGGAAAATACCCAGTAAACCATACGGTTACTTGTAAATGAAGGATCCAGGCATAAACCCAGTAATCCGCCCTGTCCTGAGGCATTGACAGCCGGAATACCGGTAATGGCGGCACTTACGGTTCCATCGGTGGTTACGGTTTTCATCCTGCCGGCTTTCTCGGTTACCAGCAGTTTACCGTTGGGCATACTTACTACACCCCAGGGGCTGGATAAACTATTGGTAATTACATTTACTTTATATACAGTTTTTGTTTTAACGCCATTGATGCGTGTCTGGCCATTGAACGCAGGTTGGTAACTGGTATTTGCAGTATTGGTTTCTACCGGTGGTAGTTTGGTTTCATCTGTTGGCTCTTTCTGCGCTTTAGAACAACCTATTACAAACAGACATAACAAGTATAACCCGATTTTTTTATTAGAAAGCATAGGAGATCTTTTAAAAGATGACAGAATATGGATGCAGTACTTTTCACAAATTGCCAACAACCATGCCAAAATATTCTTTTTATCTTACAGTCTGCGCCGGGTTTTATAGTAGTAAAAGTATAGACTGCACCTTTTAAATAATGATTTTTAACGGGTTTTAAGATAGAGATTGTTCCCGGAATAGATGAGTTGAGAAGAGAAATAAATGTTGAGGGGCTGCGGCGGGTGTGGGCAGCCGCTTCGGCTGGTGCGAGCCTGGAAGCCTGTAATAATCCTGTTGAGACCAGCACGGAGCGCAGCGAACCCCTGAACACGCCGGACAACTGTTGATTTTTTATTTGCTGTGCAAAGCCCCAAATAAAAAATAAGAAATTGTTATTTTTAAATTTTAAGATGTTTAATTTAGCAATTCTTTTAAAAAGTTACACAAGATTTTGAGCGAACAGGCGTTAATTATGGCATTAAAATCCGGTGAGTCACAGGCGTACAAGCAATTGGTTACGCTAAACGAGTCATTGGTATATAACACCTGCCTGAGCATTGTTCAGTCGGAAATAGAGGCGGAAGATATTACCCAGGAGGTTTTTGTAAAGGCTTTTGAGTCTATACAGAGTTTTAAGGGCGATTCGAAACTAAGCACCTGGTTATATAAAATAACAGTAACCAAAAGCCTGGATTTCCTGAGAAGTAAGAAGCGCAAAAAACGATCAGGCTTTTTAATGAGTATTTTTGGAGATAATAATGAATTGATTATTAATCCGCCTGATTTTCATCACCCTGGTGTAAGTGCGGAAAACAAGCAACAGTCTGCCATATTGTTTAAAGCCATCAGCCAGTTACCGGAACAGCAAAAAACGGCATACATTTTGACAAGAATTGAAAATCTTGGACATAAAGAAGTGAGTGAGATTATGAATACCAGTGTACCGGCCATAGAAAGCCTGCTGCAAAGAGCCAAAAATAACTTAAAAAAACTTTTAGAAAATTATTACCGACAAGAAAAAGAATAAAGGTCGTCTAATAATTTACGATATACCTAAACCTGAATAAAAAATGAAAATGGACGAACTTAACATAAACAGACTGATAGATGATGCGCTTGACAGTGTATCAGCTATAGAACGGGCTAATCCGAAACCGTTTTTGTACACCCGCGTAATGGCCAGGATGGCAGAAAAACGCAGTTTCTGGAGTAAAGCAGCTATGTTTTTTAGTAAACCACAGATAGCATTACCGGCAATCGCCTTGTTGGTAATTATTAATATTTCTGCAATGTTGTGGTCCTCTAAAGAACAACAAAGTACCATTCCTGCATCCACCATAGAATCGGGATATGCTACTATGAATTATTCTTTTGATAATATGACTACTGAAAAAAAATAGGGTAGATGAACAAAAACAAAGTATTGGTATCGTTAATTGTGGTGCTGCTTCTAACTAATCTGGCAGTATTATATTATTATACCAAATATTTACCGAACCAGAAAAAAAATGCGTCAAGAAGCGAATGGGCGATAAAGACGATGCAGCTGGATTCTGCACAGGCTAAAGAATATCGTGCGCTCAGGGTAATCCGCGATTCCGCTTTGGATAATTATAACCTGGATTACCGGAATGTGCGGTTGAAAACGATAGATTTAATGCACCAGGACCCGGCATCGGACAGTGCTATTTACGCATTGGCGGATTCGATTATTGCTTCTCAAAAACCAATTGAAGTAGAAATGCTAAGGCATTATTTTCGTATTAAGAAAATATTGCGGCCCGAACAGTATCAATACCTGGATTCGAGTATTTACAAAATGGTGATGTATAATACCTCTTTTAAAAAGCCCAACAATAAATAATTATAGAAAAAAAGCGAGATGGATTTACCTCTCGCTTTTTTGTTTTTATCTTCCTGAATTTTTAATTAACCAGTTCAGTTTATTATTAAGTCCCTCTTGTTGTTCCAGTTCATCAAAACTTAAATGCATCCTGTAGCGCCAGTAATGGTTCGGGTCTGCCGGTACATTGATCCGTTCATCTTCCGGGTTCTGGCAACGGATATCACCATCAATACTCAAAAGGTCCTGAATTTGAAAAATGCTCCACATAGCCGTACTGAATAAGTGCTGTTTAAGAATATCCAGGCAAATCCAGGGCTCAGCGTAATAAGGCGCCTGACCTAAACGTCCTAACTGTGTATTATAAAAAGTTTGAGTATTGCTGGTATTTTCCTGCCACCATTCACGAATGGTGCTCATATCGTGCGTGCTTGGAGTTACCACGCTCAGGTATGGCGCATTGGCGGGGTTAAAGAATTGCTGGGTCGGGTCTTTAGGCATCCGCTGGATCTCTAAACTCAGCAGACCTAAATCTCTCATGACACCAGGTACAGAATCCGGTACCATTCCCAGGTCCTCTCCGCAAATAAGCATATTCGTCGCTTCCTTTAACGCCGGGAGCTTTTCAAGAGCTTCTTTACGCCAGAAATCATTTTGACGAGCATAGAAATAATCATTGTACAACTGTCGTATTTGATTCCGCGTATGATCGTCGAAATATTTAAAACTGTAAGTATCATGCGCATTTATTCTGAAATGATACGCGTTTTCTTCTTTGTCATCTTTAAACAGGATAACATTACTTATCAGATCGAACATCCCGTTTTTAATACCGGTGTCCAGGCCGGATTGGTTGGCAAACCATTGTTCAACCTGTTGCTGTGTTTTAAATTCGTCCCGGATATAATACTCTTCGCCACGGATATCCAAAAAGGTATCTTTTGCAAACTGTACATGCTGCCTGAATAAATTATAAAGAATATCCTCCGTAATTAAAGGATTACAGAAACGGTTTTCATCAAATGCAATATGGTAGTTACGGAACTCGTAATTATAAACCGGTAAACAGGGTACAAAACGTCCCATTATCCCTTCAACGGCATGTAACGGGATGCTCCATATTCTGAAGAAACCTAAAATATGGTCAATTCTGAATGCATCAAAATAAAGGCTCAGTTGTTCAAAGCGTTGTTTCCACCAGGCAAAGCCATCCTCCTTCATTTTTTGCCAGTTATAAGTAGGAAAGCCCCAGTTTTGTCCTTTTATCGCAAAATCATCCGGCGGAGCACCGGCCTGGGCATCCATATTATACAATGCCGGGTTAAACCATGCATCCGCACTATAACGGTAAATGCCTATCGGGATATCGCCCTTTAACACAATATGGTTATCGTGAGCATATTTTACCGCATCGCTTAATTGTAAATGTAAATGATACTGCAGCCATACATGGATCATCACCTTGTCAAAATCGGTAAATGAAGGCTCTAAATACCCGCTGACCTCGGTTTCGGAATAGGTGTTATTCGTGTCCCACTTATAGAAATTCGGCGTGCTGTATTTATCTTTTAAATAGCAAAATGCTGCGTAAGGTTTTAACCAGTGCGCATTACTGTTTAAATAATCATTAAAAGCTTTGTCCTTGGAAAGTCCCTTCTTTACCAGTGGGAAAAGTATATTAAAAGCCTTCCATTTTAAATGAATGACTTCTACATAATCCACCTGGGCCAGTAGATTCAACTGCTCCTTTCTGTCCAGGATATCTTTTATCTTATTAATGTTCTTGCCGGCCAACAGTTCCAGGTTTATATAAATAGGATGCAGCGCAAAAGCAGAGATAGCCGCATAAGGGTAACTGTCTTTATAGGTAAATGTAGCTGATGTATCATTTATCGGCAATAACTGCACAAGTTTCAACCCGATATTTTTGCTCCAGTCAACCAGTGGCTTGATATCACAGAATTCGCCGATGCCCAAGCCGTTGGCAGTGCGGATACTGAAAACAGGGATGGCGATACCGGACCCTTTAAAACTGTTGTTAGGTAAGTGCACAAAACCATCGTGAATAACAGTGGTTATATTGAAATAATTAATGGCAGGCAAGGTCCTGTTTGATTCGTTTTCGTAACATACCACTTCCCCGTCAGCATTGTTTATGACAACATATTTATACTCTGAGTAATTATGAAACGCGTCCGATTCCACCTGGAAACAAAACCAATCGTTCATTTTTGTGGAACGAATGATATTTTTTTCTTTCCAGTTGCCGAATGCATCAGAACTGCCCAATAACCCCAATGTTTGATTTGCCGCCAATAAAGGCGCTTTTACCAAAAAAGCAATATGTGTCTCCGGATTCTTTCTGAAAGGCTCATCAATACTACCTTTCAGCAAAGTTTGCTCAAAAGGCTGCGTGTAAAACGCGTTTTCATATTCACCGGTATAGTTCCAGGTGTCAATAACCTGCAAACCTGCTGTAGAAGATAACCACGGCAGGACGCTTCTTTTTGTTTCCGTTTCCGTAATCAACTCCCCATCGGTTTTGGTCACTGCATAATTGTAATGAGAAATATTTTCCAGCTCCACGGCAGTCAAAACCACATGCCACATCTCCTTACTGAAATATTTCATTTCAATAATAGCCGGCTCCGTTTCTTTACCGAACAATCTCAGGTGTACAGACTCCCCAAAGCGGGTGCTGTATTTTATATAAAAATGAACTGAATTCATTGCAAGCATTTTATTGTTACAAATGTAAGCGATAAATCATAATAATGTGTACTTTTTACACGAAAAAGCCGGATAAGAATCTAGGGTAATAATTCATCTTTAATTAAGCGATTATGATATTGTTGTATAAACGCTTTTAACTGGTGTGTCAGGCTATCTGCCAGTGCTTTTTGAACCGGTAACTCATTTTTTTGCATCTGTTTGTCAGCCTGGTAATTGTACAACCCTAAAGCATGATTGTTCTCTAATTGTAGCAACCAGTTATTATTAATCCATTGCCAGCCGTTGTTATAAGCCACCGCATAATTCGGTGCCGTACTGTCAAATACATTTTTACCATAAGCCACAAAAGAACCGCTGTAGTTTAAATATGACAAGAGAGACGGCATAATGTCCGTCTGTTGGATCACCTGTGTTTTATTCACCTTAGCAAAACCGGTATCGCCAGGGCTGAAAAAGAAAATCGGAATCGCATAATTCCCCCATGCGGTAGCATATTCCTTACTGAATGTAACAGTCGCATGGTCAGCAGAAATAACGAAAAAGGTATTCTTATACCAATCGGTTGTAGATACTTTTTCAAAAAATAACCTCAGCGCATTATCCGTATAGCCAAAACACTTCTGAACAGGCAGCGGCCCTTCTTTAAACCTGCCTTCATATTGTGGCGGTACTTTAAACGGATGATGGGATGATACCGAGAAAAAAGTGGAAATGAACGGTTGAGGAATCGTATCCAGGTTCTTTGCAAAGAATTGTAAAAAAGGTTCATCCCAAATACCCCACATACCGTCATAGTCCGCATTATTATTATACTCGTTTTTGCCGTAATAATGGTCCACCCCTAATAGCTTCACAATCGCGTCAAAGCCCATAGAGCCATTCGGCGCCCCGTGAAAAAACGAGGTATGGTAGCCCTTTTCCTTCAGTATTGCAGGCATTCCCTTCATCTTATTAAAGATAAAAGGCGTGGAGATGAAAGGCGACTCCCCGGAAGGAATACCAGCTAATATAGAAGGTAAGGCATCGATAGATTTTCTGCCGTTGGCAAAACCGTTCCATGCCACATAGCTATGCCCCAATAAAGAATCCAGGAAAGGCGTATAACCGCTATAGTCATTACCAAAAATCTCCTTGTTATAAAAGCCGACATTCTCCCTGCCAAAACTCTCCAGCAGGATAATCACAATATTTTTATTCTTAAAAGGCGCGGATGCTTCATAATGATGTACGGGTGACAGGATGTTTTCAGCCTCCACATCAGTATAATAAGTTTCCAGGCTCACATCTTTCTTCCCTAAAGTTCTTATCACACAAAACGGCGTGTTCAATACCAATGGAATTTCACCATTCTGTGAAACATAAGCACCCGCATTGCTCATATTTATAGGGCGCACACTATGTGCGAAACCGCCACGCATACCGCCCCAGGCTAAATAGCCCAGGATGCCGGTAGTAAATACAGCTACCACATAGTATTGCCATTTTTTTGTTGCAATTTTAGGCTTAACAAGTTTAACCCTGTTAATGCTCCACACCATTACAAATATCAGGGCCGCGTAAATAAGATATACGTACCAGTAATCTTTTAGAAAATTGACAGCCATGGTCGTCTTTGTTTCCTCGTGGGCAAATTCCTTCACCACATCAACGGTCGTACGGCGTAGGGTAAAGCGGTAATATATAAAATCAATACTGTTTACTAAAAGCGCGATGCTGTTAGTAATGATGAATAGCCATTTTGCGGTTTTCCAGTAGCCGGACCTGTAACGGAATGGGAAAGGCAGCAGCAACATCACAACGAACAGCGCATTAATATAAAGGTTGGCAGACAGATCAAACACCAGCCCGCCTTTTAAAATAGTCGCCCACTTCTTTCCGTCTAAGCCGGGAAAATACGAGCTGTTAATATTAAAAAATATCAAACGGCTGATCATGTACAAAGCCAGCATTACAAAAAGGCCATAAAAAAGCGCACCAATGGCAGTCGTGCCAAATTGTTTTTTGAATGCAGAAATCTTTGACATATTATAAACCGGGAAATTTAAGTATGCAAAGGTAATTGAGGAATGAATATATAAAATGATAAAAAAATAACATTAAGCTTATAGGTACAAATGTTGCAGGCAGATTCTTACACCGTTTTTTTTCTTTTATGAAACCATCTTGAGTACTACTATTAAGCAGCGTTGTGTCACTCCCTTGTACCGCATCATTTACTGCAACCGTAGTTTATCAGTAAGTAAGCATCCTTATTAATAGATACTATAGCTTAAAGCATAATATAAGTCTGAAATTTAAAGAAGCGTTATCTTTATATACGGATTGGTATTTGCGCTAAATGAAAATGATGCCATTCCGGTACCTTGCTCATTCTTGCGCGAAGTTGGTGTTACAGAAAGTGCAGTAGCAAGAAACAATGCCCGGATAAACAATAAACCAATAACAGCTACAGGTAAAAGCAGTAAAACTTTCAATGTATGAATACTTTTTTGGAAAGTGCTATTAAACAATTTGAGTACTACAGGCGTTTAGGAGAGAAAACATTTGCCCAGTTAAAAGACGGGCAGATTCATGTAAAACCATCTGAAGAAAGCAATAGTATTTACATCATCATCAAACATCTGAACGGTAATATGCTGTCCAGGTTCCAGGATTTCCTGACATCGGATGGTGAAAAACCGTGGCGGAACAGGGACGATGAATTTGAAGTATTTGACAATGATAGTAATTACCTGGGCCTTTGGAATGAAGGGTGGGATTTATTACTTGCTACACTCAAAAGCCTGACGGTGGATGACCTTGAGCGGACCGTATATATCCGTAATGAAGGACACTCAGTTTATGAAGCCATCAACCGCCAGCTTTGCCACTATGCTTACCATGTGGGACAAATTGTTTTTATAGGTAAGCTATTAGTAAACGAAGAGTGGAAGAGTTTAAGTATTCCCAAAAATAAATCCCAGGATTATAATACATTAAAGTTTTCCAGGGAGAAAACTAACAGGCATTTTACAGACCATGCAGATGAAGATATTCTTTAAAGTAAATTTATTAAATATCTGAAAGCCCCGGTCATTACCCGTTTAAGCCAAGGTCCGGAAAATGAAAAGGCTTTACAGTTACCGCTTCGGTAAATACCTGTAAAGCCCGGAAGTTTTTTATGGCTTAAAATATTCGGGGAAACTAATCTTCAATTTCCTTATTGGTGCTTACCGCAATCCTGTTCCATGCGTTAATGGTAACAATCGCCATGATGATCTGGGCAATTTCCTGTTCGTTAAAGTATTTTTTAGCATTGCTGTAAGTCTCATCAGTTAAACCTTTCTGGCTGATCAAAGTAATTTCTTCGGTCATGGCTAAAACCGTTTTTTCTTCGTCGGTGAACAAACTCGTTTCCCGCCAGGCATTTAATAAAAACAGGCGCTGAGTCGTCTCGCCGTATTTTAACGCATCTTTCGTATGCATATTTATACAAAATGCGCAATCGTTAATGTAAGAAGCCCTTACTTTAATTAATTCTTTTAAAGTTTTTGAGATTGATACGGATGCTAAATAACCTTCTAAAGCAAACATTGCTTTGTAAGCGGCAGGCTCTGCTAACTGGATATTAATTCTTTTTTCCATTGTATATTTTATTTGTCATGCAAAGCTGTATCATTTACAATGGAAAAATCTTAAACCCGTTTAAGAAATCCTTTTTGCCCTTATTTCGCTTAAATATTCCGGGGAAAAACCTAAAAAAGAAGCCAGTAAATACTGGGGAATACGCTGCACGAATGCCGGGTATCTTTCAGCAAAATGAAAATAATAATCTTCTTTGGAAAAAGTATAAAGGAATTTTATACGCATCTGGTAAGCAGCATAAGCGCGCTGGTACACAAACCTGAAATAGCGTTCCATAACAGGAAACGCATTCAATAACGCATCCTGAGATTTTTTAGAGATCACCAGTACTTCCGAATGTTCCACCGCCTGAAAATAAAATTCGGTTTTAAGGCCATGTTCATACGACATATTATCTGTGATCCACCAGTTTTCAATAGCGAATTCAGTGGTTTGCTCCACGCCTTTTTCATTAACGAAGTATTTTCTTAAGCAACCTTTCAGTACAAAAAAATGTTTGTCACAAACCTCTCCTTCACGCATCAGGATCTGTTTCTTCTTCACTGGTATCATCTCAAAGAAAGATAGAACAGACAGGAACTCCGGGTCAGAAATAGCAATAAACTTTTGCAGGTGCTGCTTGAATATTAATGACATATTTTCAATTGGAAATAAAAATAATCATTTAGTCCTGAAACAAAAAAAGCGAAATGCCACAGGTGCATTCCGCTATTAGAATTAAGGAAAAACAAATTAAAGTGTATAATATACACCAATGGTAAACCTGTTACCAAGGCTGTTCGCATCTAAACCAAAAGAATTGGTTTTAGTTTTTACATCAGAACCTTTTGCTTTGTTAGAAGTGTGTTCAAAACCTAAAACACCTAAAGATCCAACAGCAGTAACACGTTTGGCAAGCGCGTAAGCAAAACCGGCATTACCGTTGATACCAAAATTGAAAGATTGTAATTCTGTAGAAGTATTACCTATTGTATTTTTTATTTTACCAGGTAAAACAGTCGCGTTCGCTCCTAAGAACGGACGAAAAGCGCCGGTACCGAAAAAGTAACGGGTATATAAAGTACCACCATAACGGGTAGTAGTCGAAACCGTACTGCCGGTTGAGTTCGGGTCAGTTTTAGCGCCTCCGATGTTTAAGCCAACACCTACCTGCCAGTTATTCGTTAAGAAAGTACCTATTTCCGGGGAAAAAGTCCACGATGTTGTTTTAGTACCGTCAACGGTTGTACTGCCCGCTTCTACTTTATCTTTTTTAGACGAGAAACCTACATTTCCACCTATATACCAGGAATCTTTTTGAGCCATTCCCGATGTCACAATTCCCATAATGGCTGCTGCCATAAAAAATTTCTTCATAAATACTCATTTAAAAGTTTACTCGCATACTAGATATCCAACAGTTAATAAAGGATGCAGGTGAACTCTTAAAAAAATGCTAAAGGCATCAATAGCAGATCTCGCTTTAGCATTAAAATATTTAAGTCAATTTCTATAATTGTGCAGATCGTTTATAATTTGGTTATTGATGATCCCCTTAAAAGAAAATCCCCCGGCTTCCGGGAGATTTTACCACTATCTTGCTATTTCTATATTGACCTTTTTACCTTTTACCTTTTCACCTTTGATGGTAGCCAGTACACCGGAAATTAAGTTCTTCCGGACCGCTGCGAAAGCGTAAAAATCTTTTACTTCAATAACACCGATATCTTCCGGTTTTAGCATGCCTTTCTTAGATAAAAAGCCTACAATGTCTATTTTGTTTACCTTATCCTTTTTTCCTGCGCCTATAAATAAAGTGCCCCATTTTGGTTTGTCAGGAATCGGGTAATTACCGCTTATTTCCAGTAATTTGATGTCCGGTTCTATAAATCCTGGTAACTTTTCATTTGGGCCAAGAACAATGGTCACATTCCCGCTTTTATCCATACGCGCAGTACGGCCATTCCTGTGCGTGTAAGTTTGCTCTGTATCCGGCAAGTGATAATGGATAATGTAGCGCACGTTCGGAATGTCCAGGCCACGGGCTGCCAGGTCAGTGGTCACTAAAAAATTGTATGTGCCATTGCGGAATTTGCTGATGGATTGTTCCCTGTCACGCTGTTCCATCGCACCATGATAAAACCCTGTAATAATTCCTTTTTCTTTCAGTAACTCGCTGGTGCGCTCTACGGCATCGCGGTGATTACAGAAAATGATCGTACTGCGGTTACCTATATATGATAACAATTTTACCAGGGTTTCAATCTTGTCAGGGTCTTCGCTTTTGACGTATTCAAATATCGTTTTGTTCTCATCTTCATCAGGCTTCACAAAATCCAGCAATTGGGTAGATTGCATATTAAGGAAGGCAGGAATTGATACGCCTTGTGTGGCAGACGTTAAAATACGTTGGCTGATATTAGGAATTTCACCCACAACATAGCCCACTTCTTCCTGGAAACCCAGTTCCAGTGTTTTATCAAATTCATCCAGAACAAGGAAATGAATATTCCCGGTTTTGATATTGCCACGGCGCAGATGGTCCCCTAAACGGCCAGGCGTACCCACAATAACAGTTGGTGCTTCAATCAGGTTATTTTCTTCTATCTCGCGTTTGTGTCCACCATAACAGCAGGTAATTTTATTACCCGTTCCCATGCGTTTAAATACATCTTCAATCTGTAAAGCCAGCTCGCGGGAAGGAGATATAATTAATGCCTGTGTGCCTTTTACATCCGGGTTCAGCTTAGCGACCAACGGCAATAAAAATGCCAGTGTTTTACCGCTACCGGTATTGCTCATCACAATAATATCGCTATTAGATTCTGCTGCGTCAATAACCGCCAGCTGCATTTCGTTTAACGATTCTATATTGAGATTGCGTATATATGGTTGATAATCCATTTTTGTTTTTTTAGTATGAAATTTCTAAACGTAATTTATCTCTTAAAAGCCTGACCATAGGATATTCTGTTGCCATTAACCTGTAACGGTCCTGCCCGCTCAAAAACTTAGGAGCGATTTCTTTAGGCGCTTCATTCACCTCTTCCACCACTTCCATTTCAAATTTAATGTCCATATTGAAGAAATGGTTTTTAAAGTTCTCCAGTAAGTTAGTGGCTTCTATATCTATGAATTTCTGGTTAATGGAGGTCACACTGGTAGCTATTACCCTTAATCCTTCTACTCTTAATTTAGCAAGGTTAAAACTGGTAACGGCACTGTGTTTTAAATCAACCTTCAGTTTTTCCGTGTAGGTACCCCAGATCGCAATAACTTCTTCCAGGTTTGGTTCACGGGTGACTTTTTTGGCCAGTTCTGCGGCTTCTTCTTTCTGTTTCTGTTTCAGCATATCCATCAGGGACATTCCTTTTTTAGGAATGGCAGAGGAGGATACCGGAACTCCGGAAGTAGTATTTGTAACCGGTGGCGGCATTACCGGCGCCTGCTTTGGTGGTGCCGGAATTGCTTTATTGGATACTTCTGCTGCAGGCTTTGGCTGCTCTACGATTAGCTGTGCCGGTTGTGCAACTGCATCAGGTGTTTTTAAAGGTTGTAACTGTATTGGATGGACACTTCTTAAACGGTATGCTACTGAGCCATCAACTCTTTTTTTTTTATTACAGAGCCGTCACCACCGGCAGCAAGTTCCAATGCCTGTTGCAGGTAGCATAATTTTATTAAGCAAAGCTCTACGTGCAGCCGCTTGTTACGGGCCAATCTGAAACCCGCTTCTGCTTCTGCCAGTACATTTAATGCGCTGACAAGGTAACTTAATGATACTTTTTTAGCAGTTTCCACATATTTGCCTTGCATACCTTCTAAAACATCCAGCAATTGCGCGGCTTTAGCATCCTTACTCACCATTAAATTGCGGATACATTCTGCAAACCCGTTTAATACCGTATCACCTTCAAAGCCTTTACGGTTTATCTGGTCAAATAATAATAACGCTTCTGCCATGTCCTGGTTCTGAATGGCATCAATCAACTTGAAATAATAGTCTTCATCCAGCAGGTTCAGGTGTTCCAACGTGTTTTCATACGTCAGGTGCGCATTGGTAAAGCTGACGATTTTATCCAGTAAGCTCAATGAATCGCGCATACAACCTTCGCTTTTGTTGGCGATTAGTTGCAATGCCGCTTTATCGGCAGAGATATGTTCTTTATCGGCAATGGCCTGTAAATGTTCAACGGTATCATTATTGGTGATCCGTTTGAAATCGAAAATCTGGCAACGGCTTAAAATCGTTGGCAGGATTTTATGTTTTTCTGTGGTTGCCAGAATAAATTTAGCATAGGAAGGGGGCTCTTCCAATGTTTTAAGAAAAGCATTAAAAGCCGAGGAACTCAACATGTGCACCTCATCTATAATGTATATTTTGTATTTGCCTTCCTGCGGGGCAAAACGGATTTGTGTCACCAGCTCACGAATATCTTCCACACTGTTGTTACTGGCAGCATCCAGCTCATGAATGTTTAAACTGCTGCCCTCATTAAAGGAGCGGCAACTGTTACATTCGTTGCAGGCTTCACCATCTTCCTGCAGGTTTTCGCAGTTAATGGTTTTGGCCAATATGCGGGCACAGGTTGTTTTGCCCACTCCACGCGGACCGCAAAACAAAAAGGCATGTGCCAGTGTATTATTATGAATAGCGTTTTTTAATGTTGTAGTAATGTGTTGCTGTCCTACAACCGAAGCAAAATTTTGAGGCCTGTATTTTCTGGCCGATACAATAAATTTTTCCACAAATACAAAGTTACTACCTTCTCCTTTCTTTTTAAAAATTATCTATCCACAGGCAGGTTTGTTTTTTTCGGGTGGGGCACAGCCGGCAGGTGCGTGCATAAAAAATGCCGGTTGCTGTACAACCGACATTTAATATAATAAGGTAAATATTCCTTAGAATTGTTCGAAAGCGCTAAAAAAGAATGAACCTTCGATTTGTGCATTTTCGTCGCTGTCGCTACCGTGTACAGCATTTTCGCCTACTGAAGCAGCATATTTTTTACGGATAGTGCCTTCAGCAGCTTGTGCAGGATTAGTAGCTCCGATTAAAGTACGGAAATCTTCTACTGCATTATCTTTTTCTAAAATAGCAGCTACGATAGGACCGCTACTCATGAATGTGGTTAATTCATCGTAGAAAGGACGCTCGCTGTGAACAGCATAGAATTCGCCTGCTTTTTCTTTAGTTAATTTTGTAACTTTTAAGGCTACTATACGGAAACCCGCTTGAATGATCTGGTCTAAAATACCACCGGTGAAACCTTTGCCGAAAGCATCCGGTTTTACCATTGTAAATGTTCTATTGCTCATAGTTATTTATATAGGGTGGCAAAGTTAAAATAATTTAAGTAATTCACTACTCATATATACTATTTTTTCATAGGACTTAACATTTTGTTATTTGTGCGTTTCTTCTTCAGTTTAGCTGTTTAACAATAGCTGAAGGAGTAAATAACAGCTTATCAGGAGGATTTTGATCTTCATTTTTATGTATTCGCAACCTAAGAAAAGAAATTTTGAAACAATGTTGCATAAAATTTGGAGATATAATCCGAATTTATATTTTTGCAACATTGTTTCAAAATTAAACGCAACAATGTTGCATTATTAAAATTATGAGAGTCTCGAAGAATTTGGTACTGGCATTAGCTTCTGTCAGTGTATTGTACACCTCCTGTAAAAAAGATGACCATGAACATGATCACGGAGGCGATGATAACAAAGAATACCGCTTTGTAAGAGTTTTGGTATCGGATGTAAACGATAAGAAAATTACCCAGATTAACCCGAATGACGGTACCCAAATCAGTTTTGACGCAAGATTTCCTAACGCAACGCTTTATTCTACTTATAACAGCAGGTTTGCAGCGTTGTTATACGGCAATGATAATTTTACTGAATTTTTTGATTCGGGCCTGGAGTACCACGGCGACCATGTGGATGTAAAGGGGACCGCTAAGTTTGCTGCTATTACCGCCAACGGTTCCAAGCCAACGCATTTTAAGTCTAAGGGAAATGAATCTTTGATTTTTAACGATGGTGACGGTACTTTAAGTATTGCTTCGGAAAGTGAATTTCATGTGGCCAATGCGAAAATGCGGACGATTAATGCAGGATTGGACGCTCATCACGGGGCGATGGCACAGTTTGATAATGGTAATATCGCTGTGACGCAGCTGGATAAAGCGTCAACGCTTTCGGGACCGCATGCTGTAAAAATCATCAACAGTAACGGTGCCACTGTTCATAATGCCACTCTTGCTGTGAGCAGGTTACATGGTAATGCTTCTGACGGTAAAAATGCGGTATTTGGTGTGGATGGCGGCATACTGGTGGTAAACGAAAACGGTACTCAAAAAATAGTACCCAACCCGGGCGATTTCGGCACTGTAAGGTTGGGTACCATATTATATGCTACCAAAACAAAAAAGTTTATAGGCTACGCCGCCAATAAAGGGGCTTACTTTATAGATTTATCTGCTAACAAACTGACACCTATTGTGACCGGTACGGATTTTATTCAATGCAAAGTGGACAAATCCGGCAGCAGTTTATTGACTTTAACTCTGGATGGTACTTTAAGTATATACAACCTTGCAGATGGTTCTTTAATAAAATCGGGGAAAGTAATTCCGGCAAGTGTGAGCACGGATACTTACAAACCGGTGGTGGAAGCGACTGATAAGTTTGTATATGCTGTGGTACCAAGTGCGGGAGAAGTGCTGCAAATTAAACGTAACGATTTCGGCAATGTCAGTAAAATAAAAGTGACGGCTTTGCCTTCTAAAATTGCCATTTTAGGTCACGAAACAGATGAATCACATTAAAGCTGTATTGAAATTTACAATAAAAATTTGCTCATACTTTGCTCAATAGTTCCCCGGTGTCATTTTTTTGGCACCGGTTTTTTATGATGAATACCTGCTTTCTCCGCGTGAGGGATAGGAGCGAAGTACCCCGCAAGGCGGCATGGTGATTATGGAATGGCGAAGCTATGGTAATGGCTATGCCGCCGCGGCGTACTGCGGATAGCCCGGCCCTTTGCCGGGAATGAGTGGTATCGGCTTTTTCGTCAGGTATATATGATTATGAACAGCGGCAAAGGGACACGCCCAAATAAAAAAGTGAAAACTAAGGTAAGGAGGTATAGTATTGCCCGTGCTCGTATTCCTTGCTCAGGATATCCAGTATGACCTCTACATGTGCCGGGTTATTAATAAAATCGGCATTGCTGGCATCTACAAAAACGGCTTTTATATTGTGCTGTTTAATATAGTTGGTGTACATTTCCTGGATATTGAACAGGTATTCATCGGGAATGGCCTGCTCATAGGAACGGTTGCGTTTTTTAATATTTGCCTGTAATTTATTGACCGGGGCGTGTAAATAAATGAGTAATTCCGGCTTCAGGATCTGCTGGTGAATAATGTCGAACAACTTTTGGTACAAGCGGAATTCCTCGTCCGGTAGGTTGACTTTGGCAAACAACAGGCATTTTGTAAACAAATAGTCGGTAATAGTGAGCGACTTAAACAGGTCGCGGGTATGAATCAGTTCCTTTAACTGCTTATAACGCTCTGCCATAAAAGAGAGCTCTAATGGGAACGCGTATTGCTCGGGATTTTTATAAAACTTGCTTAAAAAGGGATTGTCGGAAAACTGCTCTAAAACCAGGCGGGCATTAAGTTTCTCTGCCAATATATTGGCGAGCGTGGTTTTGCCCACACCTATATTTCCCTCAATTGTTATATAATTATAAATCATGCCCTTAGAACTCAGTTAGCAGAAATTTCTGCTACAAAAGAAAATAATTTCACCCAGATTATTCAATAAACTTACGCACATTTAATGTATCGGTACAATTATCCAGTAATTCCTGAACTGTTTTATTTAATAGGGGATGTGCAAAATTTGGGGCAATGCCTGCCAATGGCACTAAAACAAAGTTCCTGTTCGCTATCTGTGCATGGGGAATGGTTAATTTATTTGTGCTGATTACCTGCTGCCCGTAAAAGAGAATATCAATGTCCATGGTCCTGGAGCCATATTTCTGGATGCGCCGGCGCCCCAGAGCTGCTTCAATTTTATGAATAGCAATTAACACTTCGTTAGGTGATAATATGGTGGAAACCTGTAAAGCCTGGTTTAAAAAGGAAGGTTGGTCTGTTACTCCCCAGGCATCGGTTTCATAAATATCCGACGCTTTTTTTATAGTGCCTATCTGCTCTTCAATCATGTTCTTTGCCTGATTGATATACTCCATTCTGTTGCCTAAATTACCGCCTATAATTAAAAAGAGTTCGTTTATCATAAGTTTGGGCTAAAATCGTATAAAAATCTGTAATTTGCTAAATTAATGTTGATACTTGACACTAATACTTAAAAGAACAGATAGATACGATGAAATTATTTTTGAAGATAGTAGCAGGTTGTTTTATTGCTATAATAATATCCTGGATACTTGTATTTTTTTTAGGCGCGGGCCTGATCGGGAGTTTAGCCAGCAAGGATAAAAAAATAATTGCCAGTAATTCGGTTTTGGTTTTAGACCTGGCAAAAAGCATTGGTGAGCAAAATTCCGGTGGCGATTTCGATTTGATGAGCGGGAAAATAAATGCTAAAATAGGGCTTCGTGAGTTGGTGAAATCTATAGATGATGCTAAAAAAGATGATAGGATTAAGGGCATTTATTTAAAATGCAGCGGCAATGGCTGGGGTACGGCGGCTTTAAATGAATTTATTGAAGCACTGGAAGATTTTAAAACATCAGGCAAATTTATTTACGCATATTCCGATAATATCAGCGAAGGGGCTTATTATGCTGTGAGCATTGCGGACAGTATTTTTGCAAGACCTTACGGTAATTTTGAATTCAACGGTTTAAGTTCTTCTATCATGTTTTATAAGGGCTTGCTGGATAAGCTGGAAGTTCAACCGGAAATTTTTTATGCCGGCCAGTTTAAAAGTGCTACAGAGCCGTTTCGTGCCAGTAAAATGAGTGATGCCAATAAATTACAAATGACGGTGCTGCTAAACGATTTGTATAATACCATTATCGGTAGCATTTCTAAGCACAGGAATCTTGATACGGCATCCTTAAAACAGCTGGCTAATAATAATACGGTACAAACAACGGAAGATGCTTTTAAAGCAAAACTCATAGATGTTTTAGCTTATGACGATGAAGTGAAAACGGTGATTGCTAACCGTGTGGGTGAAAAAAATATCAATGATATTAAGTTTACAAGTTTTGCAGATTATATAGAGGACAAAGCGCCGATTGTGGCAGCTACCAGCGGCAATATTGCGGTGGTGCATTTTGACGGGGAAATTGTGGACGGACAGAGTGATGATGGTTATATAGGCGGCGAAAAGTTTGCAAAAATTATCCGCGACATCCGCCTGGATACAAGCGTGAAAGCATTGGTGATGCGTGTGAACTCCCCGGGAGGCAGCGCGAATGCCTGCGAAAATATGTGGCGCGAACTGGACCTGCTAAAAAAGGAAAAGCCGATTGTTGTAAGTATGGGTAATTATGCTGCCAGCGGCGGTTATTATATCAGTACGGTTGCGGATACCATTTTTGCACAATCCAATACCATTACAGGTTCTATTGGCGTGTACATGATGTATTTTAATGCGCATAAATTAATGAATAATAAACTGGGCCTTACTTTCGACGGGGTAAAAACCAGCAACTATGCCGATTTTCCTAATACCAGCAGGGACCTGACAGCGACAGAGAGGGGCTTTATCCAGTCTTCGGTAGATTCTATTTATAAGCTGTTTAAAACCCGAGTGGCCAATGGCAGAAAGATTAATTACGAAGATGTGGAAGCGGTTGCGCAGGGGCGTGTATGGACCGGTAATATGGCGAAGGACATAAAACTGGTAGATAAAATAGGCGGGCTGAAAGATGCTATTGAATGTGCTAAAAACATGGCTAAATTAAAGGAAGTTAAACTCTATGCACTGCCTTCAGGAAAGTCTGCTTTAGAGAAATTGCTTTCTTTTGAAGACAGCGATGACGAGGATACAAAGTCAAAAGTATATGTGAGCAAAGAGGAAATAATAGCGAAAGAATTGGGTACTGATTTTTATAATATCTACAAACAAATTTTGAGTCTGAAATCTACTGCCAATAAAACGCAGGCTTTAATGCCTATGAATATTACAATATACTAGGGTGTTTTGAGATTTAATGGATAGATCATTTGGTTAACCCAAATTACGCATTAGGAATTAAAGATTAAAAATAAGAGACAAAAAAGTTGTGATTTTCTAATGCTATGCATTAGAAATACTTTATGATAGACTTCCCTATAAGCTTTACCAGTAAAGAGATTACCCCTTGGGGTGGCATGGCATTTTTAAAGCAATTTCTAGACAAAATGCAGTTTTCTGACTTTGTGGAGAATTGTTCCATACGTCCTGTTTCGGGTTCTAATAGAGGTTATAGCACTACAGTCATTTTAGAAAGTTTTATTGCCAGTATTTGGTGTGGAGCTAACCGTTTTATGAATACAGAGCTCACTCGTCTGGATCCTGCATTAGTCCGGATTTTTGGATGGAAACAAATGCCTGGACAAGATGTATTTAAACGCTACTTTTCAAAGTTTGACCAGACTAGGAATTTAGAAGTAAGCCAGTATTTCTACTTGTGGATATTCAATAACCTTCACTTTAACAATTATACACTTGATATAGATTCCTCTATTCTAACTCGTTATGGAAATAATGTTGAAGGTGCAAAGAAA
>JAQGEF010000087.1 GCA_027854065.1 Polluticaenibacter yanchengensis | reverse complement strand
TGGTTGAAGCTTAACTTCGGTTTTCCTGACAGGTTGATCTCTTTTTCTATTTGATTGGTACAGCCATTGACAGTGGTCACAATCAATTGTACTTTGTATTTGCCTGGGGCAAAACTGTGTGAAGGGTTGGCTGCTGTTGATGTATTGGGATTGCCGGTATTGGCATTGGCGTCGCCGAAGTTCCAGGCATAGCTAGCCACGGCCTGGTTATCGCTGCTGCTAACCGTTGGTACAAAGTTGACTAAACCTGATTCGTCGATACAACTGCCTGCATCATTGGTAAAGTCAACGACCGGTGTTGCAAATACGGTTATTTTACCAAAGGCGGTATCACTGATACAGTTATCGCTGAATTTCACTACATGTTTGATGGTGTACTCACCGGCTGTGGTATAGGTCTTTTTAACTGACGTGCCGTTGGTGGTGAGATTTAAAGGATTGCCGTCTCCCAGGTTCCAATACCAGGTTTTTACACCGGCTTCATTGCCTTTTTCGGTAAAACTGATTTCTGTACCGACACAGGTATTGACTGCTGTGATATCAAAATCTGGGGTGGTTGGTTTGTCTGACAGTTTAAA
>JAQGEF010000086.1 GCA_027854065.1 Polluticaenibacter yanchengensis | reverse complement strand
TTTAAACTGTCAGACAAACCAACCACCCCAGATTTTGATATCACAGCAGTCAATACCTGTGTCGGTACAGAAATCAGCTTTACCGAAAAAGGCAATGAAGCCGGTGTAAAAACCTGGTATTGGAACCTGGGAGACGGCAATCCTTTAAACCTCACCACCAACGGCACGTCAGTTAAAAAGACCTATACCACCGCCGGTGAGTACACCATCAAGCATGTAGTGAAATTCAGCGACAACTGTATCAGTGATACCGCCTTTGGTAAAATAACCGTATTTGCAACACCGGTTGTTGACTTTACCAATGATGCAGGCAGCTGTATCGACGAATCAGGTTTAGTCAACTTCGTACCAACGGTTAGCAGCAGCGATAACCAGGCCGTGGCTAGCTATGCCTGGAACTTCGGCGACGCCAATGCCAATACCGGCAATCCCAATACATCAACAGCAGCCAACCCTTCACACAGTTTTGCACCAGGCAAATACAAAGTACAATTGATTGTAACCACTGTCAATGGCTGTACCAATCAAATAGAAAAAGAGATCAACCTGTCAGGAAAACCGAAGTTAAGCTTCAACCA
>JAQGEF010000085.1 GCA_027854065.1 Polluticaenibacter yanchengensis | reverse complement strand
CTGCCAAACCCTGACAAACTCCGAATGCTATAATATATCTGTGGCAGTGAGGCTGCGGGCGCTAAGGTCCGTGGCCGAGAGGGAAATAACCCAGATCAGCATCTAAGGTCCCCAATACATAGTTAAGTTAATCAAACGCGGTGGGATTTCAATAACAGCCAGGATGTTTGCTTGGAAGCAGCCATTCATTTAAAGAGTGCGTAACAGCTCACTGGTCGAGAGATCCTGCACGGAAAATGATCGGGTATCAAACTATGAACCGAAGATCTGAAATTGCACCATTGGTGTATATTGGTAGGGGAGCATTCTGAACCGCGTTGAAGGTGTGTGGTCATGCATGCTGGAGCGTTCAGAAACGAAAATGTAGGCATAAGTAACGATAAAAGGAGTGAAAAACTCCTTCGCCGTAAGACTAAGGGTTCCTGATCAACGTTAATCGGATCAGGGTAAGCCGGGACCTAAGGCAAACCCGAAAGGGGCAGTCGATGGAAAGCAGGTTAAGATTCCTGCGCACACTATATAATGAAAGTGACGGATCTTTGTAGTTTACACGTACTGACGGAATAGTGCGTAGAGTGGA
>JAQGEF010000084.1 GCA_027854065.1 Polluticaenibacter yanchengensis | reverse complement strand
GAAACATCAGTTTACAGAATTATCCAGGAGTTACTAAACAATACATTAAAGCATGCCCAGGCTACTGAGATCCTGATAAAACTTAAGCAACAAAAAAAAGGACTGCTTTTGTTTTACCGGGATAACGGGATTGGTTTCGACCAGGAAACCGTTGATTATGGTTATGGTATCAGGAATATCCGGCAGCATACTCTGGCTATTGACGGACAATTACATATCAGCACCAATATTAATGAGGGCTTTGAGTGTATCATTATCTTACCGTTAAAATAATTGACAATGATTAAAATATTGTTAGTGGACGATCATATTTTATTTATGAAGGGGCTGCACATGCTGTTGAGTGTGGAGCCGGAGAAATATGAGGTTTGCGGCTATGCCACGAACGGGAAAATGGCTTTAGACATTTTATCGGAAAACGACATAGATGTGGTACTGATGGACATTAATATGCCGGTTTTAAACGGGTATGAAGCCATGTTTAAAATAAGGGAAAAACACCCTCATATAAAAATTGTGGCGTTGACGATGCATGCGGAAGATACCTGTGTTTTAAAGATACTGGAAGCGGGTGCACTGGGTTATTTGTTTAAAAATGTGGATGAAAAGGAACTCTTTGACTGTATAGAAGCGGTTCACGATAACC
>JAQGEF010000083.1 GCA_027854065.1 Polluticaenibacter yanchengensis | reverse complement strand
TTGACGCGGATGAATACAATCGCTGATTGACGCGGATTTTTTGATGGTTGTCTGTGATGTGTTGTATTTTAAATTATGGTGAGTTTTGGACGAGTTATTTGATGATGATTGAGTTTGGGGTTTATAAAGTTCAATTGTATGGATTGCATATTTCCCGCTGATTGACGCGGATGAATACAATCGCTGATTGACGCGGATTTTTTGATGGTTGTCTGTGATGTGTTGTATTTTAAATTATAGTGAGTTTTGGACGGGGTTGTTTGATGATGATTGGGTTTGGGGTTTATAAAGTTCAATTGTATGGATTGCATGTTTCCCGCTGATTGACGCGGATGAATACAATCGCTGATTTGCGCGGATTTTTTGATGGTTGTCTGTGATGTGTTGTATTTTAAATTATGGTGAGTTTTGGATGGGGTTATTTGATGATGATTGAGTTTGAGGTTTATAAAGTTCAATTGTATTGATTACATATTTCCCGTTGATTTACGCAGATGAATACAATCGCTGATTTACGCGGATTTTTTGAAGGATGTCTGTGGTGTGTTGTATTTTAAATTAACGTGGGTTTTGGATGGGGTTATTTGATGATGATTGAGTTTGAGGTTTATTAGGTTCAATTGTATGGATTACATATTTCCCGTTGATTTACGCAGATGAATACAATCGCTGATTTACGCGGATTTTTTGAAGGATGTCTGTGG
>JAQGEF010000082.1 GCA_027854065.1 Polluticaenibacter yanchengensis | reverse complement strand
TGTGGAGCTGCCTCCCCAAGCCAGGGGCACCGGGACCCTGATTCCCTCCGTGCGGCGCTTAGTCTGGGCGGGGAAGCACCAGCTTGGGAATGCAGCCTGGGGCGCTTCCTTTCCCTCGGAAAGAGCTCTCCCCGCGGGAGGCTTTGGCAGTGTGCACACCCCCAGCCCCTAAGCCCTCTGCAAGGACGCCTGGCTCCTAGGTCCGAAGGGAAGGCGAGAGCTGAGCTGAGGCAGCAGTCAGGCACCACTCACGGCTCCCACACTCCCGCAGCCTGCTCCTTCCCGGGCGCGAACGCTAGAAGCTGGGCAGGGCTTGGGGAGGCTCGCCCAGCACAGAGCAGCCTCTCGGCCGGGGCTCTGTGCTATCGCGCCTGGGCGCAGAGCTGGAGCTCCGCCGGTGTGGAAGCTCACTCGGTCCTTCCCAGTACAGGCTTGCAAGCACCCGCCGGCAGCCAGCCTCTTCTCTCCCGCGTTCCGGGCATTGGGCTCCAAACCTGGGACCAAAGTAACTGCCCGGAGCTCACTGATCATGGGCTGGTTCCCCTGCGCTGCGGCTGTGCTAGGGAGCCCAAACGCCCAGGGGAAGCCCGCACAGCACATCCACCTGCCTCTAGGCGGGAGGACAGCTCCAGGGAAGGCCCGGTCTGGCAGGCGCTTTCTGGGCACAAACGGAGCAACACTCTGGCTGTGGAGCTGCCTCCCCAAGCCAGGGGCACCGGGACCCTGATTCCCTCCGTGCGGCGCTTAGTCTGGGCGGGGAAGC
>JAQGEF010000081.1 GCA_027854065.1 Polluticaenibacter yanchengensis | reverse complement strand
CGGTGAAGCCCCCTAGCCCAATCAGTAGCTCTACCTCTATAATACCTCTTTTATGTGACGCTGTTCCTAAAAACATTTCGGGGAGAACGAGCTATCTCTCAGTTTGATTGGCCTTTCACCCCTATCCACAGGTCATCCCAAGACTTTTCAACGTCAACGGGTTCGGTCCTCCAGTTTGTGTTACCAAACCTTCAACCTGCCCATGGATAGATCACAAAGTTTCGCGTCTAGCCCCACTGACTAAACCGCCCTGTTCGGACTCGCTTTCGCTACGGCTCCGTTGTTTAAAAACTTAACCTCGCCAGTGAGGACTAACTCGTAGGCTCATTATGCAAAAGGCACGCCGTCACTTATATTGCAAAGCTCCGACCGCTTGTAGGCGCACGGTTTCAGGTTCTATTTCACTCCGTTATCCACGGTTCTTTTCACCTTTCCCTTACGGTACTGGTTCACTATCGGTGTCTGAGGA
The DNA here is from genome assembly GCA_027854065.1 of Polluticaenibacter yanchengensis. GTDB lineage: Bacteria > Bacteroidota > Bacteroidia > Chitinophagales > Chitinophagaceae > Phnomibacter > Phnomibacter yanchengensis. Next base: position 296 of record JAQGEF010000081.1, on the reverse strand, counting down.
GTATTTAGCCTTACCGGATGGTGCCGGCAGTTTCATACAGGATTCCTCCGGTCCCGCACTACTCAGGATTCCACACGTCATACACAATTTGCTCCTACAGGGCTTTCACCTGCTATGGCTAACCTTTCCAGGTCATTCAGATTGATGTGTAATTCTAAAAGTGGTCCTACAACCCCGCTAAGGCACGCCTTAACGGTTTGGGCTCTTCCCTGTTCGCTCGCCACTACTTGGGGAATCATTATTATTTTCTTTTCCTCCGGGTACTTAGATGTTTCAGTTCTCCGGGTTGGCTCTCT
>JAQGEF010000080.1 GCA_027854065.1 Polluticaenibacter yanchengensis | reverse complement strand
TTGCAGGCCAACTCTTCTACCGTATTTGATGCCGGTTTAGGCGCGTTGTATTATGATGGCCGTGCCAACAGGAAAGCTAATTTATATTTAGGATTTTCCGCTTCACATGTCACACAGCCAAAAGATAAATTTATAGGAGAAGGTGATGCTAAATTACCGATCCGCTATAATATTCATGGCGGTGTAAAGATCAACGTGAACGAAAGTTTCAGTATTACACCAAATGCGTTGTACAGCCGCCAGGGAAGTGCCAGCGAAACCGTCGTAGGAGCTTATGGCCAGTTCCGTGTAGCAGAAACAACGGACTTTATGCTGGGTGCGAACTACCGTTTTAAAGATGCGATTGCCCCTTATGTTGGTATCATGTACAACAACTTAATTATCGGTGCCAGCTACGATGTTAACACCAGCGATTTGGGTAAAATGGCCAAGAACTCCAATGCATTTGAAGTGTCCATTACTTTTATTGGTAAAAGAAAAGGCAAGACAAATGTAGATGGCAACTTTGTTTGTCCGAGGCTGTAACTAGTGAACGGAACCCACCCCTGCCCCTCCAGGGAGGGGACAGGAGCAAAAGTGGTGAGGCCGCATCAGTAGTCATTTCGACGAGATGAAATTGAAACTTCTTTGAATTTGAAAAGGCCGGTGAGAAATCCTCTTGTAATGTTGGCGTTCTCAAGCTACCCGCACCCATCCCTGCCCCTCCGGGGAGGAGATAGGAGCAAAAGTGGTGAGGCTGCATCAGTAGTCATTTCGACGAGGTAAAATTGAAACTTCTTTGA
>JAQGEF010000079.1 GCA_027854065.1 Polluticaenibacter yanchengensis | reverse complement strand
AGTAAGGCTATTGTTATCAATGTACACGGTACCGCTTACACTTACCTGTGCAGCAATGTTTTTTGGCAAATAAGCTAACAGAAAAAAAATAAAAATAGTAGTTATACTATATTTTAATGATGTTGATTTTTGGTTGATAGCTGACATCGTACGATAGTATTTAATAGGGTGAATAAGCAGGTTAGTATAAAATAGTCAATTGATTGTATTTAATGTGTTATACAAAGTAACACAATTTTAGAAATAAAAAAATATATATAAATTTTAATCATATAACGAACCTCGAAGTAAGCATTTGATCATTGGGCTTTGAATGAACAAACTAGAAAATGTGAAATATTGTGTAACAGCTGTTTCAATTGGTTATTTGCACAATTTCATTCATATTTAATTATTATAGACCTACTAAAGTAGAAACGGCATATATTCAAAATAATTCGATTGAAATAGTTGGCCATTTTATTGAAAAAATACAATATTAATATTTCGTAAATCAATTTAAATTAATAACCTAAAGTTTGGACTAAGAAAGCATCAAAGTAGGTCTAATGGATTACTACCGACTAAAGCAGACAGACCTTAATGATAAGTTTGAATATAGATTTATCAGACAATTGTACTTTGGACAAAGTTTATCTTTAGTAAGGATGGGAAATCATTCACCCATAAATTAATCAAAGATTAAGGTTTCATATATAATATTGTTTTAGGGTTAAGAAAGGGCTACTGTTTCTACAGTGGCCTTATTTATTTTTAGTATTGTATGGTCCTGAAATAAGTTGACACAAAAGTTGACTTATCCAATGAATACAGCAAAAAGTGGCTCTATAAAAAAGA
>JAQGEF010000078.1 GCA_027854065.1 Polluticaenibacter yanchengensis | reverse complement strand
AAATATTAAATCATGTCAGGAAATATAAAAAAGATAGCATCATTATCGTTGTTGTGTCTTGGTTTTTCAGCCATGACGTTTGCACAGACGAGTGCATTAAAGGCAGCAAATGATTATTATAACAAGGGCGAATATTATAAAGCAGCCCAGTTATACGAACAGGCCTTAGGTGCGAAGCCAAGTACCAAAGCCGCCTACAATCCATACAGTAACCAACGGGTAAAAGGCGAACAGGTGACCGGCAGCAATGCCGCAGAAACAAAATTAAAACTGGCGGAAGCCTATTTTAAATTGCGCAATTACCAGAAGGCCGAGCCGATCCTGAAAGAATTAAGCGACGCGGGTAATGCGAATGCCACTTTGTTGTATGCACAGGCATTAAAGTTCAACGGTAAAACAGAAGAAGCGACGGCTGCTTTAAATAAGCTGGCAACAGCAGAAGCCAAGCAGGAGCTGACGAGCGTTCAGTTTGCTAAAGAACAATACGGCAGAAAAGATCTAAACCGTTATAAGGTGGATAAAATAGGCGGTTTAAACGCAGAAGGCGCCACTTATGCACCGGCATTACAAGGGAGCAATATTGTAGTGACTTCCAGCAGAACTGACGCTAACTACAACAGCAAGAAAGCGAATACGAATAAACTTTACACGGTAAGCGGCGCAAGTGCTACGTTAGTGAACGGATTGGCAGCTGATAAAAACATGGAGCAAGGTATAGCTACCTTCTCACCTGACGGCAATACGATGTACCTGACGAAATGGGCGGTTGAAAATGGTGTGAAAAAATCGGGCATTTATAAAAGCACGAAGAGCGGGGAAAGCTGGAGTACACCGGAGCCG
>JAQGEF010000008.1 GCA_027854065.1 Polluticaenibacter yanchengensis | reverse complement strand
ACATTAACCAATACCGTAACAGGAACAGGAGAATACAAAGGCCCCGGTGTAAACAATACCGCCAAAACCTTCGATCCCAAAGTAGCAGGAGCCGGTACACATACCATCATGTACATCTTTAAGACCAATGAAGGTTGTGCCGATACCGTGTACAATACCATAAAAGTAAACGTATTGCCACAGGCACAGTTCAGTACCACTACCACAGATTTCTGTGTTAATCAGAATTATACCTTCACCAATGAATCAACTATTGACAACAGCAAGGACACAGAATCCAAAATAGCCAAATGGATATGGAACTTTGATGGTGTCACCACCGAATATACAAATGGCAATGCCATTACCAGGAGTCTCGATAAAACACAGGCAGTCACCTTGAAAGTAGTCACCGATAAAGGTTGTGAAAGCAATGTCTATAGCAAAACCATCAATGTACGCGAGTTACCGGTTGTGGATTTTGATATGCCGACAGGTATCTGTATGCCAAACGGCATAGGCGTATTTACCAACAAATCTACCCCTGTAGAGAATGCTTATACCTGGACCATTGACGGCAAAGTGTACACCACTACCAATATGGAGCATGTATTCACCGATATCAAAGACTACCCGGTAAAATTAAAAGCAGTAACCACTTACGGCTGCCAGGCAGAACTGACCAGGACATTAGATAAAGCCGTATTTTTATCAGGTCCGGATATTGCCTTTACAGCATCAGAGATCAATCCATGTCAGAATTCAACCATAGAGCTGAAATCATCAGTATTGAATAGCGTCGTGGTAAAAAGCTGGCAATGGGATTTTGGGAATGGCACCACCAGTACACAGGCCAATCCGTCAGTGCGCTACACCAGGAGCGGCACTTACACCATTACCCTGAAAGCCACAGATGAAATAGGCTGCGTCACCAATATCCCTGTTTCACAGGAGATAAAAGTACAGGTCTTACCGGTGATAAGTGCAGGAAAAGACAGGGTTGTAGAGTTTGGCACCACTATCCAGCTGGAAGGGACCACAGGCAATAACCTGAGTGAGATCAGTTTATTGTGGACACCGGCCGGTTTATTGAATAATCCAGCCATATTAACCCCATCTTACCTGGCAAACGGCGAACAAACCTTTGTATTGACAGCCACCAATAAAGACGGCAATTGCGAAGTTACCGATGATGTACTGATAAGAATACAAAGAACCGTATCCAAAGTACCGAATGCATTCAGTCCTAACGGAGATGGCATCAATGATTACTGGGTTATAGAAAACCTGTCAGATTATCCTTATTGTAAAGTACAGGTATTCTCCAGGCAAGGACAGCTGGTATATTCTTCCATCGGCTACAGCCGCCCCTGGGATGGTACCAAAAACGGCAAACCATTACCGGTAGGAACTTATTACTACATCATTACAGTTAAAGACGGTGAACCACCTTTACAAGGTGCCGTAACACTGCTTAGATAAGTAGCCAATATTAAGAGTACTAAGTATTATTTGCAATAGCTGTTAGAAAACAGCTATTGCAAATAACAAAACAGAGCAACCCTTAGAAAATCTCCCGGACACAAATTGCTCAATAGAATAGAAAAAAGTACAAGGGAGTGACACAACAATGCTCAATAGCAGCATAAAAGACGGCTCAATAAAAAAACAATTCACTCGGCCACCTCTCCCCCATTCAAATCAAGCCATGAAGCCTTCCCTATAAATTAGCCACCTGTATACAATTTAAACACGATTTTTAGCCTACATAATTAGCATTCTGTATATTTGCGCACATTTAATATAATTATAAGGCAAAGCCAAAATATATAGTTTATGTCGTACGATGCGAAAACATTTCAGAATTTAATTAGCCATGCAAAGGAATATGGCTATATCTTTCAGAGCAGTGAGATTTATGACGGTTTAAGCGCCGTGTACGATTACGGGCAAAACGGGGCCCAGCTCAAAAAAAACATCAGGGACGCCTGGTGGAAAAGCATGACCCAACTCAATGATAACATCGTAGGTATTGATGCCGCCATCTTCATGCACCCAACTACCTGGAAAGCAAGCGGCCACGTAGACGGCTTCAGCGACCCGATGATTGACAATAAAGACAGTCAGAAACGTTACCGTGTAGATCATTTGATTGAAGCTTATGTAGAAACATTAGAAGAAGCCGAAGGCAAAGCAGTCATTGCAGAAATGGAACGTTTATTAGCTGCTGACGATTTAGCCGCATTAAAGCAACTCATCATTGATAAAAATATAAAATGTGCCGTAAGCGGTACAGCCAACTGGACAGACATCAGGAATTTCAACCTCATGTTCAGCACGGAATTAGGCAGCGTAAGCGAAGACGCCAACACCATTTACCTGCGTCCCGAGACCGCTCAAGGTATCTTTGTAAACTTCCTGAATGTGCAAAAAACAGGCCGTATGAAAATACCTTTTGGTATTGCACAAACAGGTAAAGCCTTCCGTAACGAGATCGTTGCACGCCAGTTCATCTTCCGCATGCGCGAATTTGAACAAATGGAAATGCAGTTTTTTGTACGTCCCGGCACAGAAGACCAATGGTACGAACATTGGAAAGCGGAACGTTTAAAATGGCATAAAGAGGTTTTAGGTACACCGGAAGAAAAATTACAGTATCATGACCACGTAAAATTAGCTTTTTATGCTAAAGCAGCTGTGGATATTGAGTTTAATTTCCCGTTTGGCTTTAAAGAATTGGAAGGTATTCATAGTCGTACTGATTATGATTTAACACAACACCAGACTTACAGCAAAAAGAAATTACAATATTTCGATACCGAGATCAACAAAAACTACGTGCCGTACGTTATTGAAACATCCGTTGGTTTAGACAGGTTGGTACTGGCAGTATTAAGCAACGCTTATGCCGAAGAAACATGGAAAAAAGAAGATGGCAGTGATGACAGCCGCGTGGTATTACGCATTCCTCCACGCCTGGCACCAACAAAATTAGCTATTTTACCATTGACTAAAAAAGATGGTTTACCGGAAATTGCCAGCGAATTAATGGCTGAATGCCGTTCTGAATTCCCTTGTTTCTACGAAGAAAAAGATACCATTGGTAAACGTTACCGCCGTATGGATGCTATTGGTACACCTTTCTGTGTAACCATCGACCACCAGACAAAAGAAGATGGTACCGTAACCATCCGTTACAGAGATACGATGTCGCAAGATAGAATTCACATGAGTGAAGTAAAAAAATTGGTTCAGACTGCTTGCAAATAGTCTTTGAACTGATATATAAAAGCCGGCATTCATTTGTCGGCTTTTTTGTTTGTAACGGATGAGTTTAACATTATAAAATCAACAATGAAGCATAATGATTGAACATTGAACTGTATCCTAAGTTATATTTGCATACATTTTTTTAATTACAAAAACGAAACAAGTTGAGTAAGGAACGTATTTTAACGGGAATAAGACCTACGGGCATGCTGCACCTTGGTAACTACTTTGGTGCCACTAAGAATTTTTTGCATCTGCAGGAAAACTTTGACTGCTACATATTTGTTGCAGACTGGCATAGCTTAACCACTCACCCCGATACCTCAACTTTAAAACAATCTATCCGCAGAGTTTTAGCTGAAAATATTGCCTGTGGTTTAGACCCGGAAAAAGTAACATTATACGCTCAAAGCGATGTACCGGAAATAGCAGAATTATACCTGTACCTGAATATGCTGGCCTATAAAGGCGAACTGGAAAAGACAGTCACATTTAAAGATAAAGTACGCCAGAACCCACAAAATGTAAATGCAGGACTACTCACCTACCCTGTATTACAAGCTGCTGATATATTGATTATGCAGGCAGGAAAAGTACCGGTTGGTAAAGACCAGGAGCAACACCTGGAAATGGCAAGAAACTTTGCACAACGTTTTAATCACCGTTATGGCAACGGGGAAACTATTTTACCCGAGCCAGTCGCTTACAGTGCAGATGATAATGAACTCGTGAAGATTTTAAGCTTAGATGGAAACGGCAAAATGAGTAAAAGCGAGAACCACCTGAACACCATTTACCTGGCAGATGACAATGAGCTAATCATTAAAAAACTGAAGAAAGCAAAAACAGACCAGGGACCGGAAACAGAAAACAGCACGCCTCCGGATTATATAGAAAACCTGTTTACACTAGCCAAACTGGTAAGTACACCGGATGTGGTAGAAAAGTTCCGTGCTGATTATGCCAACTCCAGCAGTGGCAATACAGTTATCCGTTATGGCGACTTCAAAAAGCAGTTAGCAGAAGATATGGTAAAATTCATTGAACCTATCAGAACGCGTACTGAAGAGATCCTGGCGGATGAAAGCTACCTGGCCGGTATAATGAAAGATGGTAAGGAAAAAGCAAGAGCTGTAGCCGCCGAAACATTAAAAATAGTACGCGAAAAAATGGGTATCAAATATTATTGATAGATTCATTACTTTTAGGCAATATTTAAACCAATACAGCAAACAGGGCCCTGTTTGCTGTATTTACCTATGTAGGTGACAAATAAAAATTATGGCAGAAGGCAAGCAAAAACCAAAGCATATAGCAATAGCCGGCAATATAGGTGCAGGAAAAACAACGCTTACAGAAATGTTAAGCAAGCATTATAAATGGATCCCTCAATTCGAGAATGTGGATGACAATCCATATTTATTCGACTTTTACGAGGATATGCCACGCTGGAGCTTTAATCTTCAGATCTTCTTCCTGAACAGCAGGCTCAATCAGCTATTGGAAATACACAGAGGAACAGAAACAGTAATACAGGACAGGACCATTTATGAAGACGCTATGATCTTTGCGCCAAATCTTCATGAAATGGGTTTAATGAGTAAACGCGATTTTGAGAACTATTACCAGTTTTTCGAAACATTAAAAAGCATGGTAGCCCCTCCTGACTTATTAATCTATTTAAAAGCATCCGTCCCTACCCTTGTAGGACAAATCCAAAAACGAGGACGTGATTATGAAGAAAATATCCGCCTCGATTATCTTAAAAAGCTGAATGACTTTTACAACAAATTTGTTGATAATTACAAGGAAGGGCCATTGTTAATAATAGATGTAGACACCAATAAATTCGGTGAAAACTCTGAAGACCTTGGCAAGATATTTGAAAAAATAGACAGGGAACTTTACGGTTTGTTTTAATCAATTATTAAAAGCCGGATCTTTAAAAAAATTGATGAAAATTTTATAAAAATATTTGGCTGATTAATTCCAAGACCTTAATTTCGCACTCTCAATCAACAATACGAAAGTATTAATGTTTGAAAATCAATAGGATGCCTGATAGTATAATGGTAGTACGACAGTTTTTGGTACTGTTTGTCTTGGTTCGAATCCAGGTCGGGCAACAAAAGAATAGCTAAATATTATTTCATTTTAGTTCTTTATTTCAGCAAAAATTTTTCAAAATTATTCTTCAAAATAAATTTTGAAAATTCAAATAGATTATTACATTTGCATTCCCTTTTAGTTATTAGGAATGTAAATAAATAATAACAGGATTGCCTGATAGTATAATGGTAGTACGACAGTTTTTGGTACTGTTTGTCTTGGTTCGAATCCAGGTCGGGCAACAAAAGAGAGTAACAATTGTTACTCTCTTTTTATGTCCCTATATGAACGATCCTACCTTAACTCCAAAACATCAAACACCAATGCCCCTACTTCATAATCAGCTTTTAAAACCGCCTCTGTATCAGTCAGAATATTCTTATACTTAGTGTATTTACCAATCAGTTCCTTATAATCATTCCAGTCAATTTTCTTAGCCTCTTTACTGGTGTTCATAATGCACAAGATCGTTTTTTGATCATCATAACGCGCATATATGTATAACCCATCCTTAGGTACAAAATGCTTCAATTTACCGCTATGTAGTGCAGGGGTATTTTTACGATAATTAGCCAATGTTCTTACCAGTTTAAAAATATCGTTCTCCCCTTTCGTTCTGCCTTCACTCGTAAATTTATTCACAGCATCTTCCTTCCAGCCACCAATAAAATCACGGCGGACATCGCCATCATGCGGATGCGTTACACCAGCCATCCCTATTTCCGTACCATAATACAACTGAGGGATACCACGGGCAGTCAATAACCAGGTAAGCCCCATTTTAAACTTAGCCGTATCCTTATCTACCACACTCATAAAACGGCTCACATCATGATTATCCAAAAAAATGACCTGCTTCTCAGGATGCTTATAAACAAAATCCTGGGCCAGTGTATTATACAGTTGGCTCACGCCCGATGTCCACCCGAAATCCTGCGTCAATGCCGGGACAATACCATACAAATTCGTCTGAAAATCCGTTACACCCGGCAGATTACTCTTAAAGGGTACATCCAGGTTATTCTCCACCGCATAAGACTGATTCAGCACGCCGTGTACCCAGGTCTCTCCAAATAAATGCAGTTTAGGATATTCTTTCAGTAAGGCTGCATTACAACGATTCATAAATGCCAGATCATTATACAAATATGTATCAATTCTGTAAGCATCTATACCAAATTCTTCCACACACCAAAGCGCATGCTGAATTAAAAAACGCTCTACGTGAATATCGTTCTGATTCAAATCCGGCATAGCACGTACAAACCAGCCATTCGTTAAAACATCATGCTGCGCCTTAGCCTTGTACGGGTCAAAAATAGATTGCTCCCGATAGTTGGTCTGCGTAAATTTAGGCCACCAGTGAAACCAGGATGAATCCGGCAGGTCCATGTAAAAAATATGCTCCAATCCCACATGATTATACACCGCATCCTGTATCATTTTCATCCCCTTCCCGTGCATCGCATTCACCAGGTCTTTATATGCTTTCGCACCACCCAAACGCGCATCAATTACATAGTGATTCGTAAACGCGTAACCATGCTCAGTCCTGTTACGCATATCATTCTCCAGCACCGGGTTCAACCAGATTGCCGTCACACCAAGGTCCTTCAGGTAATCCAGTTTACCTTGAACACCTTCCAGGTCACCACCATGTCGGTCGTAAATAGAATCCCTGTTCAGGCTCTGATCACGCATGCCAGCTACCCTGTCATTGGCAGTATTGCCGTTCGCAAACCTGTCCGGCATAATCAGGTACATAAAATCCGCACTGGTTACCCCTTGCGCGTATGTAACGCCCTTTCCTGTACGTCTTGCCGATATCGTAAACGGTACTTGCTTCGTTATATTTTTAGTATAGCTAAATTGCAGGTTCAACTTCCCCGGCTTAGCAGTTGGCGCGATATCCAAAGTCACATACACATAATTTTTATTTGTTGCCGGCTTAACACCAATCAATTTTACACCCGGATAATTCACTGACACCTTCATTCCGGCCTGCTGTAATCCAGTCGTATCATAAACGATCAATTCCACCTGCCGCCATTGCATATTCGGCCACCAGTTAGCCGGAAATACCTGCACTGCCAAAGCTTTCAATTGTAAAAACAATAATGTCACCAATAAAGCAATCCATTTCATACGCATTATTTTTTATTTTTCCGGGGGTGCCCCTTTGCCATCCCTTCCAAATTCAGTATTCAATACCGGTTGGTATATTTTGTTCAATGCCGGCAAAGGGTCGCGCTATCCGCAGTACTCCGCGGCGGCAGTACCAATCTTTTAGCTTCGCTATTCATTATACCTTATGCCGCCTTGCGGGGTACTTTGCTACTATCGCTCACCCGTGCAACAGTCATTCTGAGCACAGCGAAGAAAGTTTTCCATCCTATAGCAAAGAGATTTCTCCTCGGTCTCTTCAAATTCCAATCTACTTCAAATTTGCCTCGTCGAAATGACTACAAGGGACTCCTTTCAATTCCTTCCAACATATTAATTTCTTAAATCTGCTTTATCCTTAACAAACCTCACACAGAAAGCAGCCAGAATCAAAAAAATACCAGAAGCTACTAAAGCATAAACAGGTTGATTGTTATAAAAAGTTTTAACAATCGGCCCGCTCACCACACCATTCAAAATCTGAGGAATAGTAATAAAAAAGTTAAACAGCCCCATATACACCCCCATTTTCCCTGGAGGAATGGCACTTGATAAAATAACATAAGGCATGCTTAAAATACTTGCCCAGGCAATACCGACCAGCACCATAGAAAACAACAAAAATTCTTTGTTTGGTGCAAAATAAATAGAGATCAGACCAATCCCTCCCATAACAAGAGATAAAGCATGCGTTTTCTTCCTGCCAATCTTTTTAGCCAATGAGGGCAGCAATAACGCATACACTGCAGCCACACCATTATACACCGCAAAAATAACCCCTGTCCATTCCTGAGCTTCGCGATACATTGGGCTACTACTATCAGAACCATCTAACTTAAAAATATGAGAAGAAATAGTATCAGTCGTAAAAACCCACATACCAAATAATGCGAACCAACTGAAAAACTGCACTAAGCCTAATTGTTTCATCGTTTTTGGCATATTCAGGAAATCCTTGATAATGCCACCCGAATGAGCCTGTTCCGGTTCTGTACCGTGGTATTTAGCATACTCTTCCGGTGGGTACTCTTTGGTTTTTATAACCGTCCAGATAACCGAGAGTAAAAAGAAAATACCCCCAATATAAAAGCTGTATTTGATATTATCGGCAACAATACCGGCCGGTGCGTCTTTGCTGACATTGAAAACTGCCGAAAGTATTTTAGGCAATAAAGAACCAATGACCGCACCAATACCAATCAGGCAGGTTTGAATAGCAAAACCTGTTGTGCGCTGGCTATCCGGTAAATTATCTGCTACCAAAGCGCGGAATGGCTCCATTGCTAAATTAAAGCACGCATCCATGATCATAAGAAAACCTGCTGCCACAAATAACAATGGCGCAATATTGCCCAATACATTCGCATTTGGCATTAACATAAGCGCCAGGGAACTTAAAATAGCACCTGTAAGAAAAAAAGGAGAGCGACGGCCCAGACCTTTTATCCAGGTTTTATCGCTGTAATGCCCCACTATCGGCTGTACAATTAAGCCCAGTACAGGGGCTGCCAGCCAGAACCAGCTGAGATGTTCCACATCTGCGCCGTAATTGCGCAAAACACCACTACTATTACTGGTTTGCAATGCAAAACCCATTTGAATTCCCAGGAAACCAAAGCTCATATTAATGATCTGAGCAAGCGATAACTTTGGTTTAGGGATAGTATTAGAAGCAACCGAGGACATGCCTGTACCTATAGCCATAACAATCGTTTTTTAGTAATCTAATGCAATTTAATGCAGAAAATCATTAATGTGTACTTTTTACACAAATCTTTTTTTAGAGATATTCGGCAAAACGATAGAACAGCCATAAAATGCGATGTATATTGCAAGCCTTATTATGTACAACGCTTTTCAATTAGGATTTAAATATCTTCAATACTACATAACGGCAAGCAATGGCAAAGGCCATGGTGTACACTCACCTTTTGTCTTCGATTTCATAATAAATGTATTGAACAGCAAAGGGACTTATTATTGTTTTAATGAAATTGAACAGGTCAGAAAAGCATATTTAATTAATAGCGAAGTTATAGAAGTAGAAGATTTCGGAGCAGGTAGCCGCACCGGCGCTACAAAGAAAAGAGTCATTAAAAACATTGCAAGATCTGCACTAAAACCCCGAAAGTACAGCCAGTTGTTATTTAAGATCGCCACTTATTATAAGCCGAAAACCATTCTTGAGCTGGGAACGTCATTAGGTATAACCACTTCATACCTGAGTAATAGTAACAAGGAAAGTAAAATTATCACTTTAGAAGGATCTGAAAATATTGCATCCGTAGCTGCAAATACTTTTAAACAGCTAGGGCTTAAAAACATCACTCAAATCACAGGTAATTTTGACGAAACATTGAGCTCTGCATTAAAACAATCCGGTGTTACAGATTTCGCCTATGTAGACGGCAACCATCGCTACGAACCTACTGTGAGATATTACAGGGAAATTTTACCATTTATAACGGAAGAAAGCATACTCATTTTTGACGATATCCACTGGAGTAAAGAAATGGAGCAGGCATGGGAAGAGATCAAAAATCATGAAGCAGTCACCATGTCAATAGATTTGTTTTTTATCGGCTTGGTTTTCTTTAAGAAAGACTTTAAGGTAAAACAGCATTTCACCATCAGATACTAGGAAGTAAGAAACAGGAAATTTAATACTCCTTCTAATGAAAAGATATTTTGAGGAATGAACCATATATAAATTTCACCAACAGGAAAGCATAAAAAAAGCGGTTGAGCATTTCAACCGCTTTTTCAATTATTTTAAGACTTCTGCTAATTTATTATGAAGTTCTTTTCCTGTAATATTCTTGGCGATAATCTTTCCTTGCGGATCAATTAAGAAGTTGGCAGGAATGGCCTGAATACCGTAGAGTCGAGCTGCGGCATTATTCCAGTACTGCAAATCACTCACATGCTCCCAGGCTAACTTGTCTTCCATAATTGCTTTTGTCCACGCATCTTTAGATTTATCCAGGGACACACCAAACACTGTAAAGTTTTTGCCTTTATATTTATTGTAAGCATCTACCACATTTGGATTTTCTTGGCGGCATGGGCCACACCAGCTGGCCCAGAAATCTACTAAAACATATTTACCTCTAAAGGAGCTTAATGCGATTGATTTGCCATTAGGATCTTCCTGGGTAAAATCCGGGGCAATCGCACCAATTGTTGTTTTAGCTTCTTTATCGGCCATTTCAGCTAACTTCTTACCATAAAAGGTACCTTTCAAACCATCGCTCATTGCGTTGGAAATATTTACAATTTCCAGGTTTTTAGGATTTTGAGAAGATAAATTCAACACCATAAAAGGTGTAACAATAGAATTGTTATTTTCCTTTGCAAAAGTATTGACTACCGTAACTACTTTTGACTGCAAACTATCAAATTCAGATACGATCCTTTCCATTGCAACCTGGTCATTAGACTGCTGGGCCTGCATATAAGCTTCAGATATTTTCTGAGCAGGTTCCATAATTACCTTGATCTTATCGTTTAATTCCTTAAACTGCTTTTGAGACGCCCCGGCTTCAATTTTCCCTACATAAAAAGAATCTTTATTTGTAGTAATTTTCACCTCTCCCGGATCGGCAAAAAAGACTAAAGACTCATCCGGGTGCCCTACTTCACGTAAAACACTGTGCACAGGTTCTGATATCTCTTTGGAAAAATCAAATTTTCCACCTTTTACTTTAATTGTATCCGGAACAACATCATCCTTATCTATTAAAAAAAGTTCCAGTACACCATCTTCCATACCTTCCACTGTACCTTTAATGGTTAGTTTACCAGAACTGATTTTAGAATCACTCTTTTTTTCGCTATTGTCCTTATCATCATTTTTACAAGCAAACAACAATAAAGAGGACGCAAAAACCAATAACGTTTTCTTCATTTATTAAAAGTTTAATACGCAAATAAATACATTTTTTATTGAATTAGACAATTATTGAAATTAAAATAGTCACAAAATGAAACAGTAGCGTCCAAATTAGTTTTATTATAACTTACCAAACGTTATGCTATTTGAAAACACCGGTAACAATTGCACTAATAATCAATAAAAAGGAACTAAACTCTAACCATATTTGATTACTTTAGCGTTTTTATAGCTGCTGTAGATTTACTGAATTTTAATGAAAATATCCGTCATTATAGTTAATTACAATGTAAAACATTTCCTGGAGCAATGTTTACTGTCCGTATCCAATGCGATGGAGGATATTTCCGGTGAAATAATTGTAGTGGACAATAACAGTAATGATAACAGCAAAGCATATTTTCAAAACAGGTTCAAGAATGTCAATTTCATCTGGCTCGGGGAAAACCTTGGATTTGGCAAGGCTAATAATTTAGCGGTCGATATCGCCCGTGGGGAATATGTGCTGTTTTTAAACCCTGATACGCTGGTACCTGAGGAATGTTTCAGTAAGTGCCTGCAATTTATTGAAGCAGACCAGTCCATTGGTGCATTAGGTATAAAAATGATTGATGGCTCTGGCACATTCTTACCTGAATCCAAAAGAGCGAATCCCTCCCCTGTTACATCCCTGTTTAAACTTTCCGGCCTAAGCAGCTTATTCCCGAGATCTAAAGTATTTGCGAAATACCACTTAGGCTACCTGGACCAAAACAAGAATCATGAAGTAGATATCCTTGCCGGCGCTTTTATGCTGATAAGAAAAAACATATTGGATAAAATAGGGGCTTTTGATGAAATATTTTTCATGTACGGTGAAGATATAGACCTGAGTTACAGGATTAAAAAAGAGGGTTATAAAAACTACTATTTCGCAGATTCTTCTATTATTCACTTTAAAGGAGAAAGCACAAAAAAAGGGTCTCTGAACTATGTAAAAATGTTTTACAATGCAATGAGCTTATTTGTGAGCAAGCATTATAAAAACAATCTCCTCTCAAGTCTTTTTAAAATAATTCTGCAAATTGGCATCTGGACAAAAGCGACAATCAGCGCGATTTCGTTTTTCATTAAAAAGATTGGCGTTAAGATCATTGATTTCGTGATAACATTTGTCACACTATTTATTATAAAAATCATCTGGCAGCAGTATATACAGCCCGACGCCGTTTTTGTGAATACCGATTACCTGTTTTTTATAGGCATTACGAGCCTCACATTTTTAACCACCGCTAATTTCTCTGGCCTTTACGATTATACAGACAAACCCAATAAAATTTTCAATTCCCTTTTTATCGGCATCCTGGTATCACTTAGCATTTATGCTGTTATAAGTAACAATTACAGATTTTCCAGGGGGATTCTTTTATCTGGCCTGGTTATTTCCGCCATTTTTATTTACCTATACCGTTCTGTCTTAAACAATAGCCGGAACAATAACCAGTCGGACAATGATTCTCTGAAAAACATTGTTGTGGTAAGTGAGAACAAATCTTCATTTAACCATATCAAAAAGCTGTTCAATAAATCGGAGAATAAAAACAATATTATTAATACCAATTTCCTGAACCTGGCATCAACCCTGGAGGACATCCCTTCCAAAGACATTATTTTTGATATAGACGCGAAGCATATTACCATGACATCTGTACTGGAATATATAGAAAAGCACCCATTAAAACATTACTATAATTTCCATTACCTGTACAGTCAAAGCATTATTGGCAGCAGCAGTAAAAATGAATCCGGTACTACCGTTGATAAAAATAAGTTCTATAAGATCAGTTCTGTTGTGGGTAAAAGAACGAAAAGAAACCTGGATACCGTAACAGCTGCCCTCCTCCTTATAATGTCGCCGGTACTTTTGTTTTTCATGGAGAAACCTTTTCATTTTTTCGCCAATATTTTCCAGGTAATGTTTGCTAAAAAAACCTGGGTTGGCTATATGAGTACCTCTAATGACCAACTACCGGCATTAAAACCCTCGGTTATTAAAAACAACAGTATGCCTTATTATGTGATACCGAAGGCCCTACCGGAAAATATCCTTAAACATGATGAACAGTATGCAAAAAAATACACCTGGCAAACTGATTTTAAAATTATAAAAAAGGGATTTAAATATTTAGGCAGTTAATCTTTAAGTATGCAGCTACATAATACCTCGGCTATTGTTTTAAGAACTATTCCTTACGGGGATACGAGTATTATTGTTACTGCATTAACTGAAAAGTTTGGTCTTCAGTTGTACATTGTCAAGGGCGCCCGCAAAACAAATTCAAAAGGCAAAAGCCTTGCCCAGTATTTTCAGCCCACTGCCCAGCTGGACATGGTGGTGTACAACCAACCTTCTAAAAATTTCCAGTTCATAAAAGAAGTTAAATGGCAGGTTATCTATCAGAACATCCTGGAAAAAGTACTGTATAATGCTGTTGCTATTTATATGGCAGAATTACTCTTTAAATGTATAAAAGAAGCTGAAGAAAACCAGGAATTGTATGATTTCGTAAGGGATAATATCCGGATACTGGATACTGCCGAAACGCAGACTTTAATAAATATGCCTGTTTATTTTGCCCTGCATTTAGCTGAATACCTGGGGTTCAGAATTGAAGATAATTTTGACGAAGCACACCAGGTTTTAGACTGGCATTCCGGTACATTTATCGAAGAGTTGCCTTCCCACAGCAATTATTTACCAGCTGACTTATCTTTTTATGTATCGGAGTTTTTAAAGTCTAACAACCCGATAACTTTATACAGGATAAAAACAAACAGAACGGACAGGCAACAGATCCTGCTGGGACTGGAGGTATTCTATAAACATCATGTACCTGACTTCACCAGTTTAAAATCACTATCCATATTGATGCAGATATTGGATTAAACTAAAAATACCAAGCCTCTATTTCCTCAACACCATTCTTCGTTTTTTAAACATTAAATAGCCGTTACATTAATTTTTCTTGAAATAGAAATATTAATCAACCTGTCAAGTTTGTCCTGGTAAGGCTTAGATAATACTGAATTGTTATCCTGCTCAAATAAAGATGCCCTTACAATTGGCACACTAAACGGTAAGGTCCATGCACGGAGTGATTTTGCAATAGCATCCATCGCATTTATGCCCTGCATAGCCTGTACGCCATCTGCCCAGCAAACCAATCCGACCGTTTTGTCAGTAAGATAAGGCTTAGGCAACCTGGCACTGATTTCCAGCCAATCCAGGCAGTTTTTCATTACACCCGGAATGCTGCCGTGATATAAAGGTGCCAGCCAGAAATGCATATCGGCGTCGGTAAACATCTGGTTCATGCGCTTTACAGCGATTGGCGTTTTCGAGTACTCGGTATTAAAATGCGGAATACTGGCATCTGAAAGATGAAATATCTCTGCATCAACACCATAACTGTTCAATTTTTGAAGAATATATGATGATAATTGGCCAGCTGTAGAGTGACTTCTTTTTTCTAAAGTGCCATTAAAAATAATTGCTTTCATTTATGATAGGTTATCAGCTTTTTGAAATTACTTTTGGCATACCTATTTCTCCGTACATCAGTGTTTTTACCAATGGTTTTAAAAGGTTTGTTGCCAATATAAAAAGTGCGGGAGGAATTGCAGGCCGGGCCCTTACTACTACTTTCTTATCTTTAAAATGTAGCAGGTCTGCAGCTATCAGATTAGACTTCCATAAATCCGTGTGTAGTTCTTCCGGGCTTTTAAAATCTACAAAAGAAGCACTGGTATACAATTTATCTGCCAGGAACATATATACCCAGGTTGGAATGATGGTATCTACAGAACAAAATATGGCCACTGCTTTATTTTTGTAAAGTGTGAAATCCAGTTCTGAAACGGATTGCCTGAACTCCTTTTCTTTAACTATTAACCCCATATACAGATGTTCTTTTAAATCGAAAGCTATGATATGCGTATCCGGTTTAAAGTCAATTAAATCTAACGCCACAATTCCCGAGTTTTCCACTTTATTGACGAATCCCTCTGTTTCCATATTGAATATTTATGATGGTGTAAACTGTAACCAATGCCTTTCTCTGATTATTAAAGTTTTGAAATAGCTTCATTATAGTTTTTCTCTACAGCGGCCCAGTCTAATACAGACCAGAACGCATCAAGATAATCTGCTCTTTTATTCTGGTACTTTAAATAGTAGGCATGCTCCCACACATCCACACCTAATATGGGAAACCCTCTGCTTACCAGCTGCGTGTCCATTAAAGGATTATCCTGGTTAGCAGTTGCAGTGATTTCGAGAGAACCGTTGAACTTAACGATCAACCATGCCCAGCCTGAACCAAACTGTCCTAAACCGCTCTTTTTAATTTCAGCTTTAAGATCATCCAGGCTACCAAACCTGGTGTTGATTGCTTCAGCCAATTTCCCGGAAGGTGCCGTTTGTGGTGTTGGAGATAATGTATTCCAGAACAAAGAATGATTGTAATGCCCGCCACCATTGTTCCGCACAGCAGGGCTATATTGACTTATCTTTTTAAGGATCGCTTCCAAAGATTTACCGGCTGCATCAGTTCCTTCTAATGCTTTGTTTAAATTATCGACATATGCCTGGTGATGGCGCTGATGATGAATCGTCATTGTTTCTTTATCGAAATGTGGCTCTAATGCTTCGTAACTATATGGTAATTCGGGTAATTGGTAAGTACTCATAAAATTAAATTTTAAGTGTGATTAAATCTGTTGCAAATGTAAGGATTAAAATAAATAAAACAACTAAATAGTTGTTTTATTTATTTTAATCTAAAGTTCCAAATGCCAATCCAATGCCTATTTATAAAGAATATAGCCATTTATTTTAGTTTGAGTATTTTTGCATTGATTAATTAAACAACAAATTGTTGCAAAATGAAAAGGGACGCTTCGGATAGAATACTGATGTTTTTAAAAATGCGGGGGAAAGCAACTGCTTTATTAATTTCCGAGGAGCTGGATATTACTAAAGAAGGTGCCCGGAAGCATTTGCTGAACCTGGCAACTGAGGGATATATCCAATCATCGCAGGTGAGCGAAGGCGTTGGGCGACCTACTACCTATTACAGATTGACAGAAAAAGGATTATCAAAATTCCCCGATACTCATGCGGACATTACCGTTCAATTATTAAAGTCGGTTAAAAACCTTTTGGGAGAAAATGCTCTTGAGTTATTGATTAATGACAGGGAAAAAGCAGTGTACGAGAAATATGTCAAAGAGATGAACAAAGCGAAAACCATAGAAAAGAAGCTCGAAGCGCTTTGTGAAATAAGGACGAATGAAGGCTATATGGCGGAGTGGAAAAAGGATAAAAAAGACTTCCTGTTAATAGAGAATCATTGCCCGATTTGCGCTGCCGCTACGGAGTGCCAGGGGTTTTGCCGTTCTGAACTGACCAATTTTCAAATGCTGATTGGCAGCAAGTATAAAATTGAGCGGATCAACCATATTGTGTCCGGCGGGCAACGGTGTGTTTACCGCATCAGTGAATGATTTTATATGCAGTAATTCCAAAAGCCAGATAATATATAATAAAACGGCATCGCTCAATAATAGCAATGCCGTACAAGGGAGTGACACAACGATGTAAAATAGTAGTACCACCGGTGACTCAATGAATAAAAAACTATGTTTCCGGGAAATATTTCTGCAACTCGTGCTTTAACACTTCGGGCATGGTTACTTTCTGATTGGTTTTGGTATCGATGATGTATAGCGTGACTAAACCTGTTGTACAGATTTCATTTTTCTCGTTATAGATCTCCCCGTGAAAGACAAACCTGTAAGATTGCGGCATTTCTTTTATAAATACTTTAATGGTAATGATCTCATCATAACGGACCGGGCGGATGAAGCGGGTATTGAGTTCAAAAACCGGCATGATAATCCCCATTTCTTCTACCTGCTTGTATGTGTAACCTAGTTTACGAATAGCTTCCACACGGGCTATTTCAAAAAACTGCGCATAATTGCCATGATAAACCACACCCATCTGGTCGGTCAGGGCATAATGAATCCTTAGTTGGTGTGCATGTTCAAACATAAATATTATCCGTTCAGTTTTGTTTTTACTTGTTCTATAGCGGCTTCTAATGGTGCATTTAATTCAGCATTGGTCACCCCTGTTTCGTCGTTGAAATTCTGGCTGAATTGCGGCAGGGAAAAATGGCCCACAATTTCTGCGCTATGTCGTGGGAAAACGTTTAAAGCAATGTCCATGACATTACCGCCTCCCCTGGCACCTTCACTGGTTGATAATAAAAACAGCTTTTTACCATTCCATGGTTTGCGTCCTTTAATCCGGCTAACCCAATCGTAAATATTCTTAAACCCAACTGAGAAATTACTGTTGTGCTCTGCCAGGGAAATGATAATTAAATCGGAACTGTCTATTAATTCAGCAAACTGATGAGCTTCCTGCGGAATGCCGTTAGCAGCCTCTCTGTCCATCTGGTATATTGGCATCTCATAATCGTGTATACGTATATGGTTGATATCGTTACCTTCTGCAAACTGCCTGGCCACATAGGTAACCAAACGGTTGTTGATGGATTTAGAGCTGTTACTGGCAGCAAATACAAGAATCTTCATGTTGCTATTGTTTTTAGATGGACAAAGGTATCATTTTTAAGATTTTAATAAATACTAAAATGGGGCTATTGTATTAATTAAACCTTTATTTTTGTTTGAAACCAAAATCACAGGATTTGTAATATGTCCGAAGCAGTAATAAAGTTAGAAAACGTCAATATATACCAGGGTGCGAATTTAGTGTTGAGAGATGTGAATTTGCAGGTGAATAAAGGAGAGTTTGTATATTTAGTAGGGAAAACCGGCACCGGTAAATCTTCCTTGCTGAAAACTTTATATGGTGATCTGCCATTGAAAGAAGGCACCGGTCATGTGGCAGGTTTCGATTTAAAAACTGTTACCTGGAAGACTGTTCCTTTTTTGAGACGTACTTTGGGCGTGGTTTTCCAGGACTTCCAACTGTTGACTGACCGTAACGTTCACGAAAACCTGAAGTTTGTTTTAAAGGCGACAGGCTGGACGGATAACAACCTGATGGAAGCTAAAATAAATGATGTATTGGAAAAGGTGGGCTTAAAAAGCAAAGGTTTTAAACGCCCTTTTGAAATGAGCGGCGGTGAGCAGCAACGGATTGATATTGCCCGTGCCTTGCTCAACTCCCCTAAGCTGATTTTGGCTGATGAACCAACTGGAAACCTTGACCCGGAAACGAGTGATGAAATTATGCAGTTGCTTATCAGCATCAGTAAAGATTACGATACTACAATTGTGATGGCCACGCATGATTACCTGGTGATAAATAAATACCCGGCCCGTATCTTAAGAACGGAAGGTGGTAAAATTTATGATAGTGCTAATTATCATCCCGAGTCTGTATAAGCCTGAGCAGTTTGTAAATATTTAGTTCATTATTATATATTTCCTGCAAGCCTTTTATCCGTTTATCATAAGCGTAACGGGTAAAAGGCTTTTGCATTAAATACCGAACGGTATCTGTAAAATGCCCGGCATCATCTGTTATAATGCAATAAGGTTCTAATTCTGTTCCCTTTACGGTTAAACTATTGGTAACACAAAAATTGCCATTAAACAACGACTCTACCAGCTTTAGTTTGATACCTGTTTTATTGACGGAATAGCTGATATTTATATGCGCTTTCTTTACCAACGCAAGCATCTCTGCTGCCGTTGGGTCGGGTATTAATTTAATGTTCCGGTGTTTCGCTAGCAAAGAAATGACAGAAGCATCCGGCTCTTTTCCTGCCACTATTAATTGTATGTCCGGTAAAAATCTGAAGACAGAATTGGCAAGGTATTCTACTGCTTTTATATTTTCATTGACGCACAAATTACCGTGATACAAGCAAAATTTTTCTGTTGATTCATTAAATGCCGGTTGATAGTCGTCAATGATCAAAGGCAGGTAGCTGATATTTTTATACTGTAGTTTATTTTTAAAATACAGGAAATCGTTGAGCGCTATTGCCAGGAATTGGGCGCCTGAATTTTTCATCTGCGCTTCATACTTTTTAAGCAACCCGCTTTCTGTATTATAGTACAAGCGTTTAAAAAACTTAGGCTCG
The DNA here is from genome assembly GCA_027854065.1 of Polluticaenibacter yanchengensis. Taxonomy (GTDB): domain Bacteria; phylum Bacteroidota; class Bacteroidia; order Chitinophagales; family Chitinophagaceae; genus Phnomibacter; species Phnomibacter yanchengensis. Next base: position 171,983 of record JAQGEF010000008.1, on the reverse strand, counting down.
CTTTTTGCCAACACATGGTAGTAATCACTTTCTACATTATGCAATCTCACAAAGCATCTTTTTGCGTTAAGCTTGCCGTTTTGCAGGTAGTAAGTACAATGGATACCTTCTAATATTACCGGTAAATTATCCGCATTGAGACGTTCTAAAAGTTCTTTGCTTTTGCGGCTGTGCACAATGTAGGGAACATTAAAAGACATACCGCTTAAACCGGTATTGCGCTTGTAATAGTACACATGCAGGCAATATTCATTTAATACCGTTTGCTTACCTCTGCCATAATCGAAGCAATGCAAATGAATACCAACACCTGCTTTATGCAATGCTTTTATTAAATTAAAACAGGCAATGGCCCCACCGTAATTTGCGGGATATGGTACATCAAAACAAACAATATGAACTTGCTGCAAAACAGATTTTTTTGTGAGTTACAATATTACGAATTGCGTTTTATAACCACTGTTTTTATTTGGGGCTGTCCTCTATTGTAACATAACCTGGCATTTGTTCCTGCTACTGCGGGCCTGGTATTATGTACGCCGGCACTTCTGGAGTTATTATCCTGAAATATTAATAATCGCAACAAATACACGCGTACAAAATACTGGCTCGTGCCTCGCCACCCGCTGTATCAGGCAGCCCATGAGCCGTTGTAACCATATTGTACAACTGAATCATTTGTCATTAAAAACATCATAGCTAAATACCGGTAAGAATATACCGGATTATTCTTCACATGCTAATACGAAGGAGAAAGAAAAATTATCTCCCGCTCCGGGCATTGTTTTCTTAAGAAACCATAAATATACCGGGTAAAAATAAAACAGGTAACAAAGTACTATCTGTCACTTTACATTGAATGGATCTGTACCGGATTTGTATTGGTAAGGTAACAGAGATTGGTTTTGGGTTAATGCTAAAGATGTTATTGAACACCTTTCACTATACGAAGTGCTACTGATTGAAACGCTTGCTGAATATACGTTCCAGTGAACTCTCAAAACTTAAATACATGCTTAGAAAAAGCAATCGCTTGTTAAAACTATAGTTTAACAAGCGTTACAACTTTCTCTAAATTTTGTTTCACTTTTGCTTCAAATTTCTGAGTAGCGCCGGTGTTTAAATCTGTAATAATAAATATCGGAGCTACATTCTCTGCACCTTCATTTAATACTTTAATGTATTTGTTGTAGTTAGAAGCATCAACTTTTTGTGAGTGGATAGAAGTACCTTCTTCATTTAAGATATTGATCAAAAATTTAGAATCAACATCATTGTTAATGGCAATTTTGAAGAAAGAAGCGTCACCATTGTTGCCTACATACTCTACTGTTGCGTTAGTTAAAACATTGCTGCTGGTATTTTGTTTGTTGCCTTTAGCATTTGCGTTTACAAACAAAGACGCTAATAATACTACGCTGAAAAATTTTGCTGAAATTGATTTTATTGTGTTCATAATGTTCGCTTTTAAAACTGTTTAATAATTAAATTTTCTTTTCATCATATAGCGAACAACTTTTGGATCCTTGAGTCATTCATGAATAACTTTTTGTCATTCACAATACAAACTTACAACACAAAAGAAGCTATCAAAACCCTTAATTCCGGAAAAATAAGATGCTAAAACAATTAAAAAAATATTAAAACCATTGATATTATTAGGTTTCAGCTATTTTACGGCATGACACCCAAGTCGAAAAAATAAATATTATTTTTTATAGTATTTCTTATAAATGCAACATATTTGGGAAAATAAACGTCTTTATCAATATAATTTTATCAATTATTTTTTAATATTTGTACTTATGAAACACAAATTCAGAAAAATACCTGTTTTATTAATAGCTTTTTCATTATCCCTTTTTGCAAATGCTCAAAAAAATACAATTGGGTTAAGTATCGGCTTTGGAAAAGATTACAATTATTATAAGGATTCAGATGTTAAGCCAAATTTCATTGCTCATTACGACAGGAACGAAGTAGTCACCTTTGGCAATTGGGGTTCATTAAGCATAGGAGCAATGTATGCATACAAATCTGCTGAATATAGCCTGAGTACAACTAAGGCAAACTGGAAGAATAATATTTTTGGACTCAGACCGGCATTGCATTTCAATGTTGATAAAAGTAAAAAACTGGATATTTACGCAGGTACATTCCTGGGTATCCGATTTTCAAAATATGAAGAGAGGATTGATGGTACTGCCGGGCAGATTCATTATTCTGATAAAAAATCTACATTTACTGCAGGTTACTTCGGAGGCGCCAGCTATAAATTCATTAAGCAATTAAGCGTATTTGCCGAAGCAGGCAATGATATAAGTAACTTTAGAACAGGGTTACAGTTTCATTTTTAGAAATATACCTGCCGGTATCAATAATAAAAGGGTGCGATGCACCCTTTTATTATTGAATCGATTTCCGTAATTCAGAAATATACGATGGCAATTTCAATAATTTACTGCCATACCAGCTAAATACTTCGCCATCCACCAGCACCACTTTCGCTGTTGGATGATATGATTGAATGGCATCGATATGTTTCTGGCGAAACGGATATGGCTCACTACTGAGCAGGAAGACAGGTTTACCGGATTTTACTAACGCTATAAATGCATCCTCCTCTATAACAGGATACCGTTTTTGACCAGCAAATATATTCCTGAAACCACCGGAAGCAAGTGTATCATTAATGTAGGTATCACCACCAACCGTCATCCAGGGATTTTGCCAGATCAAATAACATACATCAGTTGCTATAAGGTTGTTAGCCGTGTATTTTATGACTGCTGCATTAAATGCTGCAACGATCCTATCCGCCTCTTCTTTTCTGCCTAATAAGCCGCCAATGGCCTGGATACTTGTAAGTGCTTCTGTAATAGTATTAATATCCGTAAGCAATACGTCCACATCTTTTGATAAAAGTTCTATTTGTTCCTTTACATTTTCCTCTTTATTGGCAATGATCAAACCTGGTTTTAATGCTAATATCTTTTCAATAGCAGCATTTTTGGTTCCCCCTACCCTTGTTTTTGTCCTGAACCATTTTTCCGGATGGATACAAAACTTTGTAATTCCGATTACCTGTTTATCAAGGCCCAGATCAAAAAGCAATTCTGTGAGCGAAGGTACCAGGCTAACAATACCGGTATCTTCGCCAATGCTTGCTTTTAGCTGATCAATATTATCTATGGTATAAATCATAAAAGCTGCTCAATCGTTATTTTCAAATGGATTTAAGATTACAACACACCCCTCTCCGGCAAATTTAAGGTAACAGAATACCAATAACATGACTGGTATGTCTCAAAGCCCTATTTGTAACCGGTACAAGGGACATCAAAAATAGCCGAAAAGGTTAAAATCAAACAGCCGGAAATAAAAATTGGGACGAAATTTACCGTCCCAATTTTTATTATTCAAACAATTCACCCTGCTTTGAATCTTCTTCGGCTCTCTGCTCCCATTCCATTTCTACCGCTTTTTTATCTACCAGTTTATTTCCCATTGCTTTCCATCCCATCACATCAATAAATTCAGCAATTTTTATGCGCTGTGTTTCCTGTATCTTCCCTTTCCCGATCTTTAAGATCAATACCGGGTCCGGATCGCATGTAACCGCTTCCAGGTAATTATCTTTACCGTCTTTTATAAACTGGTACTTCTCTTTTAAACGGGAAGTTTCTATTTTAAAGCGCTTCACATTGTACTGTATCTTATCACCATCATAGTAAATAGCAGTAATTACCTTATCATTGGTAAATTTCTCAATCAGTAATATCTTATCAGTATCGAAGCGTTGGGTCAGTTCCTGGTCTGTAATTTCGTAAGTACCATTATTAAAGATCACCAGAATTTTATCATCACCTTCAAACATACCCAGGTAATCCCCTTTTTCATCGGTATTCAAACGTCCGAACTGGTTATCATACCAAAGTTTACGGCCTGCCAATGTGCTCCGTCCTGCTTCTTTGAACTTCACATTCTTAACAGCATGCTTGGTTACCTGGTTACCCTGACTGGCCCGGCCTTTAATAGCTAATTCTTCAAAAGCGTAATCCAGTTCTTTTATCTTTGCAGTGCCATTCGGACTCAATACCACTCTCACCACTTCTGCTTCACCGTTAGCATTTGCGGTAAACCATTGAACTTTAGATTTTGGATTACCTTGTGTTAAATCGTATTCCTTATCACGTGTTATACCGGTTACATTAAAGCGTTTGGCATAAGTAATACCACTTTTACCATCGAGGTACATCATGTTGTACGTGGTGCGCTCATCACTTTTTATGAACACTGCGGCATGGATAATATCTTTACCAATAAAGGCTTTGTCTGCCACTTTTACGACTTTCATTTTACCTGCCTTGGTAAAACAAATAATATCATCAAACTCACTGCAATCAGTCAGGTATTCATCCTTTTTCAATCCTGAACCAATGAAACCTTCACTGCGATTGATATATAACTTAGTATTAGCCACTGCTACCTGGCGCGCCTGTATCACATCAAATTGTTTAATTTCTGTACGGCGCTCCCTGCCTTTACCAAATTTAGCTTTCAGGTTTTCGAAATATTTAATCGTATAATCCGTAAGATGTGCAAGATTGTTTTCTACCTCTGCAATATCTGCTTCCAATGCTTTTATCTGGCGGTCGAGTTCATCAATATCCAGTTTATAAATACGACGGACCGGCTTTTCTGTCAGTTTCAATACATCTTCACGTGTAACTGCCCTGTTCAGTTTGGGTAAAAATGGTTTGAAAGCTTTTTCTATTTCCTGTAAAACCTTCTCCCAGGTATCGTGCTTTTTCTCTAATTCCTTATATATCTTCTCTTCAAAAAAGATTTTCTCCAAGCTGGTATAATGCCATTTTTCCTGTAGTTCGCCCAGGCGGATCTCCAGTTCACGCTTCAGCAAATACTTGGTATGCTCTGTACTGCGTTTCAGCAGATCACTCACACCCAGGAAGCGTGGTTTTTTATCAACAATCACACAGGCATTCGGCGATATACTCACTTCACAATCAGTAAAAGCATATAAAGCGTCAATAGTAATATCCGGGGATGCACCCGGCGCCAGTTCAATATTTATCTGGACTTCCTGGGCTGTAACGTCAGTTACTTTTTTAACCTGTATTTTTTTGGCTTCAGTGGCTTTGGTTATTGAGTCTATCAGGCTGCTCACCGTTACACCAAAAGGAACATCTTTTATAACCAGGTTCTTTTTATCAACTTCTTCTATACGGGCACGCACACGGATCTTACCGCCACGTTTACCATCGTTGTAATTGCTTACATCAATCTGTCCGTAGGTTAAGAAATCCGGGAATAGTTCAAATGATTTTCCTTTCAGGTACTTGACAGAAGCCTCGCATAATTCCACAAAATTGTGGGGCATTATTTTCGTGGCCAGGCCTACTGCAATCCCCTCCGTTCCATGTGCCAGTAATAACGGAAATTTCATTGGCAATGCCACCGGTTCGTTTTTACGGCCATCGTAACTTAATTGCCATTCAGTGGTTTTAGGGTTATAAGCAATCTCCAGCGCCAGCTTACTCGGACGCGCTTCTATATAACGCGCAGCCGCTGCAGAATCACCGGTACGCACGTCGCCCCAGTTCCCCTGGGTATCTATCAGTAATTCTTTCTGTCCCATATTCACCAGGGCATCTGTAATGCTCTGGTCTCCATGCGGATGGTATTGCATACTTTGCCCCACAATGTTGGCCACTTTATTAAACCGGCCATCATCCATCTCTTTCATTGCATGCAATATGCGGCGTTGTACCGGTTTCAGACCATCTTCAATGGCGGGCACGGCACGCTCCAGTATTACATACGATGCGTAATCTAAAAACCATCCTTTATACAAATCACTCACACCAATACTATCGTCGTTGGTATTTACTTCCGGTATTTGTTCTTCGCTCATGTACTGTTTCTATCTTTTTAATTCCTTAAAAATAGCGACCAAAGTTAACAGTTCAGCAATAAAAATCCTAAAATATTTAGCATTCCATAAACTTATATCAATCAGCCTGTTTTCATACTGTAAATAAACTATGTTTAATTTTAAAAAATGGGGCTATCAGCTATCGGTAATTCTATGGAACATTTGTTCCGGCTACTGTGGGCTCGCTTACGCTCGGTACTTCGCTGCGCTCGCACCATACCCGTCGTATCCGGCAGCCCAATGTCATTTAGCTAAGGATTGTACTTCGTAAATCCATGATTTCGAATCGCTTTAATATCATTTTTTGTTTCAAAATCGCATTCTCTAACAAATGAAAAATAGCCATTTAATTAAAAATGCCTTCTTCTTCAATTCAGTAGAAAGTAAAAAAGGTGAAAAAAGCAATACATATATATAGTATTCAATAACTTATGATTAATTCCTTAGCTAAATGACATTGTCCGGCAGCCCTTCAGCAATTTATCAAAAATTATAAATCAAGTTTACAACGGACTTATATTCAGATAAAAACTTCGGAAGAAAAATTCATTATTTTATTCAATTATCAAAACCGGATTTACAAATCCGGACCTGAAATCAAATCCACCATCACAGCATTTGGATTTCAAACAGATAATGTGATTTTTTTATAATTATCTTACAACTATTCATCTTAACTTCAGCCAACTAATAAGACACTTTAATTATGCCTTGGAATCCCGAAATATATAACCAGTTTAAAGCCATCAGGTATCGCCCGTTTTTTGATTTAATGGCCCTGATTAACAATCAAAATCTCAGGAATTGCGTGGATGTTGGTTGTGGTACTGGTGAGCAAACCTCAATCCTGTCACAAAAATTTGAAAGTAGCCATTTTACCGGTATAGACGCTTCTGAAGAAATGCTTGCAGAATCTAAACAATTCAAAAATGAAAGATTGAAATACCGGCTATCTACTATAGAAGCCTTCGCGGATTCGGCTTCCAAATGGGATTTAATTTTCAGCAATGCGGCACTGCAATGGTCAGACAGCCACCGGTTTCTGTTTCCAAAACTCATTTCAAAATTGAATAAGAAAGGCCAGTTTGCTGTTCAGATGCCATTTCAGAAAGAGAATGCATTAAATATGATCTTGCATGAGATGGTCATTGAAAAACCATTTTCTGATGATCTGCATGGCTTCATCCGTCACTCACCGGTATTGTCTCTTGATGATTATGCGGAAATAATGTTTGATAATGGGCTTAGCGATATTAAAGTTTCCTTAAACGTTTATCCCATCATCGCACAAAACGAAATGGACCTTTACAATTTTATTTCCGGTTCGGCATTGATACCATATATGGAACTCCTGGATACAAAAAAACAGGAACTATTCAAATCAGAATTCCTGAAAAGAATCAATTCCCGTTTTTCTAAATATCCTTCTATCTACTCTTTTAAAAGAGTTTTACTGTATGGTGTAAAAAGTTAAAGCAGTTGTTTTAAACTTTCCAATCCACTATTTTGTTCGCCCATTCTTCCTTATAAGAAGCCTGAATCCGGATATAATTGTCAGTATAACCTTCCATCATGCCATTTTTATTATGGCCTTCGAACAGTACGCTGCGGGTTTCACCTTCATGCTGTTTGGTGAAATACTGCATTTTCATATAGCTAAGGTTACGTAATGATTTGTTACGTTCATGACGCACATTCATTGGAACGACCGGTTTAATTTCCAGCGCTCTCGTATTCGCACGCTCGCTGTAAGTAAATACGTGCATATAACTGATATCCAGGCTGTGCAGGAAATCGAAAGTTTCTTTAAAATAATCATCCGTTTCTCCCGGGAAACCAACAATCACATCTACGCCAATGCAGCAGTGCGGCATTAATTGTTTAATTAATGCGACACGTTCCGCATACAATTCACGTTTGTACCGGCGGCGCATTAACCCTAAAATGGTATTACTGCCACTTTGTAACGGAATATGAAAGTGCGGCATAAACTTTTTACTTTTGGCGACAAATTCTATAATCTCGTTGCTTAATAAATTAGGTTCACAACTGGAGATTCTGTAACGTTGAATACCTTCAACTTTATCCAACTGTTGAATCAGGTCAAAGAAGTTTTCTTCATTTATCCGGTTGCCATCAGGACCTTTTCCAAAATCCCCCAGGTTAATGCCTGTAAGAACAATCTCCTGCACACCTTGTGCTGCCAGCTTTTCTGCATTCGCCACTACATTGGCTATAGAATCGCTGCGGCTTTTACCGCGTGCCATCGGGATGGTGCAGAAAGAACAGCTATAATCGCAACCATCCTGAACTTTCATAAAAGTTCGTGTACGGTCAGCAATACTCCAGCTGGTATTGAATCCTGAAACCTCTTCGATATCGCAACTGCTGATTTTGGCGCTGTCACCTTTGCTTAGTTCCGATATATGCTGACCCAGGTTGAACTTTTCTGAGGCACCTAATACCAGATCAACACCTGGTATTTCGGATATTTCCTTTGGTTTTAACTGTGCGTAGCAGCCGGTGATCACTACGAGGCTCTCAGGGGCCTGGCGCTGAATACGCCGTACCAACTGGCGACATTCTTTGTCGGCATTTTCTGTAACGCTGCAGGTATTGATAACATACACGTCGGCTTTGTCTGTAAAATCCTTCTTCTCGAAACCTTCATTTTCCATCATCCTGGAAAGTGTAGAGGTTTCTGAAAAATTAAGTTTACAACCTAACGTGTGAAAAGCGATTGATTTTTTTTTCTCTGCTACCAACATAAGTCGGCAAAGTTAGCTATTTGTATTGAGTTAGGCAACAGGTGTGAAGCCATATAAATATGTATCGGCTTTCTTTTAGCATCTTAACAACAAATAATAGGTAACGCCGCTTAACCTGGTTAAAACACTATATGGCAAAATAACATACAAGTCATTATTAATCAGAATATTTTGAATCTCTATAACATAATTGATACACTATCGGAATGAACATACAAACCGGTACACTTCAGTCCTTGTTCTATTTGCTGTAGGTTTTACGTCGCCTTCGAACCATTTGATACAATCAACTGTATCTTTCTCTCGAATACATTCGCTAATTTTACCTGATGAAAAAGATTGGCTTAAGCCTTTTGATACTGTTAAACACCGTTTTATTCTGGAGTTGTAATGAAGAAGAATATCAGTTCAATCATAACCCCCATGCACTTATCAATTGTAACGCGGGAAATATACTGGTTGAACTCTATGCAGATAAAGCCCCGCTTACAGCTAATGCTTTTATAAAATATGCTGACTCGGGATATTTTGATGATACTTATTTTTACAGAGTATTGAATCTTCATAACCAGCCAATGGATGATTATAAAGCGGAACTAATTCAGGGTGGCACATACCTGAATAAAGATAAACCGACCAATTTACCGGGTACACCGCATGAACCAACCAATAAAACAGGCTTGAAACATTTAAAAGGCAGCCTGAGTATGGCAAGGATGGATACTGGTACGGCTACCACGGAATTCTTTATTTGTTTAGAAGATCAAAAGGGGTATGACTTTGGCGGTGAAAATAACCATGATGGCTTTGGCTATGCTGTATTCGGTCAGGTGGTGCAGGGCATGGACATTGTCCGGAAAGTATCTGAAAGGCCGGAAAAAGGGCAGCGTTTCAGACCTCCTGTAAAAATCAACAGTATCCGTATTGTTCACCGCCCTAAACAATAATAATACAACAATGGTTAAAGCATATAATTACTTAGCCTCCTGGCAACTGTTTCCCGAAAAATGTATTTATGAATCCGGCACAAGTCCTAAAAGTGGCTATTACAAAATTGATACGACCTCTAAAGAGAATGAACTGCAGGTAACTGCAAACTGGGTATCGCAGGAGAATGAAGCTTTTTTTTCTGAATATAAAGTAACTGTAAACGGCCTGCCTCAGGTTTTCGACAACCAGGAACTGGCTGACACGATCGTAGCGGAGATAGACAGTAAGAGTATTCTGACTGTTAATTTTTTAAAGGATGAAAAAGTGGTGTTGGAAGTGGTGCATGAAATTATGCATAACGGTTACCTGAAAGTGTTACATAAGGGATTCGATGCTGAAACCAGGCCATTTACCAATACTGAAATATACCATAAACAGCTGAGTGTTTTACCTTATGCTTCCAGTGTTGGCAGTGTTGCAATACGCCCTACTGAGGAAGGTGCTATTAAACACCAGGCGCTTATGGCCATGGAACAACAAACGGATATGCAGCTGGACCAGATCCGTCAGCAAATAGAATTACTGGCAAGGCAGGCGCAGGAATTGCGCAAGCGAAAAGAGTTAAGCTTAATGATTTATAATGCTACATTGCGATTTGTACCGGTTATAGGGCAGGTGTATTACCTGTATGAGAAGAAAGATGGCAGTCATGCGTTGTCGCTGGTTAGTCCCAGGGAATGGGGAGGCACAGGGCCATTTAAGCAGTTTGAAGCTGCTGTAAAATTACTAGCAGATCATACATGGGTAGAAATTAATGAATCCTAACGGGCAATACGCCAGCGTTTTTTTTAATCAATCGTAGTCAATGAACAGTTTCATATAAGTAAAATATAATGGAAGTAAGCAGGTAATTAAAATATTGTCCTGCTTACGTATTATAAGATCAACCATTAATGTATCCTGTCTCCTCTTACCGCCATCTCGTTCATTAAGTTAGCTTCCATTTCCAACCATTCTTCCCAGCGTGCCCATACTTTTTCTTCCGGTATATATAATCTTGCCAAGTCGATGAATGTGCGGTAATGCCCTGCTTCGCTTTCCATAAAACGACGGTAAAAATTGCGCAAGTACTCATCCTCTAATCCTTCGCTCAGGCGTTTAAAACGTTCGCAACTGCGGGCTTCTATTAGTGCCATGGTTAATAACTGGTCTAACAACCTGCTTTCCACGCTGCCTCCTCTTTGCTGAAAATCAAAAAGTGCATTCACATATAGATCTTTTCGTTGAGGGCCTAATTTCAAACCACGTTTTTTCAGTTCACTTACCACCAGGCGAAAATGGCCCCACTCTTCGGTAACTATTGGCATTAATTCATCCACAATCTCAAATCGATCACTATACCGCTGGATTAAACTGATACAGGAAGTTGCTGCCTTTTGCTCGCACCAGGCATGGTCCGTCAATAATGCCTCTAAAGAGATAGTGGTTAAATCTACCCAACGTGGATCGGTTACCAATTTCAATCCTAAGATATTTTTCTGGTATATGGACTGGTTGTCGTCTGCTATTTGTTCTGACATAATAAAATATTAAAAATAAAGCCGTATGTTATTGACGTTACATACGGCTTTGTATTATTAATGACTGGTGTTATTTTATGTAACCTAAGATTTTAAGCATGCTTTGCGCAGTTTGCTCTTTTGCATAAACCCAATCTACGAGTTTCCCGTTTTTATCATGCTCTAAAATAATATGTTTTGGCGATGGGATCATACAGTGTTTGATACCGCCATAACCACTGATCTGGTCCTGGTAAGCTCCTGTATGGAAGAATCCTACATACAATGGCTCTTCCGGGCCTTCTGTTTTAGGATTGGTCAATTTAGGTAAAAACACTTCGTTAATATGTTCTTCGCTATCGTAGTAATCATGACTATCGCAGGTAATTCCTCCTAACACCACCCTATGGTATTCATTGTCCCATTTATTGATTGGTAACATCAGGAATTTTTCCCCGATGCCCCATGTATCAGGAAGGGTTGTAATGAAAGAGGAATCAATCATGTACCAACACTCACGGTCATTTTGTACTTTTTCGCCAATGACACTGTAAATATGTGCCATGCTCTCTCCTACCGTGTAGCTCCCGAATTCTGTGAAGATGTTCGGCATTGGCACTTTGGCTTTTTTACAGGCGTTTTTAATATTGGCCACAATTTCGTTTATCATAAACTGATAATCGTAATCGAAAGCTAAGGAATGCTTGATTGGGAACCCGCCGCCAATATTAATTGAATCCAATTCCGGGCATATTTTCTTTAACTGGCAATAGAGATTGATTACTTTATTGAGTTCACTCCAATAGTAGATATCGTCTTTGATGCCTTTGTTCAGGAAAACATGCAACATTTTCAACTGGAACTTATCTTCATTTCCTTCTATGTTATCCACATAGAACTCCAGGATATCTTTTGCACGAATACCTAAACGACTTGTATAGAAAGGGAATGTTGGTTCTTCTTCTGCGGCTACACGAATGCCTAATTTAAAAGGTTTTTTAACGGACTTTTTATAGGCCATTAATTCTTCTTTGTTATCAAGAATGGGCACAACGTTTTTAAAATCGCTGTTGATTAATTTTGCAATGCGGCTGGTATAAGTTTTTTGCTTGTAACCGTTACAAATAATGAAAATATCTTTATTGATTTTCTTTTTCTCGTAAAGCTTATTAATAATTTCGATATCGTAAGCGAAGGAAGTTTCCAGATTAATATTGTGTTTCAGGGCTTCTTCTACGACAAAACTGAAGTGCGAACTTTTGGTGCAATAGCAATAGTTATAAGTTCCTTCGTATTTATGCTTTTTAAAGGCATTTGCAAACATTTGTTTGGCCTTATTTATCTGCATGCCTATTTTAGGTAAATAAGATACTTTCAGGGGCGTACCATATTTATCAATCAGGTGTTTAATATCAACACCGTTATAGCGCAGATATCTATCTTTCACCTCAAAATCTTCCTGAGGGAAATGAAACGTCTGGTCAACCAGTTCTGCGTACGTATTCTGTACTGCGTCAGCGAAACGTCTATTCATTATTTTATGTAGCTTATTTTAAGCAATGAAGTGGCAAAAATACAGTGCATTTTTAAATTTATGCCGATTATATTTTTGAAGGAGATATTTATAGAATAAGTTAATGTTAAAATATGGCTATATTGCTTATTTTTAAGGTAAAAACTCAAGTTCAGGCATTGAATTGGCAGCAGCTAAATAGTATTGACAAATGCTGAATGGCTGCGGCATGCGTTGGTGCCGCCCTAAAGCGGCAGTGCGACGCAGAAGCACCGAGCGTAGCGAAGCCATTAGCACGCCGGACAAATGCTGAAACATATTACAATAACTGATAGCCCCAAATAAAAAACATTATGGCTTTATTATTAAATATACACCCGGAAAATCCGCAGGAAAGATTGATTAAGCAGGTGGTGGAACACCTGAAAAGTGGCGGTATTATCATTTATCCTACCGATACTATTTATGGTATGGGATGCAGTATTTTTGAGCATAAGGCTATTGAGAAGATCGCAAAATTTAAGAAGGTGGATACTAAAAAGGCGCAATTGAGTTTTATATGTAATGATTTAAGCGACCTTAGTCAGTATGCCAGGCAAATAGATACGCCTACCTACAGGCTTCTGAAACAAAATCTACCCGGGCCGTTTACGTTTATACTGAACGCTAGTAAGGAAGTGCCTAAAATTCTTCAAAGCAAGAAAAATACGATCGGGCTTAGGATTCCTGACAATAAGATAGCGATGGCCATTGTAGCTGCGTTGGGACATCCGATCCTTTCCAGTTCACTGCCGGGCGAAATGATTGAAGAATACACTGACCCGGAGCTGATGGTTGAAACCTTCGGGCACATTGCCGATATTGTTATTGACGGCGGCATTGGCGGCATGCTGCCATCTACCATTGTGGATTGTACAAATGGCGAATTTGAAATTATAAGGGAAGGGAAGGGTGTTCTGGAATACTAAGCATAGTGTTTTAAATCTATATTGAGCTCACTTGCTATAGTGGTAAGTAGTTGTTGTTTGTAAGCTGTATTTAGTTCCCTGATGGTGAGGTTATCTTTAATAATAGCATCCACCATATTGCCACTTAAAATAAATGTTGCAGCGTTTTTGCCATATTTGGCAGCCAACATTTCCTGTATAGGCTTAAATATAAGCGTTTTATCCTGCAAGTGCTTTTGTTTTTGCGCAGATATATTCAGCTTTTCTTCGTGGGTTAACGGGCGCCAGGAAGGTTTATTGCTTAAATGTGTCGCCGCTTTTCTTAATTCTGAAATCCTGGTGATTAGTTCCTGTGCTCCCTGGGTAGTTTTTAGATAATAATGTAACACAAGACTCCCGATATTTGCTACTGTTAAAGGGTATTTTATCACGATTGCTCTCATTACCGGTTCGGCCATTAAAAAATGGGCCGGCTTATTTAACTGCCTTGCCAGTTCGTCTCTGAACTGGTACAAACCGGTTAAAACATATATTTCCTGTTCAGTCAACTGCTTTAAATCGTCTGACTTTATCGGGTTCTTTTTTTCTTCGTTCTGAAATTTCACCTGCTCCAGGTTGTGGTTCTCCTGGCGGGCAAATTCTGACAAACCTGCTGTCTCTATTTGCTTTAGCAGGATCTCATTTAATTCTAAAAGATAAATAACATCGTTTGCAGCGTAATCGATCTGTTCTTTCGAAAGCGGCCGCTTCAGCCAGTTGACTTTTTGTAATTTTTTATCCAGTTCCCGCCCTAAAACGGTATTAATAATTCCTCCCAAAGAAGATTTTTCAAAATTTAATAACCTGGCATAAACTTCTATATCTACAATATTTTGTGGGTGACAATTAAGATAGGTCAATAACTTAATATCTTCTTTGCAACTGCAAAATACTTTGGTAATACCCGGGTTGGAAAAGATAGGGAAAAGTAAAGTATAGCTTGCCGCTAACTCAATGGGGTCAATAACATAAACATTGGCAGAAGTTGCAATCTGTATTAAGCAAATATTAAATCCATAGGCATAATGATCTCGGTCGAACTCAAAATCCACTGCAATCATACGCTCTTCTGATAATAAAGCAACCAGCTTTAAAAGCTCTGATTCTTTATTTATATAATGACAATCAAATACATCCATTTTTAACAACTATTAAAATACTAAACCCAAAATTCAAAAATGCCATTAATTTCTCTTAGTTTTGCCCACTGAATTAAATTGCTAACAATGAAAAACAGAACAAAAAAAATTGTAGCGACCAAGGAGTTCGAGAAGGATATTACCGAATTCCGGAAGGATAAAAGAAGAGGCCTGATTAAGTTGCTGTTTTATTTAGCAATCCTGATCGGAATTATTATTTATACGCTTACCAGATCTTAAATTAGTGTTCCCAAATTGACTCCTCAGCTTTCAACTGTTTGCTTAAGAACCTGGTCAAGGTGTAAAAGTAATCGCTTAACCTATTTAAATATCTCAGATATATATCAAATAAGTTGTCATGTAAGTTATTAAAAGCAACCACCAGACGTTCAGCGCGCCTGCATACAACTCTACAAATATGTGCCTGAGATATTGCTACATGCCCTCCGGGAATAGTAAAGTTTTTTAGCGGTTCCAATTCCAGGGTCAGCCGGTCAATTTCATTTTCTAAAGCAAGGATATGCTCATCAGAAAGCTTCGGCAATGCCATTTTTATTTCCTTATTGGTGCTGATGGCCAGGTTTGCCCCAACTACAAATAACTGGTTTTGAATTTTTTTCAAAAATGCGACCAGGTCCTCGTCAAATTGTACGAGGTCTCTTAGCATGCCCGTGTGTGCGTTTAACTCGTCCACACTGCCGTAAGCATCTATCTGTAAATCGCTTTTCAGTATTTTTTCACCGCCAACCAGGGCTGTATAGCCCCGGTCGCCGGTTTTTGTATATATTTTTGTAGCCATGAAACTTATCTTTCGGTTATTTCAATTGGTTTGGTCGGTGCTAATTTTTCATTACGCGCTCCTACTTCTCTTATTACAGTATCTGCAAAGCCAAGGAAAGCGTCTTTTACAATCTGCTCATCGCTCATCATTACCGGTACGCCTAAATCGCCGCCTTCACGAATACTTTGTACAATAGGTATCTGGCCAAGGAACGGGATATCATATTCATCTGCCAGTTTTTTACCGCCTTCCTTACCAAAAATATAGTACTTATTATCCGGCAATTCTGCCGGCGTAAACCAACTCATATTCTCTACAAGGCCAATAATAGGTACATTTATCTGGGCTTGTCCAAACATTGCAATCCCTTTTTTCGCATCTGCTAACGCAACATCCTGAGGTGTACTTACAACAATAACACCTGTTACAGGTACTGTTTGCATAATGGTCAGGTGAATATCACCTGTACCCGGTGGCATATCAATTACCAGGTAATCCAGTTCTCCCCAGTCTACGTCTGTAATAAATTGCTTAATGGCACTGCTGGCCATCGGGCCACGCCATACCACCGCATTTTTATCATCCACCAGCAAACCAATACTCATCAGTTTTAGCCCGTAACGGTCTAACGGTACAATCACGCCTTTCCCGTTCTCTGTCTCACGCATCATCGGGCGTTTACCACGTACCCCAAACATAATAGGTACAGATGGTCCGTAAATGTCCGCATCCAGTAATCCTACTGTCGCACCGCTTTCACGTAGTGCTAAAGCCAGGTTTGCAGACACCGTACTTTTACCCACGCCGCCTTTACCACTTACTACCGCTATAATATTTTTTACACCCGGTAAAGTTGTTTGTTCCAGTGTTCTTGCCGAACTGGTGGTAACAGTAAAGTTCACATGAACGTTTACATCATTGCCGAATGCATTTTTAATAGCCGTCTCACTCTGTTCGTTTAAAAAACCTTTGTGAGTACTATCTTTCATTGGCAACTTAATGGTAAAAAATAAGTTACGCTTATTTACGAAAATATCAGTTATATAGTTTGATTGTACAATACTCTTTGTTTCACCGGGAATAACTACCCCACTCAATGCTTCTAAAATTTCTTGGTCTGTCATTATAGAATTTTTGTTAAAGTAAACTTTATAATATGCAAAATTAACTATTCCTAACCGGTCTTTGTCGATATTTCGTATGATTTAATATATTTTTGAAGCAAATAGGCTGACAATGACGAAATTTTTACAATTCATTTTCTTTTCCATGCTGTTCACTGTATTTTTTACAACATCAACTTTTGCCCAGGAGCAAAAGAAAACAGTTGCAAAAGATTCTGTAGTACAACTTTATGGTTTAGTAATGACCTCCGATAGCCTGGTCGGCCTGGAGGGCGTATCTATTTCCGTTATCGGCAAATCACGGGGTACTTTAACCAATGCCCAGGGAGTTTTCAGCATTGCAGTACTTAAAGGCGATGATATTGAATTCTCCTATGTAGGTTACGAATCCAAAAAAGTAAATATTCCTATCGACCTGGAAGGTGTTGATTACAGTATTGTACAATTATTGACCAGCGATAGCAATTACCTGCCCAATACAATTATCCGTCCGAGACCTACCAAAGAACAGTTCGAACGCGATTTTGTAAATATGGAGTTCCCTAACGACATGTACGAAAATGCCCGTCAAAACCTGGACGCGAATAAGCGGATGGCATTAATGCGCTCCTTACCAAGCGATGGCAAAGAAGCTGTCAATTACAGTTTAAAGCAATCTGCTAATAAAGCCACCTACGCCGGGCAGGTTCCCCCAATGCAGATCTTAAACCCGATGGCGTGGCAACAGTTCATTCAATCCTGGAAACGAGGCGACTTTAAAAAGAAGAAGACCAAATAAAAATATTTCAACGGGATTTTTTTGGGGCTATCATTATCCCTGCAAACTTCAGCAACTGTTCCGGCTGCTTAGGGGTTCGCTATGCTCCGTGCTCCTGCGTCGCACCGGCTTCGTCCCTCGCCGCCCACGCATCCGGCAGCCATTCAACATTTTATCTTTTCTCTGCATTCCGTTTGCCAATATCAATTTTGGCACAAAATTTTATATAAATAAATTAAACGGAACGCATGAAAAAAATATTAACAGCATTATCGGTTGCAGCCATATCGGTAACCGGTTTACAGGCCCAGAGCTATAAAACTGCTGCCGGGCTTACAATAGAATTCGGAAATGGAAGTACATGGGCCGGACCAGCTATCAAACATTTTTTTGACAACAGAAATGCCATCAATGCAGAATTATTATTTGGCGGCAATACCACCACTTTACAAGCATTCTATCAGTTTCACGGGCCTATTAAAAATGCCGGTGGGCTCAAGTATTACCTGGGTATTGGCCCCAGCCTTCATTTTCCCAAACGTGGCGATACCTATTTTGGGATCCGTCCTATGGCAGGGTTAGATTATAAAATAGGCAGTACACCTTTGGCCTTATCATTTGACTGGCGGCCAGGAGTATTTATTCATGATAACAACTCGGATTTCGAGGCCGGAAGATTCGCTTTCGGGTTGAAATTTGCGTTTAATTAAACCAGGATAAGCCAGGGCAAATCCTGGTTTAGCTTTTCTTAATCTCTGGAATAGCCAAAGCCTCAGGTAATAAAATTTACTTGAGGCTTTATTTATGTGGTTATATGAACCGGCTTATTTAAGGTAAATATCCAGTAAACCTTCCGGCAGTGATACCATTATTTTCTTTTTAGCACGGTCCACTCCTTTCAGGCTCTGCTCATGTAGTGGAATATACACTTCCTTTCCCTCCATGATAATCGTGCATAAAATCTGGTGAGGCTGTTCTATCACCTCCACTACATCGCCAAGTGCTTTACCGTTTTCTACTACAGAAAATCCGATCAGCGCTAATGAAGATTGAGTGGAAACGAATTTATTAAAATCCTCGTTTTTCATCCATATATTCTTCTTAAGCATTGCCTGGGCCTGTTCTTTAGTATTAATACCTTCCAGCTTTACCGCAAACTCATCAGCATTTTTAGCCTTTATACTTTCTACAAAATAAGGCACATAGATATCTGCCTTCTCTTCAATAATCAGAACTTTAAGGCCTTTAAAATCGCTTTTATTATTCAGGCCATGTGAAATAATAAGCTCACCTTTAATACCAAATGTGGCCACTATTTTCCCTACTGAGGTAATATTATCCATAAAATTATTGCAAAAATAAAAGCCCCATACCTAAATATGGGGACTTTAAAAAATCTTCTTCTTAGTGTTGTTTAAGACAAGACAATTAGCTTATTCTGCTGCATCAGCTGCAGGCGCTGTTGGTTTATCTCTTTTCACGTAAGCCGGTTGTTTTTTAGCTATGTATTGTTTTTTAGCCTCACTGTTGCGTTTTAAAACACTTGCTTCGTGAGCTTCGTGCCAAGCCTGGAATTTAACCATAGCTGTAGCATCATCAAACAAACCTAGTTTCACACCTCTTAATAAATGTTTCAAATATAATACACCTTTGAAACTTAAGATACGACGAACCGTATCTGTAGGTTGAGCACCTTTGTGCAACCAATCTAAAGCTTTCTGGCGATCGATTTGAATAGTAGCCGGAACAGTCAACGGGTTGTAAGTTCCTAACTTCTGAATAAATTTACCATCACGAGGAGAACGGGCATCAGCAACTACGATGAAATAGAATGGTCTTTTTTTAGAACCGTGGCGCTGTAAACGAATTTTTACTGGCATTTTAAATGAAAATTTTAAATGCGTTAATAAATAAAGTTAATAATTTGATTGGCTTATTTAAACGAGGAATACTGGATTTCTATTAATAAAATAGGGTTATATGCCTAACATTCAAACAATACAATCGAAGCAAAAGTATATCAACTTGGTGAAATAATGAAAAAAAATAAAAAAAATGTTTACACTTATATAATAGTATTAACAATCAATTATTGTAAGTGTAAACATTCCTTTATATCTGGAAAAACTAATTATCTGCCAAACAATGACTTACCCATACCCATAGGCATTTTGTTCATCATCTTCATCATTTGCTTCATTTGGTCGAATTGTTTTAAGAAAGCATTCACTTCCTCCATTTTCTTACCACTCCCTTTTGCAATTCTTTGCTTCCGGCTCTGGTCTATCAGGTCCGGGTTGCTCCGCTCCTGTGGCGTCATGCTTTGAATCATCGCTTCGATACCTTTAAAAGCATCATCACGGATATCAAGGTCCTTAATTTGCTTACCTACCCCGGGAATCATTCCCAACAAATCCTTCATGTTACCCATTTTTTTAATTTGCTGGATTTGCTGCATAAAGTCTTCAAAATCGAACTGGTTTTTGCGGATCTTTTTCTCTAACTTTTTAGCTTCCTCTTCATCAAACTGGGCCTGGGCTCTTTCTACCAAACTGGTAATATCCCCCATGCCTAATATACGCTGGGCCAAACGCTCCGGATAGAAAATATCCAAAGCATCCATTTTTTCACCATTACTGATGAACTTAATAGGCTTGTTTACAGTGTATTTAATAGAAAGGGCAGCACCACCACGGGTATCGCCATCCAGTTTGGTCAGTACCACACCGCTAAAGTCCAGGCGTTCATTAAAAGCAGCAGCAGTATTAACAGCATCCTGGCCGGTCATGCTATCTACTACAAATAAAATTTCATTCGGATTAACGGCCTGCTTAATATTAGCCACTTCAGTCATCATGGCTTCATCTACCGCTAAACGGCCGGCAGTATCTATTATAACAACGTTCTTGCCGTTTTCTTTCGCAAAAGCAATTGCTTTTTGCGCAATGTCAACCGCATTTTTATTTTCCGGATCAGAGTACACATCTACTTTTACCTGCTCACCCAAAACTTTCAACTGGTCTATGGCCGCCGGACGGTAGATATCAGCAGCAACCAATAAAGGCTTTTTATTTTTTTGGGTCTTCAGGTAATTTGCTAATTTACCGGAGAACGTGGTTTTACCACTACCCTGTAAACCGGCTATCAAAATAACAGCAGGGGTACCTGAAGTATTGAATGGTTCGGCTTCACCGCCCATTAATTCGGTCAATTCGTCTTTAACGATTTTCACCATCAACTGCCCCGGGCTAATTGCGTTAATTACTTTTTCCCCGGTTGCTTTATCTTTTACCCTGTCTGTAAATTCTTTGGCTATTTTATAGTTCACATCCGCATCTACCAATGCTCTGCGAATATCTTTAATGGTATTAGCTACATTCAGCTCATTAATCCTGCCTTCACCTTTCAGGCTTTTAAAAGCGGATTCAAGCTTCTCACTTAAACTTTCAAACATAATATATGTGAATTGTAGATTATAATTTCTTTAAAACCCCGCAAAAATAAGGTTTGATACGCTTATTCTAAAAAACGTTTTGGGTTAAGCTGAAAAAATATAGAATTATGAAACTTTCAAAAGAAATATAAACAGGGGAAATGAACTCGTTGAGCCAATTACAGGCGTAATCTTAGGCCCATGCTCAGCAATCCGTTATAACCGAATGAGGCTTCACCGAAAACACAAAACTTCGTCCCGATCTCAGTACCGATAGGCGTTGCATTAAAAGCCAGGATTGTTTTATTATCTTTATCACGCTCAAATTTTTGTTTAGCAAAAGAAACACCTAAGCCAACACCCGAATACAATCTGAAAAAGCTGCCATTCAACCAGTAATAATCCGCACGTGGCATAATTGTGAAATAACTGCCCTTGCTGCTTCCTAAATAAGCATCATTTGAAGCACTATACGTTTTTTTGGTAAACTTTTCGTAAATTCCATCTACCCCGATTGTCAGTTTTTCATTAGCCTTGAATTTCACGCCTAAAATGATGGCACCGCTGAACTTTGCATCATCATAATACACTTGCCCACCGGTAAGCCCGGTTGCTAAGATATCACTGACACCCTCAATAATTTGAGGAACGGTTACCAAACCATAACCGGCAGTAAACGTCACTTTCGGCGATTCTGAATTTTGGGAGAATACGTTTAAGCTAAAAACTACAAACAATAGTAACATTAATGGTTGCTTCATAGATATTCTTTTAGGGATTACGTTTATAATATTATTCAAATTTAGTTTATTATTTGTACAATAGTCTATTATAGATAAAGCTTTTAGCAATTGCATCAAAAGAATAGCCATTAGTTTTTAAGTAAATAGTTTATAAATGATGATTCCTGATAAAATGTGGCAAGGCTGCAGGATGCAAAGGGCAGGCGCTCATAGCGCCTGGTACGAGCCCGCAACTGCCATTAATTATAAACACAGATATGGCGAGTACGGCACCCCGTAGCAGCCTGATATGCGGATAGATATATTTCAAATGCTGACAGCCCCAAAAGAAAAAAGCATTACCCCAAAATTTCGAGTAATGCTTTTATAAAAATTTCTTTCAGAAAACTATAAGGAAGCTAACTGGACTTTTTGTTGTAGTTCCAGTACATTTTCTTTAAATACATTATCAGTATCCATCAGATCTTTTACAGTCTGACAACTATGAATAACAGTAGTATGGTCACGACCACCAAAGTGTTCGCCAATCGTTTTTAAAGAATTTTTAGTAAATGCTTTTGCAAGGTACATCGTTATCTGGCGTGCCTGCACTATCTCACGTTTACGAGTTTTTTGCTGTAGTTTTTCATAGCCCACATCGAAATATTCACAAACCATTTTCTGGATATTTTCGATGGTAATTTCCTTACTGCTCGTTTTAATATGATTTCTTAAAACTTTCTTGGCAAGTTCTAAGTCTATCTCACGTTTATTAAGCGATGATTGGGCCAGTAAGGAGATCAATGCACCTTCCAGTTCGCGAATATTTGTACCGATATTATATGCCAGGTATTTTACGACCTCTTTAGGCATTTCCAAACCATCATTCTTCATTTTATGTTCTAAAATCTGAATGCGGGTTTCATAATCCGGCATTTGCAGGTCAGTACTTAAACCCCAACGGAAACGGCTCAGTAAACGCTCCTGCATACCATCCAAATCCTTAGGCGGTTTATCGCTGGTTAATACCAGTTGTTTACCACTTTGGTGTAAATGGTTGAAGATAGCGAAAAACGCGTCCTGGGATTTTTCTGCGCGCGCAAAAAACTGCACATCATCTATGATCAATACATCTATTAATTGATAGAAATGTATAAAATCGTTAATAGCATTATTACGGCTATGGTCCTGGAACTGGTTGATGAATTTCTCACTGCTTACATACAAAACGACTTTGTTAGGATGCTGGCGTTTTACATCGTTACCAATAGCCTGCGCCAAATGTGTTTTCCCCATACCAACACCTCCATATACCACTAATGGGTTAAAAGAGTTATTTCCGGGTTTATCAGCTACCGTTTTACCGGCACGACGGGCTACACGGTTACAGTCGCCTTCTATAAAAGAGTCGAATGTATAAACAGCGTTTAACTGGGGGTCTATCTGAACCTTTTTTAAACCAGGAATAACAAATGGATTTTTAACATGATTATTGTTCATGTTCAAGGGAAAATCCATCAGGTTATTGCTATGCATTTTATTGCCGGTAGCAGGCAAATCCATCGTCTTTTGATTGTGGTGCTTATTATTGCCACCACTATCCATCATTATCCTATACTCTAATCTTGCTTCTTTACCTAACTCTCTTTTTAAAGTTTTTGCAATTAAAGTAATATAGTGTTCTTCTATATATTCATAAAAGAACTGGCTAGGTACTTGTATTGTAAGAACTTTATCTGTAAGTGCCACTGGCACTATAGGTTCAAACCAAGTTTTAAAGTGCTGCCATTCTACAATATCTTTAATGATATTGAGACAATTATTCCAAACCGAATCAGAGGTCTTCGTCATTATTACAGGAGCAATTTATAAATTAGTTTTTAAATATCCACTTAAGAAAATTGGGTGCAAAAACAACCAAAAAAATATATGTGGGTAGCGAATATCAAATGTATTCTGTTGAAAAAAAAATTTTTTAAATTAACGAAAACACCCTTTGGATCTTTTTATTTTTTTTTAGATAAAATTTGCGAAAATTAAAAGTGTAAAAGCCTTGATAATTCGGGTGCATTAATTAAAATTTAAAATAAGACTGAAATAATTAAATAATATTAATTTTTTTATTGCGACTTTATTAATTAACTTATACGGCTAACACATTTTTAATGTTATAATATAACATTAATAACATTTTGCTCATAATTTATTAACAATCATATGGATAAAAAGTTGCTGGAACAGGATGAACAATTTATGACAAAAGCGCTTGAAGAAGCAAGGATCGCTTTTGAAAAAGATGAAGTACCCATAGGCGCTGTTATTGTACAAAATAATACCATCATCAGTCGCGGACATAACCTTACCGAACAATTGAAAGATGTAACTGCACATGCGGAAATGATAGCATTAACCTCCGCATTTAATTATATAGGCGCAAAATACTTACCCGATGCCACTTTATACGTTACCATAGAGCCATGTAATATGTGTGCAGGTGCATTATACTGGAGCAAAATAGGACGCATTGTTTTTGGGGCAAAAGATATCAAACACGGATACAGCAGTTCATACAGCAAATCCCCTTTCCATCCCAAAACCAGGTTAAGTTCCGGCATTTTAGAAGAGCAATGCAGTTTGTTAATGAAAACCTTTTTTGAAAATAAAAGAAAATAAATTAACCTATTTTTACACAGTAGCAAATTACAATATATGCGCCTTATAATATTAAGTTTAGTAACGTTATCTTACAGTCTTTTTGGATTACCGGCAGCAAATGCCCAGATTAATTTTACAATAAAGACCCAGGATTCTTTATACGTACCAAATGAATTATTGAATGTTCACGCAGAATTTAAAATAAAAGATAAAGCTGCCCCACCTGCTACCTTAAATGTAACCATCGAAAATGACAATGGCACTATCTGGCGCATGAGATGGCCCATCATTGATGGCAAAGCAGACGGCTCCATCAATTTTAGTGAAGAACTTAAAAACGGCAACTACAAAATCTACTATGACGTGCAGCCCCGTTTTTTTGCTATCTACGGACAGTTACTGCAAAACAAATTGGTCAACCAGGTTTATATAGCCATTACCAACGGAGCCTCTAATTACTACGAGAAAAATATACCAGTAAAAAACAATAAATTCTCCATTCAAAAAGTAGCGTACCCCGGCGACGCCTACTTATACGTACGCCCGCCCGCAAAACAAAACAATGTAATATACACCGTAGATACCTGGTTAGATAGCACTTACACACCGGTAGCCAGCTACGGCCAGCAGATAAATATAAAACAGGGAGCTGTTTCTAAAATAAACAAACTCGATGCAAAACTAGTAACGGCCAAAGTACAGGAATTTGCCAACCCGTATCATAACTGGCAGGCTTTAAATAAAGCAGGAATGTCCGATCTCGAAGTTTATGACAGCTTATTTGTCCATCCCAATTTTAAAAAAGCAACAAAACAATTCGATTTTATAAAAAGTGACAGCCTAATTAATGCAGGCAGCTTTGAAACCTATCTCGAAAAAAATTATTTCAATAGAAAAATCACCATAGCAGAAGAAGAAAACAGGCTAAAAGGCATCAGGAACAGTTTATTCCTTGTAACCAGGACAAATAAAAAAAGCTATTTTTATTTTTTAGACAACAACCCACTTACCTGGACAGATTTGAACAACTTACTTTTAATAGATATTTTAAGCATAAAAATAATCGAAAACAGTCCGTTTAAAGATGGCACAGGCATCATCGCCATTTATACAAAGGCAGGTGTCCTAAAAGATAACGGCATTTATAAAGCTGGCCAGAAAATCAAAGGCTACGATCATCAAAGTGTCAATATTCAATAAATTAAAAATGGCTCCCTGTTTACAAGGAGCCATTTTTAGTTCAATATTTTATAAACCGCGTTACTTCAGAATTTCACCGTCCTTCAACCGTACATCCCCGACAAAGCCGTCACACACAGCTTTAACCCGAACATTATCACCTACGTTGATATTAGCACCTTTTGACAAAGTACAAACCACTGAACTTAAAGGATCCTCCGATCTAAAGGTAAGGATAGTATTATGTGCCATATCCGACTCCACTTTTTCCACATAGCCGTTTAACAGTAATACTTTATTCAGATAAGTTTCATTCGCCGCTTTCTCGTCTTTCACATAAGCCTCCAACAAAACGCCAACTGTCGTATGAATACCATCGTCAGCAGTATTTGCATAGTCATTGTTAGTGGCAGTATTCCTATACAACCCGATACCGGCTACTCCTACTGCCAAAATTATTGCAATCTTGAAAATAGATTTTTTTATCATAAAATAATATTATAGCCCACAAGGCTTATCACTAATTCCCAATAATTTTATAAAGACATACTTTATAAATCACGATTCTTAATTCCTAAAAAGTTGTTTTAAGTCACAGGATTTCAGTACAAAAATAAAAACTTACCATGAATATAAAAAATAATCGGGAGAATAGATTAGCACCTATTTTTGTCAAAATTTTCAAATCATGGATACTCAGGCACATCCGCATAACTCTACATACGCACCCATCGGCATTTTCGATTCCGGGTATGGCGGGCTTACAGTATTTAAAAGCATAAAGGAAACCCTTCCCCAATACGACTATATTTACCTGGGCGATAATGCCCGCGCACCATATGGCAACAGAAGCTTCGAAACCATTTATCAATATACCTTCCAGGCGGTGGAATGGTTTTTCAAACAAGGCTGCCCCTTAGTTATTTTAGCCTGTAACACCGCCTCTGCAAAAGCATTACGCAGCATACAGCAGAAGAAACTACCGTTCATGGATAATCCGGACAACCGGATATTAGGAGTCATCAGGCCTACAACAGAAATTCTAGGCACCTGTACGAACACCGGGCACATCGGCATCTTAGGTACCCATGGTACCGTTCAATCCAATTCCTACCCCATTGAAATGAGCAAATTCTGGCCGGGCGTCACCGTACACCAGTTAGCCTGCCCAATGTGGGTCCCGTTAATAGAAAACAATGAGCATAACACGCCCGGTGCTGACTATTTTATTAACAAATACCTCGACGAATTGCTGGCCGCCGACAACAAAATTGACACCATCCTGCTGGCCTGCACACACTACCCGCTGATCCAGGAGAAAATAGAAAAAAGAGTCGGGCCGAGTATCAAAATTCTAAGTCAGGGCGACATCGTTGCACAAAGTTTACAGCAATATTTACAACGCCATCCCCAAATGAATGCCAGGATAAGCAAAAACAGCACTTTGGATTTTTTCACCACAGAACAACCCGATAATTTCAACAGCAAAGCCAGTTTATTTTTTGGCAATGAAGTAAATGCATCCAACGTTCATTTCAGCAGCGGTTATTAAATTCAATATGGGGCTGTCAACGTTTGTACAAACACCACCTTCAGTCCGGCGTGCTTTTGGCTCCGCTACGCTCGGTGCTCCTGCATCGCACTGGCTCGTACCTCGCCACCAACGCATGCCGCAGCCCAATGTCATTTAGCTAAGGAATTAATCATAAGTTATTGAATACTATATATATGTATTGCTTTTTTCACCTTTTTTACTTTCTACTGAATTGAAGAAGAAGGCATTTTTAATTAAATGGCTATTTTTCATTTGTTAGAGAATGCGATTTTGAAACAAAAAATGATATTAAAGCGATTCGAAATCATGGATTTACGAAGTATAATCCTTAGCTAAATGACATTGTGCCGCAGCCATTAAACAATGGGAATACTATTGACCCTTCCAACACTTAAATCGTTTCAAAAAAGTCCTTTGTTTCACTCCAGAAACGGTCCAGCTTAATCATACGTTCCTTTAAAAAACTAATAATATCCGGCCAGTCAGACTTCCTGAAAACAGAAACATCTTCCAGTTCAAAAACAATCGTAGCAATATCAGTGTCCGACTCATCAATAGCCTCCGGTAGCCATTCCCACTCTTCCCCCTCCATCACTTCATCAAATATAGGTTTCATCAACTCGAACTGGTGATACAAAGCCTCCTTTCTTTCAGGATCTTTCGTACTGATAACAATAGCAATAAACGCAGATTTCCTTTCCGCCCTTAATTTGAAGAACACGTTTTTCACACCCGTCTTATAATTCACCCAGTTTACCTTTTCACCAACAGCAGATGGTATCGGCTGCATATATTTACCATAAGCAGTCCAAAATGCTTGCCTGATCACTGACGCCTCTTCCTTTGTGTACATACAGCAAAAATAAACATAATTCACATTTATTCATTTACCATTACAGGGTATTTATCGATCACCAGCCAATAAGAAAAATCTCTGCAACAAAAGAATCCCGTTAAAAAATATCTTAAAATAAAACCTGGCAATCTGTTATGCAACCATTAAAATATACCAAAAGGTATAAAACATTTATCAAACACATTTACACCAACATCCAGGATAATCATCATCAGTGTAATTTTTTTTCAATACACCAGTACATTATCTTAACACACCTTAACATCTTCATAATATACGTTAAAAATTCCTTAACGATTGAGTAACCTTTACGAAAAGCATTTAACATTAGATATTGCTTCTTTTGCACTCAGAAGTATATACCTCCACTAATATCTAATAACGACAATTCAATAACTAAGATGACAGGTTTACAATAGTCATCAGAAAACGAAAACAACAATGCTCAGTAAAAAATGTGGAGCAAAGCTATTCAACATAGCATTGCTCTTAGCCGGTTTATTGTGTGTACTCAATAGCCAGGCACAAAATGCAATGGTTAAAGGACGCGTAATAAACAACTCAGACAAAAAAGCATTAATCGGTGTATCCATTGTAGTAAAAAATACCAATAATGGTACATCAACAGACGAAAAAGGAGACTTTAGTGTAAAAGCAGGTCCCAATCAAACATTAGTCTTAACAGCAATAGGCTTTCTGCCAAAAGAAATCAAAATAAATAGCCGCACATTTATCACCATCGGCCTGGATGAAAAAACAGAAGCGGATGACGATGTTGTCGTAACCGCTTTAGGGATTAAAAGAAACCCCAAAGCATTAGGCTATGCCGCCACAGTAGTAGCCGGAGAACAATTAACCGAAGCCATATCCAACAACTGGCAAGACGCACTATCAGGTAAAGTAGCAGGTTTAAACCTGTTACGTTCAAACGCAGGACCGGTGGGCAGTACAAAAATCATACTTCGTGGAGAAAATAACCTTACAGATGACAACCAGGCCCTGATTGTAGTGGATGGTGTCGTAATTAATGGCGGTTCAGGCCGCAGAGATGGTTCCAGCAATGCCGCATATGGTACAGGCAGTGATAACATGCCTGTTGACTACGGCTCCGGCTTAGATGATATCAACCCGGAAGATATAGACAATATAACAATACTAAAAGGAGCCGGTGCTGCAGCCCTTTACGGACAAAGAGCCGCAAATGGTGCCGTTATTATAACAACAAAAGCAGGAGCGAAAAATAAGAACAAAGGCATTGGTATTACAGTCAACTCAAATGCCAATCTTGAGTCTGTAAACCGTTGGCCCGATTTACAATACGAATACGGACAAGGATTAAACGGCGCCGCACATTACTCATTTGGAGGCACCACGGAAGATGGCCCTGGCACATCCGGCACATCATCTGCTTATGGTCCAAAGTTTGACGGGCAATACTTTTATCAATACGACCCGGCAACAAATGGTATTGGCAAAGAAAGAACCCCATGGGTTGCTCAAAAAGGAGTTAAAGAATTCTTTGAAACAGGTAAAACATTTACAAACAGTGTCTCTATAGATGGAGGTACAGACAGAACAACCGCCAGGTTTTCTGTAACAAACACACAAAACACCTGGATTATTCCTAATACCGGTTTCGACAGAACCAACTTTGCGTTATCTGTAAACTCAAAAGTAAACGACAAATTTACCATCAGCGCCAAAGTAAATTACGGCCTCAGAAGCAGCGATAACCTGCCTGGTGCCGGTTATGGCAACCAATCATTAATGTATTGGTTCATCTTCTGGCAGCCAAATGCCAATATTGACTGGTTAAAAAATTATTGGGTACCGGGCCAGGAAAACAAAAAGATCTTCTACCCTTACTCCACCTTCCCGGAAAATCCGTATGCCATTTCCTATGAATTCATCAATGCCAATAGCAGGAATACACTCGTAGCAAGCGCCAATGCCAATTACCAGTTTTCAAAACATTTCAGCGCACAGGTAAGAGCTTCTGTAGACCAGGCATCTGAAGACAGGTATCAAAACCGTCCATATGACGCAGGCTCCAGGTTACCGGAAGGCAGCCATCGCTCCCAGGATATATTTTCCAAAGAAATGAGCGCCGATTTCCTGTTCAAATACAGCAGAAAACTAAACGAACATTTCAATGTAACCGGTACGTTTGGTGGTAGCAAACTCAAAAACAGTTACCGGTTAGTCGGACTAACATCTGATGGATTAACATTCCCTGGTGTTTATAACCATAGCAATAACAAATATGGCATTAAGACCAACCAGTCCATCAGCAACTTTGAAATCAATAGTTTCTATTTCCTGTTAACAGCTTCTTATAAAGACTTTTTATATCTGGACGTAACAGGAAGAAATGACTGGACAAGTACATTAGCTTCACCATTATTCCCGGATAAATCAAAAGGATTCTTCTACCCTTCTGTAAACGGTAGCTTTATCTTATCAGAAGTAGCCGACTTACCAACAATCATTGACTACGCGAAAATCAGGGCATCAGTTTCCGAAGTAGGTTCAGGAGGTGTAAGGCCATACATTACACAATTCGCCTACGAATCTGCCAACAGCTTGATCGGCGGTTCATTGACCAACCCCAACACTTACCCCAACTTATTACTAGAGCCATTAAAAACAAGGACCATCGAATTTGGGGCAGAATTACTATTATTTAAAAAGAAAGTCAGCCTGGACATCGCCGTGTACAAAGGCAATACCTTTAATCAACACTTACTAAGAATAATAGATGCCGCCGCAGGTGCTTCCAGGCAAATGACCAATATCGGAGAAGTAAGTAACAGGGGAATAGAAATAGGATTAAACACCAACCAGATTACCAACAAAAACGGTTTCAGCTGGTCCAGCATGTTTACCTTCTCAATGAATGCCAATAGAATCGAAGAATTAGCAGATTCAACATTCGTGCTTCAGACACGCTCCATTGGGTCATCACAATTAGTAGCCAAAGTAGGCGGCACCATGGGAGACTTGTACGGTATCGGCTACAAACGCTCACCAGATGGCCAGGTTATTTATGATGCCCAGACAGGATATGCCTTATTAACCGAAGAAGTAATCTATTTAGGCAATACCATTCCTAAAGGAAAAGCCAGCATGGGCAATACTTTCAGCTACAAAGGCTTCCGTTTAAATCTTTTATTTGATATGCAATGGGGTGCCGTAGGTCACTCACAAACCAATCACAAATTAAGCGAGCAGGGTAAATTAAAACAAACCATCCCCGGCAGGTATAGCGGTATTATTGGAAATGGCGTAAACGAAACCGCAGATGGAAAATATATACCAAACACAACAGTTGCAACAAACATCGATGAATACTATCGTACCCATTGGGGTTCCAACCAGGGAGAAGGCAATACATTCTCTACCGACTTTGTAAAATTCCGTGAAGCACGTTTAGATTATACATTAAACAGCAAACTACTTAAGAAACTGGGATTAAGAAAAGCCACAGTAGGCGTGTATGGCAGGAACTTATTCATCTGGTCTGTATGGCCGGCATTCGATCCCGAGTTCGGCACTTTAGATGGCTCCGATATAGTAAAAGGTTTTGAAATTGCCCAGTTTCCATCTACCAGGAGCTACGGTGTCAACTTAACTGTATCATTTTAATCACTACTACTCACATCACAATACAATGAAAAAGATAATTATACCCGTTGCATTATTGTCTGCTTTAGCATTACAATCATGCGACAAAGGATTTGAAGAACTAAACACCGACCCGACTAAAACCACCAAAGCATTCCCGGAACAGTTTCTGGCCAATGCGTTAATGGAATCGGTTGAATACAATATGATCCGTAACCGCAACCTTAACAATGAACTCATGCAGGTAACCGTAGATATCGGTGACGGCGACGGAAAAGTGTTCAGGTATGATTTCAGGCGCAACTGGGCAGACTATCAGTGGAACGGACATTTTACAAACATGTCCAATTACAAAGACATGTACGACAAAGCACTGGAACCACTTAACTATAACAGGGCATACCAGGCTGTATCATTAATTTGTCAATCATGGGTATATTCCATTTTAACAGATACTTACGGTGACATTCCTTATTCACAAGCAACGTTAGGCAGAGACTCTTTGATCTTAGAACCAAAGTTCGATGCACAAAAAGACATTTATGTTGACATTTTCAAAAAACTGGATTCCGCCAACACATTATTAAGACTATCACCGTCTACAGAAACACTCAGCGCCAGCGCAGACCTTGTGTATGCAGGCGATAAAGCCAAATGGCGCAAATTTGGCAACTCTTTAATGTTACGTTTATTATTAAGAGTAGCGCACAAACCCGAAATGGCAGAATACGTTGAAAAACTGAAAAACATGCTTACAACAGAAGCTGCCAATTACCCCATCATGACCAGCAACGCTGATGCAGCAATTTTAAGATGGACCGGTATAGACGCTTATTTATCACCTTACAGCCGCTTAAGAGTACAGGATTTCAGGGCCATATCATTAGCAGCCTTCTTTATAGATTACTTAAGAGACTCCCAGGATCCGAGAATTGATATCTCATTATACAATTCACTTTACGGCACTTCCAGCTCAAGCAATAACCGCTGGGGCATATCACCGGTCTCCGGCAATTACGCAGGTATCGAATCAGGCTATGCCCAAAGCACCGGCGAAAGAACAAGACAATCATATTTCTATTCATCCGACCAGGCCGTAGCAGTAAGCCTGCAAACAGAGCCAATGACGGGTATGATCATGAACTACGCCGAAATAGAATTCATTAAAGCCGAGCTTGCATTAAAAGGTCTGTTCCCTGGTGATCCTAAAACTTACTTCTACAATGGTGCCAAAAACAGCATCACACTATGGATGCCAGGATGGACAAAAGACATCGTGCAACACTTATCAGAGTCCGATAAAGAATGGAATGACCTGGGCAGTTTTGAAGATAAAATGGAGCAGATACACATGCAGAAATACCTGGCACTATTCTTAGTCGACAACCAGCAATGGTTCGAATACCGTCGCACAGGCCATCCAAAATTACCTAAAGGCAACGGTTTAAAGAACAATGGAGAAATGCCTGCACGCATGTACTACCCCGTTTACGTACAATCATCAAATCCTAAAAACTACAGAGCAGCAGTTGAAAGACAAGGCGCCGATGAGATCAATACCAAAGTTTGGTGGCAAAAACCAT
Organism: Polluticaenibacter yanchengensis; assembly: GCA_027854065.1. Lineage (GTDB taxonomy): Bacteria > Bacteroidota > Bacteroidia > Chitinophagales > Chitinophagaceae > Phnomibacter > Phnomibacter yanchengensis. The sequence continues at coordinate 138,863 of JAQGEF010000008.1, read as the reverse complement.
AATTAAAGCATCAATACAATGAAAAAACTAATTTATAATCTTTTTACATTTTCTGTAGCCGCCTTATTATTTTCCGGCTGCTACAAGAACGATACTTACCTGGGTGGCGTCGTTAGTCCGTATTTTGCCATCTACGATTTAAGAAATTTATATAAAGGCAAACCCGTAGAGCTCAATAAAAACTCACTATATGGTTCTTCAAAAATAGCCTGTATCACTGTTTCCGATCATACAAACGGCAACCTTCCGGAAGGCTTACTAATTGTTCAGAACAATCCACGATTAAACTTCCTTCGCGGTGTCGCCATTAACATTGGAGCCAATGCCAAAAACTATTTACCCGGAGATTCTTTAGTCATTGATCTTGAAGGAGCAGTTCTTAATAAAGTTAACAATATCCTCCAGGTATCAAATATTACAGCTCAAAAAATAACCAAAGTATCCTCCGGTAATCCAATCAATGTTTCAAGAGTAAATATTGATAAGATCATTGCACGTCCCGATGATTATGAAAGTACACTACTAGCCATAGTAAAAGGAGGCTTTACATACCAACCCACTGCAGATCAAAAAATGGACGGTGACCAGCAGGTAACAGATGGTTTTGGTTTATTAAGCATTAAAACAGAAAACAGTTCACCGCTTGCTGCTATTCAGCAACATAAAATGGCCAACTATTATGGCATCATATTCTCCGCACCTGCCGAAGGAAAAGCCATTCCATATTTAAAACTGAGAAAACCGGAAGATGTTGTACCATTAACCTCTGTTTACAAAACACCGAAAATCATTATTACCGGCTGGAATAATGACCCTCAGGGAACAGATGCCAACAATGAATATATCCAGTTTTTAGCCACAGAAGATATTTACTTTACCGAGAGCCCGTTCTCTGTTGTAACCACCAACAATGCCAACGCTTCTGCCCCAACCGGTTTTCCTGTTAATGGCTGGGCCACCGGCCAGGTAAGAACCTACAAAATAAATATTACTGCAGGCTTTGCTAAAAAAGGTACTTTCTTCTATGTTGGCGGTACAAACAAATTAATCAATAGCACCAGCTCTACCAACATTTCAACTGCCAACTGGGTAGCCACTTATGCATACCATACATTGGCAGGCCAGGATTTCGGAACAGCCACCACCAACCTCTTAGCCAATTCAGGAAACGCATACGGCGTAGCTGTATTTGCAGGCACCACCGTAACAAAAGAGTCCATTCCGGAAGATGTGATGTTCTGCTCAACCGGAGGTTCATTATATGGCAATGGCTTAGGCTACCGCATTTGCAATAACGATTACTACGATATCATCAATCCTTTGAATTTAGAAGAGCAACCTTTTTACAGGTCAGGCACCAATCTTACTGCCATTACCTATAACACCCCATCCGATGCCGGTTTATTTAATGTATTTGGAGGCGAGTTTAATATGACTTTAGGCAGATGGACCAAAGCAAGAGCTAAAATAACACACCAGCTTACAAAACAATCGACATTAGAAGAAATAGAGAACCCGGAAATAGTTACAAAACTGATCTATTAATAACCACATCATGATTAAGAAAATAATATTCGGTGCTGTATTTTTATTAGCAGGAAATTACATATTTGGTCAGAAAGCCAAATATGTAATCATCATCAGCATCGATGGATTAAGACCGGAATTTTATAAAGACCCGGCATGGAATGCAGTAAATCTGCACCACATGAAAAATGAAGGGGTGTATGCCGAAGGTGTACAAGGCGTATTTCCCAGTGTAACCTATCCGTCACACACAACAATGATTACCGGAGCGTTGCCAATAAGGCACGGGATCCATTACAATACCTATTTTGAGCCCTGGGACACTGCCGGTCGATGGTATTGGAAAACCTCGGAAATAAAAGTGCCCACTCTTTGGGATGCTGCCAAACAAGCCGGCTTAACCACTGCAGCCGTACATTGGCCGGTGTCCGTTGGAGCACCCATCACTTATAACATCCCCGAATTCTGGAGCTGGCCCGGCAAAAAAGAGTTATTAGGTGTCATTAGCGAAAACAGCACACCAAAAGGCCTTTTTGAAGAAGCGCAAAAAAATGCGACAGGCACATTAAATGAAGTAGATTATAACGGCGACTACCTGAGCGCCGATGAAAACATGGCGCGTTTAGCCGGGTATATTTTCAAACAATACAAACCAAATATCCTCGCCGTTCATTTAGCTAATACTGACCATTTCGAACATGAAGAAGGTCGCGACGGGTTAAAAGTAAGATTAGCAGTAGCTTCAGCTGACAGAGCTGTCAGGACCATTATCGAATCTGTGAACAAAGCCGGGCTTACAGACAGTACAGCCATACTGATAGTGGGAGATCACGGATTCGTAGATATCCATACCAGTTTAAGACCAAATATCTGGCTAAGAGATAACGGTTTTGCCACCCCGTCACAGCCAGGTAGTAAAGACAAATGGAAAGCATTATTTCATACAACCGGAGGCTCCGCATTTTTACAACTGAAAGATAAAAATGATAAAGCGACAGTACAACAGGTACGCACCATTCTTAAAAACCTGCCGGATGCACAAAAGAAAATGTTCCGGGTTATAGAACGTGCGGAATTGGATAGTATCGGGGCAGACCCTGATGTGCCATTAGCTTTAGCTGCCAGTGAAGGCTTCAGTTTTTCAGCTTCAGACAAAGGCAAAACACCTGTAAATGCAGCAAAAGGTGGCACCCACGGCTACTTTCCGGACTTCAAAAATATACAGACAGGATTTATTGGTTATGGCCCCGGTTTCAAAAAAGGCGTAGTTATTCCTGTAATGGGCTTACAGGATATCGCCCCGATTGTTACACAGCTTTTGAATATAAAATTCAATGCACCGGATGGTATTTATTACCCGGGAATATTTAAGTAACCGTTTAACAGCGTTCTACTAACTCCTGTTGGTTCATTTTCCACACAGAAGAGCTTAGATAGGAAGGATTAAGATCAGTGGCGCTCAGCATTTAAAAACACGTCAACATTCGTTCCGGCTGCTGCGGGGTATCGCCACGTGCATCACTTAATTTATATACTGTTCGGTATATTTTCAATAGCACTTTTGCCGGCACGTGGCCGCCGCTTTGGCGGCGCCCGCTACATCCGGCAGCCCATCGCCTTCTGAATATATATTGAACGGTAACAGCAACTAAAACATGCATGAATAACAGGCATTTTGACGAGGTGAAATTAAAGCTGCTTTGAATTTGATAAGAACGGGAGAAAGATTCCATTGCTAACATGCAGGCAATTTCCTTCACATCGTTCAGAAATTAGAATGAAATTCTTCGCTGCGAATGACATGGCAGAGTAAGTAAAATAGAAATGCAAATGTCCAAAGGCTGCGGCATGCGTTGGTGGCGAGGCACGAGCCAGTGCGAAGAAGGAGCACCGGGCGTAGCCAAGCCAAAAGCACGCCGGACTAAAGTAGCATAAGACTACGGGTGATGACAGCCCCGGATAATAAGTGTCAGAACATAAAAAAATTAGTAAATAGACAATAACAAAAGTTCAATGAAAAAGTTTCTTATTTTATTAATTTCGGCAGGATTTACATTAACTGCCTTTGCTCAAACAAGTGTAAGCGGGTACGTGTATGAAGATGCGAACAGCAATGGCAAACGCGACAAAAAAGAAAAAGGTATTGCCGGTATCGGTGTATCAAATGGTACAGAAGTAGCCATGACCGACGCACAAGGAAAATATACCCTTCCCGTTGGTAATGACAATATCATTTTTGTTATAAAGCCAGCCAACTATAATTTACCGGTTGCCAAAACACAGTTGCCATTATTCTATTATAACCACAAACCTGAAGGATCTCCTGCCAGCTTTAAATACAAAGGCGTTGACCCAACCGGACCATTACCAAAATCTGTGGATTTTGCGTTGCTGCCGGCTGCTGAAAATAAATCTTTCACCAGCTTAATCTTCGGAGATCCTCAACCGTACACCTTGGAAGAAATTGAATACTTTGCCAAAGGTGTGGTATCCGAAGTAGAAGGCATTAAAAATGTACAGTTCGGCCTAAGTTTGGGCGACCTTGTAGGCGATGCGTTAGATTTACATAATCCGTATATCCAGGCAACTCAGAAAGTGGGCATTCCATGGTTCAATGTAATGGGTAACCATGATATGAATTACGATGCCGTATCTGATTCTTTAAGTGATGAAACATTTGAAGCCAACTTCGGGCCTGCCAACTATTCTTTCAATTATGGCAATGTGCACTTCATCATTTTGGATGATATCATCTACCCGGACCCTAGAGACGGTAAAGGTTACTGGGGAGGATTCAGGGAGAACCAGTTAAAATTTATTGAGAATGACCTGAAATTAGTACCGAAGGAAAAACTGGTTGTACTGGCATTTCATATTCCTTTATTTACAGAAGGAGATGAAGCTTTTAATTTAGAGCATCGCAAACATTTATTCACCCTTTTAAAAGATTATGAGCATACATTATCATTATCCGCTCATACCCATTTACAGCGTCAGAATTTTTATGATGCCAAAGATGGCTGGTTGGCTAAGAAACCTCACCATGAATACAATGTAGGTACCACATCCGGCGACTGGTATTCAGGAGCATTCAATGCCAAAGGCATTCCGGTTTCTACCATGAGAGATGGTACGCCTAAAGGTTACGCTTTCATTCATTTTAACGATAACCAATACACCATTGATTATAAAGTAGTAGATAAAGACAGCAGTTACCAGGTGGATATTTATTCGCCAAATACATTATCAGGTAGCAAACCCGGCTCTGCAAGAGTATATGCCAACTTCTTTATGGGACATGAAAAAAGTGAGCTGGAAATAAAATTTGGCAAGGGTGGTTGGAAAAAAATGAAGTATGTAGAAACAATTGACCCTGGCTATACTGCAGCCATGGTAGAATGGGATAAAGCGACTAAGCTGACCGGTAACAGGCGACCAAGCTTACCATCTAATTCTACACACCTGTATGAAGCCGTATTTCCAAAAAACATGAAACCGGGTAAATACACCATAGAAGTAAAAGCCAAAGATATGTTTGGAAGAACTTTTACAGCTAAAAAAGACGTCACTGTCCAATAATTGTTAGTCCTGAAACAAAGTAATAGAGGTTGTCCAAAAGGGCAGCCTTTATTGTTTTCCAAAATTCAATACTGAATATTGTCCATACCCTTATTCCCTTCTATTCTATCATTGCCGTTTCCATAAACAAAAACAGGATATTCAAAATTAAGTTCAGAATAACCCATTGCCAGTTAACCGCTTTAAGGATTGTTTTCTTTATCCAGATACCGTAGCAAACCATTCCAATCAATATAAGATTGAGAATACAAATACCAATTGGTATAAAAATAAGATCAAAATCATCTGCAAACTTCTTAATACTGTAAAAGACCAGGTATCCAAGAATAGTTAAGGCCGGGATAATAATTTTAAATGCTTCTAAATAACGGTCATTTTTTGAAAACATACATCATAAATCAACTGTAAAATTAGGATAAGAACTGAAAACTGACCGATAAATTTTAACAGTTCAGCCAGTGTACTTCTGTTCATAAATGCCATAAAATTAACCCTGCTTACTTATCTTCGTACATATAAACCTGTAAACCTTTTCTTTTCCGGATTATAATATTAATCTCCCGGCATTTTAGAAATGCGGAAAAAATATAAATCAATTGAAAATATATGATACGAAAAATACTTAAGAGGGCATTATATTTTCTTTTATCAGTTTTTATTTTGTTTCTGTTAATGATGGGCATCTTACTGAACTTCGTGTTCACACCAGATAAAATAACGCCTGTAATTACAAAATTGATCAATGAGAACATAGATGCCAACGTTTCATTTGAAAAAATGGAACTCACATTTTTCTCATCCTTTCCATACCTGAAAGCTGAAATATCCAATGGTTCGCTTGTCAACAAAAATAACCGGGATACAGCGGCTACCTTTAAGGAAATAAGTGCCGTTATTAACATCAACCAATTAATGTTTAAAAAGAATATTGCATTAAGAAAAGTAAAAATAATAAACCCCTCAGTGGCATTTATTCTGGACAGTACCGGTAAATCCAATTGGGACATACTTAAACCTTCCCAACCTGATACCGCTTCCGGGGAATCATTTACTATAAAAGAGTTTAAGCTAAAGGAATTGATCATAGAGAACGCTGCCTTAAAATACAACGATGAAGGCAGCCATTTATACCTGGATATTCCTTCTACAGATTTAAAATTAAGTGCCAGGTATAATAGTGAAAACATTTCGCTGAAACTGGATTCCAAAGGACGAGACATCTCCTTCCTGTTTGAAAACCAGCCTATATTCCGGCATTTGAATACGGTGACATCCGCAACCATGCACCTGGATAAGAAAAACAGGCAGTTGAAGATTGTTCAGACAGATTTAAAACTGAATAATATTGACTTTGCTTTAAGTGGGGAATTAAGGGGCGATTCTGCTAACAAACAACTGATTGTTGATTTAGAGAGTGAGCTGAAAGTAGAATCCTTAAAAGACCTTTGGGCATATATACCAAAAAAATACCTGCCGGTAGAAGGCGCCAATGTTAGCGGACTGGCATATTTAAAAGTAAAGACAACCGGCAGGTACGGGAAAAAGTCGTTGCCAGTTACCACCAGCCATTTACAAATAAAAAAAGGGACACTGAGTTATCAAAATTTCCCGGGAAAAATTGACCTGCTGGACGCTGATATTGAAAGTATCATAGATCTAAGCAGTGCAGAAAAATCCCGTGTCATCATTAACCAGTTAGACCTTCAGGGGACCGGCTTACAGTTAAAAGCCAATGGTACCGTTACCCGGATTTTTGAAGATCCGGTTATTGATGCCAAATTAGGGGCTGATATCAATTTTTCTACCATAAAGAAAGTATTTCCGGTATCAAAAGATATCCTGCTCAATGGCAGCGCAAAGGCAAACCTCTCCGGCATAGTCCACTACGATTTGAAAAAAGGCATTGACTATAAAAGCATCGCCGCAGATGGCAATATAGAAATGAATGCCTTAGACATCCGCATGCTTAAAGACAGCTTCACATGTAAAGCCAATAACGCCTTACTCACAGTTCAAAGAAATAAAGCACAAAACATTACCGGCAAACTCAACGCAACGGGTTTTGATTTCAATTATAAAAATGAGCAGAAAATTACCTTCAAAAGCCTTAATCTTAGCTTTAGCAAAATGGCAAGTGATACCGGCAGGTTTCCTATAACAGCTGGGTTACATATTTACGACCTTCATTACCGATCTCAGGATAGCCTCACAGGTAAGGTAACCCATATAACAGTGGATGCAGGTTTATTTCCCAATAAAGATTTTGCCATTGCATCCATACGCGGCTCTTTAAATATTGACAGTGCCAGTATTACCAAGCACAAATTGGCCAATGCCCCAAAAGATGACCACTACAATAACCAGGACCATTATTTACAGGTTAAAAACTTTTCTGTAAAAATGTTCCGGCGCATGAAAGAAGAAAAAGGCGGCGTTACCAAAGGCACCGTAGCATTAACCAGGTTAAGATATCAGTCGGGCGACAGTGTAAGGGCCAGCTTAAGAAATGCCACGCTCAAAGCCACAATGGTCCGCAGGTTACAGGAATCCTTACCCATGTTCATTACCTCCTTTCAGATACAACATGCCGGACTGAAAAAAAACAAAGACTTTTTTGCTATTAAAAATGGCAGTTATGACCTTACTTTTAAAAAAGATACGATTCGCGACTGGTGGCCAAACGGCACTGTTTCATTTGGTAAGTTAATCGCCTATTTACCGGAGTTAGGCATGCCATTGTCCATTTCAGAATCTACTGTAGGTGTAGACAATCACTCTGTAAAACTAAACAACAGCACTATAACCGCCGGCCACTCCATTATAAAAGTAAACGGCGCCATCAGCAACCTATACATGCCTGCCGGCGATAGGGTCCCCTTAAAAGCACAATTATCTGTACACTCAGATTATATTGATGCCAACGAGATAATGAGCGCTATGCACAAAGGTGAGGCCCTTATTGAATCTATCAGCCAGCTCGATAATATGCCCGACATTAAGAATGATTCGGCAAGCTATATTGCCGGTACTGAAAAAACGGTTTTCCAGTTACCTGAAAATATCAATATTTCATTCGACCTCCATGTAAAACGTTTATTGTTTGGGGAATTAAACCTGGATGATATTAATGGCACTGCCAGGGTGGTGGACAGAAAACTGCTATTACCTAATGCCAGTTTTAAATACCAGCAGGCACTGGTGGAAACACAACTCGAATACTTTGCCAGCAACAGTAAAACAGCCCATGTAAAATATGCCCTGACCATACATGACCTGGAAATGAAACAAATAAAAGATCTGGCGCCTTCTCTTGACACCTTATTTCCTGTAGCCAAAACCTTAGAAGGCAAAGCTAATTTTGGCATAAAGGGGGTTGCCGTTTTAAATGAGGGGCTTCAGCCGGACATCAAGTCTGTAAAAAGCGTAGCCTTACTGGAAGCCAATAATATTACCGTGGGGCAAAGTGAGGCGTTTCGTGAACTGGCAAAAACATTCATGTTTAAAAACAAGGAAAATACTAAAATAGACAGCCTTAATGTGGAACTCATCATCAATGACAACACACTGGAAGTACTGCCCGCACTGGTGGAAATAGACCGATATCGCCTGGCTGTTGGCGGTACACAAAACCTCGACATGTCTTATAATTACCACATATCTGTGCTTAAATCACAAATTCCTTTTAAGACCGGTGTAGATATCAAAGGCACAATGCCAACTTACAAAATAAGCCTGTCCAAAGCAAAATATAAATTTTACTTTTCAGACAAAGCAAAAGACCTGGAGAAAGCTGATCAAACCATTATTAAGAAACGAAAATTTATCCTGGATAAACTTAAATTCTAAAATTGAAAATTAATAAACATGGCAGAATATTTCTTACCACATTTTGGCAAATTACAAACAGACAATTTAGAAGAATATTATGATGCAGATATTGAGTTCAACGGAAATGAGATACAAATTGATCTGAATTTTGAGAAAAAACGATTGACACTGAAACTTTAGACGCCATAAAGGATTTCATTGACAATATTCACCACTTCGACAAACAAAATCAAAGCTATATTAAAAGTGATTTTGATGACGAAAATGGGGAAACTGTAAAGGAATATGTAACATTTCACATAGAAGAATTAGCAGAAGATTTTTTAGAACAAATCGACATTTCTGCCGGTGAAGCAGATATTGAAGAACAGTTTTTAACAAAACTGCATTTAACAAGAGTCGGGATTTATCCGGATGGAAAATACGACACTTCTTATTTTGCCGTTTTCGATTATACAGTAGATAAGGACCTTACAGATCAGCTGATTGTGGTAATAACGGACAGGAAGGGAAATTTAGACCATTTGACATGGGAAAGCTGACAACTAAAAGATAAACGGACCATAAGGAATTTCTGAATGGCTGTTGGTTACAACCATGCACCGGTTATATTTTAAATGCAGAAAGTTTACAAAAATTGGTATGGGCAGTATCTTTAATACGGTAAAAACAATATAAAGCACAGGCAAATGATAAAAAGAAAAGGCGCTAGAAGCACAAAAGAAATTCCTGCTGAAATTTTACAACAATTAAATGCAGGCCAGATTGAAACAGTAAACCTCGTAGAATGGCTCGCAGTAGATCAGAAACTTTTACTCGAAAATTTATTGAAAAATAATGACAGAACAGCTTACCTGGAAACCATTTTAGCAAAAATAGACCAGTTAAAAAAACAAACGGTCAATACCATCAATGAAGCCATTGGCACGACCCTTTTCCAACTGGCAACAGAAAATAATGACCGCTCATTTCTTGCAATAATGTCAAACCATAATGCAGACCTCGTCCGTTGCTGGGCAACCTATACGATAGGAAAAAATGAGCACTTAAACATCGCTGATTCCCTTCAGCAGATCCAGCCGTTTGCAGCTGATAAACATTTCGGTGTAAGGGAAATTGCCTGGATGGCTGTAAGGCAAAAGATAGCAGCTAATCTTCCTGAGAGTATCCGCATTCTTACTTCGTGGACAAGCAATCACGATGAAAACATCCGGAGATTTACGACTGAGTCCACCCGCCCCAGAGGCGTCTGGTGCGAGCATATTGAGCCCCTGAAAAGAAACCCCGGGTTATCTCTGCCGATTTTAGAACCACTGAGATCCGATAGTGCGAAATATGTACAGGACAGTGTTGGCAACTGGCTGAACGATGCCAGCAAATCACAACCCGAATTTGTGCAGGAGCTTTGCCGCAAATGGGAGGTTGAAAGCAACACACCCGCCACCAGGTACATTGTAAAGAAAGCATTAAGAACATTAAACAAATAGGATCTGTCACAAAGTAACGAATGGTATTAGCATGGCCTTTCAGAGGGTAAACATTCCCGATCTTTAAAGAACAACGGCTGATTCATTCTCTTTCATTTAATCATTCTCATTATTTTTTAAATGGTCTGATACATCTTTAACCACCAAAAAACCAAAAAAATGTCATTCCAGGCATACATAGATAACATAAAAAAGAAAACCGGTAAAACACCGGAAGATTTCAAAAAACTGGCAGAAGAAAAAGGATTCATTCAAAATGGAGAAATTCCTAAAACAGTGAAAGCAACAGAAATAACCAACTGGCTGAAAGAGACATTTGACCTTGGTCATGGGCATGCAATGGCGATCTATGCTGCATGTAAAGGAAAAACAGAATAAAGCTTACCCCGGAAAAAGAAAAATACACACCTGCTAAAAATAAAACTCCATGACATTCAGAGTTGCAAGACATACAACAGACTTAAAAGTAATAGAGCAATTTTATAAAACAATAGTTGGCCTGGAAAACCTGGGTGGCTTCAAAAATCATGACAGTTACGACGGGCTATTCCTCGGCCAGAAAGACAGCGACTGGCATTTAGAATTTACAACATCAACAGACCAGCCACAACACCAAGCTGATGAGGACGACATCCTTGTATTTTATGTGAACGCTGAAATAGAACTCGCCAGAATTAAACAAATAATAAAACAACAAAACATAACTACAGAATTTCCGAAGAATCCGTACTGGAGAACAAATGGTATCCAGATCTCTGACCCAGATGGCTTTAAAGTCATTTTTTCGCTAAAAGAAATGCCCCTGGATGCAAATGATCCGCTCACCATATTAGTGAAAGAAAGGGATATTCAAACATGGGGCGCATTAATTGACTTCACCAGGAACCTTCCTTACGGACGAAACTTAAACAGGGAAGATTTATCACTTGTTATTAAGGAAAATAAAGGCACCTGCAGCTCCAAACATGCTTTTTTGAAAAGGATGGCAGACCTGAATAGCATAAAAAATGTACAATTAATTTTAGGCATTTACAGGATGGACCATTTGAATACACCTAAAATCGGGGATACTCTTTTAGAACACGGTTTAGAATACATGCCGGAAGCACATTGCTACCTGCTACTCAATAACAGGCGGGTAGATATTACCAACAGGAATTCCGACATTGAGAATTTATGCAATCACATTATTGAAGAAATTGAGATAGGACCGGTACAAGTCAATACTTACAAAATAGAGTACCATAAAAACTTTTTAAGAAAATGGCAGCAGGAAAACAACATCCACCTCAGTTTTGATGAACTCTGGAAAATAAGAGAAAGCTGTATCAGAAAACTTGAAGGATAAAACAACGGTACTTCAATTGACAAATAGAATACCCTCTGCCGAAAGGCTCCGGCATGCGTTGGTGGCGCCTCAGCGCCAGTACGACGCAGGAGTACCGAGCGTAGCGGAGCCAAAAGCACGCCGCACTGATGCAGCATAGAGATACAAAGTAGATAGCCCCTGATAAAATTCATGAAAAATAAACTGAATTTGTCAATTGTTTATCTAACTAACATTCCAAATTATTGAACTTAAATTATTTTTTAAAAAAATCTCAATGCTATTTTGTAAAGATTCATTTTAAAAATTATTTTCACTATTATAATTACTTGCTATTATGAATTTTGAATTTACAGAAGAACAGCTAGCTGTAAAACAGGCAGCCAGAGATTTTGCACGCCAGGAATGTTTGCCAGGTGTAATAGAGCGCGACGAATTGCAACGTTTTCCTAAAGAACAGATATATAAATTAGCCGAACTGGGATTTATGGGCATGATGGTAAAGCCGGAATACGGCGGAAGCGGCATGGATACCATTAGTTATGTACTGGCAATGGAAGAAATCAGTAAAATAGATGCCAGTGTAAGTGTATGTGTAAGTGTAAATAACAGTCTTGTATGCTATGGCTTACAGGAATACGGCAGCGAAGAGCAAAAACAAAAATACCTGACACCACTGGCACAAGGTATAAAAGATGGAGAACTATACATTGGCGCATTCTTATTAAGCGAGCCGGAAGCCGGTAGCGATGCAACCAGCCAGCGTACTACTGCGGAAGATAAAGGAGACCATTATGTATTGAATGGCATTAAAAACTGGATCACCAACGGTAATTCTGCCAGCGTATATTTGGTAATAGCACAAACAGACCCGGCAAAAGGCCACAAAGGCATCAACGCTTTTATAGTAGAAAAAAACTGGCCTGGCGTAACAGTCGGCGCTAAAGAAAATAAACTGGGAATCCGTGGCAGTGATACACACAGCATCTCATTCCAGGATGTAATCGTACCAAAAGAGAATCGTATTGGTGCAGACGGGTTCGGATTTAAATTTGCCATGAAAACCCTTGAAGGTGGCAGGATCGGCATTGCCAGCCAGGCCCTGGGTATTGCCAGCGGCGCATACGAACTGGCACTAGCGTACAGTAAAGAACGTAAAGCATTCGGGCAACCAATTATGAACCACCAGATCATCCAGTTCAAACTGGCAGACATGGCCACTAAAATTGAAGCTGCACGCCTATTCTGCTTAAAAGCCGCATGGGAGAAAGACCAGCACTTAGACTATACGCTATCCGGAAGTATGGCTAAAGTTTTCGCCAGCGAAACCGCCATGTGGACCACCACCGAAGCCGTACAAATACATGGCGGCTATGGTTATGTAAAAGAATTCCATGTGGAACGCCTGATGCGCGATGCAAAAATTACACAGATTTATGAAGGTACCAGCGAGATACAAAGAATTGTAATCAGCAGAAGTATTTTAAAATAACGTTTTTAGGTATATTATATTTTACAATACAGTCGGTCAGTTCCTGGCCGGCTTTTTTTATTGTGTATTTGTTGACAACTTTAGCAAAAAAAACTCCAGGTTGGCTTAAACTTTGTTAACAAGAAATTATCCAAAATTAAAACAATACAGCATCTGAATTTCCGTTAATAAAGCAATTAGAAGGAAGCACTAACTATGAAACACACAAAATGGATACTAGCTTTGCTAGCAATTATTTTCATTGGCATCAGCAGTTTTAAAAAACCTGATTTTATAACATCGAAGTACTACATTGTAATTAGTAAAACAAACAATACCCTGACACTATACGATAAAGACGACTGGATTTACGAATATCCATGTACGTTTGGCAGTGACGACCTGGGAGATAAAATGATGGAGGGAGACAGGAAAACGCCGGAAGGCATCTATAAAATCATCTACAAAAAACCACATGCCAAATGGAACAAGATGCTGATGCTGGATTATCCGAATGAGACAGACAAAGCAAAATTCTCCAAAAGAAAAACAGAAGGTAAAATACCGGCGAAAGCAAGAATAGGGGGAGGTATTGCCATACACGGTACCTGGAAAAATGATGACAGGGCCGTAGACGAGTTACAGAACTGGACGGAAGGCTGTGTAAGCATGTTCAATGCAGACCTGAATGAATTATACAATATTATAGAGCCTGGCACCCAGGTAATCATCAAACGCTAAAACCGGAAAAGGATTGACAGAAGCAATATCCGTCAATCCTTTCCGGTTTTTGTTATTAATGATAACTATTTTACAGCCACACGTTTAATAGTGCAACCGATAGATTTTGAAGTTTTAACAGTAATATCTTTACCTGCAGTTAATTCATCAATAGCATTATGCAGATGTTTAGCTTTCACTTCAGTCTCTTCTTTCGGACTGTCATCTATTGCACCGTGATAAGCCAGTAACCCCTTGCCATCGAATAAGAAAACTTCAGGTGTTTTAGTAGCGCCGAACGCATCTGCCACCGCACTGTTTTTATCTACTGTATATGCCCACTTATAATTCAGCTTTTTAGCATAAGCTTTCATCGCCTCTTCGCTATCAGCGCCACTGCGTTGAGCTTCATTACTGTTTATCACTACCACGCCAATGTTCTTAGACTGGGCATAAGTTAATATATCTACAGTACGTGCTTCATTAGCTACCACATAAGGACAGGTATTGCAACTGAACATTACCAGCAGACCATTTTTCTTGGTTTCCTTTGCCAGTGTCGTTTCTTTACCGGAAATATCCGTAAGTGTCGTATTACCGGCCGGAACAGCCGTACCAATTTTAATAGCTTCCGTTTGTGCAAATGCGGCGATGCTCAGACCGGCTGCTATTACAAATGAAAATAGTTTTTTCATACTAATGAGGTTTTGAATGGCCAATTTACAACCAAATTTTAAAACTAAATGTTAATGAATACTTACACCTGGAACACACCCGTTTTAAAATCCGCAATATTAGGATTATGATTTGCGGCTTCAATAGCATTAGCAATCCTCTTGCGCGTATCGGCCGGATCAATAATTTCATCCACCCATAACCTGGCAGCGGCATAATAAGGTGTAGTCTGGCTATTATATTTCGCTTTTATACTGTCCAGCAATTGTTTTTCCTTTTCGGCATCCACCACTTCACCTTTAGCTTTCATAGATGCCGTTTGAATTTGCAATAATGTTTTAGCAGCCTGCTCACCACCCATTACTGCTATTTTTGCCGAAGGCCAGGCATAAATAAATCTCGGATCATAAGCCTTACCACACATCGCATAATTACCGGCGCCATAGCTATTGCCAATAATAACCGTTATCTTAGGTACCACGCTGTTAGAAACAGCATTTACAAGTTTAGCCCCATCCTTAATAATACCGGAATGTTCGCTGCGGCTACCCACCATAAACCCTGTAACATCCTGCAAAAATACCAGTGGAATATTCTTCTGGTTACAATTCATTACAAAACGGGCCGCCTTATCTGCACTGTCATTATAAATAACACCACCAAGCTGCATCTCCCCTTTCGCCGTTTTTACAATAGTGCGTTGGTTAGCCACAATACCAACGGCCCAGCCATTGATACGTGCGTAACCACATACAATTGTTTTACCATAATGCTCTTTAAATTGTTCCAGTTCACTGTTATCTACAATCGTCTTTATAATATTAACCACATCGTAGGCCTTTGTATTGCCCACATTCTGTACATTATAAATATCAGTTACCGGCAACAATGGTTCTTTAGGTTCAGCACGGTTAAATCCCGCTTTCGGTTTCTCGCCGAACTTACCAATAATACTTTTCACCTGGTCCAGGCATTCCTTTTCCGTTTTAAACTGGTAATCCGCAATACCGCTAAGCGTGTTATGAGTAGTAGCACCACCAAGTGTTTCAGCATCAATATCCTCCCCTATAGCCGCTTTAACCAGGTAAGGCCCGGCCAAAAAAATGCTGCCATTATTCTCTACCATCAGGGTTTCATCACTCATAATAGGCAGGTAAGCACCGCCAGCCACACACGCACCCATCACCGCTGCTATCTGTGGAATACCCTGCGCGCTCATCATCGCATTGTTACGAAACACCCGGCCAAAATGTTCCTTATCCGGGAAGATTTCGTCCTGCATCGGCAAAAAAACACCCGCACTGTCCACCAGGTAGATGATCGGCAAATGATTTTCCATCGCAATTTCCTGCAACCTCAAATTCTTCTTGCCCGTTATAGGAAAAAAAGCACCCGCTTTCACCGTCTGGTCATTGGCAACAATTACACATTGCCTGCCACTAATGATACCAATACCGCCCACAATACCGCCAGCGGCACAACCACCATATTCAGGGTACATTTCATAACCCGCAAATTTCCCGATCTCATCAAATTCTGAGCCATCGTCAACCAGGTAATGAATACGTTCGCGCGCAGTCAGTTTATTACGCTCCCTTTGTTTTTCAATCGTTTTTTCCCCACCACCCAAATGTATTTTTTCAGCTTTTTTATTCAGGTCGTTTAACAGGTCTGTAAAGTTATGATTGGTCATATTCATATTTTTAGCAAGCATTTTAGTAAATATAAAGATTTTGCATTTTCACTACCCGGCTAAGCATATAAATAAAAGGAAATTTAGCGTTTGTTTACAAAGGCAGAATTTTAGTTATAAAATTTTCTTCGAAAAAGAATAATTTTTAAACAAGATAAATTGCTTTTTCAGATCCGGGGCTACCGGCCCTGGTAATACTGTTCAACATTGGTACGGCGTGCTTATGGCTCCGCTAAAGCTCGGTGTATTTTTGCAGGAACATATGCGATGACTAATTTTGTCCATTTCATCCTGCAAAAAATACACTGGCTCGTTCCTCGCCACCAACGCATACCGCAGCCCTTCAGCATTATCATTCTGTTTAACGCAAAATCCAAAGCCCACTTTACCCATAGCAACAATTAGGGATTGCTGCGTACACTTACATAAAGGAATTTTGTACTACAAACAGATTCCTATGAAAAATCATTTACTCACCATTTATTTTACACTCATAACCTTAGCGGCAACAACACAGCCGGCAAATGATGATTGCAGCAATGCAATAACATTATCACCATCCGCTACCAATACCTGCAGCCAGGTACTAAGAGGCGATACCCGCGAAGCCGTCAGCACCGATTTAAGCTGCGTCGGCACCAATTCCAAAACAGTCTGGTATAAATTCACCGCCACTTCAGACATCCACGAAATATCCGTTAAAACAGTATTTTCAGGCGGGCTGAGATATATGGAGGCAAATATTTACAAAGCAAACTGTGCCACCCTCACTAAAGTTGGCAGCAATTGCGAATCCGTCACCTTCTCAGACAATGTCAACCTTGTTTTAAAAGACCTCACAGTAGATGAAACCTACCTGGTATCCGTTGGCAGCAGGTTTGATGAATACAATGGACAATTTGATATTTGCATCAACACCCCGCCACCCGTACCTGCCAATGATAACTGTAGCAATGCCATCAGTTTAATAGTCAATGAAGCAAATAACTGCGATAACATCACAAAAGGATCAACATTTTCAGCCACTGCAAGCACCGGTGAAACCATCCCCTCCTGCACTGCCAACGGTGCCAATGACGATGTCTGGTATAAATTCACCGCAACAGCCACCGCCCACAATATAAGGCTATTCGATGTCACAGGTACCGGCACGACAGATCTGTCAATGGCCCTATACAAAGGTGATTGTGGCAGCCTCACGCAGTTAATCTGCGAGCAATATAGTGTGTCCATATTAAACAGGGCCATAGAGGGACTTACAATCGGTAGCACCTATTATGTCCGCATATGGACCACCTTTCCATTAACCACCAATGCCGCCAATTTTAGTATCTGCCTGTCAAAAGCAGGAAATGATCTATGCAGTAATGCCACAGAGCTGACGCCCTCTCCAAATACAACCTGTAGCAATTTAGTAACCGGTAATACCAGCTTTGCAGGAACTGAAAGGAATGGTTGTAACAACCCCGAATTCCCGGTCTGGTATACATTTAAGGCCACCGCTCAAAATCATTCACTAAAACTCATCCCTTCCCAAACCAACGGATTAAAAAATGCGGTTATTCACGTCTTCAACAATAATTGCGACAACCTTACAGAAATCACCAATAACTGCCAGAACATCAACAGCAACGACACCATCCATTTAATGATGCCGGCATTGACCATTGGAAACACTTACAGAATATCCATAGCAGCCAGTACAGGAGGCAATTCCAATGGAGGTTTCGACATCTGCATCACAACGCCGGCCCCACCGCCTCCTGGTGACTTTTGTCAATATGCGATTCAACTTACCCCTTCAGTAAATGATATACCAAATTTCATCCGGGGCAGCAACTACCTGGCTACCTTAGATGATATCAGTTGCGTCAACAATTCGCTTGTAGCCGATGTCTGGTATAAATTCACCGCCACATCGTCCAGTCATGAAATTTTCGTGGAAAGCGATATGTACCGGCCACAGGTACAACTACTAAAAGGTAGTTGTAATAATTTCACAAGCCTGTACTGTTCGTTCACTTCCACCTCCAGGTTCAGCCGCATCTATTACGATTTATTTACACTGGGCGAAGAATACTACCTCAGAGTCTTTAATACACCGTTAACAAGCGGGTATCCAAATGCCACCATCAATCAATCCGGTAACTTTGGTATTGCAATCACAAAACCTGGCACTCCTGCAAACGATGAATGTATCACTGCCATCCCACTGCCGGTTTGTCCCGCAGGAAACGCCTGTAATGAAAGCCGTTTATTCGAAACAAGTCATGCTACTCCAGGGGCAGATATCTCTGGTTGTGGCGGAGAAAAAGCTGATGACGATATATGGTTTTCATTTGTAGCCACATCCGGAAACATCAGTATCGCAGCCGATGTCATTAATAACACAGTAGATATGCAATTACTTTCCGGCACCTGTAATAACCTCGCAAGCATTGTATGTCAAACAGCAAGGAACATACTCAATTGCCCGCCGCTGAATGTTGGCCAGACCTACTATCTAAGAATGTTCAGTACATCCACTCTAAGCCTAAACGGCAGCGCATTTCGGGTGAAAGTTTACGAAAATGAACAATACAGGCAATTAGAATCACCTTCAGGAGTCGCTTACGACACAAGTTGCCTGTCAGAAAACCTCGTACTAAACGGACAATTCGAAGACTTTACGCAATGTCCCGTAAACTATGTCCCTTCTGCCACACCGGGCCAGACATTATTACCCAATTGGAAAATACCCACCACCGGTACTGCAGATCATTTCAGAGATTGTGGCAATCTGAATAGCCCGGTATTAGTACCCGGTAACATATGTATAGGCCACCAGGAACCACGCAGCGGCAAAGCCTATACCGGTATTTTTACATACAGAGGTCCTGACAACAATTACAGGGAATACCTGGAAGGCACACTTTCCAGGCCAATGGAAGCAGGCAAAAAATACCTCGTCTCTTTTTACACAAGCGCAGCCGAATACAACAATACCATCATCGACCAATTAGGCATTCGTTTTAATAGTGTTGCTACAACCGTCAATTCATCCATGCCCCTCAACCAACTGCCCCAGATAGTTTCACCAAAAGGAGCTTACATTTCTGAAAAAGAAAAATGGGTCAATATCAAAGCCATTTTCACCGCAGATAGCGCCTATACAAAACTTATTATCGGCAACTTCAATGATGCGGCCAAAACAAATACGATCAGTGCTACAGATATCAGCGGCGGCATTGCCGGTGGCAGTCATCCGGGTTGTTATATCAATGAAAATGAAAGTACCTTCTCCTATTATTTTATAGATGATGTCTCCGTTTCAGAAATTACGGGTATGAATGACCATTGTTTTTTCAACACAACCGTACCTGTAAACTGGCTGTCATTCAATGCCCGGCTAATTGATCAGGATGTACACCTGAACTGGCAAACAACCAATGAATACAACTGTAGCTCATACCAGGTAGAGCGAAGCAGCGACGGGGTAAGATTTTTTGTTATCGGCTCATTACTTTGTTACAACAATTCAGGGCAGAATAGCTATAGTTTTATAGATAAAAATCCGGGATACGGCAATTTATACTACCGCATCCGTCAGACAGACCTCAATGGTGACTTCAATCATTCTGAAACAAAATACATCCGGATAACAAATGCAGGAAACATCCGCATAACACCTAATCCGGCACAAAGTTTCATTAACATTCATGCAGGCACTCCTATCAAAAAAATAACAATATCAAGTATCAATGGAAACATTGTAAAAAATCTTGTACCTAAACAAGATGGGCGCTATAACATCCAGGATCTACAAAGCGGCATGTATATTATAAACATTCAAACTGCCGGTGAAAATATAAATTATAAACTTTTAAAACAGTAAACTTTAAATACTCCCATATCGCAGAATGTTTCCTGCGATATGGGCTTTATTGACGACCTCTAAAAAGATTCATAAGCTCCCAGGTCCGAAGCACTGCCTTTTGGTCGCTGTACTCCCAGGATATCCCTGTTGAGCGCAGTTGCACTCGCTTTATCAACTGCCGGCGAGTTTTCCCTCAACCGGAAATTATAATAGCGCCTCGCAGTACTGATAGAATCAAATAAAGGCGCTGTAGTGGTAAAGCTTCCGGCATTAAAGCTGGCATTGTCAACCGCTTTTTTAGTACTGTACATCACATTATTAAAGTTAGCGGTCAGCACATCATTGCCTTTCTGAATTACAATACTGTTTTCCGCCAGGCCACCCTCGCTATAAATGATAGAGTTGTTAATATTCAGGCTCAATGGAGCCGTTTGATTTTCCATAAAATTGCTGGCATAAAAAACCGGCTGGCGAAGATTTTGATAGGAATTACTGTATGTAGCAATCGTACTATGATTAAATGTATAATTTCCTGCCACAAGAATAACATTGCTGCCACCTGTGCCCAGCACACCATTATTGCCACATTGGGTAATCCTGGCATTAGTGCTTGCAATGGTTGCGTTTATTCCCATAAGCCCAAAATCGTAGGCATTATGGATCGTACTGTTATTGAAAACAATATTAGCACCATTCATTGCCACCAAAGCCTGGTAAGCATTCAGGATATTCGTTTGTTCAAAACTGGCCCTGCTGCCATTATTAATAATGATACCGCCCCAGCTACCAGGCATCCCGGAATAGGGAGCATCCAACCGGTCATTAGTAAAAGTAATCGGTTCCTGCACAGTTCCCGCACTCGTCAGCCTTCCGTTTACCACCAAAGCCGCATTCGCATTATTATACACTTGCACACCTTCAGTAATTGTTAAATGAGTACCGGGATTAACGTAAAGCGGCTTCAGCAAAACAATGGGCAATTGTTTCGTCCACGTGGTATCCTTGGTAACACTGCCGCCGTTTATAAAATGGGCATTCTTACCATAAGCAGCCAGGTATAATTTCTTTACCTGGTTATTGTAAGCAAACTGAATACTGTCCTGTACAATAAAAGGTAGTTGCGCATTGGTAGGATCAATTCTCACTTTTATGAACAGGTAAATACTATCGTTCTTCAAAACAGTTAAATCACTGAATGAAGTACCTGCACGGCCGTTCACGTTAATGCTGAACGGAGAATTTTCTTTCCCGTACAATTCAATTTTATCAATAGCAATTTTCTGATTATTAGGATTAACAATGGTGTAACCATGCGTTACAGAACCCAGGCTTGTAAAAACAGTGTCAAATAGAATAGTATCAGCACCGCCCGCTACAATAATAGTCGCCTTTGAATCAGTATTAAATTCATCCTTTTTGCAAGCTGCCAAAATAGTCAGTGTGCAAAGTACCAATATTTGAAAAAGTCTTTTCATTCAATGATTTAATCTATAAACGTCCGTTACTCAAAAAGATTATCTTTTCAAAAATAAAAGTTATTCATTCTAAATGATTAATTAATATTACAAACCCGCCTTTAGTTCAGTAATTCTAAAGCAGTTGGCAGTATAATAGCCACCCAATCAGCATATTGCTTCGCACTTGGATGAAGCTGGTCATCAACCAACAGGCTGGTATCATCCTTAGCGCACTTCGATACCGGGTTAATATCCGCATAAGCAATATTGTATTTAGCAGTAATACCCCTGTTAATCCGGTTATAATCATCCACTTGCAGGCTGGTTATTTCGTCATATTTCCCAAATGGTGTTACACCATAGTCAGGAATAGAAACCACCAAAACCTTTGCAATATCATTGGCAACAAAACTTAAAGCTTTTTTCAAACATGCTTCAAAGCTCTCTGCGTAGCCATCCGTATTTTTCTGGCGGTATTGGTTATTAACCCCTATCAATAAAGTAACAAAGTCATATGGTGCGTTAAAACTATCAGCCTCAATAGCGGTAAGCAGTTCCTGCGTCGTCCAGCCGGTAGTCGCTACCAGTTTTTCCAGGCCAATATTAACACCTTCATTATTTAAAGCCCGGACCAATTGATTCGGGAAATTATTATCAAATTCAACACCCTCTCCTATTGTATAACTATCACCTAATGCCAGATATCGTTTCATGTATTTAAACCATTTGCGTAAAAATAATACAAACTTTTTTAAACCATTCGTTTACAATTCAACATAATTCTTACAAGGACAAATGTCACCAAACAAATCTCAATCCCTAACTTAATACAGACACTCCATCCTTTACCCACTGTAATCTCTTTTCAAAAAAATATTTGGTCAGTAAATTTTTACTTCTACTTTTGTACACGAAATAGATAAACAATGAAAAAACAAGTATTAAACATTCAAGGTTGGTGGCACACTCCGTTTTAGTCGGCGTGCTATTTCTATTTATGTTTAATACCATAATATAATTTTGAAAAGACTCCGGCTGTGCTGGGGTCTTTTTTTATTTACAACAATCAATCGTATGGTTCATATCCAAACAATAACAAACAAATACTTTGCAGATACCGTTACACCGGTAGGCATTTATTTACGCTTACGCGACCGTTTCAGAGATACCGTTCTATTAGAAAGCATGGATGCTTCCAATGCCGAAAAAAGCTGGACATACATTGGTGTAAATGCCATTGCGGGCTTCGAAGTAGTCAATAACACCACTATCGAATACAAACACCCGGGTCAGCCCGCTGAAAAAACCACCATTCAAAAACCATCAGAAATGGTGGAAGCCCTTATCAGCTATTTATCAAAATTCAAAGCCAACGATGATGCCGTTATAAAAGAAGCTCAAAGCTTTATTGGTTACACAGCATACGATGCCATCCAGTTTTTTGATTCCATTTCCCTATCAGCTAAAACATACGACCACCAAACGCCAACAGCAAAAAAGAATCCTTTAATTCGCTATCGGTTGTATCAATATGTTATTGCCATTAATCATTATAAACAGGAAATGTTTATTTGTGAAAACCAGATAAAAGGAATCGAAAGTGAAATTGAAGTCATCAGGTCTTTTATACAAAGCAAAGATGTACCGGGTTATCCGTTTGCCGTAAAAGGGAGCGAAACCAGTAACCTTACCGATGAGCAGTACATGACAAATGTAAAAACCGGCATTCGGGAATGTTTACGAGGCAATGTTTTCCAGGTAGTGCTTAGCCGTCGTTTTCAGCAGTCTTATACAGGCGATGATTTCAATGTTTACCGCGCCTTGCGAAGCATCAACCCTTCACCATATTTATTCTATTTCGATTATGGTGATTACCGGTTATTTGGTTCTTCACCCGAAGCACAATTGGTCGTTAAAGACAAAAAAGCAATCATTCACCCCATTGCCGGCACATTCAAACGCACCGGTGATGCGCAGATCGATGCTCAAAAAGCACAGGAACTACTGGAGGACCCAAAAGAAAATGCCGAACATGTCATGCTGGTGGACCTGGCCCGTAACGACCTTAGCAAAAATGCCACAGAAGTTACCGTTGACAGCTACAAACAAATCCATTATTACAGCCATGTCATCCATCTTGTAAGCGAAGTGTCAGGACAAATAGCTGATAATACCCACTCATTTAACGTAATGGCCAATACCTTTCCGGCCGGTACTTTAAGCGGTGCTCCCAAATTCAAGGCCATGCAGATTATCGATAAATTAGAACCGACAAGCCGCGGACATTACGGTGGCGCCATTGGTTTATTAGGTTTAAACGGTGAGTTCAATCATGCCATCATGATCCGCACGTTCCTCAGCAAAAACAATACATTGTACTACCAGGCCGGTGCCGGGGTCGTTGCCAAAAGCAATCCCGAAAGCGAGTTACAGGAAGTGAACAATAAATTAGGCGCATTAACAAAAGCCATTCAATTGGCCAATGAAACATTTTCTTACTAATACAATCTACCATTCATGAATATTCTGGTTTTCGACAACTACGATTCATTTACATATAACCTGGTGCATTTGGTTGAAAAAATCATTCATCAAAAAATTGATGTTTACCGCAATGATACAATTGACATGGCAGACATTAAAAAATACGACAAGATCATTCTTTCACCAGGTCCCGGAATTCCTGAGGAAGCCGGTTTATTATTGCCGCTTATTAAAGAGTATGCTGCTACCAAAAGCATACTGGGCGTATGCCTGGGCCACCAGGCCATTGGTGAGGCATTCGGCGGCAAACTCACCAATCTCAGTAATGTTTACCATGGCATCGCAACACCCATCCGTATTTTAAAAGAAACAAATCCACCATTATTCCAGGGATTGCCGCAAACAATTGAAGTAGGACGTTATCATAGTTGGGTAGTAGATACTGACAACTTCCCTCAAGAATTAGAAATAACAGCTTATTCCGAAGAAGGGTACATTATGGCGCTGCAGCATAAAAAATACGATATACAGGGAGTACAGTTCCACCCGGAAAGTGTGCTCACACCCCAAGGTGAAGCAATTATTCGAAATTGGATCGGTAAATAGTGAAGTAGTAAATAGAGAGTTGTGAATAGTAATTAGATATTATCTTATTTATTATTCACACTCAACAAATGCTAATAATGGGCTGTCGACACCGGAAAATATACCAATCGGTATATCGGCGTGCTTAGGGCTACGCTACGCTCGGTGCTCCTGCGTCGCACTGGTGGCTAAGGCCACCACCCACGCATGCCGCAGCCCGTCAACCTCAGAATATACCTGAGCAATCAGAATAGTTGACACTGATACCTAACCACCGGTGTTCCTTTTGCTGACTGAAGGAACATTTAAAAACAAACAACGATGAAAAAAATATTACAGTATTTATTCGAACATAAAACACTTTCAAAAGAACAGGCATACCGGGTATTGACCGATATTACTGCCGGAAAATACAACGACCACGAAATCACAGCATTTACCACTGTATTTCTCATGCGCAGTATTACAGTAGATGAATTGTCCGGTTTCCGGCAGGCATTGCTGGACCAATCAGTATCCCTCGACTTCGGAACCTATGATTTCGTGGATATTGTTGGTACCGGTGGCGATGGCAAAAACACTTTCAACATCAGTACCCTGGCTTGTTTTATAGTAGCGGGCACCGGGCAAAAAGTAGTGAAACATGGCAATTACGGCGCTACAAGCATCAGTGGCAGCAGCAATGTAATGGAACAGACAGGTTACAAATTCACTAATGATGCAGCCAGGCTGCAGGCAGATCTTGATACTGCCAATATTTGCTTTTTACACGCGCCGTTATTCCACCCGGCATTAAAATCGGTGGCTGGCATGCGTAAAAGCCTGGCCATCCGCACCTTCTTTAATATGCTTGGTCCCCTCGTAAATCCGGCAAAACCAAAGTACCAGGTAATAGGTACTTATAACAATGAAATGTTGCGTATCTATAACTATTTACTGCAACAGACTTCTGAGCATTTTACCATTGTACATTCGCTGGACGGCTATGATGAGATCAGCCTGACAGGTGATACCAAAGTAAGTACAGAATCCGGTGACAGGATTTATTCTGCTATTGAATTAGGTAAAAGAAGTGTTGCTGCAAAAGATATTGAAGGCGGTAATACAACAGAAGAAGCAGCCAGAATATTTATGAATATCCTGAATGGCAAAGGTACCTGGTCTCAAAATGCTGTTGTATTGGCGAATGCGGCTTTAGCCTTATTTACCACTCAAAAATACAGCAGTTATAACGATGCTTACCTGGCAGCAGTAGATAGTTTAGAATCAGGTAAAGCTTTGGCAGTACACCAAAAGTTAGTGAAATAACAACACGAAGAAATAATACAAGGGGATTTTTCTTTACTGCGTTCACACAGTCCTGGTTAATCATATATATAAAATAAAAAATGTCATTTACAAATATCCTGCAAAAAATAATCGCTCAAAAGCAAGTGGAAGTCACTGCTGCAAAAACTGCTGTACCGGTAAAAGTTCTTGAACAAACCATAGCGCAACAACCGGCTGCTATTTCGCTAAAAGCAAGCATTGACAATGCTGAAAATGGGATTGGTATTATTTCCGAATTTAAAAGAAAGTCACCAAGTAAAGGTATTATCAACAACCTGGCAGATTGTACTGATACGGTTACGGGCTATGCCAAAGCAGGTGCTGCGGGCATATCTATTCTTACAGATGAGCAATTCTTTATGGGCCATATTGATGATATCATTAAAGCACGACCATATGTTCACACGCCTATCCTCAGAAAAGACTTTACCATAGATGAATACCAGGTATTTGAAGCCAGGGCCATCGGTGCATCTGCCATTTTATTGATAGCAGCCTGTTTAACAGCTCAACAGGTCAAAGATTTTACCCGACTGGCACACCAGCTGAACCTGGAAGTACTCCTGGAATTGCATACAGAAGAAGAATTAGACCATTTTTATGATGATATCGACCTGGTTGGTATCAATAACAGGAACCTGAAAAACTTTGAAGTTGACTTAGAACATTCTATAAAACTGGCAGAAAAACTACCTGCACATAAAACAAAAATTGCAGAAAGTGGGTTGAGTAAAGTTGAGAATGTTCTATATTTGAAACAACAAGGATTTAACGGTTTCTTAATGGGCGAACATTTTATGAGAGCCGAAAATCCAGCGACTGCTTTAGCCAATTTTGTGAAAGAAATTAAAGATAAATTGTAACCAACTGACAAAAATTGACTAATGCAACAAACACAAACTACTCCGAATGGCATCAATGTAAAAGTATGCGGCATGACACAAATGTCGCAAATACAGGAATTAGCAGAAACCGGCGTACAATTTATGGGCATGATATATTATCCGAAAAGCCCGAGATACGTTTACAA
Organism: Polluticaenibacter yanchengensis; assembly: GCA_027854065.1. Lineage (GTDB taxonomy): Bacteria > Bacteroidota > Bacteroidia > Chitinophagales > Chitinophagaceae > Phnomibacter > Phnomibacter yanchengensis. The sequence goes on along the minus strand of JAQGEF010000008.1, from coordinate 111,815 downwards.
CTTCCTAAAGCCTGAAAACATCAAAGCCATTAATAATATCAATAAAGTGGGCGTGTTTGTAAATGCAACTGCAGACGAAGTAATAAAAACCATTGATGAATGCAGGCTGCACATGGTACAGCTACATGGTGATGAAACCCCAAAGTTTTGCGAAAAAATTGCTGATTATATTTCGGTTGTAAAAGCATTCAGGATATCGGAAGGCGATAATGTTCGATGGCGGATAAAAGATTACACAGATGTTTGTGATATGTTTTTATTTGACACGGATGGTGTGGGATATGGTGGTACGGGTAAAAAGTTCTCATGGAATATTTTAAGCGATGTACAGATAAAAAAGCCTTATTTCTTAAGTGGCGGTATTGAGTCTTCGGATATAGATACCATTAATGATTTTATGCAAACAGAATCTGCAAAATCACTATTTGCAGTAGATATCAATAGCAAATTCGAAACATCACCCGGCATTAAGGACATGACATTGGTAAAAGAATTTTATAATAACGTACAGAAGCTGCATAAGTGAGCAGTGAATAGAGAGATGTGAATAGTGAAATGTGAGATGTGAATAGTGAGATGTGAATAGTGAGATGTGAATAGTGAGATGTGAATAGTGAGATGTGGCTTTAAAAGAGAATTGTAATTTATAAACAAAACATGCATTAAAGATGCGCAAGGGATAGTAGCAAAGTACGATACGGCGGTATAAAAGATAATTGATAGCGAAGCTATGCAAACTGAATTACCGCCCGTGAGTACTGCGGATAGCCCGGTGCCGTAGCCTGGATGAATGCTGGTATTTTTCACTGAAAATAACAGCACATAAACAGCAGCTACGGCATGCGCCCAAAATAAAAAAACGATGGCTACAATAAAAACATCAGAAAAATTTGCCGTATCGGAAGAAGGTTACTACGGAGAATTTGGCGGCGCATTCATCCCGGAAATGTTGTTTCCGAATGTAGAGGAACTGCAATCCCGGTACCTGGCAATAATGAATGATCCGGCATTTCAAAAAAGTTTTGACCAACTGTTGAAAGACTATGTGGGCAGGCCGACACCTTTGTACAAAGCTGAAAGGTTGAGTGCAAAAATTGGTGCAAACATCTACCTGAAACGTGAAGACCTGTGTCATACAGGCGCGCATAAAATCAATAATACCATCGGGCAGATTTTGCTGGCGGAGAAATTAGGCAAACGAAAAATTATAGCGGAAACCGGTGCTGGTCAGCATGGAGTGGCCACTGCTACTGTCTGTGCCTTAAAGGGGTTGGAATGCGAAGTGTTTATGGGCGAGAAAGACATTGAAAGACAAGCCCCGAACGTAGCCCGTATGCGGATGTTAGGTGCGAAAGTAACACCGGCAACGAGTGGCAGCAAGACGCTGAAAGACGCGACCAACGAGGCGATCCGCGCCTGGATCAATAACCCGACAGATACGCATTACATCATCGGCAGCGTGGTAGGGCCACACCCCTACCCGGATATGGTGGCGAGATTTCAGAGTATTATCAGTGCAGAGACCCGAAAGCAATTAGTAGAACAAACCGGCAGTGAATTACCGGACTACGTCTTCGCTTGCGTTGGTGGTGGCAGTAATGCTGCAGGCATGTTTTATAATTTCCTGGATGAAAGTTCCGTTCAATTAGTGGCTGTAGAAGCTGGTGGCTTGGGTGTAAACAGTGGCTTTAGTGCAGCAACAACAGCACTGGGAAAAACGGGTATTTTACATGGCAGTAAAAGTATCCTGATGCAAACTGAAGATGGACAGATCGTAGAACCACACAGTATTTCAGCTGGCCTGGATTATCCCGGCATTGGTCCGTTGCATGCGCATTTATTTAAAAGCAATCGTGGCATTTTCTTAAACGCTACTGATGAGGAAGCTCTGGATGCGGCATTTGAATTATGCCGGTTAGAAGGTATTATTCCGGCACTGGAAAGTTCTCATGCACTGGCAGGATTAAATAAGCTGAATTTTAAACCAGACGACGTGGTGGTGGTGTGCCTGAGTGGCCGCGGGGACAAAGACATGAGCACCTACATGCAAGCATTAGAAGAAAGAACCAAATAAAACATTGTACAATGAGCTTAGAACAACTTTTTATAGATAAGCCTAAGAATATATTGAGTATTTATTACACGGCGGGTTATCCTAACCTGGAAGATACCGTGCCGATGCTGGAAGTATTGCAAAAGAACGGCGTTGATCTGATAGAACTAGGAATGCCGTTCAGCGACCCGCTGGCCGACGGTCCGACTATTCAGAACAGCAGCCTGGAAGCCATTAATAATGGCATGACCGTAAAAAAGCTGTTTGAGCAATTAGAAAATTTCAGGGAAAAAGTTACTGTTCCTGTGATATTGATGGGATATATGAACACTGTATTACAATATGGATTTGAAGCTTTTTGTGAGGATGCGGCTTCAGTTGGCATTAACGGGTTGATATTGCCGGATATGCCTAAATATGAATTCGAAAAAACTTACAAAGCTGTTATTGAAAAACATGGATTAAAATTCATATTCCTGGTAACACCGGAAACCTCTGTTGAAAGGGTTTTGGAACTGGATAAACTAAGCAGTGGCTTTATTTACGCGGTTTCATCATCCAGTACAACAGGCACAGACAAGGACATGGACCTTGTAAAAAATTACCTCCAAAAGCTAAATAGTTTAAATCTTAAGAATCCTGTTGTAGTTGGGTTTGGCATTAAGGATAAGGAGAGTTTTAATGATGCCAGCGAATATGCTAATGGTGCTATTATCGGTTCTGCATTTGTAAAACAGATCAGCTCTGCAAAAGACAGGTTTCAAGATGCGGAAGCATTTATAAAATCATTATTTTAAAAAAAATACCATCTTTTTCAAGATGGTATTTTTTTTAAAAGATTCAGTAATTCTATAAGTAAACTTACGGGGGTTTAAAAATGAGCCGATGTAGAAACATCAGCTCTCTTAACCCTAAAACAATATTTTAATGCTGACGCAGTTTTATTATCTTGCTATTATAATTTTATAAATACGTTGTTGTTCTCCATCGGATACCTCCAGCTTATAAACACCGTTACTCAAATGTTCAAGGTTTATCTTTAACACCGTATTTTTATTATTGCCAGTCCAAACAATTTGTCCGGAAGCATTATAAATCTTTATATTCTCGTTACCCGTCAACCCTTGTATTGTAAACTTACCGCTGCCAGGATTTGGAAAAACTGATATTGCTGACTGGCTCTCAAAATTTAATGCCCGGATATGGCTGTAGGATATTTTCCCGTTCTCATCAATTTGTTTTATCCTGTATTGATTAATTCCTGCATTAGGGTCCCTATCAATAAAGTCATAGTTAATAGCGGTATTACTGATCCCATTCGGCGCTTTAGATGTTACAAAGCCTATTACTGACCAATCCGCATGATTTCGTCTCTCTATTTCGAAACCCTTATTACCATTTTCAGTAGCAGTTGTCCAGGTTAATTTTGCGTGGGCCTGCTGTTTATACACACTAAAAACGGTAAGACTAACAGGTAGAACAGAACTACGAACAATACCAAAGTTGGCGTTTGAAAAACTGCTGCCATTGATCATTATTAATAGCATTCCATCCGGGCTGCCATCTCCTAAACCAGTGTTATTGCCACTATTATTCTCTCCTGTATTTATCCAATCTCCAGGCAGGTCTGTATCAATTGCCGGACTTGTACCAATACTGTATATTAATCGAGAAAGGTATAATGTATAACTGTTATTTGGAACAGCATTCAATGTATAAGTACCATTACCAGCAACTTTTGCTGAATCGATGATCACCCCTCTATTATTTACCATGTAAACGAACAAATTTGTTCCTGCGGTTGTTCCTGTTTCAGCACCATCAATAATAGTATTGGCATTTTCATCATTAAAAACTGTACCGCTTATATTGATACAACTGGTATTATTCAGTTCTACTTCTACAAAATCTGTCGAGCTGCAGGTACCGTTAGTGATGGTCCAGGCAAAAACGTACTTTCCTGTAACAGAGGCGTTATTATAGACTGCAGCAGGACTATTTCCGTTTGTAAATGTACCGGCTGCTGCACCTGACGGCCGGTTGTATAAACTCCAGCTTCCTGTAATGCCGGCAGAAGGTGTTCTGGCATTTAAAACAATAGTACGGTTAGTTGATCCGTTACAGAATGTGAAATCATTTCCGGCATCTGCCGCTTCTGCCATATTTTTAATTGATATTATTACATCATCATTTGTAATACAGGCAGCACCATTTTGCACCTGCCATCTGAATATGTAGTTCCCATTAACCAGGTTGGAGATTAATGAATTGGGATTGGCGGGATTGGCAATTGTTGCTGTATTAGGCCCGCTAACCTGCATCCAGGTCCCGGTACCAGGGCTGGGATTAACGGCACTCAGGTTCGCTGATGTGTTATTACATAAGCTGATATCATTACCGGCATTCGCCGGCGCAATATATGTAACAGTCACCAGGTCCGAACTGGACATACCACAAACCGGGTTACTACCATAAGAGCTCCATCTGAGCACCACTTGTCCCGACTGGCTGAACGTAACAGATGAGGTTGCAGAACTGCTGTTTGATATAGATGGAGCCGAGCCGCTTACAACCTGCTCTACGGTCCACCTGCCGGTGCCGCTGGTTAATGGCGTGGCCGCAAGATTAAAGGTTCCTGAATTATTACAGACATTCATATCTTCTCCGGCATATGCGAATGAACCGGCCTCAGAGGCAATTATAGTAACATAACTAACCATTGTCTGGCATACAGGATCCGGACCAATGAGCTCATATTTGAACCTGTAAGTACCTGATGCCGGTAGTACGGCAGAAGTAATGTTGCTGGCAGCACTACCTAAATTAACACCAAGACCATTGGAACTATAAACAAGGCTCCAGTTTTTAGTAATAGGTGTTGCGGTTCCAGTAAGTGTTATTGTATAAGGGAAACTACTGATATCACAAATCGTCTGGTTATTTCCGGCACTTATGGACGTTGTATTTAACAAGAAGTATTTTGTTACGGTATCACACATTGTTTGTGTTGCACAAGCAGAACCGGACTCACACCAGATGAAGGAAACAGCGGCAGAAGAAGAAAGATTCAACTGTACAGTTTTGGTGGTAGTTGTACTGGCTGTTTGTGTCCAACCGGTTAATGCCGAAGCTGGAACCGCTACTACAGATAAATTACCTGAATTAGTGCCTGTTAAAGCAGGATGAGTGACCGTCTGTGATACAGTTCCGGGAAATGCTGATAATGATTGGGCACTGCAATCTCCTCCGGTAATACTTATTGCCGGTTTGGATGGACCTGTCGAGCTGTTTGTTGTAATAATGACATCGTCATAAGAGGTGCCGCAGCCATTAGTAAGCCTGTAACGAAATGTATACGTTGTATTTGGCAATAGCCCGCTTACTACCGGAGTGGACAGCGTAGCGTCTGAAAAGGAGACTGCCGCCCCTGCCGGGGAGATAACGGACCACTGCGCAAGGGCATTGGTCGGCACTGCAGATCCGCTTAGTGTTAGCGATCCGGCACAAGCAGTTCTGTCTGCACCGGCATTTGGTGTTGCCGGCGGATTTGATGATACGATTATTTTAACGTCATCACTGCGTTGTACACAATTAGTACCCGCATTATTGGAATATCGGAATATGTAAGTACCGTTGATCAATCCTGTAAGATTGGCAAATCTCTTATTGAAGTTGGAAGTATTAACCGGGTCAGTTGCTCCTGCCGGCATTGATACTGTTTGCCAGGTAGCAAAGTCATCCATAATATTACCTGCCAATGTTGCTGTAGTGGCACCACAGTTTAAATAAACATCTGAACCTGCATTTACGGAAAGAGTGACTCCTCTGTTGAAAGTAAGATCAGAAACATAGGTAGAACAACGGGTCGTATAGGAGACTTTCATTCTATAGGTACCTACAGCGGAAAAGCTACCAGAATATAACATGTTGTAGGTATGGGCATCCAGAGCTGGTGGTGCATACGGATAGAGAGAACCAGGGCCATACTTTTTGGTTGAAGTCATTCCTAAGGCTAAAGTGTCATCAACAAAATAGCCATTATCGGTTCCAAATACAGTATATGGATACCCCGAGGTTTTAAAACCCATTTGATTAATGATAGTAGCGCTTGGTCCTGAAATATAGGTAATATTAACGGTAACGGAATCTAACTGATTATATGAGTAATTACCAAAAATGGCCATCATTGGGTTTACTCCTAATTGATGAGTTGAATATGGTAAAAAGCTCGCATCGCAGGTTGAACCTGAAAAGGATGAAAATGATAATTTCGGTTCTTCAAAAACGATGACGGTGTCTTTTGTAAAACAGCCGCCGGGTGTTGATACCTGGTATAAAAAAGAATAGGGTGCTCCTGCACTGGTTAAGCCTGTAACGGTGGTATTCGATTTTGAAGGATTTGCAATATTTACAGTTGTTCCCCCGCTAAGTAATGACCAAGTTACGCTTTCATTTGCTGCCGGTGAATTTCCTGTCAATGATATGGTACCTGGCATTGTACAATGATGCTGATCTTTTCCGGCATCAGCCCTGGTAACGGTGGTTCCGGATGCAACAGTGACTGAAACATTGGCATTGTTATTACCACAAGTACCGGTTACCGCGTAATTAAATACATAGTTACCAGGAACCAGATTAGAAGCAACCGTTTGTGCAGCACCTGTATTCGCAATTACCGGTACGGGTGCTCCAGAAGGCCTGCTGATAACTGTCCAAAGACCTGTACCATTTCCTGCACAACTGCCTTTTAATAATGTTTGTGTACCACAAGCCACTACAGGATCAGCTACTGCAAAAAAAGTATATTGAGGATAAAAATAATAGGTTTTTACAGAAGATTGGGAGCATCCGCTGGCATTGGTAATAACATAAGCGATCTCTACCGGGAAATAGGCTGCACACTGGTAAGGTGGTATTGTGGGTGTAAAGGTTGTAGAGGTCGCATTAGGAGTGCTAAACACACCGGATAAGCCACTGTTGATCTGCCACCTGGCAGTAGAACCTGCCGGGACTGCTGAACCTATTAAAGAAACTGGGCCTCCTGTATAACAGCTATAAGTGGTGCTGCCTGACTGACTTGGTACTGCCGGTACCGGGTTCACAACAATTGTTACATTATTTGAAGCAGGTATATTATCCCCGCAGGTTCCGCTCAGGCGAAACACATATGTACCAGTAACAGTGGATATTCCGGCCGTCGTATTCAAACTTTTAGGAGTTGTAATAACGACATTCGCTCCGGCTGGCTGACTTACTACCGACCAGGTGACAGTACTTGAATTAAACGGGCCTCCGATAGCTCCGGAAAGTGTAAAAGGGCTGCCAACGCATATTGCTTGTGCTGCTCCTGCGTTAATAGAACAATTTTGTGCCATTATTCTTGCAGAAGAACAAAACAATAACAGGAGGCAAGAAACAATGGTCCTCCATCGTTTCAAATTAAAAGTATTCATACTATAATAATTAATATTCAAATGGTTGATTGGTTATAAATAAAATAAATGTTCGTATGTCTATTATATGTATCATCTCTTTAAAAAGAATAGTTCAATCAGGTATATTATAACAACTCGATAAACAGAAAAATCAGAATAATTAAGATATTATTATATAAAATATATTCAATATTCATCCTAATTCATCCAACTCACGCCTGACAGATAGTTCTAAGGTTATCTATGGTTAAGTATTTTAGGTTTTAATATCTACAATAACTTTAGTTGTAAAAGCCATATAAATATTTTTGGCGCAAAAAAAATAAAAGAATATATACTTATTTGAAATCCTAGACAGATATAACATAAACATGCTACTCTCATTTGAAAAATAACATGATCTGTTGTGAATAAGCCATCGTTTATAACAGTGAACCAGGAGAAATATTAAAAAAGATGCAGCTAATTGCATAAAAAGTTACAGCAATCAATAAAATATACCTTTTCTTTGTAATTCGTCATTTTATACTCTGAAAGTCTTGTGAGAACAGTCTAAATATTATAGTTATATAGAAGGTAGTAATGGAGCATTAAGCATATTTATTATCTTACCCTAATTTAGAAACGAATATGAAATTGCATCATAAATCTTTGGCTAATTGGCACAACAATACTGCGTTGGTATTGGATGACCATTCATTGTTTACAGAATCTTTCAGCGCTCTTTTGGAGAAGACCGGACTATTTTCAAGTGTTACAGGTTTTTCTGAAGAATCTCTTTTTGTAGAAAACTTAGTTTCTGTAAATAGTAAATCTGAAGCCTATATTTTCCTGGATTACTATTTAAAGGATAATACATCCCAATCATTGATTAGTTATACCAGGAAAGTGCTTAAGCATGCAAAGATCATTGTTGTCAGTAGTATTACAAATCCTATTTTAATCAACAATGTCCTGTCTTATAAAATTGATGGTTTTTTGAGCAAAACCTCATCTTTTAGTGAAGTGGTGGAATGTATCAAGTGCATACAACAAAAACAGCAATATATTTCCGGGCATATACAAAAGGAACTTGCCTCATTTGACAATGATATCAAACTGCCTTTTTCTGCAAGGGAAATAGAAATCCTGAATCATTTTGCAATGGGGCTAAGTGTGAATGCAACCGCCGAGACCATGTTGTTGAGTCCGCACACAATTGTATCGCACAGGAGGAAAATGATGGGAAAAACCAATTCTAAAAGTATTGCTGAACTCCTGGCCTATGCCCGTAAAATAGATCTTATATGACACGTTTCATTCTGTTTTTGTTCTTTGCCATCCATTGTTGTTTTAATAGTATTGGACAGGTAAATTCTTCCAGTGACCAATGGACTATACTTAATAATAAATATTATTCCGGACAGATAAAAGATATTGAATACCTTATTGAAATACAAAATCTTTTATATAACAATATTGCAAACGGTATATATTATAAGCCTGACGAACTTATACAGAAACTTACTTTGTACAAAAAAATAGCATGGGGTAATAAAAAATTAAGTAAAAAGAAAGCGCATTACTTCAGACTTCTTCTTAATAATTCGAAAATGCAGGGCCGGGTTGGAGAAGCGATTTATTACGCAGAAAAAGTGGATCAAATAGACGCTCTTAACGGAATAAAAACGATAAATGCTTTAGTTGAGAAAATCTATTTTTTTGATGAGCAAAGCAGTTATAACAAGGTAATTGATGCCTATAAAAAAGAAGAACCATATATATATACCTTCCCTAAACTTCTTTTGCAAGGAAAACGTTCTTTTGACGATGGTATTAATGTTATTCAGGTATTAAACAGTGTGGTTCATGCCTATTGCAGTATAAAAGATTCTATAAATATACCAGGTATTATTGCCATTTCAGAGGATATATTCAAAGCACTTCCATCAAAAAGGGATAATGGAACAAATTTACCACAAGCCTCGCTTCTATCGAAATTTTACATATATAGTATGAGGTTTAATTTTACACACGAAGTTTTAAATGACAATATACAATCTCAATTATACCTTGATAGTATATCCAGGTTATTAAGTGTGGAAGAATACCAGGGGTTACCTGACTTTTTACAAATTATTGAAACAAATTTAACTCACTACAAACTCAACTTTTATATTGATACGAAGAATATTGACAGTGCCTATAAATATTTAGAAAAATATAAGGAATCCGGGACTCTTTCTGAAAATCAAGAATCAGAAACCAATTTTGCTGAAGGGAGAATATATGCAAATCAGAAAAAGTTTGAATTAGCTTATAACGCGCTGTTAAAAACATTAAAGCTAAAAAATGAAGAGCATATTCAATTAGCCAACGAAATGGATGAATTTTTATATGCCCATACTAAAGCTGAATCTACAGCTGCTGAACTTGAATTAACAAAAGCCGAAAACAGGAAACGCAATAACATCATCTTAATCGCCTCAATTATTGTAGTTCTGACGTTCCTGCTTATTTACTTAAAACTAAAAATTAAAAACACTAAAATTAAGGACCAAATCAGTACTTTAAATAATATCACTACACTAAGGATTGCCGCGATGGAAGAATCAAAGAGCCAGGCAATTGTAAAAGAACAGGAACGGCTGGCCCAGGATATCCACGATGACTTAGCCGGTTCAATTGCTTCTGTAAAACACCAGTTAGAAGCAATTACATTTGATTCGGAGAGTGAAGTATTAAAGAAAAGGCTTAGCAATACGATTCTGAATGTAGAGGAAATTTATAGTGCTGCCCGGTCGAAAAGTCACTATTTGCTTAACAAAGCACAGACTTTACAAAACAATAGCCTGATTGACTCTATACTTGTTTTAACCACCAGTGCACTACCTGCAAACAAATACAAAACTGATGTTCAATTAGACGCTGATATTGCACAGTCGCTTTCATTTGATGAGAGAATCAATATCTTAAAAATTATCCAGGAAGCCATTATTAATATCATCAAACATAGTAAAGCCAGCGAAGTAAGTATCTATTTGTACGAGACCAATGAACGTAAAATTGTGTTGCAAATAAGTGATAATGGCATTGGCACACCTATTAAACCATCAAAACCCGGCATAGGATTAACATCTATTAAAAAACGGGTAAAAGCACTGAATGGTTACATGGATTTGTACAATGACAATGGATTGGTAATGAACATTTCTTTTGATAAAGCAAATGAAGTTGCTGATAGTTTTCCGGTAATATAAATAAGAAAGCAAGCACTGATTAACCATACCAGTTCTTACTTTCTTAACCCTGTAAAGAGCACCTATTATAGCTATTCTTCTTTTTTATACTCATTCGTAAATGCGAAATATCCGAACATGAACAGACCGCCAACGATGATTGGGGTTAGTACTAAAAGGATGATCCAGCCGAACACATTATCTTCCTGCAAACCGGAAGTTATTTTTGGCCAGCCAAATACACCTATACAATAGTAAGCGGCTACAATTGCTAAAGCCATCCATACTAATCCTAAATATTTTTTTATAGCTTCTAACATCTTAAACGTTTTATAGATGATGTAATTTGTATTTTTAAAATGTTCAATAGTAGCAATACCGTTGCAGGGAGTGACACAACAATGCCTAATTATTGATCTGCTGCTGACTTAATAAATAAAAAACACTAATCATGTACCTGCCTATTTTTCCTGGACAGGTACACTAATCCTATTACAAAACTAATACCAGCAATAATTATCGGGTACCACAAGCCGTTCAAATACCAGTCAGGTGAGCCTGAAGTCTGCGCTTTTGTTACCAGGTAAGTAGCTACCATCGGCAGCAAGCCACCAAAAATACCATTACCCACATGATATGGCAAGGACATGGAAGTGTAGCGAATATTTACCGGGAACATCTCTACCAGGAATGCTGCTATGGGCCCGTAAACCATGGTGACATATATTACCTGTATAAATACCAGCCAAATCAGTTTCCATTTGTTACCGCTATCGAGTTGTATGGAATAACCGGTTTTCACCGTTTCCGCTTTATTAACAGTATTTATGGTAACCACAGAGTCTTTGGTAGCAATGGTACCATCTTCGTAATAACTTAAAAACTGGTAGTGGATGATTGTTTTATCTTCTTTGTTCTCCAGCCTGTTGGTTACTGTTCTCTTATCTGCTAACTCTGTTTTTGCAGCGATGTCGGTTATTTCAAAAATGTTTTTGTAGATAGGCCTGTAAGTGAGAACAGCCAGTAACATGCCTGCCAGCATAATAGACTTCCGGCCAATTTTATCGCTTAAACCACCAAACACAACAAAAAAAGGAGTGGCCATTAATAAGGCGATTGCTACAAGGGAATCGGTTTGAATACTATTGACATTGCATACTTTCTGAATAAAATTCATTGCGTAAAACTGGCCGGTGTACCAGATAACGCCTTGTCCCATTACCGCACCGAACAAAGCAAGGAGCACGAATTTGAGGTTATATTTGTTGCCAAAGCTTTCCTTTAGAGGGTTCTTCACAATTTTGCCTTCGGCCTTGGCTTTTGCAAACAACGGTGATTCGTGCATTTTCTGGCGAATGATATAAGAGACAAATACCATTATAACAGACACCCAGAATGGCACGCGCCAGCCCCAGGCATCAAATGCATCGGCACTTAATGTAGACTTGGTGATAAGAATAACCATCAGCGAAATAAATAATCCTGCCGTAGCTGTTGTCTGTATCCATGAAGTATAATAACCACGCCTGTTTGCGGGTGCATGTTCCGCCACATAAGTAGCTGCACCACCATATTCCCCGCCCAAAGCAAGCCCCTGCAACAAACGTAAAACTAATACAAGAAAAGGTGCCCAGTAGCCAATAGTATCATAACTGGGTACACAGCCTATTAAAAATGTTGCCCCGCCCATTAGCAACAGTGTGAGCATAAAAGTGTACTTACGCCCTATTAAATCTCCAAGTCTGCCAAATACTAATGCACCAAACGGCCTGACTACGAAACCGGCCGCAAAAGTGGCCAAAGTGGATAAAAAAGCGGCAGTAGGATTATCCTGGGGAAAAAACTTGCCTGAAATAATAAAAGCCAGGCTACCGAAAATATAAAAATCGTACCACTCGATAAGTGTACCTACACTGGAAGCTGCAATAACTTTGAAGATGGAGTTATTGTTGGAAGTTTTGGACATAAAGCAAAATCGTTAATGGGATAAATTTATATGAATAAATTTATAATAAGTATCATTTTGACAATTATTTTTTGAACCTTAAATAATATACCAGTCGGTATATTATTTAAGCCTCCATTTGCAATATTGCTATCGCAGTATTGTCTATATTGGTATTATTAAAAGGATAAAGGACTGATAAGGATATCCGCATGATTAAATGCATTAAGACTGATCAGCCGTAACCAATTGCCTTCCATACAACAACTATTCGTATCTCAAAGCCACAATCGGGTCTAATTTGGCTGCTTTATTGGCAGGGTAAACACCGGATAACAGACCGGTAATTAAGCACAGTACAAAACCCATTACTATCCAACCCCAGGGCATAATAAAACCCGTACCTAAGTACATACCGAATCCATTACCTATTAATACCCCGAAAATAACGCCGAACAGTGCGCCCAGTAGGCTGATGAAAATGGACTCAAATATAAACTGGCGGCGAATGGCTACTTTGGTGCCGCCGATAGCTTTTACCAACCCGACTTCTTTGGTACGTTCTGTAACCGCTACCAGCATGATGTTCATCAAGCCTATGGCTGCACCAAATAATGTAATAAATCCTATAACACCGGCAGCAGCAGTAATGCCACCCAGGTAACCGATCATCTGCTCTGCAACAGCATCGGATTTCTCCATTGAAAAATTACTCTCTTCGGATACCTCCAGTTTTCTTACACCCCTGAACAGCCCTGTCGCCTGCCCTATTGCCTGCTCCAGATGGTTATAATCTTTTACAAGAATACCTATTGAGTAAGACCCGGTAATAGTACTCACGCGGCGTAAGGTGTTATAAGTAGTAATGGCTATATTATCAAGGTCCATAAATGCACTGGCCCCCCGGCTTTCTAAAGTGCCGATCACCTGGTAGGGAATATTATCTATCAGTACAGTTTTCCCGATTGCCAGGGCTGCATTTTCGTTAAAACATTTCCTGACAATATCATATCCTATAATGGCGACACTTCTGCCGGAATTCACATCCTGTACAGTAAAGTTCCTGCCCGATCCTAATTTATATCCATTTAACTCCAGGTAGTTTTCATCACTGCCCTGTAATGCTACATTAGGGTTCGTCTTATATAGTTTTGTACCGTCATAATATTGCGCCAGGGCAGAGAAATTTCCCCTGGCAGAAACACTTACCGTAGCCGGAAATGTGTATTGCTTTTTAAAAGCTACCGCTTCCTGGTAAGTAATCTTCTTTCCCTGGTTAGATTTTCGTTTCTTTTGCTTGGATTTTGTGGTTTTGGTCACTTCACTGCCTCCTCCGCCAAAGTTCATATTGCGTTCTTTATAACGAATGGTGAACCCGTTGGCCCCCATTGCGCTGAAACTTTCTTTCAGGCTTTGATTCATCGATTCTGTAGCCGTTAATATACCTATTAAAGCAGTAATGCCTAACGCTATAATACTTACCGTTATACCGGTACGCAGTTTATCTTTAGATATGGTGCTCCATGCCAGACTAATAGAATCTTTGAGTTTCATAATGTAAAGTTAGCGCACTGCTAATAAAAGCAGTAACCACTTATCACAAATTCAAATAATAAAAATAAATAATACACTACCATTTTACCGCTATCTTACCGGCAACTTTTGATTTTTCCAGGGCAGTGTGCGCTTCTGCCAGCTCCGATATAGCAAACATTTTCCCGGGTAATATTTTTATATTGCCTCTTTTATATTGCTCATAAATGCTGGAAATACATAAATGGATCAATTGTGGTTTAAAATCTGCAACACGCAACATGTTCACACCTATATAAGACTGGCTCTTCATTAAAAACGGAATAGGGCTGTAAAAACCGAATGATAGCGCAAAAGGGATCATCTGAAAAATATTACGGGCATCCCCCGCACTGGAACCTCCGTAAGATACAAACTTACCGCAGGGGGCTAAATGCTTTAATCCTTTTTTTACAAACTTTCCGCCGGCACTGTCGAACATCGCATCTATTTTATGCCCGTTGCTTAATCGGTCAAATGCCTCAAAAACATCTTCTGTATTCCTGTTTATCACATATTTTGCACCAAGGCTCTTAGCAACTTCTCCACGTTCAGCACTACCGGTGATCCCATAAACTTCCGCACCTCTGTTTTTTGCCAGTTGCGTAATGATTGAGCCTACACCACCCGCTGCCGCGGTCACCAATACCTTGTCACCCTGGTATATAGTTGTTGACTCTTCCACACAATACCAGGCTGTTGCTCCCTGCGTAGCTAATGCCAGCATTTGTACGACATCGTCTTCCTTACTTATTTTTACAGCAGCCATTTGATTGGTAACAGCATACTCTGCATAACCGCCAAATCTCGTAAGGGCTACCACCCTATCACCAACGGCATGCATAGTAACTTCTTTGCCAACAGCTATGACCTCACCTGCTACATCGTAACCTAATACTGCCGGCATTGGCGGGGCGTCACGGTAATTGCCGATTCTGGCGGTTACATCAGCATAATTCAGTCCAAATGCTTCTACTTTTATCAGGATATAATCTGGTGGATAATTGGATGGCACAGGCGTTTCCCTGATTTCAAATGCGCGGGAAGCCTCTCCCTTTCCTATTAAAAATGCCGCTTTCATTGATTGGTCCATACTAAAAAAATAAGGTACCCAAATATACATTGAGTACCTTATATCAATCAGAAAAACAAACCCTACTTTACAGGTTTTCTTTCTAACTGAATATTTCCCAATTCTGTAACCTGTCCTTCTGTAACGGTGACACCTGGTTTTACATAAGGATTATATTCAGGTTTTGTTTCTATCATTACACTATAAACGCCAGGTTTTACAAATGCAAATTCAAATGAACCACTGATAACATTAGTCCGCAATGTATCGGTGTTATTGATGGCCCATACCTGAACAGCACCATCTACTGGTATAATATTTCCTTTAATTTTTGCACCATCAAATTTCATAAATGACATGAAGCCTATAAACAAAACTGACATCACTAAAACTATTACACTTATTCTTTTCATAACATATCATTTTAAGGTGATACTTAACTTAAGAAGCCAAGCAAAAAGTGTTTGTCGCTTTATATAGTACAATCACAATGCCAGAAACTGTTAAAAAACAACTAAGGACTATCAGAAACTATTAACATTTCCCATACTGTTTTTATTTGTAATACCTGAATAATATATCAGGAAACTGAAATATGAACCATTTAATTTTTATATTTGAGTATAGCATTCTGAGATAAATTACCTGAGGAGATTATAATAAAACTGATAAAATAAAGAATGAATGATTGATATTCAGTGATTCATTCTTTAGAAAATATTATTCAAAGCAATTTGTAAATAGTTTAAAGATGGCAAATAATACAGTAACACTGCACAGAATTTTAGTGGCATCACCGGAAAAAGTTTTTCGTGCCTTTTCTGATCCTCTTGCTTACGCTGCCTGGCTGCCTCCTTATGGCTTCTTAGCAACCGTTCACGAAATGGATTTTACAGTTAGTGGCAAATACAAGATATCATTTACAAACTTTACGACAGGTAATGCGCATTCATTTGGCGGACAATTTATAATGATTGAGCCAAACAAATTTATTCAGCATACTGATAAATTTGACGACCCCAATTTACAAGACGAAATGATCACAAGCATTTGGTTTACCGCAGTATCTTGTGGTACTGAAATCAAAATTATCCAGGAAAATATTCCTGCCGTTATTCCGGCTGAAATGTGCTATTTAGGTTGGCAGGAATCCCTGGAGAAATTGAAAAAACTGGTTGAACCGGAAATCAACGATCATTAAGTCAACCAATAGTACTTAATATTGTAGCAATAAATACCCGCAATACTCAGTTGCTACCAAACACATTAATAGCTTGTTATCGGATGCCCCAACAGGAAATTTGAACACCGGATCTTAAATTCACAAGTAATTAAATATTAATAAGTAAGCAATAAAACAAGCCGAAAAAATAATTATTCAAAAAAAACAGTAAAAAGTTTGCTTATTCAAAAAAGGCGTCTATATTTGCACTCCAATCAACGAAAGGCGGTTTCTAAAAACCAAACTTTCGAAAGGTGCGGTAGCTCAGTCGGTAGAGCAAAGGACTGAAAATCCTTGTGTCGCCGGTTCGATCCCGGCCCACACCACAGATTAAACCAGGCGGTTATGATACATAAATCATGATCGCTTTTTTATTTGCACTATCTCTTCACCCACATCCTTTCCTTCTAAAAATATTTTCTATTTTATTATACAGATAAGATTTCACGGGTACATCTAATCCGCGAATATCCATCCAGATACACGATATTATTTAGCCTCTTTTTAGTTTCCACCTCAGATGGATTTACAAAACGACTACTTTAAATATCAATTAAACAATATTCAAATACCAGAAAAATAAAATCATTAAAATTACCAGAAATTAGGAAATATAAACAAAATCTGTAACTTACATCTCATTAAATAGAACCAAATTATGAGCATCGTTCACGCATTGAAAAAAGTATCAATTACAACATTAGCCTATTGTTTTTCCTTTGGTGTATTTGCACAAACAGCATTAAAAATAAAAGATGGAGAAAAGAGCGAAGTATTTAGCAAAAAATACGGGTTAATCGGAGATAAAACCAATGGTTTTGTAACATTAGAAATTAATAAAAACAGCTTTGGAATACAAGGATATAACATCCAAACAATGACACCTACCAACCAGGTGAAAGTAGATTTTGATGATAATGAAAGAAAATCTGAATTTATCAAAACAGTAAGCATCAACAACAAGCACTACATACTCTATTGTTCAGATAGGATCAGCAAAGATGCGACGCTCCTTTTTGCAAAACAAATAGACACTAAGAATAATAATTTATTCCCAAAAAGTTTTGAGCTGATTAATGAGTCTAAAGCTAAAAGATATAAACCTAAAGAGTTCACTTATAGAGGTCCGAAAGAAGCCCCTTTATTTGATATTTACACTAACGAATCAGAAAGCGACTTATCGGTAACTTACATTATCAAACCGGAAGGAAAAAAAGATAATCAAAAAATTTACGTTGCAAATTTTGATGACAACCTGAATAATCTATGGAATAAAGAGCTCGAGATCCCCTACCCTGCAAACGAAATTGAAGTATTAAAAACAAAAACAGATGCTAAAGGCAATCTATTCGTATTAATTGACCACATAAAAGAAAAAAAAGACAATCCCGACAAACATGAGCTTATTATTTTCGGAAATAACAGTAAGAGCAAATCCGTTAAATTGAATTTTCAAAAGAAGAACTCTGCATTCACCAATATAAATACCCGAATGGAGTTTGGAGAAAAGAATGGCACAATTGTATTATGTGGACTGTATTATACCAATTTGGAAAAATTACCGGCAGGCTTTTTTACGCTAAACTTAAGTAACATTGATAATATTACTATAAATAATAGTGGCAGTGTTTTTCCTTTTGATAGTAAGATTATACTCGAAAGGGAAAATAGTAAATCTGAAGATAGAGGAGGCAGCAGGCTTTTTCAACTCACCCAAATACAACAAGTAGATATTTCAAATGACGGTAAAATTAAAATTTTTGCCGAAGAAAATACAATATTAACTTTTAGAAGAAATCAGTCAGAATTCAGTACGAATCCAGATAATCAATACCAAGAGTCACACTTTGGAAATATTTATATAATGGAAGTTGAAAACAATAAACAAAACTGGTTTGTTAAAGTCAACAAAAAACAAAAATTTGTTAACATTGGAGGTATTCTAGCCTCATTTTCAACTATATCCAAACCAGAAGGGCTCTATGTACTGTATAATGACCATGATAAAAACCTGGACGAAACCAGGGAGGAAGTTGCTACCTTACAAGGGCTTGGATGCATACTAGTATATACTTTTATTGACAATAATGGCAAAAGATATAAAAAAGAACAAATATTCGTAGAGAAAGCGCCCTTTTATATTGTGAATGACCTCAAGAAGATATCTAATACAGAATACATAATTACAAAATTAAATATATCAGGCTCATTTAATACATTGTCCAAAATCACAACCAATTAAATATTAATAAATTAAGAATAGAAATAAGCTGATAAAATAAATATTCAAAAAAAGGAAGAAAAAATTTGCGCATTCAAAAAAGGCGTCTATATTTGCACTCCAATCAACGGAAAACGGTTGTAAAAAATCAAATTCCGTAAAGGTGCGGTAGCTCAGTCGGTAGAGCAAAGGACTGAAAATCCTTGTGTCGCCGGTTCGATCCCGGCCCACACCACAAATTAAGCGTTGAAATCAGCAATGAATTCAGCGCTTTTTTAATTTCCCAACATTAGCATTCTCTTTAGTACCCATTACAGCCTTTATTATTTCAGAAACTATATAAAAAAAACAGGTGAAGCTTAAAGCCCCACCTGCTATTCAAGAAGAGCTGCGAAACGCAAATCCTCTGTCATCCTGTATCACTAAAATCTTTAATAACCAAAATGCACGCTTACAGGTTTCCTCTATTCTCCTGCTCTCTTTCCAGTGCTTCAAACAAAGCCTTAAAGTTCCCCTTTCCGAAGCTTTTTGCACCCTTGCGTTGTATAATTTCAAAGAAAAGCGTTGGACGGTCTTCAACCGGCTTAGAAAAAATCTGAAGCAGATAACCCTCATCATCCCTGTCTATCAAAATACCTAATTCTTTCAGTGGCTCAAGATCCTCATCAATATGCCCCACCCGATCCAGCAAATCATCATAATAAGTATTCGGCACTATTAAAAACTCTACGCCACGGCTTCTTAAATCCCTTACAGTAGCCACAATATCTTTCGTAGCAAGCGCACAATGCTGAACGCCCTCTCCATTATAAAATTCCAGGTATTCTTCTACCTGGCTTTTTTTCTTGCCTTCAGCAGGCTCATTAATCGGGAATTTCACATAACCATTACCGTTACTCATCACCTTACTCATTAAGGCAGAGTATTCTGTAGAAATATCATTATCATCAAATGACAGGATATTTCTGAAACCCATCACATCCTCATAAAATTTCACCCAGGGGTTCATCTGGTTCCAGCCAACGTTACCCACACAATGGTCCACATACAACAAACCGGTAGATGCAGGCTGAAAATGCGGGTTTGTCCATGCACGGAAACCCGGCATAAAAACACCATTATACTGGGTGCGGTCAATAAACAAATGCACCGTATCACCATAAGTATGAATACCCGAAATAGTTACAGAACCATGTTCGTCAGTAAGCGTTTTAGGTTCCATAGCACTCTTTGCGCCACGTTGGGTAGTCGCTTCCCATGAATATTGCGCGTCCGTTACTTTTAATGCCAGGTGCTTAACACCGTCGCCATGTTTATAAATATGGTCTGCAATTGGGTTATTAATACGTAATGGCGTAGTTAACACAAAAGTCAGTTTATTCTGACGCACTGCATAACTCACAAAATCCTTATTCCCCGTTTCCGGCCCGCAATACGCCAAAGCCTGAAAACCAAAAGCACTCATATAATAGTAAGCCGCCTGTTTGGCATTACCTACATAAAATTCAACATAGTCCGTACCTTCCAATGGCAGAAAATCCGGCGTAGCAGCTACCTGCTCTTTGTTCAATGGCAAAACTGTTTCCATAATTGCAATGAATTAAAATAAATAAAAATTTGAATAAAATAAAATAGGAAGAAAAGCAAACAATACAATAACCTGCTATCGAAGTAGAGAATCCATAGCCAAAGCAGACATCAGAAATATGTATTGATAGTCGTTCATAACTATAGTAAAGTTAGGGAGAATAAAAAACAGAAAAACGACTTTCGAAAACCTTTAAAAAATACTCATTTCTTTTAAACAGCCATAACGAAAACCTTAAAAAATCAAAATGACATATAAAATTCAGACATTTTCATTGGGGGGGGCTCTCATCATCATTCACTTTACTCAACACATGTCCGGCGTGCTTATGGCTCCGCTGCGCTCGGTGTATTTTTGCAGGAATTCCTGTAGAAGCCATTATTCCTTAAAAGCCCTGCAAAAAATACACTGCCTCCTGCGTCGGCACCATCGCATACCGCAGCCAGTCAGCATATTCAATTCTATTAAGCCATACGAAAACCTAAAATATAATTTCATAATTTTAACTCAAACAGCATTATCATTAAAGCAATCAATAGCAAAACCGTCTATCCAATGACATCTATACATTATAACAGAATCCCTGCATTTTATAACCAGTCCCTTAAGACCATATTCTCAGCCATCCTCATCTTTCTTTTAAGTGTTAGCCCAATACTTGCCCAAAAAGTGGTTGATACTGCACAACCCTTTGTAACATATATTGCCAACCCACATCAACAAAGTGTAAAACTCTACTGGAAAAATGATTCAAACGGTATTTTCAAAAGTATTCTCAACCTGAAAAACTGGCTGACAAAAAACAATAGTACATTAGTATTTGCCATGAACGCCGGTATGTACACCCAAAGCAATGCACCACTTGGGCTTTACATAGAAAACCACAAACAAATAACAGTGCTTAATACAAAAACAGGACACGGCAATTTTTACCTGAAACCAAACGGCGTTTTTTACCTTACCGCAGACAATAAACCATTCATAGCAACCTCCGATAAATTTGTTGCAAACGGAAACATAAAATATGCCACCCAATCCGGCCCCATGCTGGTTATAAATGGGAAAATCCATCCGGCCTTAAAAAAAGGGTCCGCCAATTTAAACATCAGGAACGGAGTTGGCATTTTGCCGGATAACACCATTCTGTTCGCCATGTCCAAAACAGCAATCAGTTTTTATGACTTCGCCAACTATTTCAAAAAAATGGGTTGCAGGAATGCGTTATATTTAGATGGTTTTGTTTCCCGAACATATTTACCCGAGAAAAACTGGATTCAAACCGACGGAAATTTTGGCGTTATTATTGGAGTAACAAAAATCAAAAACAGAAATTAAAACCATTAGCTTGTCAGATAAATTTATTCAAACGGATGGCTATAAAATCATAATTGACTGGTTTCACAAACAAAATATTCAGCCATTCAATTTTCAAACTAAAACCTGGGAAAAATACTACCAGGCATTTAGCGGGATGGTTGTTGCCCCAACAGGATTCGGCAAAACCTTTTCGGTGTTCATCGCCGTTTTAATAGATTTCTTAAATCATCCCGACCGGTTTAAAGATGGCTTAAAACTCCTGTGGGTCACACCACTTCGCTCACTGGCAAAAGACCTGGCCAAAGCCATGCAAACAGCCATAGATGACATCGGGCTGGACTGGACGGTAGAAGTACGCAACGGTGATACTGATATAAAAATTAAACAAAGACAGAACAAACAAATGCCGGATATATTGCTGGTAACACCGGAAAGCCTGCATTTGTTATTAGCCCAAAAAGACACGACCAAGACATTCAACGCCTTACATTGTATAGCAGTAGATGAATGGCACGAGCTGATGGGCTCCAAAAGAGGCGTCATGGTAGAACTGGCAGTTGCCTTTCTTACATCCACCGTCAATAACGTAAAAATCTGGGGCATTACCGCAACAATCGGAAATTTAGAAGAAGCCGGCAATGTATTACTGGCCAGCTGCCAGAAGAGAACACAGGTTAAGGCTTCCGAAAAAAAGAAAATAGAAATACTGTCCGTTTTACCCGACGAAGTAGAATTACTGCCCTGGGCCGGGCATTTAGGTAGTAAGCTGGTAGAAAAAGTCGTACCGGTCATCCTGCAAAGCCGCTCATCAATCATCTTTACCAATACCAGGAGCCAAAGTGAAGCCTGGTACCAGATGCTGCTGGACGTTTACCCCGACTTTGCAGGACAAATAGCCTTACACCATAGCTCCATCAACAGCGATATCCGCACCTGGATAGAAGACGCATTAAGCAGCGGCAAATTAAAAGCAGTGGTTGCTACATCTTCCCTGGACCTTGGCGTAGATTTCAAGCCGGTGGATACTGTTGTTCAGATCGGTTCCAGCAAAGGCGTTGCCAGGTTCATGCAGCGGGCCGGCCGCAGTGGCCACTCCCCTTTTGAAACCTCTATCATTCATTTTGTACCCACACATTCCCTGGAGCTGATAGAAGTAGCGGCACTAAAAGAAGCGGTAAAAACACAAACCATAGAAAATAAAGACCCCCTGTTTTTAACCTTTGATGTACTGGTACAGTTTTTAGTTACCATTGCACTTGGTGCAGGCTTTTTAGAACAGCAAATGCTTGCTGTGATCCGGTCCACTTTCGCATTTAAAGAAATATCCGACGAAGAATGGCAATGGTGCATCGCATTTATTACCAATGGCGGTATTATTGGCAAAAACTACGAAGAATTCCACAAAGTGGAGAAGCAGGCCGATGGCTTGTACAAAGTTACGAAACGCCGCATCGCAATGCTGCACCGGATGAATATGGGCGTGATCGTAAGTGATGCCATGATCCGTGTAAAATTCATAGCCGGTGGCTTTATAGGCATGGTAGAAGAATATTTCGTCAGCCGATTAAAAGCAGGAGAAAAATTCATACTTGCCGGCAGGGTACTGGAGTTTGTGAGAATAAAAGAGATGACAGCCTATGTAAAAGCTGCAAAGGGAAAAGCAATCACCCCTAGCTGGCTGGGTGGACGCCTGCCATTAAGCAGTAACCTCAGTTATTTTCTAAGGCAAAAATTAGCGCAGTCGGTAAACCCCGCAAAAACAGACAAGGAACTTCTTTTTTTACAGCCGCTTATCCGCACACAGCAAAGTGTATCACATATACCGCAGGAAGATGAGTTCCTGGTAGAAAATATCCGGACAAAAGAAGGCTATCATTTATTCATGTACCCTTTCGAAGGCAGGTTAATTCATGAAGTAATGGCAGCACTAGTCGCATACAGGATCAGCAAACAATACCCGGTAAGTTTTTCCATGGCTATGAACGATTACGGTTTCGAACTTTTCTCTGATTCACCCATCGATCTAACCCTTTCTCAATTGGAAGACATCCTTTCCGATGACCAATTGATACAGGATGTTATTGCCAGCATCAATGCTACAGAAATGGCCAAAAGAAAATTCAGGGATATTGCAGTTATTGCGGGACTAGTCATCCAGAATATGCATGGCAAACAGAAATCCAATAAATCACTGCAAAGTTCGTCAGGGATTATCTTCCAGGTACTGGAAGACCACGATGCCGGCAATTTGTTATTGCGACAAGCCTACTCCGAAGTCTTTAACCAGCACTTAGAGGAACAGCGCCTGACCGCTGCATTTAAAAGAATCAATAACAGCAAAATCATTTATAAATTTGCAACGGCATTTACACCATTAAGTTTTCCTATTAAAGTAGACAGCTTAAGACAATCTCTGTCCAGTGAAGATCTGGCCGCCAGGATTTTAAAATTGCAGCAAAGCACACAGACTAAAGCAAAAAGAAAAAAATGAACATTATAGAATCAACCATCTCATTCGCAAATGAAATACTCACACTCACCAATTTTAAAGCTATTTACTGGCAAAAGGAAAATACAATCATCTTATCTGATTTACACCTGGGTAAAGCCGCACACTTCAGAAAAAACGGCATTGCGATTCCTACGCAAGTGAGTGCTACAGATTTACAGAATTTAGAAACCATTATAGAAAAATATCATCCCTGCAGGATCATTATTGTTGGCGACCTTATTCATGCCGGTAGCAATTCTGAAGTAGAAAACTTCAGAATTTTTACCCAACAGCATAACACTATAAACTTCATTTTAGTAAAGGGCAATCACGATAAACACAGCGATCATTTTTTCAAAAATATCGGCTTACATGAAATATACCCGGAATACCGGTTAGGCAATATCCTGTTCGTACATGAGCCGCAATCTAAAGGAAATACCTTTATCATTTGCGGACATATTCACCCCGGTATCGTATTACCTACGCCTACCAATAAACATCTGAAACTGCCCTGCTTTGCTGT
The DNA here is from genome assembly GCA_027854065.1 of Polluticaenibacter yanchengensis. Classification (GTDB taxonomy): domain Bacteria; phylum Bacteroidota; class Bacteroidia; order Chitinophagales; family Chitinophagaceae; genus Phnomibacter; species Phnomibacter yanchengensis. Next base: position 87,155 of record JAQGEF010000008.1, on the reverse strand, counting down.
TTCCGAACAACAGTTAATCTTACCCGCATTCAGCCGCTTTACAGGCAGCGATAGCAAAAACACACCTGCCAATACCTGCTGTTACGCCGTTCACCAGCAAGGCATTTTCAAAATACCGGCTAGCGGCCAAACCTGAACCATTGTGATAGTGGATGCTTCCGGCCTTTCAGCCAGTCAGAAACCATTTTCATGCCCATTACTGAAAAGGTAATGCCGTTGCCGCCAAAGCCCAAAATAAAATAGCTGTTTTTAAAATCCTTGTGAGGTCCAATATATGGCAATCCATCCTTCGTTTCCCCGAAAGTGCCCGCCCAGGCAAAGTCTGGATAAAACGAGGCTTCAGGCAGGTATTTTTCGAAAGCGTTTAAAAGTTTTTTTTCCTTTCCTGATATCAGCTTATCTCTTTTTGCCGGGTCACGGAATGCCTCGTCCTCTCCCCCGATCAACATCCTGCCATCATCTGTAGAGCGCATGTAGATATATGGTTCTGACGTATTCCAGACAAGCAGGTTCCTGTATTTCTTATACAATTTTTCATTGACTTCCGATACTATGGCATAAGTGCTTATCAAATCAACAAATTTTTCTTTTATCATTGCAGCACTTTCATATCCCACACAGTACACTATTCTTTTAGCTTTAATCTCATACCCGGATTCAAGATAGACTATATTGTACCCTGAGCGATATTCTACTTTGCTCAATTCTGTTTTATCGAATACTTTTAAACCACGTTTAATATTATATGCCAGCAACTCATGTATCAACATAAAGGCATCAACACTGGCCCCTTGTTTAGATAAGATACCGCCGTGAGTATTCTCCAATCCATACTTTTCCAATATTTCTTCTGACTCCAGCCATTTCACTTCGAATCCTGCATTTTTCCTCGCTTCATATTCTTTCACCAACCAAACTACATCTGCCTTTTTAGCTGCAAAATAGAGAGAGTCCTTTTTTCTGAAACCTGCACCGGATTTAATTTTCGCGCATAATTTACCAAGCGTGTTAATGGCTTCAGAACAGGCTGCGTAACTTTCTACAGCTCCTTTATCACCTATCATTTCAACCAGTTGATATAACGGCGTATCTATTTCATATTGCAACATGGATGTGGTAGCGGATGAACTGCCGTTAGCAATTTCACGTTTGTCTATCAATATCGTTTCGTAGCCGTCTTTCGTACATTGATGTGCTGCTAAAGCGCCTGTTATACCACCCCCTACTATGAGTACATCGCAAGCAACAGACTCTTTTAAAGATGGAAAAGAGTTAATGATGCCGTTTTTAATCAGCCAGAAAGGTTCGTTCGATTTCAGGTCCATATAAAATTCGTTTTATACTCATATTCAAAAAATGCACCAAATAAAATAAAAAGCCGGGCGGCTGCGGCATGCGATGGTGGCGAGGCACGAGCCAGTGTATTTTTTGCAGGATTTACATTGGAAAATTATGACCTTGAAGTATTCCTGCAAAAATACACCGAGCGTAGCGGAGCCATAAGCACGCCGGACAAATGCTTAATAGATGTACGAAAAATGAAAGCCCCTTAAAAAGAAAAAATGGTATAATTTATGGAATACCAGCTAGTATTGTATCTTAGAACAAAATAAAATATTTTGAGTAACCGCAATTATACACACTTACAGGATAATGAGTTATTGCAGCTGTTTAAGAAAACAGGCAACAACTATTTTTTGGGTGTATTACTGGAGCGTTATACCATGCTGCTATTTGGGGTTTGCATGAAATATTTAAAAGATGAAGACACCGCCAAAGATGCCGTACAACAGGTGTACACTAAAGTAATATTGGAAATAGAAAAATATGAAATCACCTATGTGAAAAGCTGGCTGTACATGGTTGCCAAAAATTATTGCTTAATGCAATTGCGCAATGCAGGTAAAACTTTGCATACGGACTGGCAGGAAGCCAATCATATTTTGCTGGACGATAATGACGAACAAAGCAAAGAACTGCAGGAGCATAAAGAGGAATTATTAACATTGGTAGAAGAAGGGGTACAGTACCTGCCGGAGGACCAGCAAAAGTGTGTATCTTTATTTTACATGGAAAAACAAAGCTATAAAGAGATAGCCGAGATAACCAACTTTAGTATGATGCAAATAAAGAGCTGCATACAAAACGGTAAACGTAACCTTAAAAATTGGATAGTAAAACAGTTAAATAATCGTAACAAATGAGTGACTTAAAAAACATATTACCAACCAACAACGGTATAGATGAAACTCTGTTGCGCGCTTATTTAAACGGCGAACTTTCCGAAACGGAAAATAAAGCAATAGAGAAGGCATTGAGTGCAGATGAATTTGCAGAAGATGCTTTGGAAGGTTTATTGCATACGAATAACACTAACCTTGGTGGCTTGGAGGCCGAACTGAAAATTGGTCTTCATCATACACTTAAAAGTACCCAGAAGACCAAAAAGAAAAAGCAACCCCTGAAATCATTTAAACAATTGAATTTAGGCATTGCTATTACTATCGGTATATTAGTGCTGGTATGTATTGTATGGGTACTGACACACCTGAAATCCCAATAAATATTATTTTAAACTTCCTTCGAAAGGATAAAGCGATTTTATAACGGGTTCTGGCAGGTATTTTCTTACATCGCCGCCATTTACATATACATCACGTATAAGCGTACTGGCAACACTGCTGAACTCTGGTGAACAGGTCAGGAAAAAAGTTTCGATAGACGGTTCTATACTTTTGTTCATATCCGCTATTGATTTTTCATACTCAAAATCGCTGACATAACGAATACCGCGAAGGATGAAATTAGCCCCTACTTTTTTACAGCAGTCGATAGTTAGACCTTCGTATAATATCGTTTCTACTTTAGGATTATCTTTAAACAAATCACTGATCCACTGCAGCCTGTCTTCCGGGGAAAACAACGGAGTTTTTTTCGCATTATGCCCTATACCGATAATAAACTTATCGAACAAGTCTAATGAACGCTCAATGATATCCACATGGCCCAAAGTAATTGGGTCGAATGTACCCGGAAAAAGACAAATGCGCTGTGTACTCATGAAATATTGTTTTAAAGTCCGCAATATACATTTATCGAAGCAAATACAGTGCAGCCATGCGAACGGCGACACCATTCTGTACCTGGTCTAATATAATCGCATGATGGCTGTCTGCAACATCACTGTCCAGTTCCACCCCACGGTTAATTGGTCCCGGATGCATGATCACAATTTCTTTGTTCAGGCTGTCCAGCATATTTTTCTTTACGCCATAAGCAAGATTATACTCGCGCATAGAAGAGAAGAGGACCTGGTTCTGACGCTCCAGCTGGATTCTTAAAACATTGGCCACATCGCACCATTCCAAAGCTTTTTTAAGGCTATACTCTACCCTTACGCCCAATGCAGGTTCTATATATTTCGGAATTAAAGTTGGCGGACCGCAAACAATCACTTCTGCACCTATTTTCTTTAACAGGTAAATATTACTTAGTGCAACCCGGCTATGCATCACATCTCCGATAATGGCTACTTTGCGGCCTTCCAGTCCACCTGTTTTCTCGGTAATTGAAAATGCGTCCAGTAATGCCTGGGTCGGGTGTTCGTTAATGCCGTCACCGGCATTGATAATAGCGCAGGGAATATGTTTGGCTAAAAAGTGAGGGGCGCCGCTGGCACTATGGCGCATTACCACCATATCCACTTTCATACTTAAGATATTATTTACCGTGTCCAGTAAAGTTTCACCTTTACTTACACTGGAACCACTGGCCGAAAAATTGATGGTATCTGCGCTTAAACGCTTTTCTGCTAATTCGAATGAAATACGTGTGCGGGTGCTGTTTTCATAAAACAGGTTAACAATAGTAACATCGCGTAAAGAGGGAACTTTCTTAACCGGACGTTGCAACACCTCTTTAAACTGCTCAGCAGTTGTAAGGATTGTCTGGATATCTTCCTTTTGTAAATCCTTAATTCCTAATAAATGCTTGGTAGATAAGCTCATTAAAAGGCAAATTTAGGAAAGCATTTTTTAATAAAATAATTTAGAATACTAAAATTCATGATTCTAAAAAATCAGGAATTCCACCAAATAGACACTGACAAAAAATGCAAAAAAATGAATAGAAAATTACCTTTTTTTCATCTGGCAGATAAATAAGGCGACTCATATATTTTGAGAAAATTTTAACCAGTGATAGGCTTGGCCAGAGAAAGATTCATCAAACGGGGTAATTGAAACCCTTGCTGACTTCTCATTTTACTTTTACTACTTAAAACAAAAACGGTGAATGTTGTACATCCACCGTTTTCATTTATGCTTTATAGATTAACCATTCATACTGGCTAAAAATTCATAATTATCTTTTGTGCCGCGCATACGTCTCAACAATTCGTTCATTGCTTCCTCAGGCTTCATTTCACTTAAGAACACGCGCAATAAATTCACCCTTTGCAATACATCCCTGTCCAATAACAGATCATCGCGACGGGTACTGCTGCTTACAATATCAATAGCAGGGAATATACGTTTATTAGCCAGGCGACGGTCTAATTGCAGTTCCATATTACCGGTACCTTTGAATTCTTCAAAAATTACCTCATCCATTTTACTACCTGTATCTATTAACGCAGTAGCTAAAATAGTTAAAGAACCACCATTTTCAATTTTACGGGCCGCACCAAAAAATTGTTTTGGTTTTTGCATCGCATTGGCTTCCACACCACCACTTAATACTTTACCGCTGGCTGGTGCTACTGTATTATGTGCACGTGCTAAACGGGTAATAGAATCCAGTAAAATCACAACGTCATGGCCACATTCAACCAGGCGTTTTGCTTTTTGTAAAGCAATATTACTTACTTTAACGTGTTTATCTGCAGGTTCATCAAACGTACTTGCCAAAACTTCTGCACGTACGCTGCGCTCCATATCTGTTACCTCTTCCGGGCGCTCATCAATCAGTAACACCATCAGGTAAACTTCCGGATGATTAGCCGCAATTGAGTTGGCCACTTCTTTCAATAAAACCGTTTTACCTGTTTTTGGCTGTGCCACAATCAATCCACGCTGACCTTTGCCTATCGGGGCAAAAATATCGATCATACGTGTACTTAAATTACCGGGAGTAGTGAACAGGTTTAATTTTTCGAAAGGGAATAGCGGGGTAAGATATTCAAAAGGAACACGGTCGCGAACTTCATCTGCTGTTTTACCGTTAATTGATTCAACTTTTAAAAGCGCAAAATATTTCTCGCCTTCTTTAGGTGGACGTACCGAACCGACAACTGTATCACCGGTTTTTAATGCGAAAAGTTTTATCTGGCTAGGGCTTACATAAACATCATCGGGAGAGGAAAGATAGCTGTAATCGCTGCTTCTTAAAAAACCATAACCGTCCGGCATCATTTCCAAAACACCTTCACCGGTTACAATACCGTCAAATTCTATGTTAAATGCTGGTTCTTTTGGTTTTCTGTCAAAGTTCTTAGCAGCAGCAACAGGAGCGTCATAGTCAAAATTGGTAGAAACTTCCGAAGCCATTTTTGCATCCAGTGCATCTAAATTGCTTAATGCATCTTTAAACATGGAAGGCAATTCAATTGTTTCAACATCGTCAAAGTTCACATCTTCATCCTCTTCAAATACCTGTTCCTTTTTCTCGATGCTTTTTCCCGCTGGTTTTACTGTATTATCTAAAGTATCTTCCGGGTTTGTTACTTTTCTTGTGAAAGAAGCTTCTGCCTTTTTAGGGATTTCGGCTTTTATAATGCGTTTTCTAGCTTTTTTTATTGGCTGCTCTTCCGACGAAGGTTCGCTTTCAGTATCGGCAGTCTCAGCTTTTACTTCTACTGCTTTTACCTCTTCCGCTTTTGTTTCCGGATCAGATTCCATTACTTCCGCTTCTTCTGTAGAATTACCTGTAACCGCTTTTACTACACGTTTGCGTTTGGGTTTTTCAGTAGGATCTTTTGGTTTCGCCGCACTTTCTAAAACAGCCTGTTTATCCAGTATTTTATAGATTAAGTCTTGTTTTTCGAATTTTTTAGCGTTGGCAATTTTAAGTGATTCAGCGACGTCTATTAGCTCCGGAACGAGCATATCATTCAATTGAAGTATATCGTACATATATACAATTAATTATTTTTCTATTTTTTAATACTTAGCTCAAAAACTAAGTAACCCTAATTTATTTTAAAATATAATTCTAAGCAAGTGGGGATAAATTCAAATTATTATATTACTTTCTTTAAAAAGACCTGATGCCCATGTCAAAACTCGACCTTTAAATTTTATTAAAAATGCTTTTAAAATTTTACCGAAAAACTTCAATTTTAAACAAAGCAAATAGGCGGGTGATTTCGATTAGACCAAGAGGATTTTAAGCAAATGTAACGCATGTTTTCAATTTTCCAAGTTTTTTGCAAAAATTATGTATTTTTTTTTGCATTCGCTTAAAAATCCTACATTAATAACATTTCTGAAAAATACTTACTGTTTTTATTTTGTAATATTTAAGTTTACAATTAGTATTGTCTGCCGATTGCTAATTTACTGATTTTTAAAATCTTTTAAAATTTATAATATACATCTTAATATGGGGCAGGTAATGTTAAAAGAGATATTGCTGAAAGCTTTTACAGATATGTACCGAAGCATATGTATGGCTAACACTTATGAGAACAACCGGAAAGATTGCCAATATGTACATAGCACCAGTTTAGGCCACCAGGCCATTCAGCTGGCCACAGCATATAACCTTACACCAATTGACTATGTCAGCCCCTATTATCGCGATGAAAGCATCCTGTTAGGACTGGGATTTACACCGGAGCATTTAATGCTGCAATTATTGGCGAAAGCCGGTGATTATTTTTCAGGTGGCCGTTCCTACTATTCTCATCCTTCCAGTAATCTAAAGGACAAACCTACTATAATACACCAAAGCAGTGCTACAGGTATGCAATTGATTCCCAGCACAGGTATTGCAAAAGGCATTCAATACATGCAGCAGGTAGGCAAACTGGATTCAACACCGGTCGTTATTTGTTCATTAGGCGATGCCAGCATTACCGAGGGCGAGGCCAGCGAAGCTTTCCAGAATGCAATATTGTATCAACTACCTATCATCTATCTTGTACAAAATAATAACTGGGGCATTAGTGTAACAGCAGAAGAAGCCAGGGTTGCCAGCGCTGTTGAATATGCAAAAGGATTTCCGGGGCTGAGCACAATAGAAGTGGATGGTACAGATTTCGAGCTTTGTTATTACACCATGCAGGAAGCCATAAATGCGGTACGCAATAATGAAGGCCCTATTTTAATACAGGCGAACGTGCCATTGTTAGGCCACCACACAAGTGGCGTCCGTAAAGAGTTTTACAGGACTGCTGATGAATTGGCCGAATCAGATAAGCATAACCCCATCTATAAATTACAGTGGCGCCTGGGTGAAACCGGCGTTTCAGAAAAAGAGATCAGTGATATTAAAGCGGCTGTTGAAGCCGAAATAAGTCAATCATTTTCCGCGGCGCTTAATGCGCCTGCTCCTATGGCAGATTCTGCGCTGGACCATGTATTTGCACCTACGCCTATAACTGCAGAAAAAGGGGAACGCGCACCCAAACATAAAGAAAAAGTATTAATGGTGGATGCCGCACTTTTTGCTATACAGGAAATACTGGAACAACATCCTGAGGCATTATTATTCGGGCAGGATGTGGGCAAAAGACTGGGCGGTGTCTTTAGAGAAGCAGCCACTTTAGGAGAAAAATTTGGCGATCATCGTGTATTTAATACCGCTATCCAGGAAGCTTATATTGTAGGCTCTACCGCAGGATTATGTGCTACAGGCGCTAAACCTATTGTAGAAGTACAGTTTGCAGATTATATATGGCCGGCACTGAACCAGCTGGTATGTGAATTAAGCAAAAGCTGCTACCTAACGAACGGTAAATTTCCGATACAAATGATATTACGGGTACCTACCGGTGCTTATGGTGGTGGCGGTCCCTATCACAGTGGTTCGGTAGAATCTACCTTATTAAGTATTAAAGGCATTAAAGTAGTTTACCCAAGCAACGCGGCAGATATGAAGGGCCTGATGAAGGCAGCTTTTTACGATCCGAATCCTGTAGTAATGCTGGAACACAAAGGCCTTTACTGGAGCAAAGTACCGGGCACAGAAGAAGCTAAAACCATAGAACCGGACAGCGATTATATACTGCCTCTCGGCAAAGCAAACATTGTAGAAAAAGCCAGCACTGAGCAGTTAAACAAAGGTAATTCCTGCTGTATCATCACTTATGGAATGGGTGTGTATTGGGCAAAAGCTGCCGCTAAAAATTTCGACCAGCAGGTGGAAATTATTGACTTAAGAACATTATACCCGTTAGATGATGCCCTGGTTTTTGATACTGTAAAAAGACATAATAAATGCCTTATCGTTACAGAAGACGTTGCATTAAATTCTTTTGCACAGGCACTTGCAGGACGCATTTCCAGTGAGTGTTTCCAATGGCTGGATGCCCCGGTAGAAGTCATCGGTACCGCCACAGTTCCTGCCATTCCAATTCATTTGAATTTAGAAGCCGAAGTATTACCAAATGCCAATAAAGTGAGCGCAAAAATTAAAGCACTATTGAACTATTAGATATTAAAAATATGAGGCTATCAGCCGGAGATCAATAATCGTACATTTGTTCCTGCTGCAATAGGGGTGCCGCCCCGTGCAACGCTTCGAATTGACATACCGTCCAGTATATTTTTACAGCACCTAGTCCGCACGGGGCCAGCGCTTCTGCGCTGCCCATTGCATCAGGCAGCCATTCGGCAATATCTGTTCTATTCAACTATTTACATTATTGAAACAAGTAATAATAGTATTCAAAACTCCCGCTAATTTACTTAACATCAGCTATCGCCTTTTCCAACTGGGCCTTTGTCAAAGGATCTTCAAAAAACAAACGTTTACCCGTTCTGTTATTCAGGATTAATGTTGCCGGAATGGCCCCACCCCATTTTTTATCAACAACGGGGCAATAATAATCGGCATCCGATTCATTTAACCATACAAAACGACCTTTCCATTGATGCTTATTCACAAATCCCAGTAACTGTCCGTTTTGAAATAGCTTTTTAACATCCTGGCTCACAAAAATGAACGCCACGGAATCCTGCTTAAATTTATCTGCTGTTTCTATAAAATGCGGAATCTCTTCTATACAAGGACCACACCAGGTACTCCAGAAGTTAACAACCACAATTGGGGAGGCATTAGTATATAATTGGGTTAATCCATCTACTTTTAATGAATCTATTTTAGAAACCTGGGCATTGGCACTCAAGGTGACAAATATTAGTAAAGCTAAAAGAATCAGTTTCATAATCTGCAATTTACAAAGCGCTGAACTTAATACCCGGTAAACAATGACTATAAATTAAGTTAAACTTTAAATCTAAGGACCAAACTAAATGACAAATTAAAATCCGAATAAGGATAACCAGGAGAAATATCAAAAATAAACAGGTTGTTTATTCAATGAAAATCATCATTATACGAACCGGTATATTATTACTTACCTTTCCCCTTAAGAATGATTTTCAAAGTATGGATCATGATCTTAAAATCGAGTAAAAGGGAGATATTCTCAATATAAATTAAATCATATTGCATCCGTTTCAGCATTTCTTCTATATTGCTCGCATAACCAAACTGTACCATTCCCCAACTCGTTAAGCCGGGTTTTACTTTCAGCAAATATTTATAAAACGGGTTGATCTGGATAATCTGGTCTATAAAAAAACGGCGTTCCGGGCGTGGGCCTACCAAACTCATATCGCCTTTAAGAATATTCCAAAGCTGCGGCAGTTCATCAATGCGCCATTTACGCATAATTAATCCCCATTTAGTAATGCGGCTATCATTGTCTTTACTTAGTAATGGCCCGTTTTTTTCAGCATCCATATACATAGAGCGGAACTTATAGATCACAAACGGCTTGTTTTTATAACCAATCCTTTCCTGTGAATAAAATACCGGGCCGGGACTGGACAACTTTACTTTTACAGCAGCAAAAATATAGACAGGAATTAACAATATAAGCCCGGTAAGACTACAGCAAACATCCGTTAAGCGCTTAATATTCTGCTGCCACTCCGGCATTAAATTCGTATTGATTTTAGTAAACTGGCCATATACCACGCTGCTGCTACGCACCGAACCCATCACGATATCCAGGTCATCCGGCACCGCTAAAATATCAATATCTATCTCTGTTAGTTCGTTCAATAAATCCTGGTATTTCTTATTTGATTTTATAGAACTCGTAAATACAATCTTATCAATGTGACTCTCAGCAATGATCTCTTTTATATTGTCATACCCGCCAAGGTATGCCAGGTTTAGATTTTTATGTTCTTTACTTTGTTCCTTGTCGTTGATATAGCCTGCAATCCTCCACCCTGTATTTAGCTGGTCTTTTTCTATAGTTTTTTGCGTATTAAAACCATGCTGGCCATTGCCTACCAACAGTATATTAATAAATGCAGAACCGGAACGGATCTGTTTCTTTACCCTGCTTAATAAAAGTAATCTCCCGAATAAAATAAAAAAAGTATGAATACCGACTAAATATAAAAATGCCTGCAAATAATAGCTGGTATGCAAATAGGTGACTTCAAGGTCGTCCACTATCATTATAAAGAATATAAGCACTGAGCCTACCAGCGAAATAATAAACGACTGTGTAATTTCATTTAACCGGGACCTTTCATATAGGCTCACTTTGTAGCAACCAGTCACAAAATAAAGAATCAGCCAGAAACAGGGAATAATAATGAGCCCGAGCTTAAATGAAGGTTCTTCGAATATGGCATTTATATCAAAATCATGAAATAGCAGGTACTTTCTTACTCCATAAAAAACAGCCCAGGCTATTAAAGAGAATAAAAAGTCACTAATAATGTACCACGATATTTTAGTGTTCCTGTTATTAATCATTATCGGGATAAGCAGTTCTGCAGTTATTGTAGCTTAATACCGGAAATTTTTTCCATGATCTGGTGACCAACTTCCATTGCTAAAAAACCGTCAATTTCGTTTACAGCCGTTGGCGTATTGTTATTTATAGCATCCACAAACGATTGCAATTCCATCAGGATGGCATTGTTTTCCTCAACCTGTGGATTCGCTACCGCAATCGTTTTTTTACCCTTCGGTGTATCCAGGTCAAATGCAAAAACATCTACATCTTCCGGTTGTTTTATTTTTATGATCTCCGACTTTTTGGTCAGTAAATCTATACCGATATAGGCATCCCGCTGGAATAACCGGATCTTACGCATTTTTTTCATACTGATGCGGCTGGCGGTAATATTAGCTACACAACCATTGTTAAATTCTATCCGCACATTCGCAATATCCGGCGTATCTGTCATAACAGCCACACCACTTGCATAGATATTTTTAACAGGGCTTTTAACCAGGCTCAATACAATATCCAGGTCATGGATCATTAAATCCAGTACCACACTTACTTCTGTACCACGGGGATTGAATTGCGCAAGGCGGTGTACTTCTACAAACATCGGTTGCTTGGTGTACTTTTGTGCTGCTATAAATGCCGGGTTAAAACGCTCTACGTGACCTACCTGGAATTTCACCTTCGCTTCTTTCACAAGTTTCAGCAATGCCGAAGCTTCTTTCATGGTAGCGGCCATTGGCTTTTCTACAAATACATGCTTGCTTTTGCGCAATGCTTTTTCACAAATAGCAAAATGGTGATTGGTGGGCGTTACCACATCCACAGCATCTACCAGACTTATCAATTCATCAATATCTGCAAATCGTTTTAAGTTATATTTTCCGGCAACCTCGTTCGCAATATCATCATTAGGATCATAAAAGCCTACAATCTCTACGTCTTTAATTTCTTTCCAATTATTTAAATGAAATTTGCCTAAATGTCCTACTCCAAATATGCCTAATTTTAGCATGTTAACTTTAGTTTTCTTATTTATTCTTTAATAATCAGGATGTAAAGGTATTAAATTTACAATACTGTTATTAAAATAGGTTTGCACATTCTTGCTTCCTTTGTTTTAGGATTCTGTATAATAATCCCTTCTATAATAAATTGTTCACCTGTGGTAACAAATTCCAGGATCTCCTTTTGCCAGGAAACAGGTACTTTGTTATCGCCGGTAACAGTCACCACATTCGGTATGAAAATAACCTTTCTGGTCCCTTTATCAATATCATCGAAAATATCTTTTTTACGCCATCCGAAGTTAAATTTTAGTATTTCCCATTTTTCTTTTGTAGCACTGTCAATAACGGTTACCGGCAAGGATACCAGTTTCTTTATATCATCAATCGTTGCCTTCGTATTACCGGTGTAAGGTCCCCATTTACTGATAAAAGTAATTTTCTTTTTGGGAACACCCACTTGTTTATTTGTCGTACTTTGAGCGGTCGCCTGAATACTCACTCCAATAAAAGCGATACAGAAACAAGCAATTGCAATAACAATATTTATTTTTTTCTTCATTTTTATAAATTGGCCGTAAAATTAATCATTAACAAATAAAAGAGCTGTTAACTCGTTATTTACCCGGGAGTCAAATGTAATATTTAAAAGACAAATACATTTTTATCAACATCATCCGGGTTCAACAATGGCACACTGCTAACTCTATATATGCCACTCTTCTACAAGTGGTGACTGGCAATATTAATCATTTATCCCCATGGAAAATTTGATATGCAACTCAGTATTTTGTATTATTGTTGCATAGACATTATTTATTTCCATTTGTTTAAAAGCTTAAACGCAATTTAATACTTAGTTATTATAATTTTTTAACCATGATGAGATTAGGAGCAATTGATATAGGTAGTAATGCAGCCAGATTGTTAATTACCGAAGTAAATGATACTAATAAAAATAATATACAATTCAATAAACTGAATTTAATCCGTGTACCGTTACGCCTGGGGTTCGATGTTTTTGAATCCGGTGTGATTTCCGAAGCCAGGATTGAAATGTTTGTAAGTACCATGCAGGCATACGTTCAGCTAATGAAAGCTTATGGTGTAGAACATTATAAAGCAACTGCCACCAGCGCCATGCGGGATGCTAAAAACGCGAAAGAAATTGTAGCGCGTGTTGAAAAGGAAACGGGTATTAAAATAGAAATCATCTCGGGAAGTGATGAAGCAGCCTATATCCAGGATAGCCATGTAGCAGAAAAAATGGATGACTCCAGGAATTATTTATACATAGATGTTGGGGGTGGCAGTACGGAACTGACATTGTTTTCAAAAGGCAAAATAGCATTTAAGCAATCTTTCAATATAGGAACCATCCGTTTGCTAAAGGGTATGATATCCAACTACGAATGGGAAGATATGAAAGAGACCATCAAGCAGCAGCTAAAAAATTACCCTAAAACGGTAGCCATTGGAAGTGGTGGTAATATTAACAAGGTATTCTCCATCAGTAAAAGAAAGGACGGCAAATCTTTACCACTGGAATTATTAAAAGATTATTTTAAAGAATTAAACAGTGTTCCTTTAGCTGAGAGGATTGAAAAGTATAAAATGCGTGAAGACCGCGCCGATGTGATTGTACCGGCATTACAAATTTACATCAATGTAATGCGCTGGGCGGATGCGGATGAGATCTTCGTTCCTAAAATTGGTCTGGCAGATGGTATTACACAACATATTTATTATGAGCTAAAGGAGAAGAATTTATAAAACCTTAAATATGGCAACAAAACAAACCCATCTCAACAATGAAAAAGCCAGGAACTATCCATTCCTGGAGGAGATGTATGCAGATTCATATTATCCTAAAAAGTGCGTAGACAAGGGAAAAGAGATTTTAATTGATCTATGTTTTCAAATAGAAGCGTCTACACCTGGGAATCTGGATGAATTATACGAGTTAACTCATGCTGCCACTGATAAATTCAATGACCTGCAAGATTGCTTTGATGAAAATGATAGTGAAATTGAAACTGTAGCCAGAGAATCTATCGGTGCCAATTTCGGGTTTATTGCCCGTGCTTATGGCTTTGAAGCAGCAGATACAGAAGCGTTAATTGCAACAAGAGATTGGTAAAATAAAAATTATCAGGTGTTATTTAGGATTGTTTCTGTTCAAATTTTGTTCAGAACAAAAAAACGGTCCGTGACATCACGGACCGGTTCAGTAAATAGGAATCTGATTTGATATTACTGTATAAACCCTTTACTACGTAACAATGGTTTAATATCTGCAGTATGCCCGGTAAACTTTTTGAAGGCCTCGTTCAGGTTTTGGGTATTACCTATTGATAAAATAAACTCACGGAAACGGTCGCCGTTTTCACGGGTCATACCGCCATTATTGACAAACCATTGATAAGCATCCTGGTCTAATACTTCGCTCCAGATATATGCATAGTAAGCAGCAGAATAACCATTGCCCCAAATATGCAGGAAGTATGGCGAGTGGTAACGCGTAGGAACTTCTTTTACCAGCAAGCCTAATTCAGACAAAGCATTCTCTTCAAAAGATAGCGCATCTTTTACCTGGCTCTCATCTGTAATAGTATGCCATGCCATATCTAATGCGGCAGCAGCCGTTAACTCAGTAGCCATATAACCCTGGTTAAAGCCGGCAGCATTTTTCATTTTATCCAGCAAAGACTGAGGAATTGGTTGTTTCGTCTGGTAATGAATGGCATAGTTCTTTAAAACAGATGGTTCCAGCGCCCAATGTTCATTAATTTGAGAAGGAAATTCAACAAAATCTCTTGGCACTGCTGTTCCGGACAATGATACATATTTTTGATTGGCAAACAATCCGTGAATAGAGTGTCCGAACTCATGGAACATGGTTTCTACATCATCAAAAGAAATTAATGACGGGCTGCCCGGTGCCGGTTTCTGGTAGTTGTACACATTGGTAATAACGGGTTGTTGTTTTAATAAATGTGACTGGTCCACATAGTTACTCATCCAGGCACCACCGGATTTATTGTCACGGGTATAAAAGTCCAGGTAGTAAATAGCTATAGACTTACCGTCCCTGTCAAAAACTTCATACGCCACTACGTCCGGGTGATATACAGGAATATCAGTGCGCTTTTTAAAAGTGACACCATATAGTTTTTCAGCGGCATAAAAAACACCTTTTTCCAATACGGTCGTTACCTCAAAATAAGGTTTCATTTCCGCCTCATCTAAATCGTATTTTGCTTTACGTAGTTTTTCCGCATAAAAATTCCAGTCCCACGGCTCAAGTTTAAAGTTACCCCCTTCAGCATCTATCAGTTTTTGCAGTTCTGCGGCTTCAGCCTTTGCTTTTGCCACAGCCGGTGTCGCCATTTGCTTCAATAGGTTTTTAGCAGCTTCCGGGTTCTTAGCCATTTGGTCCTGGAGCGTCCATGCAGCAAAATTCGGCTTGCCTAACAATTTGGCCTTTTGCAAACGTAACTTTGCCAGTTGTTCAATAATGGCACGGGTATCATTTTTATCTCCTCTTTCGGCACGTGTCCATGAGGCTTTAAAGATTTTCTCCCTCGTCGCCCTGTTTTTCAAATTCTGCAACAAAGGATGTTGCGTATAGTTCTGTAAAGCTATTAAATACTTGCCCTTCTGCCCTGCTGCTTCAGCATCACTTTGGGCCGCCTTAAGTTCTTCAGCATTTAAGCCGTCCAGTTCTTCCGCCTTATCAAAAATGACTGCCGCATCTTTTCTAGCAGCCAGCAATTTACTCGTATAGTTCGCTATTAAACCCGCTTCCTGTTCATTCAGTTTTTTTAATTTGTCTTTGTCCGCATCACTTAAATTAGCACCCGCCATTTCAAAGTTTTCAAAGTAGAACTCTACCAGCTTCTTATCTTCGGCGTCTTTTATAGAATCGCGGGAATTGTAAATGGCTTTTACCCTTTGGAACAATTTATCATTTAAATAAATGCCATCATTATGAGCTGAGAACTTTGGAGCATATTCCTCTTCCAGTTTCTGAATATCATCATTTGTATTGGCACTTGTGAAATTGAAAAATACCAGTTGCGCACGTTTCAGGATTTCTCCGCTGGTTTCCAATGGCAAGATCGTATTAGCAAACGTCGGCGCTTCAGTATTGGCTACTATTTTTTCAAGTTCAGCATTTTGCTGCACCATTCCCGAATCAAAAGCAGGCTTAAAGTGTTCCGTTTTTATCTTATCAAATTCCGGAGCCTGGTATTGCAAAGTACTTTTGGTAAAAAAAGGATTATTCACGTCTTTTAAATTTGCGGTGTTGTTATCGTTGCCGGCATTATTACAAGCCGCCAATGTGCCTATTGCTACCACAGGCACCAAAATTGCATTTAGTTTCATAAGTTCTGAACTTTATTAAATGGTAAATATAACGCAATCTGTGTTTTCTACTTAATCAATTGCCTTTTAAAAGAAAGCCAATTTTTCTGACCATCGGTCTTTCGTGACCGGGAATGACATGCTACCCGGTACAATACACCATTAACCTCCCTTGGCTGCTCGTTATTTCGTTTTATAACATCATGTTTTTTTGTAAAAAATCATATCCTTTAATTTGGCACGGCATAAAGCCCAGTTTGTAATTTGGGACAATTATTTTTGCGATTTTACAGTTGAATAATAATAACATTAATGAAAAGTGATGATAGATACCTGTTCACTTCTGAACGACTGGGATTCAGAAACTGGGAATTGACTGATATTGACGAAATGTTCCGGATAAATTCAGACAAAGAAGTAATGGCATTCTTCCCCGGTGTTTCCACTAAAGAGCAGACGATAGCATTTATAGAAAGAATGAAAAGCCAGTTGGCAAATAAAGGGTTTTGCTATTTTGCTGT
Source organism: Polluticaenibacter yanchengensis (assembly GCA_027854065.1). Taxonomy (GTDB): domain Bacteria; phylum Bacteroidota; class Bacteroidia; order Chitinophagales; family Chitinophagaceae; genus Phnomibacter; species Phnomibacter yanchengensis. Next base: position 70,275 of record JAQGEF010000008.1, on the reverse strand, counting down.
AGATAAACTTACTGACAATCAGTTTATTGGATTCATAGGACTTTCTGAACAAACATATAGTGCCGCTTTTACACCATGTGTTGACATTGGCTGGAGAATAAAAAGCAGCGAATGGAACCGGGGATTTGCAACAGAAGGCGCTAAAAGATGCCTTGATTTTGCTTTTAATGATTTAAAGATGGATAAAATTTATTCCATTGCCCCTAAAATCAACATAAAGTCCGAACATATCATGACAAAAATAGGCATGACAAAAGAATATGAATTTGAACATCCTTTATTAGTAAATGATTCCCGGTTGAAAACATGCATCCTTTATAAAATAGAACGGATAAATAACGCGGACTAAAGAAAAAGTAAAGCTGTATCCTTATTCACATCAATCCGGAGAATCGATTCATATATTGTTGTGATCATTATGCACAGTCAGTCAAATAGATACTCAAATGTACAAGGGCTGCGGGATACGAAGGGCCTGGTACGAGGAACGAGTACCGAGCGCAGCGAGCCCGCAGAAGCCCGAACTAATATCATATAGAATTGACAAAGGTCATAGCCCCAAATAAAATATTAAAATTCAATTACTTAAAACAAAATAATTTTTCATTAACTTTTAATTAACATTATATATTGTGTAAAATTTAATTTTGCAATATATATTTGTATTACAAAAGCAATCACACAAAATAATCAGATAGTTTTCCTTAATTCATCATGTTTCTTTCTCTAAAATAAAAGTCCTTAACTAAAATTTTTAACCTTTCCTTAACTCTATAAAAAAGCACAGTTTAAAACTGTGCTTTTTTATATTTGGCGAAACTATATTTTGTCATATATTTGCAACTATTAATTATTAACTTATGCCAGCTAATTTAAGCCTGAAAGACCAGCTATGCTTCTCGGTATATGTATTTTACAGAGAATTGATGAATGCTTACCGGCCATTGCTGGATGCGATGGATATCACTTACACACAATACATTGTGCTGTTGGTATTATGGGAAACTGATAAGATAACGGTAAATACCCTGGGTGAAAAACTGAAACTTGATAACGGCACTATTACACCACTTTTAAAAAGACTGGAAGGTAAAAATATTATTACCAGGACAAGGAGTACAGAGGATGAAAGAGTGGTAATTATTGCGTTAACCGAAGAAGGAAAAGCGCTAAAAGAAAAAGCAATGTGCATTCCCCAAGCAGTATTTGAGACATTGGATACGCCTTTTGAAGAAGTAATGGAATTTAAAGACAGCATAGAAAGTTTGACCAACAACATGTTGCAACATGCGCATAAAAGCGCCTGAACATTAATTGCAGGACCGGCTAATGCTGCTCCTGCAATTGATATTTACTGAACAGCAAGATAACAGCTAGCGGCAATACCTCAAAATACGGGATCCGCATAATAATAAAGTCAAAAATCAAAAACAGCACGAACAAACCAAACAAAATCCTGTCGTACTTTTCAGTAAAAAAACCTGCCAGGAAAACCAGTTCCAGTAAGGTAGCTACCAGGTATAAGCCGTAGCTTAACCATTGATGCTGTACAAGGAAATAAATGAACGCCGTAAACCAATGTTGCGGCCAGGCCACCAGGAATGCTTTATGTTGCGCCAAAAGAACAGCACTCATCTGCTCTGTATTAAACAACCCACCCTGGCGGATTTTCCAGATAGCAGCGGTAGCAAAAAAGAACAAAAAATAATATCGTAAAGCGTGCATTACATAGTAAAAACGCTCTGAATGATTAGCAAACGCAAATAATAAGGGTAAAAACAACCAGGCAATATGCCCTTCTATGCTATTGGTAGGAAACTGCACATAAGCCTGTACATACAGCCAGTTAACAACCAGCCAGGCAAGCGATACCACCCAAACCTGCTTTTTCCGACCTTTATACACCAACCATACAATAAGGGGAAAACTGTAAAACAGGCTGTCCATTAATACACAACCAATACGATTATCCAACAACCAGGTATGTAACCCGGTCTGTAAAAACCACCACCCGGTTACATCCTTTTTCACCAGGAATTCGAAGGGTTCCAACTGGAAAAGCCACATTCCCGCCAATAACTTGTAAGCAGCCAGGCAATAGAAAAGAATAATAACCTGGTTGATCAGTCTCGATTGAACATTTATACTAAAAAACGGTAAATTACTCATGCTTTACAAGGATTTTACCGTTCCAGGAATAGTTTTCAGTTTTCAACGGGCAAAAGTCCTCACTCCATCCGTCCATTAAACGGTTGTATTTTTCACAGAAGGCAGCTTCAGGTAATTCGTAAAGAAACTTTGAAGGGGCCATACTGCTGCCAAACAGTTTTTGAGACAGTATCAAAACAGAATCATTCAGGTGCTTGTCATTATAATATTCCTGGGTAAGCAATACCTGGTCATCTTTTTGCGGCAACCACCATTGAATATTCGGCCCCTTAGCAGATCTGTACTGCAATACCTGGTAATTGCTATCAATAGACATAGGCGCAGAATACATGCCGAAGTTGTAAAAAGGAGAAAAAGTAACACCACTGACAAAAGCCACTGCCTGGCACAATACAAAGCCCAAAAACAGTATAAACAACCATTTTTGTTTTCCATAAACCTTATACAAAAAACTTCGCTGCCACATGCTCTGCTAATTTTTATGCTGCTCCTTCCACATTTGATTAAATGTTTTAGGCGCAAATTCCAGCGGGGTATGATGCTTGTTCCAGGCCTTAAACAAACTGCCCACTACTTTATTTTTCAGATTCCCGTTCCCTGCGTTCATCAATGCCCGGCTGTTACTGCTCACCTTCCACATTTTCCATGCAAGCCTTTCAGACAACTTGCTCTCCCCTCTTACCACCGCTTCATGGCGGTTATTTAATATCAACTCGTGGATATTTATTTTCACCGGGCATACTTCCGTACAGTTACCACATAATGACGAAGAATTGCTCAAATGCTTATAATCCGGCATACCCCGCAACCAGGGGGTTATTACCTTACCAATAGGCCCGCTGTAAGTAGTACCGTAAGCATGGCCACCAATATTTTTATAGATCGGGCAGGCATTTAAGCAACTACCGCAACGGATACAAAACATCGCTTCACGCGTCTTAGCATCAGCAAGCATTTTCGTTCTGCCATTATCCAGCAAAATCACGATCATGCGTTCCGGTCCATCCGGTTCGCTGTTCTTTTGCCGTGGCCCGCTAATAATAGAATTATAAGCCGTTACAAATTGCCCCGTACCATAAGTACTCAGCAATGGCCAGAATAAAGCCAGGTCTTCCAGTTTCGGGATGACTTTTTCTATGCCCACAATAGCAATATGGATTTTAGGAAAACCGGCACTCAAACGGCCATTGCCCTCATTTTCCGTCAACGCGATACTCCCAGTTTCAGCTATCAAAAAATTAGCCCCCGTCACTCCTACCTCTGCCTGTACATACTTTTCGCGCAGTTTATAACGCGCTATTTGAGTTAACTGGGATGGGTTTAAATTAGGTTCGGTACCCAGTTTATTCGCAAACAACCTGGCCACATCTTCCTTACTTTTATGCATTGCCGGGGTTACAATATGGTAAGGAGGTTCCTCATCCAACTGTTGAATATATTCGCCCAGGTCCGTTTCTATACTGTCTATACCATTTTGGCCCAAAAAAGCGTTCAGGTGAATTTCTTCAGTCACCATGCTCTTACTCTTTACAACCGTTTTACAATTCACCGCCTTACATATTTCCAGGATATTCGCCAAAGCCTCATCCGCGTCCTGTGCCCAGATCACTTCCCCGCCACGTTTAACCAATTCCTCTTCAAACTGTAATAACGACCTGTCCAAATGTTCTATCGCTTCCCACTTCTTGTTTTTAGCCATCATTCTCGCAGTTTCCAGATCATAGAACTGCGTTTTACCCACCGGCACCACAGCATTGTACCTGCCAATATTAAAGTTGATCTTTCTTCTGTGCTCAATATCCTTAGCCTTCACAGAACTTCTCGCCTTAAAAGCCGGTTCCCCCGGCCTGCTATCTATTTTGCTATATTCCAATGTGTCGTTTTTCTTTGCCATTTGCTTAAGAAATTATACCTCACGAAAATACATAAAAAAACTGCCAACCGGGTAAAGTTGGCAGTTTCAATATCTTAATATTTATAAATACTAGTGATGACCGTCGTGGTGAGCAGCATCTTTAGCTTCACCTTGTTTAATTTCATAAGAAACTGCAATAACACTTAAAATTCCAAATAACAATACGCTTAATATTGCTAAAGCAATAGCCCAGCCATGACCATAATCAAAGCTTTTGAACATTAAAATGACAGATAAAATAGCTAATAATATTGTTACTACAAAGTATGGAATTCTCATTTTATACCACTTTTTCTTTTTATTGTTGTTCTATTACGCCACAAATATATTAAACAACTTACAATTCGGCGCAATTAGAAATAATTTTTCATAAAATTGTGGAAAGAATACCTCAGGTTCACCCATACACGCACATTTGTTCCACAATCTTATTTGGGGCTCTCAACATTAAAATGCAGCTTCAACGTTCGTTCGGCGTACTGCGGGGTGCCGTACTCGCCATTATTTACCTCAGCAATGTTAGCCTGCAAGGGCTCGTACCGGCCGCATTAGCGGCCGCCCGCTGTCCACCGCAGCCTCTCTGCCGTAGTAACTTTCCTCAACTACTCTATTAGGCATTTTATCCACAAGGATAATCCCCGGTACAATCAAAAATTCAAATATGAAAATAAAAGGCAAAAAAATAGTCCTCTGTAGAAACAGACGACCTTAACGATTGCTTGCCATATGAAAATCTTAAATATCTTAAAAGGTTACTGAGAAACCTTATTGTTTTACTTTGATATATCAAAATTATTACAAACTTGAAGCCAGCTAAAACCAGATTTATAGACTTACATGATGTCAAAAATACACATTAAAACATATTCATTTAATTATCAAATAATTACACAAAAAAATCATATCATATCCAACAATAAAAATATTTTTAATTTAAATCGGAAAATCACGTTTTCACCAGTATTTTACTGATAATACCCGATATTTCCGCCGCTTTCTGATACACCATAAAATGGTTACCCCCATTAATAATATACTGCGGTTTGACCAGTTTTACCGGGAAAAGTTTATCCGCATTGCCATGAATATGGTGGATCTTCAATTCATACGCCGTTGCCCGCCATTGCATAATCATATACAACTGTCGCTTCAACATTTGCCAGTCCGTAGATTTCAGCATATTGATCTTTAACTCCAGTTCCTCCTTTGTACAGTTCTTATCAAAGCCCACAAAACGTTCCCCCACTTTATTGATCATTCTATAAGGCAATATTTTATACAATTTCATCCTGTTTGCCAAATGCATAAACCAGGGAAAAGAAGAAGCATTCAAAACAGAAGAAATGATGATCACTTCATCCACCGTCACGGAAGTTTCAGCCTTTAAATACTTAGCCAGCTCCGCAACCAGCATTCCGCCGAAACTTACCCCAAGCAAACTGATCCTGTCATGAGAAATCTGTTGTCCCAACCAGATAGCGTAATCCCTCAATGATTCATTCGTATCCGGCATCCGGAAATGGATCGGATGCACCTGGATATTTTCCCCCAGGTGAAGACGCGAAAACAACGTATTATTAGCCGCCAGCCCGCTGATACAGTATAATTCTACAGAATTCATTTAAAAATGGTATTGTTTATGCTTATGAGATTTATACCTAATTAGTTAAATTCATAATTTTACTTTTAGACATATAAAATTACTTGTAGTTTCGCATAAATAGAGCCAAACACTTGAAAAGAGCATTAAGAATAACATACAAAACAATTTTAGGCATACTACTATTCTTAGTAGTGCTGTGGCTATTATTACAAACTTCTTTTTTCCAGAACTGGATAGTTGGCATGGTTACCAACAAATTAAGCAAAGAACTTGGCACCACTATTAAAATTGAAAAAGTAGATATTGGCTGGTTAAATAAACTGGACCTGAAAGGTGTATATGTAGAAGACCAGCAAAAAGACACCCTGGCAAGCATCGGCTCCTTACAGGTAAAAATTACAGACTGGTTCATATTTAAAGACTCAGCAGAAATCAGCTATGTCAAACTCAAAGATGCCAATATAAAACTTCAAAGAAACAATGATAGTGTATGGAACTACCAGTTCCTGGCAGATTATTTTGGCGGCGGCAGCAAATCCGATACAAAAAAGAAAGGCATCATATTAAAGCTAAAAGAAGTAGAACTCGAGAATATTGCCTTTAAAGAACTCGATAACTGGCGGGGCAAAAACCTGATAGGTGGCGTAGGAAAATTACGCATGACTGCCAATGAAATAGATTTTAGCAGGAGTATTTTCGACATTGATAAACTAACAGTAGAATCACCGGAATTCAGGGAAATAAAAAAGCGCGGCAACTGGCGGCGAACGGATTCCGTTAGCTATTGGAAAATGCGCGATATGGAGCGCCTTGCCGATACCCTGCCAATGGAGATTTCCGCCGGAAAAATGGTATTAAAAGTAAGAAGCCTCGATATCAGCAACGGGACTTTACAATTTTACAATCGCCGTCGCCGCCCTTCCAAACCCAACGAATTTGATGACAGGGACATCATCGTATCAAACCTGACCGGGCAAATAGACGACCTCAGCTTTATAGGCGATACATTATTTGCTAACGTAGATATTAAAGCAAATGAACGAAGCGGTATAGAAATAAAACGACTGAAATCCAGGCTAAAAGTAGATCCGGGCCTGATGGAGTTTAATAAGCTGGACCTCGAAATGAATAACAGCAAACTCACGAATTACTTCGCCATGCGTTACACAGACCTGGACGCCATGAGCGAATTTATAGACAGTGTAAAAATTACCGCTAACCTCGACAATAGCACCATCAGCATGGAAGACATTGCTTTTTTTGCACCCGCACTCAAAGGCAATACCCAGCAAATAAAATTGACAGGAAGTGTCAATAATGCCACCATCAGCAATTTCAATATAGACAACCTCAACCTTGAAACCGGCAATACCAAAGTAGTAGGCCAATTGGCCATGAAAGGTCTAACGGATATCGACAAAACGGTGATCAGCTTTAATACCGCAGGGTCAAAACTAGATGTCCGCGACTTCGAGATCTGGGCGCCCCAACTCAAAAGCTTAAGGAACGGCCCGGTTGGCAATCTTGGTGTAATAGATTTCAAAGGCAAATTTTTCGGATTTTATGATGACTTCTTACTGGACGGTCTTGTAAATACCAAAGCAGGATATGCTTACCTGGATTTTAGTTTCAAAGCTGACGGCCCCAAAGCAGGCTATAACGGCAATGTCATTGATGCCGATATCAACGCAGGACAAATACTGGATATCCCGTTATTGGGTAAATTAAAATTCCGCGGAAGTTTAAGCAGCGACGGTTTATCCGATAAAAGCGGCATCAAATTCAACGGTACTGTAGAGTCCGGCACTTACGGAGGTTATACATTCAAAAACATCACAGCAGATGCGCTCTACAAAAACAGTACATTAAAATCCCTGTTCAATATCAATGATCCGAATTTAGCAGGTGAAATTGAAACCACATTAGACTTTAATCAGGCAAAACAAAATTACATTGCCAATGGCACCATTTCAACCGCCAACCTAAAAGCATTAGGGCTTACAAATGAAAACATCAGGTTCTCGGGTAACTTTGATATAGACTTCAGCGGTAAAAACATTGATGATTTCCTGGGTTATGCCCATTTTCACAATACCAATTTATTACTCGATTCTAAAAATCTAAGCTTCGACAGCCTCACTTTTACCTCCACCATTGATACAGCCGGTATAAAACATTTATCCTTAAGAACCAATGAAGCCACCGCAGATGTAAAAGGTAAATTCAAACTTTTATCATTGCCAAACAGCTTCCAGTATTTCCTGAGCAGCTACTACCCTGCATTTATACCACCCCCAAAAAATAAAGCAAAGGACCAGGACTTTTCCTTCGAAATCATCACCAGGAATATCAGTCCGTTCCTGGAACTTTTTACAAAAGAGGTCACCGGCCTTGATCAGTCAAACATAGAAGGGTCCATCAATACCAATACATCAGAATTATACCTGAATGCAGGCATTCCAACAGTCAGCATTGGCACCACACATATTAACAGCATCAATATAGAAAGTAGCGGAACAGCTAACAGGCTCAACCTGTTATCCTCTATTGGCAGCATTTCCATCAATGACAGCCTGAACTTTCCGGACGTTACATTAAGGTTAGGTACGCAAAATGATACCAGCCACATCATGCTTACCACTAAATCTTCCGGACAATTAGGTAACGCCCAGTTAGATGCATTTGTATATGCCAGCAAAGAAGGCTTCGAAGTAAAATTAAATGAATCCTCATTTTTGCTCAACGACAAAAAATGGAAAGTAGAATCCAATGGTAACATAGAACTGTATAACAATATTATTACCACAGAAGGCATTACATTCAGCCAGGGCGAACAAAAAATATCCATAAAAACAGAACCATCAGAACAAGGTTCCAGCAATGATGTACGCGTCAATCTCAAAAATGTTATCTTAAATGACCTTTTACCATATATCCTGAAAGAGCCGAGAATTGAAGGCCTGGCCAGCGGAAACATCAACATAGAAGACCCTTTTAAAAATCTTGTTGCCGCTTACGACCTGAACATCGACCAGTTTGCGCTTAACAACGATTCAATAGGCACAATCAAATTAGCCGGCAACTACGATAATTTAAGAAAATCACTCGAAACCGCCATTGAGTCAAAAAACCAGGATTACGATTTCAACGCCAGGCTCAATCTTAATTTAAATGATTCCTCAGACCGTAAAATCAGTGTTGCAGCACCTATACGTAAGATCAAACTCAGCATTTTAAAATCTTACCTCGGTACCATCCTGGACGATATAGATGGCATTGCGGAAGGCAATATCAACTTCAATGGCAGCATCGACAAAAAAATGGCGCTAACCGGGAACGCCAAAATTTCCAGTGCCTTTTTCAAAGTCGGCTATACTAAATGTATTTATTATGCCGATTCAGCCACCATCACCATGGGCGATAACTTTATTGATTTCGGAAAAATAAACCTCCGGGACAATATTGATAAAAACAGGGCCAGGTTCGGCAGTTTTTACGGCAAGATGTACCACCGAATGTTCGACAGCCTCTCATTCGATTTACATGCCCGTACAGATGGCATGTTAGTGCTGAACACAAAAGCTACCGACAACGATCTGTTTTACGGCAATGCAGTCGCAAAAGCCTCTTTAGACATTACCGGCCCGGGCAATAACATGTACATGAAAATGTCTGCCACACCAACAGACAGTTCCAAAATCAGCATTTTAAACAAAGTTGTTCGTGAAAGCGGCGAAGCAGACTTTATAAAATTCAGGACCTACGGTACCGAAATGGTAAGTGTTGCCGCCAGCGACAATACCAATATGACAGTAGATGTCGACATTACTGCCACCCCCCTCGCCAAAATCGATGTCATCCTCGACGACTTAACCGGGGATGTGATTAAAGCCAGTGGTAGTGGCAATATCAAAATGAACACCAGTACCCTCGGTTCCACCACCATGCGTGGCCGTTTCGATATAGAAACCGGTAGTTACGACTACAACTACCAGTCACTCATCCGTCGCCCGTTTACCCTGGAAAAAGCAGATGGTAATTACATCGAATGGCGCGGCGACCCTTCCAACGCCATTTTAAATGTAAAAGCCAAATATCTGACCAGGAAAGTAAGCTTAGGCTCCTTAGTAGGCAACGGCGCAACCAATACCACATTAGACCAAAGTGCCAGGAATGCCAAAAGCGATATAAACGTCACAGCTACCATCAAAGAAACACTGGCCGCACCAAGCATATCTTTCGGCATAGAAATTCCCCAGGGAAGCCCCATTGCCACCAACCCGAGTGCACAGGAAATGCTCAACAGGATCATGCGCGACACTTCCGAATTACTCAGGCAGGTAACCTACCTGATTGTATTCAACTCATTTGCACCCTATAAAGAAGGAGCCAGCAGTTACAATCCAGGTGCAGATTTAGCGTTCAATACCATCACCGAAATTATTACCCGCGAAGCAGGCAAGATCCTTACAAATGTTATTCAGCAAATAACCGGAGACCGCAGCATCAATATAGAAGTCAATTCAAAACTATACAATTCCAACATGCTGACCACCGGTGACCAGGGAAAAGGTACAACTGGCGGCATTTATGACAGGGTAAACTTTGGTTTAAGTTTCAACAAATCCTTCCTCAACAACAGGATCATATTCAATGTGGGCTCAGATTTCGATGTAGGCATGTCCGCCACCACTGCCAACAGCGGCTTTCAGTTCCTGCCCGATTTCAGTATTGAATTCGTCCTTACGTCCAACAGGCGCTTAAGGGCTATTGTTTTCAAAAGAGACAACTTGGATATCGGCGGCCGTAGAAACAGGCAGGGGGTTTCACTCAGCTACAGAAAAGACTACGAAAGCATTTTCGGACAAAGAAAAGACAGTACTTTTACATCCTCCGGAACTATTAACAGAAAAACAAATTAATGATACTCAGCGATACAAAAATATTAGCGGAAATAGAAAAAGGCACCATTGTCATTCAACCATACGATAGACATTGTTTAGGCAGCAACAGCTACGATATTCATTTAGGCAGCACTTTAGCCACCTATAAAGACCATATCCTGGATGCAAAACGACACAATGAAATAGAAACCTTCCAGATTCCCGATGAAGGATTTGTGCTGTACCCGCATGTTTTTTACCTGGGTGTAACCATGGAATATACCGAGACACACGCCCACATACCCTTTCTTGAAGGCAAAAGCAGTACCGGTCGTCTCGGTATCGACATTCATGCCACTGCAGGAAAAGGAGATGTCGGCTTTTGTGGCAACTGGACCCTCGAAATAAGTGTAAAGCAACCCGTACGCATATATAAAGGCATGCCCATCGGCCAGCTCATCTATTTCCCGGTAGATGGAGAAATCGAAGTAAAATACAATCAAAAACAAAATGCCAAGTATAGCGGGCAACCAAATGTACCCGTAGAAAGCATGATGTGGAAGAATAAGTTCTGATAACCATAAGAAGCCTGCAATTTTACTGCAGGCTTTTTTACACTACAAACTAAAAGACTTTCTTTCAAATTAGCCGGCCTCATGTACATATTGAGCATTAAAAGCGTGGTCATTCATTGCATACACCATAACAATAACCAATTAAAATAGCAGACTGTTTGCCTTTTAAGAACTTTAATACAAGTTCCCGGATACAGCCTTGTTGACGCCCTGTTGACGCCCATTTAAAGCCCATATAAAGCCCATATAAAGCCCACATATAAAGTTTATACATAAACTTCCCCATTTGATTACGAAGCATATACAACCCCTTTATTTTTAGCAATACCTCTGTAATCATCAACACATCACTTCAGCCCCACCGGCTCCTACTCCCAAAAGCCCAAAACGATCCACCAACAACTCCACTTCAGTATTCATTCATTTATACGTACGATTCCTTAATTTTGCAAAATGAGTCAGTTAAAAAATATCCGCCATTTAAGTTTCAACGAATTAGAACAGTGGTTTGTAGAAACAGGCGATAAAAAGTTTCGTGCCAGGCAGGTTTGGGAATGGATTTGGTTAAAACAAGCCAAAAGTTTCGATGCCATGACCAATCTTAGCAAAGATTTAAGGGCAAAGCTGGCTCAGCACTTTACATTACCCGCCATCACCGAAGATACCACCCAATACAGCAATGACGGCACAGTAAAAAGCCGCTTCAAAACACATGACGGCCACCTAATTGAAGGCGTATTAATACCCGCCGATGAAAGACAAACAGCCTGTGTCAGCAGCCAGATAGGTTGTTCCCTTAGCTGTAAATTTTGCGCAACAGGTTTTATGAACCGCAAACGCAACCTCGACTACGACGAAATCTACGACCAGGTATCATTAGTGAATGCCCAGGCAATAAAACAAAGTGGCAAGAAACTCACCAATATCGTATTCATGGGTATGGGAGAACCCCTCCTTAATTACAAAAATGTTTTAAAAGCCATAGAACGCATTACCAGCCCCGATGGAATGGGTATGAGCCCCCGTCGCATTACCGTTTCCACAGCAGGTGTTGCAAAAATGATCAAACAGCTGGGCGATGACGAAGTACGTTTCAAACTCGCACTCAGCCTCCATGCCGCCAATGATACCAAGCGTCATGAAATCATGCCCATCAACGATAGCAACGATATAAAATCCCTGATAGAAGCATTGAATTACTTCTACCAGAAAACAGGTAACGAAATCACTTTAGAATATATCCTGTTCAAGGACTTTAACGACAGCATTAAAGATGCCGATGAACTCATAAAACTATTCCGCCAGATTCCCGCAGACCTCGTAAATATTATTGAATACAACCCAATTGACCTGGCCAGGTTCCAGAAACCGGAAGAAGCTGTTGTAGATAAATTCATGGCTTACCTCGCAAAAAACAGGGTAAACGCCCGTTTACGCCGTAGCCGTGGTAAAGATATAGATGCCGCTTGCGGACAATTAGCCAACAAAGACAAAGAATTAGTATAAACAAAAAAACGGGAAAATTAGTTCCCGCTTTTTTTATTCAGCCCCCGCAATAATAATTACAATTTCCCCCTTAACCGTCTTACTCTCAAAATGAGCAATCACTTCCGCTAAAGTCCCCCTCTTATTCTCCTCAAACTTTTTACTGATCTCCCTGCTCACACAACATTGTCTTTCCTGCCCAAAATAAGTAGCAATTTCCTTCAGCGTCTTCACCAATCTTAGCGGGCTCTCGTAAAAAATCATCGTCCTCGTTTCAGCAGACAGTTGCGTAAACAAAGTATGCCTGCCCTTTTTCAACGGCGGGAACCCCTCAAATACAAAACGGTTTGTAGGTAACCCACTGTTCACCAGTGCAGGCACAAAAGCAGTAGCACCAGGCAGGCACTCCACCTTAATATCATTTTTTATACATTCCCGCACCAGTAAAAAAGCAGGGTCACTAATGCCCGGCGTACCCGCATCCGTAATCAAAGCCATGGTTTTACCAGCCTGCATATTTTCTATCAGGTTCGTCAGCACTTTATGCTCATTATGCTGATGATAACTCCATAACGGTTTGCTTATTTGATAATGATTAAGCAGCACACCACTCGTACGCGTATCCTCACATAAAATAATATCAGCCGCTTTCAAAATATCAACAGAACGAAACGTCATGTCAGCCAGGTTGCCAACCGGTGTAGGAACTAAATAAAGCATTAAACCAATTTATTTTTAAATACCACAGATAATAATACAAAAAAGACAAATGCCACCGGCACAGCCAGCCAGCCAATAGTAAATGCAGCTATTAAAGTAATGGCTGCCAGAATAATTTGCGGCATCAGGCCACTTACCGATTTATCCTTAGGTTTATTGCTCATAATTGGCAGGTTGCTCACCATCAGGTTGCTCAATGCCAGTACCACCGCGTACAGGAACCACTTATTCGTAATTAAATTCAATACCCACGGTGTATCACAGTTCCAGTAGATCAAAGGAAATGAAGCCACCAGGATACCCACCGCAGGTACAGGCGTCCCCCGGAACGCGTGCGACTGGTTAGTAGAAAGGTTGAATTTAGCCAGGCGGAATGCCGCCGCCGCACCTAATATAAATGCCGGCACCAACCAGAGAAAACTCGCGTCCAGCCCATTGCTTTCTTTAGCAATGCTCAGTTTCAGAAACTGGTAAATGATCATAGACGGCGCCACACCAAAACTCACCACATCCGCCAGGCTGTCCAGTTGCTTGCCAAATTCCGAACTGTTATTAAATAACCTTGCAACAAAACCATCAAAAAAATCCACCACAGCCGCCAGTGCAATAAAAAGCGGTGCAAGGTATATTTTTTCAGCCTGCAGGTTATAGTAGGTAAATCCGTTAGAATCCTCCACCAAAGTAATCCCATTTTCCAAAAGGTAAACAATAGCAATACAACCCAGAACAAGATTTAAAAGCGTAAAAATATTAGGAATCTGCTTCATCAATTATCATTAGAAAGCCAAAGTAAAGTAATAGTTTATGAAAATTAAAAACTATTGCAAATTATATCTTCATTATCCACTTTTAATTAACCATAATTTAAACATTTTATTCATCAGGGGCACTCGTCATTTACCTATCCGTCAACTTTTGTCCGGCGTGCTTATGGCTCCGCTACGCTCGGTGTATTTTTGCAGGATCGTATCAGTGGCCATGTCCAAAACCAATTATCCTGCAAAAAGTACACTGCCTCCTGCGTCGGCACCAACGCATACCGCAGCCCATCGCCGCTGTACCCCTACCCGGCAGTACATAAAAATAACAGTCGCAAAACATACCACATTAAAATATCAACAAAATGCGTTATTTTAGTTAAAATACCAGACTAAAATGCTAAGAAGAGAATTAATCAAAAAAACCGCGCTTGCAGCAACTGCATTTGCTTTTAGCAGGGACCTGTTTGCGAATGTCTTTAACGAGCAGTTAATGCCATACCAACAGGAAAGCATTATAAAAATCGGTTCCAATGAAAATCCCCACGGGCCCGGCATGGCCGCTAAAAAAGCAATGATAGAAGCCGTCAGCGGAAGCAACAGGTATCCCTGGGACGTGACCACCATACTCAGAGAAAAAATCGGTAAGCAATTCAACCTGAAAAAAGAAAATGTCGTTATCGGTGCCGGTTCATCAGAATTATTAGGCGTAGTATCCACATGGGCAGCATTACAAAAAGGCACCGTGTTAAGCCCCGACCCCACTTTCCGGCTATGGATACCCGCCGCCAAAAGGCTCGGTTTAGACGTGAAATTACTGCCGCTAACCACCGGTAAAGCCATAGACCTAAACACGGTAAACAATGCCATCGACAGTAAAACAAAACTCATCTACATCTGCAATCCCAACAACCCCACCGGAACCGTTATTCCCCCGGCCACATTAGAAACTTTTATAAAAAATACGCCAAAACAAACAACCATCCTTCTCGATGAAGCCTATACAGAATTCAGTAACGAACCCTCAATGGCCCATCTTGTAAATGAATACCCCAATCTGGTAGTAGCAAAAACATTTTCCAAAGCCTATGGAATGGCCGGCGCAAGGGTCGGGTATGTTTTAGCCCATGCAGATACCGCCAAACAACTTTCAGACCTGCAACCCTGGGCAAACGCAGGCGCCAGTGCCGTAAGCTTAGCAGGAGCAGTAGCCAGCATTGATGACCCTTCTTTTATAGCGTTTTGCAAACAGGAAAATATTAAAGCCCGGCAGGTCTTTTATGATGCCCTGAATGAGCACCAGATTCCATTTATAACATCGCATACCAGTTTTGTCTATTTCGATACCTCCGGTTATTCCAAAGATTTCCGGTCCGTCTTAGAAAGCAGTAATATTTTCGGTGCCCGCACATTTGAAGACGGTACTAAATGGTTAAGACTCAGCATCGGAACAGTGTCCGAAATGCAGGCAGTGGCAAAAGCCCTCAAAAGCTAGCAAAACAGCATCACCATTACCGGTATTTTAGCATTGCCTCCGACATTAACAAGTGCACCCGTTCCTTCAATGCCGGCAGGTCCTGCATAGTTAACCCCTGCACAGATACTTCCGGAAGATGAAGAATACGGTTAATCCCCGGTGTAATAGTAAACACGGACCGGAAATGCATCCGATGAATAGTATCTAAAAACAAAAAAGGTTTAATATCCGTCTGCGTTTCTATAGCCGTACGGAAAGCACCGTCAAAAAACTTCGCCATAGGAATATCAGACTCGTTAAAAGTACCTTCCGGGAACAAAAAAATAGAAATATGTTTATTTAAAGAGCTCACAAGATTTTTCAGGCTCCGCGCCCTTTTCTCAGGGCTGCTACGGTCCACTAAAATAACCGCCAGCTTGTAGAGCGTCCCGAATACCGGGATCTTGCTCATTTCATATTTACCCAGAACACGGAAATTATGATAGCGGATAGCCTGGAAAATCACAGGAATATCCATATATGAACAATGATTCGCAATAAAAACATAGTTTTTGTCAGCATCATCTTTCTCCAGTACAATATGTTTTTGACGAATGCCAATTACAAACAGCCAGAAATCACTCCATGCACGCGACAGCCTGATCACAATATTGCCACCTGTTGGCTGGCCCAAAAACACACAAACAATCACAACAGGAAATATCACCAGCAACCCTGCAATAAACATTAGATAAGCATACAGCAGATAAAACGGCCTTAAAATTTTAAATACCATACTATAAAGAAGGTAATGCTTTTACAAACTGGATCAATAACTGGGGTATCTGGTTCACCATATGCCAGGGCAAGGTATCTGCCACATCATCAATATCATGATACGCCAGGCGAGGGCCCAGTGTATAGATAAAAAATGAAGGCACTCCTTTCTGAGTAAAGAAATAATGGTCACTGTTAGCAGCGGTACCACGACTATTAATTACAGGAAGATATTTATTATCCTTATTTAAATGCTGCAGCAGTTGAAACTGCTTAGGAAACTCCGTCGCATTCACAACCGTAATACCTTCGCTGCCATTCCCCATTAAATCTAAATTAATCAGCATTTTAATATGCGCCAGTGTCTTTTTAGATGCATTGTCCACATAATACTTACTGCCCAGTAAGCCAGCTTCCTCACTTCCGAAAGCAATAAAAACAATTGTATAGGGGGCCGGGTTTTTCGCATAATATTTAGCAAGCCCCAACATCATTGCCACACCGCTGGCATTATCATTAGCGCCATTAAAAACAGTATTACCCATTGTACCCAAATGATCATAATGCGCGGTAAAATAAACCGTAGAGTCAGGATAGGTAGTGCCCTTAATCTCACCAATGATATTCTGTGCATTGAATTTATTAATGAATTTCGATCTGACACTGAGCTTATAAGATTCCGGCTTCCCAATCTCAGTATTCAATAGTTTAATAAGCGTGTATTTTTCCTGCACCTGTGAAACGCTCCAGGTTAACTTTTTCACTTTTTCGAAGAATACACGGTTAGCCTGATCTCCGGATGTCACACTATCAATCGCATTCAAATTGCCGGAAGCAGTAGCCGAATTGCTTTCTGCACTTATTAAAAAATCTTTTCCAGGAACCAGTTCCCGGCCATTCACAGAAAGAGAGATGTTATCCGGGAAAGTATTAACAGAATGGCTATACGATTGCCTGGTTACTTTCAGCCCCAATGTTTCCATTGACAACGCAATATAATCGCCGGCCAGCCTCATACCGTTGTTGGTATAACCACGTCCAAACATTTCATCAGATGAAAGCTTAACTGCAGTTGATTTAATAAATGCTGTATCTATTGTTTGAGCGTAACCACCTAAAGCAGAAAATAAAAAGAAAGCAGAAAAAATATAATATTTTAAACTCATAGCTAAAAAATGAAAAATCCTCAAATGAGTAAATTTGAGGATTTTTTCTTAAACATAACTATTAATTTATTTTAATATCGCCATTTACTTCAAATATCTTATTTGGCATTATGGTAAACTGTGCGCCCTGTGCAATCGTTTGTAAAACATTCAGCACACATTTGCCATTTGCCGAAGGATTAATAATGATTGTTTGGCCTGCCGCTAAAATGGCCGGAGGGACCAGGTTGTTTTTCCAGTTGGCCGCATCAGACCAGTTGCCGTTACCGGTAAATTCATAAACAGAAACAGCCAGTGCTGGTTTACCCACAGTAAAACCTCCTGTACCGTTCGTCACATTCGCTTTAATAGTGTAATGGGTACCGCCATATGTGCCATAAGTAGCATCATATAAAGTAATATCCCCGTTAGGAACTGCGCCTGCACTATAAGTATTGATCGCCTGTTTTGTTTTTACCAGCCTGGTATTATTCCAGTTCACACCTGTTGCAGCTACATAACCGTCCACTTCTTCTTTGGTATAATAAAGTGTCAGTTCCAGGTTCCCATCAGGATTGCTGTTCTGGGTACTTATGAACACGGACTTATCCGTAACCATTTCCGCTGCTACAGAAGAATTTAGTCCTTTCACCCCGTTACCACTTCTTACAACCTGTACATTGACACAACCATAATTAAAATTGTCAGAATTTTTAATTTTCGCAATCAGCTTGCCGTTATTGCTAAACACAAACATTTCCTCCTGGGCGGCCAGAGCCTGGTTAGCATTGCTCACTGAGGTCTCTATCAAGATGCCATCCTCTACAATGCCGAAATAAGATGTTGGTTTGTAGGGAGCAGAAAAATAGGAAAAGCTACCGAAATCCGTATTACATGAAAGTGACAGGCTCAAAGCAAACGGAATCTGGCCGCTGGCAGTGCCCTCATCAAGATAGGCGTAAAACAGGTCTGATGAGGTTCCAGTTGTTGTATTACTGTAACAAAACTCTACCGCAATGTTTGACTCCCCGTTCCAGTAAAAAGGCGTTGACAAATTGAAAGCATTCAGGTTATTCACCACACTGTAATTGCTAACACTTGCTACCGTAGTCATTGAAGACGGGAAATTATAAGAGCCGTTATTGTATAAATATGGCAATGAAGTGGTGGCCATTTTAATGGTAATATTGCCAAATGGGATGGTGCTTACTTTGGTAGCATATAACCCGAACTTATTAATATAGCCTTTACTCAGACCCGCAGCTTTCAGTTCTTCTGCCCTGTAAATGACAATTGCCTTACCATTGGTAGTGGTAATATTTAAAATGGGGTGATTAGTTGATGAAAAACGGGTGAGCAATGAACCAACCATTTTTTCATTCACCGTATTACTTAATGGCTCTTTGTCATTATCCAGAATATTGATAGTAGATATAGGAATCGCAGTACCAACGGCAGCATTACCCGGATTAGAGACAAAACTAAAATTGAGCGCCAGCTTCCTTGCGCCATTAATAATACTGTTATCAAATACTCTTATTTTAAAATACTGGGTATCTGCCTTATTCGCAGTAAACGTGATGTTTTTAGAAGGCGTCTCAAAATTGTTGTTCGTTGTTAAAATATAATCTTTGCCCTCAATGGCTCTGGTGGATGTATCTGTCCCTAGTTGAATAACTGTAGCACCGCTCACACCAATGTTAAGGTTAATCCCCAATGTGTAGTCCGTATATTTAACACAGGAGTTAATAACAGTTGCAGATTCCGTCACTGAACTTTGCGCGATATTAAAGTTGACAAGTGCACCACACACAGGCGCGGAAGCCGGCGGATATTTTGCCGGGGAATTAATTAAACTGGCACGTGAAGCAAGACTTAAAGAATTCAGCAAGCGCTCCCGCTGTCCTGGAGTAAACAATTTGTAACAGGTGGTGTACCCCATAAAATTGGCCTCGGTATTATCGGTATAAGGCGTCTGCGTACAAGGATTGGTACCAGTGCGGCAGGAAAAATCGTTGACACCGGCACTACTGATATTATAGGATACCGGGTCTGTATCACAAACATAATCCCCCTGGGTTAAACAGTTAGTGTTTGCCGGGCACTGTGTGTTCACGTTAGAACCACTAAACGGATGCGCCAGGTTAAACGCATGGCCAAGTTCGTGCGGCAGGGTTTTATCTCCCCTTTTAAACTGGGACGCTAACATAATGGTGCCATCCTGCGGATTGTCGGCATTGGTTGGGTAATAGGCATAACCTGCTACAAATGTACCTGAAGTACCATCTTTGGCATCTATTTTATTAACAACATAAATATTATAATAATTGGTCCTGTTCCAGCGAACGAGGGACTTTAAAGTGGCATCTGTCAGCCCGGATGACGTTGAATTTCGAACACCGGACTGAACGTAAGTAGGGTTATCTCCTGCGTTGTAACGGTTAATACCTGAAGTGGGGTTACAATTAGGATCTCTTTTTGCCAGCACAAACCTCAGGTTCATTTCCCCTGCACCACCGGACATGCCGGCAGCGGTTCCGGCATAAACTTCATTAATATACTTTATCGTCTCAATTATTTGTTCATCTGTAGGATTATATAGCGTACCGATTGGCTGACCGGTATGAATAACATGAACAACAACAGGAATTTCATAAATAGCGCCGTCATTCAGAGATATGCCTCTATTGTTCCTGATAAGATTTGCCAGATCAGTGTTTTGCTTGTTAAATGCGCTCAACATCTGCGGGTTGGCTTCAAATAACCGCTCCTGCATCATTTCTGAACCACATAGTGCCTGGGCATAGGACCGATTGACAAATAATACGCTCAACAATAAAAATAGTAGCGCCTTTGTTTTATTTAGTATTCCTGATATCATAAAATGATAAATTTTATGTATAAATTTAGTTAACAAAAAGTGAAGACGCAAGTTAGCGGAATTACCATAGATTACTTATCAAAATTGGAAATTAGTAGGCTGAAAATTGAAAATAGTACGTTTTCAACTATATTCTTTGAAAAAAGAATAGTTTTAAAGAGGTTAATTGTATTTTTTTGATAAGGTTCAATATAAAAGATTGCCCTTTACCTGACTATATTATTCCGGCATTCTTTATCCTTAATTATTACAACCAATTTATGACCCGGGCTTTACCTGCACCCGGGTCATCACATGCAGTGATCATAACCCTATTGATCTGCTTTGCTATTGATTAAGGTTTCCTGAATAATAATGTCAGAATTCTTGGTACTGATGAGGTATCGTTATCATCAAAGTACTCTTTAATGGTTTCAATGGTTAACCCGTGATTGATAGCCGCATTGGTGAATTCGGAAATATGATGGGTAAAACAGGTTACAATATGGAGCCCGTTTTCATCTTCATAGCGCGCTTTCGATCCTGCATATTGTTTGAAAGGATGTAACTCACTGATGTATAAGGCACCATTAGTATTTAATCTTTCTGCGATCAACCCTATTATCCGGTCGATGTTTTCAATATGTTCTAATACCAAACTGCAAACGACCAGGTCAAATGTTTTATTGCCGGCGAAATCCCAATGTTGATTGATGTCCGCTCTTTGGAATGTTACTTTGGCATCCGGTACTTTTGCTTTTGCAATGGCCAGCATTTCCTTTGTCAGGTCTACAGAGAGTATGTTATTACATTTGGTTACCAGCCATTGTGTATTTTTTCCTGTACCGCAGCCAATTTCCAGGCAGTTTTCATAAGTTGTATTGATCATTTCTTTTAATGAAACTGCTTCCAGGTCCCTGGTTTTGTTACTATTGGTATCGTATTGTCCTGACCAGTTTTTATACGCTTGTTCTACGTTCATAAATCTTTTTGCGGAGAAAGATAAGATTTTCCGGAAAATTTTTATGTACTATGATAAATGTAAAGCAGCGATCTAAATGCTCAATGGCTGCGGCATGCGTTGGTGCCGACGAAGGAGGCAGTGTATTTTTGCAGGACAATTACGGGACTTTTGTAGACTGAACCTTTCCTGCAAAATACACCGAGCGTAGCGGAGCCATAAGCTCGCCGGACAAATATTGCACAGAATTACCGTTGCCGAAAGCCCCAAATAATTCTGTGCAGGTTTTGTTACATAATTTTTGGGCTTTATTACATTTATGAGCCGGGAGGATTCTTATTCTGTATGATTATTATTTCCTTTACAGGGTCTATTTTACAGACAAATTATTTCACTTAATTTCCCAAATATAAAACGATGAAGAAGTTCAAAAACTCCATTTTTTATATAGTTACAGCGGTAGTGTTTTTGTGTTTGATGTATTTTATTGCGCAAAAAGGGGTGACACTTGAAGGTGGCAGGCACATCAGGCAAAATGTATCGACCAATGGCAACTGGAGTGATTTTATGGACGCCATGAAACATAACCTGGAACACCCGCTGGCGATACTTTTAGCCCAGGTGATCACTATTATTTTGGTTGCAAGGTTTTTCGGTTTCTTATTTAAGAAAATCGGCCAGCCTTCCGTAATCGGTGAAATCATAGCTGGTATTGCATTGGGGCCTTCTTTGCTGGGCGCTTATTTCCCGGAGTTTTCACAATCTTTATTTCCTGCGCAGTCGCTGGGCAATCTCCAGTTTTTAAGCCAGTTCGGGCTTATCCTTTTCATGTTTGTGATAGGCATGGAACTGGACCTTAAAGTATTGCAGACTAAGGCTAAAGATGCCGTGGTAATTAGCCATGCCAGTATTTTGTTCCCGTTTGCACTGGGTATGGGCCTTACTTATTTTATATATGACCAGTTTGCTCCGGAAGGCGTTAATTTCTTATCGTTCTCATTATTTATGGGTATTGCAATGAGTATTACGGCATTCCCTGTTTTGGCAAGAATTGTGCAGGAGCGGAATATTCATAAAACCAAACTGGGGACGATTGCCATTACCTGTGCCGCTGCGGATGATATAACGGCATGGTGTATACTGGCGGCTGTAATAGCTATTGTTAAGGCCGGTTCTTTTGTAAGTGCATTATATGTAATAGCCCTGGCCGTTTTATATGTGCTGGTAATGATAAAACTGGTACGTCCGTTCTTAAAACGGATTGGTGACCTGCACTCTCAGAAAGACAGCCTAAGCAAGGTAATAGTGGCTATTTTCTTCTTAACATTATTAATATCCTCTTACGCAACGGAGATAATCGGTATCCACGCTTTGTTCGGCGCATTTATGGCCGGTGCTATTATGCCTGAAAATGCAAAGTTCAGACATTTATTTATTGAAAAAGTAGAGGATGTTGCTCTGGTGTTATTGTTACCGCTCTTCTTTGTATTTACCGGTTTGCGTACGGAGATCGGGCTTTTAAATGACCCGCAACTATGGAAACTTACGGGTGTGATTATACTGGTAGCGGTTGTTGGTAAATTCCTGGGCAGTGCTATTGCTGCCAAATATGTTGGCCAGAACTGGAAAGACAGCCTGACACTTGGCGCTCTGATGAATACCAGGGGCCTGATGGAACTGGTAGTATTGAATATTGGCTACGACCTGGGCGTACTGACGCCGGAAGTTTTTGCTATGATGGTGATTATGGCATTAGTGACTACTTTTATGACTGGCCCGGCCCTGGACATTATTAATAAGATATTTAAGACCAAGGAGAAAAATGAAGAAGAAAGGATTAAGAATTGCAGCAAATACAATGTATTATTCTCTTTTGGCAGTGCGGAAACCGGGAAGGGTTTAATGAAACTGGCAAATGCTTTTACCAGGAAATTAAATGGTAACGCTTCGCTTACTGCAATGCACTTTTCTTCTGCTGACGACCAAATACATTATGATATAGACCAGTATGAAAAAGACGCTTTTAAACCGGTACTTGAAGAAAGTGCTGCATTAAACAGGGAGGTTTCAACGGTATTTAAAGCGACGCAGGATATTGAACTGGACATAACGGGCATTGCTAATAAAAACGGTTATGACCTATTATTGATTGGTCTTGGACAGTCTATTTATCATGGTACATTACTGGGTAAGCTGTTAGGCTTTACAACCAGAATTATGGACCCGGAATTATTACTAGGTACTTTTACGGGTAAGGAAAACATATTTGAGAATTCACCGATTGATGACAGGACACAGGAAATAATTGCTAAGTCTGAAATACCGGTTGGTATATTTGTAAATAAGGATTTTGATAATGCCAACTCTGTATTTGTACCTATCTTTAGTGAGCATGATCATTTCCTGATTAATTACGCACAAAAATTGATTCATAACTCCCAGTCCCAGGTAATCGTACTGGATGCGACCGGTCAGTTAAAAAATGATGCGACCACTATCGGGCTGATTCGCTCCATTGAGCAAAAAGCACCTAATCAAATGATGCTGCAAAGCCAACGGACAATAGATAAGGATTTGCTGAAACTACAGAGTTTAATGTTGATAAGCCTTGAAAGCTGGAAAAAACTGGTGGAAACGAAAAGCGTTTGGCTCTCTGATATTCCATCTACTTTAATTATAAATGACAACCAGTTGGCATAAATGCAGTCAATACAAAGGCGTCGCGAGTTTCACTATATATTCGCGACGTCTTTCATTTAACAATATTGAGAATTAACGGGCAATGCAAAATTTCTATTTAAGTTATATCACTATTGGTGTTACCGACCTTGAAGCATTGAAGTATTTTTACTGCCGCTTATTTCACACAAAGCCTTTTAAAGAAACAGACCAGTATTTCTTTATAAAAATCGGGAATATTAACCTGGCATTTTGTGCATGGGATTACCTGCAGAACAAACAAATTCCCTTAGCCAAAGGCAATGGTAAGGGGCTTCTAAGTATAAATGTTTGGGACGAGCCGTCGGTAGATAACATGCACGAAGCACTTAAACATTTAAATGCTACTATCATACAGGCACCTGAACGCCTGTCTAACAATTGCTACCGCCTGTATTTTATGGATATTGAAAATAATAGCTGGGAGATCATTTATAACCCTGCATTCAGCATTACTGAATAGGGTACTATTTTGCCAGTAACACAAATATTAAAGCAATAATAGCCGGTAATGCCTGCACAAAAAAGATTTTTCTGGAAGCAGAGGCCGCACCATATATACCTGCAACAATCACACAGCCAAGAAAGAACAACCTGATATTGAACAACCAGTTAACATCTGCTATAAAAAAAGACCAGATTAATCCTGCTGCTAAAAAACCATTATACAAACCCTGGTTCGCTGCCAACCCTTTTGTAGGGGTAAACATATTATCCGGCAATGAACCTTTAAATGTCTTTTTGCCCTGGGTTTCCCATGCAAACATTTCCAACCACAAAATATATAAGTGCTCTAAAGCAACCAACCCGGTTAAAATGTGCGCAATGGTTTTCATATAGAATAGTATTAACTGTTACATGATTTCGCCGCAAAGAAGAATATCCCCAGCCAGACCAATCCCTTTATCAGGAAAAACAAAAATGCACCTACCCCAAATCTTTTAAGCCATAATTTTTTCCTGCTTTCCTCCTTCTCCTCCATTGCCGATGATTATTTATTTTCAGTTAATTTGCTGAATGCAGATTTCCATTCATTTGTTGTAAATACTGCATCTAAAGATTTAAAGTTTTCTTTATCGCTGATATTATTATAAGCTAATTTAAAAAATTCGAACTTATATTTTTCGGTAATGAATAGCTGTGAAAGTTTCAAAATATCATTGGTGGCATAACATTTTTGCGATAAAGGACGTTTGGCAAATTCCAGCATTTCGTCAGAATCTTCACCCATGATCATCCTTCTTCTAAGACTTGTAACATCTGCTGCTGTAGCAGGTTCACCACAATTTGAAGCAGCAACATTCTCTACCACTTTAGCTTCTGTTGTTATTTCTTTCTTATCTATAACAGGTACTATTGTATCCTTTATTACTATTGTATCTTTAATCAGTTCCTTTACCACACTTTCTTTTGCAGCAACAATTTCTACCGGTTTTTCAGTCACTTTTTCAACCACCGTATCTGCTTTTATCTCTGCTTCTTTTATTGGCTTCTCAGCAACATTTTTACTATCGTTCAATAATTCTGCTTTAAGCGTATCTGTCCTGGCAGCAGCTTTTTCTTCTACCTTTTTTACTTCAGGAACAACAGTTTCTACAATAGTGTTGGCATTATTGCTTACAATTTGTGGCTTAGGTTTCGCTTTTGTTAAGGTATCGTAATCCAGGTCCATATCCAGGAACTTTAGTTCACGCTGTTTTGGTGCCGCGGCTTTGGTTTCCTTAGGTTTGTCCTTCCCGGTATTTTCAGCAGGCAAATCTACCGGCTCCTCCGCTTTTCTATCCCCTGTTATTACAGTTGTATTATTGTTATTGGCCTTTATTGTGCCCTTATTCGGTTCCAATAAGGTTGGTTTCTTAGTAACAGGTTCGGCCATTACTTCTACTTCTTTCTTTTTTTCGTCCGTCACTTCCTTTACAGGCACTACTTTAGTGTCAGCAACTTCTTTTTCTATTTTAGCAACGGATTGTACGGTTTCAGTTTTTGTTTCTTCTTGTTTAGGCTGTTCCTTAATCACTGTTTCAATAGTCGCAGGTTTTTCTACGTTTTTTGCAACGTCAGCAATTACTTCTTTCGGCTTTTTTAAATAAGCCCCGTCATACTGTACGGTCATTTGCTGTAAGTTGAACAATCCCATCCCCTTTTCGTCGCCAAAATTTTGAATAATAAAACCCTGGTCTTTATCTTCTACAACCAGTTCGTAGTCCTGTTCTTTCGTTTGCTGGGCATAACCTAATTTTATAGGGTACCTGCCATTCTCAAGTTTTGAAAGAATTAAATAACCATTGGGGCTTGAGGAATATACTTTATTCCCCATTTTCACATAAAACGGTTTGTAATTAGCACTTTCAAAATAGGCAAAAGAGTACTTCTGAGCCATTACGAATGGTGCTATAAAAAATAAAACGAATAACAGTATTAACGATTTCAACTTTCCAAACTTCATAGTTTTGCAAACCTAATATAAAAAAATGCTTATTTAAGTATAATAAAGTTAAAATATACTCCTGAACTTGTTTAAGGATTTTATTAAATTTCTTTCAACGTCACGGTTTTGCCAATATTCAAATCATAAGTAAATCCAAGTTTCAAACAAAGGTTCTCATCGCCGTGGCTTACCGGGAAATCAAAACAGGTTGGGGTATTAAATGGTGCTGTATATGTACGGATCACTTCTTTCACATTATGACCAAATGGCGGGTTCGTTTCTTTCATATCTGTAAAACCGCCAACAATCAGGCCGCCAAGTTCCTGGAAATTCCTGCTCCTGCTTAATTGCAACATCATCCTGTCTATATGATAAGTATATTCATTCAAATCTTCAATCACCAGTATCTTACCGGACAGGTCCAGGTCTGACTTAGTGCCTACCATATGAGCCAGTAAACTTAAATTACCACCCACCAGTTGTCCCTGCACTTTACCCGCTATATTTAATGGATCTGCCTGTATTTTATAATTGATCTTATTGCCCGCCAGGGCTTTTTTAAGGCTTAACAGGTTTTCATTTTTATCCACATCGCCCTTATTAAATTCATTAGCCATACTTGCGTGTAAGCTAGCCGTTTTAAGCTTTGTATGTAAGGTGGAATGCAACACAGTAATATCACTGAAACCGATGATCCATTTTGGGTAACGTTTAAAAATGCGCCAATCCAGGCTGTCCACAATGCGGGAAGTGCCATAGCCGCCACGTGCGCACAGGATCGCACTTACCTCTTTATCGTCCAGCATATTTTGCAGATCGTAAAAACGCTCCTTATCGTCCGCCGAAAAAGAGTTAAACTGCGTTCCCACAGTAAATCCAACCTTTACATTGTATCCCCATTGTTTAAGGGTGCTAATACATTTTTCAACTTTTTTTGCCTCGATATTTCCAGCCGGGCACACGATCGCTATGGTATCTCCTTTTCTTAAAGCCGGTGGTTGTTTAATCATTATCATCTACAGTTTTTATATCAAAAAATTAAAGTTAAGTTTCGCAAAATGAATACCGGGTTTACTAAAACTTCACGAAGGGAATCTGCAATATTATTCCAAGAATATTCCCGATGGCATTTAAACTGCTAATGTAATAATTATAAATCATTAATTTATAGCTTCTTGTACATTTTCTTGACTTTACTATATATTTTTATGAAAATAGTGAATGCCTGCTTGTGCAGTAGGCGTTATCACAATATCATTCAGGCACACGTGAGCAGGCAGGTTCGCACTGTAAAAAATCACTTCGGCAATATCATCGCCGCTTAAAGGCTTATAACCCGTATACACCGCATTCGCCTTTGTTTCATCACCTTTAAACCGCACTATCGAAAATTCCGTTTCCACCGCACCAGGATGAATGCCCGTTACTTTTATGTTATGTGGCAGTAAATCAATTCTCAATCCTTTGGTAAATGCATCCACTGCAAATTTACTGGCACAATAGCCTGCAGCCATTGCGTACACTTGTTTTCCGGCTATCGAACCCACATTTATAATATGTGCCTTACCGTTTTTTACCAGTAAAGGCAATAGTCCCTTTGTCAGGTAAGCCAATCCTTTCACATTTGTATCTATCATCGCATCAAAGTCCTCTATATCAGAGTTTTCAAAACTATCTCTTCCGGCGGCCAATCCTGCATTATTTACCAGTATATCTATATGCTGCCAATGTTCCGGTAACTGGTCCATCACATTAAGGCTCACGTCCTTATCCCTCACATCAAAACAAATAGTAAAAATTTCAGCACCATAGGCACCTTCCAGTTCCCTTGCAATCAATTCCAGCCGGTCTGCCCTCCTGCCCGTAATGATTACCCTGTCCCCATTTTCTGCAAATTTTTTCGCTACACTATAACCGATTCCCGAAGTGGCTCCTGATACAAAAATTGTCTTCTTCATAAATCTGCAAATTTCCTATTTAATTGTGGATTATTACTTTATTAATTTTCAATTTAGTCATTTTTGGGGTATCCCCCAATGTACGTTTTTCCGGAAATTACCTTTTCAGAAGATACCTGTCTTAAACAATGCCGGTACATTGGCGGCCGGGCTTTCTGCAGTAGTCCGTTTCCGCCCGTACATCCGCGGCCACTTACAACAGTAAGATATAAACAGTATTTTTTGGAGGGGCGGAATCCGGGCTACTGCTGCCAATCCCTTACCCGCTGCCGCCATTCATGAACGTACACAAAAATCGAACTATTTCAGAATTATAGCCGGTTATTTTAACCACAAATTAAGATATGATAAAACAATCTTACCTCCTCCACATCAACAGCAGGGTAATCAATACCATAACAGGTAAGTTAAAAAAGGCAGACAACCCTTTTATGACAAATAGCCGGAAGGCGGCATTAAAATCGGATAAAAATAATTGCAATCATCAAATTCAGTTTAAAGGTTTTTAATCAACAGGTTCAGTTGATACCTGCGAAAGGGGAAATATAATAATCACAAACAACAAAAAAGGCTGTACCTCATAAGCCAATTAAAAGGTAAGCCTTTTTGTTTCACATAATTCAAAGCAACGTCGTTACTTGAAACCCGATACAATTTTAAGCTTATTTGCTTAAGTTTAAAATTGTATTTAACATTAGACGGTTGTAATTTTTCAAATAAACAGCATTTTCAGATTCATTTTGCAATTCTTCTTTTTGCAGCTTGAAATTTAATTTGCTCATTAAGTTTGAAAAACGAACCTGTGCACTTAATTCTTCTACCTGGTTGTTCAGGTTTTCCTTCTCTAACTTCAATTGCATATTTTCCTCCAATACAGCCTGGATATTGATGGCAGTATTTGAAGAAGCATTTGTATTAACAGAACTGTTTTTTTCTGCAAACCCAAATAAAGCAACTAAAGATAAACCCGTAGATAAAATAACTTTTTTCATTTTCCTGATTATTAATTTCTGGTGCAAAATTACCACTAAAAAGCATATTTTTAAATTTTATCTAATTTCAAAGACCAAAACAAAGAATCACAATATACAAAATGTGTTAAAAAGCGTTAAAATTAGATTTTTACTAAATAGTGTAGAATTTACACTTAATAATCATTAATATTTGGTTCAAAAAAATACAAAAGGTATAATCGTTAAAATCATTAGCATTTTAAATGAATAACAATCAATTAGAAATTAGTTTAATAGTACTTATGGAAACATTGAAAACTTTAAAGAAAATTGAAATCCGGCATCAGAACAACATTTTCCGGATATTTACACAGCGGATAATCAGTAAGCTATACTATTCAGGATTTGCCAAATTAATCTAAAACCTTCTCAAAAGCTTTTCTGGGACTGCCTCTGAAAACCACTTCCCCGCAATACACATATCCGGCCTTTTTCAGGATAGATAACATGGCAGGATTATCAAAATTAGTATCCACTTTCAGACTTTTAATATTATTACCCCTTGCAAAGTCTTCTATTGATGTCATCATTTTTTTTGCTAATCCCTTTCCCAAATGATTTTCTGAAATAGCCACGCGGTGATACACCACAAAATCACCATCTGTTATCCATTTACCAATAATATCTTTATAAGCCGGTTCGTCATTTATCATCACTGCACAATATCCTGCAATGTCATTATCGTCTGTCAAAACATATCCATAGCCATTATCAATATCTTTTTTAACCACTTCCGGGTTGGGATATCCATCCTGCCACTGTTTACTGCCATCAGCTTTACGCCTTGCAATAGCCCCCTTTAAAACCTCCCATATTGCCGGTATATCCGCCGGTTCGGCTTTTCTGAATTTCACTTCCATCTTTCTGTAAATTACCCGCAATTTACTTTAAATTAAATACCCGGCATCCTAATTTATTCTTAATAAAATCATACCAGAAAAACAATACCAGAACAATTAACCAATCGTTACACAGTATAAACTATGATACAATTTTATTCATATATTTTATATCTTAAAGCCCGAATACTGACTGTTCTTATTAAATTGCAGCTAATGCTATGTGAATGAATTTTATCATTCATGCTTATACAGGACGAAAACGAAAAACTATTGTTAGTATAAAACATCAAACGTTTAATAGTCCTTATTCAATACAGCTACATAAAAGACGGGTATTGAAAATTGATACAGAGCAAAAACTGACAAACAAAGAACTATTCTTATGGCCAGGAAAAAGGTATTGTGTTTTGGAGAATTATTATTACGTGTATCTCCGGCAACAGGTAAAAACGCCGAAAAGCAACCCGTACAAGTATATGTAGGTGGTGCGGAAGCCAATGTAGCATCCGCATTAGCAGCATGGGAAGTGCCTGTAAAATATTGTACCGCACTACCGGACAATTTCATGTCACAACACATGGTGCGTTACCTGGAATACCAGGGTATTTATACTTCCTCAATTATAAAACGTGGCAACAGAATAGGCCTATATTATTTAGATCGGGGTGCCGACCTGAAAGGTGGCGTTGCTTACGACAGGGAGCATTCCTCCTTCTCCGAATTGGAACCAGGAGTGATAGACTGGGACCAGATCCTACAGGATGTGTCCTGGCTAAATCTTTCCACCATATCCCCGGCACTCAATGAAAATGTCGCGGCAGTTTGTTTAGAAGCTGTAAAAGCCGCTTCCGAAAAAGGCATCACCATATCCATAGATCTCAATTACAGGAGCAGGTTATGGAATGGCAGCAATCGCCATCCATTAGACGTAATTCCCCAATTGGTAGCGTATTGCGACGTTGTAATGGGTAATATCTGGAGCACCAATATGATGTTGGGTACAACGCTCAACCAGGACCTCATTCATGCACGAACTAAAGAAGGATTTTTAGAACACGCAGCACTGACATCGCAGGAGATCATTACAAAATTTCCTAAGTGTAAATATGTTGCCAATACATTCCGTTTCGATGGTGAATCCAGTAATATACTTTACTATACAAGCTTGTACAGCAATAATAATTTATACACTTCAGCCGAATACAATACCAAAGGCGTAATAGACAGGAGTGGCAGTGGTGATTGCTTTATGGCGGGATTGATATACGGCATTTACAATAAACATAGCTTACAGGATGTGGTCGATTATGCTACCGCTGCTGCGTTTGGTAAATTACAGGAGCAAGGCGATGCAACATGGCAGGACCAGTTGACCGTAAGAAATGCCAGGAAGTAAGAATCATAAAACATACCAATTGAGGATTAAAAAATTTACATCATTTTTAATTGGATTTATAATTAGTGCAACCACTATATGTATTTTAACATGCATATACTTAGTATCAACATTTAACCTTGCTGGTGGAGAAAGCATAGAACAAATAAAAAACAGTACTTATATTCAACTCCTCCTCTCATTGATAATATTCTTATTCGCGTTGTTTTTCACTTTCAGGCTTTTAAAAAAAGAGCAGAAAACCAAAGCAATAGGCGTTATCATTATTCCAGGTCTGCTATTTTTATATATGTCCGCCTTTGTCATTGAATATGAAATAGAATTTCAAAAGTTCAACCGGGAAGTCTGGATGAATTCCAGATTTAAGCCATTAGGCATGTCAAAAACGTTGTATTTTGATAATTCATTAATCGGGTTATCTAAAAATGACATTATATCAATACTTGGACATCCATCAAGCGAATTTAGCAGCATAGAAAATCCTAAATCTTATATTGATTTTATGATAGATGGCAATTGGACTTTGACTATCTATTTTCTTAATGATATAGCTATAAGCCAATCATTAAGACAACAATATTTAGGTATATAAATTTTAGTAGATACCTCTATTAAAAAAGCCACTCATTTTTTAGTGAGTGGCTTTTACTATTCTAAACTGTTCTGATATCAATTTGTTGTTCAGCTTCTTTCTGTTGCTGTAGTCTCTTTATTTTTTTACCATAACTTAATTTAGTAATTAAAACAAATAACACCGGCACAACGAATATCGCTAAAGTAGTTGCAGCCATCATGCCGCCAAATACTGTCCAGCCAATAGTTTTACGGCTTTCGGCAGCAGCACCGGCAGCAAATGCCAACGGCAACACCCCTAAGATAAATGCCAGGGAAGTCATGATGATCGGGCGTAAACGTAACTGTACCGCCTGTAACGTCGCATGTACAATATCCACGCCCTTATCTACCCTTTCTTTGGCAAATTCCACAATCAGGATAGCGTTTTTCGCTGCCAGACCAATTAATGTAATCAAACCGATTTGCGCATAGATATTATTAGACAAATTAGGCAATAATAACAAGGTCAGGATAGAACCGAACGCCCCGATAGGCACCGCGAATAATACAGAGAAAGGAATACTCCAGCTCTCGTAAAGTGCCGCTAAGAATAAAAATACAAACACTAAGGATATAGCGAAGATGATAGCTTGTTGTCCACCTGCTATTTTCTCCTCGCGGCTCATACCACTGAATTCCATGGTGTAACCGGCAGGCAATGTTTTAGCCACTTCTTCAATAGCTGCTAATGCCTGACCACTACTGTAGCCCGGTTTTGGCGTACCGCTGATCTCAATAGAACGATAGATATTATAGTGAGAAATTACCGCCGGAGATTCTATCACTTTTGTCGTAACCAACGATGACAATGGCACCATTCCTCCAACATTGTTCCGAACATAGAAACGGTTTAACCCGTCAATAGAACTTCTGTAAGAACTATCCGCCTGCGTCATTACCCGGAAGTTACGACCATAAAGGTTAAAGTCATTAACATAGCTACTACCCAGGTAAGTGGCTAATGTGCTATATACTTCTGAAATTGACACACCATTTTTCTTCACCAGTTCTCTGTCTACATCCACTTTATAACTTGGTGTACGTGCATTAAAGAAAGTATATGCCACACCGATTTCCGGACGTTGGAATAACTTACCGATAAATTGCTTGGACACGCCTTCAAAAGTCTGCATATCATCCGTACTTCCAGTTTGTTGTAACTGGAATGAGAAACCGGATGACGCACCCAGACCCGGAATAGCCGGTGGTGCAATCACACGGATATTCGCTTCTTTCACAGCCGCGAATTTTCCTTGCAAACGTCCCAGGATAGCCATTGCGTGATCATTCGGGTTTTTACGGGTATCCCATGGTTGTAAGTTAATGAATACCGTACCGGCATTGGATTTATTGGTACCACTGATGATGTTGAAACCACTTAAGCCACCCACAATTCTCAGGGACGGTTCTTCTTTGGTAATAGCCATAATGCGTTGCAATACTTCCACGTTCCTGGTTGTAGAAGAAGCTTCCGGTAATTCATAGGCAATCATTAAACGGCCTTCATCTTCCGTTGGAATAAATCCTCCCGGTTTGGCTTTAAACATAAACACCAGGCCAACGATTAAACACACCATCATGATTAATACATACGGTGTCCCTTTTATCCAACGACCTACACTTTTGGTATAAGCACGCGCTAATCCGTCAAATTTCCTGTTAAACCAGCTAAAGAATTTATCTAATACATTTTGCTTAGCATTGGCAGATTTGGTAGGTTTTAATA
Source organism: Polluticaenibacter yanchengensis (assembly GCA_027854065.1). Taxonomy (GTDB): domain Bacteria; phylum Bacteroidota; class Bacteroidia; order Chitinophagales; family Chitinophagaceae; genus Phnomibacter; species Phnomibacter yanchengensis. The sequence goes on along the minus strand of JAQGEF010000008.1, from coordinate 36,272 downwards.
ACAACACACAAAGTGCCGGTGTTAATGACAATGCCACGAAGGCCGATATCAATACACTCACTGCAATGGTTATGGCAAACTGTTGGTAGAGCCTACCCACAATACCCGGGATAAAACCTACCGGAATAAATACCGCAGCCAAAATCAGGGCAATCGCAATAACCGGGGCAGAAATTTCTTTCATGGCCTTTTGAGTCGCCTGCAGCGGGCTCATCTTCTCATGGTCAATATTATGCTGTACCGCTTCCACCACCACAATGGCATCATCCACCACAATACCAATCGCTAATACGAATGCAAATAAAGTAAGCGTGTTAATGGTAAAGCCTAACGGGCCAAAGAAGATGAATGTACCTATTAAGGATACAGGGATCGCCAATACAGGAATTAAAGTAGCGCGCCAGCTCTGTAAGAACAAATACACTACCAGGATCACCAATATCAAAGCTTCCACAAATGTGTGCATTACCTCGTTGATAGACGCTTTTACCACCGTAACCGTTTCCATAGGAATGGCAAAGTCCATATCCTTAGGAAAATTGGCCTTCAGGTTTTCCAACGCCTTCATTACGCCTTCGTACGTATCTAATGCATTGGCACCCGGTGCCTGGTACAACAACATAAACGCTGCCGGTTTGCCTTCTACAAACGAGTTGATACTATAGTCGAAACGGCCCAATTCCAATGAAGCAACGTCTTTTAAATAAACAATAGAACCGTCTGCCGGTCTTGTTTTAACCACGATGCTCTCAAAATCTTCTTTAGTACTTAAACGGCTGTTGGTTAATACGCTGTATTCAAATACCTGGGTATTTGGCTGAGGATTACCACCTACAGTACCACCCGGCACCTGTAAGTTCTGTTCCTGGATAGCTGCGTTTACTTCGGCAGGTGTAATGCTTAATGCCGCCATTTTATCTGGGTTCAGCCACACACGCATACTAAAGTCATCTGCACGGCTCATTACGTCACCCACGCCTTTTACACGCAACAACGCATCCTTTACATAAAGGTTCACATAGTTACCGATAAACTTACCGTCATGCGTACCGTTCGGCGAGTAAAACGCCAGTGCCATCATAATGCTCGGGTTACGTTTTTTCACCGTTAAACCCAACCTTTTTACAGCGTCCGGTAAAGTTGGCTCTGCCACACTCACCCTGTTCTGAACGTCAAGAGTAGCGATATCAATATTGGTCCCTACATCAAATGTTACGGTAATGGCACTTTGACCGGATGCCGTACTGTTACTGCTCATGTATGTCATGCCCGGTGTACCGTTCACCTGCGTTTCTATTGCAGTAGAAGTTGTTTGTTCCACCGTCTGCGCATCCGCACCTGTAAAGTTACCGCTGATACTTACCGTTGGCGGTGTAATATCAGGATACTGTGCTACAGGTAAATTGATTAATGCGATCAACCCGGTTAATACCAACACTATGGATACCACAATGGCGGTTACCGGCCTTTTTATAAAAGTATCTGCTATCATATTTTTATTTGATACAGGTTAATTTAAATTTTATATCATTTATACCAATTGGTATTTTTTACTACCAGGAGCTCTTTTGCCCGGAATAGGTCATTTGTTACGACCCCATCCCCGCCCCTTCAGTGAGAGGAAATGACCTAAGTAGCGCCATTGTTTCAAGTAATTCTCAATAGGTCTTTTCAAAAATTTCTTTAAAAACCTAAATTGATTTACCAAAACGCTTGAACTACTCGTACTCCTGTCCCCTCCCGGGAGAGGTTTGGGTGGGTTGTCCACCACGTAGGAAAAGCCCGATACAAATTCTACCGCTGAATGGCTGCGGCATACGAGGGCAGCCGCCATAGCGGCTGGTGCCTTAGCACCGAGCGTAGCGAGCCCTAAGTACGCCGGACAAATGCTCTATAGAATTACTAATGAAGAGAGCCCCAAATAAAAAAGAACTTTGGCTTATCTTCTAAACCTAACTATTTTCCGGCTGCCGGTTGTTGTGCTGCCACCTTTGCCTGTTGCTCCGGCGTTAATACAACACTACCTTCTTTCAGGTTCTGAATACCATCGATCACAATAATATCATTCGCTTTCAAGCCTTCTTTCACAATCACCTGTCCGCTGATCTGTTTGCCCAGTTTCACGTGTTGCTGAGTGACTTTACTGCTGTCGCCTACTTTGTAAACGAAGTATTCGCCTAATTGCTCAACGACTGCTTTATAAGGTATTGCAATACTTTCCTGGCCTCTGTTACCTAAAATTCTCACGTTCGCATTCATGCCCGGTTTTAATACACCGTCGTTGTTCGGGAAACTTAAACGTAATTTAATAGTACCGGTCTGAACATCTACTGCACGGTCTAACAATACCGCTTTACCGTGGTAAGGATATACATCGTTACCAAAAGCCATCGTGATAGAACTGTCTACTTTATTGGCCGCGATCATGGAAGAAAATTTATAGATCAAAGACTGATCAATGTTTACATCCACTGCCACCGGGTTGCTGGTACTAACGGTATTTAATAAAGTCTGGCCTGCAGAAACCGCAGCACCCATTCTTACCTGTGAGATACCGATCACACCATCAAAAGGGGCAATCACCTTAGTGTAACGCACGTTAGTAGCGACGCCCTGGATAGCTGCTTTTGCTGCATCCACCTGGCGCTTGGCTACTGCTAAAGCAGCATCTGCATTATCCACCAGTTGTTTTGCTACCGCGTCTTTTTTATCTAATGCATGGTAACGGTCCGCATCTTTCTGAGCGCGGTCCATGGTTGCTTCCTGTACTTTTAAATTGGCAACTGCCTGCTGGTAGTTTGCCTCGTACAATTGCTGGTCTATGGTGTACAACAATTGTCCTTTTCTCACTTTTGCACCATCTGCAAAGTGAATACCTGTAATAAATCCACTCACCTGTGGTCTTAAGTCCACCTGGTTTAAAGCTACTACTGTAGCCGGATATTCATCATTATATGTCACATCCGTTCTTACCTCTACGGTATCGGTCGTTACCGGAACAGGCATGTTCATCGGCATTGCTGCCTGTTGATTTTTATTGCCACAACTTGCCAATAATAAGCCGGTTAATGCTATAATGGTTAAATACGTTTTACGCATATATTTATAATGAAAATTATTATTAATTAGTTTTTATATTCCCTAAGGCTTTTTCTACATCTACTTTAGATGACAATACCTGGTACAAAGCGTTGATACTGTTGATTTCCGCTGTTCTTAAATCTGCTTCGGCAGTTACCACTTCTATATAAGTTTTAATACCGGATTTATATTGCAATTGGATCAGGTCATATACTTCTTTGGCAAGGTCTACATTTTCCACCAAAGCATTATAGTTTGCCAGGTTACTTTTATAGGTTTCCAAAGCCTGCGAGTATTGGGCATTTACAGATTGCTTTAATGCAATCAGGTCCCAGTCCGTACGTTTCAACTGTAATTCCGCATTTTTGGTGTTGTACTTTCTTTTAAAACCCTGGAAAATTGGCAATGCCACATTCAAATTGGCAAACGAATTCGGGAAATTATTACTGTACAAATCTTTAAACTGGTTATTCAGATAGTTAAGATTGTAGTTTCCGTTTAAAGAGACGGTTGGTAAGTAACTCCAGCGGTTATAATCCACATTTGCTTTTAGTAAACTGCGTTGCGTTTCTAAGCTTTTAAACTCAATACGATTTTTGTAATCGGCAGTTGCAGTTGTATCCAGGTTAGCTTCTTTAATCAATGCATCTTTTTCGAAAGCGACCGTTAAAGGTTGCTCTTCCGGGTAACCCATTAATTGTTTCAGCAATTCAATATTCGCCAGCTGCATGTTCTCAAAGCTTTTCTTTTGCGCTTTGGCATTATTCAGCTGTATAGAGGTGCGTTTGTAATCGGTTTTATCCGCAACACCTTCCTCATACTGGGCTTTGGCATTATCGAGGCTTTTTTGCAGCCTGTTAATGGCTTCATTGGTCACATCGATCTGCTGAATGTTTGCCAGTACATTGTAATAAGCTTTGCTTACATTGGCAACAATGTTGATCTTATTAGATTCTGTTTGTTGCAAAATCTGCTGGCGCACATCACCCTGAGATCTTTTAGCTAAAAGCACATCCCTGTTGAACAATACCTGTGACAGCGCAAAGTTGGCCCCGGAAGTATTTTCCACCCCTAACTTAACGGGATTGCCACCAATAATGCTGGTCTGAACAATAAAATTGTGTTGTAAACTGTAGTTAAAATTTAATTGGGGATACCAGTCAGCTAACTTACTCTTAATGGTCGATTCAGTAATTTCCTCATCTAACTTGTTCTGCTTTAACAACGGTTGGTTTTTGAGAGCATAATCTATCAATTGTTTTAAATCAGCTTGTTGCAAAACTGTTGAGTCTAACTTAACTGATTCTTGTGAAAATGCACTAATTGAAAGAAGGGCTGCTAAAATACCAACAACGAAACTTTTTTTGAAGTAGTTTTTGTATACTTTTTTCATTGAATGTATTATGAAGAAGCAAAAGTAAAGTAAATAATCGTACATTTGCAACAAAAATTGTAAATAATCTACAATAATGGATAATAATCTTCCAAAAATTAACGACGACTTGTTTCTATGCCAGCTCATTGTTGGAATTGGTGAAGTGGCCGAAATTACTGGCATTCCCATCAGGCAACTGAGATATTGGGAAGAGAAAGGCATTATCAGAAGTTTGACGGAACAGGAGGGAAAAAACCGTCGTTATGACTATGTTAATATTAAAAAAGCGCTCCTGATTAAGATACACTTAGAGGAAGGATTTACTCTGGAAGGAGCAAATATTAAGGTTTCCAAACAAATGAACGACATGGAAAGTATCTTTAAAAGATTGAAACAAGCTGCTATAAAGCCCGATGATCCAGGCATATAATTGCATCTCTATGAAATAAATCACATCATTTATTTTGATATTTCATCATATTTTCCGAATAAAGCGATTGCCTGATCAATCCGATTCCGTTCATTTTTACTTAGACAGTTTTCCGGGGAGCATTCTCTTTATTAATGTTTGAGCATTCCGGTAGTTACTTTGTAAGATGCCTGTTTTTCTTAACCCTGATTTTTTCCAAAGCCTTTTACAGGTTACAACTACTTTTATTACACCCCATCTTTTTGTAATATCTAATAAATAGCTGCATTGAATTACCCCATTCAATTAATCAATAGCAACACTACTCATTTACCGAAAGTTTACTATATTTAATCCATTATATCATTTGCTATTTAAAATGGGATTATTATGCCTGAAAATCAAGAGATAGATACTAACCTTACAACACCATTATACGAAGAAATACACTTTATAGATACTCAGAAATCCGTTTGGAATTATAGTAAATTCAATGATGATATTGTTGCGCAATACCAGAATGGCATTCTGCTGAACGGGTATGAATATTTCGGCAGTCATCAGGAAACCGTTTTAGAAACAACCGGTTTTTATTTTGCCGTGTGGGCGCCCAATGCCACTTACATCAGTGTAATAGGTGATTTCAATAAATGGCAGCCGACCACTCATAAGCTTTACGCAAGAAAAGATAGCAGCGGCATCTGGGAAGGCTTTATTCCGAATATAACACCCGGTTCGAATTATAAATATCATATTATTGGCCGGAATGGTTTTCAAAGCAACAAATCAGACCCCTATGCGCGCTTCTGTGAACTACGCCCGAATACAGCATCTTTAACCTATGATTTTTCCTATAACTGGGAAGATAAAGATTGGCTGAATAACCGCAAAACACATAATGCATTAAGTGCCCCCTGGCTTGTTTACGAATTGCATTTAGGAAGCTGGATGCGTCCTGATAAAAACAATGAGGAAGCCTATAACAGTTACCGGACAACAGCGGAAAAGCTGGTTCCTTATTTAAAGGAAATGGGCTTTACCCATGTAGAGTTCATGCCGGTAACCGAGTTCCCGTATGATGGCAGCTGGGGCTACCAGGCAACCGGCTACTTTGCCGCAACTTCGAGATTTGGCAAACCTGAAGATCTGAAATTTTTAATAGACCAGCTACACCAGGCCGGTATCGGGGTGATCCTGGACTGGGTACCCTCCCATTTTCCGGCAGACGCTCACGGGTTATACATGTTTGACGGGGAACATACCTACGAATACGCGGATATGCGTAAAGGATATCACCCGGACTGGAACAGTTATATTTTCAATTACCGGCGGAATGAGGTTAAAAGTTTCCTGCTAAGCTCCGCTCATTTCTGGTTCAGGGAGTTTCATATAGACGGCATCAGGGTGGATGCCGTAAGCAGCTTACTAAAGCTGGATTACAGCCGCAATGACGGGCAGTGGGAACCGAATGAATTTGGCGGCAATGGAAATTTAGAGGCCATCGCATTCCTGAAATATTTAAATGAAACATTGTACAGGGATTTTGAAGGCATCCAAACCATTGCTGAAGAATCCACCGACTGGCCGGGCATCTCCAAGCCTACAAGCGAAGGCGGTATTGGCTTTGGCATGAAATGGATGATGGGCTGGATGCATGATACTTTTAAATATTTCAGCCAGGACCCTATTTACAGGAAGTTTCACCAGGACCAGCTTACATTCAGCATGATGTACTTCTATGATGAAAACTTCATGTTGCCTATCAGCCATGATGAAGTGGTACATGGTAAAAGCCCGATGCTTTATAAAATGCCGGGGGATGAGTGGCAGAAGTTTGCTAACCTGAGATTGTTATACGCGTATATGTTTGCACACCCGGGTGCGAAATTATTGTTTATGGGCTCAGAGTTTGGTGCAACCAATGAGTGGAATTACCAGACAGAACTGCAATGGGAGCTATTGCAATACAAACCACACGAAGGCCTGCAGCTTTGCGTGAGGTCATTGATGTCCATATGCAAAGATTACCCTGCTATGCACGAGTTGCAATTTGATCCAAAAGGGTTTGACTGGGTTAATTTAGACCACAGGGAGCTTTCTATAATGGTGTTTAAGCGCACAGATTCTAAAGGCAAATCCGTTATTATCTATTTGAATTTAACGCCGGTACCAAGAACGGACTTCACAATAGAACTTAAAGGGAAAGCCAGGTATGAAGAGATTTTTAATTCGGACTATGCTGAATTTAACGGTACGGGGGAATATAAAAACGAAAAGATAAAAACGAAGCTGGTAAATAAAGCAGAGAAAGTTTACAAGGTTACAGTAAAACTACCTCCATTGGGCGCTGTCTTTATTAAATAAACAGGCTGTATTAAACTGGTTATTTTTATTTTGCCTGGGGGTGCCCTTTGCCACTTATTCGTACTCAAAGAATTTTATACCGATCGGTACATTTTCAATTCCGGGCAAAGGGCCGGGCTATTCGCAGTACTCCGCGGCGGCATAGCTATTTTATCAGCTCCGCTATTCATAACCGCTTCTGCCGCCTTGCGGGGTACTTTGCTACTATCCCTCACCCATAAGAACATTTTTATTTTTAAATACTTTCTCCTTTTTTATAAATAAATATTTACAAAAAAATAAATTTTAATTTCGCAGAATGAAACACTATTTAATGTTTTTATTTTTAACAATAGCGACTATTGCTAACTCGCAAACACAAAAAGACGTTGATAATTTTATAGCTATTCTTCAAAAAGAAATTAAAAATTATAACATTGGGAATATCGAAGAGCATTATGAGAAATGTTATTTCAAAACATTAAGTGAAAGTGATTTTCTTGATAAGAACATGGAAGTAAGCATCATAAATATGTTCAAATCATCCTTTCAAAAAACTGAAAATGAAACAAAAAAAATCATCAAAGATTATTTTGAACAATTAAAAAGACTGAAAAATCAAAAGAACGAAATTGACAAAAATAAAAGTGACTATTCTTTTATGAAGTCATATTTAAAAATCCGAGTTTACAGTGCAACAAGCGAAGATCTGTATAAAAAGAATAATGCTATTATCAGGCCCGGGTTAAATGGAATAATAGAAGTCGTTGTTTTTGATCTCCCGGATGGTATTGGCAGCCTGAATAAAAATGAGACTAAAAACTGGAATAAATCTGAAGAGGAGATTTATGCACAAGCCAAAGAAAACACCATGAATTTCCTTGACCAGACTTTTGAATTTGCCAATAATTTACCTACGGGTGAAAAGATTTACCTATTGGCGAGTGACAGTAATCTTTTTATTACTTCATATATACTTGACTTAAAAAAATCAAAAATAACGGTCGGCAAGTTTGGTACTATCGTTTCAATTCCAAATAACTCTGTTGTTGTAGCTATGCCAATAGATGACAAGGATAAACTTTTATCATCGACTCAAAACTTTTTCGGGCTAACAGAATACATGTACGAATCAAATGAGACTAAACCGTTATGTAATAAGATATATTGATACAATGGTGATAAGCTTTTCGAAATCCTGTACATTGAAAAGTCTCAGCAATTTGCATTTCCAATCGAAATGAACAATTTGTAATACCGATTGCATCCGTCAAAACCAATCTGATCAAAAGGCATTTTGGTAACCATCCAACCTGCATATTTATAAAAAGCGTATTCTAAAGCCAACAAGGTTTAAAATACGCTTTCCATTTTCTATTGAAACAAGTAATTAAATCTTCACCTTAAATACTACTTTTTTAATGCTTTTATCATTTACAGCTATCATTGGCGCATGTACATCACCAGGGTATAAAATTACAAACTGGCCTGTTTTCAATTGAAAATACATATCCGGTGCATCATTATAAAACTGGACATCTTTTTCTGCGCTATACTCTGTTTTAGGATCAACACAGGTATTTCTTGGTTTCCAGCCAATGCGTTCTTCCCCTCTTACTACAAATTGTATGTCCAGGTTCGCATTATGGCACTCAAATTTTTCCAGGCTTTCTGCTTCTGTTTTTCCCGCCTTATCACTTACAATTGCTTTTAATCCCTCAGCTACCTGGATCGTACCAATCTCTAATGATTCCAGGTCAGTCGTATTCAAAAAATCAAAGGCTTTTTGAAACAATGGATTGAATGACGCGTAGGTGGCGGCATTTTCTAAATTATCAATAATCATAGGTTTATTTTTTAGATTTCTATTTTATAAGTTCCTTTTTGCAGCGTACAGATATACACCGGTGGCTTTATGCCGTACTTTTCTTGGTATTTACCGGTAACATCGGCTACCACTTCATCTATTTCCGAAGTTTTTACAAGATTAATAGTACAACCGCCAAAGCCTCCTCCCATCATCCGGCTGCCTAGTACTGCTTTATTCTCTTTTACAGTATCTACCAAAAAGTCCAGTTCTTTGCAGCTTACTTCGTAAAGTTTGCTTAACCCTTCGTGTGTTTCAAACATCAGTGCGCCGAAACTTTCCAGATCGTTGTCTGCTATGGCATCGCAACCGTCCAGTAAACGTTGATTTTCGCCGGTTACAAATTTACAGCGGTTGTATATTTTGCTATCCTTTTCCAAATATTGCTCTACCCAGTCTAATGTAACATCTCTTAATGACTGAACATGCGGGTGCTTCTTTTTAATAATGGCAACACCGGCTTCACACTCTTCTCTTCTTGTATTGTATTCACTGCTGGCAAGATTATGCGTTACCTGCGTATTGAACAATACGACAGAAATATCTTTGAAGTTGAATGGAATATAATCGTATTCAAGTGACCTGCAATCTAAACGGATCACATGGCCGTCGATGCTCATCATACTGGCGAACTGGTCCATAATACCGCATTTAACACCTGCGTAAGTATGTTCTGCCAACTGCGCCATTTTCACCATATCTATTTTGGGAATATCCAGGCCCAGCAAATCATTTAAAGCAAAAATAACAGCACATTCCAATGCTGCTGATGAGGATAATCCTGCCCCGGATGGTACATTTCCCCGGATAACCATATTGAATCCCGGAACAGCATATCCATTTTTCTGTAACTGGTCCACCACTCCGAGTATGTAATTGGACCAACCGTTTACTACCGGGGCCATCTCGTTTACAGTTACTATATAATCCTCATTAAAATCTACCGCATGCAAATGAATGGTATCATCCGTTCTTAAAGAGACTGCTACATATACTGCCTTATCTATCGCCGCAGGCAAAATAAATCCTTCGTTATAATCAGTATGTTCTCCAATTAAATTCACCCGTCCCGGTGATGCAAATAAAACAGGCTTTGTTTGAAATTTACTTTCGAAAATATCTTTGACCTCTTTAACAATATCCATAAGTTGCAAATATATCGTAGAAAATTGTTGAAACCCACAAGTATAAAATCTCTTTTAGTTTAAATTACACCGGGATATACGTTCATTAAATAGCACATAAGCCTGCTGCTTTTATTGGTGAATTAGTACTATGGGGAACATACTGATTGAGGGGAGGTTGAACAGCGAATCTACCGATGAAAAGCTGCGGGATATGCAGGGCGGCCGCCTTAGCGGCCGGTGCACCGCACCGAGCGACAGCGAGCCCGGAATAGCCCGGACTAAGGTATGGCAGGATTACAAATGCTGAGAGCCCCAAAATACCCTTTCATGAGTGTTTCATAAATGACTTCGTGTATCCGTTGCCTTATGTTTAAGCTGCTCAATTTGTTGTTGGCAGCATTGGGGTATACCCTGTTACTCAGGAATACATACACAATTTCGTTAGCGGGGTCCGCCCACACGCAGGTACCGGTGAACCCTGTATGTCCAAAGGCCGTGCTACTTAAATATCTTGCAGGGTAAGCATCTTTAAAGTTGGCGTCACTATTGTTTTTTTCCGGCTTATCAAACCCGAGCGCCCGGCGGCTAATGGGTGTCTGGTAGGCTGTAAACAGGTCGATTGTTTCTTTTTTAAAATATTTTTTCCCGTTTAAATGTCCGCCGTTAATCAGCATCTGGTAAAAGGCTGCAAGTTCCATGGCATTGCTAAAGAGGCCTGCGTGCCCGGCCACATTGCCCATCATTGCTGCTCCCTGGTCATGTACATATCCCCACACTAACCCCTTCCTGAAAAGTTTATCGTCTTCTGTCGGGGCTATAAGGGGCAACGGATATTCGTTGTAGACCTTGTACATGGTGTTTGTTAATGACATTGGTTGATAAAATTGCTCCTGTACAAATGCATCGAGTGTCTGGCGGGTGAGTTTTTCGACTATTTTACCCAACAGTATAAAATCATTATCGCTGTAAACGTATTTTAATGCGCCTGATAATTCGCTGTTTTTAATGCGCTGCATCATTAAAAACGGGTAACCGTCTTTTAAATAAACATGCTCTGTGACGGGTACTTCAAAATCGGCCTGTTTATAATTGCTGACATATTCCGGCAGCAGGTTGTTCCGTGTATCGAGCAGTTCTTTATAGAACGGGATAAAAGAGATGAAGCCTGCCTGGTGCATCAGCAGATTACGGATGGTTATACCGGCTTTACCTGTGTTTGAAAATTCAGGTAAATAGTCTTTTAAGGTTTTGTCTAAGTCCAGTAATCCTTTTTCGTACAGGTACATGACTGCAGCTGTTGTGGCAGTGGTTTTGGTAACGGAAGCGATATCGTAAATAGTGGAGCCGGTTACAGGGATTTTGGATTCATAGTTGGTATTGCCATATCCTTTTTCTAGTACGACCTTACCTTTGTGTAATACCACAATGCTTAAGCCGGGAGTGGCTTTCTGGCTGATAGCTTCATTAGCAATCGCCTCTATTTTTAAGATGGCGTTGCTGTTGAATAATGTATCGGCACTATAAGGTATTAAGATTTTTTTTTTACGATGCCACTGCCAAACGGGTATTTACCAATGGTAACAGGCAGGGTTCCTGATGCATCAAAACTGCCTGTAAGCCATTTGTAAGCATTTTCTCTGAACATCACGTCATCCTCGTAACATGCCACCAATCCTTTTACAGAGTCTAACTGGGCTATGATATAGGGATTTCCAAATACCATATTAAGCGTTGGCTTACCTGTTTTATCTATTGCTTTTATTAATTTAATTGCGGAAGCAGGGATGCCAAAGTTCTTAGCGGTACTCCTGGTAACGCCATGCAGGGCTACTACTACTCTATCATACTTCTGCAGCTGTTTTACATTAAAATTATCGATTGCGGATGAATTAGTAAATGGCAGGTCGATGATATCAATATTGTAAGTATCGGCAAATGATGCGGAAATGGTACTATTGGCTTTGGCGCCTAAATTGATATAAACTGTTTTCAGAGAATCCTGTTTTTGGAGGAAGCTGAAGGTTTCCGGCATCGCTAATACCGTTAATGACTTCTCTGCTACTGCTGCTCTAAAGGTATCTACTTCGGCATTCAGGTCTTTTAATAGGTCTGTTATAAAAACGGGCTCTACATAATCTTTTACATATTCGTATTTTGCCAATAATACTTTGCGGCATTTTTCGTTAAGGTAAGTTTCTGATATAAGACCGCTATCAATGGCATTGAGCACGGCATTGATCGATGCCGGTACATCTTCCGGGAGGCATAACATATCATTCCCGGCTATTAAACTTTGAACTGCGGCTTCCCCTGATGGAAAAAATTTGGAAACGCCTTTCATCTCTAATGCGTCTGTAAACGTTAATCCTGCAAATCCCAGGTCTTTCCGCAATAAGCCATTTATATTTGCCGGGGATAAGGACGTGGGCCTGTTTGGGGTTGTATCAATAGCCGGTATGGATAAATGCGCAACCATCACGCTTTGTACGCCATGTGCGATCAACTGTTTAAACGGGTAAAGTTCTAATGAGTCTAACTGCTCTTTTGTTTTTTTTATAACGGGAAGGTCGTAATGGCTATCAACAGCTACATCCCCATGTCCCGGAAAATGTTTGGCACATGCCATTATATGGTTATCCTGCATGCCTTCCATAATGCGGGTGCCGAACAATGCTACTTTATATTTATCTTCTCCAAAGCTTCTTAGCCCGATTACCGGGTTATTGGGATTATTGTTGATATCTACAACGGGGGCGTAGTTCACGTGAATATTCATCCTCCGGCACTGGCGGGCGATGATCTCTCCTGCCCTGTACACCTGACCTGCGTTTGGCAATGCGCCCATTGTTAACTGGTATGGCAAATTATTGACGCCTGTAAAGCGCATGCCTAATCCCCATTCCCCATCCACAGTGACCATTATTGGTGTTTTTGCTTTTTCCTGGATGCGGTTAAACATGGTTGCATGCTGTAACGGTGTGCCCTGGAATGCACAAATGGCCCCGATATTGTATTTCTCTACCAATGAATCTATATGTTTATCCAGCATGGCGTTGGGCTGTGAACTCCGCACAACCATCAATTGCGCTACTCTTTCTTTTAAGGTGAGTGATTGTAAGACGCTATCGGCCCATTTTATGGCTTCAGGCTTTTGCGCACGCACAGCCTGAATAGAAAAAATTATGGTTAGTAAGTATATAGTTATTAAACGCATTGACATAGGTTAGGCTGCTAAAATAGATTATTTTGACTGATTAAATCCCAAAATCCCGGTAGTTACTTTTAATACGAAAAGTATGCCTGTTTTACGCTTACCGGAATACCCCGCTGCAGGATGGATCCCGTTATTGCACGAGGGCAACTGCAATTTAACCTTGTATATTGACAGATAGATGATTGAAACTCTAGTAAATAGTTAAAAGTACTATCAGTAAAATATACTTGCCGCTATTGCCTGTGCATTCCGGTAAGCTTCTGTATCTATTTCGAGCTGCACCTGCTTATCCTGGAAAAAATACAATAATGTGCTTGTATCAATGTTGCCTACGAGGTCATTCTGGGCCATCGGGCAGCCGCCGATACCACCGATAGCACTGTCAAACTTGTTACAGCCTGCATTATATGCGGCTTCTATTTTTGCCAGTGCCATTTGCGGTGTACTATGCAGATGTACCCCGATGTTGACACCCGGGCTATTGTCGATTACTTTTTTTGTAATGTCAAATACCTGTTCCGGGGTGGATAAACCTACGGTATCGGCCAGGGAAATTGTATTGACGCCTAATTCTTTCATTTTGTTTACCCAGTTGTAAACAATTTCCGCATTGTATTCATCGCCGTAAGGATTTCCAAATGCCATGGAGATGTAAACGACGAGTTGTTTATTATGTAAACGGCATAATTTGTATATGCGCTGAACCCGCTGCCAGCTTTCTTCGATGGTGCTATTGGTATTGAGTTGTTGAAAGGTGGGAGATATAGAGAAGGGAAAGCCTAAATAAGTAACTTTATCCTGCAATACTGCCTGTTCTCCGCCCCGTTCGTTGGCTACAATTACGAGTAATTTATTGGTGCCTGTTTCTGCGGATATTTCGCTTAATACTGTGGCGGTATCTGCCATTTGTGGAATGGCTTTTGGCGATACAAAGCTGCCGCAATCTAAACTATGAAAACCTACTTTTAGCAGTGCTTTCAGGTAGTTGACTTTTTCTGAAGTATCTATCGGCCTGTGCCAGCCCTGCATGGCATCTCTCGGGCATTCTGTTATTTCTATATGGCGAAGCATTATCAAATATAAGGAAGAAAATAATTAAGCCTGTGGGTACTGGGTTATTTATTCCTCTTTTGCTCCGATGCACGTGTGGAAGTCTTTATCATACGAGGGGTGCCATGAATACTTATAATGCTAATGGAGTACCGGTTCGAGCATCGGGATGTGCAGCCTGGCAGAATACCCTGGAATATTGAATATTGCTTCAGATGCCTGAAAACAGAACAGGCTGTCTCTAAAAGAAACAACCTGTTTATACTGATCAATAGTATTGATCTGCTGATGGGCTGCCGGATGCAAAGGGCCTGGTACGACGCAGGAGTACCGAGCGTTAGCGAGCCCGGAGCAGCCGGAACCGATGCTGAATGGTGCTCTTATGTTCACAGCCCCAAAAGAAAAAACTATAGAATGCTTTTAAAGACGCCATCGGCTTTTAGAATGAAATAGACTTTATCATTTTCGTAAAAGTCTATTTTGTTTTCTCCGTTTGATACGGGTTGAAAATTAAAATCAGCAAATACTTTATAGTCTTTTTCATTGATCTTGTTCACGAACTTTTCTTTGTTGGCGGCTAAATTTTTTACATACCTGTAGGTTAACTCGTACCCGCGAAAGAACATATCGCTTGGACGGCTGTTAGCTACTTTTTTATATTCGGCATTTAAGGTATTGTATAAC
Organism: Polluticaenibacter yanchengensis; assembly: GCA_027854065.1. Classification (GTDB taxonomy): domain Bacteria; phylum Bacteroidota; class Bacteroidia; order Chitinophagales; family Chitinophagaceae; genus Phnomibacter; species Phnomibacter yanchengensis. The sequence continues at coordinate 21,122 of JAQGEF010000008.1, read as the reverse complement.
TGCGGATTTAATGTGTAAGATACAAATGGCGTGGTGTAAACTACTTCTACGCCTTTATACTCTGCTTTGGTAAAATCCTGGTCGTCCCAGGTTGGCATTCCAAATATTCTTGTGGTATAGCTGGCAGATACGGAAGAGAGTGCTTTGACAATGCGGGCGCCAAACCTGCTATCCAGGCTGCCACCCACTACATAGTTCACATTGGTGCTATCCAGGTGCTGGGATATGCTGTTTACAGTAAATGAATCTGTAAGGTTGACATATTTAAATTCGAACTTTTTCATATCCTTAGCCGCTGCATCCAGGAAAGACTGAATACGGGCATCCCGGTTGCCGTTTCGTACAAATACCACGACTGTTTTTGCATTGCTGTTTTCTTTTACTTTTTCCGCAACAGATTTTACATGCACATTTAATGTTGAATTGGTAATGTAGAGAAAGGGATTGTTGGTAATACCGCCATCATTGGGGTATGAAGCGGAAATAAAAGGGATCTGGAACTCTTTTGCTTTGTCTGAGACCTGTCTTAGTTCCGGTGCATTCTGCACCACACCAATCACCAGGTTTGGCATATTGGGATTTGAAAAACTGTAAAGTGTATTTAAAGCGCCAAATTTATAGAGGTCCACCACTTCCACCCGGGCATTGACTCCTTCGCTGTTTAAGGCGTCAACTGCCATTTGTACGCCACTATAAAACTCCAGGCCTGGTAATGCAAATTTTGGAATGGTATTTTTGTAACGATACTGACCGTATTTAAATAAACTATCTAAATGCATTGGTAACAGAACGGCAACTTTTACAGCAGAAGTATCTGAAAGATTGGGTTTGGCCAAAACAACATTACTGAAAAGTAAAAACGTGAACAATGCAGACAGTATTTTTTTCCTCATTCTTAGATATTTAATATTTAGAGCTTTAATGTTGAAAATAGTTTAAATAAATCAACAAAAATTGTGCGCAAAAATAATAAATTAGTTCACTAAATAATAATAAGTGTTTATTAATAAAAAAAACTTACTTTTGCACTTCAAAAATTTTTAATAAATGAAAACAATTACTATCGAAGGACAATTGAGGACCGAATTTGGCAAATCAGCCACCCGTCAACTTCGCTCTCAAGACCTGGTGCCTGGTGTAATTTACGGCGGTGCTAAAGAAATTAACTTTGTAGCTCCTACACCTGCGTTCAAAGGTATCGTTTACACTAATGAATTCATGTTAGCTGAAATCATTGTTGATGGTGTCTCTTACAAAACTATTTTGAAGGATTTACAATTTGACAAAGTATCTGATGCATTAACACACATCGATTTCCTTGAATTAAATGAGGATAAACCAGTTATCGCAACTATTCCTTTGCGTTTTGTAGGTAACTCTAAAGGTGTTAAAACCGGTGGTCGTTTGATCACTAAAGTTAAGAGTCTTAAAGTTAAAACATTACCAAAATATTTGAAAGATTTTATTGAGGTTGATATTACTGAATTAGACCTTAACGGTAACATCCGCGTAGAAGATGTTAAGCTTGACAATATCGAAGTGTTGAACTCAGCACGTATTCCGGTTGCAACTGTTGTTCTTACCCGTGCACTTAAGCAAGAGCAAGCAGCAGAAGCTAAAGAAGGTAAAAAGAAAAAATAAGCTTAGCTGTTTTTTACAGAAAGCTATTACAAAAGCCTGCAACATTACTGTTTGCAGGCTTTTTATTTAAGGCTATTGCAAATATTTTCCCCTTCCTTAATTTTACCTGTACATTTAGATTACCGGATAATGCGTTTTAGATGCAATTAATTTTTACTGACCCTCCTACCTGGTCTAATACAAATGGTGTTGCGCTCCTACAGCACACTCTGCATACACCAACGCCAATACTTTCGTCCTAACGGAGCGCTTGATATACTTTGTTTAGTGAATACCTATGGTAAGTATCTGGTAGTCTGCAAACTGAATACTTACTGACAAACTACAAAAGCCATGTTTAAATATTGCATAAAAAAAACGCTCATGCTTTGTACATGAGCGTTCTGTATAAATAGCAGTAACCAATAGTTTTACTTACCATCTGTACTTGTCGGTTTATTAATAGCTTTAGTCCATTCTAAACTGATAGCTGACTTTTCTATTTTAATATATGAACCCGGGCTTGTTTCTATCTGTAAAGTTGTGTTATCCTCGTTTATTTTATAAATAGTACCATGAATACCCGCGATAGTAACAATTTTATCCCCCTTCTGTAAGTCATTTATAAAATTCTTCTGCTCTTTAGCTTTTTTAGCTTGCGGGCGGATCATGAATAACCAGAATACCACTACCATGGCTAATAGGAAAAAGATGTTCATGCTGGAGCCTTGCTTCGGATCGGAAGACAATAAGAATAATAATTGATACATTATGTTATTTATTTACTTTATAAATTTATTAAATTGATTAATGGTTGTGTCCCTCGTGGCCCGGCTCAACTGGTGGCTGAGGCTGCGGTTGAGGTGTTGTACTTCCTGCTTTACCTGCCACATACACTTTGAAAGTGAGGATAGAGCTTTCAGGATCTGTATTAGTATGCACGGTCAATTGTTTTGAGTTTTCACCTGCACGTCCCTGGCTGTCAAAAACAGCTTTTACAGAGCCTTCTTTACCCGGCATTACAGGTTCTTTGCTTGGTTCCGGTGCAGTACAACCACATTGTGCCACCACATTTTTTACAACCAATGGTTTGTCACCTACGTTCTTAAACCTGAAAACGACTTCAGATTTCTGGCCTTCTGCAATAGTACCCAAATCTTTTTCAGTTTCAATCCATTCTATTTTAGAAATATCATTTTCTGATACATTGGCTGCATTAGCTGTTGTATTTCCGGTATTAGAAGTATTCGCATTTTCACCGCTGTTACAAGCTGTTAAACCTACAGTAGCGGCTAATATGGCAACGTATAAAATTTTCATAAAACAATTCTTTATATTTTACTTAAAACTTTTTTTAACAATACGATTTTCTGTTTCCAGTTCTTTACGCACATTGTCTAATATACCATTCACAAACTGGCCGCTTTGAGCTGTACTGTATTCTTTGGCCAGGTCAATATATTCGTTAATAGTTACTTTTACAGGAATGGTTTCAAAATACAGGAATTCGGAAACGCCCATTTGTAAAAGGATCATATCCAGTAACGCAAGACGGTCTGCATCCCAATTGCGCAATTTAGGCTTTATTATTGTTTCCAGCTCTTCATTTTTTTCAAAAACCGTATTGATCAGCTCATTCGCAAACTGGCGTTTATCCGGTGAAATGAGATTTGAAATGGTATAAACACCCGGTTTTTGTAAATATTGCATTACTATCTGGCGTAGCATTTCTGCATCATCATCCCAGTTAGTGTACTTTTCTTCTACAAAAGATACCCAATTATCATTAGCGATCATCAGGTCCGTATAAATATATTCCAATACTTCCTTTTCAGCACGTTTGTCCCTGCCAGGTGTATTATTATAGGTAATGTAAACAGGCGATTCAACTAATAATTTATATGCCGCTTTTACCATATCCTTGTTTTCTTCAAAACCGTCAAATTTGTAAAGAGCGACCGTATCTTTATATAAATCGGACTCTAAAATACGCCACAACACTTCGTTGCCTGCTATTTTAGTAGCCACTGTCAAATCCTCCTGGGTTGGTAGATGTTTATTGCCACGGATACTGGCATCTGTTTCCGCATAACGCGCAACTTCTGTTAAGAACCACAATTGATAACCCAATAATGAAAAACTTAAGTCAAACTGTTTTTTTAGCCTGCTTGTCAATGTACCTTTATCAACGGTTCCATTGTTATCGGCACGCAAAGCATAAATACTTTGCATTACTTTTACGCGTATATTTCTTCTGCTAATCATAAATAAGAACTGGGGAGCAAAAGTAAGGGTAAATGACGGTTTTAAGCAATTTTATAGTAAATCCCCTTTATTAATTTACAAATTTTAATAAAAAATAACATATTCAGTAAGCAGCAAAGAGTAAGCAGGTCACTGTTTTATCACAGTTTACTACTTACCCTTCAATTGCTTACTGTGAAATATTAGTTTCTCTCATACTTGCAGCAACCATGCAGCTTATCGTATGCAGCAGTTTCTGCTTTGTATTTTTCATTATCATACCCTACCTCAGCTATTTTCTTTTGAATAGCATCCAGACTGGTCTTCTTTGCTTTATATTCAACAGTTATCTGCTTTTTCTCGTCATCCCAGGTAGCTTTTGTAGCCCCTGCATCTTTGGCAGCTTTTTCTATCTTGTTTTTACACATACCACAATTGCCAGATACAGCAAATGTTTCGGTTTTCTTTTGTGCGAAAGCGCTTACACTTAAAACCATCGCAATGGTTAATACAGAAAATACTTTTTTCATGATTGATTATTTTAAAGCGTTTAAAAAATTATATTCGAATTTGATTAAAAACTGGTTCTTACTAAAGCGGTCCATATTACCTGTAACCTGGATCCTGTAACCAAGGTCGAGACGGCTGATACTGTTAAAAATAAATTGTACCCCAGGTGCGGCATCTACAAAATAATAATTACCTGTGTAACTTTTCTGGGTGATCACTTCTCCGTAAATATTAAAATTCACCTGTTTATAATTCTCATATTTTCTCGGAAACAATAAATATCCTGCAGAAAGGATGGAGTGAAACGCGCCTCGCGGCGAGCCTGAAAGCATTTGGTGATCATCCAGGTTATTCATTTTATGAACAGAGGAGGCTGACAATGAAATAGCGGTTTTATTTACCAGTTGGGTAGCAATCACACCGTATTGAACACCGGAATGGTTCCCTTCCAGGTTCAGCTCCTGGGTAGTCAGCTTTACTGTTTCTGTATGTGTTTCTCCCGGTGTGCCAGATATGACCTGATGATTAATAAAATAGGGATTATTACTGGCAGCAATTTTACCAAATGCAGCCATTCTGAAATGCTTGTGCATATCGTCATTGCTCAAAAACCGGTATTTGGCATACAGAGAGGCGCCTTCGAACTTAAATTTACCGGTAAACATATCTGACGCATAAGCATTGGCCCTCAACATCAGGTTTTTATTAACACCAATCATTACTTCCGGCGAAACCCGGTACGATACCCCGCTGCTATATGCCATTGGCATGATCATATTATTGATTCTCGGAACAATAGATTTTGCCGGGGCATTACTTGCCGGATCACTGAATATATATAATTCCTGCGCACTTATACAGGAACCTGTAAATAACAAAAAAGCACCCACTAAAATTTTCTTCATATACAATTATAAAAGTTCAAAAAAATTAAATACTTACATGGTAAACACGCTCACCTGCTTTGATTCCATCGCAACATGTTGCTGCTTTGCCTGACTGAAAACAAGCCGTGGTAATTTTTTTTGACAACTTTTTATATTCATTGGATACAACAAAACCTTTATCTACAATTTGCACATTGTGCCACCCGGTTAATTTCCCGTTTTTTGCATTCACAAAATGCAGGTTTTTCCCGTTCATTTTTAAATGGGTGTCTTTTTCCACCTGCTCACCGGAAAAATTTACATCAATATTCAATTTTGCCACACTAAATCCGGCACCCTCCACTTTTTGCCTGATCTGGTCAAAATCAGGAACAGCACCGTCTTTCAGGGTTACACGAAACAAATTACTCTTTAAATCAGTTTCAACCGATTCTATATATGGCAAGGTCTGTAAAGCCTTATTAATGGTATTACTACACAAACTGCAGGTAAGGCCCGCTGCCTGGATGGTTAAGTTTTTGTACTGTGCAAAAGAAGAAAAGGATAACAAGAATAAAACGATAAATATTTTGAATGATTTCATTGTAAAATTGATTATAGTAATTGATAAAATGTCTTAAAAGACAATAATTGGGGCTGTTGTCATTTGTAACTAAATGGGCGGCATACCGGCGTGCTTATGGCTCCGCTGCGCTCGGTGTATTTTGCAGGAACATTTACGATTGAAACAGTCCTGATTGTCATCCTGCAAAATACACTGGCTCGTTCCTCGCCACCAACGCATGCCGCAGCCTTTGCACATTGGTAATGCTATTTTACATTATTACAGGATGCCATCAATACAAACAACAAAACCCCTTTGCATAACAGTATTGTTATACTAAAAGGATGAATTACTAAAATAATCTAACAACGGAATATACAATAGAAAGCATTCCAGTCATCGAAATTCTGATGTACCGGAGGCGCATTTGTTTTAGGAATTAAGTAACTGCTTAAATCCTTTTCTACTGCATCGGGAAGTATATAATAACTGGCAGGAGGTAAAATGTGCCAGTATAAAGCTGCTAACTGGTATTGTCCGCTTTGCTGGTGAGAGTCTGATACTTTTACAATATCCACTTCATCTTTACAGCAAGCGTTTTTCTCTTTGTCCATGCCGCATAAGTTACAGGCATCATCATGTTCTTCCTGCTGAATACTTACGCTTTTAAGCTCACCCATACAAAAATGATACTGCATGGCAATTCCTGTAGTGGAACCGACGTAGCAAAGCATTATAAGTATGAGTAACAACTTTCGCATGTGCCACAAAGATAATTATTTTTGAATATCAGCCTGTTAAAAATTCTCAAAGAATTGCTTTGTTAATATATCCGGTTTTATACCTGCTGAATTTTACGGATTGGTGTCAAATTCAATTCATAAAAAATGAAGCAGGTTTGAATGGTAAGGTTCAGATGAATAAAGTGATAGATACGAAAGGCAGCCGGATATGCAGGATGGCGAGGAACGAGCCAGTGCCTGAGCACCGAGCGACAGCGAGTCCGGAGTAGCCGGAACAAATGTTTAATAGTATTACCTCTGACGCTTGCCCCCAATCAAACACTTTAAACCTGTAGTAAAGTCATATATACTGTTTCATTTTCAAATAATGCTTTTCTTTGCAAAAAAACTGCCATGCCAATAGACAAAATAGATATTCTTAGTTTAATAGATATTTTAGGATTGGTGGCATTTACCATTTCCGGTGTGTTTGCCGGAATGCAAAAAAAGCTTGATTTCTTCGGCATATTTGTTATTGCATTTGTAACTGCATTGGGTGGCGGTACATTGCGCGATGTTTTAATCGGACACTTGCCTGTGGGCTGGATGCGTAATGGTGATTACAGCATTATTATTTTCATTACTTACGTCATCACACTGCTGTTTCATAAGTACATTAAGAACTTTACGAAGTTCCTGATCATATCGGACAGTATCGGGTTGGGATTTTTTACATTATCCGGTATTCAAAGAGGGCTGGAATATGGCCTTGACCCCGGGTTTTGTATTGCATTGGGTACGATGACGGGGTGTTTTGGCGGCGTTGTAAGGGATATCCTGCTGAATAAAATCCCGATGGTTTTCGAAAAAGAAATTTACGCGACCGCGTGCATTATAGGAGGGTTGATCTATTTCGCGCTCATAAAGCTAAACAGCCATTCAGTACCTGCAGATATTACCTGCATCTTGAGTATTTTTGTCATTCGCCTGTACGCGGTAAAAAAGAAACTGAGCCTGCCAAATCTATACAAGCAATAACCTGCTAGTTTAACTGTAACATCTTTTTCAATGCGGCCCCGATCTTCCTGCTTCTTTTTACTTTTTCATTTTCCGTTAAATGAAATATGGAATCGTAAAAGCAACTATCGGGCTGCACAGATGACCGGAAATCTCCAATAAATTCAATATCATTTATTTTGCTTAATTTGGATACGAACCTATCAATATAACTACCGTACTTGGCATACCCAAGGTCTGCCAAACTGGGATACGCGTAAAATAGCTTTATGTTATTTTGTTTGCAATACTTTGAAAACGCTTCTATACAATCCACCACATCAAAGTTGTTATAATTGGGAATACCAGTGGAAATTAATTTATCAAGAGGTGCTTTTCCATGATGGGAAGTTAAATCCCCTCTTTCGTTAAAATACGTTTTATTATAAATGGGAGACTTATTGGAGGTACTTTTATCGCCGAAATGAATAAGCCGGTTGCGCATATTATAATTAGCGATGATCAGTTCCGCATTCAGATCTTTTGAAAAATAAGCAGCTGTACCGGGAAGTGCTTCTTTGGCTTTATACTTATTTTGATAATCTCCTTCTAATGTTACCAGATACTCTAAACTTAAAATAGCAATATCATTGGGCTTTAAAAGCGCTTTGGCTTCATTTAAAATAAATTCAGCTCCCAGTCCCCCGGTTAGTCCAAGATTCGTCACAGGCATACCTATGGAATCCTCTATAATTTCACTATCAATACCAAATGCAATATTAGAACCTGCGATAACCAACGCCTTGGGGCCTTTCATTGCCTCTGCTCTTTGATGTTTTTCTACAATAGCTGTAATATAATCATTCTGCTCGTACTTGGAATTCAGGCTAATAAAATATAAAGCACCATAAACTAAACAAAAACATACGAAAAATATTACCGCCTTTTTTAGAAGGTCTTTCATTGAAACAGGTTATTTAAACTGAGTTAAATTAGATTCGTACAATAATAGTCAATTCCTGATAGAAATCGGCCATTCCTTAAAACTGAAAATATATAAATGACTCCTGTTTAGGCTGAACTGAGAATAAAATAGTGAAAACTAATATCATGTAAATAAGAAACCGTACCGGTTGATTAACTCTTGTAACAATATTATACAGCGGATGTATATGGTCCCTGCCCTGCCATTCTACAAAGAAAAATGCTCCCAGAACCGCAAACAAAAAGGCATACCCTGGTACTATTTCTTTTACTTGGTTAACAATTGCAGCAGGGTCTCTAAACCCTTTGAAAATATTAATAATATACTCATTGGCCTCATGAACGTTCAATGAACGGAAGTAAACCCATGCCAGGCAAACGATGGCAAATGTCAACATCATTTGTAATACCTGGCGGAAACCGGGAATCAGCGGGTAGTGTTCAATCGTTTTAATTTGTCCTGCGGGATGTTTCTTTTTAAATATCTGCGGCAGGTAGAACAAAGCATGCAATGCCCCCCAGACGATAAATGTCCAGTTAGCACCATGCCAGAAACCACTTACAATAAATATGATAAAAACATTCCTGACATTATTTAATTTAGAGCCCCTGCTCCCACCCAATGGAATATAGAGGTAATCTCTGAACCAGGAAGATAATGATATATGCCAACGCTTCCAGAATTCTGGAATATTTTTAGAGAAATAAGGATAATTGAAGTTTCTCAATAATTCAAATCCCAATAACCTGGCAGAGCCTAACGCGATATCTGAATAGCCAGAAAAATCTGCATAAATCTGTACTGCAAATAGCACACAACCCAGAATCAGGTATATGCTTCCCAAATCTTTATATTGTGCAAATAATTGGTTTACCACATCCGCACACCTGTCCGCAATAACGACCTTCTTTACCATTCCCCAAAGAATCAACCTCATCCCTTCCGTCATCATTACAGGATTAATCACCCTGTCTTTTTTTATTTGAGGCAGCAAGTGTGTGGCCCTTTCTATAGGTCCCGCTACTAACAAGGGGAAAAAACTCACGAATAAGGAATAATCAACGGGATTTTTTTCCGCTTTAATTTTTCCATAGTACACATCTACAATATAGGAAATACCATGAAAAGTATAGAACGATATACCAACAGGCAGGATAACGTTTAAAGTAGGCAGATGGGCCTGAAAGCCGGCAGTACTTAACAGGGAAGCAAACGATTCTACAAAAAAGTTATAATATTTAAACAACGCAAGGAAACCAATGTTAATCGTTATGCTTAAGAATAGCCAGAACTTTTTTGCAGATTTAGTGGTTGCGTTTTCAATTTTTAAACCTGAGAAATAATCTAAAGCAGTTGAAAAGGCCAGTAAACTTAAAAATTTCACATTCCAGAAACCATAAAATATATAGCTGGCCACCAGCAATAATATATTTTGTGCGTTTCTATTCTTTTTAAGGAAAAACCAATAAATAATAAATACAGTAACTATAAAAACAGCGTAGTTAACGGAATTAAAAAACATAATATTATCAGGACTTTAGAGCATTTTTTAAGTGATTACCAAGAATTTTACTTCGCTTTGCCCTTTCATTATAAGTCAGGTGAAATACAGAGTCAAAAAACAGGCTGTCAGGCTTAACTGATTCCTTTGAACCATCTAAAAATATTAAATGGTCAATTTGATTCAATCGATTAGTGAATTGATTAATGAGTGCAGCATTTTTTGCATAAGCAGATTGCGCTATACTCGGGAAAGTATAATAAACACTAATCCTGTTTTGCTTGCAATATTGTGTAAATTCATCAATTGCGGTAATTAGTTCTTTTTTGTCAGTCTCTTGAGGAGGCGGCAACATTAAATTTCCCTTATGAGGCTTTTTAGACCGATGCGAAGTTAAATCTCCAAATTCGTTGAAAGCCTTCCTGTTATAGACAATATCCCTATTGGATATTTTTGTAGTATTAAACTCAAATAATCTTTTTCTAGTAAAGTAGTTATCAATAATTAATTCGGAATTGATATCCCTGTCGAAATAGTCATTGCTGACAGGTAGTGCCATCCCGGCCTGGTATTTACTTATATAACTCCCTTCCAAAGTCATTAAATACTCAATACTCAGGACCGCTACATCATTGGGCTCCAGCAGGTCCTTAGCTTCTTCCAGTATAAATTCAAGCCCCAGGCCAACTTCTAATGCCATATTCGTAACAGGTAAATTCACAGAATCACTGATAACATCACTGTCCAATCCAAAAGCGATATTAGAATCACCAATTAATAATACCTGCCTGCCTTTAATACTTTCAACCCGCTTGTGCTTATCTACAATGGCATCAATATAATCATTCGGTTTGTATTTGGAATTCATGCTGATAGCATAAAGCACTAAATATATTCCTGAAATCATTAAAGCGAATAACACCGATTTTTTCAAAAATGAATTCATCAATAGTGAATTATAATACAAATGTATATTTATCTTAACATTATAACATATTTTTTTAATTTTTGTTAGTAAACTTTATTTATTGCATTTGGTAATTAATATTATTGTATATAACTTTGCATTCCTTTAAATTGGGCACCGTTCACTTTGGGGTTACTATATATTACAACATAATAAGCAACTTTATGGTTCCATAACTGCGTGAAAGTATGGAACTTTTGGTGTTTTATATAGTAAAATAATTCGAAAAACCGATAGTAATATATGTCGTCAACAAACATTCAAAGCAGGATCAACTTTGGGAAAACGAAGAGTTTGACCGAAACGCCTGACTTATTAGCCATTCAGATTCAATCATTTAAGGAATTTTTCCAATTGGAAACTACACCGGACAAACGTAACAACGAGGGTCTTTTTCGTGTATTCAAGGAGAACTTTCCAATAAGTGATACACGAAATATATTTGTTCTTGAGTTTTTAGATTACTTTATCGATCCGCCTCGTTATTCTATTGATGAATGTATGGAGCGTGGTCTCACTTATGCTGTTCCTTTAAAAGCTAAGTTAAGATTAAGCTGTAACGACGAAGAACATATTGACTTCCAGACAATCGTTCAGGATGTATTCTTAGGTAACATTCCTTACATGACCCCAAGAGGTACTTTCGTTGTAAATGGTGCAGAACGTGTTGTTGTAAGCCAGTTACATCGTAGCCCGGGCGTATTCTTCGGACAAAGCATGCACCCGAACGGTACAAAAATCTATTCAGCCCGCGTTATTCCTTTCAAAGGCGCCTGGATGGAGTTTGCTACAGACATTAACAATGTGATGTACGCTTACATCGATCGTAAGAAAAAATTCCCGGTTACTACTTTATTACGTTCTATCGGTTTCGAAACAGATAAACACATCCTTGAACTTTTCGGTATGGCCGATGAGGTAAAAGTTGATGCCGGTTTACACGACTTCGTAGGACGCAAATTAGCTGCACGCGTATTACGTACATGGGTAGAAGATTTCGTAGATGAAGATACCGGTGAAGTAGTGAGCCTGGAGCGTAACGAGGTAATCATGGAACGCGATACCGTTTTAGATGAAGGTGCCATTGATACCATTATCGAAATGGAAGTAAAAAGCGTTTTCGTTCAGCGCGAAAATGTTGGTGGTGACTATGCCATCATCTATAACACATTAAATAAAGATACTTCAAACAGTGAGTTAGAAGCCGTTCAGCACATCTATCGCCAGTTACGTGGTAGCGATGCACCGGATAACGAAACTGCGCGCGGTATCATTGATAAATTATTCTTCAGCGACAAACGTTACGATTTAGGAGAAGTTGGCCGTTACAAAATCAACCGTAAATTAGGACTGGACTTCCCTATCGAGAAAAAAGTATTAACAAAAGAAGATATTATCTCAATTGTTAAATACCTGGTTCGCTTAACAAACGGTAAAGCAGAGATCGATGATATTGATCACTTATCTAACCGTCGTGTACGTACCGTAGGTGAGCAATTATACGCTCAGTTCGGCGTTGGTTTAGCACGTATGGCACGTACCATCCGTGAGCGTATGAACGTTCGCGATAACGAGGTATTTACACCGGTGGACCTGATCAATGCCCGTACATTATCTTCCGTTATTAACTCATTCTTCGGTACTTCTCAGCTATCACAGTTCTTAGACCAGACCAACCCGTTATCAGAAATTACGCACAAACGCCGTATTTCTGCACTTGGACCAGGCGGTTTAAGTCGTGAGCGTGCAGGTTTCGAGGTACGTGACGTACACTATAGTCACTATGGTCGTCTTTGTACCATTGAAACGCCGGAAGGACCAAACATTGGTTTAATTTCTACACTTTGCGTACACGCAAAAATCAATGATATGGGTTTCATTGAAACACCATACCACAAAGTAGAAAATGGCCATGTGAACCTTTCAACATTAAAATTCCTAAGTGCCGAAGAAGAAGATTCTGCAAAAATCGCACAGGCAAATACAAAACTGGACAGTGACGGAAACTTCGTTGAAGACAGGATTGTAAGCCGTGAAACAGGTGACTTCCCGATTCTTGAAAAAGATGAAGTAGAATACATGGACGTTGCACCAAACCAGATCGTAGGTTTGTCTGCCTCCCTGATTCCTTTCCTGGAACATGATGATGCCAACCGTGCATTGATGGGATCAAACATGCAGCGCCAGGCGGTACCTTTATTACGTCCTGAAGCACCGATTGTAGGTACAGGTTTAGAAGGAAAAGCTGCACGCGACAGCCGTGTGCAAATTACCGCAACAGGTGATGGTACTGTTGAATTCGTAGATGCCAACGAAATACACGTCCGTTACGAGCGCAATAGCGAACAACGCCACGTAAGTTTCGAAGGAGATCTTGTAAAATATAAATTAACCAAATTCATCAAAACCAACCAAAGTACATCTATCAACCATGTACCGGCTGTTAAAAAAGGACAAATCGTAAAAGATGGTGACTTCTTAACACAAGGTTATGCGGTAAAAGATGGTGAATTAGCTTTAGGTAGAAACCTGAAAGTAGCATTCATGCCTTGGAAAGGTTATAACTTTGAGGATGCCATCGTAATTAACGAGCGCATTGCCAAAGAAGATATGTTTACTTCTGTACACATCGATGAGTTTGAATTAGAGGTTCGTGATACTAAATTAGGGGAAGAAGAATTAACGCCGGATATCCCTAACGTATCAGAAGAAGCTACCAAAGATTTAGATGAACATGGTATTATCCGTATTGGTGCACACGTAAAAGAAGGTGATATCCTCATTGGTAAGATCACTCCGAAAGGAGAAAGCGATCCAACTCCTGAAGAGAAATTACTACGTGCCATCTTCGGTGATAAAGCCGGTGATGCAAAAGATGCTTCCTTAAAAGCACCAAGTGGTACAGAAGGTGTGGTGATAAACAAAAAACTGTTCCAACGTACCAAAAAAGATAAAAACGCAAAAGTTAGAGAAAAAGCTCAGTTAGAGAAAATCGAGAAAGTACACGAAGAGTACGTTCAGGAAAACTCTAACACTTTATTAGAAAAATTACAATTCCTTGTACAGGATAAAGTTTCTAATGGCGTTTCAGATAACTTCGGTGAAATACAAATAGGTAAAGGCGCTAAATTCACTGCTAAAAACTTAGCACAGATTGACTATCTTAACGTAAACCCGTTAGGCTGGACCAGCGACGAACATACCAATGAGTTAATCAACCAGCTATTACATAACTATACTATTAAATACAACGAAGAATTAGGCCGTTACAAACGCGAGAAATTCAATATTTCAATCGGTGACGAACTACCTGCAGGTGTATTGAAATTAGCAAAAGTTTATTTAGCTGTTAAGCGTAAGCTGAAAGTAGGTGATAAAATGGCAGGACGCCACGGTAACAAAGGTATTGTTGCCAAAATCGTTCGCCAGGAAGATATGCCGTTCATGGAAGATGGTACACCGGTTGATATCGTGTTGAATCCGTTAGGCGTACCTTCACGTATGAACTTAGGTCAGATTTATGAAACCGTATTAGGTTGGGCTGGCTTAAAATTAGGTGTACGTTTTGCCACACCTATCTTCGATGGTGCAAGTACATCCGAGGTAGAGGCAAAAATCCAGGAAGCAGGTTTACCTTCTTACGGTCATACTTACCTGTATGATGGTGAAACCGGTGATCGTTTCGACCAGAAAGCCACTGTGGGTGTTATCTACATGATTAAATTACACCACATGGTAGATGATAAAATGCACGCACGTTCTATCGGACCATACAGCTTAATCACTCAGCAACCATTAGGTGGTAAAGCACAATTTGGTGGTCAGCGTTTTGGTGAGATGGAGGTTTGGGCACTCGAAGCATACGGTGCATCTAACATCTTACAGGAACTGTTAACGATCAAATCTGATGATATCATCGGACGTGCCAAAACTTACGAAGCCATCGTTAAAGGCGATAACGTACCAAGACCAGGCGTTCCGGAATCATTCAATGTATTGGTTCATGAGTTACGCGGTTTAGGTTTAGATTTAAAATTTGAATAATCAGCAGTGATATTCATCAAAATACAAAAGGCTGTTCCCCCGGGAGCAGCCTTTTACTTATCCAATCAATCCTGCATTCCCCTATCCTTTTTTATAAATTCATTGGGGCTCTCTACACCCGGTATTCTATATAACTTTAGTACGGGCTACTAAGGGCTCGCTCACGCTCGGTGCCGTGCACCAGCCGCTAAGGCGGCTGCCCACCGTATCCCGCAGCCCGGCAGCAGTTGAAACTCAGTTCATCATATTACCCGCCATCATTAGCAGCCTCAGAAAACAACAGTTTCCTGTTAAAAACAAAACTATTAACCACCAGTGCAATACGCTCAATCTTACCGTTTTCGCCTTTTGCGGCTTTTATCCAGTTCAACAAGTCTTCCTTTTCAGGTGCACTCAATTTCTCATATTGTTTATACGCCTCAGCTTCGTCCTTCAGACATTCTATAAAATCTTTGTCCACATCAAGCGCCGCCACTTCCCTGTATAAGCATATATAAACAATATCTCCCGCCTGTTTTTTGATCTCTTTCCTGATAGCCGCGTTCACGGTTAACATCAACCTGCCCTTTCCCATTGGCAATAAGGATTGATTACTTACTTCATATGCATCTATATTGCCACTTATTTTAAGTGTTCCTGATACATGATGCTTTTCCTGGGTAAGTCCCGGAAAGCACACATAGGTCCAGCCACCTTTACCACTAAATTGCTGAAGCTCAAACTCACCGTCAACAATCGGCACTCTGTCAGACATAAAAATCGTTTAATCAGCTAAATTATTCCTTTTAATGCCAAATATCCCCCTTAAATGATCAATAAAAGTAACCTTGATAAGAAAAGCTGCAAACCAATTGACGAAAAGAAAATCATAACCATTCAACAATACTTCAAAGCAGCAGCAC
This sequence comes from Polluticaenibacter yanchengensis, assembly GCA_027854065.1. Taxonomy (GTDB): domain Bacteria; phylum Bacteroidota; class Bacteroidia; order Chitinophagales; family Chitinophagaceae; genus Phnomibacter; species Phnomibacter yanchengensis. The sequence continues at coordinate 5,200 of JAQGEF010000008.1, read as the reverse complement.
TCTAAATTTAAATACTTTACAATTTGTACCTTACATTGTTTTATTAACTTTATATTCGTATTGAATTTTGCACTAAAATTTATGTTTAATAACTATTCCGTTTTTTTACCCAAAAAGATAAGAAAAGTCGGATTTTTATTTTTATCACTCCTTTTTTTATACAATGCAGCGTATTCTCAAGCTGATAATTATGTAATTAAACAATACACTTCAGAAAACGGACTACCTCAAAACAGTGTCAAATCAATCAAATTCGACAGAAGCGGCTTCTGCTGGTTGGCGACAGAAGCTGGGATCGTCAGGTTTGACCACCACAACTTTAAATCTTATGGAAGTGATGTTATAAAAGGGCTGAAAAGTGAACGCATAGTAGCAATGATGGCAGATACTGCCGGAAATATTTTTGCACAGGCACTTCATTATCAAAACATAAAAATCTCAGGTTCATCTTCAACCTACTCTTTCCTCCCGATCCTGGATGATACTACCGATTACAGCTTCGTTACCTGGGGATACCTCACAAAATGCCCCACTGTAGATAGTATCTGGCAATCCATACATGATGCGAAAAATATCCCGGTATTAAAAACACTTGCAGGCCTCAGAAACGGGAATATTTATCTTTTCTTCGAAAATGATGCCTACTTTATCCGCAAGACCAATATTATCAGGTTAAAGCCATATGATACTGAACCGGTTGGCAGTCTTGTACTTAATGACCGCTATTTTTTGCAGGTTTGGGCGCAAAACCAGGTAAAATGTTGGGATAATGGCGTTGGACGCACCGGCCAGATGACAGGAGATATTATTACAAACAAAGAATACCTGGATGGAAATTTCAAAACATTATGGTGTGAACAAGGCGGCTTTATATATGCGGGAGGCAGCCTCTACCGTATCTTATATATTAATGGAACAGTCATGAGCAAACAGGTACTCAGCAACTTAAACATAGAAGTACCACTTTCTATTGCCTACAGACCTGATGTTAATACCTATTTTATTGGCACAGGAACACAAGGCTTATTCACAGTTAAGGTATCTGATTTTATTTATCCGAAAATACCAAAAGAATCCGGGCCTGAAAATTATTACACCATAGCCAAAACATCTGTAGATGATATCATTGTGAATAATGTGATTGTACATCCCAATAACACCGCCACTTATGTGCCGTTACATAACAGCAACAACCGTGCATCATACACTGATAAATCTGACAGGATTTACTATGAAAACGAGTTCCAGTTATGCCGCTACAATATCTCCACAAGAAAAATAGATACTCTTCTACAGCTCGATAATCACCTGCTTACCATACTACCGGATATCCAGGACAAAACACTCCTGCTATGTACCCATTCATCCCTTTACAAAACAACACCGGATGGAAATATTATATGGCAAAAAAAAATCCTCCAGGGTCAGAATGCCACCGGGCTGTTACCTTTAACTACGGAAGAATATCTTCTCTCGACTTCTGTAGGATTAAAATGGTATAACCCTCAGAAAAATATAACCACACGCTCAATTCTGGATTCTTTCCAAATACGTGCAGTGTACAAAGATAAGCATAACCGTTTATGGATTGGTACAGATGGCAAAGGTTCATTTCTATATTCAGATAACAAGCTATATCATTTACCGGGTGGCCCGAGAGATGCCTTCAAATCCATTCACTCATTTATTGAAGATAATAGCGGAAATTTCTGGTTGCCCACTAATAACGGCCTCTATAAAGTACAGGTCAATGGCATTGCAGATTACATAACAGGTAAAACCTCCACCATATTCTGGTTTACATTTAACAAAGACAATGGGCTGAGAACAACAGAGTTTAATGGTGGTGCAAGCCCGGGCTTCCAGTGGTTAAAGGATAGTGCACTTGTTCTACCCTCCATTAATGGACTGGTAAAGTTTTATCCTGCCAAGGTTAAACCAGACTACCCCAGTGAACAGATTTTCATTGATGAAATAACGATAGATGGTCAAAGAATGGACCTGGCAACCATCACAGATGCCATACAGTTAAAACCGACATTTCAGGCACTCAATATTAAAGTAGCCTGCCCATATTTTGGTAATAGTGAGAATTTGAAACTTGAATACAGAATTGGTGCAGAAGATGGACAGTGGATCACAATACCCGCTTCTGGTATTATATCTATAAACAGATTACCGGCCAATGATTACAAGTTGACAGTCCGTAAAGCAGGCAGTAACAGCGATACTCCAAATGGGAATATTACTTTAAACATAGTCGTTACACCATTTTTCTACCAGACAAGCTGGTTTTTGGGAAGTATTATATTGCTCATTGCGTTCCTGGGATATTTATATGCCAGAAGACGATTGGCTAAACTGGAAAAAGAGAAGGTTAAAATTGAAAAAATAGTAGAAGTAAGAACCGAAGAGTTAAGTGCCGCTATCCACCAGCTTGAAAACTCTGAAATCGCTTTAAAAAAGAGCAATGAAGTAAAAGAACAAATCATTGCTACCGTATTGCACGATCTGAGGTCACCGTTATTTTCAATGAGGGTAACCGGTAAGTCACTTGTGAAAAACTGGCATCATGATAGCGAGGAAAACTTTAAACAGTTAAAAGGTCTGAATCATTTAATTGGAGAATTAAGCCGCTTTACGGACCAGTTTTTCTCTTGGGCCGCAAGTCAGCAAGATCATTTCAAGGTTGAAAACACATCGTTTTCTTTACAGCAGCTTTTCAGTGATATTGAAGCATTGTTCACTGAAATACTAATGGTAAATAACAACCGTTTTTTTATACCACCAACAACTGTTCAATGTTATACAGACAGAGACATTCTGGTACTGATACTCAGAAACCTGGTAGATAATGCCAATAAAAATACGGAAAACGGGATAATCAGCCTAAAGGCAATACTGGCACATAAGGAACTCCGGATACAGGTTTCAGACACAGGAAAAGGTCTAAATGCCTTCCAGATCGAAAACTTCCTGGACAAAGATAGAGCAGTAAAAAACGGCAGGATGGGCAGCGTCATTATACTTGAAATGCTCAGTAAGATTAACGGAGAATTGTTGGTAGACTCAGAACAAGGAAAAGGCGCTGTTTTTACAATTATTCTAAAGACAACCTTATAATGGCCAGTGATCATTATTAGTTAATGATATAAACGTTAAGTCTATCCTAAGGACTTTTATCTTCCTTTCATTTTTCTGTGAGATCATTTACATTTGAGCGCATCCGCTATTTCAGGCTGGTTATTATAAATGTTGTAAAGTGCTTATTAAATGATGAAGTTTTTAGAGACCCGTGTTGAAAATCTGTTTCTGAACCTGGGGTTGTCCGCTGAAGTGTCAGCATCGTTAAGATTATTTGTGTTTATCCTTTTAATGTTACTTATTGCTGTTGCAGCGTTCTATATCACTAAAAAATTAATTGTTCATTATTTATATGAATTCTTAAAAAGAACGCCATTAAAATGGGATGATGTTATTGCTGAGAAAAAAGTATTTAACAATGTTGCCCATATAGTACCGGCATTCATTATAAAACTAATGGCAGCCGGTGTTTTTTACAATTTCGAAACCGTATTACCGGTAATTAACCGGATTACGGATGCTTACCTCATTATTGTAGGCTCCACCATTATTGTTGCATTTTTAAAGTTATTCGAGTTTTTATTATCCTCTCATGAAACATTGAGAGACAAACCTATTTCCAGCTATTTTCAGCTGATAAAGATCATTCTTTATATAGTGGTCGCCATCCTGGCACTTTCTGTTTTACTGAACAAAACGCCTGTATATTTTTTAAGTGCTTTTGGCGCAATGACAGCTATTTTATTACTCGTATTCAAGGACACTATCTTAGGATTAGTAGCAAGCGTGCAAATGTCTTCCAATGATATGATAAAAGTGGGTGACTGGATAGAAATGCAGAAGTTTGGGGCAGATGGTGCTGTTGTTGCCATTAACCTGAATACAGTAAAAGTTCAGAATTTCGACAAGACCATTACAACGATCCCCACTTACCATTTTATAACAGATAGCTTTAAGAATTGGCGGGGCATGCAATTAAGCGGAGGCAGAAGAATTAAACGCTCTATTTTTATCAGTGCGGACTCTATAATGTTTGTAAGCCCGGAAATGCGTGAAACCTTTAAGAAATATCATTTAATTGAAGATTATGTATCAGGCCGTCAACAGGAAATAGAAAAATACAACAAGGAGAATAATGTAAATACAGAAATGCTTATTAACGGAAGGCGTATGACAAATATTGGGGTATTCAGAAGATATATTGAGTTCTATTTAAAGAAACATCCCGGTATTAATAAGGAGATGCATATTATGGTAAGACAAATGGCAATGGAAAGTAAAGGCGTTCCATTAGAAATATATTGCTTTACCAATACCGTAGTATGGGTAGATTACGAATCTATTCAATCCGATATTTTTGACCATTTGTTATCTGCTGCCAAATATTTTAACCTGGATATTTACCAGGAACCGGGTTCAAAAGACTTTGCGAAGGCGTTTGCATAAACTGTTATTTCCATATTTTCTATGTAATAAAATAAAGCACTAATTATCGCACTATTTATCCTACGACCTCAATGGGCTTGGTATCTGCTAGTTAATCAACTTGAGTTTTAATTAATCAGGCCAGGAAATAATATTCGTAAGAGTAGTTGAGTAGGATTGATACTGATGAAAGGTATTATAGGACTTAATTGATTCCAAATTTAGTTTTCTATTAAGCCGCATTTCTGTAGTTTTCCACATATAATTCATTTCTTTTTACCAATGAAAACATTAGACAAATCAATTTAAAAGCTACGTTATTAATTACAATTCCTATATGTTTATTTGGCTTGATTCGTTGAGCGTATGTCGCCAGATCTTTGTTCCATTGTTTAGCAGATCTTGCTGCCATTGTTAGTTCTGATTTCAGATCAGAACGTCTTAGCTTACTGGTTCTTGTCTTGCCTTTTATACTTGTACCTGAACTATGCTCAAATGGAGCCACTCCAACATAACTGGCATATTCTCGGGCTGTCTTAAATGCTGAAAAGTTTTCTGTATATGCTAAAGTCATCATCGCATTAACAGGACCTACTCCTTTTATTGATAGCAATATTTCATAATTACGTTTTAGGACCTCATCAGAATTAATGATACTCATTATTTCGACTTCGATTTTCTCGATTTGTTT
>JAQGEF010000077.1 GCA_027854065.1 Polluticaenibacter yanchengensis | reverse complement strand
GCCACTACTTGGGGAATCATTATTATTTTCTTTTCCTCCGGGTACTTAGATGTTTCAGTTCTCCGGGTTGGCTCTCTCTCGAGTGCTATGTCTTCAACATAGCGGGTTGTCCCATTCGGATATCTTAGGATTTAACGCTCGTGTGCAGCTCCCCTAAGCTTTTCGCAGCTTACCACGTCCTTCTTCGCCTCTCAGACCCTAGGCATCCACCATGCGCCCTTAATTGCTTTAAATTCCTTTTTTTAAAGACGCAAATCATACTACCATCTCTGGCCGTACTAGTCGTCTATAACTTTACTACTCTAGGTTTTTAACCTATATATTTCCAATATGTCAAAGATCTTGTATCTTGGTCCTTGCGGACTTTGATGCTGTTAATATAAATCCCTTCGGATCCTATATCAATTTTATGTCGCTCAATTAATGTCCTGACGATGCAGGGAGTGACACAACGATGTTTAATTATTATACTAATGATGACTCAAATGATGACTCAATTATTGTATTTATTATCAAACTTCTCGACTCTTTAAAGAACTGTTGTTTGTGGAGGATATCGGAGTCGAACCGATGACCCCCTGCGTGCAAGGCAGGTGCTCTAGCCAGCTGAGCTAACCCCCCAGAGGTTATTTTGATTCTCTTTTGGTAGACCCGGCCAGATTTGAACTGGCGACCCCTACATTATCAGTGTAGTGCTCTAACCAGGCTGAGCTACGGATCTAGCTAATGAAAAATATGGGAGACAAATCTTAAAACAAATAAAGCCTTTATCGTTATCTATCTTAGTAACTTAACTTAATAAACTACTAACCGTAACTCGCTAAGCAAGGCCTCTAAAAAGGAGGTATT
>JAQGEF010000076.1 GCA_027854065.1 Polluticaenibacter yanchengensis | reverse complement strand
GCCAACGCTTTAGGCTACCAGGTATCTACCGATAACGGCGCTACATGGATCACGCCTTCCAGCGGAACAAATGGTTTATCACACATTGTTTCAGGCTTAAATCCAAGCCAACAGGTAAGTTTAATCGTGCGTGCTTTAGGCGAGTGTCAAAACATGAATTCACAAGCCGTATCAGCCACTACTTACACAGATGTGGTATTTGTTCCAAACAGTTTCACTCCAAACGGAGACGGTACCAACGATGTACTTAAAGTATATGGTAACGAGATCAAAACATTAAGATTCTTAGTGTTTAACCAATGGGGTCAGAAAGTATTTGAAACAACCAACGTTCAGGGCGGTTGGGATGGTAAACAGGACGGCAAGTTACAACCATCAGGAGTGTACATGTACGTTGCCACCATCGGCTTGTTAAGCGGTGAAGAGATCACTAAAAAAGGCAGTGTGAACCTGATCCGTTAAGGATAAAATAACACGAAGTTCTTTAGATAGAATAGAATAAATGCATTATGGGCTGTGATCATAGTTAATATGATTGATCAAAAGTCCGGTGTGCTGCAGGGTAACGTACTCGCTGTAAGAGCTGTTTAATTACAAAATTGCAGCGGGCTCGTACCAGCCGCTCAGGCGGCTGCCTGCTGCCCACCGCAGCCCGTCAGCAGAGGTACATCAATTAAACGAATACAAAATATACCGGTTGGTATATTCAATCATTGAAATAAATAACATTAACACAAAACATAAAAATAACTGCAGATGAAAAAGATCTTTACCACCGGATTGTTGTTGTTTGCGCTGTTAAGCGGCAAGCAAGTGAGTGCGCAGGTAGATCCGCATTTTTCGCAATACTACATGCATCCGTCATGGCTGAACCCTGCATTGACAGG
>JAQGEF010000075.1 GCA_027854065.1 Polluticaenibacter yanchengensis | reverse complement strand
TTTGCATTGATCTTATTTTTCTGTTGGTTTATTATACAACTATAACATCCTGCTCTGCGACGAGCAGTAGTACAGTCTGTACAAGGGAGTGACACAACGATGCCCAATAGTAGCAACATAGATCACTCAATATCTTTTAATACATCTATAACCACTAAAACGGCAGGCATTCCGAAGCTAATGGCTTCAAACACCAAAACTGGTTTCATACATCGGTAACATTTTTGTAACGTTCAACATACTGTTGTTTTTGCTTTTCGCTGTCAATCCTGTAAATGTGGTCATATGTAAGGTCAAAACAGGAAAAATGAACCGGTATGGCCATAAAGTAACCATACGGAAACACTGTCCGTACAATATACAGACCGGGAGCAGAAGAACAACGGTTATAGTAGTTTTATATAACAAAAACTGCTTTCTCAGGTTATAGTTCGTTTTTTATCACAATCTCACTTCAATTAGTTATGCATTAACTCATTTTACCTATTATGAAAAATACATAATGCTAATAATAAATCAATCAACTCTTTGCAAATGTATTAACTTATATTAACAAACAAAATAAATTATCGGAAAACAAAAATTATTTATTCTAAGAACTCATTTTTTTCATATAACACTCCATTCGAGATCATTCTCTGCGCAGCGAAAAATCCCATTCTAACAGTTTTACTCAAACCATATCATCGAAAGCTCACTCTCCCCTCCTTAGAGGAGCAGGGGCTGGTTCCTACATAGAATAATCAAAATTGCTTTTTCAATAAGAAGACCGGATACGAGGTCATTCCGAGCGCAGCGAAGAATCCCATTCAAACAGTTTTACTAAAACCATATCATCGAAAGTTTCTTCTCCCCCCTTGGAGCAGGGCTGTTGTGTTCTTAGGATATTGTATATTTATATTAAAAAAGATGGAATCTTATAATCTATTGTCATATTTA
>JAQGEF010000074.1 GCA_027854065.1 Polluticaenibacter yanchengensis | reverse complement strand
TAAATATGACAATAGATTATAAGATTCCATCTTTTTTAATATAAATATACAATATCCTAAGAACACAACAGCCCTGCTCCCCCGGAGGGGATAGGGTGGGTTCTTAAACACATAGAACATAATAATCCCCGTTTCAAATATATTTTAGCAATAAGAAAGCAACAGGCAGTAATATTGTCAAAAGTTTCAACACCAATATCTCAGCACATATAGCATGGAGCAACCAACACCCCAAAAAGGAAAAGAAATATTTGACCGGTTTTACAAAGCCGATATTAATTTATGGACAGAATTTGCAAAATACCTTCAGGTACGCACCTTTCAAAAAAATGATACATTAAAAGACTACCATCAAACAGAAAAATATATCAATATACTCGTCACAGGGTCAGTTGCCCATTTTGTTTTAGCCAATGAAAAAGATATTTGTATAAACCTCTATTATGAAAACCAGATTTTTAGTGATTATCTCTCATTCCTCACACAATCCCCCACTGTAATACAAACCCGGGCATTAGAAGAAACCATTGTATGGTCCATCAGTCATAATCATTTAAACCAATTATATACCCGCTCAAAAACTGGTTTATTTATCGGCAAAGCAATCTCCGACGCCATGTTCATCAGGAAACAATCAGAACAAATAAGCTTACTCACACTTTCACCCACAGAACGGTATTTAAAAATTGTAAAAGAGCGGCCCGAAATATTCCATAGAACATCATTAAAAATCATCTGCTCCTATCTCGGTATTACTGCCGAAAGTTTAAGCCGCATCAGGAAAAGAATATCTTAACATTAGTTTAGGGTCAAAAAAGCAGGCACAAACAAAACAGGTATTAGTAATAACCAGCATTACACAAACAAGGTACGCGCAAATAGTCACAACCATATTCCAAAAAATCCGCGACAATCAGCGGTTCTCTTAATCAGCGCCATCAGCGGGAAAATATTCAAGCAATATTGCAAAAGCCTTTTAACAC
>JAQGEF010000073.1 GCA_027854065.1 Polluticaenibacter yanchengensis | reverse complement strand
ATCCAAAGCTTCTGACTGAAGCCCCAGTAAACGGCGGCCGTAACTATAACGGTCCTAAGGTAGCGAAATTCCTTGTCGGGTAAGTTCCGACCTGCACGAATGGTCTAATGAGTTGTACGCTGTCTCCTCCACGAGCCCGGTGAAATTGTAGTATCGGTGAAGATGCCGGTTACCCGTCACGGGACGGAAAGACCCCATGAACCTTCACTATAACTTTGCATTGCTTTTGAGCCACAGGTGTGTAGGATAGTTGGGAGACTGTGAAGTTGCCTCGCCAGGGGTGATGGAGTCAACGTTGAAATACCAACCTCCTGTTGCTTAGAATCTAATCCAGGAATGGAGACATTGCATGGTGGGTAGTTTGACTGGGGTGGTCGCCTCCTAAAAAGTAACGGAGGCTTGCAAAGGTTCCCTCATTACGGTTGGTAATCGTAAGCAGAGCGTATTAGTATAAGGGAGCTTGACTGTGAGACAAACGCGTCGATCAGGGACGAAAGTCGGCTAAAGTGATCCGGCGGTTCTGCATGGAAGGGCCGTCGCTCAAAGGATAAAAGGTACTCTGGGGATAACAGGCTGATCTCCCCCAAGAGCTCATATCGACGGGGAGGTTTGGCACCTCGATGTCGGTTCGTCACATCCTGGGGCTGGAGAAGGTCCCAAGGGTTCGGCTGTTCGCCGATTAAAGTGGCACGTGAACTGGGTTCAGAACGTCGCAAGACAGTTCGGTCCCTATCTGTGATGGGCGTAAGTTAATTGAGTGGTCGTGACCTTAGTACGAGAGGACCGGGTTGCATGTACCGCTGGTGTATCTGTTGTGGTGCCAACTGCAGTGCAGAGTAGCTATGTACAGCCAAGATAAACGCTGAAAGCATCTAAGCGTGAAACTTTCCACAAGATGAGTTAACTTTTAAGGGTCGCAGCAGACTACTGCGTTGATAGGCTATAGATGTAAAGCTGGTAACAGCAAAGTCGAGTAGTACTAATAGCCCGTAAGCTTTAATATTATTTATTA
>JAQGEF010000072.1 GCA_027854065.1 Polluticaenibacter yanchengensis | reverse complement strand
TTTTGGTTGCCAATGGTTTTAATCCTTTGAATGCTTCCTGCCTGGCATTGGTAGCATTATCAAAATTTGTTTTTGCCTTTTTTGTTTGCAGGAGGGCGTCATCGGCTTCTGTTTGCAACTGTTTGAGTCTGGCAATTGAAAGGGCTTCTTTGGCGGGATTGTAAGTGGCCCCATAACCATTGCAGAATGAAATTAAAGTTTCTAAGTTGGCTACGTTTTTGGCGTGCCCTGTTTCTGATGTACCTGGCATAGCTTTCGTTTTTAAAAGTGAATAATTGAATGATGTTTCAGGAAATATTCTGTATTTGTGCGTTCATAAATCTTAAAATGAGGTACTATATTCTCTATTCTGCCCTAGAATTTTGTAAGCAAACAAATTGCGGGCAGTATATGTTTTAGTGTTAACGGGCTTTTGAGTTTTCTTTTTTATAAATGTTGTTTAAAGAATTGCTAATGATGGGGGCTCTTTTTTTGTTTTAAAGGTTGTTTGCCAAAATGTATGTACTGTAAATGGAATCCGGGAGTTTTTATTAACGATTTCGTTACTGTAAATATGGGTGTTGTTTTTCTTTTGATTTTTGTGATGTTTAAGGCTGTTGTTATATAACGGGTTTTATGATTCCTGTGGTGTTATTGTTTTTGGATGGTTAGTGTTTTATTAATCTGGTTTTGCTTTGTTCTAAGGGGCCACTTTTGCTACTGATTCCATGAGTGAATGGTTTAAGGGTGATAAACATTTGTTTATGTACTAAAGTTAGGCAGCCGTTTTTTAAGAACATTAATATTGAACGTTAAAATTTATTGAAAAGAAAAGGATGTATTTAGTTTCCTATATCTAACTAGTTTTTTACCCACCCCTGCCCCTCCCAGGAGGGGACAGGCGTATGAGTGAAGTGGGGTATGAGTGGTGGTGGATTGTTTTTTGTTTTTTTTACCCACCGCTGCCGCTCCGAGTGAAAAAATTGCTACTTCAAATTAATGTGTAGATGACATACGTTTAATAATAATTAATTTATTGCATCAATTAAACCCAGATTACGCATTAGAAAAAGGGAAATGAAAATTTTGAGATTGATTCCATAGTGAAGAGAACCACTTTCGT
>JAQGEF010000071.1 GCA_027854065.1 Polluticaenibacter yanchengensis | reverse complement strand
GTACGGCTGTTGTATTCTTAAGATATTAATTTACAAATAGTTTGAATGTCATTTGAGCCTAATCTTATTGCTTGAGCCAAATTTGAGTATTTATTCAATCTAAAAATGTTGATGGCAGCGTTCCTCATTGTCGATAAATTTTCAGGCGCATTTCCAACCCTGATTTTAGAACTATCTTCTTTAAATGTTACATCTTTTACCCAATGTAGAGAATTTTCAATGCGCCAATGCTCTCGTATTTGCTTAGAATACAACATTGCATTACCTTTTAAACTACTTATATAATATCTAACCTCTTCACTTTGTCCATTTTTCAGCCTTTTATCTTTTACTATTCTATGTATTTCAATTATTTGAGCCAAACCAATCCACTCTTTACTTATTCCATCAATGCTATCGCTAACCCTGATCAGCCGAAGTTCACTCCTTCCTTTATTTTTATCCAATGTGATATATTTACTCGACATCTTATTAGCACTAAAAATAGTTTTTATCTCATTAAACAGTTTTCTTTGATTGCCTTTAACACCAATTACATAGTTGTTTTTACTTGTAACAATTACTTCAGTCGTTTTTTTTGGCAATGAAGGGCATCTAGACTAAAAACCACTCCTTTTAAATCTAAGGCACTAATAAGCTGTTGCACTACGGGTATTTCACTCTCTTTAGAATTAATAACCAATGAATTTGTCAATACTAACTGTTGTTTAGTACTATATAAGCTTACTAAATTTACAAAGCTCTGATTTATAGAATGAACTCCTGAAACAGTTCCTTTTATTGCCTTTCCATCTATACTCAACCATTCATTTTCACTAATGTCTACATAATTCTTTGACCAATTATAAAACTCTTTACTAAATGATTCAAAATCAAGCCGAATCAGCACACTTCGTATCGCATCAAAACTTGGCAATCTATCTTTGTTTGGCTGTAGGTACTTCAGTAAATCGGCTCTATTTCGCTTTATAAAGTCTCCAATGGCACGGTAACCATTATAGCCACTCATAATACTCATAAGAGTAAGTAATAAAATCAGAGATAATTCATGCCGCTTACCTTCTGCCCGACGAGGATCTTTTACTTTATTTAAATATGACAATAGATTATAAGATTCCATCTTTTTTAATATAAATATACAATATCCTAAGAACACAACAGCCCTGC
>JAQGEF010000069.1 GCA_027854065.1 Polluticaenibacter yanchengensis | reverse complement strand
TGAATCGTCCTAAAATAAGTTGACGGATATACAAATATTAATTAGTTCCCTGATAAAGTAAAAATTTATCAGGGATTTTTTTATGTACCTGCTGTGGCGTTTGGTAATTTAATGAGCAGTGTGGTCGTAGATTGTTGTATAAGAATACTGCTTCTTCTACCATTTTATATGCGATTTCCTTTGTTTTTAATATTTCACCCAGCCCAAATTCTTCCTTTAAAGTTCTGTTCATTCTTTCAGCCAAAGCATTTTCGTAAGGGTCTCCATTTTCGGTCATGCTTATCCTAAAGCCATTGTTTACCGAAAGGGAGACGTATTCTTTACTACAGTATTGTAGGCCTCTGTCAGAATGATGTATGGTTTGTATTTGCTTATGCTCCCTGCCGGCAATAGCTTTTTTGTAGGCCTTAATCATACTTTCTGCTTCCATATTATCCTGTATCGCATAGCCTACTATTTTGCGGCTGTAGGCGTCTGTTATCAGGTTCAGATAGCAGTTGCCCTGTAATGTTTTGATGTAGGTAATATCACTTACCCATAGCTGTTCGGGTGTTTCTATAACCATGTCTTTTGCTATATTGGGATACTTGTGCATCCAGTGTTTACTGTTGGTTGTCTGCACATATCGGCGTTTGGGAGTAATCAACATATTGTTTGAACGCAGTATGTCAAAAAGCTTATCCCTGCCACATTTGAAGCAGCTTTCTCCTGAACGATATATCATATAGTGGAGCTTGCGGGTTCCCAACCGGGGGAGTAATTTTCGTTGGCATTGAACTGCCGCTACTATTGCAGCTGTGTCTGACAACTTGGATACTTCCTCTTTTTCAAGCTTATAATAATACTGACGGCTATAGCCCAGCGCATCAGCTACGCTTTTGGTTTTCCTGTTTCTCCCTGCCGCTTTGTAAGCTCGTACGACAGGGGTAAATACTTTTTTCTGATATCGGTCTCAAATAGTTCATCCGCTATATCGATGGCCTTGTTCAGTATTTCTTTTTCATCTTCAAGCCGCTTTATCTTAGCCTCAAGTTGAGAGATGTAGGTTCTTGGTGGCGCTTTCTTTTTCATGGGTAACTTGTTTTTCCAGTCCAAAGTTCCGTGTTTTCGCAACCAAGTCAAAACTGTACTACGACCCTGGATCCCATACTTTAATTGAGCCTGCTTATAAGTCAGATGCCCTTTTTCTACTTCATCTACTACTTGCAGTTTAAACGCAAGGCTGTAATCTTTTTGGGTCTTTTTTATAGAGCCACTTTTTGCTGTATTCATTGGATAAGTCAACTTTTGTGTCAACTTATTTCAGGACCATACA
>JAQGEF010000007.1 GCA_027854065.1 Polluticaenibacter yanchengensis | reverse complement strand
TTTTTCCTGTTCTTCCTGCTTTTCCTATATAGATAAACTACGGAAATTATTATTGCGGCTATAATTGCCATCCATATAGTCTCTTCCCGGTAGATCATAGCCATTAGCGGCCTCATTTAAAATTACATGTTCCAGATATTGGTAGCAGGTTGATACAATAATCAGATGTAAATATTTGAACCCGGTTCATTAGAAATTTATCGGGTTTGATGCGATAATGTTAGTGATGATTAACAAATCTGGCTCCGGCAGCCGGACGTTGATAGATAATCATTAAAGCAAAATGGTGCTTTATCTATATTTTTATAAATTCTACTCTTCTATTGTTCGCTTTGCCGGCAGCAGAAGTGTTGACATCTACAGGTTGCGTTTCACCCTTGCCCTCAGCAGTCATGTAATCTTCATTAACCCCATATTGCTCTACCAATATACTTTTAATAGCCATGGCCCTTTGTTCTGACAATAGTTGATTTTTGGCATTGTCGCCATCACTATCTGTATGGCCGACAATTTTTACCCGCAGTGTTTTGTTGTCATTAAGAATACCGGCTATCTCTTTCAGTACCCCTGCAGATTCCGGTTTTATCACTGCAGATCCGGGATCAAAGAGAATACCCCTTGTAACGAGTTTGCCATCTGTCAGTAATTTGTTACGCATATCAGGTTTCCCTGCTGCATATCTCAGGTTCGAGATATACATTTTAGCCATGTTCTGCTTGTCATTCCATTCATCAATCAAGGTACTGAACCGCAGATAATAGTTTTGTGCTATCGGAAGACCTTGTGGCAGATCATACACTTTTTTATTATTGAAATATATCTTTATACGTTGTTGCTGGCGCATGAGAGACACATGGATAGGCTTTGGACTGCTTAAACCCTCAAATTGTGCCTTGGTTTCTAATTGCGTTTCTCCTTTTATATAACTAACTGCATATATTTCTTTATAAGGGAAGGGGGTAATATTAAAAGTGATGCCGGTATTCGCACTTACATTTGCATTTTCATTCTGCGCTTTAGCTGTTGCTGATGAAATGATCTCTATACCAAATTTGAGTTGATAGTAGGCATATTCTACCTTACTATAGTTGATGATCATATCAAAATCCACAGTAAAATTATCCGGCATTTTACTAATATATTGCGGGGAAAAATAGGCTTCGCCTCCACTGAATTGTACCCAGTTAAACTCAGATCCACTTATTTTCGCAATTTCTGCCGTACCTGTACTATTCCATTTGGCAGGTAAATCACCCGGGTTATCTTGTTTAAAATCATCGAATGCCAGGATCTTTTCACCGGGGATAAAGTCAAACTTATTGTAAGCGGTAAATGAGTATTCCTGCTCCTCTACATCTTGTTTTTGAGATTTCCTGTTTTCTTCATTACGTTCTTCTTTATTTGATTTCTCCTTTTTTTTGAACAGGCCGCCAATACCTTTTTCAATCTTATCGAGGCCTTTATCAATGGTTTCATCTACCTTTTTATCAACTTTGTTGGTTGTGGCATTTTTTGCTTTGTTCTTCACGTCTATATTTTGCGCAAAAGCGCCGTGAAGATTAAACAAAAAGATCAGGATAAAGAAGTTCGTTAAAATGGCGGTTTTCGTTTTCATGACAAATGGTTGATTTTATGATAATGACTGGTCTGGCTCAATGAATATGCAGGAGTATTTATATCTCAAGGATGGATTGCGGATTTATTCTTTAAGAAATAGCCACTTGCCCAATGGCCATTTAATAGTAAAGACTTAAGCTAGTGATGTCGCCATCAGCGGGTATTTTTTTCATGATTTTATGGTTTACTTGCCTTGTATGTTGACTCTCGTTTATGAAGTTAGATAGGTTGACCCGGCAGGCACCAGTACAATCGATGAATGGAGATAAATAATCGATGAACAGAATGAAATATCAAACCATAAAGGGCTGGAATTTGAATTGTATAATTTCAAAAAAAAAAGAGAGAATTATTTGTTCACTAAATTAGTGTACATTATATTTGCATAACAGAATTGGTAAAGGAGGAATGATTAAATTTTCTACTTAATTGATTTGGAATGGTGAATTTTAATTTTTTCGTTACGTGGCCGAGAGGATAGGTTAGGGTCTGCAAAACTTTTCACGTTGGTTCGAATCCAACCGTAACGCCTTTATTATATAGCAAGCAGTCTAACAACGCAACTTTGTTTTTACTTAGTTGCTTTTTATTTTATAGAATGTATTATTTTTATGCAAATTATAACTATGAGAAAACTTTACATTTATATCTTTCTTGTATTCAGCCTTTCTATTACATCTTGTAATCTGATAAACGGTATAGATGAGTCCGGCGTAACAAAAACAGAACAGATAGATGCTAATAATTTTGATAAAATAAAAGTCAGCGGTCCTTTTAAAGTATATGTTGAACCTTCAACGACTTTTAAAGTAGAAGTGGAGGCCGATGAAGCTTTTTTGCCCTATATAAAGATTGGGGTAGAAGAGGATGACCTGCTAAGAATTAAGCTGGAAAACAACGTATCACTTTCCACGTCTAAAAAAATAGAAGTGAGAGTGATGATGCCGGAAGTAGAGGAAGTGCAGATTTCGGGGAGTGGCAATATCGTTGGTAACGGAATATTTAGTACGAATGAAGATTTTGAGGCAAAGGTATCCGGTAGTGGCAATATCGAATTTGGAATAAAGTCACCAAATGTGACAACAGGTATATCAGGGAGTGGTACAATCAGCTTAACAGGATTCTCAGATAAGTTGAAAGGTAAGATAAGCGGGAGTGGTACATTGAACCTCGATAATATTGAAAGCAATGAAGCTGAAGTGAATATTAGTGGCAGTGGAAAGATAAAGGTTTATGCCCACGATAAATTAGAGGCAGGTATTAGCGGGAGTGGTTCTATTTATTATAAAGGAGAACCTCAGATCACTTTTAATAAGTCCGGCAGCGGTAAGATAAGTAAACTCTGATTGAAAACCGTTTGGCCGGATATAATGAAACCTTTAAAAAGAAGATACTTTTTAATTGGATTAAATAATCTTGGTCTTTTCTAAGTAAATATGTCAGAAGATATGACTTATAATACCAGAGTTGGATTTTATAACTTATAAATGGAAAGCTTTGTATAAGAAATAGATAGAAGCCAGTCTGCTTAAAAAGAAAATGGGATATACTTACCAGGTATATCCCATTTTTAATATTGTAATCTAGAAGTTATACAAATAACTTAACGATGTAATAGATGATGCCCGCTAAAGCAGCGCTCACTGGAATGGTAAGGATCCATGCCCAAAGTAAGCTGATTGTAACCCCCCAGCGTACAGCACTTAAACGCTTGGTAGCACCTACACCAATAATAGCACCGGTGATTGTATGTGTAGTACTTACCGGGATGGCCATATGTTCTGCAACATACAACGTAATAGCACCGGCAGTTTCTGCCGCTACGCCTTCTAAAGGCGTCACTTTAGTAATACGTGTACCCATCGTTTTTACGATCTTCCAGCCACCGCTAAGTGTACCTAATGCAATAGCAATAAAACTGGACAATGGCACCCACCAGTAATGCTGAACAAAGTGACTAAACCGTTGGTCAACCGGCGTGTTAATATATTCAAGGTTGCCAGTCTGTAATTCGTAATAAATTACTGCTGCACCTATGATACCCATTACTTTTTGTGCATCGTTAGCACCATGGCCTAAACTGAAGGCGGCACTTGATACTAATTGCAGCCTTTTAAACCAGCTTTCTGCCTTGTAGGGATTGCTTTTGCGACTTATCCAGAGAATAATTACTGTAATGATAAACGCGATGAACATTCCGATCAATGGGGCGAAGAATATAAACAGGAAAGTAGGTAATACTTTGGCGTAATTAATAACATCGCCGGAAGCACCGCTGAAACCACCTGCATGGGCCAATGCCGCACCTATAAAACCTCCCATTAAAGTATGGGAAGAACTGGAAGGGATACCAAACCACCATGTGATAAGGTTCCAGGTAATAGCGGCAATAATACCCGC
Source organism: Polluticaenibacter yanchengensis (assembly GCA_027854065.1). Classification (GTDB taxonomy): domain Bacteria; phylum Bacteroidota; class Bacteroidia; order Chitinophagales; family Chitinophagaceae; genus Phnomibacter; species Phnomibacter yanchengensis. The sequence goes on along the minus strand of JAQGEF010000007.1, from coordinate 204,893 downwards.
CAGTAATACTTCTAATGTAACAAAATCCGGGTTTACCCATTTTGCAACGGTGTTACCGATCTTGAACTCACCTATAACGTATAAAGAAATAAAGTAAGCGGCAAAGTTGAAAACTGCAGCCCATATTACAGCCTGAACAGGTGTTAGAACTTTTGTAGAGACAATTGTAGCAATAGAGTTCGCAGAATCGTGAAAACCATTGATATAATCGAATATAAATGCCAGTATAATAATGGCTACTAATAATGTAAACATGCGTGCGATTTAAATTTTATAGTTTTTTGTATCTTAATAAAAATGCGACTAGGCATATTTAATAATGATACTCTCTATAACGTTACCGGCATCCTCACATTTATCGGTAGCAGTTTCCATTGTCTGGTATAATTCTCTACGTTTAATTAACTGTTTGAAATCGTGCTCTAACTCAAATAAACGGTCAATAGATAAATCAAATACATCATCTGCTTCATTTTCAAACGCGTTCATTTTAACAATGGCTTCTGTAATTACATGCAGTTCTTTCATGTGCCTTAAGCCATAAACCGCATTGCGTAACTGCTCACAGCCGGAAGCAATCAGGTTTGCTAATTTATGAATACCTTCTTCATTAGGATTTAAACGGTAGTAGTTGATCTTTTTTGCACTTGAGTAAATATAATCTGCCACATCATCCAGGGCAGTTGTCAGGGCATGAATATCTTCTCTATCGAATGGGGTAATGAAGTTCCTGCTAAGTTCAGTAAATGTCGTATGACTGATGTCATCACAAACATGCTCTAATCTTTCGATTTCTACTACTCTTGTTTTTCTTTTATCAGCATCGGTTTCTTTCACCAGTAAGCATAGTTCCTTGGACATCGTTACCACATTGTCGGCTACCTGCTCGAATAAATCGTAAAATTTTACGTTTTTCGGAGTGAAAATCTTGAAAAAAGAATTGATTCCAGACATCTATATAAAGTTTAATTTAGAATGTAGCTTTTGCAAATAATAGCAGAAAAAGCTAATTGGTTTGCAAATTTAAAAGAAGCAAGCATCTTATCACATTTCAGAACCTCAATTAATAATTTGATAATATTGGGTTAATTGACTTTAAATTAAAAATCCTTAAACAATCGGTATCATAAAAATATCAATTATAAAATTGCGATAAAATTTTAAATAAACCTCAAATTTTCAAGCGAATTAATGAAAAATAAATAGTTTGTTGATTTAGAATTGACTTTACTATTTAAAATATAATATATTAACTGCATTTACAATCCTGGTTGATAGATTTTTATTATAATCAATTTTATTCCGAAATTTGCCGGGAAATTAAGAGATAGAACAGATAATGAAATTATATCCGGAATCGGCGCTGATACAGCTAGAGTTGGACAAAATACAACAATTATTAATAGAGAAATGCTCTACAGAGTACGCTAAAAACAAAGCTTCCCAGCTTAGAATACATACCCAGTTTAATTATATAGACACGGAACTAAGACAAACGCATGAATTTAAGGTCTTACTTTTATCCGGGCAGTATTTTCCTAACGATTTCAGACAAAATATAGCCAAAGAAATAAAATTGCTAAGCATACCAGGTGCCGTATTCAATGGCGAACAATTTACTTTTCTAAGAAAGTTGCTGGAAAATATGCAGAGTATTTTTCGTTGGTTTGATAAAGACCATCGTGAATCCAATCCTTTTTTGTCCAAAGTAATTGACAACAGCTACTACGAAAAAACAATAATGGAAATGATCAATGATATTATTGATGATTACGGTGTAGTGAAAGATAATGCCAGTGAGGAACTGTACAGGATCAGGATGAGTTTGTACAGGAAAAGAAATGAGATCCGTCGAATCTTCGATAAGCTTATTCAAAAAATGAATAAGCAAGGCTACCTGGCCGATATGGAAGAGAGCTTTATGAACGGCAGGCGGGTATTGGCTGTTATTGCCGAAAATAAACGCATTATTAAAGGCATTATTCACGGAGAAAGCGATAGTCGTCAAACCACATATATTGAACCCGAAGAAACTACCGGGCTGAGCAATGAAATAATGAGCCTGGAAAGTGAGGAAAGCAAGGAAGTGTACAGGATCTTCCGACAGCTGACGGCCAATATTCATCCCTACCATGCATTGCTTAAAAACTACTACGAAATTGTTGGTGAATTCGATTTTATAAAAGCAAAAGCAAGATTGGCAGTAGAAATGAGTGCGAATATGCCCCAGATAACCAACCACGCTCATGTAGAACTGGTAGAGGCTTTCCACCCTTTGCTGTTTTTGTACAATATAAAACAAAATAAGAAGACCATACCGTTAGATATTCACTTAGATGAAAAGAACAGGATATTGGTAATCAGCGGGCCTAATGCCGGTGGTAAAACAGTGACCATGAAAACAATCGGGTTATGCCAGTTAATGGTCCAGGCCGGGTTACTGATCCCTGTAAGCAGTGTGAGTAAATTAGGCATTTTCAAGCAGCTTTACATACATATAGGTGATACACAAAGTATAGAGTTTGAGTTGAGTACTTATTCTTCCCATCTCAAGCATATGAAGCATTTTATAGAAACTGCTAACGGTAAAACCTTATTTTTTATAGATGAACTCGGTAGCGGCAGTGATCCTAACCTCGGAGGAGCTTTTGCGGAAGTGATCATGGAGGAACTCGGTAAAAAGCGCAGTTTCGGGGTAGTCACCACTCACTATCTTAATTTAAAAGTAATGGCAAACCGCGTACCGGGCATTATAAATGGTGCCATGCAGTTTAACGAACAAACACTTTCCCCTTTGTATAAACTGGTAGTAGGCAAACCGGGAAGCAGTTATACATTTTCAATAGCTGAACGTATTGGGTTGCCAAAGCATCTGATAGACCGTGCGCATAAACTGGTAGATGAGAATCAGTATAATCTGGACAAATTATTGAACAAAACAGAACAGGATCTGCAACGCCTGGAAGGAAGAGAGTCAGCACTTGAAAAGCAGGTGAAAGAAAATGACCGTCTTAAAAGAGAGCTTGAAAAACTGTTGGACAAGGAGAAACATCGCCAGCAGGTAGAATTGCTAAAACACCAGAACAAACATACGGACGAACAATTATTGTTTCTTAAGGATATGGAACGGAAACTGAAAGCGATGATTGTGGAATGGCGGAAATCAGAGAACAAAAATGAAGTGATCCAGAACATTCAGTGGTTATTGTTCGAGAGAAAAGAAAAGCCAAAAGTCCAGATTAAGAAAGATAAGAAATTTGATGAAAAATATATAGAAGTAGAAGGCGAAATAACAGAAGGTGATTTAGTAAAACTGGTCAAAAACCGCCAGGTTGGTACAGTCAATACGATAAGAGGGAAAAAAGCAGTTGTGCAGGTTGGTGCCATCCCTATTACCACAGATATTTCCGATATGGTAAAGGTTGTAGAGCGGGAAATCTGATGTTGATAAATTTTAATTTGTGCAGGTGCACGGATAGTAGCATATCTGTGCACCTGTTTTTATAAATATCAATTCTTATTTGTAAACTTAAAAGATGCTGTTCAACACTTCAGCCAAACGCAAACCGCCTTTATATAACTGGGTATCTAAAGTATCTTTAAAAATATAATTGTACAGGTAACTTAATTTTGATTCAGGAGGTGTGCGGGCGTAAATATTGCCTGCTAATTTATAAGATTCATATAGCCAGTCTTGTGCCAGACCCGTTTTGAATTCGTCTTTCTTCGCAGCATAGGTGCGCTGTAATTCGTTCGCATATTCCGTATAGCTATACCCCTGGTGCTGTACAAATTCATCATCCCATATGCTATGAAGATTGGTTTGAACTTTGAACCAGTAAACAGTTACTTTATTGCCGCCCAAATCCGATTTGCGGCCAACATGCATTGGTTGATGAATATCCCCGATAATATGTATTAAAAATGCTAAAGCCTGCTGACGTTTTGTCCTGTCCAGGTTTTTATCCTTTATCTGGGCAATTAAAACAGGTAGCTGGTTATAAGCACTTTCAATTGTCTGGCTGTTTATCTCTTTAATAAAATCTTCTTTGCTGTAGTTAGAGTCTACATTGATATAATGCCAGGAAGATGCTTTTTTCCAGTAACCCGTCGTATCACTTTTTATAAAATCAGGCCAGTTGGCAATCCAGCTCAGACTCTGGTTATCTATGAGGCCGGCAATTGCTTTTTTAGTTTTTTTACTTAAATTCTGTTCCGCAATCTGCGCCACCACTCTATGGCCTGTTAGTCCCCAGGCAAAAGTTTGCTGAAGATTGCAAAAAAACATAATGATTGCGAAACTTAACTTAAAATAATTTTTCATATGATACGTTATTTATTGATTGAATCTGCTAATTAATCATTTAGAATGTATTTAAGAGATCCTAGTTTGTTGAAAATTCAATAATGTAAGAATATTTATTGTGCCAAAACTATGATATTTGTATATTTGATTAGCAGGAAGCCTGCAAATACTTTTAAAAGTAGCCTTTTACTAACTTAAAGATTATTTATTATCAGCTTTTTTAGAATTGGAAGCACCATTGGTCCTTATGCAAATTTAGAAATACATGGGACGTTACTGCCAGAGGTACTGGACAGGTATTTTTCCGCTGGCTGGTTCAGGATGCACCAGGCAATCTTCACTACTCATTTTTTATGCTTTAACAACCAGTTTTATGATGCTATCTGGTTAAGGGTAAAATTGTATGATTATATCGCTACGAAAAAGGAACGTGAGATCATCAAGAAAAATCAAGGTTTTGAACTGGTGATCGAGCCATTGCAGATAGATGATGAAATGGAAGCACTTTATACTTTATACAGGAAAAGTATGAGTTACCAGATGTCTCAAAGCCTGAGCGACTTGCTATATGCCGGGGAATTTGATTCCTGTTATAATACACTGGCATTTAAAGTGTATGATGATACAAAGTTGATAGCAGTGGGTATATTGGATATTGGCGCTTTAAGCAGTGCCGGCATTAGTTGTTTTTATGATCCCTCATATAAAAAATATAGTTTAGGAAAATTCCTGATGTTCCAGAAAATGGCCTATTGCCGCCAGGAAGGGATGGCCTATTTCTATCCAGGTTATGTGGTGCCGGGTTATAAAGCGTTCGATTATAAAATGGATGTGGGTACGCCTACTTTGGAATATTTTAATATGGTAACGCAAAACTGGCTTGATGCTGGTAAAATCCAGGAATATGCCACTCCTTTAAACTGTATGTACTTTAAATTACACCAGATGCAGGCCTATTTGCAGGAAAGCGGCACTTGTAATTTTCATTTCTATCGCTATTTCGATGCATCTTTAGACCCTATTTACAGCGGACTGGGTTTATTGGATTTCCCTGTAATGATAAAAGTAATAGACACAGGAAGTCTTAAAAATGATGAATGCAAAATAGTCGTTTACGATGTAAGAGATGATCGTTTTCATATTTTATTGTGTAATTCCTTATACACCGTAATACCATATAATGCCCAGGAAATAGTGTTTACGGCAGACTTACTGCAAGTACAGCATGTAATCATCAGCAGTTCACAAATGAATATTATAAAACGCGTATTATTTACAGATTAATATTGGCTGATTAAGTAAAGGCTAAATACTCGTAATTTTGGCGCATGAATGTAAAAGACGATTTACAAGTGCGTTGGTGGCAACTGGAGGCTGAATTGGTAGAGCGCTTTGGTAAGAAGCCCGATATGGAAACTATTTTATTTTTAATAGGCACACAGGAAGTTAATAATTTTAAACTAAAATTTACCAAAGAACAAAAACAAGATCTGATGCATGTAGCTGTTTGTACAGTACTCATGCCAAGCGGGTACTATGAACGCACAGATTTTGATAAAGATGGCTGGCCGCATTTTAAACAAATCAAAGAATTGCCTGCTTATAATGTAATAGAGCAGGAGAAGTTTTTAAAAGAACATGTTTTATTATATTTTGATGTACAGAAGTTTGCTTAAAAAATAAGAAGAATCCGAGTTTATGAACAAATTACTATCATTGCTGGTGCTGGTAAGCGTCGCATTATTGTCTGCTTGCGGTAGTCAGCGTTCAGTAACAAAACATTTAACGGCAGAAGAAAAATCTATTTTAAAAACGTACAAAAAAAAGTACAGTTCTAAAAATGATGCTTACCGGGTATTGGTAATAACGAATAAAGGCAATATGGTCTTACGCTTGTATAATGAAACACCATTACACAGAGATAATTTTGTAAATAAAGTAGATAGTGGTTTTTACAACGGCTTATTATTTCACAGGATTATTAAAGATTTCATGATTCAGGGCGGTGATCCTAATAGCAGGGGAGCGAAAGCAGGTGAAACACTTGGCGAAGGAGAAGCAAAAGGAGGCAGAATCCCTGCGGAAATAAAAACAGATCTCGGAATTTTTCACGAACGGGGAACGCTGGCAGCTGCAAGAGATAATAATTCTGAGAAGGCCAGCAGTAATTGCCAGTTTTATATATCGCAGGGAAAAGTATATACGCTTGCCGATTTAAAACAATATGCGGAACGTCGTGGTTTAAAATTAAACGAAGCACAGTATCAGTTATACACTACCAAAGGGGGAATTCCCCATTTAGATAACAACTATACTGTTTTTGGTATTACGGAAGAAGGATTGGATGTTTTAGATCAGTTACAACAGGTAAAGACCGGTCCTATGGACAGGCCTGAAAATGATGAGCCGATGTTGCTGTTTATAGTAAGTAAACTTAAGAAGAAATGATCGATATCATACTCGGAGTCCTTATTATTATTGGTGCGATAAAAGGGTTCTCAAAAGGGTTAATTCTATCGGTATTTACATTTGTTTCTTATATTATCGGCTTGTTGGCCGCCATGAAATTCAGTACAGTGGTAGCCGCTTATTTAGGGGATAACAGCAGTGTCGCAAAATCTGTACTACCACTGTTGTCATTTGTATTGGTATTTCTTTTAGCGGTATTGCTGGTAAGGCTGGGCGCCAGGTTCATTGAAAAAGTGGTGCAACTGGCATTACTGGGCTGGATAAACAGGTTGGGAGGTATTTTGCTTTATGTAGCCTGGTATTTAATATTTATAAGCGTGATAGTTTTTTATGCCGGAAATATTGGTATTATTAAACCCGAAACACTTGCCGGTTCTGTACTCTGGCCATATATACAGCCATGGGGACCCTATGTTATCAATAATATCGGTAAAATTTTACCAGTATTTCAGGATATGTTTTCGGAATTAAAAGAATTTTTTAATGGTCTTCATGACTCCGGGTCTTAAGGCTATTTAAAAAATTTTCGCTCTAATGGATTACAATTATGGTAAATCCTTTATTTTAGCCGAGAAATATCTTGTTAGAGAAAGTCGCCGTATAGTAAAGAACCGCATTTAGTAAAATGTAAATAACAACTTTATATTAAGATATTACAAGAAAAAATGGATTATCAAATAAAGACGAAAGATAAATTTAGTTATATAGAGGAAGGACAAGGAGAGCCGCTGGTGCTGCTTCATGGGCTTTTTGGTGCATTAAGTAATTTCAGGGATTTGGTAGATCATTTCTCCCAAAACTATAAAGTCGTTGTGCCATTACTGCCATTATTCGATCTGGATATCTTTAACACAACTGTTGGTGGCCTTGAAAAATATGTCAATAAATTTATTGAAACATTAGGCTATAAAAACATTCATTTGTTAGGCAACAGCCTTGGCGGTCATGTTGGGCTGGTACACGTTATAAAGCACCCGGAAAATATAAAATCCCTGATACTCACCGGTAGTTCCGGCTTGTTCGAAAATGGCATGGGGGATTCTTACCCTAAACGCGGAGACAGAGAATATATCCGTAAAAAGACCGAGGTAACATTTTACGACCCGGCAATGGCAACAGAAGAATTGGTGGACGAAGTTTTTAATATCACCAATAACCGGTTGAAAGTAATTAAAATTATTGCCCTGGCTAAATCTGCCATTCGCAATAATCTGGAAAATGAATTGCACCAGATTAATGTTCCAACCCTGCTGATATGGGGCAAAGATGATATTATTACCCCGCCATACGTGGCAGAAGAATTCCATAAGTTGATTAAAAACAGCGAACTTTATTTTATAGATAAATGTGGCCACGCTCCAATGATGGAAGTGCCCGGAGAGTTCAATGTTATTTTAGACAAATTCCTGAAAAAAGTAAGTAATTAATAATAAAAAGGTTGAATACATTTAATTCAACCTTTTTTTATTGCAGTTAATTTGGGGCTGTCAGCTTTTAGCACTTTATTAAGCCTTTGTTCAGGCTACTGCGGGGTGTCGTACTCGCCTTTATATTTTAAAGTACATATCACCTTGCGGGCTCGTACCAGGCGTCAGTTACGCCTGCCCGCTGTATCCTGCAGCCTTTCTGCATCTATACTATATTCAACGCATTATAGTTCATTTCTTAAAAACAGGTATAAGTCCACCTCAGAACTAAGATCGAGCTTTTTACGAAGCCTGTACTTCTTGGTCTGCATAGAGCGGTGTTGGGTAAAAGTATAATTCGCAATTTCTTTCGATGAAAATCCCAACCAGAGGTAAATACAAAATACAAGATCAGGTTGTGTTAATCCTGGATTAATGGACAGTAGTTTATTAATGATCTCAGGGTAGGCTTCCTGGAACTTCGATAATAGTAGCGGGTCATTATCCTGCGCCAATTCTTTTAGTTCATCAGTAATATTGTTTATTTTTCTTTTAAGTACTTCTGCTTCCTCCTCTTTTTCCATTATAAAAGCTTTTTCAGCTTCTACCCGCTTTTTGAGTAGTTCTACCTCTTCATGTTTCATTTCCAGCAACTCCATATTTTTCCTGATGATAGCTTCCTTTGCCAGCAACTTTTTTTGCTTTTTTCTGTTATTCCGGATTAAAGCAATTAATAATCCTGAAATGATAATTATGCCGCAGCTGGTATAAATAAATAGCGTTTTATTTTTTGCTATCACTTTATTTTCCTGTTCCTCTATTTTTTTTATAGAATCTTCAATTAGTCTGGCCTGCGATTCATTAATACTATCCTTTAGTTCATTGTATTTAGCAAGGTATTTATTCTCCATTACTATATTGTCTAATCTTTTATAACATAGCACCAGGTGCCGGTAGATATCTGATAAGTGATTGTAGTTTTTTTTGTTCAATCCGAATGCCAGGGCCTTTTCCATATATTCAGTGGCAAGCCCGTAATTATGTTTATTAAGGTAGTATTTACCGTAGGTAAAATACGTAACAGATTTGTCGTATTCACGCATCCTTTTTTCCTTGTTATTGATATATGCCATTGCTTTATCCAGGTATCGCTTAGCAGAATCATCATTTACATCCTGTTGCATATAGTATGACGCCAGGGTAACAAGGACCACCGCATTCTTTTTAAACTCATAGGACTTTAATAAATAGTATTTAGAGGAATCGCTTTGTTTAAGATTATTGAAAATATTGGATCTCGTTAAATAAATATTTGATATCACACTATTCCTCACATTGGCGGAATCTATTTTCAGAGCAAATGAAATAGCTTTCAGGTTATTGTCAAGGCTAAGTGGAAACAAAGCTAAAGTATTATATGCCTGGGAATAATATTGACAAACCCTTGCCATAATATATACATCAGACGGTAGTTCTGTTTCCGCAGTTTTTCTGATTTCATTCAATAAGCCGATACATTCATCCAGTTTTCCGTAATTCCAGTATCTGTTAGCAATATTCAGTTTAGCCAAAAGTACCCCTCTTGTATAATGTTGTTTTTGGGATAATAGTAAAAGACTGTCATTCCATTTCAGCGCTTCATCAAAGGATTTGCTTTGTACAATGTAATAAGCCTCTTTTATCAATAAAGAATCAATCTGGCCTGGTGTTAATTTTTGAGCAGAGGATGTAGAAGCATGCAGGGATACCACAAATATGACACAGGCACACATAAGCCTGTTTATGAAATTATATGTATGATAATTCATTTTGTTTTGGGATTAAAATCTATAGAGCAGATTTTAAATATAAAGTATAAGTTAAGAAGTACTTTCCCGATCCAACCAACCCTAATTCCATTGTATTGGATCGCACGATCAGCGATAAATATATTCTATTTTTTTAATAATGGTGCTGATTGGCCACTTTTTTATATAAAAGAAATATTTGATAATAATAGGGCCGGCTGCAAAATGTAAGAAAGCTAAATAAGGGTACAGTAGTAGTTAAGGGTTTCAACATGTTTTTTTTAATAGTGTTAAGGAATTGTCGTTTTCAAAGGTAAATAAAAAACAATATAACTAAGGCTGTTGAGGTACAACACAGGTACAACAACAGGTATTTTTAGATAAATATTCCATCTCGTTTGTTTTTTGATGTTTTTACATAATTTATTAGTAATGAAATATTTATATAATATTTTTTATTTGTTGTATCACTGATGTATGCCAAAAAACAGTTATTCTTAAATTCTGAAATAGTTTTGACACCGTTTAAACCAGGTGACATTAAACAACAATAACCCCATATTCCCCTTGACTATTGCAATAATATTTTAAAATGAGGATCCTTCAAGTGTAATCATAAAAGGATCCCATATTACCAACCGCACATTCAATTTTAAATACCCACATTAATCATGAAACATTCCTACATTTTTTCTATGTGTACATTTCTCAGGAGAAAACTATTTCTTTTAGGATTGCTCCTATCAGCTACTCTAGTTTCCAATGCCCAGACCACCAAAGCAGGCAGTTTAAAAACGGCAGCAGGAAAAATAATCAGGTACAATTATCTTTTATTGCCTGCCGGAGAAGAAAGCCAGGTCAAAATAGTATTCTCAGCAGAATCTTTAAAAGTGTTAGATGCTGGTGATGAATTAAAACTCTCTTTGCCTGCTCAGGAAGGCTTAATGTATGATTTGTCAACGATCAAAGTCTCTGAAACCCTTGGTTTATCTCCTGTCGCTTCCAGGTTTTTCTTAACAGTAAGAGATGTTAAAGACACAGTTTATTTTACCTGTCAAACCAAAAAAACATCAGAAATGATAAGTACACCGGTATTCTCAATCATCACTAAATAACCCAACCCCAATGAAACAGTTATACAGGATTTTTTTGTTCACAATATCATTATTTTTTATCAATACGTTTCAAAGCCTTGCGCAGTCTATCTCTAATCCGGGTTTTGAAACATATACTTACTGCCCGCCCTATTATTCCACCTATGATTTTTATTCCGTAGATTATGTCACCGGTTGGCATACCCCAACAGCCGCTACAAGTGATTATTTAAATTCATGTGGTTTTTCACACAATAGTACAGTCGGGGCCGCGCAAAGTGGCCGCGGCTATCTTGGGGCTTTTCTGGAGAATTACGGCATTGATTACAAAGAATATGCTACCAACCAGTTTTCAACATCCATGATAGCAGGCCGCACTTATATTATTACATTCTGGGTGTCACATTTATACGGTACCAATCTGCCTTCTTTCCCTTCAGGTGCTACTTACCTGGACCTTCCTGCTTCTGAGCGTGGGTATCTTGGCCTTTGTTTTTCAACAAGTGCTCCCACCAGTTCCAATGCAGGAAACTCAGGGCAAGGTTCCATTGTAAACTCATTTGGCTCAGGAAGAACTTTAATCCCTGCAACAAATACCACCGTTTACGGGAGTGCCTCGCGTAATACATGGCAGCAGGTAACATTAGAATACAAAGCAACAGGCGGAGAACAATATATGACCGTAGGACAGTTCCGTCCCGGCGTATCATCCATCCCTTACAGTAGCAGTTATTATCAAACGGTTTATTATATGTATGATAATTTCTCAATATCCGTAGCGCCCAATCCAACTCTCACCAAAAGTGTAGCCCCTTCTACAATTATTAACGGAGGTACAGCTACCTATACATTTACAATTGCCAATAACAGTAGCGGCAGCATTGCCCAAACAGGGCTTAACTTTACAGATAATCTGCCTGCCGGTTTAAGAATAGCAGGTACGCCAAATGTGGTCGTTACCGGTTTAACAGGAGGTACTGTTACAGCTACCGCAGGTGGTACTTCTGTTACTGCAACAGGCTATTCAATAGCTGCTGGTACCACTGCCACTATCAGCGTAAATGTCACCAATGCAAGCGGCCAGTTAAATGCAGGCTGCAGTACTAATCCTGCCGCATTTACCAACTCCGCTTCCAGGATCGTCAGCATTAGTTCCAATCTTACCAATAATATCGGGAATGTTTGTCTTTCCGTTATTGCCTGCCCGGCAGGTAGCAATGCGCCTACGCTAAGTAGTACAGGCGTTATGGCTCATTGTCCGGCTACCGGGTATAACCTGAATGCTGTTCATTCCGGAACAATCCCCGGTAGTTCCAGCCTGGTATGGTTTACGAATAATACACATTCCGGTACACCACTTACAGCTGCGGTGGCCAATAATGCCGGTGCCGGTACCTACTATGCTTTTTACTACAATACAGCTAATAATTGCTTCAGTCCTGCAAGTGCCCCGGTAACAGTATCTGTCGCCAGTTGTGATTACGGCAATCTGCCGGTAGCTGCTGCAACGGTTACCTGGCCACAGGCTTCTGCCAGCTTATTATCATTGGACCTAAGCAATAACGGCAGGGTATGGCTGGGCAATAATACCAGTTATCCGAACCAGGCCAACCAGGCGAATGCAGGCAGGAACGGAGGTTTGTTTATAACCAGCGAAGAAGTTGGTGTAACAGGTGATGGTTCGCAATTTAACCCGTTTGTATTTGAAGGTTTCGATTGGAAGCAGGCTACAATAAATATGAACTTTAATATTACGGTAAATGGTAACAGTTCACCAGGCAAACTGGTTTATTATGGTGTTTGGTTTGACGCGAACGGTAATGGTGTTTTTACAGATGCGGATGATATTTTTGTAACAGGCAGTAAACTACACGGCAGTCCGGTATTATTTCAGGTGCCTTTTATATTTAATAACGGCGGTACAAATACAGGGGCATCTTCAGGTGCTGTCAGAATAGCCGCAACGGCAGAAAATACTTTATTTACCAAGGCTCAGAATGGGGCAGTAGCTGTCATTAACGGGGAAATTGAAGATTATTATGTTTCATACCCGATCGTATTACCGGTAAATCTGCTGAGTTTTTCTGTTATACAAAAATCAGGTACTGCCGTTTTAAGTTGGACAACCGGTTCTGAACAAAACAATAAAGGCTTCCACATCCAAAAAAGTACTGATGGCAATATCTGGAATAATATCGGTTATTTAAATTCTAAAGTTTCCGGTGGTAATAGCAGCAGCCAGTTATTATATGATTTTTCCGATCATCATCCGGTAAACGGTATCAACTATTACCGGTTGAACCAGGTGGATGTCAACGGAACTTCTACTTTGTCCAGAATTATATCTCTAAATATAATTAATAGTGAAAGTGCAATAAAGTTATTTCCCAATCCTGCCAAAAATATCATCACTGTTTCAGGCCTTTCAGCAAAGAGCCATATCAGGATTGATCACTATTCAGGCAAAACGATGATGACTTTAAAGGCGGCCAATGGCCAGGCAAATATGGACATAAATGTATCTCTACTTACTAAAGGTATTTATTTTATGATAATATCTGATAGTGAAGGCAGCACTTGTGTTCACAAATTTATTAAAGATTAATATTTTATGAATAATTGATTGTTTTAGGGTTAAGTAACGGCTGGTGTGTCTACACTAGCCATTTTTTTAATGTTGACAGGATTGATACCGGTGAGTGGCTGCCGGATACAAAAGGTGGCGAGGAACGAGCCAGTATTTTGTACGGATGATAGCATAGGATTTTTATTTCGGAAGGCATGTGCGCCGGTTGAACTTACGTACAAAATACCGTGCCTTTTGCAGCCGGAACTGAAGTTTAAATAAGGTGAATTCAGATGAGAGCCCCAAAAGAATAATAATTGTTTGTTGAAGAGTTATCCGCTATATTTGAGCCGCTGTTTATTATATCAGGCAGATAAAGGTATTGGTGACTTGTCTTTTATCTCAATGACTCAGCTTTCACGAATTAAAGCATGTCAGGTATTGAATCTTATATTGCAAGTATGTGTAAAAATCGGGCTGTAAGCGATGTCCGATACTTTTATGTACTCTATATTTTAATACATATCGGTTTACAAATAATAGGGCCGGGACGCATGGCAAATGTAACTGATTGTTTTGCGTTAATTAAATCCAATGTTCCATTTAGAAATCGTTCTGTAATTTCAGAGCGGTTTCTTTACCAGGTGCGATAATTTTTATAAAACATTTTTACTGCTGTTCTTTTATTCAGCAATAAAATTTGTTGACAGGGCTGTTTTACTATTGACGAGTCAGGAATAAAACAAAAGCTTTACAATTAATGCAGATCAATTGTAAAGCTTTCTCATATTTTTATCTTAAATGATTTTAAGCCTGTGCCGTCGGTCCACCGAAATTTAACGGTACATCCACACTTTCTAGATCTTTAATATGACCATTGGCATCTTCATATTTGTTGATATTATCAATAAGAGCATGCATTAATCTTTTTGCATGCTGCGGTGTTAAAATGATGCGGCTTTTTACTTTACTTTTTGGAGTTCCCGGCATTACATTTACAAAGTCTACTACAAACTCTGCATGGCTATGTGTAATAATTGCAAGATTTGCATAGGTACCTTCAGCTACTTCCTCAGAAATTTCGATGTTCAGTTGATTGTTTTTATTTTCGGACATGTTATTTTTTTATAAAACAAACCTAAAGTTTATTCATGAATTTTCCAATTCTACATTGCTTTTAAAACATCAATAAGATGTTGCAATAAACAACACTAAATTAGTTTACATTTGAAAAGAATTTTTTAGTAATGAAGAACAATGTAATTAAAATTTCAATTCTGCTGGTATCGGTTTTTATTTTTTCCTGCAAGAAAAAAGATAAGGCAAAGCCTGAGTCTTTTATGGAGGAAAAAGTACTGGATGTAAGTTCTATTACTAAAAGGACCTATAGTGATATGCTGGACAATATTTTTAATGAACTCCAGGAAGAATACCCCCAGTTTGATAAGATAGAAAAAGAAATTGATTTACTTAAAAAAATGCGCAATGATAGCAATGCTTATTTTCTTAAATATAACGGGCATAACGAAACCTATTATAATGTTGCCAATTTACATATAGAGCAGATTACAGACAGCGTTTTAAAAAGCAGGATGCATTTACTGATAGACAGTAGTAAACGGTCATATTATGAAAGTATCCAGTCATACCGTTTTTATAACAGCCAGTTGGATACTGCTATTGCAGAATTGAATGATTGGTTTGAAGTACTTAAAATAACCACTACACTTAATAAGATACATGAGTACCAGCAGGTAAACCAGTTTGATACCAGTTCGCTGATAAAATTAAAAGATAAGGTAAATATTGCAGCAGGAAGCCTTGACAGTTTAATAAAAATTTTAGATTAAAATACAGACATTGCAATTGTGTAACCATGAGAAACAGGAATTTGTTTATAGCATCATCAGGAGCGAAAGGCCGGGGCGTTTTTACTAAAAAATCACTACCTGCCCATACCGAAATAGAAATTGCACCGGTAATAGTTTTAAGCCCGGAAGACCGGGAAATTGTGGAGCAGACTAAATTGTTCTATTATATTTTTGAATGGGGCGAAGATGAAACACAAGCGATTGTGGCATTAGGTTATGTAAGTATGTATAACCATGATGAAAATAATAACTGTGAATACGCTATGGATTATGGTGAGGAAACAATATCCATTATCACTACCAGGGACATTAAAGCGGGTGAAGAACTCACTGTTAATTATACTGCCGGCTTTGACAGGGAAGTTTCTTTATGGTTCAATGATGCCAATACGGACGAAGCTGAAAAATAATATATTTGATATATAAAAATATCAAAAAAATAATCCGAAAAATTTGCCGATACAAAATAACCATCTACATTTGCACCGTCAGGTCTTACACGACCAGCTCCTGTTGAAGTCCCCCAGGATCGGAAGGTAGCAAGGGTAGATGGTTGTAGCGGTGCGATGTAAGTAGCCTGACATTTTTTATTTTATTCCTTTCCATTTTATTCCCACTTTTTTATAAATACTTATTGTGTAAAACTCACACACTACAGTATAGTTGTTCATTTTTTTAGTACTTACTTCGCAGCATTAAATAATATTTGGTATATCTAAATTATTAATAGTACAGTTTTTGTTAATTCTGTTAGTGTTAGTAAAATATACGGAATCATTGAAATGGGTTTGATAGATATCATTGGCATTTTTTCATAAAATACTGATGTTATTTAAGCGTTAAATCTGATTATAAAACTTTCAGAAAATATTGAAAGTTATTTATCTTTGTTCAAGAAAATTCTTATTAAATGAAAATAATAATTGCCGGTGCCGGATTTGCAGGATTAGCATTGGCTCGGGCACTCAATAATAAGCCGGGTTTTGAAGTATTAGTGATAGATAAAAATAACTACCACCAGTTTCAGCCTCTGTTTTACCAGGTAGCTACAGGTAGTATTGATGTCAGCAATATTTCTTTTCCTCTAAGAAAAGTATTTCATAAAAGTAATAATGTAAGGGTCCGGGTAGCTAATATTAATAATGTAGATACCGGCAGGAAAGTAGTGAATACAAATATTGGTGCATTTGAATATGATACACTGGTAATTGCTACCGGTGCAAATACGAATTATTTTGGCAATGAAACTTTAAAGAGCCATTGCGTACCAATGAAGTCTTCTGTAGAAGCCATCGGACTTAGGAACAGGCTGATTAACAACTTTGAAAAAATGCTCCAGGCAAAAACACCTGAAGAGATGGAAAGGTTGCAGACAATTGTAGTAGTGGGCGGTGGTGCAACGGGTGTGGAATTAAGCGGTGCTATAGCAGAAATGCGTAAGAATGTATTACCAAAAGATTACCCGGAACTGGACTTTAGTAAAATGAAAATAATTTTGCTGGAAGGTGCCGGTAAAACATTAGGCGCAATGTCTGAAAAGTCTTCTAAGCATTCATTGGAATATCTTACAAAATTGGGTGTGAATGTTGAATTAAATACTATTGTAAAAGATTACGATGGTAAGACTATTACGCTCACTAATGGCAATACTATTGACAGTGAGTTGGTTATTTGGGCAGCAGGTATTTCCGGGAATTTAATAGAAGGAATAGACAAGGATTTAATTGTTCGTGGTAACAGGATAAAGGTAAACCGCTACAACCAGGTAGAAGGGGTTGATGGTGTATTTGTATTGGGTGATATTGCTTATATGGAAACGGAAAAATATCCCCGCGGGCACCCACAGGTAGCAAATGTTGCATTAAGCCAGGCCAAATTGCTGGCCAAAAACTTTATTAGTGGAAAAGGGCACTCTTTTGCGGAGCAGTTTGAATACAAGGATAAAGGCTCTATGGCAACCGTTGGTAAGAGAATGGCCGTGGTAGATTTTCCTGGCGATAAAGGACATTTTAAAGGCTGGATTGCCTGGTTGATCTGGATGGGTTTACATTTGTTTTTACTGGTAGGTGTTAAAAACAGGATACAGGTATTTGTGAACTGGATTTATAAGTACTTTACAAGCGATCAGAACCTTCGCTTAATGTTTAGAGAATATACTATAAAGGAAAATAAGTAATAAAAAGGCAGCTTTACAAGCTGCCTTTTTATTTATGGCGTTTTTAATGGCCTGACAGATTCTAGAATTGGTAAGTTGGCTTCTGTTGGAATATAAATAACGGTTTTATCTTTATTATCTCCTTGCTGACGCACCCACAAATATTGTATATAGCGCTCAGTAAGCGAGCCGTTTTCAATTTTAATGGCTTCAGAAGCACCTTTTGCCCTTTCAATTTCTGCCTGGGCATTTAGTTTTTCTGCTTCTAAGTTAGCTTTGGCTTCTTCTACTTTTATCCGCCGGTTCTGCTCTGCTTTTGCAAACTCTGCTTTACCCTCCATTTCCTGGCTCCAGACTTTATATCTTGGTAAAAGGGCCAATATTGCAATAATAATGACAACAAAAAACAGGAAAATGTAAAAGATGCCTTTTGCCGGTACTGAGTGCTTCATGTGCTACTATTTTGATTTGGTCTAAGATAATAAATAGTGGACTGATTAAATGCAGTTTTTGTTTGAATGGAAATCCTGTTTTATGAATGGTTACCGTATTTAATGGGGGATATTTGTGCACGCGGTTAGAAAATTTGAACTTGTACTTTGGCTTTAAAAGAAAAAGCCGGTAACAATGAGATACCGGCTTTGAATATATTTAATAGTTACTATTTACTTAATTAAAACAATATAAGTAGGGAAGTGGTCACTATATCCACCACGGTAACTCATACCATCCCAGGTACGCATCGGATAGCCTTTATAGCGGCCAATATTTTCAGTTAAATAATCCCTGTTAAAAATGTATTGTTTGTAAAATCTATAACCAGCCTGATCTTTATTTAAGAATGGTTCCGAAATAATGATCTGATCGAATAAGTTCCACGCATCATTATAACCTAAAGTACCGATGCCATTTCTGTACATTTCATACCAGGGGTTAAATAGTTCGCCGGCTTTTACATCTTTTATTTTGCCTTTAGCGCCAAGTACATCAGTGACGCTTGCACTTACAGGGTCATCATTCAAATCGCCCATCAGGATCACTTTCTGAGCGCCATCTGCGTTTTTAATACTATCTATATGGTTTTTGGCAACCTGGGCCGCAGCAGCCCTGCCTGGTGCGCTTCTTTTTTCACCACCACTTCTGCTTGGCCAGTGATTGACATATACGTGTATGATATCTCCATCCAGTTCCCCTTTTACCCAAAGGATATCACGGGTATAACTTGCGGCTTTACTACCATAAGGTAACTGAACATAAAGCGGTTTGCTTTCTAAAACTTTAAAGTATTTTGGATTGTAAAGTAGGCCAACATCTACACCGCGGGCATCTTTACTATCGTAATGAACTATTTGATAATTTCTTCTAGCAATTAAGGGATGCTTAATTAAATCGTGTAATACTGTATCATTTTCAATTTCCGCTACACCTAATATGGCAGCGCCATCCGGGCTGGCAGGTGATGCGTCCACACCGATTTCTGAAATTACTTTGGCCAGTTTACCTACTTTATCCCAATATATTTTACCATTATAACTTCTCGGACCTTCCGGCAAAAATTCTTCGTCATTAACAGTCGTATTATTGACTGTATCATAAAAATTCTCCAGATTATAAAAGCCTACAATGGCAATTTTATAATCTTTTTTTTGTGCTGTTACTCCTAAAAAAAATAAGATGCTTACAAAAAATGTTGTCGCTTTTTTCACTCTTAATATTTAAATTTGTTATACAAAACTGCAAAAAATATGAATATGATAATATTAATTTAAAAATAATTTATCCATATTAAGAAAAAATTATCAATTTTGTTGAGCAAAGTAACTGAAATTAATTCTTTACTTTCGCATCAATTTTCCAAAATAATTAAAATGGTAGTAAAAAGACTGCTTTTGTTGGCTGGAGTATTTAGCGTTACTCAGGCTTTTTCTCAAACAGACACAACCAAAACCAGAAAGGACTCATTGTTCAATGAGTTAAAGGAAAACTTGTTGGATAATATTCCTACAGTTACATTAGATGATAATGACTTTGGTGATGGGGGTGGGCAGAATATTTCTTCTGCATTATCAGCTGGTAGAGATCCTTACTTTAATGCTGCGACTTTTAACTGGAGCGCAAGCAGGTTCCGTATTCGCGGATACAATAATGAAGAGTTCTCAACTTACATGAACGGTATTCCAATGGATAACCTGGATAACGGTTTTACACCTTATGGTTTATGGGGTGGTTTAAACGATGTTATGCGCAACCGGGATGTTAGTTTTGGATTAAAACCTACGACATTCGCTTTTGGCGATATTGGTAGTGCTACTAACATAGATGTAAGGGCAAGTAAACAACGTGCTCAGACAAGTGTAAGTTATGCTGCAAGTAACCGTAACTACAATAACAGGATCATGTTTACCCATTCTACCGGCTTGAGCAAGCGTGGCTGGGCATTTTCATTAAGTGGCAGCCGTCGCTGGGCAGGTGAAGGATATGTACCAGGTACTTACTATGATGGATGGGGCTGGTTTGCAGCAATTGACAAAAAGATAAACAGCAGGCATTTATTATCATTAACCGCTTTTGGTGCGCCTACAGAAAATGGCCGTCAGGGTGGTGCCGTGCAGGAAATGATGGATATAGCCGGTACAAACTACTATAATCCTAACTGGGGATGGCAGAACGGAAAGAAAAGAAATGCAAGCATTGGCAGAACAAACCAGCCAGTGTTTTTACTCAATCATGAATTCCGTATTAATAACAATACTACTTTAAATACAGGTGTCGCTTATTCATTTGGTGAGAGAAGCGTGACTGCTTTAGACTGGTATAACAGTGCCGATCCAAGACCTGATTACTATCGCTATCTACCAAGTTACTACAAAGCTGACCCGGGTTTAGAAAGCCAGATCCGCGAAGAATTGGTGAATAATGAAAATCTCAGACAAGTAAACTGGGACCGTTTGTATGATGTAAACAATGCAAATGTCAGAACAGTTAGAAATCCAGATGGTACACAGGTAACTGGTAAGCGTTCTCTTTACATCCAGGAAAGACGTATTACCAATACCAACAGGTTTAATTTCAATTCTACCATTAATACCCGTTTAAGCAATAATGTAGAATTTACGGGTGGTATTCAATTTCAAAAACAAGATAACCACTATTATAAAAGAGTAGAGGATCTGTTAGGTGGTGATTTCTACCTTAACCTGAACCAGTTTGCTGAAAGACAATTTCCTTCTGATAACGTTGCTAACCGCTGGGACTTAAACGATCAGAAAATTGTATTGGGAGTAGGCGATAAGTATGGATATGATTATAATATCAATTTAACTAAAGGCGCCGCATTTGCACAAGGTGTTTACAAACTAAACAAAGTTGACATCTTTGTAGCCGGTCAGTTATCACATACCCAGTTCTATAGAGAAGGCAATAACCTGGTAGGTTTGTTCCAGAATAATTCATATGGTAAGAGTAAAACAATGCGTTTTACCAACTTTATGATCAAATCCGGTTTGACTTACAAGCTTAACGGCAGAAACTACTTGTATGCAAATGCTGCTGTAGGAAACAGAGCGCCTTTCTTTGAAAATGTTTTCTTAGCTACAAGAACAAGAAATTCAATTCAGCCTGAAGTTCAATCTGAAAATATTCAGACAGTAGAGGGTGGTTTCTTACATAATTCTCCTAACTTAAGAATCAGGTTAGGTGGTTTCTTTACCCAATTTCAAAATGGAATGGATGTAATGACATTCTATCATGATGGCTACCAAAACTTTGTAAACTATGCTTTAAGCGGCATCAATAAACAGCATTATGGTGCTGAGATTGGTGTTGAATACAAATTGACTCAAACATTAACGGTTAATGCTTCTGCACACTTAAGCCGTTACCTGTACACCAGTCGTCAGAAAGCTTTAATTACTTCTGATAATGTGGATACTATTATTGGCAGGGCTACAATTTATTCTGATGGTTTCAGAGTACCTTCTACACCTCAGGAAGCTTATAGTGTCGGCTTGAGCTACCGTTCTCCTAAATACTGGTTTGTAAACTTAACAGCTAGTTATTTCGATAATTCGTGGTTAAGCTTTAACCCTGTAAGAAGAACAACTGATGCTGTAGATGCGATTGACAAAAACAGTGAGTTATATAAATCTATCGTTAATCAGCAGAAATTTGATGGGCAATACACTGTCGATTTCTTTGGTGGCTACAGCTGGTTAATGCCAAGGAAATTAAGTGTTGCTAACAAGAGAACTTATCTCGTATTCAATGTTGGTGTGAACAACTTACTGAACAATAAAAAAATTATTTCCGGCGGGTTTGAACAATTGCGTTTTGACGAGTTAGGAAAAGATGTCAATAAATTTCCTCCAAGATATTTTTACGCATATGGTGCTAACTTTTTTGCCAGTGTAACATTCCGTTTCTAATAAAAAATAATAAACTTTTTATAATCTTAAGTTATGACATTAAAATTTAATTTATTCAATCGCAGCATTTTAACGCTAATGGCGGCATGCTTAATGTTGTTGGTAGGCTGTAAGCGCGATTTCGATACCCCGGATCCGATTGTTGATCCTAATTTGACACCAACACATACTTTAGCTGCTTTAAAGGCTCGTATCACTGCTTCAAATCAAGGTATTATCATTCCTGATGATGTTGTTTTGGCCGGTGTAGTAGTTGCCGATGACAGAAGTGGTAACCTGTATAAAACCATTTATATCCAGGATGCTACAGGCGGTTTAACATTATCGCTGGACAGGGCTCAATTGTATGGCGATTATCCGGTTGGCCGTAAAATTTATGTAAAGGCGAAAGGTTTATACCTTTACGACTATAATAATATGATTACCATCGGTATCCAGGATTTAACAAATCCGGGTAGCCCGTCAACAGCCGGTATCCCAAGCCAGTTGCTGGATAATTATATTATAAAAGGAAGTTTAAATAATCCTGTAACAGCAAGCCCGGTTACTGTTAGCCAGTTAACTACCAATATGCAGGATAAATATCTTGGTACTTTAATTGAACTGGATGGTTATGAGTTTGATTTGGGTGATACGAAAATTCCTTATGCTGATACCACATTAAGTAAAAGTGCCGGTGAGCGTTATATTAAACCATGTACAAACGCTAGTGCTAATCGTGTAATGGTACGTACAAGCGCTTATTCAAACTTTGCTGCTTTACATCCTGCTGCCGGTAACGGTAAGATATGGGCCATTTATACAGCCTACAGAACAACTAAGCAATTAGTGATCCGTGATACCAGCGATGTTAAGTTTACAAATGCCCGTTGTGGTTCTAATGTTGCCATTCCAAAAAATCTTAAAGAGTTAAGAGCATTAAAAGATGGTGCTACTATCCCGGAAGGAACAACATTAAATGTCATTGCTATTTCCAATAATTTAAATGAACCAAGTGGTAATATCATTATACAGGATGCGACTGCAGGTATCACCATGCGTTTATTTGATATCGATTACAAATTCCCAACTGAGTTAACTATTGACTTTTCCGGCGCTACTTTAGGTACATTTAATGGTACTTTACAAGTAACATTAGGTGGCGGTACCGGTGCTAACGGAAGAGCATTAGTAAAAACCGTTGGTACAAAAGCAGTAACGCCTCCGGTAAAAACTGTTTTGCAAACTTTAAATGAATATGATGCATTAATGGGAACATTGGTGAAAATTAACGATGTAACCATAACAAAAGGTACAGAAAACGCTACTGGTACTAACTATACCGTTAAGGATGCTACTGGTGAAATCTTAACATTTGTAAGGGTAGCTACCGGTATTACCGTACCAGTTGGTAAAGCTACTTCTATTACAGGTTATGTAAGTCAATTCAGCGGTGTTGGTCAGTTAGTGATCCGTGCAGAAAGCGATATTGTAGGTGGTGGCCAGCCTGGTGGTGATCCTGGATCGGGAAGTGAAGCTAAAAAATTGACAGAAGATTTTGAAACGGGATCAAAGAATGGATATGCTGCTGGTGATGTGGAATTAGCTTCCGGAAGCTGGAATTTATCTGATGGAGGTATCTTTACTGGTTCCAGTGCCTCAACAAGTGATTTGAAGACTGGTTCAAACTCTGTTAGATTAAGGGGAACCAGCACATTGGAATCTTTTGCAAAAACCAACTTTCATGTTACTGGTTTGAAGAAAATAAACTTTAAGTTCGGTGGCGCTACCTTTAATGAAGGAACTGACCAGGACAACGAGATCAGCGTGGAAGTTAAAATATCAAAAGATGGTGGAAGTACTTGGACCAGTTTAGGAAAACAAACAGGTAAAAGAGGCGAATTTACAAATGCCTCTGTAAATGTAACTTCTGCAGCCACTGATAAAATCTTAGTTAGAATTGAAAACACTTCTTTTATGAGAAGCACCAATAACAGGCTAAGAATTAATATTGATGATGTTGTTTTTGAAAAGTAATAAAAATCATTATTAAGAAATAAGAAAGTGCACTCATTCCAGAGTGCACTTTCTTATTGTCACAGAGATTTGGAAAATTATTTTTTTGAAAATATATGATTGATTATTCTATATATTTGAAATCTAAAAAAATATTTATGAGAAAAATTTTGATGTCATTGTTTTTTATTGCTGTTTCGACAATGGCTATAGCCCAAAAGTTTAAAGATGAAACAGGCGATTTATCTGTATTGTCTGGTGCCAAAGAGGTGAATATTGAGTATAATTACTCGAAGCTTACCCTTCTTAAAGATGAAATACCAGAGGCTGAGTATATTAAAAACAGAAAGGCGGATTTAGAAGCTAAAAGAACTGGCGAAGGTGATATTTGGGTCAGAAAATGGGAAGCCGCTAAGACGACCATCTGGCAATTGAAATTTGAAGAATTACTGGTTAAAACAGCTACACAGGATTTAGGCATCAGCTTTAAAGAAAATGCTGCTAAAGCGAAATATACTTTGATAGTTGATGTCGTGTGGATTTATCCAGGATATGATGTGATGATAAAAAAGCAGGAAGCTAAAGTAACTACAGTATTAAAAATAGTTGAAACGGCTAACAAGAATAAAGTATTGTATTCTGTAAGAGCTGAAAATGCTCCCGGAGATCAGTGGGGAAATAATTTTAGCAATGAATCAAGAATTGGAGAAGGTTTCGCTAAAACAGCAAAATCTTTTGGCAAATTATTGAAAAAGGCACTTAAGTAAGATCAAATATTTTTCATAAAAAAGGCGGTAAACTTTTAAAAGTTTACCGCCTTTTTTATGGGGTGAATGAGGTTGTTAAAGCCCAAGGGCAGCCGGATTGGCAGCAGTAGCTGCGCCTTGTGCGCAGGCATTGCAGGGTAGCGGGCGCACTACTGCCAAAAGCCGGAACAAATGTTCAATAATGATCATATAGAGGATTGCCCCATGATATAAAAATTTACTGAACAGTTTTGGCACTATTGATTATATGGGCCATGTTTTTTACAATATTGTTATGTTTTCTAACGAATGGATTTTCTTTATCCCATACGTAACCGGCCAGAACAGAGCATATTTTTCTTTTTACATCCGGGTCTTCCGGCTGGTGATAAAACAAGGTTTGTAAATTGCCAGTGTACCATTCTTTGACATAAGTTTTAAAAACATCTACGCCATATTTCATATAATCGCTGAATTCAGATTCCCAGTTGATTTCTTCACCCTTTATTTCCCTTTCAGCTAATTTGGCAGCCAGCATGCCGGATTCAGTGGCGAAGCAAACACCGGATGAAAATACGGGGTCTAAAAACTCGGAGCTATTGCCGGTTAATGCAAAGCCATCTCCATACATTTTTTTAACAGCCCTGGAATAATTCTCCAGTTTAATAGGCTCAAACAAAAAGTCTAAACCTCCAAAACGCTTGATATAAAAATCGGACAGTGTAATGGCTTTTTTAAGTGCTTCTGCAGTGGAAACATCTGAAAGCGCATTGATAAAGGAGGTAGGGCCAACAATGCCTACGCTTGTATTGCCATTTGAAAAAGGAATAACCCATAGCCAGACTTCTGTTTCCAGAATATCAAATGAAATAAGAGTTCCTTCTTCGCCTTCCGGACGATTGATATCTTTTATATGTGTGAATATAGATGAATGCGGGTCCAGGCCGGATGGATAGTCAAGGTCTAATAATCTAGGAAGTACCCTGCCGTAACCACTGGAATCTATAATGAATTTAGCATGTATTTTTTTGGTGTTGCCATCTTTGTCTTTAACGGTGGTAATAGAGTTTTTGCCTTCAAATTCTACAGCCGTTACTTCGGCCCGGAATTCTAAATCAATGCCTTTTTTAATAACTTCCTGTGCCATTGTATTATCAAAGTCAGCTCTTGGAATTTGCCATGTCCAGTTCCAGCCATCTGTAAATTTATCACTGAAATCAAAAATGCAGATTTCTTTTCCACGGATAAACCTGGCGCCGCGTTTTATTTCGTAATTTTTGGAATTTAGTGTTTCAAATAAACCGGCTTCACTAAAATGGTCCATTACTCTCGGTATCAGGCTTTCGCCTACTACAACACGGGGAAAGGTCGTTTTTTCTACTACTTTTACTTTTACTCCTTTGTTATAAAGGTAACTTGAAGATACACAGCCTGAAGGTCCGGCGCCAATTACAAGTACATCTACAAACTCATCCATATAATATAATAATAATTTACTTTTGCATCCAAAAGTAGTTATATTTACTAATTCTGTTCAGTGTAAACTATCTTTAATTTATAAGAAATATTATTTGTTGTTTTAAATGAAAGTTATAGAAGGGTATTTGAATATTGCCGATTTCGAGGCGATTGTATTTCATGGAAATAAGGTGGGTCTCAATGAGAAAGTCAGTAAGAAGATAGAAGATAGTTTTGAGTTTTTAAAGTCGTTTTCATCGAACAAAATAATATATGGGGTTAACACGGGGTTCGGGCCGATGGCCCAATACCGGATTGATGATGATAAAAGAATCCAGTTGCAGTATAACCTGATAAGAAGCCATGCTTCGGGTATCGGTGAGCCACTTTCGGCTATCCAGGTGAAAGCGGCTATCCTGGCCAGGTTAAACTCTGTTTCTTTAGGTTATTCTGGTATTCATCCCTCAGTAGTCGCTTTAATGCAAGAGCTAATAAACAGGGATATCACCCCCTTAATATTTTCTCATGGTGGGGTAGGTGCAAGTGGCGATTTGGTACAATTAGCGCACTTGGCATTGGTATTGATAGGAGAGGGAGAAGTATTTTATAAAGGAGAAAGGAGACCTACTGCAGAAGTTTTTGAGATTGAAGAGCTAAAACCAGTCAATATTGAGATTAGAGAAGGGTTATCCATTATAAATGGTACTTCTGTAATGACAGGAATTGGATTGGTAAACGTGGTAAATGCAAAAAAACTGATAGACTGGAGTTTGGCAATATCCTGTATGATCACGGAAATGGTGGCAGCTTACGACGATCATATTTCAGAAGAGTTAAATGCAGTAAAATTACATAATGGACAATCGGAAGTAGCGAAGCGTATGCGCACGCACCTGGCAGATAGTCAATTGATCAGGAAAAGAGATGAGCATTTGTATAGCGGAGAAAATTCTGAAAAAGTGTTTAAGGATAAAGTGCAGGAGTATTATTCTATCCGTTGTGTGCCGCAAATTACAGGCGCTATCCTGGAGACAGTGATCTCAGTAGAATCAGTACTTGAAAAAGAGTTGAACTCTGCAAATGACAATCCTATTATCGACGTTGATTCACAACATGTTTTTCACGGAGGTAATTTTCATGGTGATTATGTGTCTTTAGAAATGGATAAACTTAAGATTGTTATTACAAAGCTGACCATGTTAGCCGAACGCCAGCTGAATTACTTGCTCAATGCTAAAATAAATGAAATGTTACCGCCATTTGTAAATCTTGGTGAATTAGGATTTAATTTTGGTATGCAGGGAGCGCAGTTTACAGCCACTTCTACCACAGCAGAGAGCCAGACATTATCTAACCCGATGTATGTGCACAGTATTCCAAATAATAACGACAACCAGGATATTGTAAGCATGGGGACCAATAGTGCGTTGATTGCTGATAAAGTGATTGAAAATGCCTTCCAGGTATTGAGTGTGCAGCTAATAACAGTTGTACAGGCAATTGAAGCCCTGGGATGTAAAGAAAAAGTATCCGGTAAGACCCGGAAGATCTATGATGAAGTCAGGACTTTTGTGCCGGCATTTAAGGAGGATATGGTAATGTATCCGCTAATTCAGAATGTAAAAAGTTATCTCTCAAAATAAACAATTATGAAAAACATATTTTTCTCATTTTTATTGTTCGTATCCCAGGTAGTAAATGCCCAGGAGTTAGCGGTTGTTGGTGATAATAAAGCTTTTGGTTTAATGAATAAATCGGGAGTGGAAGTCGTACCTGCAAAGTTTAATAAGTTAGGAGATTTCTCAGACGGATTGGCGCCTGCATTTGACAATGGCAAATGGGGATTCATTGATGATAAAGGCAATTGGATAATTAATGCGCAGTATGAAAAAGTGAAAGGCTTTAATAGTGGTATTGCTTTAGTGTTAAAAGAAAAGACCTGGGTATATATTAATAAAAAAAATGAAACCAAAATTTTTGCCTCAACCGATAAACTGTACGATTTTGTAGATGGTATTGCGTTTATTACAAAAGATAAGAAGGTCGGATTTATTGATAATACCGGCAAAACAATTGTAGCGCCCACTTACGATATTATCCGCGAATTTGTTGGTGATTATGCAAGAGTGAAAAACGGTACCAGTTGGGGCATTATCAACAAGCAGGGTAAAGTAATTATTCCACTGGAATACGAAGAGATCGGGGAATTATATAAAAATGTAACACATGCCAGGAAGAACGGTTTATTTGGGTTAGTCATCAATAATCAATTCAAACAAATTGAAGGAGCCGAAAAAATCTGGGATTTTTCTGATAATGGCCTGGCATATGCCAAGAAAGGTGGAAAGATTGGTTTTGTAGATACAAAAGGAACATGGGTAATAGAACCAAAGTTTGATAAAGCACGTGCGTTCGAAAACGGATTAGCGCCCGTGTATAATGGTAGCAAATGGGGCTATGTAAATGCGAAAGGCGATGTAACGATCGATTACCAGTTTTCTGATGCGGAAGTATTCAGTAAAGAAGGTTTAGCCCCGGTAAAATTGAAAAAAGATTGGGGTTTTATAGATAAGACAGGCAAACTTGTTATTGAAGACAAATACCAGATAACAGTATTCGGTTTTGGAATGTTTGGCTCAGGAACAAAAGGATTTATAGATGGTGTTGCCCGGGTTAAATCCGATAAAAAATGGGGATTTTTAAAACCAGATGGTACCGTTCTTGGTAAATGGTATGATAATGTAGAATTATTCAGCAAATAATATTTTAGGTTTAATGAAGTATGCAATTGTAACCGGCGGTTCACGAGGCATTGGTAGGGCCATCTGTATAAAATTGGCACAGGACAGCAATTATAAAATTCTGATCAATTACCAGTCTAACGAAGCTGCGGCCTTAGAAACATTAGAAGAAGTAAAAAAAGCAGGTGGAAGCGGAGAAATCATAAAATTTGATGTATCCGATGATAATGAAGTCATTCGTGTGTTAACCGAATGGCAAAGCAATAACAAAGAAGCAATTGTAGAAGTGATTGTGAATAATGCAGGTATCACCCGTGACGGATTATTCATGTGGATGCCAAAAAAAGATTGGAATGATGTAATAAATATCAGTTTAGATGGCTTTTTCAACGTCACCAATTTCTTTATCCAGAAAATGTTGAAAAACAGGTATGGAAGAATCATTAATATGGTATCAGTATCAGGTGTAAAAGGAACACCGGGACAAACCAATTATTCGGCAGCGAAAGGCGCATTAGTAGGCGCTACCAAAGCCCTGGCACAGGAAGTGGCTAAACGAAATATCACTGTAAATGCTGTAGCACCCGGCTTTATCAGAACAGATATGACCGGCAAATTAAACGAAGAAGAATTGATTAAATTTGTACCGGCCAATCGTTTCGGAGAGGCCGAGGAAGTAGCAGACCTGGTTAGTTTTTTAGTTTCCGGGAAAGCAGGTTATATTACAGGTGAAGTCATAAATATAAACGGAGGAGTATATTCTTAAATATATGGAAAGCAGAGTAGTAATAACAGGAATGGGAATTTATTCCTGTATTGGTACTTCTTTAGAGGAAGTGAAAGAGTCGTTGTATAACGGCAGATCAGGTATTATTTTCGATGCTGAAAGAAAGCAATTTGGTTTTAGGTCCGCCTTAACCGGTACCGTACCTAAACCGGATCTGAAGCCTTACTTAAACAGAAGGCAGCGCATCAGCATAGGAGAGGAGACCGAGTATGCCTATATGGCTACGATCCAGGCATTAAAACAGGCCGGTATCCCGGATGAGTATTTTGATACCAATGAAGTAGGTATTTTATATGGCAATGACAGCGTATCCCAGGCTATTATTGAATCGGTAGATATTGCCCGGGAAAAAAAAGACACCACTTTAATCGGTTCCGGAGCCATTTTTAAGTCAATGAATTCCACTGTAACCATGAATTTATCCACGGTTTTCAGGTTACGAGGTATCAATTTTACAATAAGTGCTGCCTGCGCCAGTGGTTCACATTCAGTGGGACTGGGATATCATTTCATAAAAAGCGGGTTACAAAAAATGATCATCTGTGGCGGTACACAGGAAATTAATAAATACGCAATGGGGAGTTTTGACGGCTTAGGGGTATTCTCCAATGACGAAGCCACCCCGGAAAAAGCCTCCCGTCCATTCGATGCTTCCCGTAACGGTCTCGTTCCAAGTGGCGGTGCTGCTACGCTCATTTTAGAAAGCTACGAATCAGCCGTTGAACGAGGTGCCAATATTATTGCCGAAGTCGTGGGATATGGTTTCTCTTCAAACGGCGGACATATTTCAACGCCCAACGTGGACGGGCCTTCTACTGCCATGAAACGTGCGTTGGAAAGTGCAGGATTATCTGCTGCGGATATTGATTACATCAATGCGCATGCAACATCAACGCCGCTGGGGGATAGTAACGAAGCCAAAGCCATTTACGAGGTTTTCGGTGCCTGCAATACACCGGTAAGCTCCACCAAGTCTATGACAGGTCACGAATGCTGGATGGCCGGTGCCAGCGAAATTGTCTATTCCATTTTAATGATGCAAAACAGTTTCATCGCTCCAAACATTAACCTGGAAAATCCAGATGAAGATGCTGCAAAATTGAATTTAATAGCTCAGACCAAAGAAGCTGAGATCAATACATTTCTGTCCAATTCCTTTGGTTTTGGAGGCACTAATTCTGCGGTAGTCATCAAAAAGTTTCAATAGTTTTTTATTATGGAGCAAACTTTAGTACTACTATTAAACAGCGTTGTGTCACTCACTGCAACTTCAGTGCTACTATGAACCATAATAAAAATGAGCCGGCAATTTAATTTACCGGCTCATTTTTATTGGAATTGACTCCATAAGTATTTATTCTAATTATGAATGGTGAGTACCTGGTTATTTTTAATAGACACTGTAGCACCTTCATTTAAAGTTAATGTTTTACAGTCTGCCCGGCCATCAATTTCCACCATATCGCCTTCATTTAAAACAACATTCGTGTTTTTGTCAGGTACCTGCGTACAACTCCAGTTTAACGGGTTATGCCATTTACTATTAGAAGCCCCCGTCCAGTAATTGCCAATCTGAACATAAACCGGGTCCGAAAAAACATTATCAACCATGCACTTTACAATTGTTACAGGAGATAATATATTGTTTAATGTCAGAGATTTCGATTTGGCATTAGCATAGTTCGGGCCGTCAGTTAAATCTACAAACCTTTTACCATCCCATATTTGCCATTGGTACACGGTACCATTCAATGGTGAATTGACCGTAGTATTAGTGGTATTACATTCAGAAACAAAATATTGATAACTTACCTGGAACGTATGAATCGCTTTCGTATGACGAGGAATAGACGATGTGTTACCTGCAGGCAACTCTACGTTTGATAAAGTAAGAGGAATATTAATAGAATCATTTTCTATTTTCACAATAATCGGCAAGCCATCCATATTCTGAACATCCCTTAATACAGCCGCTTTATTATCTTTTGCAGGAAATCTTATTTTAAGTGATGAATTCGCAAAATGATTTGTAATGTTTACGAAGTAGGCCTCTTTATTATAAGCATCTTTACTAATAAACATCGTGTCATTCGGTGTACTTTGACTAAAGGTACTATTGGCATCTATAGGGTTAGCCGCTTTCCAGTTATTGAAATTGCTGCCAAGAAATGCGGTATTATGAGTCGTATAATAACTGTTATTATCAAAAACGCCATTATTATGAGAGTAGTTGCCATCAAAAATTGAATTGTTCAAATCGTTGTAAGCGTAATAAATATTGTTGGAATGATTAAAGGTATTAAGCTGCCCGGCTAATGATAATGCACCATAGATACTGCCGCCAATAATATAGTTGTTATTAAAATCAATAAGACTATCAGAAACCCCATTAGTACCAATAGAAATATTTTGCCTTAAGTTATGCGGCTTTTCACCCCCGGCACCGTCAGTAGTATCCCTTACAATCAAATTATTGTTGACATATACATTTGATAGCGGGAAATTATTATTGGCACCTGCCATATACAGGTTCTGTCTCCTGGTAATATTATTTGCCAATACATTACCGCTGTTAAAAATAGTATTGTTCAGTACAAAAAGGTTATTCAGGTTACTTCTGTTTGTTTGGCCATATATATACACATTATGCCTGAAATTGCTGAATATGTAACTATTCCTGATACTTGAACTGTATTCTATATTCGAATTGTTGAACGCGATGCCATTGCCATTAGGCGCATTGCTCACTGTGTAACCGTTATAGTAAATGAAACAGTTGTTCAGCTGGAGGTCCTTTGCATTGTGCTCCACGTAAATACCGTTCCCGATAATATTTTTAACAATCATATTATTCAGCTTCACACTTTCACCTTGTATGTATATACCGGAATTAGCGACCCTGGATGCTTCCGCACTTGAATTAAAAATCCTTGTATCAGATGAATTTGTAACCGTTAAATTGTTGAATTCAGTATTAGCAGTGAATTTACCAATCGTAAAAACGTTATTCTGACTATTAGATAATTTACCATCAATAACCACTTTTCCATCATTATAATTGGTAAAGACAATCGGCTTTTCGTATGTGCCGAATAAAGTTTGCGTTTCAAAGGGAGCGAGGTAGGTTCCCGCCAAAATCCTTACAGTATCACCAGCATTAATTTTATTGTTTAAATTTGATAAAGCCTCGCTCAATAACAGAGGGTTTGCTAAAGAACCATTACTACCTTGTGTTGCATTATCCGATACATAAAATATCGCATTGACATAAACTGCATTACTTGATAAGTCAATGTTATTTACTTTGGAAACCACCCTGATATATTTTCCGAAATAATTATCAAGCCCTGCCAAATTAAACCTGTTAGATCTGGTTTCCCCGATGCTTTGCCAGGTGTCATTATTTTTCACCTGAATGGACGTATTGAGTTGTAAATGCTCATTTAGATTCGTCCATTCTAAAATGGCTGTCTTTTCAGAATTTTTAAAAACCGTAAGATTGTATGGCGCATTCAGGTTTTCAACCGGTTCTTCAACTATCTGTAATAAATAAGTATTTAGTTCATTTGTATGAATAGGGTTCAGAGAAGAACCCTTTAATGGAATCGCAATATTATTATTCAGAGTAATTGATAAATTATTAGATAAAATTTTCCCCTGGCTTACCGGGTTGCCGTCAAGATTTTGAATATCATATAATTTATAGTATTTATTATTTAAATTATAAGCGGCTAGGTTAACTGTTGCCGTTAATTTTTTAGAATAGTTAATAAGGTTAATGTAATATATTTTGTTATCATACTTATTGCCCCTCACAATAACAGTATCTTTAGGCAATACATTAGAATATGTCGAATTCCCGTCAACCTCAAATACTTTTGAAAACTCCGTTAAATTATATGCAGTATGATGTGTGCCATTTTGTAAATAGACAAAAGGCTTTTTGAAGATCGAAAAATAAGCATTGTTATTCCAGTTATTGCCTAAAATATCTTTTTTCGATTGCCCGTCAGTAATAGAGATATCAATACCAATGAGCTTACTGCTTTCATCCTTGGTTTTACCGTAAAATTGGTTGTTAGTGACCTGTAAAACAGGGATGACAGTTCTTAAACTCAACTCCCCTACATAACTGGAGCCCATTACAATGTTTCTGTCAAAAAAAACAGAACTATCTTTTTGCCCAAGGCCCAATACAATATTTTTAGATTTGTAAAACCCCGGTTTCAGCTCCAGGCTTTGAACATAATACGACGCTTCAGCCTCAGAACCGTTATAGAAAATATTATTATTGATAAAAATATCAGTAGCAGGATTGTAATCATACACTTCACTGCCCACATACAAATTATAGGATTTAACGGCATTTTTAGAAACGTAACCACTAGCGTTAAATAAAGTATTCCGGGTAATATGTACACCACTCACCTTACCGTTGGCCAGGTTTACAGCTTTAGCCTGGATATTACTGCCAAAATTGTTGAAAATATAGTTTTGTTCAATTGTAGTCGGTTCGTTTATATTATCATTTTGGAGGTATATACCGGGACCGCTTGGATTGGAAGCATTCTCCCTGCCGTTGTTATAAATAAAACAGCCGTATATTACAGAATTGTTAGCTAACCAGGAACCTATTCCAGTTCCATTCACATCATGGACAGAAAGGTTGATTAATTTCACATTTTTCCCAAATAAATTAATACCGTTAATTTCGGAAGTCCCTGCATCAATTCTGCTGGAGGGGTTACTGGTAATTTCGAAACCCATATACCAGCAGTTAATACCTTTGATAGTTAATATATTGCCACTTGCAATACTTTCCGGGTTCTGAAGAACCACTTTGTCATTCTGGTAGTTTTTCACAATGACCGGAGCTCCTGTAGCAAAACCTAATACTGATTCAAAAAGGCCATAGTACGAACCTCCTAAAATGTTAATTGTATCGCCACCAGATATTTTTCCTTCCTTTTGAGCATTTTGAAGTGCGAAATCTAAACTCCAGGGATTATCTTTGGAACCAGAACTCGCAGCACTGCCATTAGTGCTAACATAAAATGATCTTTGAGAAAAGATTGGCGCATTAAAAAAAAATGCTATAAAGACACAGATTAAGTAAATTTTGTTTTTCATTTTGAGCACACACTGCTACCAACACCTATTGGATTAAGTTAAATGTTTCACTAAAGTTAACTCATTTCAAACTTAATTATTGTCTGATTATTGTATATATTTTCTTGCTAATTATTATTTGCTATTAATAAATATTGTATATATCATGAAAAAAATCTGCTTGTTGTCCGCTTTGGTATTATCAATGAGTATAAGCCAGGCGCAAAGTATCAAGTTCCCTGCACCATCCACTTCTCAAACTATAAAACAACAGTTTGGAGTTGGTACAGTAGAATTAAGCTACTCACGTCCGTCTGTAAAAGGTCGGCAAATTTTCGGAAACATTGAGCCTTACGGTGTTGTATGGCGCACAGGTGCTAATGGGGCAACCATTTTGGACTTCTCAAACGATGTAGTCATTGGAGGAAAAAGCATCAAGGCAGGTAAGTACGGTTTACTGTCCATACCTGGTAAAAGCGAATGGACATTCATCATCACTTCAGATTTAAATGTAACAAACGCTGCGTCTTATAAGGCTGAAAATGATATCGTACGTGTAAAATCCAAAGTCTATCCTTTAACGGCACCAATGGAAACGCTAACTTTAGACTTTGGCGATATCACCAATTCCAGCATGACTTTACAAATGGCATGGGAAAATACTTTTGCTTCCTTCACTATTACAACCAATACAGACGAATTAGTAATGGCGAACATAGAAAAAGCGTTTGCAGACCAAACTGTAACTAAAAAGCCATATAGAGATGCCGCTCAGTATTATTTTGAAAATGGTAAGGACTTAAACAAAGCATACGAATGGTCTCAAAAAGCAGTTGAAGAAAATGGGAATGCATTCTGGTTACATTTATTAAATGCCCGAATTGCTGCTAAATTAGGTAAGAAAGCAGAAGCCAAAAAATCTGCTGAAAAAACAATTGAATTAGCAAAAGCTGCTCAAAATTCTCAGTATGAGAATATGGCCAAAGATTTAATTAAAACACTTTAATTATAAAAAGAGTCCATTTATTATCATTGGACTGCTCCCAAAAAGTTGGACAAACTTAAATTTAATTTTTATAAAAATGAGTCCGATGGAATATCGGACTCATTTTATTTTAGTAAAGTATTATTATTTAAAATAAACTTCTGTTGCACCATTACCATACCAGGCGTGATGTTGCTGCACAAAGTTCTTCACGCTCTCCCTGTGTTTAAGCACTTCATGAATTTCTTCTTTCAAACGGCCCTTACCAATACCATGTATAATCGTTACATGTTTCATGAAATTCATTTCACAACGGTTCAGGTACTTTTCCAGTGCGCTTAACTGAAAAGCCAGTTTTTCGCCCGAATCCATGTTGTTAAAATCATTCGTCAGCTTCTCTATATGTAAATCAATAACGCTAGGAGGAGCCGATTCGCCATAAATTCTTTTATTGCCCACCACTTTAAAACCAGCCGCAGCCAGTTTATCCAAACTACTGTTTCTGGTCAGTGTTGTTTCTGGTTCAAAATATTTATCAATGCTGGGTTTGTCCGGGTATAATTCAAAAAGCTGTTTACTGTAAAACGGATCACCGGAAGCCTGAATTCTTTCAATTTCTTTAAAAAATTGCTTCGCTTTAGGTTTGTAAACCGCCTCGAAGTATTCAGCCCTGTTATTAGGTTTACCTTTCAGGTTAAACTCAAACTCAAAAGACGGTGCATCATTGATCTGTTCAAAATCTATATTCATGATATAGAAATCGCTGTTAGGCAAGATCTCATTCTGAATTTCAAATTCAGTTTGACTGTTCGTGTTGAATTTATATAAAAATTCCAAATGATCGGCTGTAGCGTTTATTAAGTAAATTTTTAAAGCATCAATCACTTCATCATCAAATGCATCCTTTTTAAACGTAGGAAAGAATGCCAGCCACACACCATTAGCAATGTCCAGTTTAACCGGTTTCTTCTCTTTCCGCACATCATCAATGTATTTGCGTGGTGCCGAAGCAGCCACAGGTACCACCGGTTTTTCAGTAAACCATTTGTAATAAGGGAAATCCAACTGGTCCGTATAAGCAGGGAATTTAACACCCTTCACTTCTACCATTACCATTTTATCGTTCAGTATTTCTTTAA
This sequence comes from Polluticaenibacter yanchengensis, assembly GCA_027854065.1. Classification (GTDB taxonomy): domain Bacteria; phylum Bacteroidota; class Bacteroidia; order Chitinophagales; family Chitinophagaceae; genus Phnomibacter; species Phnomibacter yanchengensis. Next base: position 167,855 of record JAQGEF010000007.1, on the reverse strand, counting down.
CAATTCCGTCGTCGTTGCTATGTTTTACAATTACTTTATCACCAATTTCAAACTTCATACTTTGTAAAAATTGAATTGCAAAAATAATACAAGTTTATTGGTAATAATACATTGGGATTAATGAATTTAACGATTTAAAAATTGGAATGAAATCAAATATGTTTTAAATTGGTCGAAATTTCTTAAACATGAGTTACAAAATTATTGACATTGAAGGTGTAGGTGAAGTTTATGCAGCAAAATTGAAAACTGCGAACGTCAACACAACCGAAGATTTATTACAAGTAGCCGGAACCAAAAAAGGCCGCATTCAGTTAGCAGAAACAACCGGTATTTCAGAAAAATTAATTCTTACGTGGACAAATCATGCCGATTTAATGCGTATTAAAGGCATTGCCAGCCAGTTTAGCGAATTACTGGAGGCGGCAGGGGTAGATACCGTTAAGGAGTTCGCAACCCGCGTGCCGGAAAACTTGCACAAAAAGTTGGTAGAAGTAAACGAAGCAAAAGGACTGTCAGGTACAGTACCTTCTTTAAATGCATTAACTGACATGGTAGCACAGGCAAAAACTTTACCACAGGCCGTGTTTCATTAATTGCTATTTCAATATTATTGTCAAAAAGCCTTGCCATTCTTTTCCGTTATGAAGAAGTGGCAAGGCTTGTTGATTTGGGAAAGATCCCTACTTTATAAAGCCATTAAACGTACCCTGAATTTCCCCTGGCAAAACCGTTCTATGAGCTTTTCATCACATTCAGAATACTATATATCCGGACTAATGCACAATATAGCTTAGGAATGAATAAGGCTAAATTAAGGCAACTATTTTACCTGGTTTGTGATAATTTGTTGCACCAGGCTGTTGATATACACTTCAATATTATCGTAACCTGTACTCAGGTTTCTGCCACTGGCATTCGCCACTTTCGGATTTAAGCCTTTAGCTGTTTCCCAATCATCAGGCATCCCGTCACCGTCCGTATCCTTTAAGGCAGGTAGCGATTTCAATTCAGGCCAGCCCCCAACATCACTTTGGGTATCAATAATACCATTTTTGCTGCCATTAGATCCGGCAAACGAGAAGTTTTTGTTTTTCACATTTTCTATAATGCGTAAATCAACAGCATCACGAACCAATGACGCACCCGTATAAGCAATAACTTGCTCATAGGCTTTTGCAGCATCATAAGTAATAGTGTTATTATTGATATTGTGTGGTGCTGAAAGGCGCATTTTAGCTTTGTCAGCTTCAGAAACAGTGCCATAACTAGAATGGAACTGATTATAAACACCATATGTCCAGTTGTCGTTGGTAGCATTCGCAACGCCTTCCACCACGTTACCATTTACGTAAAACTTACCCCAGATATCATATACTTCCGTACCGGCAGTTTTATTTTTATCAATAGATAAAATACGGCCTTGTTTACTGCCGGAATTATTAGCAAGCGTTGCAGGGCCTAAACGGAAATAGTTATTCACCATATTGACATTCATCGCTTCACCACCATAAAAACTATTGCTCGCCCAGTTATAAATAACATTATTCCGGATATCCGTAAGATCAGTAAGCGCAAATGCCTTACCAGCCTCTTCACCCAGGCGCGCGTTCCTGCTGTCGTGATGTGCCAGGAGATTGTGGTGAAAACTGGCATTTTTACCACCCCAAACCCCGCCATAACCATGTGCACCTTTGCCATGTACAGAATTACGAAGACTTTCGCCAATCAGGCACCATTGTACAGTCGTGTTTTCATTCGCATAAAAAGAAACACATTCATCGGTGCTCCAACTCATAGAGCAATGATCGATCATGATGTTTTTTCTGAAGCGGCCACCTAAGGCATCTGCTTCCTGGTTAGCAGCATCACCCATACGGAACCTTAAAAAACGGATCACAACATTATCAGCATCCACGTACACAGGGTAATCTCTTAAAGTAATGCCATCACCGGGTGCTGTTTGCCCGGCAACTGTTACATCACCACTTCGGATATTTAAAGTAGACTTAAGTGTAATCGTTCCTGATACTTCAAAAATAATATATCGTTTACCGGCAGCACTTAACGCATTACGCAAACTACCCGGCCCCGAGTCATTCAGATTAGTCACTTTAATAACAGAACCACCACGTCCTCCGGTAATATCTTTTGCAAAGCCTTCAGCTCCGGGAAAAGCAATAGCCGTTTCATTAACAGGTGTAGGTCCGGGGTCTGGATTGGGCGGATTAGTCGTATCGCCTCCCGAAGTCTTCTTAGAACAGGCCGGCACAATAGTAGTACCGGCAATCAATAATGACAGCAAGCTTAAACTTGCAAGTGTTTTTTTCATATACGCAATTTTCATTTTTACAGCTAATCCTGGATTTGATTAGTTGTGATAGGTTTGAATTCTGAAAGGTGTTTGTTTTGCAATCGGTTGCATGAAATGCTAAAATAGGATTTTCTTCCCATAATAAATGGAAAGAGTTACTTTTTTTAGAAGCACTTGCAATAGATAATTTCTTGTTGAAGTGCTTTGGGCATCATTGTAAAGAGTTTTCATCTAAAAATATATAAGCTATGATAACAGCTTGTTCATTAATAACACATAAGTGTAACAGGCATTTGGTAAGAAGGGGAGAAACGACAGAGCAAAGTAGGCGCAACTGCTGTATATTTACCTTACTAAAAGCTAAAAGTCTCAAATGAAAAAACTATTCCTTATTGGTTTGCTCTTATACGCACAACAGGCAATGGCGCAAAAAACAGATACGCTTAAAAATAAGTTTGTAATAGTTGTACATGGCGGTGCCGGCACTATCAATAAAGTTACGATGACAGCCGAACAGGAGCGGGCCTACAAAGAAGGCATTGAAGCCGCCGTCAGGAAAGGTCATGATATTCTTAAGAAAGGAGGCTCCGCAATGGATGCGGTCACAGAAGCCGTAAAAGTACTGGAGGATAATCCCTTATTTAATGCCGGTAAAGGTGCTGTATTTACTAATGCAGGCACAAATGAACTGGATGCGTCTGTCATGGACGGGAAAACACTGATGGCGGGAGCAGTGGCAGGTATAAGAACGGTTAAAAATCCTGTAGCTGCGGCCCGGGCGGTAATGGAGAACGGTGAACATGTGCTGCTTTCTGGCAAAGGCGCAGACGAATTTGCGGCAAAAAATGGCTGTGAAATAGTAGATACAACCTATTTCTACACAGAACCGCGTTACCAGGGCTTAAAGCGCGTTCAGGAAGCAGAAAAAAAGAAAACAAGTTACAATGTTTCCATGCGGGATTCCTTGTTACTCGCAGTCAATGACAATGCAGTAGCCAATAGCAAATTTGGTACAGTGGGTGCTGTTGCATTAGATAGACATGGCAATCTTGCGGCGGCTACCAGCACCGGTGGCATGACTAATAAACGTTATGGAAGGATAGGGGATACGCCGATTATAGGTGCAGGTACTTACGCCAACAATACCACCTGCGCAGTAAGTTGTACCGGCTGGGGAGAGTATTTTATACGGGTAAGTGTTGCTAAAACTGTCAGTGACCAGATAAAGTATGCCGGTACGGAAATTAACAAGGCAGCCCAGAACGCTTTAGATGAAGTAAAGACACTTGGAGGAGATGGTGGATTGATAGCGGTAGATAAAAACGGCAATATTTCTATGAAATTTAACACATCAGGAATGTATCGTGGCTTTTGTAATGAAAAAGGTAGTATATTTGCAGACATTTTTTAACAACTCAACGCGGCAAGCAGGGTAGTAAATTGTGTAAGTGTCTGTAAAACAAATAGTTTTACGCTTTAAAGAAGCGGCTGAAATGTAGAAGCTGCCAACCGGTTTCCTTCTGTGTTTTATTCTTTACTGTTAGTTACACCTATATAATTGAACTAATTACTTGTAATCTGCCGTAATTATTTAAAAAAAATAGTAATGCCGACTATTCAACAGTTAGTAAGAAAAGGACGTGAGGTAATTAAAGCCAAAAGTAAAAGCCCGGCTTTAGATGCTTGTCCTCAGCGTCGTGGTGTTTGTACCCGTGTGTACACAACTACGCCAAAAAAACCGAACTCAGCTTTACGTAAAGTAGCTAAAGTTCGTTTGACCAACAAAATTGAAGTTATTGCCTACATCCCGGGTGAAGGTCACAACTTACAGGAGCACTCAATCGTATTGATCCGTGGTGGTCGTGTAAAAGATTTACCGGGTGTACGTTATCACATCGTTCGTGGTAGCCTTGATACTGCAGGTGTTAAGGATCGTAAACAAAGCCGTTCTAAATACGGTTCTAAACGTCCAAAACCAGGTGCTGCTCCAGCTCCGGCAGGTAAGAAAAAATAATTTTAATTCATTAAGACTCCTTTCAATTTAATATATTATGAGGAAAGCGCAAGCCAAGAAGTTACCTCTTGCTCCAGATCCAAAGTTTAACGACAAGTTGGTAACAAGGTTCGTAAATAATTTAATGTGGGATGGTAAAAAAAGCATTGCTTTAACCATTTTCTACGATGCAATAGATAAAGTAAGCAAAATTACAGGTGAAAACGGTTATGAAATCTGGCGTAAAGCCTTACAAAACGTAACTCCTGCTGTAGAAGTTCGTAGCCGCCGTATTGGTGGTGCTACTTTCCAAATTCCTTCAGAAGTACGTCCTGACCGTAAAATTAGCTTAAGTATCAAATGGTTAATCCGTTTCAGCCGCGAGCGTAATGGTCGCAGCATGGCAGATAAATTAGCTAATGAAATCGTTTCTGCTTCTAAAGGTGAAGGTGCTGCTTTCAAAAAGAAAGAAGATACTCACCGTATGGCAGATGCTAACAAAGCGTTCAGCCACTTCCGTATCTAATGGAATCTTCCCTGGTGGAAGTAAAGATATAAAAGTCCTGCATGGTTCTCCATCAGGACTTTTTTTATACATTTATATTTTATATTGGGGCTCTCGTCTTTTGAACGCCTGTTAAGCATCAGTTCGGGCTACAACAGGCCAGGTATTTTGTACGCAGCTTTACAGGCGCTGGGCCAACCCATTTTTAGCCATCTGTAAATTAAGCCGTACAAAATACTGGCTCGTGCCTCGCCACCTGTTATATCCCGCAGCCCGTCATCATTTAATAATGCTATCCCGGCTATTATTATTTAAATGGCATCATTCTGCTATAACAGCGCTACAAAAAGTTGATATTATTTATATAAATATGAAAATAAATAAGAGAAGATGCTACCAGTAAAAGAATAATATAAATAGCATTCAAAGTGGTATTATTATACTTTGGACGAACATTTACGGGGCTTTCTTTGATCCCGACCTTAGCGGCGTGTGAGGCAAGTCTATCTCTGTTACTTTTGTGTGCTTCAAAAATTCTGTATAATGATGCAATAAATATGATTAAAATAGCCATAATATAGTAATTATGACTACCGCTAAATAAAAGGTTTTTATACTTTGGTATCATTAAAAATAATACATTGCTCACGCAAAAGAATATTGCTATTCTACATAAAAGTCGCATAAAATTTCTCACAATTTTGTACCGAAAAAAATATATTGAATTAGATTTTTCGGTTCTGTTTCAGGTTAAATACAAGCCTAAATTACAACTATATCACGATGTAAATAAATATTTAAATATTATATTTTTGTTTTTGTTACAGTATTATGTGTTTTTATTACAGTATTAATTTTTTGAAATTAAGCAATTAGCTGCAACTTTGTTTTATGTCAGAACAAGTATTTGTTATAGGGGGAGGCGCTGCCGGTTTTTTTTGTGCCATAAATATTAAATTACTGGACCCTTCAAAGACGGTTACTATTTATGAAAAAACAAATAAAACGCTTCAGAAAGTAAAGATAAGCGGCGGCGGAAGATGCAATGTCACCCATGCCTGTTTCTCCATATCTGACATGATAAAAAACTATCCCAGGGGAGATAAGTTTTTAAAAAAAGCATTTCACCATTTTTTTACAACAGATACCGTTGCATGGTTTAAACATCAGGGTGTGGAACTGGTAAGTGAAAACGACGGCAGGATGTTCCCGGTTACTAACAGCTCTCAAACAATCATAGACTGCCTGATAGGTCTGGCAGATAAATTAGGGGTTAAGATAGTAATGAATACGATTGTGCAATCATTTAAAAAGATTGATAATGTTTGGGAGGTTCAACTTTATGATACAACTGGTAGGGAAACTTACAGTAAAACAACTGAAGCATTATGTATCAGTTGTGGCGGGTTTCCTAAAATAGAACAGTTCGACTGGATTGAAAAAAGCACGGGCCATACGATTATACCACCCATACCATCTTTATTCACATTTAATTTGCCTGATCATCCCATAAAGAACCTGATGGGAGTAGCAGTACCACATGTAAAAGTGAAAATAGAAGGACTGAAAGCGGTTACAGAAGGGCCTTTATTAATTACACATTGGGGTGTAAGTGGCCCGGCCATTTTGAAAATGAGTGCCATTGCTGCCAGGGATTTACACCAGCAGAACTACCATTTCAATGCCACCATCAACTGGTTGCCGGCTTTTAATGAAGAATCTTTAAGAACACATATTTTAGAATACCGCCAGCAAAAAGGGACTCAGAAAGTAGTGAATGCGCACTTTATTAATCTCCCTGCCAGATTAATGTCTTTTTTACTGCTTTATTCAGGCATTGATGAAGATCAGAAATGGGCCACATTACCTGCGGCACAACAAAATCTTTTAATCAAGAATTTATGTAGCTTCAGGATTGAAGCCAAAGGTAAAACGACATTTAAAGAAGAGTTTGTAACTGCCGGAGGCATTGACCTGAAAGAAGTGGATAGCGCAACAATGGAAAGTAAACTGGTAAAGGGGTTATATTTTGCGGGGGAGATATTGGACATTGATGGCGTTACCGGAGGGTTTAACTTCCAGAATGCCTGGACAACCGGTTATATAGCGGCGAAAGGGATAATAGGTGGTGAGAAGTGAAATGTGAGAAGAGAAATGTGAGAAGTGAATAGTGAGAAGTAAGGAGTGAGAAGTTGATAGAATGTGCGGGATTATATGCACTGTATATTGTTGTTGACCGATTAAAAACTTGTCGTTTATTTATAGAAGTTAGTTGGTTGTTATAAATACACAAATGAGCTTAATGAGCGACTACACTAAAACAATCATATTGCTTTTATTTTTTTACCTTTGATACCTGTTTGGAATCATCCGCTATTTTTATAATTACAGAAAAATATGAACAGTAATATCGTTTTATATATAGGCCGGGAGCAAATTAAATTTGGAATAGAAAGCAATGAAAGTGCTGCTGTTCACTGGATGGGTAATGAAAAACTGACGGATGATTTTCAGTTGAAAACGGCTTTGAGCACTTACAAGGAGCTGGCAGGAAAAGATCAACCGGTAAAAGTGATCGTATCCCAGAAACTGGTAACCGCTATTCCACAGTTTTTATTTAGCTTGACCGATGCCCAAAAATACCTGGAATTGTTAAATGACGACACATATACACTACACTTCGCATCTAACATTGTAAGAGAAGAGGCGATGGTTTTATTTTGGGCCATTAACGATAAATTGTATAAACAGATTTCGGGATATTATACACAGGTCAGTTATGTACATAATTTGTTTTATTTAATAGAAAATAACAAAACAGCACAACGAAGCTTAATCATTGATGCGGATATCAATGGGGCTTCCATTGTATTATTATTTGATAAAAAATTACAGTATTGCAATTATTTGCCATTGCAAACGGCGTTGGAAATAAAATATTTTGTTTTAAACCTGTTGCAGCAGTATGAGCAAAATGCCAGTACATTTGAATTGATATTGACTACTGAAAATGATACGGTGTTAAGTAATTGGGAGTCTGTAACAGGATTCTTTAATGAAAATAAAGCAGAAGTTTCTGCATAAAAGTTTGTATTAAGGGTAAGGGATAGCAGCAAGTACCCCACAGGCGGCATTGCCGGCATGGAATAGCGAAGCTGGTAAGTAAGAATTGCCGCCGAGGAGTACTGCGTATAGCCCGGCCCTTTGCCGGGATTTTTACAAAATATACTGACTGGTATAAAATGTAAATCGGAAACGGCGGCAAAGGGATACCCCATAAAAAATAAAATATGCGAATAATAGGTGGCAAACATGGGGGACGTAAAATAGTACCTCCGGTAAAAATGCCTTATACAAGGCCAACAACTGATATAGCAAAGGAAGGGTTGTTTAATATTCTTCAGAACCAGGTAGATTTTGAAGGGATGAAAACACTGGACCTGTTTGGCGGAACCGGGGCCATTACTTACGAACTGGCCAGCAGGGGCGCCAGTGATTTAACAATAGTGGAAAAAGACCCTAAAATGGCCGATTTTATTAAGCAGAATATAGAAAAACTGGCACTGGAAAACTGTAACCTGATAAGAGGAGAAGTCTTTAAGTTTCTGGAAACATGCAGCAACCAGTATGACTTTATATTTGCCGGTCCGCCATATGCGTTAGATACCATTGATGAATTGCCTAAAATAATTGTGGAGAACGGGTTGATAGCGGAAGATGGTGTTTTTGTGTTAGAGCATACGCCACGCAATAATTACAAGCAATTTAAAGGATACTTTAAGGAAAGAAATTACGGTACGACGATTTTCTCCTTTTTTGAAAGGGTATAACTTATATTTGTACGAATAAAACAGCGTTGAATGACTGAAATAAAGAAACCTATTGTAGGATTTAGTATCGGGGATATTAATGGGATAGGCTTGGAAATAATTATAAAATCTTTAGGTGACAACAGAATTTTAGATATATGTACACCAATTATTTTTGGTAATAATAAGTGCGTTAACTTTTATAAAAAATCTTTAGCTGATACGCCGTTTCAGTACCAGATTATAAAAGAATTGTCCAAAATCCATACAAAATCCGTTAATATTTATAACTGCTGGGAAGAAGAAATTCTAATAACTCCAGGACAGCTGAATGAATCTGGCGGGCAATATGCGCGGGAGAGTCTTCTGGCGGCTACAAATGCTTTAAAGGAAGGGATAATAGATATACTGGTAACAGCACCGATACATAAAAGCAACATCCAGCATGAATCATTCAGCTTTACAGGGCATACACCGTTCCTGAAATCATATTTTGAAATAGACGAAGTGGTTATGCTAATGGTGGCTGAAAATATGCGTGTTGCCGTACTAAGCGAGCATGTACCGATTTCGGAGGCCGCTAAATATGTAACAGAAGCGAATATCAGTAAGAAGTTGGAGATTATAAATAATTCTTTAAAACGTGACTTTGGCATTGACAGGCCTAAAATTGCTGTTTTGGGATTGAACCCACATGCCGGAGATGAAGGACTGGTAGGCAGAGAGGAATTAGACGTTATTGTACCGGCCATCAGGAATATAAATAATAGCAAAGGCATTTTGGCATTCGGGCCATACAGTGCGGATGCTTTTTTTGCTAAAGGACATTATCAGCAATTTGATGCCGTATTGGCCATGTATCACGACCAGGGGTTAATTCCATTTAAGAGCCTGGCAATAGGTGAAGGCGTGAACTATACAGCAGGAATGCCGGTGATCCGTACAAGTCCCGATCATGGTACTGCATTTGATATAGCAGGCCAGGGCGTTGCCAATCATTTATCATTACTGGAGTCTGTGTACTTAGGCATTGATGTTTTACAACAAAGAACCAGGTACGCTGACAATCACGCGAACCCGATGGTAAAACGAACGCATCAAAAATCTATTAATCCGGTACACGAAGCAGAAGTGAACCTGCCGGACTAAGTAATAAAAGCGTTTGGAATTTTTTCAAACGCTTTTTAATTTTAAAAAATCAGTATTTACAAAGAGATTGATATTTATATGGATGATGGTTTAAAATTGAGGCATGTAAACGTAACCCGTTACATTACACCATTAAGAGAAGGTGGCTCTTTGCCCGCAATTGTAGAATGTGATGATGATTTCTTATATGTTCTGAAATTTAAAGGTGCTGGGCAAGGCACAAATGCATTGGTAGCGGAAGTGATAGGTACCGCTATCGCAAAACTACTAGGCTTGAAAACCCCGGAACTGGTAACGGCGTACCTGAGTGAAGATTTTGGCAGAACAGAAGCTGACGAGGAAATCCAGGATTTACTGAAGTTTAGCGTTGGTGATAATCTTGGAGTACATTACCTGAAAGGTGCTGTAACCTATGACAGGAACATATTTATAGTACCTGAAAATACGGCCAGTAAAATTGTTTGGCTTGATGCTTTTTTAATGAATGTAGACAGAACATACAGAAATACCAATATGCTGATATGGAATAAAGAATTGTGGGTGATAGATAATGGCGCCGCTCTATACTTCCACCATACCTGGCATAACTGGAAAGAAGTATCAGAGAAACCTTTTGTACAAATAAAAGACCATGTGCTGATAAAAGAAGCAAAACATATACAATTAATACATGATGAGGTCCTGCCTAAACTAACAGATGATTTTTTCAGGGAGATGTTAAATTCAATACCTGATATTTGGTTGACAGAAAGAAATGATGTAGCAGATGCCAATGAGGCGAGGGATGTATATTTCAGTTTTTTGACAAACAGATTAGCCAATAGTTCTAACTTTTTAAAAGAAATTGAAAATGCAGGAAAGTAATGTTTTTGAATATACTGTTTTACGTTTGGTGCCAAGAGTGGAACGGGAAGAATTTATCAATATCGGTGTTATTTTATTCTGTAAAAAAAAGAAATTCCTGGGCCTGAGGTATGAAGTGAACGAAAATAAGATAAAAGCTATTGCAGGAGAAGAGGTTTGCCTGGACACCATTAAAGAGCATTTAAAATCATTTGAACGCATTACCAATGGCGATAAATGTTTCTCCTTAATTGCGTCCTACGACCTGGCGGAAAGGTATAGATGGTTAACTGCTAAGCGCAGTACCATTATACAGACCTCTGCCACACATGCGGGCGTGACCGCTAACCCGGCAGAAACCCTGGAAAAGATTTACAACGAACAGGTCCTTTAATCTCATATAAGTAAATTTAAAAGCAGCGATTTTAGTCGCTGCTTTTAAATTTATAGTGCTTGTAATTCCACCATTTTCTTAAAGGTAGAAGATTTATTGTAAAGGTCTTCAAACTTACCTGAATCTAAAACGGTACCCTTATTCAATATATAAATTGTATCTACATCCTTAACAGTAGATAACCGGTGAGCGATAATGATAATGGTTAACTTACCTTTCAGCAAGTCAATATTTTCCTGGATACTTTTTTCTGTTTCAGAGTCTAAGGCAGAAGTCGCTTCGTCTAAAATAAGGATATCACAATCTTTAAATAATTCGCGTGCGATAGAGATCCTTTGTCTTTGTCCGCCGCTAAGGTTAATCCCGTTATTTCCCAGTTCAGTGTTTTCCTTATTCTGTAAATCGTTGATTAAATTATAGAGAGAAGTTTTTTGTACTACATCCCAGAATTTAGCAATATTATCAGGTGTTTTATCTGCCCATAATGTAATGTTTTCATATATAGTAGAATTGAAAATTACAGCTTCCTGTGATATATAACCAATCCTGCTTCTGTAACTGTTCTTTTCAATCTCATTTAAATCAACATTATCTATTATAACATTTCCTGAACTAGGAGGAAATAATCCCGTAAGCACATTCGTCAGTGTTGTTTTTCCACTGCCACTTTCCCCTACAAAAGCAATTGTTTCGTTCCTGGCAATGGTCAAATTGATATTATCTAAGATCTTAGTATTGTCATCAAAGCGAAACTCAAGATTATTGATTTCAATTTTATGACGTAGTGTGTCAAACGTTTTTTTCCCGTTTTTCGCCTGGCTTCCTTTCAGCTCTTTTACAAAACTGATATTATTCTCAATAGCACCCGTTTGAGCTAAAAAAGTATTATATGACGTCTGTGTACTCATTAAAGAAGTAAGCGCCCTGTAGAAAAACAGGAGGCTGACTAAAATAGTGGCCAGGTTACCGTTAAACAAATAGATCTGGATATAAATGACAATCGCAACAATGATAATAATTAATGGTTCCCTGATTACCGATGATAAGTTAGAGAGGTACAATATAGATTTATTTACATTTTCGATATCAGTCACGCTGTTTTTTAAAACATCTTTATAGTAAATGTTTTTACCTGTGGATTTCAGGTATTTGTAATTATTGATAAACTGAATAATTAATCCCTGGAAAATACCGTTCTTTTCGGTTACTTTTTTAGAAAGTATCTTTGTCTTTTTGTAAATAACTTTGAAAATCAGGTTAATCAGCGCACCACCAATACTAATAAGCAACGCAAACTTATAATCTATATAAAAAGCAAAGGCAGAATAAACCAAAACAAGGATAAAGCCCTGCATAATAGTCATATAGTTTTGGAGGCCGATACTCACTTTAGGCACTTCTACAGTAAAGGTATTTTGAATATGCCCGATATTAGAGGAGATGAATTTGCTAAACGTAATATTATCCAGTAGTGATATTAATTGAATACGGAGTTTCGCAATATATTTTTGAATCGAATTCAGTTTGTAGATGTTGCCAAGGTAACTGACAATCCCTTTCAAAATGAAAAACAGGATCATCAATATAAGTGCGAATTTCAAATCGAATTTAAGACCCCTGGCTTCAAAAAAACTCACAAATGAAGCCATTTTACCTAAGGTTTCCGGGTTGGCATTTGTACCTGGATCAGCAAATTGCAATAAAGGAAGAAACATTGCCAGTCCAATACCATCCAGGATACCAATTACAATACTAATTAGTACAATTAAAAATATTTTATATCCAAAATCCGTGTAAAAAATGTAAAATGTTCTAAAATACTTTTTAATTAAACTTTTAATTAGTTTCACAATAGATCTATTTTTGTGCAAATATAGCATATACACCTTAGCATTCGCTCAAATTAATGCAAACGCCCGCGAAAATCCTGTAACTTTATTTAGTGCTGTTTTTGCAATTTAAACCCTGTTTTTTCGTATTTTATCTGCTGTAAAACCCCCAATTTAAAATTATTGTATAAATAGCGAATACCTGAAAAAATAAACAGATTATTACCAAACAGTAATTACTTTTGCAGCCAAAAAATTCTTTAGTAATAATGAATAATTCCTCCAATCAGGCCATCCTTGTACTCGAAGATGGTAATGTGTTCTACGGAAAATCTTTTGGCAAAATTGGCACCACTACCGGCGAAATCTGTTTTTGTACAGGTATGACAGGGTACCAGGAAGTTTTTACAGATCCGAGCTATACCGGGCAGGTACTTATTTTAAATAATGTGCACGTTGGTAACTACGGTATTTACGATAAAGACGTAGAAAGCGACTCCGTAAAAATCAGAGGTTTAATAGGCCGTAATTTGGAAGAAAAATACAGCCGCCCGGTTGCCCAGAAAAATCTTCAGAACTACCTGGCAGATAATAATGTGGTAGCCATCAGCGGTATTGATACACGCGCTCTGGTAGCGCACATACGTACACAGGGTGCTATGAACTGCATCATCAGTTCAGATGGTAAACCCGTAGAAGAAATATTGGAATTGCTTAAATCTATCCCATCAATGGACGGTTTAGAACTGGCAAGTACAGTAAGCACCAAGGAGCCATATATAACCGGACAAAAATATGCCACTAAAAAAGTAGCGGTTTTAGATTTTGGTATCAAACAAAATATCCTTACCAACTTGGTAAACAGAGGCGTTGCTATAAAAGTATTCCCTGCAAAAACAAGTGCGCAGGAAATTTTAGACTATAAACCAGATGGTTTTTTCTTAAGTAACGGTCCTGGTGACCCAGCTTCAATGGACTATGCCATTGAAACGATTAAAGAAATCATCAAGGAAGATAAACCGGTTTTTGGTATTTGTTTAGGCCACCAGTTACTGGCATTATCACATGGTATTAATACCTTCAAAATGCACCATGGTCACCGCGGTTTAAATCACCCTGTAAAAAATATCATTACCGGCAGAAGTGAGATCACTACACAGAACCACGGTTTCGGTGTCGATCCGGAAGCCATTAAGCAATCAGAGAACGTAGAAGTAACACACGTAAACTTAAATGACAACTCCATTGAAGGTATCCGCATTAAGAACAAACCGTTCTTTTCGGTGCAATACCATCCGGAAGCAACACCTGGTCCGCACGATAGCCGTTATTTGTTCGATCAGTTTGTAGGAATGTTATAAAATATCAATATGAAAATAGCCATCATAAATGGGCCGAACCTCAATTTGTTAGGCAAGCGCGAACCAACAATTTATGGCAATTCCGATTTTGAGTCTTATTTTGCTCAATTACAATCAGAGTTTCCGGATGTTGATTTTGTTTACTATCAAAGCAATGTTGAAGGAGAGTTGATCAACTTTTTGCATGAGGTAGGGTTTACTTATGATGGCATTATATTTAACCCGGGAGGTTATACCCACACTTCAGTAGCTATTGGTGATGCCATTGCCGCCATCAATACACCGGTGGTAGAAGTGCATATCAGCAATACAGCCGCCCGTGAATCTTTCCGCCACATTAGCCATGTATCTGCCAAATGCGCAGGCACAATTATAGGTTTAGGATTAAACGGCTATAAATTGGCATTAATACATTTTTCAGGCAAGTAATTATTCTTTTTTAGGGGCTTTCAGCCATTAATATCTTTTTCAACATTAGTTCCGGCTATTCCAGGCTCGCTCACGCTCGGTGCTGAGGCACTGGCTCGTACCTCGCCACCTTACATATCCGGCAGCCCTTTTACATTTGTAATTCTATTATAAGATATATTAATTTAAATATGTTTTATAATTTTTATATTTTTATTCTTTCTGTTCTATCCCCTTTTTTATTCATACTACCCGTTGAACAACTTATGTCTTTTAATTGTTTTACCTTGTTTTAGTTTAATGGCATGGTAAAATGTAGGTACATCATTTGTCCAGTTTTTTAAGATGACAATAATGGCTATAATTTCAATGCGAGTAACGATTCCCGACCAGAAGCAAATGTTGAAAAGAATGCCTGATTGGCATTGAGCCATCACTTGAATCAATGTTGCAAATATTGTAAGTGTCCACAGTTTGGCCCCAATGCTATGTGTTGCAATTTCTCTTTTGAACTTTACGAAGCTCACGATATAGGTCAGGGCTTCAATACTGAAAAGCACGATTAACTTTAAGGCATTGTCTGCAAAAAATGCAGGGCATTGTATATATGTAGCAATGGCGACTGAAATAAAGAAAATCTGATCGATGGTAGAATCTAAACGTCTTAATTGTTGATTGGAAATGTTTAGATGACGAGCTATAATACCATCAAAAACATCTGTAAGTAAGCCAATAGTAAGTAATGAGATCGAATAAATACTATAATGCTCAATTTTGAGATAACTGAGTAAAATGAGTACGAACCCGATAATAAGCCGTGAATATATGAGTAGAATTGGTATTTTGTTTTTCATAGGCTTGCTGACTGATTTCTGGATATGTAATATTAGTTTTTTATAAGCGTCAGCAAAAATCAAGCTTTATACTTCTTTTGAGAATATTATCTAATAAAAAGTATAATCATTAAGGTTACCAAAGCCTTTTTGATTAGAAAAGCTTTGGTAAATAATATTAGTCCTTTTTGTCTTCATCTTTTTCTTCTTCAAAATCTATGTAGTCTTCAATATCTATATTCTCAGATTTTTCATCTTCAAAAAGATGTTCATAATCCAATTCATCTATTTCTTCATCATCTTCAAAATCGTCATCGTTTGCATCATTAATAAACGAATCGTCAAAATAAAAGTTACCGATACCTACATTTTTAACCAATGTATTAAGTATGTCCATTATTTTATATTGCTGGTCACCAGGTCCGGGTACAAAAAACGGCTTCCCGTCCCTGCCAAACTCAATGTCAACCAATGGTACATTGTCATCATCCGGTTCAAGTATAAATTCTGCAATACTCCAGTCTTTTGCAGGCTTAAACCCTAATTCTTCAGCATATTCAACAGCGCCATAAAGAATGTTGTGTACCGTATTGTAGTCAATTGCTACATCACCTTCAGTAAGGATATCATCAAATTGATGAGGGGAGAGATTGAAAAAATAATAACATTGTTTTACACCCAGGCAATACAGATCAACTAAATAAGCGCCAACAGTAACATTGCCATTTACATGCTTTCTTGTGATCAATATATTAGCCAGTCCGGACTCTTTCCAGTCTGAACTGATATAGCTGGTTCCCAAGGGAAGTTTCCTGGCCCTTGCTTTTATATAACTTTCCGGGCTTTGATGTTGCTGTCCGTTATTTTGTTTCTTCTTCATGTAACTGATTTAGCAGCAAATTTATGCCTGGAAGGCTTTAATAATTTATTTTAAAAAGGTTTACTGGATAATTTATGTGGTTATACACTTATAATGATCGTTTAATAGGCATTCCACGGCCAAATGGGCTGCCGGATGCGTGGGCGGCGAGTTTTCGAGCCGGTGCGACACTGAGGAGACTGTAACAATTTTGTCGAGACCAGCACGGAGCGTAGCGGACCCCAAAGCAGCCGGAACAACAGGCAGGTTATGGATCAAAGCTCATAGCCCCCAATAATTTTTACAAAGCCTTTACAACTTGCTATTGATTACATTGCTTATCTTCATGCTTTAATTTTTTTGATTATAAATGTCGTTAAAAAGCATAAGGTTTAAAATATCACAACTGGCGTTTCACCTGCCTGCAACAGTGTACCTGTTATTTTTTGCAGTGTGCTTATGGTTAGGGCATCAATGGTTGCTAAAGCAAACCGTTTTTCATGAAGTTTCCCTGTACACACAGGTTGTAAAATTGCTGGTAAAAGTAACAACGGCTTTTATTTTAACGATACTGGTATTAAGTTTAGTATCGGTACTGGTGCCTTATGTACTGTTTTTAATAGCCAAAAAACGGGGCAAAGTTAAGGTAGCACTAAGTAACCAGCATGTGCAGAATAAAAAGCAGCAGCTTCAGAAAATAAATTTTAAATTATCGCCAATATTGCAACCGGTTTTCGGCTTTTTACGTTTCAGGTTTTATTATGACGATGCGCAGTTATCAGACAAGTTTTCCATAGTGAAGGATAAGCAAAGTAAACTGTTTAGCTGGAATAAATCAGGGTGGTACAACTGGCCGCTACCTTCTATAAAGGAATACCAGGTTTATAAGATGACGGTATATTTTGAAGATTTTTTCCAGTTTTTCTCCCTGAGCGTTACAGAGAAGATCAACCAGAGTTTTTATACGAAACCTCACGATTTAAATACGCTGGCCACACCGCCGAACCCGAAATATACCAATGAAGACAATGTACGCATTGAAGAGTTGCGAAGGGTAGAAGGGGAGTACCTGAACTATAAGAAATTTGAATCTAACGATGATGTACGTCGGATCGTATGGAAAATATATGCCAAGAACAAAGAACTGGTAGTGCGTACACCGGAGATATTCGATCCCATAGCGGCGGAAATATACATGTATGTCAGTTTTTACGATAGTGTTGGAGTAGACGGCCTGACCGTAATGCAAACACGCGGTCTTAACTATTATAAAAATGTGTTATGGAGTGTGTTTAAAACCATTTATACGCAGCAGCCACAGTTGCACCTGATAATGGACCAACCTGTGAGTAATGAACTGCTGACAGACGCAATGGCAAAAACGGAATATAATATTGCAGTGAGCAACTGGCAAACCAATACACCGTTGAGCCATTTAATCAATCAGCAAAAATTGTCCATACTTTGTATCTCGTCTTTATCCGATATTAACGAGGTTGAAAATATTTTATCTGCCAATGGAAATATTACAGTGGTACTTGCAAAATTAACAAATGGTATGCGGCGTGGATGGATGACCAACTGGATCACCTGGTTGTTTTTACAGGAAGAGAAAGATAAGGATAAGCTACATACCATTCAATGGCGCTTTAGTACAAAAAGAAGCAGGATAAAACAAAACGAAAACCAGTTAGAAACCCTTTGCAAAAAAATGGCCGATAAAGTCATTGTGATTTAATTTTTTATTGAATCATCGTTAGGATTTCTATTAAACATTGTTGCGACGCTCCGTTCATCTTTAGTGCTGCTATTTAACAGGCAGCAGCGTATTAAAATGAACAGCTGCAAAGAAATTGAACTTCAGGGAACAAAAAAGATTCATGAGAAACAAACAAAAGGGAACACCTGTACATACCAGAAAAGAATTATTGGCCCCGTTTAAAGGATGGGGTTTAAGTGTGCGTGTACATACCTGGAAGAAAGAACTGGCTCAGTACATTCTATTAGGTATTCCTACCATTATACTGGCGGCTTATGTTTTATTTACTGCCAATGAATATTTTGAATTTTTACAAAATAACTGGCTGAAACAAAGTATTGCTTTTGCAGCAGGACTATATGGTGCATTCTTTATTTATGCAAGGCGTTTCCGTTTTATAACCACGGCAGCCGCCATTATAATACTGGCATATATCGGTTATGAGTTTAGTACCAATTTGTTTAGCGGAGAGTTCGACGGCTTTAAATGGGCGGTCAAATATCAGAACTTCTCCGTATTATTTGTTTTAGGCTGGTTTGCAGGATATGGATTATCCCGTACCAGGTTTTTCAGTATATTCTGGAGCATTGCTTTATTGGCGGTAATGATAATAGTAGTCGGGGCCATAAGTACCGGAACATCTGATGACATCGTGCTGATGTTTGCACCCATCCTGGTGTATGCTTTCTACATTATTTATACCAGTGAGCTCATCAGGAATATGAGCGACCATGAATCCGCTTTCGCCTTAAACATGGTGAAAAGGATGGGTGGTTTCGCATTGGTCATTTTTATGTTGTTGCTGGCCTTGCTGGCTATTTTCAGAACCGATTTCGATGTGATAGAAAGAGAATGGGGCGCAGGCGCTAATCCAAAAGAAGGTGAAGGGAATAATAGCACCATGACAGAAAACAGGAACGGTGGCACCGGCTTAAAAAATAACATGGGACTTTCTGGTTCCAATAACAAGGCGAATAAAGATTCTGTATTATTTGTCGCCAAACTGGATAACTTTTTCCAGGATGGCAAAACGCCCAATCCGCTGTACTTTGTTTATGATTATTACAGCAAATTCGATACGGCAACCCAAACATTTGAAGTAGATTCATTAAGGCCCTATAACGATTTGTTTAGCCCCGATGTGGCTAAAGTACCTTTGTTTTTTACCAAGCAGGATAGTACAGTACTTGTAAATGGCATGAGTACTAAAAACCGGAAAATAGTTTCTGCAGAAATTTACAATCATAACTTATCGGTTAGCGATTATGTAGCACCATCTACGTCTTTCTTTCTGCAACCTATTTCGGTACCGGAGGAGAATAAAGATTTCTACAAATCGGCTTACAGAACTAAAATGCTGGTAAGCGACCTGAACAGCGCTTACTTTGTGTATAACGCCACTGATGACCCGTTCTTACAAAATTTCCAGAAGCAGCGTTTTGAAATATTACGCACAGCGGACCTGTATAATGATGTTCCCAAAGACTTTTTAGATTACTATACATTTATGCCGGCCGGTGCTGAGTATGACAGTATCTCAAACCTTGCAAAACAAATCGTGCAAAAAGCCGATGCCAGGACAGTGGTAGATAAGACCATTGCCATAAAAGATTATTTCCTGGCAAAGGATGAAGATAATTTACCAACGTTTAAATATTCAGATAATCCCGGTGTGCCGGGTATACCAAGTGCGAATAAATTAACCTTCTTCCTGTTCGAAAATAAAAAAGGCTATTGTGCTTACTAT
Source organism: Polluticaenibacter yanchengensis (assembly GCA_027854065.1). GTDB lineage: Bacteria > Bacteroidota > Bacteroidia > Chitinophagales > Chitinophagaceae > Phnomibacter > Phnomibacter yanchengensis. Next base: position 148,052 of record JAQGEF010000007.1, on the reverse strand, counting down.
GCCGGTGCTACTTTATTTTTATTACGCTCATTAGGTATTCCGTCGCGCATTGCTACAGGTTTTCTAACAGTTGACAGAAGCAATAAAAATCCAGGCTGGTATTGGTTTTATGAAGACCAGGCACACGCATGGGTACAGGTGTATTTTCCTGGCTATGGCTGGCTGGATTTTGATACCACCGTTCCTAGCCAGGACCAGCAGGATGCGCCACAACCTGACCAGACGCCGCCATTGACTTCACAAAAAGCTTATCTGGTAGCCAACGGTAAAACCATTGATATTGATACCCTCAAAAAGCAGGTGACGATGAGCGTGAAGGAGTTTTTGTACTGGGATAAGCGGTATAAGTTATCTTCTCCTGAAATGATGACCATGGATATTTCTATTGCCAGGGTATATAGTGATACGGGAAATATTCCGCTCCACCTGTTAAAACCAAATGATGAAGTGGTGGCCGTTTCTTATTCAGAGGTATTTAAAAACATTGTGGCGAACCCTACTGATTCTGGAAAATCAATATTGAAGAAATTTCCATCTCCGGCACCAATTGATGAACTAAAAGTAATGCCGAAAGATTCGCTGACAAAAGACAAAAAAGAGCCTGTTGGCAAAACGAAACCGACCAACTGGACAAATGTATTCTGGACTGTAACCGGGCTGTTACTGGCAGCATTGCTATTCCTTTTGTTCCTGCCAAGACTCATTTTTGCCTACTATCATTATAAAGCGACCAGCAAGCAATTAGCCGCACAGGGAAAATGGAAAGAACTGGCATTTAACCGGTATATTGCTATTAATTATTACCTGAACCAGATGGGGTATCATAGAGCCAACACAACAGCTTTACAGTTTGCACAGCAAAAAGTAGATAAACAGTTTGGCACAAATTACGCTTTGTTTTTAAATACCTTCTTAAAATCAAAATACAGTGAGCAGCCATTAAACAATTGGGATGAAAAGCAAATAGAAGCTGTTTATCCTGAAGTAAAAGATAAAATAAAAGCAGGTATTCCAACGAAGAAACGTTTCGTTAGTTGGATGAATATTTACCGTTTAATTGGATTCTATACAAAACCTAGATTAAAATAATTCAGATATATGGACAACGCAATCAATATGGAGCAAAGCTATCACCAGTTGCAGGTGCTTCAGCAAAATATTCAACAGGTAATCAGAGGTAAGGACAACCAGATAAAATACATTTTAACAGCGTTGCTGGCTAAAGGGCATATTTTGCTGGAAGATAACCCTGGAACAGGTAAAACAGTAATGGCCAAAACGCTGGCACAAAGTATTGGTGGTAAGAATGCACGGGATACTTCAGTATTTAAACGGGTCCAATTTACACCAGACCTGTTGCCGATGGATCTGCTAGGCGCACATATTTACGACGAAGACAAAAAGGAATTTATCTTTAAAAAGGGACCGTTGTTTTGCAATGTGTTATTGGCAGATGAGATCAACCGTGCTTCCCCAAAAGTACAGAGTGCTTTATTGGAGTGTATGGCGGAACACCAGATTACATCCGGTGATGTTACCTATAAACTGGAAGATGTTTTCTTTACTATTGCCACACAGAACCCGGTAGAGATGGAAGGGACTTATCCGTTACCGGCCGCACAACTGGACCGTTTTTTTATTAAAATTATTTTTGGTTATGTGGATGAAGATACTGAATTGGAGATCTATAATAACTACCTTGGTATATCCCGGAACCTGGAACAGATACAAACGGTACTGAATATTGAAGATGTAAAGTTCTTACAGGCGGAATCGGAAAAAATATTGATCCATGAAGAGCTGGTAAAAGCAGTGAGAAATATTGTTGCTCAAACACGTCAGCATGCAGAGATTGTTTTGGGCGCATCAACCAGGAGTGGTATTACTTTCTTAAAATGCCTGAAAGCATTCGCACTTATCAATGGCAGGGATTATGTAATAGAGGACGATATTGCATTGCTCATTAAACCGGTATTGGACCATCGTTTGATATACAAAAACAAAGAAGCAAAGAGCAGGGTACTGGATGCGGTTTTAAAGGTTGAACTGGACAGGTTGAGCCGGTTAAATTTGGCGAAGTAAAATGTAATAAGTTCACAATAATGAGAGCCGCCCTCCCAACCTCTGCAGAGAGGGGACTGGAGCAAACGTGATAAGATGTTTGAGTGAAGTAATGATGCTTTTAATTTGAGTTTTGTCATTTAACAATCAATAGCGTTTAATAACTACTCAGAAGAATGATACGGCTCTGTAGATACCAAAGGTATCTAATGTTTATAGTAGAAAAAAAGTGTGTAATAAATGTGATCCTTAAGGGAGCGAATATTTGGTATGCTTAGTTTTTGAAAACATAGACAATTATTAATGCTACTAACACTTGCGAAGCGGGTGAGGGATTGGCAGCAGTACCCCGCAGGCGGCACCTGCTGCAGGCTTTTGCGAAGCTGGGAAGTAAGTATTGCCGCCGTGGAGTACTGCCAAAAGCCCGGCCCTTTGCCGGGATGAAGCAACGTAATTATAATGAGTATTCCTAGTCTTGCAAAAGCGCAAAGGGCCACCCCATTATATAAAATAAAATAATTCTGAAGTTATCTGAAGAAAAAGAATGAATCTATTAGTAAAACATATTGTAAATCTGTTTAGCAAACTGGCTTTCTTAGCACTACTTTTTGTATTGTTTGCGGGCGAAGTACAAGCTCAAAAAGAAGCGAAGCGCTATGAAATAGATGCTAAACGTGCCGGGGTATCGCCAACGGATAAAGACGCGTTGCCAAGAGGGCGGGAGTTTATCCGCCTGGACAGTACATATTATGTAGGTTGGCTGTACCAGGGTATGTACCTGTATGACCGAAGCGTGGATGCGGCAGGATATGCGAGGTGTTTACCATTGGTACGAAAGGCCTTTTTATTGCTGGAAAAAGATTTTGGCAATAAGCTGAAGTCTATTTTTGATGACCCTTACGTGTATTATGAATTTAACCAGCGCTTTTCCGATTATTTGATGATGGCATCTACTTTGAGAGAGGTTTACGAGAACCTGAATAAAGCGGATAGTGCCATGTGGATCGTGAATGCTGTTGCTGCTAAAAATTTTCGCCGGGACTTTTTTAATGTTGCCGGTACAAAAGCCTGGATCATTCACCGGAATCGTTTTTACACTAAAAGCAAATATGCGTTTTTAGGTAATTCGGTACAGGAAAATGAAAAGCTGGCTTTTAATGCCTGTTATGAAGGGTTTGCCAGGATCAAAAGAAATGCTTCGCAAAACAATTTATGGTTTGGAGAGCAGCATGCGACTATCGACAGAAATGGGGTGTACCATTACCTGGCATTGTTGCACTCATACAACAAGAACTATGATAGCAGTGAATATTACTACAAGCAAATGCTGCGGTCCGGTTATATTAGCTTTAATAACTATGGCAGCTTAAAACTGGAGACCGGTTTTTTTGCTAAAAGCTATGAATATTATTCGGAAGATAAATACAAATACGGGCAGGATAAGCACCTGATGGAACCATACTATTACCTGCCGATACTGGATGTATTTGCGAACAGGACGAAGAATGCAATTGACCTTGCAAGGGAAGCGATCAACTATTCTAAATCATCTCCGGGTTTTGGCTGGTATAACCTGGCCATTGGCAGAAGCTATATTTACAACGGGCAATTGGATAGTGGTTTTCACGCTATTGATAAAGCTGCTAACTTTAGCGAGGTACATATTGGTACAACGCTTACTCAGCCTCAATACGAGTTTACAGCCTCTATTTTAAAATTATTGTATTTAAGAAGTAAAGTAGCACAGGTGCAGTTTTTAAACAGGAACTGGTGGTACAGTCCTTCCGTTTTATACGATGTTACGGTATTAAAAGCATCATTGCACACACAGGAATTTTTAGTGGCTAACCAGCTGGCTGAAAATCCTGAGAGGGCAAGGATCTATTATGATTTGTTTTGTGGGGAAAGTACTGTAACCTGGGATGAAGTGGGAACATTGATGATAAAATACAGTCCGAAGTTTTTTATAAAAATGATGGATGAATATTTGAAATCTGATCCGCGCGATAAAATCAGGCGTTATTTTGAATTAATGAAAATCCGTTTAATGTGGCGTGACGGCGATAAGCGGGAAGCGCATAATGCGGCACTTAATTTGCTGGCAAATACTAAGCTGGACGTGAATGCAGAAAAGCTGTTCCTGTACCGTTTATATGAACAACTGGCTATTTCCAGCGGTAAATACGGGACTGACAATGATGTTGATTTTTATATGTCTTCGATGATTGAGCAATATTCCACCTTAGTGCCGACATCTGATGTAAAACCTAAAGTGTATTTGAATATTACCGGGGATAATGACGGGGTAATTGCAGATGCAGTGAAACAGTTGAAAAACGCGAACCTGAATTTACAATCCGGCCCGGTTTCAAACGGGTTGAACGTTAGAGTGAATATTATTAAAAGAGGAATTAAATACGAAGCGAAAGTAAGCTCTGAAATTAATGGCAATGAGATTTGTAAAAACGAAAAGTTTTTGTTCAGGGACGCAGTGACAGGTGGTGAAGAGATCGTGCTGAGAATGTTTGGCAGCAAAGGGGCGCCTGAGGTGGAAGCAAAGCAAAACAATCATCCGAATACAAAAAAATAACTGTCTATGAAAAAACTTTTAATGGCATTAACCACTTTGCTGGTACTGGTATCTTGTAACAATAACAACACCGGTAAAGGTAATGATACGGATAAGGCAGCTGCGCCCAAAAATCCTTATGATACGGTGGATTTATCTTTTGTAAAATTGCCGGAGGGATTTAAAATAAGTGTATATGCGATGGTGCCGAATGCCAGAAGTATTACCCGAAGTCCAGAGGGCGTTTTGTATGTAGGTAACAGGGATGAAGATAAGGTATATGCGGTAGTAGATAAGAATAAAGATGGCGTAGCAGATACGGTTTACACCATAGCTTCCGGCCTGAATATGCCAAATGGCGTGGCTTTTAAAGATGGCGCTTTGTATGTGGCGGAGGTGAACAGGATCCTGCGTTTTGATGATATAGAAAATCACCTGGACAATCCTCCGGCATATAAAGTGGTGTACGATAAATACCCGGATAAAACACATCATGGCTGGAAGTTTATTGCTTTCGGGCCTGATGGAAAACTTTATGTACCGGTAGGCGCGCCATGTAATATCTGTAACGAAAAAGATTCCATTTTTGCCTCTATTACGCGCATTAATCCTGATGGGACCGGGCTGGAAATATTTGCACATGGTGTAAGGAATACGGTGGGTTTTGCCTGGCATCCGGAAACAAAGGAATTATGGTTTACGGATAATGGCAGGGATATGATGGGAGACGATGTACCGTTCTGTGAATTGAATTATGCTCCTAAGAAGGGCATGCATTTCGGTTATCCTTTTTATCACCAGGGAGATATTCCTGACCCTGAATTTGGTAAAGGCCACAAGGCAGATGAGTTTGTTGCACCTGCGTTAAAAGTTGGTCCGCACGCCGCGCCATTGGGAATGCGTTTTTACACAGGTTCACAGTTTCCTGCCACTTATAAAAACCAGATTTTTATAGCGGAACATGGCAGTTGGAACCGAACGGATCCTTACGGCTACCAGGTGAAAGTTGCTTATCTTGATGGTAATAAAGTGACCAAATACGAGGATTTTGCTACGGGCTTTTTAACTGCGGATAAAAAAGTATTAGGCCGCCCGGTAGATATAGAAGTGAATCCCGACGGTTCTATTTTTGTGAGTGATGATATGAACGGCTATATTTATAAAATTGAATACAAAAAGTAATTTATATATACTCAATAAAAATCCCAATCTCATTATAAGATTGGGATTTTTATTGAGCGGTCATTTGTATTACTATTAAGCATCGTTGTGTCACTCACTGCAACGGCAGAATATTAATTGATCGGGTTTACATATTTTCGAACCAATGGCATTCATATATAGACTGAATCATTTTCCGCTGATTCCGCAGAAAAATACAACCGCTGATTAGCGCTGATTTTCTTGGGGGATACTCCTCTTTATTATTAAACGTTTATCGTAATTTATAAGCTAAAGAAAACTGTAGGTTGTTATTTTTATACTTAAGGTTTTTATGATAGGCTTGTTCAGCAATATTTCTTAGTCCCTGTTCGTAACCAATACCAAGAATAAATTGACGATATTCCACATTAATATTTGCACCGACGCCAACATCCAGGCGTTTTAATGTTGTGCCACGTAACCAGTCACGGGTGGTGTCATAAATACCGTCTCCGAATGTATTCCAGCTTATTTCAGTAACGCCTTCACTCCATGCGCCCTTATTAAGTTTTTGAGTGGTTTTTCCACCTATGCCATATCCAAGGTAAGGCCCTGCTGCAAATACAATATTGACATCTTTTTTTATATTTAGTTTGTAAGCGCCGTACACCGGTAATATTAAATAAGATTGATTGAATGTATGCGTGTCATCAGGTGGCTGAGGGATATAACCGCTTGCATTAAGTTGGTGTATTTTGGAACCTTTGGTCGAAAATATCAAGCCTGATTGAATCAGGATTTTTTTTGATAAGGAATATTCAACCGTACCGCCAATATGATAACCGGATTTTGAATTTGTACCGGTAGCGTCATTGACACTGGCACCGGATAAATTGTAACCGGCTTTTATTCCGAAGCTTACAGGGTCGGTTTGTGCAGATGCACTTTCATTGATAAGTAAAGCAATACCGGCAAACAGCAATGTTTTGAGGAAATGATATTTTTTCATTTTTGGGGTTGTCGTATTTTATCTGAGTCCTCAAATATACATTTTTTCAATAATTTCCTAATGCTTATTACGTTATACTTTGTATTATTTAAGATAGAATCTATTTGTTTTTAATCAGTGTTAGAACATATTCGAGAATGGTATCTTTATTGTCAAAAAAATCGGCGATCGTTTTTGAGACAGCAAGATGTGGTTTTATGCTTTCTCCTTCCATTGGGAATCCTTTAGGTGATACCTGTGCTTTATTCCGGGAAGGAAACCAATAACTATAGCCAAGGGTACTGCTGTAAAACTGAGGTTGATTGCCTGTATCACCTGCTGTGGGCATACCTATAATAGTGGCATTATTACTCTCCAATAAATCAAGAACAAAGCTTTCTGCTGCAGAAACGGTGTATGGGCTCGTGAGTATAAACAATCTTCCTGTAAAGTGGTTGTCTTTAGGATTTAACCACCGGTTACTGACGCAGGCTTTTTGTTTTTCCGATATTAAATATTCAGCTATTTTCTCAGAATTGCCGGAGTTACCGCCCTGGTTTCTTCTGACGTCAATAATTAGAAAAGGTTTTCTGGATAATGTATCAAATGCTTTAATAAATTCTTCCACCACATTCCCCGTCATACTTAATATGGATATATAAGCGACACTGTCATTTAATATTTTGCTTTCTATTTTTCCGGGCGTTTGATTGCTGGTAGTACTTGTTTTGTCTAAAGGCGTTTCACCAAAATGAATAGTTACGTCTTTTTCACCTGAAGATGTTTTGATGGTGTAAGTTCTGCTTTCTTCAAAATAACTTGAAAAAAGACCGCTTACAGTTAAATAGGTGCGATGCAAGTCTGTTGACGCTGATGTGAATTTGGATTCGTTCCGGATATAAGTCAGTACAGGGGAATTGTTTATTTTTAAAATTTCATCCTTTTCTTTTATGCCATTTTTCAGGAAAACGCTATCGCCGATATAAGATATAAAAACATGGTTGTCCAGTAACAGTGCGGAACAGTTTATATAAAATTTTTTAAAGATCGCGTTGGAATGACTATTATTTAATGAAGCGAAATACTGGATCAGGAGACTGCCGTACTCAAGATTTGTTTTGGCATTTTTTACTTTTGCCAGGTATTCGTTTTGCAATATAATACCATTGATGTTTTTATCTTTTAAATGAGTATATTTTTCATTCACATTATCCGATACTTTTTTGAAGTCTTCCACATAATCGGCTGTTGCAGGAATATCTTTTATATAGATATAGCTAATCTTCTGCCCGATGCATCTTAACTGGCATGAGAGTATGAGTAACAAAATAGCTGATTTGAGTATTTTTTCCATTATAATTGTTTTAAGATAAAACAGGTATATTTTTTATCATTTTATATACCTGAATTTAAATATCCGTCAATGATTGCCAATCAGGTTTAAGGCGTTGTGAAACAGAATGCCGGGCATTAGGCTTTTTGTTTTTTCGGCCAGTAGAGCAAACAGGAATCCATCAAAAGCGGTCCTTAAAATAGCTGGAAAATTAACGTGAAAATGATAGTTGCCGTCTAACAATATACCATGAGTAAAACCAAATAAAAGGCTTGTAATGATAGCAGACCAACCAAAACTTACATTTATCAATGTCCATTTTGGTTTAAGAAAGACCTGGTTTAAAAGTGTTAATAAAGCACCCCTGAAAATAATTTCTTCTGCAGTGCCTGCCATTATGAACTGGAATAAAATTGTTTCGAGATGGAAGCTTTCTGTGTGTTTGGTTATTGTAAGATAAAGTATTAAACGGAGAACAAAATAACCTGTGCAAACAAGGAAAATGGGTGTTGTCTTATTGGTTTCAATTTTTGCAGTCATACCAAATTGACTGTTGGTTATGGGTTTGTAAGCGTATATGAAAACTAGAACTATGAAAAGAGAAACTGCTTTCCCTACCCAGTTCCATTGTTGACCCTCAAAAATGGAAACATTTGCAAAAAAGTCTGTTGATACCGATGTTACAATAAACAGTAAAAAAGCTAACAGTAAAATACCAATCTTGATATTTTTGTTATTTCTGATGCCGGGTATAATAAACGGTACCAGAAATAATACCTGAAGCAAAGATTCATAAATTAGACGTATCATTTTGTTTTTAGTTTTGGTATAGGTTTTAAAGTTGGTGCCGTCTTATATCCAGATGAAATCCCTTGAAATAATATGTTGAATAGTAATGTAATTGTCTGCTGTTGCTCAATGTATTTGCAGGTAGAGGCTATCTTTTTAGATAGTGCTCCTGTGATCTTCTCATTAATACGCTGTTCTTATTGGTGAATAAACTCTTATTTAATGGAAGAAAATAATGCAATCAATTGTCAAAAAAGTTTTTTGTAGGTTTATAATCTTGTTTTAAAGTGCCTGTAGTAAGAATCCCGATATGTGTTAATACTGTGTCTGTGTTATTGATAACAAAAAATGTTGAGCTGCTAAACATTAGAGAATGATAATGTACATACTCACTCAGGATTCTATTACCGACTCTTGCTGTACTAAAGGTATTCTACTTTTACATATTTGCAAGCACCTGTTATATCTTTTTTGTTATACGTGATAGTACTTTCTTAATTCTCTTTAAACCCGATATATTAAATCTTTTTATACATGCTATATATAATATTGGTCCAGTAGTTATTGTAAAGAGAAAGGCTTAAATTTCGCAAATTCAGTGGTCTCTTATTATTTAATCTTTACAATTATCTCAGTATCTTCTGTAAAATTTATTTTGGCTTGATCGTAATTTGGTGGCGTGCCAAAGAATCCTCTTTTGTTTCCGGAAAAGCCATAGTTTTTCGGTATCCCAAATATTTTTGTATCTATTTTATTATCAAGATTAGTATCCTGAAAACAAGCCAATGCAAATTCTCCTTTGGGCATTCCATAAATCATCTGTTTGTTCTCTTTTTTTTGTATTGGAAATAAACCGCTTTTTATACCTCTTCTTTTATGAAAATTTTCTTGTCCGTTCATTATGGTGTAGTAAATGTTTCCTTTTCCGGATTTTGAAAGAAATGTAATCTTCAGGTCGATGTAGTTGTCCTGGTATATTTTGTCAATTCTATTTTGGCCGGGATTCATTTGATGTATCGCACCAGACTCTTCATCTATTTTTAAGCCCATCATTTTCATAGACGTAATAAACAGTTGCTTGTTCATTGCAAAAGAGTAATCTTCAAGTTTAAAATTATCCTGGTTGATTTTTGACGCTTGAATATTTGAGCCGGGGTTAAAGTTTATTTCTGATAGATTAAATTGTTTGACTGTTTTATTGTCAAAAGATTTAAAGTAAACGGTTAAAGTACTTAAATTATATACAATCGTCCAGTAGGTTTTATAATTTTCTCTGTTTTCCGAACTGTTATTTAAAATCTCAAAAGCCTGGCCCGGGTTTTCAATTTCAATATTTGCCAAACTGTTTTTTATCTGGCAAAATCTGTCAAAATGTGTTCTTGAGTTTTTATCAATATTATGTTTATTGATGGCATAATATTTCTCTGACCTGGTAAATGTTTCATTTGTAATAACCTGGTTGCTGCCTTCTTTTTTGTTTACGATCACTTTTCCTTCTACAAAATCTATGACTGCAGATTGTCCGTTTTTATCTGCAATAAAATAATGGATGGTGGCTATTGGTTTTATAGTCAGCAGGTTTAAGTTTGAAATAATTTCATCAATAGTGGTAAAATTGTCTAACTGATATTGTATCCATTCAAGTTCGGAAATGGTTTGATTGTTATTGTTGGGATATATACTTTCTGACATCCAAAGTTGCTCCACCACCAATCCCTTCTCATTGATGCCTCCATAGGGAAATTCTTTACCGATCTGGTTAAAAGTGATGGAGCCGTATTTAGAAGTCCAGCTGGCATTATTGGAACCTCTAAGGCCATAAGAGAATTTTTTTTGTCCGCTTCTATTTTTGATGATATATCCTTGTCCTGAACCCCAATCGAAATTTTTGGCTAGAATTTTATCATTGCTGTTACTAAAGAAGGCTGAACATGCCAATGTTCTTAAAGGGAAAAGTGTTATTAATAATATTAAGTATTTCATTCCGTTAGTGAGTTGTGATAACAGCTGGGGGAGACTTTGCCTGCCGGTTGTATTTAAAAGACTTTAAGTAAAGCTTTTAAAATGGCTGTTTAATCATCAGTTTAATTAGTGATGTTACTAATGTATTTGGTTTTAAATAGATGGATGATGGTATCAAATATATTGATTCTATGCATTTAATATTCAGTTTGTGTTTTAAAATGACAAATTAATATTTGGATGCTGAAAAGCTGCGGCATGCGTTGGTGCCGACGAAGGAGGCAGTGTATTTTTGCAGGGGGCATTAAGTATATCATTTACCTGAAATGCCCTGCAAAAATACACCGAGCGTAGCGGAGCCATAAGCTCGCCGGACAAATGCCGATTAGAATTACTGAAGCTGACAGCCCGGATAATTGTATTCATAAAAAAGCCTTGAACTTTTTGGATTCAAGGCTTTTCGCTAGTGGATTGGCTTTAATGCTGTTTTTTCAAATGTTATGCCATCCCAGCCATATTTTAAGAAATTACGGATATTCTGGTGATTATCCGCATCCGGGTTTTCTAAAACGTTCTTATAATGCTCCGCGAATAATTGCAAAGTTTCTTCCTGGCTTAAATTCTTTAGTTTTGCGTAGCTGAATACTTTGCAACTGCCCTGGTTTTCGGTGGCTGCATTGTTCAGGTCGCCGTTTTTAAAAGCGCTGGCTTCGTATTCATAATTCTCGCTTATAAATGCCAATACATCTGCAAATACAAAACCTTCTTTAAATGGTAAACTCATTAATCGTAATTTTTGCGTCAAAAATAAATAAACGGCTTAAGAAAAGGAAAGACCTTGCCGAAAATTACGGCAAGGTCTTCGTGGGTTATAAATACTTGGTCAGGTCTTTATAGTATTTGTCAAAATCTTCCAGGTTGCTGAATTCATGCACGGAAAATGTGAGATTCATGACTTTGTCCTGCCTTATAATATTACAGGTACCTCCTGCATTAATGATTCTTCTGGCATTGCTAAACCTGTTTTTTAATTCAAATAGATTCTGTTCTGCCTGCCAGTTTTCAATATCTTCTTTATCTATTTCTACTGTATTCATATTTTAATTTACAAAATCTACTTTGCCGAATACCAGGTTGTTTTTATAAACTGCGGGTATAATTACAATGGTAGAGGATACTTGTTTGCCGAAGCGCGGATAAAATTTATAGTTGCGTTCCAGGTTTTTGAATGTCGGCGGGCGGGTGACCTTACCGGCGCCATCAATGCTCTGGTAGCTTAATAGTAAATCCCGCCTGTCGGATTCGTTATAAACAAAACATAAGGCATTGCCGGTATTAACAGTGGTATAACTGATGGTGTTATTGCCTTCGTCTTCGTATTGAGTCTTTCTTAATACATTACTGAAAAGCATTTTGCCGGTGCTGTCAAAAGATATTACAATGATATTATCGGCATTGTACCTGGTAGAACTGTTGAATGAATTGGAATACGGGCCATATAAATACGGATTGTATCGTCCATAACCGTATCCGTAAAAATCCATTGGCGTGCCATACATACCGCCCCAGCGATTGTAAGGATTATAACCGCCACGGCTGGTTTGATAACTGGCTTCCGCCACAATCATAAAACTGCCGTCTTTTAGTGTAAAGATCTCTTTAAGGAAATAATCGTTGAAAGCGGATTTGAAACTGCTTTCTCCACGGGCATCTTCTCTTAGTTCATCATCTAACGGCATCAGGTTTCTAACTACCCATGAGTTGGTTTTTTTATCGAAAATGGCATTTGAAACGCCTTCGATATTACCGCCTCTTTTGGATTTGTAATAGAAGCCGGTAAACAGGTAACGGTTATTATAATTATCCACTTTTAGTTTTACGGCATCAAGGGCAACATTGTCCAGAGGTAACTCTGTTGTCATCAGAATTGAGCTGGCCGGTGCTTTTGTTATAAGGGCATACCTGCTGATATTATCTGTATTGCCTGCCCTGGTACCTCTGCCAAATACAAGGTTGGCATCATTGTCCAATACGAAATCGGTTAAGAAGTCGTTGCGGTCTTTCATTGGTAAAATAAAGGTGGTGGAATTTTGTAATTCCATTGATGCGTTGTATAAGAGTGTTTTTACCAGATAGCGTTTTTCATCCCTGGTATTCACTTTTATCAACATGATGTTTTGCTTGTTTTCACTTACCAGTACAGAATAGATTTTATCTTTTGAGTTGCCGGATACTTTGGTGGTATCTAATTCGATAGGGCTGGTCATTGGATGGCCTGTTATATCCAGTTTTACCATCTGGATGCTTACTACTCCTTTTACATTGTTCTGGAAAAACATGTATGAGTGGGAAGGATAGGTGACAAAATCGGTTTCGATCACTTTTTTAGGTACAAAAGTGAGATCGATATTTTCAGTCAGTTTCATATCATTGTCGTAAACGCTGATATAAGAATTGTCATTATGATTTTTGTAAATCAAAAAATTATTCTGGTACCTGCCGATGATCTCAAATCCGGTCCTGTTATTCTCGCTTTTATTAAGTTCACTATAAATCACGCGTTGTGCTTTAAGAGAAATGCTAAAAACAGATAACATAATAAGTAAAAATCCGAAGCTATATTTTCTTTTAATTTTCATAATCCCTATGTTTAATCCTATGACATGCAATATTTATACAAATTAAACCATTTAATTGAAAAAATATATATAAAATAGAAAAAAAGGTATTGTAAAGTTTAAGGGGGATAGGAGAGGGCTTATAAGGCTTATTTAGACTGAAATTTTCTTTTATTTTGCAGGTATGCAATTCAGATTGGAACTTCAGGTAAAGCCGTTTAAACACCAGTTAAAAGTTGGTGACCATGTGATGCTGGTAGGTAGCTGTTTTACAGATCATATAGGTAAACGGCTAAAGCAGTACCGGTTTAATGTTTGTGAAAATCCCAATGGTATATTATTTAATCCTGTAAGTATCTCGAATGCGATAGAATCTTACATTCAAAAGAAAAAGTATACGGAATCTGACCTGTTTTATTATAATGAATTGTGGCAGAGCTGGGACCATCATAGTGACTATTCTTATACTAAAGCGGAAAAGACGCTTGATGCGATTAACAGTAGTATTGAGGCGGCGCATGAGCATCTGTTGAATGCTGATTTTTTGATCCTGACTTTGGGTTCTGCATTCCTTTACAAATTGAACAGTGATGAATATAACAGTACAGTAGGGAATGTAGCGGCTAATTGCCATAAAATACCTCAAAAGCATTTTAATCATGTTCTGGCTACTTATGAAGAGCTGAAGTTAAGTATGACGGGATTAATCAGCCGGTTGAGGACATTTAATCCTCAATTGCAGTTGATATTTACAATTAGCCCTGTGAGACATTTCAGGGAAGGATTGGTAGAAAACAACCGGAGTAAAGCGTTGTTGCATTCCCTGGTGGCGGAAATGGAGTCTGCTTATGATTTTGTACAGTATTTTCCATCTTACGAACTGATTATTGACGACTTGAGGGATTACCGGTTTTATGCGGAAGATATGGTTCATCCTAATCACCAGGCTACACAATATGTCTGGGAGAAATTTACGCAGGCTGTAATAGCAGAATCTGACCATGAACTGCTGAAACAACTCCATACTTTGTTCCTTGCTATTAATCATAAACCAATGCACCCGGATACGGCATTGCATTTAAAATTCCTGCATACAATGCATCGAAAAGCAGTTGATCTGCAGCAACAATATCCTGAACTGAATTTAGAGCCGGAAATCCGTTTTTTTGAAGAGGCTAAGACACAACATTAACGGGGCATTTCGACGCAGTAAGTTAGACGTTGCTTTGAGTTTGAACCACCGGGGTGAGATTCACTTATAATTGCGGCAGTTTATTAATACAAATTCTCCCTCCGGCAATGAACCTGAGGGAGAAACTTTCTTTTTTATTTTGTGACGAATTCGATAAATGCTTTCCTGATATCCGATTGTGCTGGTGTAGTGGCTTCTGTTACTTTGGTGATAGCCGGATTCGTTGGTAACAAATATCCTAAGTTCGCCTCCCCTCCGGTTAATAAGAAGTCCGTTATTGCGACTTTGTAAACAGCATCGTCCTGAATCCGGACTTTATCAATCAGCCAGATATTATCAGGACGGGAAATGCTTTTGGATAATTGTAAGAATCCGCCTTCACCTTTATTGGCCACTCCCTGGTTCAAAATTTTAATCAGCAGGTCACCCTTTATATCCACCAGTTTAACACTGCCGCCATAAGGCATGGTCCTGATGATATCATATTGTGTAATAGGCATGCTCAGTACATCGTCAACCCGGATGGAACCACTGTTTACAATGGCTGCCTGCGCCTCCGGCCATGCGGCTTTCGCACTTTCTGCTACCAGTACACCAAGGTTGGTATAGGAGCTTCTGATAGCAGATTCCCTGCCGTCCAGGTCTTCTCCTTTTGCGATTACTACTTTATTGGCATCGAAGCCTAATTTGGAAAAATTATCATTAGCGATACTGATCCATTTATCAACGACTTCTGTTACTGATTTATCCAATGCAATACGTTCATCTATTTTTTCAAGAACAGGTTTAACACTTACTTTTTTAGTTTGTTTGTTGATGTGTAGTTCTGTTACATAAGCAGATTTAGCGTTTGCCATTGCTTTAGCGACGTACACCGGGCCCAGTTGTTCAAAACGCTGATCGTGTTCATGGCCGCCTAAAATGGCTGCTAACTGTGGTAGTTCCTTTGCCAATGCCACATCTTCTTCCATCGTTTGGTGGGTGATTGCTACTACCGCATCGCAGGAGTTTTTTATTTCATTGTAGATGGCTTTTACAATATTGTTGGCAGGAGTTGTGTATTGTACATAAGGTGCTTTATTAAATGGCAGCACCACACCTATAAAGCCTACTTTAGCTTTGGTGCCATCCGCATCAGTGAACTCTCTGATAATATATTTTGGAAACCAGGAGGTATCTATGCCGGTAATTTTAGCAAAAGGTTTGATCCCGTTTTTGGTGTTTTGGAATGCGTTGGCGGATATCCATTCAAACCTGCTTTCATTGATGCGGGACTGTAATTCGTTTTCTTTTATATCAAATTCATGATTGCCGAAGATGGCGATATCAAGCCCGGCAGCGTTCAGGGCATCTACCATTTGAGCTCCTCTTATATTCTGACCATTGTACTTCAGGCTGTTGTACACACTGGGACTTAAAAAATCACCGGCAATCAACAATAGTGTATTGGGGTTCTTTTGAAGGTATTGCTTTTTTAATGTGCCTACACGTGCTAATCCGCCTTCTTTACCGGCATTGAGCGGCGCTATTTCATATACATCATTTATCTGGATTAAATTGATATCAATTTTCTGGTCATCTGTTGTTTTGCTTTGCCTGGTATTACTGCAAGCTACCAGCAAACTGATACCTGCTGAAAAAAGTAATTGTCTAACTGTAATCATAATATTTTCTTTTACGCTACATTCACTTGCAAAAAATATACTTGCAAATGTATTTGTTGAAGTATTTGTAAAATTATACGTAAAAGTGACACTGTTTTATAAAAAAAGGAAAATAGTATTACTTTTATTTGGTGAAGTATTATTTGAAAATTCAGGGACTGATTATTCACAGAACAATAAAAGATACGGGAGTGCCGCCTTTTTTGCTTTATGTGATTGCCCTGATTGCGCTGCCTTATTTAACAATGCAGTTGTTCAATAAAACCAGCCTGGCACCATTTTTAATAGCAGGACTAAGTATTTACAATCTGGTGCAACTTAATCAGACTGATAGAAACAATTTTATAAAACTCAATTTCCGGAAATATTTTTATCAGTTAAGGTGGCTGGAAAGTTTTATTGTTACTTTGCCATTTTTGATAATGCTGTTGGTTTATAACCAATGGTATTTAGCCTTACTATGCATGGTGTCAGTTTTTACTATACCGCTATTAAAACCTTTGAAACCTTATGGCAAAACATTGGTGACACCATTTTCCAAAAGACCATTTGAATTTGTAACAGGTACCAGGCAATATTTTTTATTAATTCTAGCTTGTTACCTGCTTTTGGGAATTGCTATTTATTATAAAAATTATAATCTTGGCCTGTTTGCCATATTCGGATTGTATGGTACCTGTATGTTGTTTTACAGCCAGCTTGAATCGAAATACCTGGTATGGAACTATGCAAAAACTGCCAGTCGTTTTTTGATAGTAAAATGTCTGATCGCGTTGCAAAATGCTGCCTTTATTACTATTCCGGCAATTATTCTTACAGCAGTTTGTTTCCAGGTATATGATAAAACAATATTACTGTCATTGCTGGCAAATGTTTTTCTTATAAATATGGTTTTATTTAAGTACAGTGCATTTCCCAATCAACCGAATGTTGTGAATGCCATCATGTTCGCATTGTGCTTATATTTTCCGCCATTGCTGTTTATATTAATTCCTTATAATTTCTACATAGCTTCCGCCAGGTTAAAAACAATTCTTTAAATGTTACGGATTCATCAATTATCAAAAACATATCATCAACCAGTATTGGATAATATCAATTTACAATTCGATGCTGGTAAAGTGTATGGCATTATAGGAAAAAACGGTGCGGGGAAAACCACGTTATTTAAGTGTATTGCCGGTATAGAAGATTTTACAGGTAATATTGAATCGGACAAGGAAAACTATAAAACCGTATTGGGCTACCTGGAAACGGAGACCTATTTTCCTAAAAAGCTGACCGGGTATGAGTATATTCATTTACTATGTCATGCACGGGACATTAAAACAGAGCGGAAAATAATTGAGGCAAAAAACATATTCAACCTGCCATTAAACGAATACGCGGGTAATTATTCCACTGGTATGAAAAAGAAACTGGCTTTAGTAAGTGTCCTGTTTCAAAACAATGATATTTTTATACTGGATGAACCATTTAACGGTGTTGACCTGGAAAGCAATATATTGATTATTGATATCATAAAGCATCTGAAAGCGAATCATAAAACAGTGATTATTTCATCTCATATACTTTCTACTTTAACAGATACCTGCGACGAAATTATTTTGCTGGAAAATGGGAGAGTGAGTACCCCTTTCCTTAAGCAGGACTATCACCTGATATCGGAGAAATTCAAGGATTTTGAGACCGGTAATATCCTAAAGCGTTTTTTTGAATAAAGTAAAACTGGAAATCGTGTAGGCGATTGATCTGTGGCGTAAAATACGGATAGTGCCAAATAAGAAGACAACCCAGGATACGGGGTTGTCTTCGTTGTCTGTAAACCTATTTCAATTATTTGCCTGCTTCATTTAATAATGCTATGTCATCAGCATCCAAAACCAGCGTTGGCGCATCAATGATGGTTTGTAATTGCCTGTCGCTGGTAGCACTTACAATAGGGGCTGTTACCAGCGGGTTGGCTAATAGCCAGGCCAGTGCTACTGTTGACTGTTGTGTCCGGTGTTTTTCTGCAACTTTATCTAAAGCACTTAAAACATTCAGGCCTTTTTCGTTTAAATACTTTCCGGCGTCATTTCCACGCGGACTTTTGCTGAAGTCACTCTCTGTTCTGTATTTACCGGTTAAGAAACCTGAAGCCAAAGACCAGTAAGGGAAGACACTTAAATCATATTGTTCTACTAATGGTGCGTAATCATTTTCAAAATGAGCTCTTTCCAGTAAGTTGTAGTGTGGCTGGAGTGCTACATATTTATGCAAGCCTTTTGCTTCTGAAATTTCAAAAGACTCCTCTAAGCGGGCCGGAGAAACGTTTGAAGCGGCTATGAACCTTACTTTGCCGGCTTTAATAATATCGTCGTAAGCTTGTAGTGTTTCTTCTACCGGAGTGATGTTATCATCGTAATGCGTATAATACAGATCGATATAATCGGTACCTAAACGTTGTAATGATTCGTCAACCGATTTTAAAATATGTTTTCTGGAAACGTCTAACCCGTGTTGATTGGTAGCGCCACCTACTTTAGTTGCTAAAATGATATCCTGGCGGTTATTGCGTTCTTTAAACCATTTACCAATAATTGTTTCGGATTCGCCGCCTTTGCCGTTTTCTATCCAGAATGAATACATATCTGCCGTATCTATAAAGTTAAATCCGGCCCCGGCAAACTTATCTAAGATATTAAATGATTGCTGCTCATCCAGTGTCCATCCAAAAACATTGCCGCCTAAATTGATCGGCGCAATTTCCAGGTCAGTATTCTTAATGATTCTTTTGTTCATCTCTGTTTAAATTTTGTTTTACAAAGTTTCTGAAAAGTATGCTTATCTTATGCCCTCGTTACTGAAAATTATTGACATAATTATTGATCAAAGCTAATTCTTCAGCCGTTAAATGCAATGAAGCCGCTTTTGCATTCTGAACTGCCTGAACAGCATTTCTGGCCCCGGCCAAAGCTATAGTAATTCCCGGCCTGTCAATGGTCCAGCGCAATACTAATTGTCCTAAACTGGCATTATATTGATCAGCTATTGGCTTGATCTTCTCCAGCATGACATTAGTCTTTTCGATGAAAGCCGGTTGGAAATGGGGCGATTTTGCCCGGTGGTCACCTTCCTGGAATTGATAGCCGGCATGAATTTTTCCTGTGAGCAAGCCTCTTTCCAGCGGACTGTAAGCTAATATGGCTTTATGGTGTTCCATACAGTAAGGTACCGTTTCGTTCTCAATACCACGGTTCACCATGCTAAAAGGTACCTGGTTTGAAACCAGTTTTAAGGTTTGCTCCGCTTCCTTCATTTGTGCCGCATTGTAATTACAAACACCAGCATATCTTACCTTGCCCTGTTCAATCAGTTTTTCTACCGCTTCAAATGTTTCATTGATAGGAGTCGTGCTGTCTGGCCAGTGGATCTGGTATAGATCGATATAATCAGTGCCCAGTCTTTTTAAACTTTGCTCGCATTCATAAATGATGCTTTCTTTTCCGGCATATTTATAAATGTCAATATCATTACCTGCATTATCTTTTGAATGCATGGCAAGGTCTCCTTTTGCCAAATCCCACCGCATGCCGAATTTGGTAAGGATCTGTACTTTATCACGGGGGATATCTTTAATAGCTTCCCCAACAATTTCTTCACTCGTGCCTTGTCCGTAGATCGGGGCGGTATCTATTGAGGTTACTCCGGCATCGTGAGATGCTTTGATTGCTTCTACCGCCTCTTTTCTATCAGTGCTGCCCCACATCCAGCCGCCAGCTGCCCATGCACCAAATGTAATTACCGATATTGCCAGTTCACTATCGCCTAATTTCCTATATTCCATATTTCTTTTTTTAAGTTTATTGCAAAGTTCGTATTCAAACAAATTGGTTGCATTGTATAAATAATAGTTTATCTTGTAATTTTACAACATGAAGCGCGCGCAATTTGAACCTTTGATTATTGAGGTATTTGAAACACTCACGTTTCCATTACCAAAACATAGCCATACCTACTACGAGTTAATTTATATCTATAAAGGGCAGGGCCTGCATTATCTCAATAAAATTGTAATGCCCTACAAAGCCGGTGACCTTTATTTAATATCGCCCGATGACGAACATTATTTTGAAATAAAGAAATCTACCAAATTCTGTTTTATCAAGTTCAATGATAGTTATTTTAAGGCCAACAAACAATTGTCCCCGGATATACTGGTGAATACATCACCTACGGAAATCATGCGCAACCCTTTATTAAAAGAGATTAAGCTGGTTTTTGATGAGCCTTGTAAAACGATCTTGTACAAAACGGTCGATAATTTAAATGACTATAATAGCCTGCACGATGTGTCTAATTCACCCATCGTGTTCTTCCAGATTTTATCTATATTCGGGTTAATTAAAGAAGCTTCTGCTAAATTGAATGTGCGACTGGATTTAGGTTCTCCGGCAAAGGAAGACCTTACCTCTTATATTCATCAGCATATTTATGACCCTGAGAAAATAAGAGTGACCATTATTGCACAACATTTTAATATCGCTTCCAACTATTTCAGTACTTACTTTAAGCGTAACTTTAATATGTCGTACAAAGATTACCTGAACGTATATAAAATCAAGCTGATAGAAAAAAGAATCGAGGCCAATCAAATGACATTGAAACAGATTGCCTATGAATTCGGGTTTACTGATGATAGTCATCTGACCCATTTCTTTAAAAGGCATAAAAGAATTACCCCAAGTGAATACAAACAAATTTTTCATTCTTAAGTCTGACGTTTCATAATGCAACCTATCATCCGATCTATACTCGATAATGATTTTTACAAATTTACCATGCAGCAGGGCGTGGTCAGTTTATTTCCGTATGCCAAAGCCCGTTACCAGTTCATCAATCGTGGTAAACATGAATTTCCTGATGGCTTCGATGTAATTTTGAGGGAAGCTGTCAATGAAATGGCTGTTTTAAAACTCTCCAAAAGCGAGAAGAAGTTCCTGGAAGTAACCTGTCCGTATCTAAGCCCTGTGTACCTGGATTTTTTGGAAGGCTATACTTTTAACCCAGATGAAATTACGATCAAACAGCAGGGGACCCGGTTGGAGGTAAGTGTAGAAGGCTTGTGGTACAGAACTATTCTGTGGGAAGTGCCGTTGATGTCATTGATCTGCGAACTGTACTATATTGCCAAAAATATCCAGCCGCAGAGTGACGCCCTGATCATTGAAAATACCAGGGTGAAACTTGAAAAGTATAAGAAACTGGGCATTACACTGGCAGAGTTTGGTACCCGCAGGCGTTTTTCGTACCAGGTACACCGGCTGGTAATGGATACCCTGAACCGTTTTGGCGACCAGACATTTATTGGCAGTAGCAATGTGCACATGGCCATGCTTTATAATACCAGGCCAATAGGCACTCATGCGCATGAATGGTTTATGTTTCATGCGGCCAGGTATGGCTATAAAATGGCGAATAACCGTGCGCTGGAGAATTGGGTAACAGTTTACAGAGGTGATCTGGGCATCGCCTTATCTGATACTTATACAACTGAAGTTTTTTTCCGGCAGTTCGATAAAATGTTTTCCAAACTTTTCGATGGTGTGCGGCACGATAGTGGCAATCCTTTGGCATTCGCAGATAAAGTAATTCAGCATTACAAAAAGATGGGCATTGATCCGTTAAGTAAAACCATCATCTTTTCGGATGGGTTGAACTATGATAAAGTGGAGGAAATACAGCAGTATTGCAAAAACAGGATCGGGATGTCGTTTGGTATTGGCACCAATCTTACCAATGATGTTGGTGCACCGCCGATGAATATTGTTATAAAGCTGACAGAGGCCCAGCCCAAAGATGATGAATGGCACCCGGTAGTAAAATTGTCCGATGAGCCGGGCAAATACACAGGCATGCCCCGGGAAATAGAGTTGTGTAAACAGATATTAAATATCCACTAAAGAAACCAAGCTGCTATTTGTTCAGCGTTTTTTTATTCATTGAACCATCTTTTGAATCACTATTGAACATCGTTGTGTCACTCCCTGCAACGGCATATTGACTATGGAGCGCCTTTAAATTGACATCTTAGCAGTGATAGCCTATTGTTGTTGTTCTCATAGCCCACTTCAGAAAAGTTCCTGGTATAAGCGACTTTTAACATACCTGAACAAATGGTTAAAAATTAACAGCGGGGTTTGGAAGACCTTAAAACTGGACTACCTTTGCGCCCAGTTTTAAGATTATGTCTACAATTGTTACAAATACGGCTGCCACAAAATCGTGGAAATTAAAAATAGCCAGTTATGTCTGCCTTACTTTTTTTGGTTATATCAGTATCGGGTTGCCGTTAGGCGTATTGCCGATATTTCTACATAAAACATTAGGATTTAATGAAGTGATTACCGGTATTGTGATTAGCTTACAGTATGTCACTACTTTTTTTATAAGAGGGTATGCAGGTACAATTGTAGATAAAAAGGGGCCTAAGGTAGCAGTATATATAAGTATGGTCAGTTTTGCTGTCAGCGGGCTTTTATTTGCACTTGCTATCTGGCAGCAGCATACACCGATGCTTAGCCTGGTTACCTTATCTGTATCAAGGCTCATTATGGGCTGTGGGGAAGGGATGATTGGGGCAAGCCCGGTAAACTGGGCCATGTTGGTGGTGGGCAGGCAACATACGGCCGAAGCCATTTCTTATAACGGTATTTTTACTTATGGTTCGTTAGCTATTGGTGCGCCGTTAGGTGTGTATATTACCCAGTTTTTAGGCTTGCAATATATTGGTGCATTCTCAGTTTTATTTAGTTTACTGGGATTGCTTTATGCCAAAACGAAACCTGCAGTAAAAGAAAGTTCGGTAGCAGCGGATATCTCTTTTATACAGGTATTGAAAAAAGTAGCTCCTTATGGTTTGGGTTTAGGGCTGGCTGGCATTGGCTTTGGCAGTATTTCTAACTTCATTACACTTTATTACGATTACTGGAACTGGCAAAATGCAGCTTATGCGTTAACGGTGTTCAGTGCCGCTTTTATTACCGGACGGTTTATATTTTCAAACGCTATCAACAAACACGGTGGTATCAACGTTGCTATTTTCTGTATTTTAACAGAGGTAGTAGGCCTGGGAATTTTGTTTATGGCTGGTAACGCAGGATTGGCATTAATTGGTGCGGCCATCAGTGGGTTGGGCTTTTCACTCGTGTTTCCAGCCCTGGGTGTAGAAGCAGTGAAATTGTTACCGGCGTCAAGAGCGGGTGTGGCTTTAGCGGCATATGGTCTATTTATCGATTTATCGCTGGGTGTTACCGGGCCATTCTCCGGTACTATTGTAAATTTGTTCGGCATGCGCAGTCTGTATGCGTTTAGTGCAGGTCTAGTTTTTGCGGGCCTTATTTTGCTGCTTTATCTGAAGAAAAAAAATCGCGTAGAAGCTTTAGCTGAATAAGGATATCATAGCTGAAGGGCAGCCGGATTGGCAGCAGTAGCTGCGCTATTGTGCGCAGGCATTTGCAGCGTGGCAGGCGCACTACTGCCAAAAGAATGTAATAATCTGATTTACAATGTCTTAAAATAATTTATTGATATCGAAAAACTTTCCCCAAAAAATATTTCAAAACGCTAAAAAAGGTAATTAATTAAGCGGATTGTAAGGCAAATCTTCATAGTCTTTAGCCTTAAAATGACTTTCGACTATTGTAAATTCATTTTCGCCAGTCTTAACCATGCTTTTAATTTTCTTGAAAATTAGGTTTTTGCCATCAAACTCTAATCGGCAGTTATCAACTTCCAACCCAAGGTTTGCCAGGTGACAAACAATTTTAAAGATGTGTTTGCTGCCAATCATGTCTGCCGTTGATAGGCACTTAGATATTGAGTATTTTGGCAGACCCAAACTGCCTTCGATTCCGGTCGCAGAAAAGTTATTGTTTTTTATAAATGTTGTAATAGCATAGCTATAAAACAATTGTTTACCCCTTTTGATTGTAGTAGTAGTCATAATTTACTATATTTGCCGTGAAATAATATCATAGATATTATTTTGTGATTTAGCCCCCGGTATTTCTATACTGGGGACTTTTATAAAACTCTGTTTTTAAATTAAAATATTTGCTATCTTCACAAAAGTAATTTTTTAATCGTACAATAGTTGAAAGCAATTCACAACCTAGAAAGCAAAATAAGCCAAGCAGCATGGGTTGTGTAGCACGAAGCTACTTTAAATTTTGAATTGAAATGTGTACTCTATGAAGTTATTCGCATCCAGGATAAACTCTTAATCGAACAATGGTTGAATTTTAAATTAGCTATTTGTCAATGCAATTTGGCAATTAATAGAGGGTTACGCACCCTCTATTTTTATTAAATCATTGTCATTCAGCAAAACCGGGTTAACCACAAGCGGAATCTTGAAAAAAGCATTTCCGGCCACATTAATAGCCGACTCCAGCACATTACAACGAACATACCTCTCAAAGCTGTTGACTGTCCTATGGCCGGTTATTTTCATTATAGCGGTCATATTAAAGTCTTTGCTCAACATAGCATTTGTAGCAAAAGTGCGCCTGGCTGTATGGCTGCTCATCATGTCGCACTTTCTCATTATATAGTCTTGGCGAACCCCGGCTTTTGTGCGTGTGCACTCTATTTTATTAGTAAGACCGGCAATTTCGGCCATTTCCCTGATGGATTTATTGTAATGCTGATAAGTAAAAAGGCCGTTAAAATCATAGCCGAAAATATCCAGTATTTGCTTTACTACATCTGCGATCGGTATCACTACAACTTCGCCATTTTTCTGTGTTTTAAGCTCTACAAATTGAGAATTTCCGTGATGGCGCAAATATGTTTTAGGATCTCTTAAAAACTTACGTAAATCAGAGAATCTTAAGCCTAAAAAGCAGTGCATAACATACACATAGCGAACCCGGGAAAGTGCTTCTCTATCGCCAAAATCAGTATTTAACAATACCTGTAAATCCTCAATACTGCTAAACACTGCAGTTGTAAGTTCTTTGCTTGTGCCTATGCCAGTGCCGTTATATTCTGAAATACCCTTTTTGTATAAAATATTCAGAACTGCTTTAACACCGGCTATATGAGTAGCAATAGTATTTTTACAATACTGCTTTTGCTCCATCAAAAACAGTATAAATTCATCCGCCCACTCGGGACAGATATCCTCTAAGCATATTACACCGGTTTCGGCTTCATATTCGACAATGGCAATACGTCTTTTTACATAGTTGTAAACGCTGCCTTTCTTGTACTTATCCTTTTTAGGAGTGAGAATTTTCCCAGTCCTCATGCCTTCAACAATCTCATCATAAAGGGGCAAAAATGCTCGTTTCCGCCCCTTTTTCTTAAACCATTTTGAAAAGAACATCACTTTTTAAAATTTCGAAATGATAAAATAATAATCATTATCAGACTGACTATTTCGGAAGTCAGTAAAGCATAGAAATTTGCAAATAAGAATGCCGTTAAGAAGCCAATTAAGGCTAAGTACAGAATTGTAAGCAGGACATAATCAGTCCGTGTTAATCTTTCGAAGTTCATAAATTTTTATTTTGTGATTTAATTCGATACCGGACTAGGCCGGCATTCGTGCGATTAATAGTTTTTAATATCTCCCTCTTATATCAGACAGCTCTTCGTAATCTGATTTTGGAAACAATTGGTAGTCTTCGAAATCGCCTTGCCATGCAGATTCTACAATCCAATAATGTTCAGATTGAAAGTACTTTTTACCATGTGTTTCTTCTATAAATTCACAATCTTCGATTGCTTGGTTCATTTCCTCAGATTTTTCACTAATTATTTCATATTCTGGTTCGCCAAATTCGGTTGCTGTTATAATTGTTTTCCAATTATGCCCATCCCAGTAATCAAAACCTTTAACTTCAGTTAATGATTCGTTTTCTTTGCGCCAGGTTTTTACAAACTCATTGATTTTTTCTTTATCACAATTTTCGTTTGCGCCATACAAATCGTCAACGTGGAAAGTATCTTTCCCCATATCTACGAATGATATTTCATCTACATTAACAATTAATCCGGCATCTACTAGGGCAAAATTGCAATCTTTAATTGCACTGCTGGCACTATTGTCAAAATGATAATCGGCTGCATCGTAGTGTCCAATTACTTGTCCGTAATTGCCATAAGTGTCAGCAAGATTTAACGTTTCGATTTCCTTGCTAATTGCTAAAATTGGGGTTGGTTTATAGCCTTCGTTGTTAATGTTTTTTATAAATATATAAGACATAATTTAGTATTTAAATAGTTTAAAAATGGGGATGGTTACTCGCTCCAATACTGGTCTTTAGTTTGGTTTAAAATGCTTATTTTTGTGCCTTTTGGAGGGTGGCAACATTTACTTTTTAAAGCAGATCTTACCTGCTCAATTCGAGAAAATCCGCTATCGTAAATGCTAGTTAATAGTTTGCCGGATCTGTTGTAAAGCATAGCTTTAATAGTGTCGCTTTCTTTCATGCGAAAGGTTGTTTTCTTTGTCATAAAAATTATTTTGTGATTACCCCGGAACCGTTTAAAGTTCCGGACGCTTGCAGCTTAAAACCCTTGTTTATAGTCGCTGCAACGACTTTTTTAATATCCTAACAAGGTGGCTAGCTTTCCGCTACTAAAGCCGGTAACATTAACTTTTTCAGTTTCTGCCATTCTTGTTATGCCGTTGTAAATTTCAATTATTGCGAAAATTTCTGCACCGTCAACCATGGTAACAACCCCGTGATTTTCGCATATTTTTTGTATTAGTTCTTGCTTCATTTTGTAATATTTTATGTGTGCCGGCTCTCAACCGGCACATTGATTTTTAGGTTTTATTTACCATTTAGCGATTTAAAAAGGGCGTTGTATACTTTTGCGAATTTTGACAATTGCTCTTTATCGCCAATTTGGCTTGTAAACTTGTGCGCTACTTGCTTCTTTTTTTCAAGCCAAACAATTCTAGCTTTGTCTACACCGTCAACAAAAAAGGTGTGCGGATGCTTGCGCCATTGAATAAGATCGCCAGATTCTACCAGAGCCTTAATTTCGACAGGGATAAAAGAATTCACCCGATTAACGCATGCAATTTTACTCTCTTCTGCGTCGATGGCATTTTTTGTCTTATCTATACTTGTCATGAGGTTTCTAATAGCATCGTTTTGCTTTTCCCATTTGTTTAATGTCGCTCTTCCGTTGCGTTTATCGTTAAGCGGCTGCCCGTTTGCTTGTTTTACAGTATCAAAATGCGCAGAAATTCGATTACTTAATTGCGCTTCTTTTTTAATAAGAGATTGTTTTAAAATTTCAAGTCTTTTGCTCATGTCTGTGTTTTTAAGGGTTAGAAAAATTTGGAAGGATTAAGAAAGCCGACTTTCTTTAGATGCTCTACAGCCTCTGTGTTAAAGCTGATCTTGTTGTAAATCTGCTTTTTTGTCGCTTTTATAAAAGCAAAGCGAGAAAAAATGTGGATAGAGTCTACAAAGCCAACTATTTTTAAAACATGTGCCAAGCCGGCATAGTTAACGATATAATCCTTGTTCAGGTGCTTGCTACGCACTAAAAAAAGATCCTCGTTTGCATTAAAAAATAGCGGCTGTGGTGCGGCAACAGGCGTTGCCTTGCGGAATAATTTGCGTGCCATAAAAAATATTATTTTGTGATTTATAAAAGCAATTCAGTTTCCCGACTTGCTGAAGCAAAGATAATATCATTTATTTCAAATTACCAAATTTATTTTCAAAAATATTTTTAATAATTGTGCAAATCATTTAAAATCAATAAAATAAACTACAAAATAATTTTAAAATAATTTTAAAATAATTTATTTATGAGAATTAAATATACAGTACAAAGGGTAAGGATAGCGGCAAATATGCGATTCTCAGCCGCTAGAGGGATATTTTGCCGGTTGCTATATTTAAAATAGCAGCGTTAAAGTCGGAAAGCAGAATCTTTCCAGGATCTGTAATAGTCAAATTGCTTTTTTTTCTAACAATATACTTACTGCTTATCATCTTTGTTATAGCAATTGTTAAACTACTATAGTCTAACTCCCTTAATCTTTCATTTAAATCGGTAGTTGTACGGCATCCATCATTAACGTAAAAAAGCACAATCAGGTCATGCCTTGTCAGATTAACACCTAACAGATTTCCAACCAGATCAAGCTTTTTATTAATTAATTCCCAGATTATAAGCGATTCCATAGCTATAAAAATGCTCCTTATAAATACATTAACACAACAGACCTAAAACCAATTTAACACACGAACCATAATTGCCCTAACTTTATAGGTTGCAATAGCGGGGCTTGATGCTTAGGCTTCCCTTTCCACACCTTGCAACTTTATGCGACAATTTGCAATATTAATGCAATATTTTGCGACATTTTTAAATCCAGTTTTTCCACAAAGTCAGTTTTCCAGGCAGATAACCTATTTACAATAGTTTCCAAATAATTGATTTCCAATATGAATTTCAGTTTTATTGCAATACACATGCAAAATAGGTGCAGAAAAAATCCAGTTTTCTCGCAAAATGAGCGTATAAAAAGGCACAAAATATGCACGTAAAAGGGCAAAATGAAAGCCAAAAAACGACCCCACCCGGTCTGTAATTTGCGTTTCCGAAACGGGAAACATGCCCCCATAATCATAGTATGAACCCCCATAATCCACCTCGATATCAAATAATAATTGTAAAGTTTCATTGTGTCTGTTTAAGTATGGTTTTAATTCTGTTTTAATGGGTTTTTATGTTTGAACTATGAACTGCGTTGAACTACGATGAACTACGTTTTTGAACCGGAATAACTACGTAGTTATATTACCCCCCTTTATAAGGGGGTATTTTAACGTAGTAGTTTAGTCGTAGTTGGTATTAATTTCATCTACGTAGTTTAGTTGGAAGTTTATTTTGTATCTGGCAGCTTTTCCACGTTGTCCGTTATGGGTGATAAAGTCCTGGGATATCCAGATTTCTTTTAACTGCCTTGCGAGTGCATCTCCTTTCTTGGTGACTTTGGATGTTCTGTCAAGTAGTTCCGAGTACAGAAGTTCTTCTTGATCACGATAAACCCTTACGATGGTTTTCTTGTGTTCGATTTCTGTCATGTCTGCAAAAGGAGAGTTTTGGGCAAGGATGATGTTTGCTTCTTTTTGGGTTATTGCTTTTGGACAAATGTTTTCGTCAATGTAAAAAGTGATTGGCTTGAAAGAACCTTGTCTGGTGTGTTCCGGTGTGATGTATGAGATGTGTTCTGTTTTACTGTCCTTTTCGACAAGCATGACGGTTTCGGCTTTGTTGACAAGTTCGGTGCCTAGGTGACCTCTGGCGTTATTGTCGGACTTGTTGACGTGAAGAACTGTTGCGATGTGCATTTTTGTGTTGTCTGTGATGCGCATGAGCAGTGATAAGATTTCGGTTGCCTGTTTTGCGTCGTTGATATCGGTTACCAGATCTCTGATGCCATCGATTACGGCAATTGCGATATCATGGTTTTCGTTTCCGGTGTACAGGATTTGGGTTATGACATCAATTCGTTCAGAGACAGAGAGGGGGCGAAGTGAATAGACTTCGATTGGAATGTTGAATGTGTTGTAGACTTCGATGAGCCTTGTTTCAATTTTCTTAACAAGTCCTCTTGATTGCTCGGTATCGAACCATATGATTCTTTTCCTGGTTGAGAAAAACGAGTTGTCGTTTATCAGGTTTGAGTTCTTTTTTGAGGTCAGGATTACACGCATGAAAAGTTCGACACCAAATGTCTTTTTTGACTTGGGTTTTCCGATGAAAGCAGAGATGTTTCCTGAAGACATTACTGTTGCTCCAGAAATGGTCAAAATCGGCTGTTCTTCGGCAACATTCTCGTTCCGGGATATGCGAGTGGTCTTAATTATGTCCTGAATCTTATTTTCCGTCACTTCTAGGGTTTATTTTGTATCGAGTAATGTCATCGTAAGGGATGAGTGATTTTAAGGGCCAGAATGGGCTATTTTCTACCAAATCGTCTAAATGCCTGAATTGTTTGATAATAGCCATATGTAAGAAATATTCTGCCTAAAAAATCAATAACATATGACCTTGGGTTTAATTTTAGTCCGGCAATTGGCGTATTGTTGAATATTGCATCTAATTCATATACCCTAATTGGGTTTAGAAATTTGATTAAAGCTGGAAGCAATTTAAAATCTAAATATCTCAGTTTGTAATTTTCAATGGAGGTAAGAAGTAATAGGAAAAAAATGAATCCTATTGCAATGGAGAATCCTGTAGACTGAACCCAATTTCTGCCAAAATCATTTGAAATATAATTTAGCCATAGATTAAACTTTTGAAATATTTTACTTGAAAACCATTTCAGGGTTTTGTAATGGGCGTATAGTTCATTTGAGCTAAAGTCTAAGTGGCTAACATTATCGCCTTGTTTTAGTGATGCTGTTGCAAGCTGACCATGCATTAACCGGGTTTGTAGGTAGTCAATTCCATTTTCATTAAAGACAACCTTGGGAAAACTAGATAGGCTTAAAAATGCTTCTGATATTTTACTATTCAGAAATATCATTTTGATTTCGCTAAAATTACAATTAATAAAATCAATCTTACCAAGGTTACAATTATCAATTTTAAATAATCCTGACTCCATTATTACATTATTCAGTGATATTATTCCGATGTTTAGTATGCTATTAAAGGAAATATTTTTTACAGTTGAACTAAGAATGAAGATTTTGTTTTTGCTTAAAATATTCCCATAAAAATCAATATTGTTTATAGTAGACTTAAGTATTTTAACAACATCTGGGTCATCACACATTAATTTAAAATAGTCAATTAGTGATTCCTCTATATCAATTAGCCT
This sequence comes from Polluticaenibacter yanchengensis, assembly GCA_027854065.1. Lineage (GTDB taxonomy): Bacteria > Bacteroidota > Bacteroidia > Chitinophagales > Chitinophagaceae > Phnomibacter > Phnomibacter yanchengensis. The sequence continues at coordinate 116,876 of JAQGEF010000007.1, read as the reverse complement.
AAATTGGGTTACAGTATTTTTATATATATCGCACTTCCCTATATAACTAAGATAAATATCACATTTAGCATGGGTATCTAACCTTGGAGCATAAAATTCATTAATATGGGAATCAGTTAAACATATTGTATTTTTAATTAAACAATTTGGGTCAAAATTAATTTGAATAAGTCTAGACTTTGCAACAATTATTTCGCTAAAAATCCCAATAAAATAAAATCCGCCATAACTCTTTTCATCATTGATTTTATTATTTTTATCGTAAGAATTTAAATCCCCAATATTAAAATACACTTCACTAATACAGCCATTGACGGTAATTAGAGATTTGACTTCATGTTCAAGAAATGAATATAGTCCCTGCTCTTTAATCACTAATGTGATGTTATCCAAAAATCTACATTTGCCTTCAAAAGAATAATTATGTAAATTGATCGTACCACGTTTCGAAAAAGTACAATCTTTAAAGATGTATCTATTTTTCATTCCGTCATCTACAACATCAATTCTATCATTGAATACGCATGAGTCAAATATAAACTCTCTATCAATGCTTTGAAAATTTGTATTATTAATAGGAATATTGTAATTAAATATTTTGCCTTTGATTATAAGCGGCTCTTTCTTAGGTGAAATTAAATTCAATAATTGTCTAAGATTAGCAATTGGCAATATTTGATTGTCATTTTCCATAGGTAATTAATTTACAATCAAAAATATAGTATTTTATTTATTTTAATATTGGTACTGTAAACACCCATTCAGTGGCGATTTTTTATTTTAAATTGTGAATATTAAAATGACAAACATAATAAATATGATTGCCATTATGGTTAAGAGATATTTCATTTTGATTTAATTAACTGCCTCAATCTTCTCAATTCAATTAAATAATTAACCGACCTTTCGTGTGATAATGCAGACATTTCTCTTAAAGTATTTTCTTGAAAGTCGCTCATACATAAGGCCTCTAGTTGCTTTGAATGGCTCCACAATTCAGCTAAATCTTTTCCAAATTCTGATTCATCATTATTTGGCATTATCACTGACACCAGGCTGCTATTTTCTGCAGCAGCTAAGTCTTCTTTAATCTTTTTTAGTTTCATTGTAGATTTGGTTTGCTTTGGTTATTGCTTCATTAAATGCTATTTCATACGAATCGAATCTTTCGTCCTCTCTGCCTTGTCTTATTTTTAGTGACGAAAGCCTGTCGTAGAAATACAAATCAGGATCTTTTTGCCAATTACTCAAATTATAGCACCAGTGAATTTTATTGCCCCACGGGTAAACTTGTATGTGAATAAAAGCTGACTCTCTAAACCATGCACCATAATAAGCAGCCCTTTCGATATGGGGCTTACTATAAAACAAGTCCATTTGCAGCGTATGCTTTATTTTATCATCGCTCCCCACATACCAACGTTCAAAATCGGCTTTTGCTTTACCTGTTAATATCATAAAATTGTTAAAATTTAGGCTCTTGATGTACTATAGTTTTTGGTTTGTTTTTCATTTTTGGATATTGCTTTAATTGCTGTTCGTCTGGCAAATATTTTCCAAACTCCCAGACCATATTTGTTTTTGCTGGCATGGAATAATTGACATTAATATCGAAGTCTTTAGCCAATATATTCCAACTTGTGCCGATGGTCATACCCTTGTTAACAGCACTGATTTGAGACCAATCAGATATAGAATTTTTTGCATTTTCAAACATTTCTAATATCTGCTCATTAGTTATTTTTTCTGCAATTATTTTTGCTCTATACTTGTTCATATTGCAATTGTTTTTTAGTTAGTGAATAGTAAAGATTTTGTAGTTCGTGGAGGTAATTAATTTCACACACTTCGGTTTCTGTAGTATTTTTAACTACATATATTTTATTGTCGTCACACATGTAAACATCCCAAATGCCATGCCTAAATCCAACAAACCCAACAGCATTATGGTCGCCAAACCCAACAGTATCAAATCCACAGTTCAGCAATATTACTTCGGTAAGTTTAATAGGCTCTAATCGATCATAATCGACGAAACTGTGACGTTCTTTGCCATCAGCCATATACTTAAGCCTAACAAAGCTGTATTTTATTTCAACAATTTGGCTAACTATTCCATACGCTGAAACATAGTTGCCAGTCATCAAATCGCATTTATTTATCATTTACATTATCCTAAATCTTTTTGAGTTAATAAGTAAAGGTGTATTGCATCGGCTTCGTTATCATCAATAGGATTGTACCCAAGCTTGACTGCAGCATTTATCATTTCTGGCTTACCTGCGTTGCCTTTACCTGTAGCGAATTTTTTGATTTCATTTGCTGAATATGATGCGTATTCTACTCCCATTTCTATGCACAAATCAATTAGAACGCCAATCATTTCAGATTCAGCCATTATACTTGATTTATTTGCTCCAGCTGGTCTTTCATATGAAACCTGAGTAATTCCTTCAATCTGAATGATTTCTTTAACCTTGGATTTGAACCTGACTACTCTCATGCCGGAACTTTCGCCACGGTTAGGCTTTAAGTCCCACACGCCAGAAGCTGTTTCTGTTTTCCATCCGGTCTTTGTTGCAATGTCAAGGGCTAGTATTTTCATATTAATATTCGTTTTTGCATAAGTCTTCTAATCTACTGATGACATCATAAGTAGTATGCCCATCATATTCAAATAACGCCTTTTCAGTTTCTGGTATTTTAAACAAATCCCAGTCCTCAGCTTTGTAATGATTGCTAATTTGTCCTGTGGGTAATATGGCTACAACTATAAACCATCCTCCGCCAAAGCATGGAGTTCCATCATAGTGCTTCCATGATTTATGAACGTTATATGCCGGAATGACTTCCTCTTTATTTAATGGATTTATATGTTCCTCTCTTGCCCACTCATTGAACAGGGCAGCATTGTATAGTTTCATGAACTCATATAATTCGTTATGAGTATGATGTCCATCTGATAATTCACCGCTTTCAGCAACTTCTGATAAATAATTTGCAATAGCTATCCCATCGAATCTTCCTGCCTTAATTTGGCGACTTATAAGCTTTATCAGCCCCCTTAACTGAGGATCCTTAACCCTGAATGAGGCTAATTCTGCACTACTTGAAAGATTTCTTAATGCCATATTTTCAATTTCATTAAACTTTTTGTCAATTGGGTCAATAACAAGTTTAATAAATGCTGTATAAATTAATAAGCCGACAATTAAAATCAATGTAATCCACCCCAAAACTGTAATAAGTGTTGTCATGTTATTTTTTATTTAATGTATTTATCGAATATGATAGAAGTTTTTTCTTTGGACGTTTTGCCATCCAACTGGTCAAAATATTCTTTCTTGAATTGGGTTTCGTCCTCAATGAAACGTTTTGTTAAAACAAAATGCCAATTGCAACTTTTAGCAAATTCAACTGCTAATGATTCGCCGGTTTCTTTTAAGGCAATATTGATGATATTACGAGCCTTTTCATATACTCCTTGGCCACTAAGAAGATGATATTCTTCGTTGGTAAGAATGTGACTTACAAATGTTGCAACTTTACTGAAATCATAATTTTCAATATGAGCATAATTTACACATCGGTTCAATAATTCTAATAATTCTTCGACTACTGTTTTCTCCTTAATTATTTCAGCCCATTTACCATTTTTAAAAATACAAAATGATGTAAACACACCTTTGCCACACAGCCAAAAGTCCTTTGTCATTAAAAACATTAATTCAATTGATATTCTTGAAATTTCATCGTATCTCCTCAATTTATATTCAAGTCCGTCTTTCAAACAAATGACATTGACGCCTTTAGTGTAACCTCTTTTTATCGCTTCAGATAAAAGCGCATTAACAACTTCGGTCTCATCTGCAGGCACTAATGAAGGATTCCATGAAATTTCTAATGGGTCATACCATTCACCATTTCTACCAAATCCATATTTTATACCATTTTCAAAGTCATGATACATTAGGAAGGTCGAACCTGGAAGTTTATACCAACCAGACTTATGCTTAAATGCATCCGGAAACATTTCTTTTACTTTATCAGTGGTTTTAGCAAGCTCATGAAGCTGCTCAGAGGTAATTTGATATGTCATGATTTATTATTTTGATTATCTCTTATAAGGCAGATATTTTATTTAATCTGCTATTTGACAGATATTTATTAATGATTACAATCGTTCATCACTGTCCGGATGTTCTGAGTCTAACTGTTGCCCTAATGAAAAGTACCTATCTTTTAAATTTGCATGTTCCTTTTTTAATTCCTTAAGCTGCTTTATTGCTTCATGGTTTTCTCTACGTAATTCAAGGTATCTATCAACCAATCCTTCATAAAGTTTATACCAAAATGGATTGTCTTCATTCGAGAGTTTAAGTACATCAGAAACAGTAAATATTGACTGCCTTAGATTTCTTTGTAGCTGACCACCATTGAACTTTTGAGGCAATAAGTTATCAGCTTGCTTTAAGGTTTCTAAGACAGGAATCAACAACTGAAATGGCACTTGTTTTTCTTTATATCCTTCTTCCATAAAAACTATTTTAAAAACTCGTCAAGATGCTTTGCATTTACTTCAGTTCTGCCTTTTATGGCATAAGGATGAGCTAATCTCCATTCACCGGCAGTGAATAGAAGAATGTATAAACTTTCATGAGAAATACCTTTTACCAAATATGGCCTGGCAAGCTGATTTATTGGCTGGTCATTTGCCTTAAGAATATCAAGTATTTCAAGTATTTTTTCTTTACTGAGCCATTTAAGGTTCAGATATAGACTTTTTCTTAGCATTTAAGGATTGATATTATTTTGTGATTGTTAATACAAAGGTATAGTGAAAAAATGCGTTTAAAATCAATTTTAGAAAAAATATTTTTCCTAAATAATTGATTACACACTTTGTATAAGTTAAAAATAATACTAATAGTTATCTATAATAAACTATACATAACTATTAGCGCATTGACGAAGGCCGAAAATCTAATTTTCTATTACTTCTGGAACAATTAATTCATAAGTAGTATCGTGTAAATCGTCCTCAGTTGGAACCCAAAATGTATTTAGAGCATGCCCGACCAGCCTAATTCTGTTGTAGCCTAAAATCGGATGTGTTTCCTCTGCTTTTGATAATCTTACACCCTTATAATCGACTTCCTTATCCGATAGTAAATGTTCAAATGCTTCTATAAATGTTGCCATGGTATTATTTTTTTTTAAAGTTAAAATTGCGGTACCTGTTCCTGAGCCATATCAAAACCCGGCTCTGCATATTGTTCTTGATTGTTTAATGGATTGTAATTCATTGATGAGTCTTCGTTTTCTGCATCAGGCATGCCCTCAATGTAATATTGCTCACCTGGCGTTTCTTCAAAATCTTCCGGCTTAAGTATCGTTCTTTGAAGCTGCCCCATATTTGTAAGTCTTAATTTTAGTTCAAGTTCACGCATGGTTTGTTCATGCTTTTCTTTCTGTAGCTTAGATTTAACCTCATATTCCTTGTTGTATGTGTCTTGCTTGGCCTTTTCAGCAACCATTGCGCTTTCCTGCTGAATCTTACCATTCATTTCCTGCATTTGAATCGCTTGTTGACGCTCACGCTCTTTACCTCTTTGAACTTTAAGGCTTAACAGAAATTGGGCTTGTTTCAGATTATATGTATTAATAATCATGAATACATCACTACTATCAAGATAGCCTTTTGCAATATCGTTCTGCATGCTTTGCAGTAGCATTTGCTGTTCGGCATCCGGCATCCTTAGGCTTATCCCTATTGAGAACTCTTTCAAATAAAATTTACTCTCAACTTCAAAGTGTTTTAGCGTTAATCCATTGATTGCCGGTACAAACCCTTTATATCCACCAGACCTCCTTGCAACCTGTTTGCCTCGCTTAATGGCGGCTTCTGCCATGCGCTTTAGCAACCACATACGGGATTTAAACAATGGTGAAAGGGCATTATTTGTGGCATTATGACTCAGCGACGCAACACCATTTAAGGTTCTTGGATTGGGTGTTGACCCATCTGTGATATCATTTAATCCAATTATTGACCTCATTTGATTTAAAATGTTGGTCATGTCATTCCAAAGAGCAATTAAGTTCTGGCCGGTACCGCTATTCCTGATTTCATTGATAGGCTTGTAATTCTGAACGTCGCCATTAATGCCTTTCGAACTCATTACCAAAATACCGGTTTCAAAAAACATATTAATCAAATCGGAAGCTCCATAAGTTTTATCCCCTCTAACAAAAGCGGCATTCTGCAGCGCATCAATGTCAATGGAGAAACCATCAGGCACAATGCGTGATTTCAAGTTCTGCGCCCGGAGTATAGATAACTGGAACTCATCAGCAAACGGAATCAGGCGATCTAAGAAACTTTCAACTTTCATTTCGTTGAAGTTATAGGCAATGAACTGGTATGAAAGCTCGGTTGTAGCGGCATCTTTTGGCACTGAGCTACGAATCATATCTTCCTTCTTGCCAAAATCATATACCAGGTCTGTACCTATTATCCATTTGCCTTTATAGACATTATAAACCTTTTTGCCGACATATTTTTCATTCTTACCCAGGTTGTCAGTCTTAGTTTTACTGATTTGAATATTCCCTTTATGCTTTCCTTTCTCGAAAACGATATCATCACAATCAATAAATTCAAAGTCAAATACTTCGACATAATCACGCTGACTGTAATTTGTAACAGTACTCAATGAAGAAAATGCGTTTTCCGTGGAAACATAATTCCTGATTATTGTTTTATCATTTTCGTTTTCGAAATTTCCAATAACATCCTTAGTTGGCAAAAGCATGATTTCACCGGCAAGTGATATGCCATTGAAATACTTATTTGTTGAAAATGATGTGATAACATTGCGAATATTGACATGCCTGATAGTGACCTTATCATCTTTTATTTCATGTTTAAAACCGGCAACGCCAATATCAAAAAGATCTTCTGAAAGCTGGTGTTCAACTTCGTCCCGGATATCATTCTTTAAAAAAACATCTTCAGCAATCAGTTCAGCGTCCATTGAACGAATGTATTGGTCGCCAATTTCCATGCGCAGGGTTAATTCCTCTATATCTTCCGGGTCTGTTTCATCTAGTGCTAAATCAGGATATTCATCCGGGTTCATGCCTTGGGCTTTAATAATTTCCCGCAGCTTTAATTTAGCTTTTGTTTCAGCAATGGATTCGTCGATTTGATGACGACTTAAAGAATCTACCGGTGTCGCTGTAATGAAGAACGTTTGTTCGCTCATTTTAGACAACGCAATATCCCGGAACTTTCCAATGATGTTCCTGATAGAAAAGTCAATGTTCATGGCTGTAACATTGTCTTCTTTATCAATATTCATCAAAGTTTTATATTGTGTCTGATCCTGATTGCCAAGCGCATAAGCCTTGTTCCTATCGTATCTGACTTCGCTGCCATAAAATATATTGGCACCACACTTATTATGATCTTCAAGTGCTTTTTTTGCCTTATATAGTATTGTTTCTTTTAGGGTTGTTGGGTTCATTGGGTTAAACTTTTCTGAATCTAAATATTGTACCTAAATCGACCTTTTGTTTTGCTTCTTCCTGGTACTTTCTCTTACTATCTGCAATAAGAGTATATCCAAGTGCCATGATTTCATCATATGGGGTTCTATGATGAAACTCAAATTTTAATGCTTGCTTCAGGATTGTGGGGTATCTAATTCTTTTTACATGATTTTCCAGGTAGGCTTCTATTTCATCGCATATCAGTTCTGCTGTTGTATTGTTACCATTAATACCCGGCGTTGTGCCATTGAACATCATTAGAAAGCTGCGGCATCCGGCACTTGTAAAATAGTCGTCCCATCCGTTCTTATTGTTTTCAAACAGAATTTCACATCCATAAAACCAAGCCATCATTAACATGTCTTCGTGAAACATACCTGTAGTTTTTGGCCGGGCATGATACCTGCAAACAATTGCTTCTTCAAAGTCATCGCCTATCATTGATGGGTGGTACTTCATTTTTACAAATGCGCATCCCATTGACTTTCTACCTTCATCCAAAACGATGCTGTGACTAAACGGGTCACATCCAGCCACAAATTGAACTTTGTTGTTTGGAGAATATGAACTTCCTTTCTTGATTACATTATTTGGCTTACCACCTTCAGGGAAAAACCAAGTCCTGTGGAATTTTCCATTTTTGTTCTTAACCCAAATTACTTCTGAAAACCTTACATTATTTTTCCACATAAAGTTTCCGCTTTCATATAGGCTGCCTTCAAGTGGCTGCAATACCTCAAGCTGTTCATTACATAAGTCTGCATTAAATTGCGATTTCGTACCATCAACATAAAAAGCATGCTCAATTGTTAATGGGTTCTTTCTCCGGAAAGAAGTCAACCCTTCACCTTTCTGTGCCTTGAATTGCTTTTCATACCACTCTTTAGCCTTTTTAATATCCGGTGTACCATATTTATCCAGGTACATTGTTTCATAGGCTGGTAGGAAGTAATCATACAATCCGGTCTTCGTTCTACCTGTACCGGTTTTTAATCTGTCTTCATACTGGCTTTCATACCAAAGCTTTTGAAAGTTCTCACCTCCTTTTTCAAATTCCTCTACTGTTGTTGTGTACAACATTTTCCCAATGAAAATGCCATCAATCTCACAGCAGAAGCGGCTTATATTGTGTCGTTCATAAATACTGTGATCGGCAAGTTTACCGGCCTCATCGTCAAGCTTTCTTTGCAGTTTTGGGCCATCATATGCTCCCGGCTTTGAACTGTCGAAATCAATCCATGAGTTTAAAGCATGTCTGCCAATATTCCCTCTTGAGGACATTGTTGACTTGCCTCGTCTTGAAGCATTAAAGAATCGCAATGATTTTTTAGGGATATCACCACCGGTTGTATCATAAACCGGTCTGAAAAAGTGTGGCAACTTAGTCCATGGCATTATGATTGCTTTCATCATTACCTCTTCTGCATCGCCATCTGTTTTCGATTGTATGCCACCATGAGTATATGAGGTTCTTGAAATGTATTCATACATGAACAGGCCAGAACGAGCTGTTTTACCTTGCTTACGCTTAGTTACCTCAATCAGACCTAAACAATTTGGGTCAAGAATACAAAGGGCAAGAACATAAAAGAACCACCTGTCGGCTCTACGAAAGTCAGGATAATCGCCACTATCAATGACCCACCATTGAAGATACATGTAATGCATTCCGGTTATATAAACCGGCTTGCCGCTTAAATAAACCCAAACGCCATGCAAACGCCTGTGCCATTCCTGTTGTCGGTATTGCTCGCAATCATTATCTATGTATGTAGGGTCGGATTCCTGAATGAATTCTTCGGATTCCCGTTTTTCAATATACCATTCGGGAAGGGGGGTGCGTACCCAATCCTGTTCGCTGGGAATATTGCTGCTCTTAATGACATCAACAGGCTCTAATTCACCGGTATCAGTATGGAATCCATATCCAATTGGAGGGATATGGCACTTGTATTTATAAATTTGCTCAAATGAGCCGCCTTTGAACTTTTTATACATAGTGGCTTATCGCCACTTACCCAAGGTATTAAGAGTTAAGGTTTTTTAGCTTTCGCCATTGTTTCAGGACTAATGCCTGTCGTTTTATATTTGTTAATTAAGTTTAAATCTATTTTGAACAACTTGTTGTGTAATTCCTCTAAACTGGAAATGATAGTTAGCATTTCTTCCCTGAGTTTTGATTTAATCTGCAATGCCTGTAGTTCATCTTTTTCAGTTGGAGCTTTCTTTCTGGGCTTGTCTTCTGCGTCATCGTCATCTTCTGTTGTAGAGTTTATAGGTTTCATCAGCCTTGCAAGATATTCCTCAAACAATTGTTCATTTGCAATTATCATTTGCCATATTTTAGGCTTCGAAAATTTGCTGAAATACATCATTAGCAAAGATAAGAAATTGTCGTTCTCGCAGCTATATATACTGCTCAAGAACTTTTCATCATTGATAATATCAAAACCGGCAATTATAGCTGCCTGTGTCTTCCTGGTTGCCAGATTTGTTTCCTGAAGCACCAATGGTGATGATTCGTCATAAATGGAAACGATATAGCGCAGTACTTTATCAAGTTGCTTCATATTGGAACCGGCGGCAACCTCTTTTAAAGAGGTATATGTATCAATCATTGCTCCTTTTGTAAAAGGGTTTATTTTGCAATGGCTAAAATGCTCTGATGTATATTTACTCATTGTTTAGGTTTTCGTTTCTTGTATCAATTAGCCTGTTAAAGGTTTTTTTTACATTTTCCGGACGAGGGTTTCTAATTTCTTTCAATTTCTGTTTCAACTCAGGAAGTCGTTCTTTGACAAAATCAAGCAGTGCAATATTGTTTTCTTTTTCTTCTTCAGGAGTGCTTGATCTCTCATAAATAGCTTTTTCCAACTTCTTATAAATCTTCATTTCCCGGTCATTGCCTTCTCCTAATTCCTTTTTCAGCTTGTTGAATTCTGCGGCTTGCCATGAGAATGCAGCATTAGTTGAGCGTGAGAAGCCTAAATTATCAACATTTAATCCTTTCTTTTTATCGCCAACCATGGAATAGGAAGCAGACATAGAATAATTTGCGAAATATGCACCAAAACCCTTAAACATGTGGTCAATAACTCTTGCATCTACGCTAATTGCTGAACCTATTAATTGACCGATGGGCGAAGCATATTTTTGACCATCTCTGAGTTCTAAAGCCTTGTCTTTTTCATAATGTGGAACAATTTGATTACCGGTATAGAAATTGTAATTTGCTAATACTTCAGCAATTGGCTTCATGCCTGGAAATAATGCCGATTCATCTATAGGTAATAATGCGTTTCCAATCGATTTTGCATAGCCCTTATAATCAAATTTTTTACCAAAAAACAATGAATCAAATGCTCTGCTCATTCCTGATGTCATCAATGATTGCTCAAATGCCAGTGGAATAATTATTCTTTTGCCATCAATAAAGAAGTTCAAAAACATATCCCTGTCATGTGCGGTAAGGGATGAAAACAAATCATGATTATCTTTATCTTGTGTATTCCATGCCATTTCCAATGCCCTTGCCATCCCATACCAAATAAGGTTTTTTGAGAACATCAATGCCGGATTTCTTTTTAAAGAAATGAATGAACTATGCAACCCCTGAAATGCTGCATTTGTAAATGGAACAAATTTGTTTAGTTGAACAATTAAATTGCCGCCTCTTGCAAAGTCAATTAAATCTGCTGATTTCATTGCTGCATATAACATCGCATCCTTTTCTGATTTCCCTTCCTTTATAGCTTTTTTATATGAAGTTCTGTATTCAGCAACACGGTTTAATAGCTCCCCCTTTTCAAGAAGTTTTTTATATCCTTCCCATGCTTTGCCCCAATTCAGAGGATTGATGTATGATGCGCCCTTTTTGACTGTATCTTGTAGATGCTCATTCATCATACCATAGTATGTGGCCTTATCCTTAAAATAATACCCGCCAGACAAGCCACCTGCTGCGGCAACATCGCTCCAATGTTTTTTCTCACCTATAAAAGCACGTATAGTATCGGCAGGAGCAGTCAATGGATTTCTGATACTATCACTTATCAGCATCCTGTGTTGTGTATCTCGGACAATGTTTCTAAAGAAGAATGTAGGGGCAAGAGTAACGGCACCTCTTAATATCTTGCCATACCAACCAAATATACCAGGATTCATACCGGTATCAACCATGTTATCCAATGCCTTTTGAACATTTTTGTCCATGACCATATATTTCTTTTGGCCATCAATATAAACAGTGGTTGACCCTTTTACAGGCTCAGTTTCGATTCTTACAATCTTGCCAACTTCATTTTCTAAAGCACCATGCATGGTACGATTTACGTATGCCAGATCATAGAAGCTTCTCATGACATCGTTACGATCTGCTTCCCGAATAATCCTGTCATAATTATCAATTAAGGATTCATATGGGTCTTTAATGATACTATCACTTCCTTTTGCCTGCTTGATTACATTATCCGGTGTAGCAAGATTAGAACTGCCTCTGTGTCCGGCATCAGATTCAAATACGTCCGGGCTTTCCTGTTTCAAGCGATTGAATGCAACATAAAACTGGTTTGCATCCTTGTACTGTTTATATTGCTCATCAGAAATCCTTCCTTTGTCACGCAAATATTGTAAAGTATGGTCAGCGAAAACACGGTATCTTCTGGCAGATTCATTTACTCTATCTTTTGTTGCGGCATCCATATTGTTGAAACTATCTAAAACCTTTTTAGCCATTTCAACATCTGATATTTGTTCAGAACCAAGTCCCGAAATTTTATATTCATCTTGTCTTGTTGGCGTTTTTCCTTCGTCCAACAAAGATTTGACACGTCTGTCATAAAGTTCAAGTGTGCGCTCTGCAACCATTACATTTTTAGTCAACATAAAATCTTTTAGTAATGCCTTTTTGCTTGACTTATCCATTTTGGCTGTCAGATAATCTAAATTTATGACTTCACCATTTTCTGTGATTACTTTCATGTCTGCATTTCTTATGCCAAGACGTAAGGCGTCATCAACCTTTGCGCCTATATGTGATAAAGCACGAAGCAGCACGGATGGATTATTGCTTTCTAATAAGTCGTATTTGCCTGTCATGAACTTTAACTCTTCGACTGCTTTATGAAATGCGGCTGCACGGTCAAATAAGGCTGCTTCCAGCTTATCTTTCATATTCCATCGCATTCCTTGTCCTGTATCAACAAGCCCTGCCCAATCAAGCATTCTTTCAATCCTCGTTCTTTTGTCTAAAGAACTTTCAATTCTTGATGCTGCATGCTCCTGAGGGTTGACATCAATATTGTGTTGGTAATTCCTGTATTCACGTCCAAATGTTTCTATTGCATCCATCCACTCCTTAGGCATCTTTGATTTAAACAATGAAGTTAATTCAGAAGCAGTGGCTTGCGTTTTAACAGGATCGCTCACATAAGAACGCACAAACTCGGCTAAACCTTCCTGGCGCAGATATTGAAGTTTTTCGGCATCAGTCAAACCCCTGTTATCAGGTGGGTTGCTGCCGCCTCTGTCAAAGAACCATTTCAACTCTGATTCCAAAGCGGCACTTCCCCTACCTTTTGTTAATCCCAGACGATCATCTAACTTATGCGCAATTTCATGAGCCATAGTTCCCATGTCATCAAGCTTACCCATACGAACGGCACCATCTGCAGCTCGATAGAAGCCCAGAACACCAGCTTTCATGCGCTGATAAACAGTCTTGATTCCTAAGGCATCAATTAGCTTTTTCATTGATTTTCTTGGAATTACTATTTCTCCTCCGGCTGCAACTGGTTCAGGTGCGACCTTAATTGCTTCACCTGTCAGCCCATCAATTCTTTTATAATCAGGATTAGATAATGTTCCACCTGACTTCTGTGCTTCTGGTTTATCAGCATTAGGTGTAGCCTTAGTACTGGAATCTACTGTTGCGCTATCTCCTGGTAGCCCTGTTGATGGACTCTCTTTTGGTACCGGAGCACTTTTGATTTTATCAACTTGCTCTTGTAGTCTAACCGTTTCAGCATCTGCTTCTGTCCGTAACCGGGTTTGCTCCGATTCAAGTGTTTTACCATTTTCTAATTCAAGTTGTTTATTTAGCTTCCTTAGTTCGCTTGCTGCTTTTTTAAATTCAGGTTGCTTCTGAACTTCAGCCGGGTCAATTCCTTTCTCAATTAATCCCAACCTCGTTTCAGCAACATTTGAGGTTGCTTTATCAATATCTTTTTCAAGCTTCCTGACTGTTTTGTTTTTTTGCTTTTCAAAGGTTTCTGGAGTTAAATCTGCAATTTGCTTTTCGGATTTCTCTTTATGAGAAGACAACTTTTCTTCTGCCCTTGCTAATTTTTGAGAAGGGTCATTTTTAGCCGCTCTTGCCTTTGCTAAAGTTTCCAGGTTTGATTGCCTTTTTGACTCTGCTTCTGTTATAGGGGTAGATTGTTCAATCTCCGCTTTTGGAACTTCAACGCTTTGCTCTATAGCTTCCGGCTCTGGGACTGCTTCATTTTTTAATGCAGGTTCGCCATCCCTTAAAAGCTTAAGTTCTGCAACGATTTCGGCATTGGTGGTGTTATCTGTCACCCGAATACCATGGTCTTTTGCAATCCTCCTGGTCTTACTGGTTGGCTTTTCTCCCAAATTGGCTTCATCCTTTAACAGATTCCTTGCCTCTTTATTTAGTTCTGAACGCCTGTTGAACATGACATTTAAACCTTCAACTTCGCCAATTTTCATTTCAGGATTGCCTTTTGCTCCTGAGACTTCTGCTTCCCGAAATCCATCCGAAACAACAATGGCACCATCTTCGGCAACTTCCAACTTCCCGCGAACACCATTATATTCAGCATCTTTGCCTAATGCGTTTTGAATAGTTTCGTTTGGATTAGAATCAAAAGTTTCTTTAGGTTTCGCTTTCGCTAACGGGTCGTTTGCTGTAACAATAACCGGCTTTGATTTTGGCTCCATATAAGGTGCAGGCTTTGCCTTGTCTGTTTTAGGTTCGGCATCTGTTTTGACAGCATCAGAAACAGGCTCGCCAACTTCAATGGTATTGCCACTTTCTTTAAGTGCTGCAATTTCAGCTTCAGTGCGCCTTATATTTATTGTTTCATTGAATTTTTCTATAAGTCTTAGGGCATCTCTTGACTCTATATTAAAATGCTTAGAAACTGATATAGGGTCTGGCATTCCATTTCTTGCGAATGGAATCATGTCTGACAATAAAATTTTCAACCCGATGCCATTTCCATATTCTCCAATGGCTGGATTTTCCGTGGTTTCACGGTGGCTCAATGTGCCTTCGGTTTGCTCCAGCATTTTTGTCCTCTTTGCGGCCAAATCTTCAATATACTTATTTGCAGCACTAGGTTCTACAACAAATTTGCTGATTTGTTTGCGCAAGTCTGCAATATGCTCATTCACTGGCTCGTGAAATTCAGGGGATAGATTTTCCTTTGATTTTTCAAGACGGGCAATTTTGTTTTGAACATTTTCAATGGCAATCTTTTGTTCTTTGTATTGGGGCATATGATCCATGCCATCAGCGTATTTTAAAAGACGCCTTTCAATTTCCATTAAATATGGGTCATTGGGGTTCTCGTTTATAGCATCATCAACCCAACTCCTGGCGGCTTTATAGTTGTCTGTTGAAGCATCAATAAGCCCATCTCCAATATTATCATAATACTCTTGGATTTGGCGACCCATATTATATGATTTGTCTGCACCCTTAACCCTGGCTGTAATAGACTTTGCTTTTATAGCTCCTTTATAAAATGCAGTGGCGTAAAGCAGTTCTTTAATGCCAGCCATTTCCGATAAATCAAATTGTTCGTTCGCTCTGTCTTCATCTTGAATAAAATTGGCTAATTGGCCAGCCTTTGCATCTCCAAACTCAGTTGCTTTTACAATTAAAGCAAGAGATGCTAAGTCTCCAATTGCATCTGGAATGTCCTTTAAAGAACCCTTAATTCCATTAAATATTAATTGCTTAGTTGTTTGCTTTGGGAAAGATCCCTCAACCACTCCCTTAAAAATGTTACTGGCAACCGCCTGGCTTCTTATAAAAGGCATTTGCAATAAGTTTGCTGCGCCCATTACAAATGTGCTGGCATTCTTATATGTCTGATAAGCCATGCCAGACAGCCCGTATTGTTGAGCCATTTTATCCGCATTGGCAGCACCCATTGCAGCACCCATTAAAAAGTCCGTAGCTAATGCTGATGCGCCTCTTGCTGTTGCTAATTGAGACCCGGCAATATACGGGAGTAATGTTCCCAAAGTATTTCCAACGCCGGTTACATCTATAAAGCCGCTATTGAAGCCATTGTCAGCCGCCCATGCTTTCGCCTCTTCAGAAACCTGCCTGTTTATAAGTGTTTTTGTCCAGTCTGTTGCTTTATCCAACTGAGCATCCGTATATGCTGAGTATGGATTAAACATCTTTGTGGCTAATTTTAAGCCGCCTGAAGCAATCTCAGCCGTACCTTGTAAGATACCTTGCCCAACAGATTTTAATGATTCGACTGTTTTAAATATTGGTGAGAATCGCCAATAATAATTCTCATCCTGCCAATCAAATCCTTCTTGTCCGGCAGTAAGCATCTTGTAATCTTTGACATCTTGCTTTGTCTGCTCATTTACAATGCCTTTAAATTCCCGGCGTGCAAGGTTTAACTCATCTTCAAATTCTGAAAGTCGATTTAAGTATTTTAGATATTTTTCATTTTGAGGATCGTTTTTAATTGCCTTGGCTCTTTCTATTTCGGCTGCATACTCCTTGTACTTGCTTTCATTTTTATTAAACTGTTGAATTAATGGGTCATTTTGAAGCTGCTCACTACTGATTATTTGATTCAGTTTCCCTTGCGTTGATGCGGCCTGTGTCATTTCTGTAACATATTTCAGTTCATTTTCTGAAAGAGGCTCATTATTGGAAATCTTCTGCTCAATTACTTCATCGCTAACACCACTTTTTTGTTTTTGGTCGTTACTCCAATATTTTACAATTTCATTCATTCTGTCAGACTCTTTTTCAAGTCCGGCTTGAATGATTTTATATCTGTATTTATCCTTAAGTTTCGCCTGAATGGAGGATTGGGCAAAGGCATATCCTTGTGCATTGCTTTGAATAATTTCTGGATTGTCTGTTTCTAACGCCCATTGTAAATCAACTTCATCTTTTGGGATGGGTATATTTTTGTCAAAAACTTTATATTTATCTTCAAGTGCAATCTTTATTACATTAAAAGCTCCTTCTTGAGTATCAATTCTTGATTTATATTCTTCTCCGAGCCTATTCAATGATTTATCTACATATTCTGCCATGTCAGGATTCACCATAAGATACCTCATGAAATCGCCAGTTCCTAAATCCTTGCGAACTTCTTTTGGTTTATTTGAAACTCCATCTTCAGATGTGACCATAGGAGCTTTTTCGAATATTCTTTCTTTAGGGGCATTAGATGACCTGTCGCCTAAAATATCAGCGTAATCATCATCTCTTAGTGCTTCTTGCCTTGAAACATCAACGATCTTTTTAAGATTCGGACTTAACTGATTATAGGCGGCCTCTGCTTTTGGATTGTCACGATAATCAACAACGCTAGCCATTTGCAATTCATTCGTTGCAAATGGGCGTAATGGAGGTTCAACAGCTACATTTCCGGCGTCAGTAATTTTCAGATAATTCTTCCCTTTTAAATTGCCAATTTTAATCTCATCAGGAATGACAGCAATTTTATCTTTTAAATCATCAGAAGTAAGATTTAATTCTATGCCTGTAGTGTAGTCTATATATTTTCCATCACGCAATACAGGATATACAGGTACATCGCTACCGGTTTCATCTTTTCTTGTAAGGATGGATTTATCAAAATTACTTTTCTCAGCTTCATATTCTTTTACTGCCTGACTTTTAGCATCATAATCCCTGGCATATTTTTTATCTACCTTAAATACATCAGGAAGAAATGCATTTGCTTCTGATTCTACAGGCGCATCAATAACCTTTGAAAAAGGCGTTTGACTAACTGCCGGGTTTTTAGTTGAGAAGAACTGGTTTACCATCTCACTATATGGAGTATTTCCATTTTCAGTTGGCAAAGGTTGAATTGCCGGCTTGGTTGTTTCCTGTGTTTGAGTTGGTACTGTTGCCTGAACCGGCTGATTAGTTTGTGATTGTACTTCCGGCTGCTGTTTTGGCTGTGCTGCAACTGGCTTAGGTGTTTGAAACTCCGGGAACTTTGCATTTACCTCTTCCCATGTCTTATACTTGCCACTATTTGCTGTAACGGCATAATCCTGAAGAACAGATAATTCATATCCTGCTAATTCAGGAAACTTTGAGTTCATTGTTTCCCAATCTTTATACTTGCCGCTTCTATAAGTTGCGACATAATCTTGTAATGCCTTAAATAACTTTTCGTCCATATTATCTTATTGCGCCTCCTGGCAGTGAGGTCGTCGGTTTTGTAGTTGGGGTTCTTTGTGTCTGAACTGGTTGTCTTACGGGAGATTGAATAGATGGCTGAGATTGTTGAATTACACCATCTAAAACATAATCATCCTTATCAGCATTCTTAATCTTAGCGTTAAGGGCATTGTTCATTGTCCCCTCGTCTAAATAACCAAGAAATCGGTCTTCGGGTTCAATGGCTCCATTAAGTTTGTTCCCTTTCGTTTTTGCAAATATTACAAGCTTAGATGGATCCGATTTTTCCGGGTAGACATAAATGTTTTCAGGATTAACTTTTAAATACTTTAATCCTTTATTGTCTAATGGAACGCCATCTTGTCCATATTGAGTTTTGACATGATTTATGACATACTCCCTGACATTCTGATTTAAGAAATTTAGATTTCTAGGGATGGAAGCCCTGCTATCTTTTACGTTAAATTTGTCTAATGTATTCTTGTAGAAATCATGGAATGGAAGCGGAGCCTTTTCTTTAGATCGTCCTCCTATATTTATACTTGTAACACGGTTTTCGTTGCGCTGTTCGGTTTCTTTATACGTTTTGTCAAGGTCACGGGACAATTCATTATATAGATACTTTCTCAAAAACGCTTCTGCTTCTGGCGTATCTTTTTCAAGAAGAGGCTCGTTTGATTTGCTTCTTATTCGATTCTCCTTATTAATCCAGGCGTCCATTACATAACGTTTTTTATCATCATTGTAATAGTCATCGAAAAGAGTTTTGTCAAGCAACTTGTTGCCATCCTTGTCAACTTCATTTCTGATATCTATTTTCTTTGTTTTTTCATCATAAAAAGCCTGGTTGGGAATTTTATATTGTATTGATGTAGTTACGCCACCACCACGACCCGTTTTATGCCCTTCTCTTATGGTGATATCATTTGAACCGGTATACCATCCTTTAAGTGACTTACCGGTTAATGCGGCATCGGAATTTTGAGCAACAAGCTCAGGAATCCTTGATGGGTCAATAGGAATACGGTTACCTTCATTGTCATATAGCAGTCCTTTCGAAACCCGGTCTTTTATGGCATCAAAATTTAAATCATCAGAGCTGTAAACCTGCTTTGCGCCTTCAAGGGCTTCTGATATTGCCTTTTCCTTAAGGGAGATGTCATTAATATTTGTCAATGCCTGATTTAGCTTTTGCTGAATCTCCCAAGGTCTTGCGCCTTTCAAATAGGCTTTGGTTAAATCATCTTTTGTCTCCTTAACTAATGCATTCTTTTCATTGGCAATGTCAAACCTTTCAGTGTATTTAATGTCATCAAGTTCTTTATTTGCCAATTTTAAAGCAGCTTCTCGATCTTTAATATCCTGCATTTGAAGTTCACGGCGTTGCGCAGCTTCTCTTTGCCGCTGAGCAAGCATTTGCTGCGAATAATTTCTTATTGGCTGCAGAACCGTTTCAAGGTTGGCATCATTAGGTTGGTAAAACTGAAATTGACTAGGGTTCATTCGGGTTTAATTTAAAATGCTTTTTTAAAATCTGAGCCACTCATCCCACTCATTGCCGATGCCCCTGTTGACAGGCCTGAAAATAAACTATTAACGGCACCGATTCGTGAACCAATGGCGGCTTGTCTGGCATTTGAAGCAGCAATTATTTTCTCCCACTCACTTTCATATGCGTTTCTTTTCTCTCCGGCAACTGCCATGCCCATTTGCCCTAAATTAGACAAGCGATTTAAATACGATTGTTCTTCTGCGGCATTCAGGTTCAGGAAAGAGTTATTTGTTTGACCCTGCGCCATAGCCGCAAGACCTAATAACTGGCTGCTATCAGTGGCATTCCTTTGTGCTGCACCTATAGTATTAGCCTGACTTTGGAGAATATTCGCTTCTGCCTGAGCCGCTCCGGCCATTCTTCCATCCAAAGTGGTTCGAGCCAGGTTATAACTATCAAGCACCTCTTGTGAGGGCTTATATGCGTCTTGCTCTTCAATCATATTTGCAAGTTCTTCTTGCTTTCTTGCAGCTTTTCTTTTGGCTGAGGCATTTGAAATGCCACTTATAAGTGCTGTTGCAGCCATAATTGCGGGTATAAACCAGGGCATAATTAAAATTTATATTGAACCAAGTGATAGTTCAGGGTTAATGTTTAATATTTTAAGATACTTTTCTATATTTTCACCGGTATAGATAACCTTTATAAATGCATTTTCTCCACGCATTGGATCGCCAAATGCCCTTTTCTCCCATATACCACCTTTTGTATTGGGGCTATTCATGTCACGCATTACATTTACATAATGCACCCCTTCATGGGTCTTAATTTCATCTGCATCCATTTCTGTTCTTTGTCTATTTGGAGCAAATGTGTAAACCTCAATTGAATCAGGTTTATCACCCTCAACTGCCAAAGCTTTATATACTTTAATGAAATTTCCGTTATCGCTATTTATAACACCGGCAATTGCATTTTGTGACGTTCCATTGAATATTAATGACTTGTTGTTGTGTATATATGGTAACCCTTTTATAAATGATATAAGTTTGCCAAATATCATTGACATATTATCAGCCTTAAACGAACGATGACCTACAAAAGTTCTATCTTTAACTGACCACACAAATACCTGGTTCAATCCGGTATAGGGGTCATAAGGATTCTTTTCCTGGCTTGTTTTGTAGAATTGGGAGAACTGAATGAGGTATTCTAAATTATCTCTATCAATTCCAGACTTTGCAGTGGGAATAATTCCCAGTTCTCCAATATCAGTAGCTATGGGATTTAGATAATTTTCACAAATCTTCCTCAAATAAGTTTTTGAATTGAATATAAGTGGCAAATCATCCAAACCATTAATGTCATATCTTACTATAGCCCTATTATTCACATCGAGCCAAAATACATGACCATCCAATTCCTGTACACTTTCACGATGCAATGTGCCAAAGTTTCCCTTAAGTGGATTTACCTGGCTGATAACGCCATCAGACTTAACAACCAATTGACCACCAGATGCCGTTTGAATGGCACTTTCACCAACGTACAATACGCAAGTTTGTTGACGGCCTATAGCTAGTATCACATTGCCTTCAGAAGCTGCTTTTGTTGTGCCTTGTAACTTCATCAATCCATTAAGCTCAACCGGCAATGTTTCAACATCAAGTGCATCGAAGCTGCTTAAACCGCTCCTTGCCGCACCATCTAAGTATGCATTACTAAACCTGACATCATTTATTTTCTTTTGATTCCCGATAGGGTCGTAAATATTAATCCTACTATGAGATGTGTTCCAAAATTTCCACTTATTATTTCTTGGGGACATTTCTTCAGCATATACCATACCAGCACCGCTTCCAACCTCTTTAATATAAATATCTCCCTCAAATACACCTTTGGTTTTTGTGAATCTTCTATCTACTGTTTCAGGATCCTGAACAATATTTATTTCTCCAACCTCGTAAAAGTTAGATGCTGATATAGGTTGTGTTGGGGTATAGATTTCAACAATATATCTTCTTGATGCGCTGGTTTCTCCAATTGAGGTTAACGGAACAATGATATAGCTGCCGATTTGTTCTGTTACAGGAACTACAACTAAATCTCCGCCATCATCCGGATATATCTTTACCATATCTCCATCTGACATTGTATAACCCTTTCCCTGGCTTACTAATGAATTTAAGTTAACGGCAACTCCAACAAAATTGTCCGAATAAGGAGCATAGGAATATGTATAATTGCCATCATTATCACGATTGGCATACTTTATCTCTGTAGCAAGGAATTGAACGAAAAATGACGTTCTCAAGTTCTTTGTTAGAACTACGCTATAATAATATGCCCATTCAGGAATTGTATTCGGATCACCGGCGTTTGTTATCTCCCACTCAATTTTTGAGTTAAGAGCAACCGCAATTCCGTACCCCCTGTCAGAAGTGGTTATTTCCTGAACCTGGTGATGAACACCACACTTGCGCATATATTGGTCATAAAAAACAATAGAAGCAGCGTATGAACTTTGAGATTTAAATGTTGGTGTTCTTAAGTCGTAACCTTCAATATGATTGCTTGTTTCGAAAACTACATTTGTCTTTTCATCCTTAATAATAGCCTGCCACAAAGTATAAACTGGCGACGGTGGCGTTGGACTTGAAAACCTGTTTTGAATCATCCAGTCAACAACAGATTCAGGACTGTTTCCTATAAATGTATAGTCATTTATATTAATTATGCTGACTTGTGGTGTTGCCCAATTGTTAGCTGTTAATACATAGTAACCGTATGGCTTTGTAGTACTGAAGTCTAATGGCAGATAAGCAAATATTGCTGATATTCTGTGGGATAAACTGATATAGAACCCGGCTACATCAAACTTAACATAGTAGCCCTCTAATCCGGCACCGGTTGTGGCTGTTATTAAGTTTAATCTTAAGTGACTTTCTAATGGAGGATTATATCCTGTGTCGTTATTGCCCAAAAATACCCTGTTCCTGAATATTTCTAATGTTTGACTGGATAACGGAACGCTATCAAATTGCTTAATTATAGTTGGTGAGTCAACAGTTTCAAGCGATTTTGCATTTTTGAATCTGAACGAAATTTGCTCAGTCCCCGAATTATGCCTGGTTATTTGATTTAAATCTTCTATATTTTCTTTATCTAAAACATATACAACTTCACCAAGATTTGTTTCAGCATTAATCGCAATAAATTCAATTTTTCTTACATCTTGTTGAATAATATTTTCATAAGGCAGGAATACTAAAATCGCATTTTGTGGAAAATATCCGTCGTATTGATAATTTACAAGTGTAGAAAATGGTGACAATACGGATTCTTCACCATCCCAAAATCTAAGCCTGGTAGCAAAATAAAAGGCATGATTTGAAACGTTATCAAACCCTGTTGTATCACTAAACGTTACCGGCCTTAAGGGTATATTAAATGGTCTTTTAATCAGTGTTAATGAGGTTATATCCATTGGAAACTGATAGCCCACACTTGGAGTAGGGTATAATATATCATTACCCTTTAATGCCGATTCGACATTAATCCTATTTGTGTTCGTTCTCCCATTAGTCCAGTATAGAATGTCCTTATTCATTTTAATTTCTGAAAGAACATCTGTTGAGCGCAATCTTAAGCCACCGGACACCTGGCTGTTTAATAAAACGGTATAAGCCTTATTGTCATTGCCATCATAGCAATAAATATTTACTTCATTATCACTGATAGCAACAAAATAATAGACCCTGTTCTTTTCTACCTGATTATAAGAACCAATTGTAATTGGCGATAAGGCAGATATTGGAACAAAAGGAAGCGGGGTTTGACCTTCAACTATTTTCAGATAACCGGCTTTGCCGTCTTCACCAATACTAATACGCATATTAGTAAGTGTGCGACACTGGTTTGGCTGTACCAAAACATCAGCACTGTCATAGTTAATGCCACCATTTAATATTTTCTTTGCACCTTCCATTAGGTCTTAATTGTTTGCTTATAATTCCTGTGAACGATTCTTCTGATTTGCTCTAATGAAATAGAGTTAATTTGTTTCCTGGCATTGTTTAAATCAACATAAAATAAATCTCTGGCAATCATTTTATCTTGATTATTATATGTTCTGTTGTGTTGTTTTAATTTCCAATCAGAGTATGATTGTAGAGGAGTTATTAATCTTGGGTCTATATTTGTTAAGGTATCACAATGTGACCCGTCAGAAATATATTCAATGTAAAACTCTGTATTAGCCAGTGAAATGTCGAACTGTATGACTTTGTCCTTTTTAAGAACCTTAAAACTGTCCCTTTCCTGACCTGCTCCAAATCCATAAGTATTATAATACCGGTAATCAAAATCATACAGTGATCTGGTAGATTGTTCCAATATTAATCCTTTATTAATTTCAGGATTTTCAATATTTGACATTGTCCCCCGTTCTACCAATGGTCTAACCAACTGGTCAATAATTCTCCCAATTATTACATAGTCAATATAATCACATGGCAATTTTGCCCGCCCATCTTCATCAATTTGAATTACAGTTGTATTGATATTTTGAATGGTATGAAAGCTTATATCTCTAAGGCAATCAGCCATATATTTTAGTACATCAATATACCAATGCAGGGAATAGCCCTTAGCGAGCAAAAAGCCCTTCACGATTGTATCTAGCTTATTGTAAACCATTTCTGTTTTTATTTTCGTTGGTTACATCTATATTATTATCTGCAATACCGGTATTTACGAATATTTCAAATAATCTGTCAGCTACTCCGGCTTCATAGTTTTTAGGAAGAGGAAGTGGCTCAAAGTCACTTATTTTGCTTAGATCGGTTACGGCAAGAAGCAATGTAACCTTATCGACTCCGCCCTTTTTAATATCATGAGTAAACAATATTTCTCGTCCATATAGTTCATAGCCGGTATTGCCTGCCAAACCATTAATTAATCCCTGGCACTTAATTAAATTCCATTGTCCCGTTTGCAGCGGAATTGCCGGGCAATCATATTTACCATCGAGATAAACTGCAAATACTCCCATATTTCTTGGCAAATACATTGGAACAACCGGAATTTTGGCAACAGATCTGTTGCTTTTGGTTTCAACCGGAATATTTTCATAGGTTGCCAATGATGTTCCTGCAGGTATTGTTTCCCCGTTTTGCATGTTTTGAAAATGGGACATTTGCAGCACCTCAGAAATGACTTGTTCGCTCGCTTCAATAATATCCCTAATATCAACACCGGTTGCCATATCCGGGCGGCCATTTTTCAATCTTAAAAGCACTTGTTCTGCAAGCGAATATTTTGTGGCCATTATAATTTAATATTTGTTTGGTTGTCAAATTGGGTTGCTGCATTTGCAAACTGAACAAGTTCGCCAGCGGATAAAGGAACGCCTAAATATTCCAGTGCCTTAAAAAGGACTTTATTTATATGAATATCATTCCATTTTGGATGAACTGATAAATTAGGATTGTAAATAACCTCTCTACCATTCATTGTAAAGCTGAACTTAACATCTATTGGCTTAGATAGATATGTAAAATATCCTGATACATTTCTTTTCGGGTATAACTCTATGAATTCATCCATTTCACAGGCAATTGGATAGTCTTCAGTAACCTTTCTAACCTGACTTGAGAGTGCATTTGATAGCTCGTCTTCCTTGTATATTATTATCCTTCTTACATCATTTAATCCTGTCTCGTCGTCGTATAAATTCCTATACAATCCGGTTATGTATCCATAGTCGGCAGGCTTATCTAATCTTCCATTTGTGTTAAAGTCTTTCTTTACACGAAATGGATTTAAGGCATTATGAATAACATTTTTATCCAACCAGTCGCCAATTAATGTATTATATACGCTCATTTGCCCCTGGTTGATAGCCATATCAATTTCAGGAGGTGTTAGATACCCATTTTTCTCTTTGAAAACAATAAAGTTTATAAAGTCGTGTGCTTTATCAATTGTCATTTTAACTACTTTTTATAGCTAATACATATTCAGGATCTATAAAAACAGAGCTGTCATCAAATTTTCCTGAAACATTGTAAATCTGTGAATACCTGGAATCAACAATAATTACATCTCCTTTTTTTATTGAAGAGCTTTCCGGGGCAGAAACAACTTCTAATCTTTCAAAATTCTTTTTGTGTAAATCACTGTTAGGATTTAATAAAATAGCACTTCCCCATCCCCCAAAGCTGAAGGTTGGCTTACAGATGAGAAATCCATTTAAAGGAATGAGTTCATTGTCTTTAAATACACCTAAAATATCATAGTCAAAACACTTCCAAAACTCTTTGCCGTCAATATGTACCCGGTTTTCATACTCATAACCAAATTCATTGGTAGTGCCATCAGCAATAATTCCGTATCCAGTAAATATTTTGTCGCCTTTTTTTAGCCCAAGTTTGTTGTCATTTTTACAATAGGAAATTGTAGCAACCGAATTCACCTTTTCCTCTCTATCAATCCTTGTATCAATGAACAGCTCGATGCCACTATTCATAGTAAGAGAATCATTAAATGTACTTGATAACTCCAGCAAAAAGACTTCACTCATGAATATATTTTAAAATGTATTTTTAATTTCAAAATGAATAATATCTAATACAAATGTACATTAATTAAATTATTTTCTACATAATTGCTATAAAATTTGTTTTTATCAAATTTATATTTATAACTTTGTTTTTAATATGGATAGCTTAATTCCAATTAATGACTATGTAATTATCAAGCCCTTTCCAAAAGTTCAACATACTAAAAATGGTATTGAAATGCCTATAGATAGCTATGTTAAATCAGAGGTAATAAGTGGCAATGGTTTTAAAAGTGGTGATGAAGTTGTTTTTACTCATTCCCATGTCATAGAGTCTGATAGCATCCTATTTATAAACTCTAAATACATTTTACAATAATGTCAGAAGAAAGTGCAAATGCAGTAGTTGATACAATAGATGATGATTCATCTGAGCAATCATTTATTAGTGCAGACCAATTTTCTGAAATGATTTCAAGGCCTGAAGGGTCAGCCAGTCCAGAAGGAGAGCAAAGCGCATCCGCTGAACAGCCACTTACCCAAGGCCCCTCCGCCAGTAGTGAGCAAGAAATTGCAGCTACTGGTTCTTTAAATTTACAAGACCCTAATCCCGATACCCCCGTTAACCCTAATCAAGGCAATCCTCTGCCTGACTGGAAGTCTGAAATATCCAAACTTCCAGTCGCAGAGGTACTTGCTGCCCTAGGTCTTGATGAAAAAATATCTGCATTAGTATCAAAATACCAGGAAACAGGAGACGTTTCACCATATCTAAAAGCCATTGGAACTGATTGGAGTAAAGCAAAAAGCGAAGATCTTCTGAAAGAAATGCTTAAAGCGGAGTACTCTGAACAGGGCTTTACCGATGAAGAGATTGATGAAATTTACCAGGAAGAATTAGCGCATTATAAACTTTCAGGCGATGATGTTCGTCCTATTGACCAAAAAATGGCATCAATAAAGCTGGATAAACGTGTTGCCGAGTACAGAAGAAAGCTAGTAGAAGAAAATGAAAAGCTTCTTATTCCTAGCACTGAACCTAAGACCAGTCAAAATCCTGTATTAAGCGATGAGGCCAAACGAAAGTACTATGACGACGAAAACCAAAAAGCTATTTCTTATTTTAAAGACAGCTTAGGTACTGGCAATAAAGACTTGCAATCTATCATCGCATCTAAATCTTTAAATGTTGGGGAAGGCTCTGATGCATATTCATTTTCATTAGATGGCGTTGAAAGCAAGCTTGAAACCTTGCATAATCCTGAAAAATACGTTTCGGTTCTTTATGATGAAAAAGGCAATGCCAAGCCAAAAGAAAACCTATTGGCAGCACTTTTCTTATCAGATATGAACGGATTTATCAATAATCTGATTCAGCATGGTAAAAAATTGGGTACTGCAGCATATCATGATGAATTGGAAAATGCAAGTACGTTAAATGGTGGCACGAACAGAGGTTCATCTGATAAAGATGACTTCTATACACATGCTGCCAAAACGGCAACTATAACTACATATCGTTAAAAATTACAGTCTTTAGTGTAATACTACTGACAGAAAAATAAACCGTATTAAATCCGTAATGGTATAAGTACAAACAGAATTGGGTAAGGAGCTAGCAATTATTAACAACCCTAAATTTTTTATAATGGCCGTTCCGCAAAGAGGTACTTTACAAAAAAACTATGTGTCCGCTATCCCATTTTTGGATAAGCGTGACATCAACCCTAATTTAATTGACGTTGCTCGTGAAAAAACATTTGCCGACCTCATGGGTCTATGTGGCAGATATGTTGAAAATAAGGCGAGTTGGGAATTTACTCACTTTGAAAACGTTGATGCAACGCAACTATGTACTGCAACCGGTACTGCAACCGGAAGTGGGACAACTACAGTCACAACAGCTTTAACTTCTGCAACATCTGGATATATCCGTGTTGGCGATTTGGTTAAGTTAAAAGATGGTAAAGTTGCACAAATCACAGTTGTTACTCCAAATGCAGGCCAAGATACTGTTACCATGGTGTCAATTGATGGTACAAACCTGACCTTTACAAATGGTGACCCGGTGAATGCGTTTTCATTAGCTGGTGCTGAAGGTGGTGGCAACAAGGATAGCTTGAAATACAGTGTTACCAGATATTATAACCTGGTACAAATTTTTGAAGAAGCTGACCAGATTACTGACGTGCAAGGTATGTCTGAAATTGAATTCAACTTTGAAGGCAAGCCTTATTATAGCCTTTATCAGCATGCTCAAAAGGTACTCAGCCTTAAAAAGAGAGTATCTGCCGCAATGATTGGCGGTCGTATATCTTCAACAAAATTTTCAGATCCAACGCCAACATTAACTTTAAGTGGCAAGCCGGTTCAAACCACAATGGGTCTTGATCAATATGTCAGTACATACGGTATTAGCCCTCAGGTTGCAACGGCTGGCACAGTGTTGTTGACCGACATTAAAAACCTGGTAAATCAATTGATTGCTCAAAAAAGCCCAAAAAGACATCTGATGATTGGGTCATCTAAGGCATTCCAGCCATTAAGCGATTTCCTTAAAAATTTACCATCAAGCGGTGTTCAGTCCGTTAGGTTGAATATTGATGGCAGAGAAGTTGATTTAGACGTTGAGGCATTCAGGTACTCGGGCTTCCACTTCCAAATGGTTGTGCTTGATATGTTGGATGATCCGACCTTGTTCAACTTTGCAAATGCAAGTGACATTGGTGGAGCTATTTATTGTATTCCTGAAGGTGATGTTGAAGTACAAGGCGGTGGCCGTGAAAAGCGTTTAGCAATCAGGTATAAACCACAAGAAATTGGCCGTGGCAATAACTATGGTAATGCCATTATTAGCGAAAAACATACCGGACAAATGGCTCCAATTCCAACTGGCGGTTTACGTGAATGGAGAACTGATTGGGTTACTTATCAGGGGCTGCAAGCCTTAGGTGTGCGCCATATGGCAAAATGGAAGATTATTTATTAATCAATTATACTGGCAAGTGCCTTAATTGGCACTTGCTATTTTATAACCTAATCTTAAATCAATGACAAAAACCCCATTCAACAAAGTTTCGGAGAAATACAAATCTGAAATTGACGCATTAATAGCACATATTTCTTCTGGAGATGGCATTGTACGTTTCCAGTTTCTCGATCACCTGGCTTCAATTGACCCTATGGATGTTAAAGACAACTCAGCGGTTAAAAAAATGTTATACCCAGTAGGGATTGATTTACCAGTAAGAGAATCTATTACAGATCCATATTCTAAGGATTTTGTAGAGATTGCTGTTTTTTCCGGATCTGGGTATATTGAAGATAAAGACATTAATTATTCCTATAAATCAGTAAATACCAGTCAAAGCCATGGCAAATTCCTATTAGATACTAAAAGGATTGAAGATGCCAAATGGGTCAGGCAATTGCTGATGTCAAACTACTGTGAAAATAACCAATACAGAGATACATCGATACTACCGAAGTTCCGTTATATTGACGAAACCAGCGAACGAAATTATCGGATGAGTCAAAGAAACGTTAGATATGACTCACTTGCCTTGCATCGTGTCATGGGTGAAAAAGATATGCGATTATTTGGAGCAAGCATGATGTGGGATGACAACCTTACATATGATGAGCTGAATGACCGTATAGGTGAAATGGCAGAAAAGTTCCCGGAAGAATTCTTGCGCTTAAGTGATGCCAAAGATAGAGATGCCAGGGTTTATTTAATGCGTGCATTGAACTCTAGCCTTGTTATCTATGATGATAAGAACGACAAAATAAAAATCGCAGAATCCGGTGAAGTTATTTGCGCCCTGGATGCGTCTGATGGCAAAAATGTACTTACAAGATTTGTAGATACTATTGCCCGTCAGAAAAATGGCGATGACGTATTATCTATCATTAAAAATATGGTTGATAACTCTATAAGGGAAAAGAAAAAGGCTGCAGATGGACTTAATAAAGTGCCAGTGCCTAAACTAAACAAGGATAAGGGTTCAACCATAGAGCTTGAATAATGGCTAATCTTAATCAATACCTCAATTTTTCAGTACTGATGGACAAAAGTCTGTCAGTACCGAAATTTATACTTACTGATACATCAGACTATCCTACAGGTATTAAGGCTGATATTATGGCACAATATGTCATAATGCAGCCAGATGGTATATCTGTTACAACTTCACTTGCCCCAGTAAGTGAATTGCCAGTTATAGCAAATTTGCGTCTGAATAGTCAGAATAACTTTCAACGGGGGGATTATAAGATTAAATACATTGTCAAACATTTTGATTATGATGACAGTGAAAGTAATTATGAATATAGCCTTGATTTTAGACCAAATCAAACTAATATAAACTTTGATGTTCAGCCATTTATTCCGCAAGCATCAGTTATTGACACTACAAGTTATTCATTAGAGGAATACACTGTATCAGAAATCAATCGTTTCTGGTCGGTTAAAATATCTGAATTAAATACAACCATTTCCGGAACTGGTATAAAAATCCCATTAATTTTTGCCGGTAAATATTATGATTCAAGATACGAAGCAACGCTGACAGCAACAATTGATTATTCAAAAACCGGTGATGGCAGGTTGACTTTACGTGATCTTCAAAACGGCTTTCGTAAACTGGATTTATTTGCGCCAAAATGCATTGACACTTTGACTGAAATGGTCAATTCTCTTAATCAGGCTCCAAGCTGTGGATGCAGTAAAACACAAGAGGCAAATTTCACTTATGCATTTTCCCTATTGTCTGCTTTTATTAATGCCGGTAAATGTAATAAATATCAACAAGCTTATCATTTGCTATTAGAGTTGTATAAAGTGTTAGACATAGATATCACAAAGCATAATGGAGAAGAAATCAAGCCATATAGTTTTTATTGTGGCTGTGGTAGCGAGGTGTCTTATGGATTCAAAGTAAACAATAAGCTGTTAATTATAAATGGAAATAAAATTATAATCAATGCCTGATACATATATACATGATATACCAGTTGCCCCAACCGGATATGACCTGACTGATAAGTGGCTAATGGTTCATGATACAGAACAGCCAATATCAACAGACACTAAGCGTGTTAAGTGGCAGGATTTAGTTGGTTCCAACTATTATGAATCAACTCGAATAAATATACTTCAGCTTATCCAGCAATCAAAATTGAAGATTGGTGTCAATTATGGCATTTCTGATGCAGAGCCAACTTTATATGGAGGTACAAAAGCAATATTTAAAGCGGTTTCTTCAAATAAACTTGCGTTTACTGGAATAGGAATATTTTATGTGCCTAAGTATGACAGCATACCAGTCTATGAGCCATATGCATATTTTTCTACAATGTCTATTACTAATGGGCTTAAATTTCAAATTGGAGAAACGATAACCAATATTGACGGTGACACCGGGAAATATATTGGACACTCTATCATATTGCCTTTAACGGGTAATTGGACAAGTGGATACATTACGGGTGCCACAAGTGGAGCAGAGGCAGATTATGCACTAGAATCATTCCCATCATATATAGTAAATAATCGTGTAATATGGGGAGGTAAATTATGGAGAAATATAACCGGCAATGTTGGTAATGCTGTCGATCAATTAAACCTTAACCCGGAAGACTGGGAGCTTTTAGGCGTAAATGAAACCAATTTCAATTTATCTACAGATCTAATTATCTATGATATTGTAAACAACAAAATACTTAGCAGAGAAGATCAATTCGGAAATAAGGTAGAGGTTGGCAACAACCTGGCCAGTAATGCCATAAAATACTTTCAATGGGGGAATGCCAACGTTAGAGAAAACGTAGTTATAGGATCGCTATTTAACATTATTAATTTCAGAGGGAATGAAATTATTGGAAATGTATTAAAATACACATCCGATTTGTCCACCTCTGAATTTGTAAAAGAATCTGTATTCAATTACAATAAATTAAGCAGCACAAATGGATCAAATTATGGCCGATCTTATACAATATCGAGCGACTACAGCAACAATACTTTTACAGTTGGATTTGTGCCAAGAATGATTCGTGGTACAGAATTAAGAAACTCAATCTTTAACGTTAAGCAATATACGGAAAGAGAAGAGTTGATTGATAAAGAATTTACAAGTAATTTATTAAACATTTCTAAGCCTTTTCTTTTTGTAAAAGTTGCTCAAAATGCATCAACCGGGGTTGTAACGACAACAGTATTGAAGAATAATTTATTGTTTGATGTTTCATTTACTCCAAATGATAGTAGTGATTCAATAATCGACATTACAACGGTTGATTTTGGAGTTGGAAATACCCTTATGACCTTAACGCCTGAATTTAGCACGGTCAATAAAGTGGCACTGCAGTCGCTTCCGTCTCCTAACGAAGATGAATTTCAGTTACGTGTTATAAATAATACCGGTGCTGATGCTGTTGGGTTCTCGTACTTTATAACTATTGAAATAAGTGAATAACAGTGTGCCAAGAACACAAAGAAAATACCATAACAGTTCATGATATTCCCTTTGTAAAGCTTCCAATAAACAAGGATAGGCTTTATATAATGGTTCATGATTTATCTACACCGGTCGATAAAGAAGAAACCAAGCTTGCAAAGTTATCTGACGTTATTGGAATGAGTGCAAGCGGGTTGAATATAGAGATGGTAAAATTGGTTGATTACCCTGATTTTATAGGTACAAACCAATTTCAATCAAATAACTTAATTGGTGCCACCGGTCTATTTATGATAGTCGTTGATAAGATGGTAGAATTTGTCGGTATTGATTTCACATTTATTCCTGAAACCGGCACAATTGAAAGAACAAATGAATGGTATGATGTTAACGTTATGATGATATTATACCAGCCTAAAATAGATTAAAATGCGTTACTTATTTCTAATATTAATTTTACTATCAGCCTATAAAAGCTTCAGTCAAGACCCGTTCCCAATTAAGCAAAAATTAGGAACGAATAAGACATTGGTTATTTCGAATGGCGGATTTATTGCAGATAGTGGTTTTGCGGTCTCTCTAAGAGATACATTAAATCATCCATTGAATTATTACAATGGAGGGTTGACTTTCTGGCAGAATAATTTGTGGATGCGAACTACTGAAGGTTGGAAAAATATTTCAACGAGTATTGATACCATTGGCATATCAAAAGTATTAGCTGGATATGGGCTTTATAGTGTTAATGACAGTACTTTGCGTGTAGATACGTCTGTTATTGTTTATAAAACCTTCCTTTCATCTGAACTAGCATTAAAGCTAAACGTAAGTGATACCAACGTATTTGTTAGAAAGGTAAACTATAATACATTCAGGGATAGCGTTGCTACTGCACTTAATTTAAAATTAAACAAGGCCGACACAGCAGGATTAGCAAGGAGAACAGAATTGGCGATAAAGGTTACAAAAGGAGGTGATGCCGGTGCTTTTTCAGTTGGCACAACAGATAATACTGATTTTACTTTAATAAGAAACAATCAAACCTATACAACTCTAAACTCGGCTGGCGTAAATACAGGTACTCGTGAATTTTTCACACCAAAAATAAACAACTCAACTGCCACAGCGACAGGCATTGATTTTGGAAATGGGGCGCATAATATAGGTTTCAGAACACAGGGAGCAACTAGAATGTACATAAGTACAACAGGTGTGGGAATTGGAACTATAACTCCCAATTCAAATGCCGACTTAGATTTAGGGAGTACCAATAAATATTTATTACCTAACAGGCTTACAACAACTCAGAGGGATTTGATCGTCAGTCCAAGTAGAGGGGCGTTTATTTACAATGTAACAGATAGTGTTTTTCAATATTGGGACAATTCGTGGAGGCCAATATTGAATACAACACAGGGCTGGATGATTGGTGGCAATAATACTGAAAATCCACTATTAGGAACGAATAATAACCGAAAGTTGAGATTAGTGACCAATGGTGTGCAAAGACTGGTTTTGGACTCTGCAGTTGCCCGGTTAAACATAGGTGTTTCTACTGGCACATCAGAACTTGTTGTCAGAACTTTGAATAGTCATGAAAACAATTCAAACATTGTGCTAAATTCCGGCTCTATATCTTACCAGGCTTCTCAGTCTGGTGGTGGTGGCTCACATATTTTTGGGGGAAGTAATGGTGTATTATTGGCTAATGTTAGAATGTCGGTTAATGCAAGGCATAGAAACAACAATAACATCCTTACAAACAACTTTAAAAGTATTTCCAATACTAGCGATGTGGATGTATTTACCCTTAAATACGATTCCGTATTTGGGTATTACTATAAGCCAGGGACAAGTACCAGTTCCGAAAATGTAGGTTATCATGCCGCATTTGTAAGCGAACGTGGATATGTAGGGATAAATACTCTAGCGCCAGACACTACTACAGTCATTGATATTCGTACAAACGCTGAAAACAAGGGGGGCATTGGCTTACCTGAGATGACTACAGCAATACGTACAAGTTATACGCCAACCCGTACACAGGTTGTATTCGATACGACCCTTAATAAGATTTGCCTTTATATAGTTGGAGTTGGGTGGGTTGGCATAACCACAGAATCATTATAAATCAATAATTATGAAAAGCATATTAACCCTAATTTTTACATTATTTTCTTTTGTTTCATTTAGCCAGCAACAATATTCGGTAATGACTTTTGAAGCCGATATTCACTTTAGAATACCCAACGACACAATTGGAACGGCTCAATTTGGAAGGACTGTAACAGCAAAAGCAATGAAGCCAGACTGGGACTTGAAAAGCATAATTGTTGTATGGCGAATAGACTATTTTGATTTAGTTGACAGTACAAAGGATATTAAATCACTACTGCCTTCATACGAAGTAAGCCAAATCGCTGACAAAAATATTTTCATTGATTATCAAACAGGAGAAAACTACGCCCTTTCTGTTGATGAGTTTTTGACTAAGTACGGCATCTATGACAGTACAGAAAATGTCTACAAAAAAGACAGTGTTGGCAACTGGTTGTATTTTGACAAAACTGGCGTAGCGAATGGACGCATTATGGATGGATGGAGTGCATACATGCTCTTTTCTACACAACCGCTACCATTTAGAAATTTAATCAAATCTGCAGGTATGAAAATGTATGCAGACGGTCGTCTTAACCGTAAAAAGCAATAGCCCATGATTACTCCCTTAAACATCGTACAACATGCTAGAAATGGAAATGTTATTAGCGACTATCCAGATGTAGACAATCACCGAGTTAGGGTTCTAAATAGGGATGTTGAATTATTAATAGCGGGTAAAAAGGTTCTAGTAAAAACTGGGTTTAAATGGGACGAAGCAAGTGTACCTTTTTGGCTGCTATGGGCATTTCCAAAGTCTGGGAAATATGCTTATGCTGCCTTGCCCCATGATGTTGCTTATTACTCAAAATTTTGTACCAGGTATGAAGCTGATAAAGAGTATTTAAATTATTCATTGGCATTTAGCCACCCTTTTTCAGCTTGGTGCAGATTCGCTGGTGTCCGTTTATTTGGATGGCTGTATTGGAATAGAAAGCGTTCTAAAATGGCATTAGAAAATGAAACTAAAATAATTGTATTATGAAATTAAGAACCTATATAATATTAATAATCTTTTTCCTGTTCTGCTTACTGGCTTATGCAGGATTTTCGCAAAACATAAAAATTGAAATCCCCCTATCAGCAATCAAGATAGAACCGGTTGTTATCCGGGACACTATATTTAAAGAAAAGGTAGTTTACAAAACAGATACAATCTACAAGGTTGTTGAGCGCATTAAATTAGATACTATTTACATTGAAAAGAACCCGGGAAATGATCTGAAATTCTCTGAAAGTAAATTAAGCCTCCAAGACTTTATAAATAAGGCCATAAAAGAGAAGAAGAAGGGTATTGTTGATATAGATAGCCTTGTAATAGAAAAGGGTTTAATAATTAATGCAGATTGCCAAATTGAAGGCAAAAACACTAAGTTGATATTTAACCTGAAAGGCGCAAATCTATTTACTTTCAGCAATTGTACTGCTAGGGTAAAAGGGTTTAATATTTTTGTAAAAGATAGCACATCTGTAGCATTTAGCACTGAGTTTAAAACCGGCAATATTTGGGATATAACACTACGAGACATTACAGTAACAGGTGGTCAAAATGCTTGGTATTCTGCAAGAGGTGGAACCTGGAATGCCAAATTAGACAGTGTTACAAAGTGGTGCCATGTACGATTTGATAATGTAAATTTTTCAACTGACATGGTAACCGTAGCAGTTTATTCACAAGATGCACCTGCTGTAGCGGTTCATATGGATAATGTAGAACTAAGAGCCGGCAGGAGTCATGCCATGTATTTCCATCCAAATGTTAGCATCGATTTTAATAATGTCCGCGTGATGGCAACGGGATTAAAGCTAACCAGCGGGCAGGGGCTGGCTTTAAGTCACTACTCTGGTGGCGGCGTACCCGGAATGGCTAGGTATTACAGAATGAATAATGTTTGTTCTGATGTTGCCCCTTTTGCCGTAGCCCCTAGCAAAGAAATTGCAACGATTAAGAACAGCAATTTGCAAATTTATGACATGTATGTTGAGGAAAGGGATATTTATGCTGAAAACACAAACTTTCAGTTAAGTTTTATCAGTGGCACTTTAATTAATTGCACAGGTGCGGTAAGGCTCATAAATAAGGCATTCATTGATGGTGGCTCATTTTCTGACATTCAAATAGGCAACAAAAATATTATTACACCATCTCATATTTTAATTTCAAATGCTACTATAGAATCTATAAACTATATACGACCCGGCGATGTAGTAATTGCTAATTCCTTTATCTCAAAATTAAATAATACGGTGACAGATGCGGGAAGTAAAATAAGCTTCAATAATACAGTCATTGAGAGTCTTGGGTATGGTAATCCTCAAAATATTATTCAAGAAATAAAGTAATAAAAATGTTACAGATTCAAGCCGCTCAAGCACAAGCCGAAATATCTCGTTCTCTAATGGACTATGGAATATTGGGAACATTTACTCTAATCTTATTATTCTTTTTATGGTACCAGGAGAAGAACAGGCGAGACCGTGAGCGAGATCAGAATTTAAGAATCGACAAGCTTGAAAAAAACATTGAAGCAATTAATAGCAAAAACGAAGAGTTCTTAAAGGAAGAGCATAAAAAGGCTATTGAGGTTATAAGTAAAAACACTGAAATACTTCACCAAATTTCACGTAAACTAAACAATTAAATATGGAACAAATTTTAAACGTCATCGGATTGATAGACTGGTATTTTTTAGTATTTATTATCCTGGTTGGCCATTTCTGGGCTGATAAGTATTTCAGAGTATTCAAAGAAAAAAAGTACAACTTCCTTGCATTTGCAACATTAGCAGGTGGTATTTATTTGCTGGCAAAACTTGGAGCCGGTGAGTTTAAGGATCTTGACCCTTTTGCTCTTTTGCTTACATACTTTGTAGCAACTTCTTTTTATAGCTTATTTGCCAAAGCTATTTTAGACAAAATAAAGGGATTATAAAATGTGGGTTAAGGCTTTAATATTGATTTTCCTTTTTTCATCATGCAGAACACTAAAGACGGCCACTACTGCTGATAAAAAAGTAGATGTAATCTTTAAGGATAGTAGCTATTCGATAAAAGACAGTTTAGGCAACACAACTGATGTAAAAGTTATCAGAGAGTATTATTATAAAGATAGTATTTATCCGATTCCAGTTAAAGAATATGTGTTCCTTAATAATCAACAGAGTCATGTTAAGCAGGCTCAGAGCAGTATAGTTGATAGTTCAGTCCATGAGGATGTTAAAACCGCTGTAACTGAAGAAAAGACGCCATTGTGGAAGCCATATATTGATTGGGTTTTCAATGTCTTAAAGTGGTTTATATTGGCATTTTTCATTGGATTGATGTTCTTACTGTCACTCAAAATATACAAATATGCAAAACAAGTTAGATCGTAAGCAATATTTTGACAATCTTCGCCCGATTTTTGGTGGTAAATTGACAAAACAGCAAGTTGAAACATTGGAGGCAATTGCTGTCGAATATGAATTTAGAAACTGGACTGACAGAAGGTGGCTTGCTGCTGTTATTGCAACTAGTATTATTGAAGTTGGCATTAATCTGCAGCCTGTTAGCGAAAATTTGAATTACAGCGCACAAGGATTGGCAGATACGTTTCCAAGTAAATGTGCGGTAAACGCTAAGGCTAAGCCAAAAGTGCCAAATTCTAAAGCGATTTTGTACCAAAGAAGGGCTGAGAAAATTGCAAACTATGTATATGCCGGGCTAAACGGCAATAGAAGTGAGCAATATGGGGATGGATGGCGATATAGAGGTATGGGGATTTGTCAAACAACAGGACGAGCTAATTACCGAAAAATACAGGAAGCCTATAATGCCAGTCATGATAATAAAATAGACTTACTGAATAACCCAGAATTATTGCTAAGACTTGATCTTTCAATATTTGCGATGTTTGAAGGTATGGAGAATGGGATATATACGGGAGTTAAGCTGAGCGACTATTTTACGAATAAGAAAACAGATTGGTACAATTCCCGCAAAATTATAAATGGAACGTTCAAGGCAAAGGAGTACGAAGCTTTATGTATAAGAATATATGAGCAGCTAATAAAAATTTCATAATTAATTTTTCATAGGTTTAAGGCTCCCCGATGTTTCTACACCGGGGATTTTAATTTCACTAAAAAGGCAAATCATCTGGAGAAGCGGCAGGTTGCGACTGGGCAGTTTGTGCAGATGGTTGAGGGGTTGTAGTATTTAATAAATCAAACTTGAATATTTCAAGAGAGTTAAATACGCTCGATTTCCCATTCTTTTCATATAGTCGTCCTTTTAGATTAAAAGTGACAGAGAGTTCCGCTCCTGGTGCTAAATTGTCCATTATTCCGATTATTTTCTGACTCAATACAAACTCTAATGTTTGCGGGTATTGAGGCGCATTATCACTAATCCACACTGTCTGCTTTTTGTAATTTTCGCTAATTTGTTGCACTGGGTTAACAGCAACAATCTTTCCTGTAAATGTCTGTGTCATGATATAATTATTGATTTATTTATTCGTTCTTATTATTGTGTGCTGCATGTATTTATTTTAAGGTTCGTAAATAAACTTAGTTTCAGAGTCTTCATACCACAACATTGGCACGTCTTTCAATTTCATATTGAAATCATTTATAATAGCCTGAAGTTTTTCTGGTAACTCTCCATTTTCATTTGTATATTCCTCATAGTAATTTTCATCTAAAAATGGATAAGAACGCTGTTTACAACCATAAATAATTGCATCTGATGGATTTAAATCATTTTCTTCAAAATACTCTTCTAATTCTCCTTGGTCAAAAAAATACTGGTCTCCAATAATGCATGGATAGTCGCTAGTTGTTTTAGAGATAGCTTTATATTTGGCTAACTGCTCTTTATGCATGCAATCGTCACATACCCTCCATTTGTGCTCAGTATCATTTTCCAAACAAATAGAGCATTTTCTAACATTGCAATTGTCTTGCCTTGCTTTATCAAGTTTACTTTCATGATACAAAATGCCGTTTTCGGCTTTATACAGTGTTACATTTACCGGCTCAAGTTTTACATCTTCTGGATAAATTTTATTTTCCATATTTATTGTTTTATAAAAATTAGTGTTGTTTTAGGGTTAAATACCTTTGCTTCGGCTTCGTGCCATTTATCAAACTGTGATTTAAGTGCTCTAAATGTTGGGGCGTCCATCATGTGTACGTCATAACTGCCTTGCTCTGGGAAATACGGCTTTTTACCAAATGGATTTTCAGTAAGCACATCATTTGTGGCCAGGAAGTCATCAAACTTAATTAACAACTCTTCTCTTGAATCATCACAACGACTTCCTTCGCAACCTGCGACAAAGCCGCCATTTACACCGTAAATACCTTTCTTTTCGAGTGAGCAACATGCACATAAATCTAATCCAAGTATTTGCCCCGCTTGCTCTTCTGTTAAGTCATCGATGGTTGATAAGAATTGCCAGTTGCCAGGTTCAACGCATTTATTTGTAGCAAAACCGCCATCTTTATTAGTAACTAAAATTCTTTGTCCTAAAACACCTACATGATTAATGCCTTTTGGCAGTTCATCAACAAGCAGTATTTCAACCTTGCCCTTTATTATTTTCGTTTTCATTGTGTTTTTATTTTAGTAGTTCCGGATTATCGTGAATATTGCCGATTATTTCAACATCTGTAGGATCACATGATTCTCCAAACCAGTGGGAAAATGCCCATCCATGACGATCAAGACAGAATGAAGCATATTTGTTACTCCATAAAATAACCATTGGCTTATCGGTTCCTGTTTTTATAATATCGCCCTCAAAAATATCCTTACCACTATTGTCTTTAAGTCCGGTAAACTGGCCAAGCGTCTCCGATCTGACCATATAAGCAAAAGGGCTACCTGCTGAATTTGATATATAATGCCCTTTCTTAACAGTAGAAAAGTCTTTTTTTATGTGTGCATAATTTCCAAACACCCAATCGCCATTTATTGTTTTCCCTCTAAATTTTATCTCCCTCATATTTTTGATTTTAGTAGTTTTTGCCATGATACTTTTCCCTGCTTAAATTATACCTCATTTTAGCGGTTACATGGGCTTCAATATCTATCCCTTTATATGCACACAAGTCCATTAAGCGAATAAAAACGTCAGCCATTTCTTCCTCGAATGTTCCCTTTATATCTTCTTTATAATTGTAAATAAAATCTTTATCATTAGTCCACCCATTAATTACATTCATATTGGCTAAGGCGTATCTTGCATTTCTGTCGGCTTCTAAAGCCTCAGATATTTCGCTATGGATAAGGCAAAGCATTTCGCCTATATTTTTTGGTTTTTCATAAAAGCCCTTTTCAACATTGCGCTCATAAATTAAGCAGGCTAAATCATTTAGTCCATTAGGGACTATTCCATTTGTGATTACTTTTGCCATTGGTTATTTTTGTTTTAATTTTAAATAATGGGGTTAAGGGAAAATATAATAAGAAGTCAGTACGATGAGTATGCTACTGTTGTGTACTGCGAAAAGATGGCTAAAGAGGCGGCTATGACCAAATGCTTTATAAACGTTAAAAAGCAATGGTTTACGCCTAACGAGTTTAAAGAATTTGTCAAAGCTCAAGCGCGTCCTGGTGAGATGTACGGCCATCTGACTTACATTTTGCTTCGTGATATCCGTATTCGTGACCCTCGTGAAAACATCATACGACGCATGAACGAGCATATTGAACGCACTAAACAACATGTTAAAGACCTGGAGCGCAAACGTGACGAATTCGCAAAAAGGATTAATGATTATTACAGATGACCAAATAAGCTAGTTTGAACCGTTTTTTGCTCTATAATGCCTCTAGCTGTATCAAAGATTGTTTTTCCGGCTTCGTAGTCCACTAGATTACGGGCAATTTTATCTATTCGTGTGCCTTTTTTGTGGCTTGTTACTGAAAATCCCTCAATCTTAGATAATATCATAAAATCATAATTATGAAATTCAGATAGTAGAGATATTTTTGAGTTGATGAAATTTGGCAGTTTCCTTTCTCCTAAATCATTTGGCAGAGGGAAATTAGTCCAGTACATATGCCTACCTCTTTTTTGGGCTGGCACTAAAGGCTCGTAATAAGGGACGACATTCTCAACGCAATATTTCCCTTTAAAAAAATTATCCAAAAAAATTATCTCTTCGTATAATTTCATATCAGGA
The DNA here is from genome assembly GCA_027854065.1 of Polluticaenibacter yanchengensis. Taxonomy (GTDB): domain Bacteria; phylum Bacteroidota; class Bacteroidia; order Chitinophagales; family Chitinophagaceae; genus Phnomibacter; species Phnomibacter yanchengensis. The sequence goes on along the minus strand of JAQGEF010000007.1, from coordinate 75,049 downwards.
TAACAAGCCTTGGATTTCCTTTCTCCATCGCCTGTGTTAGTTTTCCTCATTCTACTATGTGTCGGGCAAGGCGGGGACGACCAGATAAAATCAAATTCTTTATAATGATCTAAAAGGTACTTATGAGCGTCACCAACAATTACCTTATCATTTGGGAATCGCTCTTGATATAGCCTTGCTAGTTCAGGGTCTAATTCAACCGCTGTTACTTCGCAATCGTCCCATAGTAGTCGATTCCCACCCAGACATGCATATAAATTAAGAACTTTCATTTTTGCCCTCCTTTATATGGATTTTTAGGTAAGTCAAAAACGGATATCGCAAGGCCTTGGCCGATTAAATCGTCAGTATCTATGTGTAGTTCTAATAAGATGTTCTGCGGCTCACTTTGCGGATTAGTAGCTTTATAATTACGGCTATTTTCCATATGAAAAAATAAATTGTAATCATAATACATTGAGTCAATAATGATCCGTCGATTAAGATGTGCATTAACATATATCTCATTGTCTTCAATGTAAATTTCAAACTCGCATTTACTTAAATCAATCAAAGATGTGCGTTTTAGAATTTTAACAATCGGCACAAACGTTTCGCCATTAACCGTAATTTCTTGTGTAAGTGCTGATAACGGGAAAAGGATGGGCTTTATTTGTTCGTCCAAAAATGATGCAATTGTTCTGTTTTCAATACCCCTGCCAGACATGTTAGAGTACGTGTTTAATTTATACATTGTGTCATACTTAGACAGCCCAATCAATCCATATGGCATCCGTTTCGCAAGGTGGTTAATTGTTAATTTATTGCTCATTGTTTTGTGTTTTTTAAAATGGTTCAAAAAATAATGCGGCATCGTTTGACCGCTGTGGCAAATTCTGTGGTGGTTCTGGAATATTTTTGCCCTGAATAATCCCTAATTCATCCCAGGTTTGCACGTCGTTTCGTGCGTTAAATGCAATCGTTTCTAAAGCCCCGTCACGCTGCTTCGCAATCTTTAGCATTCTGATATTTTTAAGTCCGATATATTCTTCAATCTCACTCTCTGTCCTGGCATAAATAAAAGCCACGATATCGGCATCTTGCTCAATTGCTCCCGATTCTCTTAAATCACTTAACTGAGGCTCTTTATTACCTCTTTTTTCTACATCTCGGGACATCTGGCTGAGGGCAATAATTGGTATTTGCAGCTCCTTTGCTGTTATCTTTAGCCACCTGGATATTGTGCTTATTTCCTGTTCTCTGTTGTTCCTTTTATCTTCACCGGTCATTAACTGTAGATAGTCAATTATGATTAGCTTAACCTTATGCTTTGTAACCATTTTGCGAGCCTTTGCCCTGAATATCGAGACCGTTAAGCTGGCATTATCATCAACATAAATTGGCAGCTTTTCAATCAATTGCCCGGTCTGGTAGATGCTTTCAATTGGCTCAATTCTTCCGCTCTTTAGGTCATTCATCCGATGCCCACCAACGTTTGCCACGGCACGCCTTAGTGTTTCAATATGCGACATTTCAAGATTAAATACACCAACCGGATACCCTTGACTTGCCACACCTTTTGCAATATTTAGACTAAATACCGATTTGCCTACAGCTGGACGTGCCGCTATGATTATTAGTTGCCCATTTTGAAAGCCGCCAGTAACCGAATCAAGCAGCGGATATCCAGATGGCACGCCAATTGCTTTCCCTCCATTGCTTTTAGCCAATTCAACTGCATTTAAAAGATCTGGCAGCTTATCAGACAAATGAGCATAGTCGCTTTTTACAGAGCGTTGACTGATATTGAATAGCATTTTCTCAGCCTCTTCAACCAGGTTAAAAGCATCTGAATTGCTGTCATATGCCATCTCAACCAATTCAGAACCCATTTTAATAACCTCACGCTGTAAATATTTCTCAAAAACAATTTTGCAATGTGAAGTGATATTTGTTGATCCTATTACGCCAATTGTCAATTTTGTAATCTCTCCCAATCCTCCCAACTGCTCCAATTCGCCTGCAGATTTAAGCTCCTCCATAACCGTTAAAATATCAATCGGGCTATTTTTAGAATTTAACCTCCCGAACACATTCCAAATAAGCTCATTTTTGGGGCTATAAAAGCATTCTGAATACAAATACTCGCTGGCGATGCTATAAGCCCTAGAATCGACTAAAACAGCCCCTAAAACCGCACTTTCTAAATCTTGTGCATTTGGCAAAACCCGCAACAAGCCTTTTTCTATGTTTTTATTGGTTTTTAATGAGCTTTTTGAGTTGTTCCAGTTCTGATTTTGATTTCGCTGTTGGTTCATCTTTCAATTCGTTGTTTTTAATGTTCTCGTCAAATACCCCGTTTAGCACTTTTGTATAATTCTCATCATTCTTTACAACCCATTCCAGGTTGAAGCTCTCTTTGTGCAGGAACTTTGTCTCCTTGATCTTTTTCAAAATCGCTACAAAGTCAAAAGCTAGTTCTTTGTGTCGCTCGTAAATGAACTTCGAAATTTTCATGTGAGTCGTTACTGGATAGCTGCTCATTTGCTTTTTGCCAATCTCAACTGCCAGCATGTCCCATAGTTCGAAATAAGGTTCTCTAAAGGATGGCTTCATTGACGTTATGAACTCAGCAATGTCTTTTTTCGTTTTAGGTACTTTTAGCCAGATATCTCGTAAAGCAAAACCAGTTCCTGATTCTTCGCTTTCTTCTTTCAATTCCGAAAAATCGGCGAGGGGCTTATCTCCCTCTTTTTTACTTATATCTAGTTTACTATTTTCTAGTTTACTATTGTTGGGTATTAGTCCGTCGACGGATTTACCGTCGTTGGATTTACCGTCGTTGGATAATGCCCCCACGGTGCAAGTCCCTTTTGATTCGGCAAGAAGTGTATATTCAATGTCCCATCTTCCTAACGTATCATGGATTTTCTCTCTGATTAAATACCCGAATTGCTCTAGTTCCCTAAGTATCTTTTTAACAATGTCAATACTTTCGCATGAGTCAAGGGCGATTCTTTCAGATGAAAACTTCCAATTATCGGGCTTTGATTGAATATAAGCGTACAATCCCTTTGCCCTTAATGAAATCTCTTTATTGTTAAGAAGCTCAACCGGTACAGTTCCGTATCTATTACTTACTTTAATTTTCATCTGTCCTCCTATTGTTTCACTTGTAATTTTAAAAAAGAGTAGCTTGTAGCATATGATCTCTTATTCGCTTATAAGCTGATTGATAATAATGTTCATCAAGCTCACATGCGGTTAATTCAAACCCATAATCATGACATGCAATTGCAATACTTCCTGACCCTAAATGTGTATCAAGTATCTTATCGCCTGGCTTTGCATATTTATTTAGAAGCCACTTATACAACGCAACCGGCTTTTGAGTAGGGTGAATTCGAATTTCTTTGTTTTTCATATCCTCCTGCAACATTCCAGCCCATCTATATTTAAACTTCCTAACTGATGTTTTAAATGATGTCCATGCCAGTTCACAGTCGGCAAAATCATTTTCACCATTTTCTTTATCCCAAACAATCCAACATGGAGATACTTTGCCAAAAAAATGATTAGCCCCCCATATAATCTGATTTTTTGAAACTCTGAACAATTCATTAAAGTACTCCTGATTTGGTGGCTCTATGTCTTTGCCTGCAAAAGGGATGTAATTTTTAGCCTTTGCAATTTTGCTTCTTGTATGATTTTTGCTCCCATCCTCACCAATTCCATAAGGCGGATCAACAATTGCCAGGTCAAAATAATTATCAGGATAACGAGCCATCATAATCATGTTATCTTCATTTGTTATAGTTATTTTTTCAGACAATTTCATCTCGCCCTCCCTGTACTTTTTTCGGTTTTTTATCTTTTATGAATGCTTCGAAGTCTGCTGCTGGCATTGTTATGAGATCGCAGTTGGATTGTACTGAGACATATCCTTTTGTGCGCCTGTCCATTTTGATTATTGGTAGTGGTTTTTCTTTAGGCATGGTCAATATTTTTATGCTGGTGTTACTGTGATGGATATTTCTTTTAAATTTTTAAAAAGATTCTTTTCATTTTCCTTAAAATGTTCTTCTATCAATTCAAATGCTTTTTCTTGAACAGATTCAATATTTTGAGACTCTGTTGATACTATTCCAGCGGTTAAATTCCGGTCAAATCTTTTAATGCTGTATGTTATTATGAACTCTTGCATTGTTAATGTTTTTGGTTTAGTAAATTGGTGGATTTAGCTTTTGGATTGGCCGATAGTGGGTAAGAGTGCCATTTCTCCATTTCACATCAATGCTTCGACACGGGAAAATACAATCGTCAAATACGCCATTGTCATTTGCTCCCCAATATGTTAAATTGTCATCTCTTGGCAAAATTTAAAGTAGCTTCGTGCTACACAACATATAATTTATTTGAATTAGACTTATTTACGTTGTGAATTGCTTTCAAATCTGCTTCGCTTTCTATCTTAATCCAGCCATTGTTATTTTCAATGCCAGATAAACGTTTTGGACGAATTGAATGCTTATGGTTTGAAAATTTCAATATGTCAACCTTATCATAAATACGACTATATTGAGTTGGTTTAATATCAAGCCAACCGTTATTATTTATATGTCCACTTATATAAATATTAAGTTCGCCCCATGCTTCTTTTATTGCTTCTTCTTTTGTCATAATTAATGTTTTATTTCCTCCACCCACGGAAAACCAGTTCTATCGCATTGATGAACTACAAAGCAGCTCGGACACAATACAGCTTCATGGCGCACATTTGTTAGTCCTTTGTACCAATTGTGCTGCTGTAAAGTATCATCAGGATTGTCCTGGTCAAGTTCAATGCAGCTTTCGCAATTGTCGCACTCTGCATAAACCGGCTTGTGGATGATGGGCATGGTTATTTGTATTTATTTGTTAGGCAATCGCACTGAATTCATGCGTTCAATTATTTTGTCACTGGTTGAATTATATAACATGATGACTCCACAATATACTTCGCCCCCATTAGAATCAAGTATTAAGTCTGCCCATCTTTTAATCTCAATTGAAAACGGCCTTGGTCGTTGTGCAAATTCCTCCATGAGATTTAAATACTCCTGTTTACTAACATATTCTTCTGGGCATGATTTGAATATACCAATCTCAAAATTTACATCTGATAGACCAAAATGAGAACCAGGCGTATATTCAAAATCATTTTCAGAATAAAATCCAAAATCATCTGCAATACGCTTCCATTCGTCGCATTCTTGCTGTGACTTAACCTCAACACATGTGTTAAAAATTGTCTTTTCCATATTTTAAGTTAAATAGTTGTTGCTTCGGTGATTAATTTGCGTATCTCTTCCGCTTTTGCTTTTAATAACATATGCGTCATTGAGCCATTGCCATAATTTTCGCTTTGAAGCTTTTCAACAGATTGCAACATTTCAAGCATTTCTGGAGACTTGCTCACTAGTTGTGCATTATACAATGCTTCCTCTTTTGTCTTTGCTGAGTGAACATCACTAAACCATACGCTTATTAATCCTCTTCCTGATTTAAGTTGCCCAACACAGTGATGTCCGGAATTGTCAACCTTTGGTAGAGGTTCCCCAATCTGCGTTACTATCCACGGTCCCGGTGTTCCTTTAAACTCACTCATAATTGTTTTACTTTATTTTTATTTACAGGAAATTTGTGTTTCGATCCATCTACCAGCAAGACATTGCCACATTCACGGATTAGGCGTACTATTTCGCCTTTAATCCCGTAAACCGTTTTGTCTTTAGTAAGACTTATAATGTCTTGCAGTAGGATGTATTTAGCTGGCTTCATTAAATTGATTCAATCTCTTTTTCTGCCCAATTCTTAAATGATTCAAATTTTTTGATGATATCGTTAACCTTTTCGTGAGATACATTTGTTAATGGAAGTTCAAATTCTGAAACCCACTTTTTCATTTGCTCTTTTAAGGGCTTCTTAGCTAATTCTGCTGCTTCTTTATTGGCTTTTTCTTCCAATGCTTTGCGTTCATTTTCAGCTTTAATTTCTGCTTCTTTTTTTGCTTTTAAATCGGCTTCAATCTTTGCGTTCTTTTCTCTTTCAACTCTAAGTTCCTCATCTTGCTTCGCCTTTAATTCTGCCAATTTGCGGTCGCTTTCTTCCTTTTCTTTCTTTGCCTTGGCTTCCATTTCTGCCTTCTCCTTTGCTAATCTGTCATTTTCTGCCTTTATACGTTCTTGCTCTTTTGCATGAGCTTCTTTTTTGACTTGCAAAGCAGACTTAATTGCCTGATACTCGTCTTCAGATATTTCGCCTAGTTTCACATCATCACTTAGAGTGCCAGCGAAGTAGTCATAGTATGGTCGCAAATCATCAGAACGCTTCCATCGTAATGACTCAATAGCCTTTATTCTTTCACGTTCTTGTTCTTCTTTTCTTTCTCTTTCTATTTTTGCTTCATATTGCAGTTTTGCACCATTAAATATTTTGCTAAACTCATCTTCTGACATCTCTCCAAAATTTAATCCCATCGGGACAAATTCGGAATACTCATGTAGTTTAGAAATTCGCAGGTCGCTAATTTCTTTTTTCCTGGCAGCCTCTTTAATTTCAAAATGCTTTTCAATCTGCTCCAGATTCTCTTCCATTCTTTGATTAATAGACACCTCAACTTTCTTGATAGCATCAACAAATTGGCCACCTTTCAAAAAGAAATCTTTTGCGTTTTTATGCCAAACTTCAATCCCTTTTGTCCGATTGTCTTTTATCTTTAACCTTAGTTCTCTGGCAGCCTTTGAAGTACTTGGATCATCAATATCCATTTTCAATATGTCATTATAAGAATCTTCTAAAAGACTTCGCTCTGATTTAATCTGCGGCAATTTGCCAACTAATTCTACAGCTTTGGTTTCTTCAATACCATACTGCTCATGGTTTACTGTAATCTCTAAATTTTTCATGTATTATATTTTTTTAGCTGGCGGATTCAACTATATGCCTATTTGTTTTAATAAATATTTCGTGCCGGCCTTGTAGCTCATTTAAGAACTTACGTGCTTGGATGATTGCGTCTTTTAATGTCTCTAACTTTTCCCCCGTCACATTTACTTCCCAATGTTTAAATTTCTCGTAAATAGGCATTTTGTCGTAATTGTGTAATGCTTCCAACGCTTCACAATCTTTTAAATATTGCTCATCTTCAAAACTTAAATACTTCCACTTGTCTTTATAGAATAACATCCGCTTTTCTTCTTCCAACATTGGCATTGGCATATTGTTCAGGCAATAGAAAAGAATTGCTTTTTTGCACTCCCAAAGCCAATAATATCCGACAAGCTGCCATTCGTATTCCCATGTTAACTCAGCCTTCCCAAACGAAAATAAATCGAGAGCATTTTTAATATCGTACACGGTGCCATTTTTAACCACGTCGCACTCGCCGTGTATAAATCCATTGCGTTTTCTCTCTTTATTTTTAAGAACTAGCTGCCCTTTTAAAAGCGTATTTGAAAGCATCGTTATGCCCTCTTCTTCACAAAATCGACCCTTGTCTAAAGCCTTGCCGTAAGCGTCCTTTTTAGTGCTATATGTTTCGCCAATAAAAAGATCTTCTAAGTATGTTTTAACCCCATCAGTCAACTTGCCCGACTTGCTTACAATCTTGCCTAATGCAGAGCATCTAAACTCATAATTATCAAACTTTCCCATTTGTAAATTCCTCCAATCGTTTAGTGTATAAATGCTTTAAAAATTCATTGCTCAACATATCCTTAGCCTCCGCCAATTGCTCTAGAGTTTTAGCGTTGTTTATAAAATTTGCTATCCGGTCTGTTTCTGAATTTGCCGAGGTTTTGTCAATGCTATCTGTTCCATATCCGGCTTCGTTTCTAAGCCTTTCGTACTCTTCTGCAGATTCTTTACAAATGTTTTTATGCGATTCTAAAAACCTCTTTTGCTTTGCTGTCAAAGTGTTCCAAATGCGCACAACCTCCGTCAATCCGCTTTCTGCGGCCATCGTCATTTCGGACTTAATGCGCTTTAACTCCGGGTCTTCCTGCTCGCCAGTATTTAGCCACTGAATAACCATTTGTCCCGTTTTTTCACCTAGGTATTCATTGCCACTTCCAAATGCTTCATGTAAATAAAAAGGCAGTTTTAAAAACGTTTGTCTTTTACCCTCGTTTTCCATCAATAACGATGCTGTCATTTCGAACATGAAGTTCTTTTCGCAAATTGGTTGAACACCTAATGAAACCGGCTTATTGGGGTCTTTAAAGTCTGTTTTTTCTCTAGCTCTTAGGCAGACTATTATGTTCATATTACATTGTAATAGAGTATTCATAAATGATTTATGCTCTCTTTTTGCTCCAACCCAATTGGCCATTTTTTTACCCTGTTGTAGTGGCAAGTTGGCAATGTCTTCACAACCCCCTTCGCCTTCCCATTCGTGCGATCCGCTGTCTATAACAAGCACTTCAACACCGGCGTCCTGGAACTCTTTAATTGCCTGGCCGTATCTACTCGGAGAAAAGGGGGGATAGAGGTCGCCTATTAAAAATGGCGCATCTAATATGTCTGCATAAAGCGATCCACGCTTATTTTCTGTGTCTAAGAAGCCTATTTTGGATGGATGGCTTACCATGCCTCTAGCTATTTTAAGAGCCGTGAAAGTCTTACCAGATCCTGAAACCCCTGCTATTGCAATAATGGCCTTGCTGCCACCTCTTTTGGCTGGCTTAATGTCTAAAATTCCCATCTTTATTTTAAGTGTTTAATTTTGGTTAATAATCCTTTTCGCACACGTCGAAAAGTGTTTTTTTAATGCGCATTTCTTCGATAGAATCGACCGTTTCGTGACGGAGATTTTGGACTGTATTTTTATCAGCAGAAACGCTTGTAATCGTCCGCTGTGTATTGCCATCTGTCAACTCCACAGCGCAGATAATATAGTCAACACCCAAATCCTGAAGCTGCTTGCTGAACTCTTTAATGACTGTAATAGTGTTTGTCATATAATTAGTTTAAAAGTTCACTAATTCTATTCCACCCATATGCCCCTTTTAACAATCCCATTGCCTTATCCAAAGGCATTTCAACAATATCAATCAGCCCTTTTTCAGAAAGGAAATTTTTGCACCCAGCTTTACACGCTCCGGTCAATACCCTGAACTGTGATACAGTAATTTTTTTGGTAGTTTTTATTTCAGCAACGACTTCATCCACATTGGCATTTTCTTGCAAATATTTAAAGTTCACATCCTCAATGGCCTCTTTTAAGGTTTCTCCATGCGCATAGAAGTCGCCTTTTTGCGCCACAAAGCACTCCTTATTTGTGTTATAGAATTTGCCTTGCCAGATATTAAAGCCGTCCCGGCTTTTCTTTTTCCTGATGATCGTTGCAACGCCATCAATCATACTTATTTTATGGTTGGCTTGTCTTATTTCTACGTTGCCACGAAACGCCCAGTCGCCGATAGTTGTAACCGAAGCTGGAAGTTCTAAAGATGTAAGCTGGTTGCCACGAAACGCCCAGTCGCCGATAGTTGTAACCGAAGCCGGAAGTTCTAAAGATGTAAGCTGGTTGCCACGAAACGCATAGTTGCCGATAGTTGTAACAGAAGCCGGAAGTTCTAAAGATGTAAGCTGGTTGCCAGAAAACGCATAGTCGCCGATAGTTGTAACCGAAGCCGGAAGTTCTAAAGATGTAAGCTGGTTGCTAAAAAACGCCCAGTTGCCGATAGTTGTAACAGAAGCCGGAAGTTCTAAAGATGTAAGCTGGTTGCCAGAAAACGCCCCGTCGCCGATGTGGGTAACAGAAGCCGGAAGTTCTAAAGATGTAAGCTGGTTGCCAGAAAACGCCCCGTCGCCGATGTGGGTAACAGAAGCCGGAAGTTCTAAAGATGTAAGCTGGTTGCCACGAAACGCCCAGTCGCCGATAGTTGTAACCGAAGCCGGAAGTTCTAAAGATGTAAGCTGGTTGCCACGAAACGCATAGTTGCCGATAGTTGTAACAGAAGCCGGAAGTTCTAAAGATGTAAGCTGGTTGCCAGAAAACGCATAGTCGCCGATAGTTGTAACCGAAGCCGGAAGTTCTAAAGATGTAAGCTGGTTGCCAGAAAACGCATAGTCGCCGATAGTTGTAACAGATAGCCCATTAATTGTTGCCGGAATTGTTACTTTTCTGCTATTGCCTGTATAGTCAATAATGCAAATGCCGTTGCCTTTTGTTGTGAATTTGAAGTCCATTTTATTACTTTTATAATTATTGAAATGATTAATATCAGTACCGATAATGCCCTAGAAACCGCCCATAAACCGACTAACGGAATGGCAATTGTCGAAATAATAATTATTGCCTGCATAGGCGTTTTAGTTTTCTGATTTCACCTTTTAGCCAGATAATTCGGCCTTCGTTTTGCTTTTCTATCGGCTTGGCTAATTCCTCGTTAAGCACAATCACGCGATTGTTTAGGCACATTTGATTGAATGTCATGGTTGGTTAGTTTGGTTTATGTCATTTAAATATTCCCTATAATCTTCAATGCCATATTTTTGAATCACCCAGTTTCTTAATCTTTCATGACTTTCTGTTCTTTTAATATTATTGACAGCCCTATTAGCAGCAGCTTTTTTAGCCTTAGCTAATGAAAGTTCGTATCCTAATTTTACGTATTCACGTGAGCCTGGTTTATTTTTGCTCTGTTCTGTTAATAGTTTTAAATATCTCCTTTCTTCGATTGAGGCATATTCAGATACCAATTCTTCCATTTCCTCCTTTATACTAACTTCTATAAGTACAGCAATGTTGTTAATTTCAAATATTGATCGCTCAGAAATTGCCTTAGCAATTTGGGTAGATAGAATTTTTATCTTTGATTCCATTATTTAAGTTTTTTATTTGTAAGCGAAGCCGGATTCGAACCGGCACGAATAAGTTTGATGTTACGTTTACTTCCATTGAACCTCTTTTTTATTAGAACTACCGAATGCCTCCCAATAAAATGTAAGGGCAATCCCTATCTTCTTTTAGCTTATTCTACCAACGTAAAGGTGCGTCTACCATGTGTTTTAGATGCCTTTCGACCTTACTACCAATTCCGCCATTCGCTCGTTTAAAAAGCCGCTATTCTCCGGCACTATAACGTTTTAATAGTTAGTAGTGGATATGGAAGGATTCGAACCTTCACGATAGCTTTACTTTTCGTTGACTATCCGCACCTTTAAGCGAGCGTCTCCCATTTTCGCCACATATCCGACCATCTTATAACACGATGCTTTCGGCTATTTAGAATTAAGGAATATCTTCTTCGATCGGAGCGATGAAACTCGCAATCGCAATAACGATGAATATCAAAGTGAATAATATGTATTTCATAAGATATGATTTTGCTCCGGTGATGAGCGCGAACCCATCATGTAACGCTGCCAGGTTACACTTAACTACTTGTTAAACCGGATTAGAGTTAAGGAATGAATTGTGATTTAGCCCCCATACGTGCTGTTTGTTGTCATGATGTCTAGTAGCTGGTTCTTGTCGTAGTATGTCTTGCTACCGATATGTGATTTTTCAAGGTTGTGTTCCTTGCTCCAAATCACCATTGTGCTTTTTGTTATTCCGAGCCACGCCATGATGTCTTTTTCATTGCGCCAGTCCGGAACATAACCCTTTCGTGGATCTCTTACGTGCATGGTACTGGTTTTAGAATTATGAAATTTTTTGCTTCTGTTCTGTAGGATTCAAAAACTTGTTGATGAAGTAAAGCTGACCCTTACCGGTTACTTTACTGGTCTTACTAACGCTTACATGACCATCCGAATGCATCACGCTCGTTTCCTTTATTTCAAACAGACCCATTTCCATGCTGCGTTGAGTCGGCATATTGTAATCTGTTCCTTCACGACTGATTAGGTAGCCATTTCTTCTAAGCCAATCAAACAATCTGTTTTGGCCAAAATCAACTTTATTTTGCTTTAATAATTTTGCAAGTTCGCCAATTAGAATGCTGGTTTTTGAAGCAGAAACGGCATCAGCAAATAGAACTTTAGGCGCGTTTAATCTTAATTGTGCTTCTTGTTTCTCAATCTGCTCTGCTTGTTGGGATGCCAACAATAGGGCTTGTGAATAAGTCTGTGGTAATTGATATGTGGTCTTTAGTCTCTTTTCACACTCAATGAAATATTGTCGTGCTTGTTTTCCTTTCTCACTGCGTTGAAGCATTGATATTTCTTTGGCAGCATCTAACGTTAGTGCATAGTCAATGAATTGCTGATTGTTTTTGGGGTGTACATTTTGGTACAGGGTATAATCGGTATTTAAATTTAGTCCATATTCCACCATTCTCTCAAACCATCTACTAAACCTTTCTGCCAATTCAAAGTATTCATACAATTCTCTTGCAGATACTAATTGTTTGCCATTTTTTTCTGTTACTTTAATTAGTTCCATTGTGTCATTATTATAATTAGTTTATTGAAATTGTTATATCTGTATCGGCAGGGATATCTAAGTGCTTTCTTATGATATCTTGGTTATGCTTTAAGGCGAGCTTTCGTTGTTTTGCTGGATCTTTGCTATATACCCATCTTTTGACAGTTTCAATAGAAACATCATTTGCCTCTGCAATATCAAATACAACTTTATTAATTCTCCTTGCTCGTGTGCGTATTTCGTCTTTCAGGATTAATATCATTTTAACAAGTTTTAACAAGATAATTGGTGCTATGATTTCCTAAGTGTAAATATTAGTGTGTATATTTGCCACGCTTAAATCACACAGTAAAATCATAACACAAATATACACACTAATATTTACACAAAAAGTACACTAATAATCACATTAACGTATTATTAACATTTAAATTATGGTAACAGATGGTGACATTTTGCGTCAATTTATTGACAATCAAAGAAAAACAAAGAAAGAAATAGCCGAAGATTTGGGAATTTCAAGAAGGCAGCTTTATCAATATTTTGATTCAGTTAGGATAAATAAGGAAAATAGGCAGAGGTTTTCAGAATATTTCCAGTTTGATATATTTGAAGCAGCGGAGCCGTATAATGAAATACAGAAACCTGATGATCAAAAGACTGATTATATTAACATTAGAAGAGGCATTAAAAGTGTTGACAAGGTGCAAACTATTCCATTTTTGCCAATTAAGGCACAGGCTGGGTATTTAAGAACATATGATCATGTTCAGTACCTTGGAGAGCTTGAGCATTACGGAATCCCGCCAGGAATAGACATTAGAGGTGCAGATTGGTGTTATATCGAAGTTGAGGGGGATAGTATGTTGCCGGCTTTAAAAGAATGCGACACTGTAATGTGTTCGTTATTGCCAAAATTTGACTGGGAGAATGTAAAAAACTATTACGCTTATGTTATTGTTACAGAGCAAACAATGATGATTAAAAGAATTTACGTAAAGTCGCCAGAGGAATGGGTTTTAATTTCTGAGAACGAAGAATTATATCCCCAACAACTTTTCAAAGTAAAAGACCTAAAGGAGCTTTGGGTAATTAGACATTCATTTATTGCAGGTTTAAAACCTAGCAAAATGTTTGAAATAAAGATTTAATGATATATTTTTTTGCCATATTGCTTGATAGTTAAGTATAGTTTACTATATTGCATTTAAGAATTATTTAAGGCACATGATAAACCCATTAAGAATAATATTATATTCAATAATATGGTATGTTTTGATGTTTTTTCTACCATATGTAATATTTTATATTACCAATGATGAAGATAGCTATATATACTTAGTTATACTTTCGTTTATTGTATGGGGTCTGTATGTCGTAAAAGAAATGAATATTGAATTCAAAAAAGAACAAATGTTGAAAGGATTGATAGTAATATCTGTTTCTTGGCTGGCTCTTTTAATTAATTATGGGATTTATTACCTAACTAATAACCTATATGTTTTATGGGTAAATACAAAGGTATTTTTTAATAATGCTATATTGAATTCGGTAATTATTTGCCTTCATTCAATAGGTGGAATTATATTTTATATCAAAAGATATCGAAATTCAAAAAAAGTTGAATACAATAGCGTTCATAGCCAACTTATTGACAGTATGATTCAAGACTTATTAAAAAAAAATACTACCTGCTCTATGTCATATATTGTTAACACCATTAGAACCGTTCCTGAAGATGAAATAAAAGATTCGCTTGAAAAACTTGTAAAAAATAAACTATTAGTAAAATCTGGAACAAAAAGAAAGCCAGTTTTTGAACTTGCCACCCCCTGACCCGTGACCGGACATAATCGTACAAAGGAATTGAATTGAAATTTGGGGCTTCCTGTTAAATCTATTTCCGGATAACAGCTCTTAATCGAACAAAAAATTGAATTGAAATAAATTAGTTGCCTGTTTAGCAAGCAAGGCAATATTACTCTTAATCGTACAATGAATTGAATTGAAATAAGCTGCCGGAAGTCTTTACATACGCTCCCGCCTCCAGTATTAATCGTACAACTGCTGAATTGCTCACTACGCATGTATTCTTTTAATATTAAAGTGTACGTGCGTAGTGGGTTAAATTGAATTTAGTGGTACGCACGTATTCTTTATTATCTAGATAAATAATGTATAGATGCGTACCAGGATATAATTAATCGTACAAGGGTTGAATTTATTTATGTAATTTTACATAAAAAATTATATTTTGAGGATATAATTAGTATTTTTGAGGTGTAAATTTACATACATGGGATTATATTACGATTTTATATTAGACTTTTATGATGTCCTTAAGCCAATTGATAAATTCAATGGTGCGTTGAAATCAATTAATGAACTTTTCAATGAGCGTTTAGAAAAATATGGCCTTACTCAAAATCAGGCTGAAAAAATTCTGGGAGTACAGACTCGCACACTTGAAGGCATTTTGAATAAATCTGCTGTGCGAGTAGACGCTTTAAATCTTTTTAAACTATCGCAGTTCCTTGGCTTACAAATATCAGACTTTATTATGCTTTATGTTGCAGAACTCCCGGCCGAAATGATCAAAGATATAACGGATGCTAGGCGCAATACATTTATTGTTTCCAACTTTGATATTGCTACACTTAAAAAAGCTCGCTTCTTAACTAATCGAAATGACTTTGATGAAATAGAAGATAGAATTAAAAGATTTTTTGGACTCGCAAGTATTTATGAATACGGTGAAAAAAATAAGTACATACCTGCTTTTAGTAGAACAAAGCGTAGCCCTCACATTTTGATGAGAGAATTCTGGGTAGCTTCAGCCATTGCCCAATTCGAAGCAATCAATAATCCGAATGAATACAATAGGGACGGATTGTTGGATTTAATGCCCAAGATAAGACCTTATACAATGAATGTTGAACGTGGGTTAAAAGTGGTTATTCAAGCATTGTACAGAGTAGGAGTTACTGTAATTTATCAGCCGCATTTGACTACAACGCATGTTAGGGGTGCAACATTTGTTGTGAAGAATAAGCCTTGTATTGCACTTACGGACCTAAATAAGAACTACCCTACAATATGGTTTGCTTTATTGCATGAGCTGCATCATGTTTTATATGATTTTGAAGATATTGAAAAGCAAACATATCACTTAACAGGAGAAGCTGATCTATTCCTTTTAAATGAGCAGGAGGCAAACGATTTTGCAAGGAACTACTTGTTTGCTCCTGAACGATCTAAATTTATTTTCCCACATATCGGAAATCATTTTATTGTATCTCAATATGCAAGGGAGGCGCAAGTCCATCCTTCTATCATTTATAGTTTTTATAGTTATGATATGGAAAAAAGCGGGAAAGGCAATTATTGGGGAAGGTTCAAAGATCACTATCCCGATGTATCAATTATTATTAAAGAAATGCAAGACGGCAATCCATTTGAATACGAAGCCGTGCAAGAATCTGTACAATATTTAAAAGAAAATGTCTATAACATATGAGTACTGAGCAAATCAACAAAAAGATCTCAAAGTCCGACGAGCAAAAGCTTGAAGAAAAGATGCGGATTATATCCGAAGCCGACAGAGTAAAGGGTGAGCAATTTAGCATTTTACCGGATGGAGAAATTGAAGTTTCCAATGAGCTTAAACAGCTATTACAAGGCAATGTATCAATTGATGATCCTGGAAAGAAATATGACCTATATTATAAGGGCATTGAGCGCATACTCCGAAAGCATTTACCAAAAGGCAAACAATATAAAAAAGCACGCAGCTATATTAGAGAAGAGAAAAGTGTTTTTTTGACGCGTGGTAAGCGAATAGATGAAAACGGATTTAGACATGCCGATAGCAGAATGGGTTATGTTGAGGATGCGCAGCAAATTTTAAATATGCTTACAGCATGGGTATTAAAGGGGGGAACAATGGTAGAGCTTTACAATGATCTCAGAGCTTTAAACATAACAATGGGGTACGGCCAAAGGATAGTATATTAAATATAAATCACGTAAGTGGGTGCCGGGATTTAGTTAAGAAATAATATCTACATAGATGTACAGATGATGGGCGCTACGATGTAATGCGCCTTGATTACTTGTTTTTTCTTTATGGCAATCTAAGCAAAGTGTTTGGAAATTTGATAAATCGCATGCGCCACCACCTAAGTAAACAGGTTTGATATGATCTGCATGCCATACATCTGATTGAACACCACACATTTGACAAAAGCCAGATTGAGCCTCATAAAGTCTTTTTCGAATCATTGAAATATTGCCCTTTATGACCGCAAATTCTGAATAAGCAAGTTCTGAACATTCAGGTGAAGCCCAACGACTTTGTTTGCCAGCCAAAGATTTGCCGCAACCACATGCACATTTATTTGGAATGCTTGGGAATAAATCATGCATTTTTAAGTCCTTTTGGAGTCTTTTAAAAATGTCCAACATGGCGTAGTTTATTATACAAAAATACATCAAAAATGTCACTTTGTGACTGTCACTCATTTTCTTCAATAAAAGCATTTAGCCATTCCAATGCACGCTCCTTAGTTTCAAAATGACCAGGTGTAAGCACCTCATAATTTTGATCACATTCGTCACACTTACCGGTAATTTTTGTGAAAGGACTTCCATCAGGTTCATATAGACTATTTACTGTAAATGCGTCATTTTCTAGCAGTGTATGACAAACGCAGGTCACAATTGGATTTTCCATAAAACAAGTTAATAATCAAATTTAGTAAAACTATGAAAAACATTCTATTAATTATCTGCTCCATATTTCTGGTATTTACTGCAGGTGCAACAGATACCGCAACAATCAGAGCCAAGGCAAAAAAAGAAGTCCTTGATAGTATTGCCCGGGCTGAAAAGAACAAAAAGGAAATCCGGGGCATGAGTGCCGCAATGATTTATGAAAATAAATTGCTTATTGGCAATAAGATGTACACATTGTACGATAACAAGACCTGGACAGTGCAGGAGATAACTGCTGAGCCGTTGGAATATGAACCTTCCTCATCTTATGGTAGTGGATCTGGGGCAAAAACAAATTATAAATCATCAGGCTCGTCGTCTTCCACAACAGTCAGTACAACATGTGGAGCCAAAAATAAAACAGGTGGCTTTTGCAAGCGAAAGGTTTCGGGCGGTGGAAGATGCTGGCAACATGGTTAAAACAAAAGCCACCAAGAAGCTGGTGGCTTTAAAATGCTTTTTAAATAGAATTGGATAGGCGATTTTCACATTCACTGAAATACTCGTCACTGCCATATTCATAGCCGTCTTCCAGAACACTATTTTTTATCAATTGTAAATTTTTTCGATTTTGGGTGGAAATCTTATTGATCCCATCAGAATATTTATCAGTATTAACCTCTCTTTCAATAAAGCCATTTTTAATGACATAGTCAACATACAAATGAAGATCTTGGTTATCAAATGCAGCCTTTCCAATGCTAAATGATGATACATTAAAGGCAATTGGGTAGCCATTTTTGGAAACTCCTTTAAAATTCACTCCACTAGTGTGGTATTTTGCATATATCTCCTCTATTAACCCTGGAAATAATTGCGTGATATTTGTGTATTTTAGTTTTATTAATTCCATAGCTTTTTGTTTAAAATTATGATATAATATTTATTTCAGTTTAAAAATCAATTTTGTCCATTGCAGCGTTAAGCTGCTCGTTTGCAATCTTGTAGTAAATTGCAGTAGTTTTAATATCGCTATGTCCCATTAATCTGCTTGTTACTTCGATAGAAATGCCCATTTTAGCGCACATAATAGCAAATGTGTGTCTACTGCTGTGAAAAGTGATTTCATCGTCCCAATTAAGCTTTAATCGCAGGGACTTAATCTCTTTTGAAACCTTTTTACTCGAATTAAGCAAAGATCCGGCAGCCAGGCAATCTTTGTAAATTGCTAGTGTATTCTCGTTTAGTTTTAGACTGACAATTTTCTTTGACTTCTTTGTTACAATTAATAATTCATTATTGGATGTCAGCTTGTATTGATCGAGTTTACACAGGTCACTATATCTCAATCCGGTTCGACAACCGAGCAGAAAATATAATGCAACTGTCCGGTTCGATCCCGGTTGAAGGGTGGCAATATAATTTGAAAATTCCTGTAGCTGTTCAAGTTGTAAATGGCTTTTAATGCTTTCCCCAACCTTTAACTTATCAACTTCAGACATTGCGATTTCCGATACAATGCCTTTCTTCTTAAAAAAATTAAAAACAGATATAAAGCCGGTTATGTAAAGATTTATAGTTGAGTTTTTTAAGCCTCTATCTATGAATGTTTGCTTTATATTGTCAATGAATTTTGAATTCAGGTCTGTAAGTTTTGCGGCCGGAAATTCTTCCTTTGCAATATTATAAACCCTCATATAATTCTCTATAGTTGCATCTGCGCTTGATTTTGTTTTCGCTCTTATGAATTCTAAAATAGCATCACCAAGGCTTCTGTTTAATACGCTTACATTGTACTGGCCGCCCATATTAAAGGCGTGTGTTACTTCTGAAATTTTGCGATTAATTTTCTCATTAAGAAGCTTGGCATTTGGGTATATTTTCTTTATGGTTTTACTGTCTTCATCAAAGACATTTTCAGGAATATATATTCCGGTGTTAAAAAAACTACGCTGGCCATGATGGCTTGTTCTGATTCTAACTTGCTGCAACCCATTGCTACTTTTGGTATAGCCGGATAGCTCTACGGAAATACGCATAGATATTATTTTGTGATTTATGGAGTAAAGGTAAGGGGTTTTTATTGCAATTTTTATTGCAAAAGACAAATTAGCTATACGTCATTATAGCTAATTGTCGCCAATTTTAAGTGGATGATTTCGGTAATTAAATATTGAATATCAGTAGTTTACATTAAAAATCAGTTCAATGTGCAATATATAGGCGCACTACTGCCAAAAGCCGGAACGAAAGCTTTATTTCATAATCATCTGCCGATTGCCCCCGGTTTTTAAAATATTCTTTTGTTTAACGAGACCAGAAAGCCTTATTTTGTAGTAAATAACTGCAAAAATTCTGCGTTTTATGAACTTATCCGATGGGTTAAAGAAATTCTTTTCTTTTGGTTATATATTTTTAGTGATTTTAGGCATTCTTAAGGAAAGCGTTTTTTACAATCAGCTTAATATAAATATCCTCAATTATTCGTCTATCTCAGATATATTGATTAGTCCCGTTGTAGATATAGTGTCGCACCCGATATTATTAGTGGCTACTTTGGGCCTTTTTTTACTGGCATATATCTACCCTAAGATATTGTATAAGAAAAAAAACACTAAACTTGGCCGTAAACTCTCCGAAGCCTATATAAAAAAAATGGATACAATGTCTGAATCCGAGGTTAGAAATCATTATTCTGATCTGTTCGTTGCTTTTTTATCGGCCAGCCTGTTATCGTTCTTTGTAGGCCTTGGGTGGGGTGAGGGTAAAAAGGTGGTTAAAAAGATGAATAATAACACGATAGAATACAACAGGATATTCTACTTTGATAAAGAGGAGAAAGAAGAAGTGTACATGATTGGGGTGAACAGCAGTTATTATTTTTACCTGACAAAAGGTAATAATAATATAAAAATATCGCCGGTGGGTGCCATTAAAATGGTTGAACTGGCCAATGAAAAAGTGGTAAATCACTAAAAAAATAAAAGCGTATTGAACAAAAACAATACGCTTTTATTTTTTACTTTTATAGTACTTTAAACCGACAAGATGCTTTTAAAAGGTAAGATTTATTTTATAAGGCTGATAAGAATAGTCTTTATCGATTTAATATTTATATCTGTTATTAGTGTAATAGCGGGATTTTTGGCTTACGGGCAATATTATGAGAACCTGCATGTACCGCTGGCGTTGATTGCTATAGTTGGTACGGCTTTATCTTTATTGCTGGCATTCCGGACCTCTCAGTCTTATGACAGGTGGTGGGAGGCCAGGATTGTTTGGGGAGCAATCGTGAATGATTCCCGAACGCTTATACGGCAGGTACAGCTTTACCTGGATGAGACAGAAAAGGATGCTGTTCACCAGTTTGCCCGGCGGCAGATCATCTGGAACTTTGCGCTGAGTGAATCTTTAAGGAAGCAACCATTTTCTGACAGGGTGCAACAATATTTAATTGAACACCAGATAAAAGATAACAATGTGCCCAACGGGATACTGTCGGAACATTACAAGCAGCTTAAAACTTATAAGTCGGGGCAACTATCAGATTATAATATGGTACAAATAGAGGGGACTCTTTTGAAATTATGCGATAGTATGGGAAGGTGTGAGCGGATCAAAAACACAATATTCCCGGTTTCTTACAGTAAGATGATACATTTTATTATCTATTTGTTTGCAGTAATGCTGCCTTTTAGTTTAGATAATACTTACCCGGTGCTCAAAACCTTTATTACTGCCATTATCCCTATTTTATTTATTGCCATAGAGCGGACTTCTATTTTAATGCAGGACCCGTTTGAGAATTCTCCGATGGATACCCCAATGACGACATTGAGCCGTACTATTGAAGTGAACCTGTTGCAGCAAATAGGGGAGGAAGCACCGCCACCGGTACCGGCGGTGCCTAATGATTACTATTATATTTTGTAAAAAAACGGTATCTATGACGGCTGTTTTTAGTTAAAAGTATGTAAGAATAAATATTTGAAATGTAAGGTAGTAGCAGTATTGCATTGATTTATAATAGAGGAGCCTTAATTTCGTGTTATTAAGGGAAATAACATAAAATATTTGTTGGTTATATTAAATTATGTTTTTACTTTTGCAACCCCAAAGTTCTTTTTATACAAAAAGTATTTTAGAATACAGTGGGAGACTGGCCATATTGGTTAGTCGTTATCACCAAAAAATTATTTACAAATGGCAAAAGAAATCGCCACCTACGTCAAATTACAATGTAAAGGCGGACAGGCTAACCCGGCGCCACCAATTGGTCCGGCTTTAGGTTCTAAGGGTGTGAACATTATGGAGTTCTGTAAGCAGTTCAACGCTCGTACACAAGACAAAATTGGTAAGGTTTTACCGGTTTTATTGACTGTTTACACAGACAAGTCTTTTGATTTTGTTATCAAAACTCCTCCTGCATCTATCCAATTAATGGAAGCAGCTAACGTAAAAACAGGTTCTAAAGAAAGTAACCGTACTAAAGTTGGTAAAGTAACCTGGGCTCAGGTTGAGGCTATCGCTAAAGATAAAATGCCTGATCTTAACTGCTTTACTATTGAAAGTGCTATGAAAATGGTAGCGGGTACTGCTCGCAGTATCGGTATTACTGTAGAAGGTGATGCACCTTGGGCTAACTAATTTTAATCAATCTTTAAAAATTATTGGAAATGTCAATTACAAAAAATAGAAAAGTTGCCAATGCTAAGGTTGATAAAAACAAGGTTTACAGCCTTCAGGAAGCAACTGAATTGGTAAAAGAAATTAACTGTACAAAATTCGATTCATCTGTAGATATTCACGTGCGTTTAGGTGTTGATCCTAAAAAAGCAGACCAGGCTATCCGTGGAACTGTAAGTTTACCACACGGTACGGGTAAAACTAAACGTGTATTGGTACTTTGTACTCCTGATAAAGAAGCAGAAGCTACTGCAGCAGGTGCTGATTATGTAGGTTTAGATGAATTTATTCAAAAAATTGAGAGCGGTTGGACAGATATCGATGTAATCGTAGCTACTCCTTCTGTAATGCCTAAAATAGGTAAATTAGGTAAAGTATTAGGTCCTCGTAACTTAATGCCGAACCCTAAAACAGGTACAGTAACAACTGATGTTGCTACTGCGGTTAAAGAACTTAAAGGTGGTAAAATTGCTTTTAAAGTTGATAAAACTGGTATTATCCATGCTTCTATCGGCCGTGTATCCTTCTCTCCGGAAAAATTAGCTGAGAACTCTAAAGAGCTTATTAACGCTTTAGTTAAAATGAAGCCTACTACTGCTAAAGGTACTTATCTTAAAGGTATCAGCTTAGCAAGTACAATGAGTCCGGGCTTAACCGTAGATACCAAAGCATTCATTAACTAATCTCTTGATTAAGTAAAAAAAATTACAATGAACAAAGATCAAAAGAATGAAGTAATTGAGGTATTGAAAGAGAAGTTTGCTCAATACAACAATTTCTACATTACAAATACAGAGAGCTTAACAGTAGCTCAGATAACTAAATTACGTGGTGCTTGTTTCAGCAAAGAAGTTGAAATGAAAGTTGCTAAAAATACACTTATCAAGAAAGCATTAGAAGCAATTGATGCTGAAAGATTTGCCGGTATTTATGATAGCTTAAACGGTGTAACTGCTTTATTATTCAGTGAAAACCCTAAAGAGCCAGCGTTAATTTTAAGCGATTTCAGAAAAGACAGTAAAGTTGAAAAACCTGTTTTAAAAGCAGCTTTTATTGATGGTGATGCTTTTGTAGGTGATGAAACTTTAAAGCAATTAACAAAAATCAAAACCAAAAACGAGCTTATCGGCGAAGTTATTGGTTTGTTACAAAGCCCTGCTCAACGCGTTATCTCTGCGTTGCTTAACGGTAAAGGTGAAGCTGCTGCTGAAGAAGTGGCTGCTGCTCCGGAAGCTTCTGCTGAAGAAGCTGCACCAGCTGCAGAAGCTTAATAATGTAGCGGATAGTTGTAAGTTATTTGTTTTAAAATCAAAAACTTACAGCTACCTGTTCTTAAATATCATATCCAAGCCTGAGGTTATAGAAGGCAATTTTTTATAAAACTTCCACCGGAGTTATTGACTATGAAGGTGGTTAAAAATTAAACAAAATGGCAGACTTAAAACAATTTGCTGAGCAATTAGTTAACTTAACAGTTAAAGAAGTTCAAGAATTAGCTGAAATCTTAAAAGCTGATTACGGTATCGAGCCAGCTGCTGCTGCAGTTGTAGTTTCTGCTGAAGCTGGTCCAGCTGCAGTAGAAGAGAAAACATCTTTTGATGTTATCCTGAAAAGCGCAGGTGCTTCTAAATTAAACGTAGTTAAAGTTGTTAAAGACTTAACTGGTGTTGGTTTGAAAGAAGCTAAAGATTTAGTTGATGGCGCTCCTAAAGCTATCAAAGAAGGTGTTGATAAAGCAACTGCTGAAGACATCGCAGCTAAATTGAAAGAAGCTGGTGCTGAAGTTGAAATTGCTTAATCATTTTCGATTAATAAATTTCTTTAAAAAAGTCCCTGATGAATTTCAGGGGCTTTTTTGTACACGTTGTTTTTTATTGTTCAGGTAATTTATCAATTAAATATTTTTCCCCTGATAGCGTAGAATCATACCATCGCTGATTTGCGCAGATTTGTTTGAAACAGGTTCTCTATGGCCTTGATTTCCTGGGGTAATGATTTTAAATCACCTCATCTGTTATTACTAAAAATGACTCTATTGAGACCCTAAACTCAAGTTGAGATATCCTTAAGCGGCTGATTTTAATGTTGGTGATTTCATGCTGTATGTACAAACGGCATTAGGATTTAAATGGGCACTATATGGGCGTCAACAGGGCGTCAAAAGGGCGTCAACTACGCTTCAACTACCCTTTATCCGGGAACTTGTTTTTAATATTCTTTAAAGACAGATAAGCCGTTATTTTAGTTGACTATTGTTATGATGGATGCAATGAATGACTCCTTGATTAATGCTTTATACGTACGTCAATCTCCTGACAAAAGTTCTATTCCAGATATTTTTCAATGTTTTTTATCTGTCTATGTTGATATTCAATATTTAAGATCCAAAATTCATTTTAATCAGAAATAATGTTGCATTTTGAAAATGTAAGAGGAATGCTGTTAATACCTGGAGTTCCTGTTAACTATATGTCGCTAAAATATTTACAGGCTATAGAAGGTTGATAAATACAATGTAATTCATTGAAAGCTATGAATAAACAGCAGGGCGTATTGTGAATGATTAACGGTGACCGGGTGAAACCTGGACCGCTTAAAGAAGAAAAGCTATCAAACTATTTAAAGGATTGCCGGTATTTTAATAGGTTTATTAAAAGTTGGGCCGTTAAATTGGTGATTAATTAATATTTATGGTACTGTTGTTCGTTGTTTTTCTATTCGAATTATATTTATGGATATTTTGGAAATCGTTTGAAAAAATTAGTATATGAATAAGGCTTTTACAGAACGCTTAAGTACCGAATTACAGGAAATAAAGGATTCGGGTTTGTTTAAAAACGAACGTGTAATTACCAGTGAACAAGGTGCTGAAATTGTTGTGAACGGTAAAACGGTGTTGAATTTTTGTGCGAATAACTATCTTGGTTTAAGTAGCCATCCTAAAGTGATAGAAGCAGCCCATAAAGCGATTGAGTCGCATGGTTATGGGATGAGTAGTGTGCGTTTTATATGTGGCACGCAGGATATTCATAAAGAGCTGGAACATAAAATTGCCGGCTTCCTGGGTACTGAAGATACTATTTTGTATGCAGCGGCTTTTGATGCGAATGGCGGGGTATTTGAACCGTTATTTAATGAGCAGGATGCCATTATAAGCGATGCCTTGAATCACGCGAGTATTATTGACGGTGTGCGTTTATGTAAGGCACAACGTTATCGCTACGAGCACAACAATATGGACGACCTGGAAGCAAAACTGAAAGAGTCGCAACATCTAAGAAGCCGTATCATTGTTACTGACGGTAGCTTCAGCATGGATGGTACGATTGCCCAGCTGGATAAGATCTGTGACCTTGCAGATAAGTATGATGCGATTGTAATGATCGATGAGTGTCATAGCAGTGGCTTTTTAGGTAAAACCGGCAGGGGAACGCACGAATACAGAAATGTAATGGGCCGCATAGATATTATTACCGGTACGCTGGGTAAGGCCTTAGGTGGTGCCAGCGGCGGTTTTACCAGTGGTAAAAAGGAAGTGATAGAAATGCTTCGTCAACGCAGCCGTCCTTACTTGTTTAGTAATACTGTAGCGCCAAGCATTGTTGGTGCAAGTATTGCTGTACTGGACATGCTTACGGAGACCACTGAACTGAGAGATAAACTGGAATATAATACACAGTATTTCCGTAAAAATATGACAGAAGCGGGATTTGATATTAAAGCGGGTGATCACCCGATTGTTCCGATTATGTTGTATGACGCTGTGCTGGCGCAAAACTTTGCGGCAAAATTACTGGATGAAGGAGTATATGTGATCGGCTTTTTCTTCCCTGTGGTGGCTAAAGGACAGGCCCGCATCCGCGTGCAACTGAGCGCAGCACACGGGCAGGAACACCTTGATAAAGCTATTGCCGCTTTTACAAAAGTTGGAAAAGAATTAGGTGTAATTAAGTAATAGTTGTTTTACAGGTGTTAAAACTGTGCGAATTTGTTATATTTAAAGAAAATGTGAAATATCTTTGTTAGGACTGTAACAATTTTGAGATAACCTCGTTTTACTTTAAAATCTTTTAATGAAGAAGCGCAATTACATAATGATTGTATGTTTGGCAGTAATGCCATGTGTGCTTTTTTATGTTTGTTATGGTTTAAGTAAGAAGGAAGGTTCCTTGCCTGAACAATATATTGGTAAAGACCAGATATTACTTAAGCCGGTAAAAAAGATAAATAATATATACAGACATTTTCTTGATTTTACCAGGAAATATTAATTAAAAAGGGCTGAAATTATTCAGCCCTTTTTAATTAATATTATTATTCCATTTTTTTACTGTCCCAAACCAATGCGCTGGCGCCTAAAATGGCAGCATCGCTTTCTTTTAGCAGACTGAATATCAGTTTTACTTTGTTTTTGAAGACGGGTAATAAATGCTCTTCCATACTTTCCTGGACCGGGTCCAGCAATAAATTACCGCTTTTAGTTGGGCCGCCAAAAAGGATAATAGCTTCCGGTGAGGAGAACATGATAAAATTGGCCAGGGCAATACCCAGGATCTTACCGGTATATTGAAATACTTCGTTAGCCAGGTCATCCCCTTGTTTGGCGCACTCGTACACGTGGCTGCTTTCTAAATCCTCCAGAGGATATTGTCTTAACAAACTAGCCCTGGTTGGATTCTGGCTCAATAACTCTACAGCCGTTAGGCGAATACCAGTGGCAGATGCGTATGACTCCAGTGAGCCGTGTGCGCCTGTGCCGGGATGATACCTTCCCCCGGGTATGATAATGTTGTGGCCCAATTCGCCGGCAAAACCGTCATGTCCGTAAATCAGCTGCCCGTTGGCAACAATGCCACTGCCGACCCCTGTGCCTAGCGTGATCATGATAAAATCTTTCATGCCACGTGCTGCACCATACATCATTTCACCAACCGCTGCTGCATTCGCATCGTTTGTGAGCGTGGTTGGCAGTCCGAATTTATCACTGATCATTTTGGCCATTGGTACCACCCCTTTCCAGGGGAGGTTGGGTGCAAAATCTATGGTGCCTTTATAATAATTGCCATTTGGTGCGCCAACACCAATACCTTTTATATCATCAATGGTCCCAACGCTTTGTATGGCAGGTAAAACGGCATCGTACAGTTCATTAATGAATTCTGAGATGTCGGTATGCTTTTTTGTTGAAATAGCGCCACGGTACAATATTTCTCCTCTTGTATCTATTAATCCGAATTTGGTATTTGTGCCACCAATATCTATTCCTATGGCATACTGTTTAATTGTTTCTATCATGAGTTACTCTTATAATATTTAATGACTACTGTTTTCCACTTGCTTGTCGAAATCCAAGCCTTGTGCCTGTAGTATATTTTTTAGTTTAAATGCAATGAACGCTAAAGATAAGAAGCATGCGGCAGCTATCAGGTAGGATTGGTGTAATCCCAGGCTGGTATCGCCTATTGCTCCCTGTAAAGGCGGTATAATGGCTGCACCTAAAATCATCATAATCAACAATGCCGAAGCTTGCCCGGTGTATTTACCAACGCCGCCAATTGCTAAGGTAAATATACAAGGCCACATCACGGAACAACATAAGCCACCGCTGACGAATGCATATACTGACATTTTTCCCGTGGTGAAAACGCCTATCAACATTGCGATGGTTGCCATGATGCAAAGTACCAGCAGCGTTTTAAAAGGTTTGTCCTGGCCAATAAACAATGCGATGATGGCCACCACAATCCATGCGCTGTAGGCATACAAGGAACTGATGTCATTGCCTTTTAGATGATTGACACCAAGAATAACGCCAAAAGCGATAAACGGTACAATAACGCCGGCTATCATCTTGGTATTTTTGCTTAAGTTGAAAACACTTAATGCACCTGTCCACCTGCCAATCATTAAACTGCCCCAGTATAATGATATGAATAGAGAACTTTCATTTTCTTTCAACCCGGTAGCGTTAAAATAACCTGGCTGCTTCAGTAAAGCGCCTAAGTTATTATCAATGGTTACTTCTACACCTACATATACAAATATGGCGATCATACCATAGATGACCTGAGGGTATTTCATGGCACCCCAGCCTGTATCGTTTTTTTTAGCCTGTGCATTGGCCTGGAATAATATGATCAACAACAGTACAATAATGGCTATCATTAAAATATATGACGGAACAGCTGTAAATTGCCCAAGTAAGGATGCTGCTACTATGATACCGGTAATTAATAATAATATGCCGGATGCTTTTTTAGATTGTTCAAATGCTTCATTATTCTTACCATCAGGTAGTTTGGAGACAGCAAAAATAATGGCTACGAGTGTAAAAAAGGCGGCAACAATCAGGTAGAGATTATTGATATTGCTTACAGAACTTTCTGTAGGATTACTAATAGAGCCAAATAAAAATATGCTGATAATTAAAGGGCCGATGGTTGTACCGAATGAATTAATGCCGCCACCCAGGTTCAGGCGATGTGCGCCTGTAGATGGGTCTCCTAAAGAGATTGCAAAAGGCTGTGCGCAGGTTTGCTGCAAAGAAAAGCCAAGTGCAATAATGAACTGGGAGATTAGAATAGCATTGAATGAATTGGCATTTGTGGAAGGTATGATAAGCAAGGCCCCGATAACAGAAATCAACAAGCCGTAAATAATGCCTTTTTTGTAACCGATAATATTTAGAATATCTTTTTTCAGGATGTTTGATATGACAAATACTACCAGTGCCCCGGCAAAATAGGCCCCGTAAAATGCAGATCCTATTAGTTGGGACTGGAATTGAGTCAGTTTAAAATGTTCTTTACAATATGGAATTAAAATACTATTTGAAGCAGCAATAAAACCCCAAAAGAAAAAAACTAATACGAGTACTGAAAGTGCACCGGTATTAGTAGCAATTTTTGAAGATACAGAAGCAGAATCTTTAATGTTTAATACAGATTCGTTTTGTTTACTCATAAACTCTGTTTAATTTTCTGTTAGCAAGATTGTAAATATATGTTTTTTTTTATTTCGGGTTTTCCTGATAATTAATTGTTCCAAAATAAATAAAATTCAACATTAATTCCATTATCTTAGAAGCATTAAATTTTATGAGATATGGAGATAATACATGTAAGCGCGGAATGTTATCCTGTAGCCAAAGCAGGCGGATTAGGTGATGTTGTCGGTGCCCTGCCAAAGTATCAAAACAGGTTAGGGCATGTGGCTAAAGTGGTCATGCCAAAGTATAAAGTAAAATTTTTAGATCAGAACGAATTTGAGCTGGTACACGAAAGTGCAACTTACATCGGTAGTTACTGGTTTCGATATCATATATTAAAAGAGAAGACAAATAAACTGGGATTTGATTTGTACCTGATAGGCATTGATGGCCTGACGGACCGCGAACTGATATATGGCTATGATGATGACAGTGAAAGATTCCTAGCATTCCAGATAGCGTGCCTGCACTGGATCAATCAATGGGCACATGTACCGGATGTGGTCCACTGTCATGACCATCATACAGGACTGATTCCTTTTATGATGAAATATAGCTATGGTTTATCTAAAATAAGTGGAGTACGTACCGTATTTACTATTCATAACGGTCAATACCAGGGATGGATGGGCTGGGACAAGAAATACCTGTTGCCGGATTATGATAACTGGAAAGGTGGTTTGTTAGAATGGAACCATATGATCAATCCATTGGCAAGTGCTGTAAAATGCAGTGATGTTGTAACGACCGTGAGTCCGAGTTATATGGAAGAATTGCGTCACCAGGCAAACGGACTGGAAAAGCTTTTTGAATACGAAAGGGGTAAATGTTTAGGCATTTTGAACGGTATAGATAATGAATACTGGGACCCTCGCAGCGATGCAATGCTGAATACAAACTATGATGCCAAGAGTTTTAAACTAGGAAAAGCAGCTAATAAAGCCGCTATTTGTAAAACATTTGGTTTTAATGAAGAATATCCTCTTTTTATATTCATTGGCCGCCTGGTGGGAGAGAAGGCCGCAGAGATATTGCCTGAGTCTATAAACAGGGCAATCTGGGAGCACGACGGTAAAATATCGATATTGGTTTTAGGCAGCGGTGACAGTAACCTGGAACGCCGGCTGACGGATATGAAAGAAACCTATAAAGGTATTTATAACTGTTATATAGGGTACAATGAATCCCTGGCACATAACTTATATGCAGCAGCAGATTTTCTGCTCATGCCAAGCAGGGTAGAGCCTTGTGGTTTGAACCAGATGTATGCATTAAGATATGGAACGATTCCGATGGTGAGAAATACAGGTGGTTTAAAAGATACTGTAATTGATATAGGAACGGCAGATTTTAAAGGATATGGTATTGTTTTTAATAATCCAACAGTAGAGGACCTGGTAATAGCCATTAACAGGGCTGTGGGCTGGTATGGTAATAATAATGATATACTGGAAGCCGTTATTCCAAGGATAATGGCGATAGATAACAGCTGGGAAAGAAGCGCGAAAAAGTATATAGATATTTACAAATAAATTTTTAGTATTTGATGTTTTGAATTGCTAAAATGCCTACATTGCTCATGCTTAATTAAATAGAAAATATTGCTTCCGTTTACCGCAAAATAAATAAGGGGAGATATTGGAGTGATGTGATTAACCTTAAATGAAGACGATAGTAAACCATCCAAATAAGTTACATTATGACAAGCAATAACGCAAACGAAACCAAGCAGGTTATATCAACAACCAAATCGACCTTAGCAGTTATATTAGGAGGTGGAGCTGGTACCCGGTTATTCCCTTTAACACAAAGCAGAAGTAAACCAGCTGTACCCATTGCGGGTAAATACAGACTGGTTGATATTCCCATTAGCAACTGTATCAACAGCGGTATTAACCGCATGTGGATATTAACGCAGTTTAATAGTGCCTCTTTAAATAAACATATTAAAAATACTTACCAGTTCAGTAATTTCAGTTCGGGTTTTGTAGACATTCTTGCGGCAGAACAAACACCTGATAACCAGGGCTGGTTCCAGGGGACGGCAGATGCGGTAAGACAAAGTTTAAGGCATATCGTTCAGCACGATTCTGAGTATGTTTTAATCTTAAGCGGTGATCAGTTATACCAAATGGACTTCCAGGATATGTTGGCCAATCACCAGGCTTCAGGCGCAGATCTGACCATTGCAACCATTCCGGTAGTTGCAAGAGAGGCCACTGAATTTGGTATCATGAAAGTGAATGAGGAAGGCTTTATTTCTTCCTTCATAGAAAAACCGGCGAAAGAGTTATTGGATGATTGGGTGAGCGATACTGGCGATGTAATGAAAGCGAAAGGTAAAAACTACCTGGCTTCGATGGGTATTTACCTGTTCAACAGGAAACTGTTATTTGATCTGTTGACAGAAATTCAACCTAATGCGACTGATTTTGGTAAGGAGATTATTCCTTTATCTATTGAGAACTATAAAATAGCCAGCTATCAATATGAAGGCTACTGGACAGATATCGGAAACATTTACTCTTTCTTTGAAGCCAACCTGGCATTAGCATCTGAGTTGCCTGAATTCAATTTATTTGATAAAGCACAAGCAATTTACACCAGGCCAAGGATGCTGCCACCAACCAAGATCAGTGGTACAACCCTGGAAAAAACGGTTTTTGCAGAAGGAAGTATCATCAATGCCAGCAGGATTGAGAATAGCGTTATTGGTATCAGAAGCAGGGTAGGGCATGGTACAACATTAGTAAACAGTTATTTAATGGGAAGCGATTTTTATGAAACACTGGAACAATTGGAAAGTGCCCGTAAAAAGAATTACCCGTTAATGGGTATTGGTGAACGTTGCTATCTTAAAAACTGTATTATAGACAAGAATGTCAGAATCGGTAATGATGTAAAAATTATCGGAGGGGATCACCTGGAACCGGTAGATCATCCATTGTACACGGTAAAAGACGGCATTGTTGTAATTAAGAAGAACGCTGTTATTCCTAATGGATTCCAGATTTAATCCGTTTACGAATATATTTCAACAAAGAAGAGGATTTTCATTACTGAAAATCCTCTTCTTTTAATGGACCAACTTCTCCAGGTAATAAAAAATGGCAACTATTAATAGCTGCCATTTTTTATAGAAAACAGATATAATGTTAATTTGTTCGGCCGGGATATTCCTGTAATGCTTTTTCCAGGCAATCCATAGCGTTATTAATATCGTTATTATTAAGCACATAAGCCAGGCGAACCTGTTTTTTTCCCAGTTCGGGGTTGCTGTAAAAGCCGGTAGCAGGAGCCAGCATTAAAGTAGCATTATTATAGCTGAAACTTTCCAGTAACCATTGGCAGAATTTATCGCTATCGTCAATAGGTAATTGAGCAATGGCATAAAATGCACCACCCGGATTAGGGCTGATGACACCCGGTATTTTGTTTAAACGGCCAATGATGGTATCACGACGACTTTTGTATTCCGCTTTCGTATCATCAAAATAGTTATCCGGTAAGTCCAGTGCTGCTTCGGCACCAATCTGTGCCAAACCCGGAGGACTTAGCCTTGCCTGGGCAAACTTCATTGCAGTATTGATCAGTTCCTTGTTTTTTGTAACCAGTGCACCCAGTCTTGCACCACACGCACTGTAACGTTTACTGATGGTATCGAACATTACCACATTATTCTCCAAACCGCTAAGTGCTAAAGCGCTCATTGCCGGCGCTTCGTAAGCGAACTCACGGTATGCTTCATCGGAGAAAAGAT
Source organism: Polluticaenibacter yanchengensis (assembly GCA_027854065.1). Taxonomy (GTDB): domain Bacteria; phylum Bacteroidota; class Bacteroidia; order Chitinophagales; family Chitinophagaceae; genus Phnomibacter; species Phnomibacter yanchengensis. The sequence continues at coordinate 42,508 of JAQGEF010000007.1, read as the reverse complement.
AAAGGTCATATTTCAGGACCAATGCTTTCAGCAGTTCCATTTCTTCAGGGGTATAAATATAACCTGTAGGATTGTTTGGGCTGCAGATACAGATGGCTTTTGTTTTTTCGGTAATCACCTTTTCAAATTCGCTGATGGCCGGTAAGGCAAACCCGGTTTCAATGTATGAAGTGATCGGTACAACTTCTACACCCGCTGCCGTAGCAAAACCATTGTAATTAGCATAAAATGGTTCCGGCACTATCACTTCGTCTCCCGGGTTAAGACAGGCTAAAAAAGCAAACTGGATGGCTTCAGAGCCACCTGTTGTAGTAATAATTTCGTCTTTTGTAATATTTGCGCCTATTTTCTTGTAAGATTCGGCCAGTTTTATTCTGTAACTTTCGTTACCGGCACTATGACTGTACTCCAATACTTTAATATGGTTGTTTTTTATGGCATCCATAATGGCGGCAGGCGTTTCAATGTCCGGTTGTCCGATATTTAAATGAAATACTTTAGTGCCTTTTTTTTTGGCAGCTTCAGCATAAGGAACTAATTTTCTGATAGGTGAAGCCGGCATCTGGTGGCCTCTGTTACTAATACTTGGCATAAAATAAAAATAGAGTGTGAAGTTAGTTAAAATGTAAGCATCACCACGCTTTCAGCATTTTTTGACACTATATTTTACTTAGTAAAAAAAAGATGGGGAAAACGGTAAATTTCATTTAAGGATAAATGAAGACTGTTAGAAAATTTATATTGTTACTTAATTAATAAGTTCCTGAAGTCGCTGCTATCTCCGTAAAATACATTGAAATCTACTTTCGCTTCAATGCCGTTAACATTGCCGGTTTCGCTGTGTTGCCAGAAGTACCAGTTTTTATTAGTGGTCCGCGGAGCTTTCATTTGCAGGTAATGGGCAACCCATAAGGGATAGTCTGGGAATTTTGCCTGCAGGTAATTACTGTAAAAGCTGGCGCCACTATATATGATTGGCTTTACCTGGTAATAGTCTTCTATCATTACCAGCCATTCAGATACATTTTTTTGCATTGTTTCCGCACTGGTATTTTTCAGTGTCTCAATGTCTAAAACAGGAGGGAGATCGCCGGGTTCCAGTTGTACATGTTTAATGAAGTTTTCGGCTTGCTCTCTGCCGTTTTTGCCTGCATTAAAAAAGTGATAAGCCCCGCGGGGGACATTATTTTTTTTAGCCTGCTTCCAGTTGCGGTCGAACATCGGGTCCTTGTAAGAGATACCTTCCGTAGATTTAATGATGGCAAACCCTATTTTTTTGCCCTGGTCATTCATGCTTTTAACCAGGCCCCAGTTTATTTTCTTCTGGTACCTGCTTACATCTATACCGTGTATTTCGTAGTCTTCAGGAATATAAATCCCAAATCCCGGGTATAGTTTGAAATTTTCTATATCCGGTTCAGTAAAATAATCTTTAATTTTTTTGAAAGTAATAAAACCTAAAACACCGGCTATAAACACAAGTGTAATAATAGTAAACAGGTTGAATCTTTTTTTTGAGCGGGATTTAGATCTCTTTGCCATCAGGTTACTAATATAAATAAAAAAGGGTTCGTTTAAATAAATTAAACATACCCCTTCGTAATTTTTTTTAAGCTGAAACTGAATTAAGCTTCTTTAGCAGCTCTTACTTTCTTAGCTAATTTAGCCGGACGGATATTTCCAAAAGAACCTTTGAAAATCTTACCTTTTTTAGTTTTTTTATCGCCTCTTCCCATTTTATATTTTTTTAGAACGGCAAATGTAATCATTTATTAAATAAAAAAGCAAGAAGTTCAATAAAAAACTTCTTGCTTTTTTATATTGAAAATTCGATTAGATTTTTTCTGATAACTCTTTACCTGGTTTAAATTTAGCTACTTTTTTAGCTTTAATTTTAATGGTTTCGCCTGTTTTAGGATTTCTGCCATTACGAGCTTTACGCTTTGATACAGAAAAAGTACCAAAACCTACTAAGGTAACTTTGTCACCTTTTTTCAATGTCTTTTGAACCGCTTGTACAAAAGAGTCGATAGAAGCATTAGCTTGAGTTTTTGTGATTCCCGCGTCTTCGGCAATCTTAGCAATCAATTCCGCTTTGTTCATGTTTCAAGATTTATAAGATAATGTATTTAACAAATATAAGTTCATTTATTTCAAAACCATTTTTTTTCAGAAATATTTTCCTCTGAAAACCTTTACTGTAATAGGTTTCCCCGTTACTAAATGGGAAATTACGCTATTTAGTTTAAAAAAAAGAAATTTTTTTCGCTTTTTAAAACAAGGCTAAAGTTCCTGCATTAAACTTTCAAATTTAAGAACGTTATTTCCCCATTTTAGTTGCATCGTTTTATTAAAATGATAACCTTCTTCCTTTAGAAATTTTTTATAGTGCAGTGTGCTTTTTACCGAGTGTTGAATTACGTACATCACACCGTCCGTTATATCTACATCATGCAGTTTATACAGCTTCACGCTGTCGAAATATTCCAATGCGTTCACCGCAGGTAAGTAATCTTCGTTTATCCATTTAAGCCAATCCGTATGTATGCTCCAGTCTACTTTTACCGATAAATTGTATTTGGTATCTTTAGTCATTTTGATAAATAATCTTAATATTAATACCACAAATGTAAAATGCAAAATACAATTTACAGGTTTCAACTTTCTGAAATGATATTTCTACACACTTGATAACTGTTGAGCGTATTCATTAACCGGTAGCACATGAACTGAAAATTTGTTTAAAACCAGCTGCAGGATGTATTGTATTTAAAATACTAACCATAAGTTTGCATACTTATGTTCGAAGCTATCATTTATGGTTTAAGTACCGGTATCTTATTAAGCTCCATGCTGGGTACAGTTTTCTTTCTGCTTATTCAAAACAGTATTGTCAACGGGCACAAAAGCAGCATCGCCATTTCGTTAGGGGTAATATTGTCCGATATTATCCTGATTGTCATCAGCTATTTTAATGCCAACCTTATTCCTAAAGATGGTACTGCGGAAATGTGGGTGAGAATTATCGGTTCTGCGGTAATTATTGTAATGGGCGTTTCCAGCATACTGAAAAAAGCAAAAGTGCATTACAATGATACCGAAATACCTGCCAGGCCTAATCCTTATCTGTTAGCAGCAAAAGGTTTCTCTGTCAACCTGCTCAATCCCGGCAATCTCTTAAGCTGGATCACTATCAGTGCCCTTTTAAACAAAGATGATAACTATCATTTCAATAATACTAACCGCATTATTTTTTACTTAGGCGCATTGATTGCCATTTTTATAATGGAAGTATTGATTTCTCGCGGCGCGGTTTATTTAAAGAAGTTTATCAACAATAAAATGCTCAACCGCATTAATACCGTCCTTGGCATTTTATTAATTGTTTTAGCCATAGTGCTGTTGTGGCCGGTGTTTAAACTTTTGTTTTAGTCTTCTTTTCCCGCGGCTCTAAATTGTAGGTAAGAAAGATACAAATAATGGTAACAGCAATGGCTATTACCCAGAGCGTTTTATAGCCAAAAGTATCTACAATGATACCGCCCAGCCAGGGGGCTACTATAAGAGCAACGCTCCAGCTGGCCGTATATAAGGAGGCATACTGACCTTTGTTGTTTTTAGATGTCCTGGACATCATAAAAGCATTCATAAACGGTAATGTGGCAATTTCGCTTACGGTAAAAAACAACATGCATAATATGCCAAAAGCAAAACCCCAATAAGGCGAAAATAAACAGGCGAATCCGCCGATCATGATATAACAACCGATGCGGATAAATGTGACATTACTTTTCTTACCTTCTACCTTGCTGACAATCAGCATTTCAAAAAGCGCAATAATAATACCATTCAGAGCCAGTATGGCGCCGATGGTCCTTTCATTTAAATGCAGGTCATCTTTAAAATAATTCGGGATGATCCTGAACATCAGGATAAAGCAAATAGTATAAAGGGTACAGATCACAATAAACTTCAGATAGACTTTATCCTTGTAAGGTGAAAGGGCAGGGAAGTTCTCTTTTATTTCTTCCTGTAGTATGTCGGTAGAATCCTGTTTCTTTTTAGTCAGTTTTTTATCATTCCTGTACAGCAGGAACCATAATACAAAGGCTGCTATGATATTGGCAATACCATCTACCCAGAAGATCAGCTTATAATTAATGCTTGCCAGGAAACCGCCGATACTGGCACCGGCTGACCATCCCAGGTTAACTGCCAGCCTGTTTAATGTATAAGAGCGGGTCAGCGTTTCAGGTGTACTGTATTTGGCAATGGCCACAAAGTTTGCCGGCCTGAAAGCATCACTCACAATACCCAAAGCAAACGTCATGGCACAAAGTGTATAATAGCTGCTGAGGTACGCCAGCGCAATAAACATAACGCCACCCAATGCCAGTGCTGTAAACTGCACTTTTAAATGTCCAATCTTATCTGCCAGCTTACCGCCAACAAACGCGCCGATAATAGAACCCGCTCCAAAATAGGCTGCTATAACGCCTGCCTGTGTAAGCGTGAATCCTTTTTTCTGTGTAAGGTACAATGATAAGAATAAGGGCACCATGGTACCGGCCCTGTTGATAAAAATAACAATGCTTAACCACCAAACCTGGGTAGTTAAGCCTGTAAATGCCTTCTTGTACGAAGAGAATATTTGTGTAAACATTGCAGTCTCAATAATTAATATTGAGTCTTGTCATTTTTGCGTTGCCAATCTTCAAAAACAGCCCAAGCCTCATCCATTTTTATCGAAATTAACGGAATTTTTCTTTCATGCATGGGTATTTCCAGCTGGTCATAAATAAATTGATCATCAAACCCAATAGCCGCCGCATCCTGCTTGGTATTGGCATAAAATATTTTGGCAGGCCTGGACCAGTATATGGCGCCAAAGCACATCGGGCAGGGCTCGCAGCTACAGTATATTTCACAGTCATCTAATTGAAATGTCTGAAGATGGCTGCAGGCGTCACGTATGGCCACTACCTCCGCGTGGGCGGTCGGGTCGTTGGTGCTCAATACAAGGTTATGGCCTCTTCCTACAATCTCATCCCCTTTTACTATTACGCATCCAAAAGGACCGCCATGACCCGCAGACATTCCTTTTGCACTTTCCTCTATTGCCAGTAACATGAACTGCTTTTCTCTTTCTGTAATCATCAGTCTTATTAAATTATTAAATAAAATGTAGAAATATGTATTTATATTATCTGTATAGGCAAATATAGTGGAATATTTTGCTATAATTTATACTAAGTGGGCGTGTTTTCTTTTATATGGGGCTGTCTTCATTTTTATTTTCATCGGCACCTGAACGGCGTACTGCAGGGTGACGTACTCGCCGTGAGGAGTTCATTAGCCTGGTGCATACGGGCTCGTACCGGGTGCAATGCGCACCCGCCTGCTGTCCGCCGCAGCCCGTCAGCCCTTGTTATTCTTTTCAACATTTCATTATATATAGAAGACATTCAAAAGAATAAAACACCGGTATCAATATGATATTAAAGCTGCGTATTCATTGCTGTGTTATCTTTGGATAGATACATTTGTACGGAATGGTATTTGGTGAAGCCTGTTAAAGAGTGTTACAGGTGCTGACGGGCTGCGGCATGCGTTGGTGCCGCCCCGAGGTGGCAGTGCGACGCAGGAGCACCGAGCGTAGCGGAGCCATAAGCACGCCGTACAAATGATAAAAGGAAACTGAATGTTGAAAGCCCCAAATAAGAATAAATATGAGAATGCTTAAGCAAATTGAAAAAATGTTTGTGAAGCCGGGTTCGAAAATAAAGCTTGACAAGCACCCGACAGATTACAAGAAAAAACCGGTAAACAAGGAAGAAGAAAAGACACTGCTGGAAGAAGGCGTGAATAATATTGTAAAGATCCAGGAAATGCTGTACAGCCATAATAAGTACAGTGTGCTCATCGTCATCCAGGCAATGGATGCGGCCGGCAAAGACAGCCTGGTGAAGCATGTATTGAGCGGCCTGAACCCAACGGGGGTAAAAGTGACGCCTTTTGGTACGCCTACTAAAACGGAACTGGAACATGATTATTTGTGGCGCCATAATAAGGCATTGCCCGGCCGTGGAGAGATCGGCATTTTTGTACGCAGCCATTACGAAAATGTACTGGTAACAAGGGTGCACCCGGAGTATATTATCGGGGAAAATATTCCCGGTTATGATAAGATTGATAAGGTGAATAAAGCACTTTATAAAACGCGTTTCCGCCAGATCAATGACTGGGAAAGATACCTGTCTGAAAACGGTACCAAGATCATCAAGATATTTTTGCATAGTGGTAAGGACGAGCAAAAGAAGCAACTGATGGAGCGCATTGAAGATCCTGCCAAACACTGGAAATTTAATTACGCCGATATTGAAGAGCGGCAGTTATGGGATAAATACATGGAGGCTTATGAGGACCTGCTGACGAATACCAGTACAGAATTTGCACCCTGGTACATTGTACCGGCAGATGACCGCTGGTTTGCGAGGATATCTGCCAGCAGGATCATACAGCATGAAATGGACAAACTACATTTGCATTATCCTTTGCCTGATGCGAAACTGGATGAGCAATTGGCGAAAGCGAAAGCAATTTTACTGAACGAAAAATAAAAATATGCCGTTTATAACCATCGTACCAGTTGCCCCGTTGCGGACAGGAAGCAGTCATAAAACTGAAATGGTAAACCAGTTATTGTTTGGGGAAATCCTTGAATCTATTGAGGTAGAGGGCGATTTTACCAGAGTAGTAACGGCTTATGAGCAATACGAAGGCTGGGTACAGACGCGCCAGATTGCAGAAATATCACATGAGGAATTGAATGCGTTGACGTTTGAGTATGTGTACACCCATAGCGCAGAATTACTGATAAATGAAGAATCGGTGATTGTGCCGCATGCGGCCAATATACCGGTCGGTATTCATTCCCCTGTAGTGAAAATCGGTAATTATTCTATTATGCACCTGCAAAACCCAGGTGGTGATATATTACCGGAAGAGCGCAGAGAGGTTCTGCTGTCGCTTAGCAGAATGTACTATGGTACTGCTTATTTATGGGGTGGCAAATGTGTGTATGGTACGGATTGCAGCGGCTATGTACAGCAGTTATACAAACTCATTGGTATAAAACTGCCCCGCGATGCTTACCAGCAGGCAGAGGAAGGGGTATTGGTTGTTTTTTTAGAGGAGGCAAAGCCTGGTGATCTTGCTTTTTTTGATAATGATAACGGCAGGATTACGCATGTAGGCATGCTGTTGGGAAATGGTAAAATTATTCACGCTTCTGCAGACGTGCATATTGATGATATCGATAACCAAGGCATCATTCATTCGTTAACGGGTGAAAGAACGCATCAACTAAGGGTTATAAAAAGATACCTGTAATAAAAAAGCGGAGATGTTGAGTATCTCCGCTTTGTTGCTTTATGGCAGTGTAATTTGTTTTACAGCTTTTTCCCCTAAAAATGTTTGCTGGTATAAACTGATACCGTCATTGATGATCTGAAGTGCCCTGGCTTTATCGCCGAAATCTTCTACCTGTACGGTTTTGTTCTCCAGTTTTTTATAATCTTCGAAGAAGTGACGCAACTCTTTAAAGAAATGCGGTGGTAAATCTTCGATATTGTTCATGTGGTTCACACTCATATCGTGTGCCGCTACTGCAATGATTTTATCATCTGCCTCGCCACCATCAATCATTTGCATTACCCCGATCACTTTTGCTTCTATAATACACATTGGCTGTACGCTCATGCTGCTTAAAACCAGGATGTCCAGAGGATCTTTATCGTCGCCTAATGTTTGCGGTATAAATCCGTAGTTCTGCGGGTAGAAGAAAGATGAATAAATAACACGGTCTAATTTTAATAAACCACTTTCTTTGTCAATTTCGTATTTCGCTCTTGAACCTTGAGGAATTTCAATAACGGCATTTACGCTTCTTGGCGCATTTTCACCATAATGAACCCCGTGCCACGGATGTAAAATGTTTGTACTGTACTGCATCTTGTCAGCTTAGTTTTATAATGATTTTTATGTCTTTTTGTACTAAAAAACGGGCTTTTAGCCAATTTTTGTGCAAATATCGTAAAGATTGACTGAATGCCCTATAAATTTATCATTTTAGCGCTAAGCTTTATAATATTATAACATTCAGTTGTTTTTATTAGCAGATTTACACTTACTTAAATATTATATTGAAAGAAACTAAAAGTCCTTCCAAATTCGATTTGTCAAAAATGGCTTGCCTGAGTTTATTGGTGGTGGGGTTAATAACGAAATTATGAGCAGTGCTGAAATCTGCTTTTTGGAGGTTCGTATTATTGAAAACGGTTTGGTTTAAATTACAATTAATAAATTTTGCCTGTTCCAGTACGGCGTCGGAAAAATCCGCTTCTACCATCTCACAATCTGTAAATGTGGTGGCTTTTAAGTTGACCTTATAAGCATTTACCTGGTTGAGCAGGCAATTATTGAAACGCACCTGCAGGCCAATCGTATGGGCATTTTCTAATTGCATGCCTGTAAGCTTACAACCATTGAACGTAACATCCCTGAAAGCTGTTTTCATGCATGCTGCGAGGCTGCAGTTGCAATGGTTGAATACACAATTGTCGAAAACAGTTTGTATCAGTGACATCCCTGCAAAATTACAATTGTCGAACCGGCAATCTTCGAATTCGATATTGTCTAAATGATCGCCGGTGAAATCTTCATTCATAAAAACTTCCTTGTAATAATAGGTCTTATCCATGCAGGCAAATGTAAAATGAATTATTATTGAAACGTTTCATCATTGCCTTTATATTTAAAGTATTTAAATGTGGCTTTATTGGAAGTATTAATGCCGTTGCCGGTAGCATACATGCCATAAAGTGCACCTACAAAACCACCTGCCTGTTTGGTGCTGAAAATTTTGGCATCCATCTCCTCGCCGAAATCAGTCCAGTTTTTTCCATTAAAAGAATAAAAGAAACGATAGTGTTTTTTACCGGACTCTATTTTCAAATGCAGCGGCTGCCTGGTTTTTAGCGGAATGGATTTTACCAGCACCGGGGTGTCGTTATTAGCTAGTTGCAATTCTAAAACAGCCTGTCCGTCTTTTTCAGATAACGCAAAAAAAGCAAAATGTTTTTCATTCTGAAAGATGGTAAGACCGGCTTTTTCATGGTTGTTTTTTGCACTAAACAATACCAATGTGCCGGCAGAACTATTAATATGTGCCTGTCTGAAACCTATAAAGGAAGGGTTTTCAGTCCCTGCCACTGTGGTAGGCTGCAATGCCAGGTTTAGGCCGTTATGAATATTGTACCAGTTTTGTTTAGGATTTCGCAGCATCATAAACCTTGGGTTTAATTTGCCGCTAGCGAATTGGTCGCTAAAGCTGTAATTGCCGTTAAAGTGATTGTTTTGCACTTTGTTGTTGTATGGTGTTGCTACTTTATAGCTAACGGTATTGCCTTCTTTCAGAATAATCGGCCAGCCATTCTCCCATACTACAGGCAATAAGAAGGTTTCCCTGCCGGTATTGTAGTAGTCGCCTTCGTAGGGCCTGCATCCTAAAAATACCGCATGCCAGTTATTGTTTTTATCTGTTACAAAATCCACATGGCCAACGGTAGTTACAGGGTTTTCCCTGTTAGGGTCCAGGTTTTTTTGAGTGAGAATGGGATTGCCGCTAAATGGTATAAAGCTGCTGTCAATATTCTGCGTACGGAATACTACTTGTGTGTGATTGTAGCCAGTACCGCCTTCGGCGCAACTTAGATAGTACCAATCGTTATGCTTGTAAATATGTGGTCCTTCTATCCAGATGGGCTTTTTAGAAAAATCGCTGCCGCCGTTTACTAATATTCTTTCTTCGCCAAAGGTTTTCAGGGTTTTGAAATCAAAAGGTCTTATGCGGATGGTGCGGTGGCCACTGTATGCCGGTTTATTGTCCGGCGCATCACTGTTATACACGATGTAAGCTTTGTTACCATCAAAAAATAATGCAGGATCAATGCCAGGTACATCTTTCAGATAAACAGGGTTACTCCAGGGACCTGCCGGATTTTTGGCTGTCATCACAAAATTGCCGCCTTTATCTATCATGGTGCAAACGATATAGAATGTGCCATCGTGATAACTGATGTCGGGAGCAAAAAGCCCGCGGGAAACGCCGTCACCGCTGTATTCCAGTTGTTCCGGCCGGTCGATGGCATTGCCGATCTGCTTCCAGTTCACCAGGTCTGTACTGTGAAAAACCGGTAGCCCGGGATAATAGGCGAAAGTAGAATTGATCAGGTAAAAGTTGCTGTCAACCCGGCAAATGGAGGGGTCCGGGTAAAAGCCGGCTAGTATTGGATTTTTATATTGGTTTGATTGCGCATAGAGATTAAATGATAACAGCATTAATAGAACAGGCAGGACCGCTCGTGTTTTTTTCATATCGTCAAGTGCTTTTTTAGGTGTTACTAAGATATGCTTTTTGTGTGAAAGTGGGTATTGGAATTTTGTAAATCGTTGATTCTTTTAGGCCGGAGATGTACGAATGCCGGGCGGCTGCGGTATGCGTTGGTGGCGAGGCACGAGCCAGTGTATTTTTTGCAGGACCAACTGGTAGGCATTATTACAGCGGAAACTCCTGCAAAAATACACCATGCCATAAGCACGCCGGACAACTGTTGAACAGGAATTCGAGAGATGAGAGCCCCATAAAATAAAAACCGGTAAATCTGTTTTGGTTTTGCCGAATGCAGAAAATTGAGTTTTGTTAAAGCGATTAACTTCAAAGAATTATATTTGCCAAATACCAAAGTATTTTTAAAACACATTTAATCAATAAAAGAAGCACGCAAAGGCATTGTTTTTTAAGAACTGTATGAAAGTAAGTATTATAACCGTTTGTTACAATAGCGAAAAAACAATAGCCGATACTTTGGATAGTGTACAGATTCAGAATTACCCGGATATTGAGTTAATTGTCATTGACGGGAAATCTACAGACGGCACTTTAGCCATCATAGAAAAATACAGGAATATCGTTAGTCAATGGCTATCGGAGCCGGATAATGGCATTTACGATGCTATGAATAAGGGGATAAAACTGGCGACAGGAGATATTGTTGGTATATTGAATTCTGATGATGTGTTTGCCAATAACAATGTGGTAAGCAAGATTGTGGATGCGTTTAAAAAAAATCCTGATACATACTGTACTTACGGCGATTTGATTTATGTGGATAAAGCGAAATCTAAAATTAAACGCTACTGGAAAGCTAAGGCGGGCGGTATTAATGATTTTTACAAAGGCTGGGCACCACCTCATCCTACTTTTTATGTTCGCAGAAATGTGTTTGATATTTGCGGCTATTACACCACCGATTTTGAAGTAGTGGCAGATTATGAGTTTATGCTTCGCGTAATGGTTAAACACCAGTTGAAAGCGACCTACATTCCGCATATTCTGGTGTGGATGCGGATAGGAGGCAAGAGTAACGAATCGCTGAAGAACCGCAGGCAAAGCTTTATGGACAGCTACCTGGCCTGGGAGAAAAACGGGTTGAAACCTAAGTACTATACTATCTACCTGAAAATGGCCTGCAAAATATATCAGTATTTCAATCATAAGATTGATAAAAAGCCGTTACATTAGCAGTTATTGCAATTATGGCAGCTAATATTTTCACACAATATATTTTACCGGTCATTTACCTGGTCCTTATCGGGGTATTTTTTGCCAGATCAAAATCACTTAAGAGAACCGGATTTTCTACCGGTTTTAAAGTGGGTTTTGCATGGCTTAAATGCCTGGCAGGGGTTGTATATGCGTATGTGATGATGCACCTGATACCAAAAGGCGATGATGTTGGTCTTTTATTTGGTGGCGGCCTGGAAATATACAATGCGTTCTTAAATGACCCGACCGGTTTTCCTGCCTACCTGGCTAAAATGTTTGCCATTAATGATTTCAGGTTGGGGCATACTGATTCAGATTTTATACGGACCGTTTTTGAAGGTATCAAGTTTATTCATTTTGTTCTGGACCTGTTTAGTTTTGGTAACTTATATACCAACGTGATTTTATTTAATGGCACTGCTGCATTTTTATTTTTAAAATGCTGGCAATACCTGAAGTCGCACCTGGGTACACTCATTGCGGGCGCGTTCATTTTCCTGTTTCCTTCATCGTTTTTTTACAGTTCGGGCATCCTTAAAGAAGGGCTGATGCTGTTCCTGATGGCAGCAACGATTCCGCTGGTGATAAAATTCAGACGGCATCCGCAGGTTAAAATATTGATAGGAGCTGGCTTCTGCATGTTGCTGATGTTTTTCTTTAAGTTTTTAATAGCAGTAACATTTGCCGGAGGTTTATTCTTATGGTGGTTGTTCAGCCGGTTTCCGAACCAGAAATGGCAGTTGGCAATGCTGGTTACGGCATTATCCGTGACGGCATTTTTTGGCGCAGGGCTGGTTACAGATAGTCTGAATTTGCCAAATTATATCATTGACCGGCAGGCGGAATTTTTGAACCTCGAGGCAAATTCCGTCATCAGTTACCCGCAGTTGGAACCGGATTTTTTCAGCTTTGCTAAAAACCTGCCGTTAGCCACTGTCAATGCGATGGTCCGTCCGTTTCCCGGTGATGGCGGTAAGCTGATGTATATGGTGTATGCTTTGGAAATGTTGGTATTTTGGGTATGCATGGTATGGATCATAATAAAGGGAAAGCGCCGGATGCTTAATAAAATTCCTGCTTTTGTATGGGCCATGTTTTTGTTTGCTATTGCAAACCTACTCATCATTGGCTATTCCATTCCCAACATTGGTTCTATTACCAGGTACAGAAGTATTTTTATGCCGTTTATAGGCTTGTTTATTTTTTATTGGTTTAATGGATGGCAGGTGCTGCAACCGGTTTTAGCAATGGTGAAAAAACGTTTTAAATGGACAAACGTGTATTAAAACCCGGGAAATTCTCTTTTTATTTTATTGAATCGTCATTGTACTACTATTGAACATTGTTGTGTCACTCACTGCATCTTTTGCAGGACTGCCGGTCATTCCAATCATTTGTTTAATGTGCATGTACCGGACAAAAGTGCTTCATTAAAATTGCCGATAGAATTATTGTACAATGTTTCTGTAAGCTGGTTCCGGATGCTTTTGAATTGAGTATGGAGGGGGCAGGGGTTTAATTCCGAACAATTACTAAGTCCCATAGCGCAGCCTTTAAAAATACTGTCACCTTCCAGGCTCACAATGATATCGGCCATTGGTCTTAATAAAATTTCATTGGTGACACTGAATCCGCCGTTAGGTCCTTTGGAAGAAATAATGATGCCGTCTTTACTTAATTTTTGAAGAATCTTTGCTAAAAAATGCTCCGGGGAATTGATGTTCTCAGTTATTTCTTTAATGCCTACTTTTCTTCCGTTTGCCGACTGGCTGGCAATATATAATACAGCCCTGATGCCATACTCGCAAGTTTTAGAAAACAGACTCATAAATGCTACTTATTATTAAATTATAAACTGAAATGCTAAAATAACCTATTTGCAGTTATCTATTCGTTTTAAAAATGGTTAACCTGATAATGCTGTCAGCATTCGCTTTTAAATCATGAAGTTCATTGGCTGGAATAGTTATTATGTTGCCTTTTTGTAACCGGTGTACTATTTCATTGTGGCCCAAGAGGATCTCGCCCTCTATAATGTGAACCGCAATAGGAAAGGCGGCTTTATGCGCTGCAATTACATGGTGTGCACGCATCGTTATGGAGACCTCTTTGGCATCATCAGAATTGAGCAATACATTAAAAGAAGGCTTTTCCAGTTGAGGATTGACATTGGTATCCAGTTGTAAAATTTTCATGATTTATCTGGTATGTGTTTCAGAAAACCGAAACCGGTAATAAACAATACGGTGAATTTGATGACTTCCAGTATTGCAAAAATGAGATGGTGATTGGAAGCTGTGATGGATTTGCCATCAATAATTTGTTGTGCTCTTGCATCTAATGCCGGTAAAAGCCAGAAAGTTTGTAAGAGAAGGATGATTGCAGCAGCCGAAAAACAATAAACGGCCGTCTTTGATTTTCCGGCAACTTCAATTATGCCAAAAGTGGTGATGAACAATAATACCCATTCCACTTTATTTAACATACCAAATACTAATCTGCCAATGCCGAGGCCGATAGGAAGCGTGACACCCGGTGCCCGGAACTTAAGCCAGGCTTCCATAAAGCTAATGGCGACAATACAGCCAATCCAGATGAAAATAAATGCTATCGCTATTTTTAATTTCATAAAGTTCGAGATTTGTCAGGGATTACTTTGTGTAAAGTATGAGATCTTGGAAACAAAAATATTGGCAATGTTTTTCGCTCTCATTTTGGCTTCGTCTGCTACAGGTCCACTAAATTTATCATCAAGTGTTTCATGCCAGAGTTTTAACCACCTGTCGAAATGTTGTTGCTGCAGGCGCATTTGAGCATGTGGGGGAAACGGTCTGCCATTATAAGTGTTTTCTCCGAGTAGAATAGATTGCCAGAAACGATACATTTTTTGCAAATGAGGCTCCCAGTCTGTAATAACACCGGCAAATATGCCCCCTATTAAATCATCCTTTCTTACTTTATCGTAAAAAGTATTTACCAGCACCTGTATATCTTCAAAAGTTGAAATATCAGCTTTCATGTAATTAATTTAAGCGAAGGTAAGAATTTTATAATAAAAGATAAAAATGTCCTTTATATTTGTTGAGATTTTAAATTATTGTAAAACATGACAGAAACCAAACATTCATCAATCCATTTATCAGTAATTTTGACACCTAATTTATTATTGAATTAATGCAGAATATAAAATATGGCGGTGTAATGGCGATAGCGGCGCATCCTGATGATGTGGAATTAGGCTGTAGCGGCGCTTTGCTGGTAGAGAAGAGTTTAGGTAAATATATTACGTTAGTGGATTTAACAGAAGGGGAACTGGGTACACGGGGTACAATTAGTACCCGATATGCGGAAGCCCGTGACAGTGCTGAAATTTTGGGGGTAGATGCCCGGGTGAATTTGCGTTACCCGGACGGCTTTTTTACCAATAGTAAGGAATACCAGTTGGGCATTATAGAACAGATACGGCATTACCGGCCGGACATTGTACTGGCAAATGCCCCGGAAGACAGGCATCCTGATCATGGCCGTGCAGCGCAATTAATAAAAGATGCGGTATGGCTAAGTGGTTTACGTAAAATAGAAACCAGGGATGAAAACGGGCAGTTACAGGAACCGTTCCGCCCGGCTAATTTATACCATTTCATCCAGGATACATTCCTGATGCCGACCTTTATTTATGATATTTCTGATGTGATAGATAAAAAAGTAGCTTCTATAAAGGCCTATAAAACACAGTTTAATACAGTGGATGCAACCGAACCGGAAACGTATATCTCCAACCCGGCATTTCTGGAGAATATTATTCAAAAAAATGCGATGCTGGGCAGGATGATAGGGGTGAAATACGGTGAAGGGTTCATAGCGAACGTGATACCGGGTGTAAAATCATTTGATAAATTTTCTCATAAAAATAGGTAGTATTCTACCCATAATTTAACTTCGCACCGTTATAACTGCTTTTTTTGTTAATAAATTTAAAAGAAGCTTGCTGATTTTTAAAGCGTATAGAAAGTTATAATGGATGAGGAAGGGTTGTTCAACATCGGTTTTTTAAAAAAAATAGCTAAATAAAATATGCAGACTCCAAAATTTCCTAAAGGTAAGCCGCCTTTCAGCGTTGTATTAAAAGAAAGAGTGGGTGCTTACTTTGCCGAAACCCAACAAAAAATAACCGGTGATCACAGGTTGTACTGGAAGGCAGCCATTCTTGTACTTGCTTTTGTAGCACTTTATGTACACCTGGTATTCTTTACTCCGGCATGGTATTGGGCCATCCTGGAGTGTATTGTTTTAGGTTTTGCAATTTCAGCTATTGGTTTTAATATCATGCACGATGGCAGTCATGGTAGTTTCAGCAATCGCCCGTGGGTGAATACGGCAGCCGCATTTACTTTAAGCGTACTAGGCGGTAGCGCATTTATGTGGAACAACAAACATTGTATTATTCATCATACTTATACTAATGTTCATGATTTGGATGACGATTTAGATGCAGGTATTTTCCTGAGATTGAGTGAGCACCAGAAAAAATATAAAATGCATAGTTTTCAGCACTATTATTTCTGGTTTATGTATATGCAGCTATATTTATTCTGGATATTGTTTTCTGATTATAAAAAATATTTTACCAGAAAGATCGGTGATATGCCTTTGAAGAAAATGTCTGTAATGGATCATATTCTTTTCTGGAAGTTTAAAGTAATTAATCTTTCTTTATTTGCTATTATTCCTATCTGGATGGTTGGGTTTACTCCATGGTTAATTGGCTTTTTAGTAACAACCCAGATAGGTGGTTTAGTATTAAGTCTTGTATTCCAACTGGCCCATACAGTGGAAGATACAACGTTTCCATTGCCGGATGATGCAAATAAAATGGAAGATGAGTGGGTAGTGCACCAATTAAAAACGACTGCCAACTTTGCTACTAAAAGCAAAATTGTTTGTTGGTTTGTAGGTGGTCTGAACTTCCAGGTTGAGCACCATTTATTCCCGAAAATCTCTCATATTCATTATCCTGCCATCAGTAAAATTATTAAGCAGGCCTGTGCAGAGTACGGGATTGTGTATAATGAGTATCCAAGAGTGTACCAGGCAGTAGCCAGCCACGTATCGCACTTGCGCCACCTGGCTAAAATATCCTAGTAGCTATTGTAAAATTGAAAGATTTAATTTAAAAAATATTTTCAGCTTTGAATTTTGTATTGTAAAAACTACTTTACTTTGCAACACATAAAAAATAACATGACATTTTCATTCACATTTAAAAAGGGTACTAAGAAACGCGTTCCGGTTGGAGGGTGCTAACTTAGTGTGTGAAAATGTAAACATATTTAAGCGGCCTTCCAACGGGAAAGGCCGCTTTTTTTGTGCGAATTATTAATTGATAAAAACTTAAAAATTTAAATAAACACATCCATGAAAGTTGCTGTTGTAGGTGCTACCGGTTTAGTTGGTACCAAAATGTTACAAGTATTAAAAGAAAGAAACTTCCCGGTAACGGAAATAATTCCCGTAGCTTCTGAAAGATCTATCGGTAAAACGATTTCTTTCAATGGCCAGGATTTTAAAGTGGTAAGCTGGCAGGACGCTATTGCTGCTAAACCTAATGTAGCGATATTTTCTGCAGGTGGCGGTACCTCTACTGAACTGGCCCCGAAATTTGCAGAAGCGGGTATTACAGTGATAGACAACAGCAGCGCATGGCGCATGGACCCTACTAAAAAATTAGTAGTACCGGAAGTAAATGCAAATGTATTGACCGCAGATGATAAAATTATTGCCAACCCTAACTGTAGTACGATTCAAATGGTGCTGGTATTAAAACCGTTACATGATAAATACAAAATAAAAAGGGTAGTGGTAAGCACCTACCAAAGTGTAACCGGAACGGGTGTGAAAGCCGTAGAGCAGTTAAAAGGGGAGCGTACTAACGAAGTTAAGGGCGAAAATAATGTGCACCCGATGGCATATGCGCACCAGATAGATTTAAACGTTATTCCTCAGATAGATGTTTTCCTGGATAATGGTTATACCAAAGAGGAAATGAAAATGATTAAAGAAACCAATAAGATTATAGGCGATGATAGCATTAAAGTAACAGCGACCACTGTGCGCCTGCCGGTAATGGGCGGCCATAGCGAAAGTGTGAATATTGAGTTTGAAAACGATTTTGATTTGGCTGAAGTACGTGAAATATTAAGTAATGCGCCTGGTGTGGTGGTTCAGGATGATCCTGCTAACCAGGTTTACCCGATGCCATTCTTTGCACATGATAAGGATGACACGTTTGTGGGCCGTATCCGTCGCGATGAGAGCCAGCCAAATACATTGAACTGCTGGGTAGTGAGCGATAATTTACGTAAAGGTGCGGCTACGAATGCTGTACAAATTGCGGAATATTTAAGTGGTCAGGGATTGATTTAATGAATCCTTTATGATTATAATAAGAAAGCAGCTTGTAATAGTAACAGGCTGCTTTCTTTATTTACTGAGCTATATTCTTTTGTAATTGTGTTTTGTCAATGTTGCAAATTGAACAGAAGCGAAAGAAGTAGGTTGGAAAAGAAAAAGTCATTTCCCCGGAAATGACTTTAGATATTATCTTATTTGTTTACCCTGCGGTAAGCAGAATAAATACAGGCATAAGCGAAGTTGACCAGTATGCCTATAAACATGACCCAGATGGCAGGTTGTTTTTCTGGTGTGTAACCATCGTAACTGGTAGTGTAGCGTAGGAAGCACGTAATGCCGTATGCAACTAAAAGGGCTGATGAAAGCATGTTCATTTTAGCGCCCCATGTTTTTTTTGTACTATAGAATAATATACAGGCACTTGTTAAAATAGTAATAAGTAAACCTGGTTTGCCGTAATAGTTGTTCTTACTGTAAAAGCCTTTGAAGTATTCCTGGATATCCGGGTAATAAGCCCAGTTGAAAAAGCAACTGGCGAAAATGATAAGGCAGATAACAATCCCAATAATTTGTTTCGAATTCATGCTGCAAAAGTATCTAAAGTGATTGAATGCTACAAAAATAGCATTGCATAAAAAAAGCCCGAAACCAAAGTCTCGAGCGATTATTTAAAGCGAGGTACCGAGCAGATTCGAACTGCTGTAGGAGCTTTTGCAGAGCTCAGCCTAGCCACTCGGCCACGGTACCCTGGTAAGTGGGGTGCAAAAATAAGGAGTAAAACTATTAGTTGTATCTTTTTGCCACACTTTTTTTGAAAATATTTTTATTGCTGTTTTTGAAATATGCCGCCATGCTTTTGTAAAATTTGTTTTAATAATAGCCTAATTTTTAAGTATTTGAATTTAGAGAGGTATATTTGAAAACTTTTAAATTAAACGCTATGAAACGTATTGCTGAAAGCGAATTAATATTAAATAGCCGGGGCGCTATTTACCATATAGATTTAAGACCTGAAGAACTGGCGGATACTGTAATTACAGTGGGCGACCCTGATAGGGTAGCATTGGTCAGCAGCTACTTTGACACTATAGAAGTGAAACGCCAGCACAGGGAGTTTGTATCGCATACAGGTACGTATAAGGGGAAACGTTTAACCGTTATCAGTACTGGTATTGGCCCTGATAATATTGATATTGTTTTTAACGAATTGGATGCCCTGGTTAATATAGATTTTGAAACCCGTACGGTAAATGAGCAATTGAAAGCATTGAAAATAATCCGCATGGGAACCTGTGGTTCATTGCAGGGCGATATTGCGGTAGATGAATTTATTGCGGGCAGTCATTCTATTGGTTTGGATAATTTGCTGAACTTTTATCGCCTGGAAAACAATGATGAGGAAGTGTCTCTTTTGCAACAGTTCATTACACAGACGCAATTGAATAACAGTATTACGAACCCGTATATCAGCGCTGCCAGCGTTGGATTGCTGAAGCATTTTGTGGATGGTTATAATACTGGTATTACCATTACCTGTCCGGGTTTTTATGGTCCGCAAGGGCGTGTGTTGCGTTTGGGATTGCGCCAGCCTGACCTGATAGATTCATTGACGAATTTTAGTCATGGTGCACATCGTATTGTGAACTTCGAAATGGAAACAAGTGCTATTTATGGTTTAGGTAAGTTATTGGGACATCAGTGCTTGAGCCTGAACGCAGTGGTGGCTAACCGTGTTACGAAAACATTTTCTAAAGATGGTGGTAAAGCGGTGGTGAACCTGATAGAACGCTCATTAGAAATCATTAAGGATATTCACTAAGCTTGTCTCTTAATATTTTTAGCCGGGAATCGACAATGAATTAAAGTTTCTTGTGTGATCCCCGGCTTATTTTTTCCGGCAATATTCAGGTAGGTATTTCCGTTAATGTCTTATTGTTTTTGTAGCTCACCTTTTAGCAGGTTCAGCGAATGCTCCATTTGTCCGCCGTATTTGGCATCATATACAATTTGTGCTATTTTCTCCCAGGGTTTGTACCATTCAGATGTAAACACATAAAATAATTGCACTGTAGCAGAATCCGGCGATAACTGGTACACACCTAATCCGCCTTTTAAGAATGTTTCGTTGTTGTGTTTAAAAGTAAGGTACAAGGTATCTGCATCATACTCCACATCTGAATAATTGACAAATGGTTTATCAAATACGGTTGTTTTTGATACCTGGATATTTACGTTCTGATCATCATAAGTAAACCATTTGCCGGTGGGTATTTTGTTGTTGATAATATCATGAATGATAGTATCTTTTAGTATGGCTACATTGGCAGCACGGCTTACAATGGTCCGTGAAGGAAACGCTAATGTAAACGCCCAGATAATTGCATAAATAACCACTACTGAAATAAGGCCCAATTTCACAAACTTCATATCTCTAAAAATTTATTCCCACTTAAATAGTTTAATGGTGACAATGTACACCAATACTGTCCAGCCTAGTAATACCAGTATTTCCTGCCAGCAGCTTACCAGGCTTGCACCTTCGAACGCTATCTGTCTCATGGCATTATTAAAGTGAGTAAGCGGTAATACTAAACTGGCTTTTTGTATCCATCCCGGGAAAACCGCTGTGCTGAAAAACGTGCCTGATACAAGCATTTGCGGTAGCGAAAATATGTTGATAAATAACGGAATGGTTGTATCTGTTTTTACGACACTGGAAAAAATCAGCCCGACACCCAGTAATAAAAACAGCATGATCACTGTTAATATTAACATATCTATGACCGTAAAAATACCGTTTACCAGTGTGAAGTCTAAAAAGTAATGGCCGATAACAATTAATACGATAACGCTTAGTAACTGGAAGGCGATCCTGCTGATACCAATGCCTATCAATATGGTCAATTTATTAACCGGTGTCGCAAAAAAACGTTTAAGGACTAATTGTTCCCTGAGGTTATAGAATGTGAACGCAACCCCGAACAAGGTGGCGAACAGTATTGAAAAACCGATTTGCCCCGGCAGTACAAAATCGATATTCTTGTATTCCCGTATTTCCCTTCGGTTGCTTTTAATATCCACTTTGGCGATGCCTAACGAGTTATTTAAGTTGTAGCTGATATTTTGCAGCACAGGGTACATTCTGGCGACCTGTATATCTGATGCGTTGGTATATAAGACATTTAAAATATAGGGCTGGCTGCTATCTGCCTGTGCCTGAATATTTATAATACCTGCTATCTTACCGGCATCCAGAAGTTTGGTGGTTTTAGCGGTATCTGTTACATCTATTATATGAAACGCATCATGGTTTTTAATAGCCCTATAGACCACATTGGATGTGTCGGAATTCTTGTCAATACCAATGGTAAACGGGTTGAGTTTGCCATCGCCAAAGGCACTGAAAATCAAAATAAATACCAATGGAAACAGGATACTGAAAAATAAAGTCTGAGGGCTTTTGAAAATGGCTCTAAAACTGGCTTTTGTAATGGCGTTCAGTGCTGTGAACTGGCTGTATCTATTTTTCATTAATGCTTTGTGTAACAATTGCTGCAAAAGTATCTTATTATATTTTAACCACAGCAAAAATGACACTCTTTTGACATTTAGGACTTTTACTGGAGGGGCTGTAAAAGAAGCATATTAGCAGCTTCCAGTTCCGGACAGTAGATATTTGAAAGTGTAAGGAGATTGTAATGATATCATTGAGGTATTTGACTCTATAAACAGATAGATGTTGATAAATGTACTAATGCTGATGGGCTGCCGGATGTGTGGGCGGCGAGGAACGAAGCCGGTGCGACTCAGGAACCTGCAACTGTTCCTTGGGGACCAGCACGGAGCGCAGCGAACCCCTAAGCAGCCGGAACAACTGTTGATGTTCATTCTCTAGCTGACAGCCCCAAATAAAAACAGGCATCTGGTTGCAGATGCCTGTTGACTATACCAGACTTAGATAAAATTATAATGTAATTGGTTCATATTTAGGTACCAGGGATTTCATAACTAACCAACCTATTAAATACGCTACGGCACAAATAGAGAAGATGATGAAATAACCTGCTTCGATACCTTTGAAGCCCATAAAACTCATATTGGTTGTTTCTGCATGATCGAATAAAACACCGGAACCTTTATTAATCAGGAATGAACCAATACCGCCTGCCATACCACCGATACCGGTAATGGTGGCGATGGCTGATTTAGGGAACATGTCACCGACTGTAGAGAAGATATTGGCGCTCCATGATTGGTGTGCAGCACCTGCAATACCTATAATGATAGTTGGAATCCAGAATGAAATATGCCCCAATGGTTGTGCAAACAATGCTAGTAAGGGAAAGAATGCGAATATCAGCATGGCTTTCATCCTGCCTGCATATGGATTCATTCCTTTTTTATCTACAAAGTATGTTGGCAACCAACCACCGATGATGGATAGCAAGGTAATTAAATATAAAACAAATAATGCTAACTGGCCTTCTGTGTCGGAAGATTTGATGCCGTAAACGGAGCTTAAATATGCCGGGGCCCAGAACAGGAAGAACCACCAAACACCATCTGTCATAAACTTACCAAATGCAAAAGCCCAGGTTTGTTTGTACTTAAATGCCTGGCCATAAGAAATAGGTTTTGCTTTTGCAGGCTTTTCTAATTCTTGGGTTTGAATATCATCTTGTTGTATGTAAGTCAATTCAGCCTTGTTTACTTTAGGATGTTTTTCTGGCTTGTGATAAACGAAAATCCATAAACCCATCCAAAGGAAGCCCACTGCTCCGATTATGATAAATGACATTTCCCAACCGCCCCAGTTGGCGGCGATATATGGAATAGTAATTGGAGCAGCTAACGCGCCGATGGTTGCCCCTGCATTAAAAATACTGGTAGCCAGGCCACGGTCTTTTTTAGGAAAGAATTCTGCAGTGGCTTTAATGGCGGCGGGAAAGTTCCCGGCTTCACCAATGGCTAATACGATACGGGATAAGATAAAGAATGATACGCTGGTAGAAACAATTAAGCTGACATCGCCAACTTTTGCGAGGTTCTCTTTGGCTCCATGAAAACTGAGGCTCCAATCCCCGGTAATAACACCGGAAGTTGCAATGCCGCAATAAGCGTGCATACAGGCACCGATAGACCAGATACCAATGGCCCATAGAAATCCTTTTTTGGTGTCCATCCAGTCGATAAACTTACCGGCAAAAAGCATGGAAACAGCGTAAACAATAGAAAATACAGCAGTAATATTACCGTAGTCGTTATTAGTCCAGTGAAACTCCGGTACAATAAAATCTTTCCAGGTAAGAGACAAAACCTGTCTATCCAGATAGTTGATAGTAGTGGCAAAGAACAACATTGCACATATCGTCCATCTATAATTCGACATTTTTGTTGTATTCATTTTGGAAGCAATTTTTGTAATTAAAAATATACCAGTTTGCAGTATACAAACTGGTATTTATAAATTCAGTCCATATTAAGGGAACGGGGGATTAACCACGTACACTTTTAATAATTTCTAATGCTTTCACTGTATCTGCAGCTAATTGTTCGTAGTTTTTCTCTTCTAATAACTTCTTGGTAATTAATTTACTACCCATACCTACTGCTACTACGCCGCTTTTAAACCAGGCGCTTAAGTTACCTTCTTCAAGTTCCACACCGCCGGTTGGCATAAAAATTAAGTTAGGGAACAATTCTTTAATTGTGCTTACATAGGATGGCCCTAATAAATTGCCAGGGAATAATTTGACGAAAGTGACACCAAGATTTTCCGCAGCAATAATTTCAGATGGGGTCATTGCGCCCGGTACCCACAATAAATCATATTTTTTAGCCACTGCCGCTACTTCCGGTATTAAACCCGGGCTGATTAAATAATCTGCTCCTGCAGCAATAAAAGCTTCCGCCTGTGCTTCATTTTTAATA
Source organism: Polluticaenibacter yanchengensis (assembly GCA_027854065.1). GTDB lineage: Bacteria > Bacteroidota > Bacteroidia > Chitinophagales > Chitinophagaceae > Phnomibacter > Phnomibacter yanchengensis. Next base: position 18,498 of record JAQGEF010000007.1, on the reverse strand, counting down.
GTACCGATCCCTAAATATAAACCAGGCATTTCTGCATCTCTTGCAGCTACTAATTGTTTGAAATTTGCTAAAGCAGCTTCACCTCTATTGGTATATTCAATAGTACGGATACCTGCATTGTATAACGCTTTTAATACATTAATACTTACTTCAACATCTTTGTTGAAGAATAATGGTAACACACCCTGTTCAGGAATTAACTTTAAAATGTCAGCTTTCTTGCTCATGATTATTTAATTAGTAATAACGATAGTCTTTTTCGATTATATTGTTTTGCAATTTTTTTATAAAATATGGCATATATTCATAAAGCTTGCAAGGTAAGCAATCTAATTATTTGGCAAATATCAAATCTTACTGCTATTTAGTAAAATTATTTTAATAAAAAGAATGCTTGGCAAGATAAGTCTATATTTTCATACACTGCCATATTGATTTTGAAATTTTGCGAACACGTTTGCGTTTTTTTTATGTTTTTTACATTAATTACTTACTTAGATTTGCGAACCTTATTGGAATTCCAGATTCTTGTTATAATTTGCGCATCCAAATAAGTGGAACCTTTAGAATATAAAAATTTAATACAAACAAATAAACAAAGACAAGCCATGTCAAAAAAAGTTGTTACGTTAGGTGAAATCATGCTTCGCCTTTCTACTCCGGATTTTAAACGTTTTGTTCAAGCCGATACATTTGATGTTACTTATGGTGGTGGTGAAGCTAACGTTGCTGTAGCAGTTAGCAATTATGGATTAAACGGTGTTTTCGTAAGTAAAGTTCCTAATAATCCCATTGGTCAATCTGCTATCAACCATTTACGTCGTTATGGTGTAGATACTCAATTCGTGGCACGTGGCGGCGACCGTTTAGGTATCTATTTCTTGGAAACAGGCGCCAGTATGCGTGCTTCACAGGTAGTGTACGACCGTGCCGGTGCTTCTATCGCTGATGTTAGTGGCAGCGATTTTGATTGGGACAAAATTTTTGACGGTGCTGACTGGTTCCATACTACAGGTATTACACCTGCATTAAGCGATAAAGCTGCTGAATTAACATTAGCTGCTTTAAAAGCAGCAAGAGAAAGAGGTATTACCACTTCTATAGATCTTAACTACCGTAAGAAATTATGGAGTAAAGAAAAAGCTCAGAAAGTAATGACTGAACTTTGCCAGTATGTAGATGTTTGTATCGGCAACGAAGAAGATGCTGAAACAACTTTAGGCTTCAAACCTGCAAATACAGATATTACTAAAGGTGAATTGCACCTGGATGGTTATAAGGATATCATCCGCCAGATGAAAGCGAAATTCGGTTTCAAATTCATCGCTTCTTCTTTACGCGAAAGCTATAGCGCCAGCGATAATGGCTGGAGTGCATTGGTAAGCGATGGTGAAGAGTTCTACCATACCCGCAAATATGATGTGCGCATTGTTGACCGTGTAGGTTCCGGCGATAGCTTCGCAAGTGGCTTGATCTATGGTTTAGTTACCGGTAAAAGCATGGCAGACGCTGCTGAGTTTGGTGTTGCTGCTTCTGCATTAAAACACACCATTCCTGGTGACCTTAACCACGCTACTTTAGCAGAAGTAGAAGCTTTGGTTGCAGGTGATGCCAGTGGTCGCGTACAACGCTAATCCAATTCATATTTATTATAGAAGAGCGCCGGTAAATTATTTTGCCGGCGCTCTTCAGTTTTAGAAAGTGCCGCAAACAGGACATTTGAATCGGTTGCTTTTACAAATTCATCTTTTGGGGCTCTTATCATCAGTACCATTTCTGAGCATTAGTTCGGGCTGCTTAGGGGTTCGCTGCGCTCCGTGCTGGTGTCAACAGAATTCTTACAGGCACTTTTGTGCCGCACCGGCTTCGTTCCTCGCCGCCCACACATCCCGCAGCCCTTCTGCATCCGCAATACTATTAAGCATCAAAATCCCCTTCTGCAAGTCGCATGAAGATAGACAGGTTGAAATAATGGCATCAGCAGTGCCTCAACTTTTTTTCTAAAAAATCCACCGCTTTTTCCAGCTCCCTTTCATTCATTGAAGCAAAACCAAAACGGAAAGCATTTTCGGCAGGATAAATACCTTTTATATACAGTTCAGGCAATCCTTTGAGTTTATCTACAGAAAATGCCGGCAGCAATGTAATCCAGATAGCCATTCCGCCCTCTGGCAAAACATAAGCAATATAACCGCTTAATTTTGCTTGCAATAGTTCGTGCAGATAATATAGGCGTAGATGATAATGCTTTTTAGCTTTTTTCAGGTGTCTGCCCAATTCCCCGTTTTTAATCAGTTCCGCCAATGCGTTCTGCATATAACCATCACCACCCACATCAATCACTTTTCTCAACGCTACAGCTTCATGAATAAAATTCTCCGGCGCTACCATAAAACCAATCCTCATAGAAGGGCCCAGTATTTTAGAAAAAGAACCAATGTAGATCACATTCCCATTATGGGTACCACTGGACAATGGTAAATAAGGAGATGAAGCATAGTGATAGTCATAATCATAATCATCTTCAATTATCGCGAAAGAGTAGCGGTTAGAAAGTTCCAGCAGTCTCATTCTTCGCTCTACGCTTAAGGTAACGGTCGTAGGGTAGTGGTGATGAGGAATAATATAGATGGCCGATATCTTTTTGCTCTTGCAAATATTTTCAACAGCATCAATATCCAGCCCGCAGGCATCCACCCTTACTTCAATAACGTTGGCCCCTGTTGCATTAAAAGTGTTATTCGCTATATTATAATTGGGGATGCCCACAATAACGTTCGAACCCGGGCTAAAAATCAGTTTTGACGCCAGGTAAATACTCATTTGAGCACCGTGTGTAATCAACAGGTTATTTGCAGAAATATTCAGCCCTCTTGTTTCCGACAGGTATTTCACTAGCACCTCCCTTAACCTTAAAGTCCCCTGAGAAATATCCGCTACTGTATTTTTTACCGCATATTTTCTTAACGTATAAGAACGATAAATTTTAAGAAGCTCATCAATAGGCGATAACCTGATATCCGGATATCCATCGTCAATAAAGATTTCTGCAGCACCGGTCAGGTTGTTATCATTGGCATCCTTTTTCTGAGTACTTAAAAAAAGATCAAAGTTTTGTTTATAAGAATCAGAAGCATTTATCCCGTTCCATTTCTTAGGCTTTAATAAAGGAATCTGTTCAGAAACGGTTACGTGTTTACGGGGAATAATAACTATCCAATCCTGCGCGTTCAATTCTTCATATGCAGCAATCACCGTTTTGCGGTGCACAGTTAAAAGTTTAGCCAGTTCTCTTGTGCCCGGGAGAACAGTTCCCGCTTTTAAAGTACCATTTCTTATGGCCTCCATAAACGCATAAGCTATCTGGCGGTAAACCGGCACTTTACTGTTTTTATCAATCAGGATCACATTTTCGAAAGGAAACATAGTGGACTACTTTATAACTTAAATCTGGACTACAAAACTAGTCCAGATTACAGATAGTTTTGTCTCAGAAATAAAATAATTGAAAAATGAATTATCAAATTAAGAAAGCCAGCCTCGAAGACCTCGATGAAACCTCGGAACTGTTCAATCTCTACAGAGTATTTTATCGCCAGGAATCAGATGTTGAAAAAGGAAAAGCATTTTTAAAGGAGCGATTGCTGAATAATGAATCTGATATCTTTTTAGTGTTGGTTGAAGGAAAAGCTGTAGGGTTTGTACAATTATATAAGCTCTTTCATTACACGAAATTACAGAAACAATGGCTGTTAAGCGATTTGTTCGTTCATCCGACGTACAGGGGAAAAGGTTTATCTGTAGCATTGATTGACCGCAGTAAACAATGGTGTGAAGAAACAGGAGCATGCGGACTAATACTTGAAACTGAAAAAACAAATGATATCGGCAATACTTTATACCCGCGTTGTGGATTTCAATATGATGGATTACACAATTATTATCATTGGTGGAAGTAGTTATAGATAAACAATAACAGCTTAATCGGCGGATGAAAAATCCGCCATTTATACATTATAACAAAGTATTGATTTATGACCCATGATATTTTATACAATCTCTATAAAATTCTTAGCCGGATAGAAGAAAGCTGTTTGAAGGCTAACAGGAATCCCGAAGAAGTAAAATTGTTGCTGGCAACCAAAACAGTACCGGCAGATAAGATAAGAATAGCGTTACAGGCAGGGCAAGTACTTATAGCGGAAAATAAGGTGCAGGAGTTGAAAGAAAAATACGAAGCCTTAAAAGAAATTCCTCACACCAATCATTTCATCGGTCATTTGCAAAGCAATAAAATCAAGGATGTTTTGAAATATGGTGTCACCTGTATCCAATCCCTCGATCGTATTGAACTGGCAGAAAAATTACATCAAAAGCTTTTAGCAGATAATAAAACAATAGAAGTACTCATCCAGGTAAACACATCAAATGAAAGCAGTAAATTTGGCATTCATCCCGACGATGCAATCGAACTGGTTACAAAGGTTTCACAGTTAAGCACTTTAAAAATAAAAGGATTAATGACCATCGGTCTGCTAAGTAATCAAACAGACAAAGTAAGAGAATGCTTTAAAATACTTAAAGCTTTACAACAACAGGTAATAGCCTTACATCTTCCCGGGGTACAGATGGATGAACTATCCATGGGTATGAGCGGCGATATGGAAATCGCCATAGAAGAAGGCAGTACAATAATAAGAATCGGTACAGCTATTTTTGGCCAGAGGAATCGTCCCGATAGTTATTATTGGAATGAGGCAGTAACCGTAAAATAAATTACGAACAATGAAAATTCATTTTATTCAACATGAAATCTACGAAGCTCCCGGCGCTTATTTGGTTTGGGCAGAAAATAATGGCCACCAGGTCCGGTTTTCAAAGGTTTTTGCTAATGATAGATTACCTTTTAATATTGATGATATTGACATGCTCATCATAATGGGCGGCCCGCAAAGCCCAGATACAACGATGGATGAATGTACATATTTCAATGCTGAGGCAGAAATGGCAGTAATAAGAAAATGCATTGAAGCCGGTAAAACCGTCATCGGAGTATGTTTAGGAGCACAACTGATCGGCCAGTCGTTAGGAGCAGCTTATCAGCAAAGCCCGGAAAAAGAGATCGGTAATTTCCCGATAACATTAACGCAGGATGGCGTATCTGATAATTATATCAATCATTTTCCACAAACGGTCACCGTAGGCCATTGGCATAATGATATGCCGGGGTTAACATCTGGCAGCAAAATATTAGCGAGTAGTATTGGATGCCCCAGGCAAATTATCAAATACCAGGATAATGTTTATGGTTTTCAATGCCATATGGAACTAACTACAGAATTGGTAACACTATTAATAGATCATGAAATTGGCTTAGAAGAAAAAAGCCTGCAATACAATTTCATTCAGGCACCTGTTGATATCATTAAATACGACTATTCAGAGATGAACCAGAACTTATATACCTTTTTAGATAAGCTAGCCAAAGCTGCTTTATAATGATTCCGGGTATGGACAATAACCCTTTTAAAAAACCATCAATACAAGCCATTAATCAACTGGTAAACTGCTTAATTAATTAGCATGATATTTGTTTTTTAATGGTTAGAATGATTTATTACTAACCATTAAAACCTATATTTATGATACGTTATACAGCAATCTTTTTAATTATTGCAATTATTGCTGCTGTTTTTGGTTTTACAGGAATATCTGCCGGCGCCGCACAAATAGCGCAAATATTGTTTTTTGTATTCTTTGTTCTGTTTGTTATTTCATTAGTTGGAAGGATGTTAAACAAGTAAAGAAGTATAAAACCTGTTGTTAAAGATGTCATCATCACTTAACTCGATAAAATAACCGGTAAATGCAGGATGCCGATTAAGTACACAATAACAAAAGCTATTTGGTAAAGCAATCATACTAGATAGCTTTTTTGATGAATAATGCTGGCTTCAAAACTCTATTTCACCAAAAACTTATATGACACATAAAATTGAATTTCTTCTTTAATTGCCGAATGTAAACCCAACCCCATCCATACAACCTTAATTTAATAGTATGCACCGATGCAGTTTATGCTGCAGAGCAGCAATATATTTGTAGTTCACTACAAATATTAATAGTAACCTTACCACAGCGCGGCAACATGTCAGGGTATAGTCTGTTTTGTGTTATTCATGAATCATTAATATTTCTGGAGCTCAGCCATTAGGTTAGCTGTTAGTCTTTATTAATAATCATTTGTAATAAAAACAATCAAAAATCAACATCAATATTCATTCCGTGAAATCTTGAAGACTTTCTTTAACCTCAATAAAAGAATAAAGGGCAGTCAAAACTGACTACCCTTATTCCACAGATTAAAAACAGAAACTAAAATATATTTAATGATTTCAAATACTTTATTAAAGTGGGGCGGATAGACATCCACCCCGTATTTGAAATTCTAACTAACTGACTTTTAAAAGAGATTTAATAAACGAAATGCAGAGCGGTTAAAAGGAATGTGTTAACCTGATACCCTATCGCGCAACACTTTTACTTGCTATTTCCACCTCCCAACGCATGAAACAAATCTACCATCGCATTTAATTGCTTCTTTCTTGTTTCAACCAGCTCAAACTGCGCATCCAATGCATCGCGCTGAGTCATCAATACTTCCATATAGTCCGCACGCGCATTCCTGAATAATTCATTACTCAGGTCGTAGGAAGCATTCAATGTCTTAACCTGGGAGGCTTTCAATTCATAACTTTTCGCCAGGTTCTCAGTTCTTGATAATTGATTAGCCACCTCAATATATCCGTTCAGGATAGAACGCTCATAATTATAAACAGCCTGAATTTGCCGGTTGTTTGCATTCAGGTAATTCGCTTTAATCGCATTTTTATTAATTAAAGGTGCGATCAGGTCTCCCGACAAACCATACAACAGGGAAGCCGGAATTTTTACCAGGTAAGCAGGATTAAATGCCTGTAAACCAAGCTTAGCATTAATGCCTAATGAAGGATAAAATTGCGCCTTAGCCACCAGCACATCCAGTTTATTAGCTTCCAGGTCCAGTTCCGCCTGCTTGATGTCTGGCCTGTTAGCCAATAATTGAGAAGGCAAACCAGGCTTCAAAAACTCAGGCAGACTTTCATTATAAGCCTTATTCGAACGCTCTATATGTTGAGGATAACGGCCAGCCAAAAAGTTGATTTTATTTTCAGTCTCAACGATCTGCTGTTTCAATTCGAATTGGAGACTTTTAGCTTTCAGAACCTCCGCTTCAAACTTTCTTACTGCCAGTTCAGTTACTCTGGTCGCTTCTTTCTGAACTTTAATAACATCAAAAGCGTTATTTAGGATGCCGATATTTTTATTAACAATCGCCAGTTGTTCATCTAAAGAAACCAGCTCGTAATAAGAATTAGCAATTTCAGCAATCAGGTTTGTTACCATAAAATTCTTACCCTCAATAGTAGATAAGTATTTTATCTGCGCAGACTTCTGAGCATTCCTCAGCTTTTTCCAGATATCGACTTCCCATGTCGCATTCAACCCCAGCAAAGCATCAGGCAAAGGCTCCGGGTTCTTTTTACCCTCTTTAATATCAATATGCTCTTCCAATGCACCCAATGGCGTATTCTTACTTCTTTTCTCAGCCCCAAGGCCAACACCACCGGTCACAAACGGCTTGTATTCCCCTTTTCGGGCATAAGCTTCATTATTCGCAATCTCAATTTCGCGCAGCACAATATTCAGCTCCTGGTTATTGCTCAACGCTACATTAATCAGGTTTTCCAATGCCGGGTCATTAAAGTATTGTTGCCATTTTAAAGTACCGGAATTGGTGGAATCACTAATGCCGTTAAATTGTTTAGGCAAAGGAGATAAGTCAGGTGTTTTTTGTACCAGTACAGGAATATTACATGCCGAAAGAAGCAATAAGCCTGAGAAAGCGGCTATTATTATTTTATTATTCTTCATCATTAGTTTTCAATTTTTTCAGATAAAGGCATTTCATCTTCATGCTTAATCAGTTTACGTTTGGCGGCAATAGAGCCGAATATGAAATACAGGCCCGGCACAATAATCACACCGAATATGGTACCTAATAACATACCACCAGCGGAAGCCGCACCAATCGTTCTGTTACCGATAGCGCCCGGTCCATGAGCAATTACCAAAGGAATCATACCTGCAATAAAAGCAAAAGACGTCATCAGGATAGGCCTGAACCTTACACGCGCACCCTCTACAGCCGCACGGTACACACTCATACCTTCCACTCTTTTCTGCATCGCAAATTCCACGATCAAAACCGCATTTTTACCCAATAGGCCCACCAGCATCACCAATCCAACCTGCGCATAAATATCATTAGACAAACCAAGCAGTTTCAATAAAAAGAATGTTCCGAAAATACCAGCCGGCAAAGAACAGATAACTGATAACGGGATAATAAAACTTTCGTATTGAGCTGCCAGTACCAGGTACACAAAGCCCAGTACCACTAAGAAAATGTACAAAGATTCATTCCCTCTCGCAGCCTCATCCTTAGTTAAGCCCTCCCAGCCAATATCAAATCCCCTTGGCAGCGTCTGCTTAGCCACCTCCTGGATAGCAGCAATTGCTTCACCCGTACTATAACCAGGCGCCGGTTCACCCTTAATAGCCGACGAAGGATACATATTATATCTCGTAATCTCATTCAGGCCATGCGTCTTTCTTAATGTCATAAACGCCGAATAAGGCACCATCTCATCACGGTTATTCTTCACATACAATTTCAATATATCTTCCGGCAAAGCCCTGTGCTCAGGCGAGGCCTGCACATATACTTTAAAGAAAGTACCAAAACGGATAAAGCCCAATTCATAAGTACTACCAACCAGAATAGAGAGGTTATTCATTGCGTTTTCTATATTTACACCCTTCTGCATCGCCGCTTCATTATTGATCTCCAGTTCAAACTGCGGATAGTTCGCACTAAAGAAAGAAAACAATCCTTTCAATTCTTTGCGCTTTTCCAATGCAGCCATAAACTCCTCGTTTACCTTTTCAAGCTCCTTATAATTGTCACTATTCGTTTTATCTAATAAACGCAGAGAAAAGCCACCAGCGGCACCATATCCTGGTACTGCCGGAGGACCGAAAAACTCAATCGTCGCACCCGATAAATCCTTCGTTTTTTCTTCCAGTTCCTCAATAATTTCGTTCACCGTATGATGACGCTCATTCCAGTTCTTAAGCTCAATCAAACAGGTGCCGGCATTAGAACCACGCCCTTCAGTCAATATTTCATAACCGGCCAGGGCAGTTACAGAAGCAACACCATCCACTGTTTCAGCCACTTTTTGAAGCTGCCTGGCCATATCATTCGTCCGCTCCAAAGTAGATCCCGGAGGCGTTTGCACAATCGCGTAGATCATCCCCTGGTCCTCATTAGGAATAAAACCCGAAGGCAATGTTTTAGAAACACCAAAAATGCCAAATCCAAATGCCGCCAACAATGCAAACGTAATCAGCTTCCTGTTCACAATACGCTTCAGGAACAATGCGTACCGCACATTAAAACGGCCAAAACTTTTATTAAACCTATCAAGGAATTTCTCCAGCAAACCTTTCGGTTTATGCTTTTTGCCAACATGCGGTTTCAAGATCATAGCACATAATACCGGCGTCAATGTCAATGCCACAAAACCCGATATCACAATAGAACAAGCCATCGTAATAGAAAACTGGCGGAAAAATACACCCACAGGGCCACTCATAAATGCCACCGGTACAAACACCGCCGTCATTAAAAGCGTAATAGCAATGACTGCACCACTAATCTCCTTAATCACTTCCTGTACTGCTTTATACGGCGACAAATGCTTTTCTGCCATCTTCGCATGCACTGCTTCCACTACCACTATCGCGTCATCCACTACCACCCCAATAGCCAGTACAAGCGCAAATAAGGTAATCATATTTATCGTCAGGCCGAAAACCTGCATAAACATAAACGCCCCGATCAATGACACAGGTACAGCTATAATCGGAATTAAGGTAGAACGCCAGTCACCAAGAAATAAGAATACCACAATAGCCACTAAAACAAACGCTTCAAACAAAGTATGGATCACTTTATCAATAGAAGCATCTAAGAAATTAGAAACATCATAAGTGATCTTATAATCCATTCCCGGGGGAAAAGAAGATTTTTTAATCTCCTCCAACTTAGCTTTAACTTCCTTAATCACTTCACTGGCATTACTTCCATAATTCTGTTTCAACGTTATCGAAGCAGAAGGCAATCCGTCAAGGTTCGAATAAATATCATAAAACTCACTACCTAATTCAACGGTAGCAATATCTTTCAGGTGCACAAACTCCCCTTCAGGAGTCGCACGAACAATAATTTTCTCGTATTCCTCAGTCTTATTGTATCGGCCCTTATAGGTCAGTACATATTCTAGTGATTCAGACCGTTTGCCCGTACTCTGTCCGATACGGCCGGGAGTACCAATAATACTTTGTTGCGCCATCGCCTCCATTACTTCATCAGTAGAAATATTGTAAGCACGCATTTTATCAGGGTTCAGCCATACACGCATCGCGTAAATCCGGCTACCCAGGATTTTAGCACTACCAACACCATTCAAACGGGCAATTTCAGGGATAATATTAACGTTCGCATAGTTGTATAAAAACTTTTGATCAGCATTTTTATCCGTACTGAAAAGGTTCACGTACATCAGCATATTCGGCGATGTGTAACTCACCACCAGGCCCTCACGTTGCACCAGTTCCGGTAAACGGTTCGTCACCTGTTCAATCCTCGTTTTCACATTCACCATTGCCTGGCTCGGATCAGTCCCTAAATCAAAATATACCATAATGGTAGCCTCTCCGGCACTTGTTGCATCCGATGTAATGTATTTCATGCCCGGAGCACCATTAATGGCCTTTTCCATCGGAATCAAAACAGCATCAGTCAATATATTTGCACTGGCACCCGGGTATGCAATATTCACCACCACCACCGGTGGCGCTATATCCGGAAACTGGGATATTGGCAAAGTTTTAATTGCCAGTAAACCCATAAATACAATAACCACAGAAAGCACGATCGCTAACACAGGTCTTTTTATAAATTTTTGAAACATTTTCAGCTACGGTTTTTACAGCGGAAACAACAAACTTCTCTTTCCGCAAATGATTTATAAAAGCAGGTTTTTCTTTTTATTGAGCCATCATAAGTACTACTATTGAGCATCCTTGTGTCACTCACTTGTACGGCAGAATATGGAGCAGTCACAGAAGAAAATAATAGGTGTAGATGAGTGAGTGAGCAGTCATAAAATGAATTTTCCATTTCCAGGTATTCATTTCATCCAGGAGTTCATCCCTTCCCCGGAAGGGAATAAATGGATTCGTTACCATTTTATGACAACATCCATTCAGATAACAATATCCACCAAATACCTTTCAATTATACTTACTCACTCAACAATTTCAGGTTACTCACCACCTTTTCCGGTGCCTCATAGCTGTACTTGATTTTATGCCCGTCCTGTACTTTTCTAATACCTTCCAGCAAAATCTTTTCATTGCCGTTCAGGCCGGTGCCAACAATAAATAAATCAGGTAATTCTGCTTTCACTGTAATCGGCGTCAGCCTAACAGTATTCTTATCATCAATGGTATAAACGTAGCGTTTATCCATAATTTCGAAAGTGGCCTTTTGCGGTATAATAATCCCATGCGCCATAGGAATCGTCATCAGGATATTACCCGTTTCCCCATTCCGTAACAAATTATCCGGGTTAGAAAAGGTTGCTCTGAAAGCAATATTGCCCGTTTCATTATTGAAATCCGCCTCAATCGTTTCAACCTTGCCCGACTGGTGGAATACTTTCCCATTAGCCATTAATAAATCCACCTTACTTAAATTATGAGTACTTTCATTTTCCTTATAGTTCAGGTATTCAGCCTCTGGCACATTAAAATACATCCACATCTGGCTATTATCAGATAAAGTGGTAATCAGTTCACCCTCTTCTACAAGGCTGCCTAATTTTAATTCCAGGTGGTTAATATAACCATCATAAGGCGCAACTATTCTGGTGAATCCCAGGTGGGTATTCGCCAGTTGCATTTCCGCCTGTGCCTTACTCAGTTTAGCTTTAGCCAGGGCAAGCTCATTAGGCGAAACCACATTTTTATCCAGCAAAGCCTTCGAGTTTTGTACTTCAATATTTGCTGCCTCCACTTCAGCTTTAGCCTTTAAAAACTCCGCATGGTAAAGGTTAGGCATAATTTGAAACAGCAACTGCCCTTTACGGACAAACTGCCCCTCATCCACAAAAACCTTCTCCAAATAACCACGCTCTTGCGAGCGCACTTCTATATGTCTGATAGAGCGTACCTGGCTCACGTATGCTTTTACAATATTGGTATCTCTTACCAAAGGACTCGTTGCAACAAAATTTACTTCAGATTCTTTTGCTTCATCTTTATGTTTACAAGCTGTAGCACACAAAAGGGCACCCAGGCTCATTAGCATGAATATTCTTCTCATAATTCGGGAATAATTGCGTTTCTGTTTTTTATTTGGAAATAGCACAAAGCATGCACAGGTATCACTTTTGAATACCTTCAAATAGAATACTTTATGTGTAGAATTAAATGATTTGGTAATTACGGTAAAGGCAAGTAATTACATTATGAAATAGAAAAGACTATTCAACCAGCGTCCAGTTAGAATTACAACCAAAAATCAATAATACAGATTAAACATGAAGCAGCTGTTTAGCCCTTCAAAACATCAAATCGAAATAATTGTTCAAAGTAAAATAATACCAATGACAGATTAAAATAGTCAGGTAAATGAAATATCAGATAAGAAAAATGCAGTGTAGTATAAAGGCAGGAACAGCTAATTTGTAGCTGATATTATTCCAGGTAGGATTGTAAGCGTGTAAAGGATGAAGACTGATCCGTTCGTTTGGCAGGTAGTAATTCGGGCCTAATAAAAACTTATTTAGAAGCCTTTTACCTGCGTTGACCTCCTCATTATTGGTTGATTGTTCAAAGTCCGAAACAACATCAAAGTTTGGGATATTATGGTCCTTCCTTACTAAAGTAAATCTTTCAACAACTGATTCATATTTGATAGCATTCTCAACATCAACATTTCTTGAGTAATGATCAATGTTAGCAATAGTATATTTTGGCGTCTCATTAGCGTTTACTTCGCTAATGCCCAAAATTGTAAAAAAGGATACTATGAATGCTATTAATATGCGCATAATCAGGGTGCAAATGTAGTATAAAAAAACAATGCGTATTTTATACATGAATGATAAAAAAATGCAAAAAAATCAAGTCTTACTAAATCCCCGTACTTAAAAAGTAATTATAAAAAAGTACATGCTTTAACAAATATAAAAATCAATTTTACAAAAACAAAGATAATTTTATTATTTTAATATTGATTTTTAAAATATTTCTTTTTATTGAGCTTGTTTTTATGAGTATAGTTGATTTTTATGGAGATTTTTGATATATTAATTTATATATTTTTAAATTTAATTCATAAATATTGAAATGGCATTTAGGATAAAAATCCATCATGGTGCTATTTTATGTTAGGGTATGTGTATTATAGCAGAGCAGCTGTTTTAAAACAGCTGCTCTGCTATAATACACCAATGATCCGGTATCTTCACTTTATTTTCTCTCGGGGTAATGTATTTGAATATTTATCAGGATATACGAATGCTGATTGTCTTCAGACTAAAAAGAAATAGTCGCATTGATCGTTCTAATCTCTTTACTCCGGCTAAAAAGTTTCATATCAGAAATGATGATTTTTTTATTTGAAACCTTAATCGTGCCATTAGAACCTTCTGCCCCGGTAAACTCTTCATCACCAAATTGTTTGCCAAAACCTGATAAACTAATAGTATAATTATTAGGATCTGGCTCTGTCATAGGTAATTGTGATCCATGATAAATAGTTAATTTATTATTGTTAAGAGCTTCCGATTCATTGTGAAACGTGATCTGCAATAATGCAAAATCGTTTCCTTCTCCATTCCACTGGCATAGCACCGAATAATTTTTGTTGACAAAAGTTTGAGTAGATACCTCTCCTTTATAAGTATTCCCATCAACTGTAAATTCACCCGTTTTTTTTGTTTCAGATGCGTCAATATCAGCTACTGTGGTAGGCGGATTTTCTGTAGTGGAATTGTTGGATGCACTGGTACTACTGTTACATGAGTAGAGAAACATGCCCAATAAAATAATGTAAGCAATTGACTTTTTCATAATGTAGAGTTTTCGATGTTTTTAAAAGGACAATAGTTCTGGATTTTAATAAATGTCAGGTTAAGAATTGGATTTATATTCCTTATGCAAATCATTCAATTAGATAACCCTTTTTTCTAAGAATTTTATGTATTTATTCAAAGTTATTGTCAATAAACATGAATCACTTTTATAATCGATGAAAGAGCCGTTGTAATCGATGAATGATAGATGAAGCAAGAAAATGAAAATTATAGGAGTTTAAGGCTTGATCTGAGCCTGAATGTTGATCTCGGATTTGGGGCATTACGAAAATAGCCTCAAATGCAATATTGCATACAGTCTGATTTATCTTTTTTAATATTTATATAATCACATGTTGAATTACTATCAGTTAAAATCTATATTGTAAAGTACATGTTGATAGTCAATTAATCTTTTCGTTGTCAGTATCGTTTTACTGAAGATTTTTTGAATAGATAAATCAATTCCGATAGGGGTGGCCTTATGGTAGAAACAATAATATTGGAAGTATATAGAATGACGTAGTATGTAAACCCTATTGTCCAAAAAAATCAGCGTAAATCCACGATAGTATTATTCTGCGCAATTAGCGGGAAATATGCAATCTATATATCGAACATTATTATGAACAATGGCGTGGTGTAAATAAATAGATCAGCGTATTTACATACCCACGCCATCTGAATTTTATATGAAATCTCTTTAATCTGAAAAATTCTAAAATGAACCGAATCTTCTATGGAATCATATAAGTAGCAGAAGTAGAAGCTAGTTCCCCGGAAGCACTGTTAGTAGCCACAGTATCCTTATTTACTATAATAGCCACCCTAATAATGCCATTACCCGTACTGTCTGCCAAACCACTGGCATTTACACTCAGACTTTTGCTGATGGTAGAATCAAATGAAAATGGAGACATTTTATACTCCGGGGCAATCATAGATAAATGTACTGTTTTGTTGCCGGATGTTGTATAGCTCACTTGTCTGATGCTCATGTTTTTGGCACTTATATAATACTCAACCAAAGGGAAATTTGACTTATTGTCATCTTTTTTGCTACATGCTCCAATGGTAACAATGCCCAGGCAGATCATCACTTTTTTAAGACTGATAAAACTTAATCGCTTCATTTTATAGAAAATATATAAATCCATTAAAAAGCAAAAATAACGATTACCCCTTAATGGCTCTGATTTTAATTGTTAATGAATCTCCGTTTCAATAAATTAAAAATCCCCTGAGCCTTCAGGGGATTTTTAATAATATTATAATTGTGCAAATTACGCAGAAACAGCTTTGTTTACTAATTCGGCAGCTTCACTTAATAAGATAGCACTTTGTACAGTCAAACCACTTTCGTCAATTAATTTTTTAGCCTCTTCAGCATTAGTACCTTGTAAACGAACGATAATTGGAATTTTGATTTCGCCAATAGATTTGTACGCATCAATAACACCTTGAGCAACACGGTCACAACGAACGATACCGCCAAAAATATTAATTAAAATAGCTTTAACCTTAGGATCTTTTAAGATAATACGGAAACCCGCTTCTACAGTCTGAGCATTTGCAGAGCCACCTACATCAAGGAAGTTAGCAGGCTCACCACCACTTAATTTAATCATATCCATCGTAGCCATAGCTAAACCCGCACCATTTACCATGCAACCAACATTACCGTCAAGCTTCACAAAGTTCAGGTTATAGTGACCAGCTTCAACTTCAGTAGGATCTTCTTCAGATTCGTCACGAAGGTTCGCTAGATCTGCATGGCGGATAAGCGCATTGTCATCTAAGCTCAACTTACAGTCAACAGCTATAATTTTGTCATCACTTGTTTTAAATAATGGGTTGATCTCTAACATAGCAGCGTCAACGCCCACATATGCATTATATAAGTTAGTGACAAACTTTACACAATTTTTGAAAGATTCGCCGCTCAAACCTAAGTTAAAAGCAATTTTTCTAGCCTGGAAACCTTGTAATGGCGCACCTGGCTGAACAAATTCTTTAAAGATTTTTTCAGGAGTGTTATGAGCCACTTCCTCAATGTCCATACCACCTTCAGTACTGTACATGATAACGTTTTTACCACTTGTACGGTCCAATAAAATAGAAAGATAGAATTCTTTAACCGGGTTTGGACCAGGATAATAAACGTCCTGAGCAACTAATATTTTATTAACTTTCTTACCGGCAGCACCAGTTTGAATAGTCACCAATGTACCTCCTAAGATGTTTTTAGCAATCTCTGTTACGTTTTCTAAACTTTTAGCAACAGCAACACCTCTTTGCTCCGAACCTTCAATTTTTCCCTTACCACGTCCACCGGCATGAATTTGGGCTTTAATTACCGCAAAATTGTTGCCTGTTTCGTTTTTAATTTGACGGTAAGCTTCTTCAGCAGCCATAACAGTATCTACTGCTATACCTTCTTGTACCGGAACATTATATTTCTTTAATAGCTCTTTAGCCTGATATTCATGCAGGTTCATAAATGGGAAATTTTAAGATGGGGCGAAGATAAAAAAAACGAATTTAAAAACAGCGAAAAATATCGGGAACGTTATTCCAGTAGTTTTTCAACCAAAAACTATTTTGATTTTTTTTTCAGACAGTTAATATTGTTGGTTTTGATATTTTTTAATTATAATAAATA
Source organism: Polluticaenibacter yanchengensis (assembly GCA_027854065.1). Classification (GTDB taxonomy): domain Bacteria; phylum Bacteroidota; class Bacteroidia; order Chitinophagales; family Chitinophagaceae; genus Phnomibacter; species Phnomibacter yanchengensis. Next base: position 1,524 of record JAQGEF010000007.1, on the reverse strand, counting down.
TATGTAGATAAAATTTAAATGAATAACGTTTGCGTTGTTTTATTATTGGTGAAAAATAAAAATGATTAAATTTTTTTAAAAAAGTATTGTTTGTTTTTACAAATCATTTTATCTTAGCCGAATCTTAATCAAACCATTCCAAAATAATCTCTTTGTTTCTACAGAGGGATTTTTTTATGCCCCTTATGAAATGCATTTTACAATTACTGTATTTCACAGCACTATTTCTTTACACAAAAACTGCCGCTACCATTATATAAAATTTAATCAAAAACATCGGAGGATTAATGTTAGATGCAAAAACTATAAATGCCAAAAACACAATACTCTTAAAACTTAGTTTTGAGCAAAGTATTTTTGGCATTTATAAAGCCGGTTAAACTTTATGGGTTCCGGGGACGTTTTATTTCAGACTTTCAGCTTTTATATAAATAATACCGGCATCATCAGTCCATGAAGGCCCTTTCACTGTAATGGTTTCTCCTTCTTTATGTGCTTTATATTCTGAATTGGACTTTTGTAAATTAACCACACTGATAGTAGCAACATATGTTTTCCCATCACCAATATCCAATGTAGCCATATAGCCATCTTTTCCATTTTCTATCTTGATGATTTTACCGGAAACTTCAATCTCCTTATTTGTATTCTCATCTTTCATTTCAGTATTCTCTGGTGTTGCAGGCTGTATTTCAGTAGGGGTGCTCTCTGTGTTGGTCTTATTAGCGGAATCACCGCAAGATGCTATTATCAACGATAATGCAACTGCTCCTAAAATGATACTTCTTTTCATAGTTAATTATTTTAATTGTCAAAAATATTCCTAAAACACTTTTATAAGGTATTAGAACTGTTAAATGATAAGGAGTAAAATGCTCTAATAAAATAAAGTCTGGCCAGGAGCGATATATTATAATATTAAAACAAAGCAATCATTAAAATTGAATGTTCGATGCATTTAAAGTTTCCTGTTCATATAATAACTATAAAACAAAATTCTTGCCGAACAGGCATAAACAATAAAATGATATTTACCAGCAACACTTTTTTTAAAAATTTGGGGCTATCAAGATTCATTCTTTAATGTGCTTCGGTTCGGGCTATTGCGGGCTCGCTGTCGCTCGGTGCTTTGGCACCGGCTCGTACCTCGCCGCCCTTCATATCCCGCAGCTTTTCGTCGGTATAATATCTATTGATCTTTTTACAAGTACATACCAGCAAAACAAACTAAAGCAGCAACGCTAGCCTAATACTCAACTAATCCCCCCACAAATGATTCAGTCCCCTCCTTGGGAGGGGCAGGGGTGGGTTCACTCACTTAAATGTAGATTACCTGTTCAAAAGAGATTTTTCGAGCTAATTGTAAAAAAAGATTTGCTGTTATGGTTTAAGACAGTTACTTTTGCACTCCCAATAAAAATGGGGTGTTAAAAAAGTTCTTTAAAAGCGAAGTGAAACGTAATACAGCAAAGGGTTTTAGAGAAAAATAATTTAAAATTAAATTTGCCGGTTTCAAAAAAGGTA
>JAQGEF010000068.1 GCA_027854065.1 Polluticaenibacter yanchengensis | reverse complement strand
TTTTCATTTGTTAGAGAATGCGATTTTGAAACAAAAAATGATATTAAAGCGATTCGAAATCATGGATTTACGAAGTATAATCCTTAGCTAAATGACATTGGGCTGCGGCATGCGTTGGTGCCGACGAAGGAGGCAGTGTATTTTTTGCAGGATGAAACAGATGGGATTTAATATTTGAAGCCGCCCTGCAAAAATACACCGAGCGTAAGCGGAGCCATAAGCACGCCGGACAAATGGTGAATGGTATTACAACTGCCGGTAGCCCCATATAATAAAAGGATGTAAAGATAAAGGGCAACTGAATTTCAGTTGCCCTTTATACTATATGTGAAATGAGGTGTAATGGACAAAATAGTTGGTATTTTATAGATGATTCTTTCGAGTGGACAAAATAGTTGGTGTTTATTTTGACATTACTTTTTGCTTTTAGTGAAAGTCATCACCTTTGTTCTATCGACCAAAACGGAAGTAGGCTCTGCTGGAGAGCAACCTGCCAGGGATAGGTTGGTGTCCGAAGTAAAGCTTCTTAATAGCTGTTCAATAAAATGAGCAGCTATTTACTTTGGACTCATACCTTAAAAAACTCATCTATAAAACGTATTTTTCTTGCCATTGACAATCCATTGTGATTTCTCAATTTATTTTTCAAATCAGAGAACATTCCATCAATAGCGTTAGTTGTATTAGGTATTTCTAATCCTATATTATCATACCAGGTAAATAGCCACGGCATATTGTTTTTAAGACTATTGTAAGCACTCCTGAGTTTCTTATGGATATATCTATTCTTGCCATCAATACCCATTTTCTTTTCGTTCAAAAAATCAGTCCATTTAAGATACCAGGCATTTAGGCCTCCTTCAAAACTTTCTCTATCTGTACGTGCTAATAGCTGTGTAACTTCCCATAATTCTTTACTAGCCTGCATTTTAGGTCTTTTAGTTAAGTATCTTCTTATAATTGCCACCTGATGGAAATTACACATTTGGATAGTTACATCTTCAAATAAGCTAAACAATCCTTTTCTCCCATCACAGATAATGGACTGGACTTTAATGCCTCGTCTGGATATTTCCTCAATGCCAGCCAGGTATAACTTGTTTGTTTCATGTTTTACATACTGTTTGTATAATACCTGACCTGATAAACTATCTTTAAATACCATTACACCAAACTTTCTACCAAAATAAGTAACGTGAGTTTTGGGTCCTAAATGTTGATTATCAACATATGTAGATAAAAAGTTTTTGGGAAAAAGCAGGTATGGGGTTAAAATTAGGTAACCAACCTACCCATACCATGCTGTTAAACGAACTTAAAATTATAGAAATCTTTTGTCAGTTAGATGATTTTACTGAAAAATGTGAACAAATTCTTGAAGGAAAACTCATTGGCAAACAGAGCCCTTATTCAGTCAATAAGCCCGGCATCAGTCATTCTGAAATTGTCTGCATCGAAATACTTTATCATCTAAGCGGCTACAAATGTTTTCAATATTATTATGAGCAAACAGTCAAAAATGGTGCTTTAAAAAGTTACTTTCCTTCTGCTCCGAGTTATAGCAGGTTTGTACAACTTAAACCCAGAGTTCTTCCCTTAATAATTTTGTATTTAAATCTTTGTCGTGTCGGCTGGTTATGTAATCTGTATTATACCGACTCCACCAGTCTGTCGGTTTGCCACAACCGACGTATCTATAACAACAAGGTTTTTTACGGAAAAGCTAAGCGGGGTAAGACTTCTACAGGATGGTTCTATGGATTTAAGCTATTTTTAGT
>JAQGEF010000067.1 GCA_027854065.1 Polluticaenibacter yanchengensis | reverse complement strand
ATTACCACAATCCTCCTTAACCCAACCGCTTATAACCATACGCTTATCCTTCGGAATCTCTAAAATTCCATTTAACAATACACCCGGTGTCAAAGACTTTAATGGCTCACTCGCTATACACGATAAATGAAGAGCAGGATTAATATAAAATGGTAATGGTAAATCTGAATCAAAACTATAAGTTCCATTCATAGTTACAGGAGGAGTATGGCTTAAATACGCTAGTTTAAAATCAAAATTCAATATAATTTCATACATCCCTTTATTTAAAACATATCTATACTCAATATCTGTTACAGGTTCTCTACTATTTGTTCTCCAAGGTTCCCAAAACTCTTCTCCACATGTCAACTCGATAGGGCTTTCATTAACATTTGATAGATTTCGAATAGATGCATTTAACTTAAAGTTAATTTCAGGAGTGCCTGGTGAATTGCTCTGTAAATGTTCATGAAATGTTTTTAAGCGAAAATAATATTCTTGACAGTCCTCATTTTCAATATTGACATAAAATTTATGCTCCCCTGTATATGAGCAATACGGATTGGAGTAGTTAGAATGTATAGTAAATGCAGAATATATTTCTTTATAATTCAATCCTGAATTAACCACATTTAATGTATTTAACGGACCCGAACTTGGATCTATTTGAGAGTTAAAACCTACTCCTTCCATGTACGGTGCATACCTGTTGGTTTTGGTACCGTCCACATTAAACTTAGCCGCACTGTTAGGTGTTTGAGTATTGAATTTCAATGGAACATTTAAAACCTCCCCGGCATTTACCATTAAGGAAGATTTACCGGTATGACTTACATTATTTACTAAAGAAGAAGTATTGGATTGTTCTATATTTAAATCCAATGAAACATCATTACAAACCTCATTGCCTGTATGATTCACCTGCGATTTAAAACCACCATCCTCAAAACCCTCATACCATAACTCATTATATTTTGTATTGCTGGCTGTTGCCACTGGTAATATCTTATTATAACCATACAAAGCACTACTGTAAATTCCCAGCGCATTAATATTCTCCAACTCAAAGCCGCGCTTATTGAACTTCGTTGACTCGGTCTGCCAAACCCATTTCGCATTCGATAGGTCCTGCTTAAACTTACTATCTGAGTCATCAAAATTCCACATTAACTTAAAGTCACTGAACAACCCCGCTGAACGACGGTCACCTACTGTCTCGTTATTACGCTCTGAATAATATACATATTTCTTATTCGCCCGGTAATTACCTATTAACCCCTTCGTATATGGATTCATCTGCTGCTCCAGGTTACCATTCTTACATACTTTAACCCTTATACTATCACAATAGTAAGGAACATAACTATATTGACCTACCACACTGTTATCCGCTAACCAGCGTTGTTTATACTCTATTGCTCCGGCATTTAATACCTTACTGCTGTTATTAATAACCAATTTTGTAATTCCCCCATCTGTCTTAATGGGATTCTCCATCAACTCTACACTACTTACACTACCATCCAGTAAATTACGATAACCACTCCTTACTATTTTCACCGTTACATTATTCCCATTATATATCACTCCATCTTTATCAACAAACACAAATTTCGGTAACGGACTGGCCGTATTTGTAAAAGTTAAATGATCATCAGATATCGCCCAGATCTTGTGTGTATTTGCAAAATCCATACAATCATTGGTAGCTGTCCCATTCACAATATATAATTCATCTCCGCTATGAACGACATTTTGTAACGGTGAGGCATTATCTATCTTACCATTCACAAAATTCACACCCTTATATATCGCTCCGATATTCTTATACGCTCCACTCATATC
>JAQGEF010000066.1 GCA_027854065.1 Polluticaenibacter yanchengensis | reverse complement strand
ATTACCACAATCCTCCTTAACCCAACCGCTTATAACCATACGCTTATCCTTCGGAATCTCTAAAATTCCATTTAACATCGATGAACTAGAGGAAATCGGACTATTATAACTACATATAACGCTAACAGAATCAGACTTAAATATATGCAAGTCATTATTTACCGTCTTAGTAGATCCATCTTCATAAAAAGCAAATCTATCAGGTAAAACAGGAATTGGATTATGTAACAATATATTATCGTGATTGGTACACAGAAAAATAGCTGATCCATACAACAACAACTCTACTTTATAAATGCCTTTTTTCAAACAATAATCTGCGGTTTTTCTAATCTCACTAGGAGATTCTTGTCTTGTATAAACATATGAGTTGTTTGGATAAATAATTGAACCATTCTGATTCCTTATTTCATATAGAATAGTAAAATAATCTGCTATTAAATCAATAGAACTTGGAGTATATTTAAAAAAATTGAATTTATAAAGTCTATCTTCCTTTATTTCTATATAAAATTCTGTTTTAATATTATAATCTCCATTTTTATTTTCCAAGCCACATACTCCTTGTATTTGAATATCCATACTCAGTCCATCATAACTAGGGTTTGTTTCTAAATATTTAGACACTATTGTTGGAGGGGGGTTAAGGTATAAATTTGAGTTAGAGGTAATTATAGTAACTTTATTACCATAAGGACTAATAATTCTACTATTACTTTTTGAATCAACTCTTAATTCATAAGGGTTCTTTAGATTAACAAGGTTTAACGAGTTAGTCATAGTAGTTCCTGCGTTTAACTTCAACGCAGCTTTACCTGTATGAGCACTATTAGTTACAATGGAAGCATTTGCCTGATTTAACAAATCCAACTTTAACGCCCTATCCTCACAAATACTATTCGACCAATTAATCTCATTCATAGCTGATTTAAACCCATAATCCTCAAAACCTTCATACCATAACTCATTATATTTTGTATTGCTGGCTGTTGCCACTGGTAATATCTTATTATAACCATACAAGGCACTACTGTAAATTCCCAGCGCATTAATATTCTCCAACTCAAAGCCACGCTTATTGAACTTCGTTGACTCGGTCTGCCAAACCCATTTCGCATTCGATAGATCCTGCTTAAACTTACTATCTGAATCATCAAAATTCCACATTAACTTAAATTCACTGAACAACCCCGCTGAACGACGGTCACCTACCGTCTCGTTATTACGCTCTGAATAATATACATACTTCTTATTCGCCCGGTAATTACCTATTAACCCCTTCGTATATGGATTAATAGACTTTTCAAGATATCCATTTTCACAATCTAAAACTTCACGTTCAACACAATCTATTGTTTCAAGTTTCAGTTTCCTTATAACATCATTATCAACCAACCACCTTTGTTTATATTCTATTGCTCCTGCATTCAATACCTTACTGCTGTTATTAATAACCAATTTTGTTATTCCCCCATCTGTCTTAATGGGATTCTCCATCAACTCTACACTACCTACACTACCATCCAGTAAATTACGATAACCACTCCTTACTATTTTCACCGTTACGTTACTACGATTATATAAGCCACCTGATCTATCGACAAATACAAATGGAGATTCAGACAAGCTATTTGTAAATGTTAAATGATCTTTAGAGACAGCCCATATCTTACTGATTGAGGTGGACGAACTTCCGATACAATCATTACCATCTAAACCGCTGTCCACAATATATAACTCATCTCCGCTATGAACGACATTTTGTAATGGTGAAGCATTATCTATCTTACCATTCACAAAATTCACACCCTTATATATCGCTCCGATATTCTTATACGCTCCACTCATATC
>JAQGEF010000065.1 GCA_027854065.1 Polluticaenibacter yanchengensis | reverse complement strand
GAAAGTGGTTCTCTTCACTATGGAATCAATCTCAAAATTTTCATTTCCCTTTTTCTAATGCGTAATCTGGGTTTATTTTGATGACCTGATGGTGACACATGTGCGAGGACCGTTATTGGAGGAGACACATTACTATCCGTTTGGATTATCAATGGCGGGTATCAGCTCCAAAGCTTTAAATGGAATAGCGGAGAACAAATACAAATACAATGGTAAAGAAGAACAACGTAAAGAGTTCTCTGATGGTAGTGGTTTAGAATGGTTGGATTATGGTGCAAGGATGTATGATAACCAGATAGGAAGATTCGGCCAAATTGATCCTCACTCCTTTAATTATTATGCTTGGAACCCATATAATTATTGTGCTAATAATCCAATTATACTAACAGACCCAACAGGTAAAGATTGGTTTCAAGACAAAAGTGGAAATATTATTTGGAATACTTCAAGAGGTAAAACTTATACAGAGGATGATGTAGAATATAGTAATATTGGTGCTACATTGACATTAACAACAATAAGTGCAATCCGTAATCCAAATGATATACCTGTCTCATTTGATGTTTCAGGTCCCAAATTGAGAAATACTTATTCCATAACAGGAAATTATAATAAAGAAGGTAACTTTACGGGATTTACGACTGATTGGGAAAGAGAAACAGGAATAACGAAAGTCGGGTTACTTGAATTCAAAGGATCAGCAAGTGTTAAAGGAAAAAACAATAGTGTTCTAAAAATGTTTCCTGTTGCAGATGAATGGACAGGAGGATTTGAACAACACACTGAAGTTAATGTTTGGGAAAAACCAGGGTTAACTCTTATTGCTGGTAAAGTAGTAGATGTTAATGTTGATATGAGTATCGATATTGACTCAAAAGGTAAATTGAGAGTAAATTTAAGTCATGGTACATTCCCTAGTGTATCTGTATTTGCTGGAAATCCAGATAATCCATTGATAAATCAAGTATATGATTACCAGCAAGCATCATTTATGCAAACTCATGTATCAACAATTTGGAGTTGGATGTATGGGAATAATGCAGAAAAGGGTAGAGCTATGGCAGCTTTTCAAGTTGCATCTAATCAATTTTGGCAACCAAAAATTAATAAAGGCTGGGTTCATTTTATGGGCTATAATGCAGGGAATTAAGTATGAAAAAGTTTAGTATTGTTTGTATAATAGCTATATTTCTATATAGTTGTAGAGAAGGAAAGTTGTACTTGGAAATAAAACCGGATTATGAAGGTTGGATTTATATAGTTAAATCAAATGATGATAAAATTAGAGATACTTTATATCCCGATTCTAATGGCATTATTTATATGTCGCATAAACAGTTTGAAAGTATCAAAGTGCAAATTATCTCGAATGGGATTGTTTTAAAAGATACACCGTTTAAGATTTATCAAAATGAGTATTCTTCAGGAAACTATGATAATAAAATACAGTATTGTAAATTCTATTATCCATTAACAACGGAACTTAAAAATGATAAACTTTATGATTGGAATGGCAGAAGATTAAATGAATTTCAATATTATTATTACTCTGGGATATTGGATAAGTTTAAGCTCTTTAGATTTGACGAGTAATAAGGATTTAAGATTGTTCCGAAAGCATAATGAAAATGATGGAGGCTGATAAAATCAATTTATCTCTGTATAGCTGTTAGCACAGCAGTACTTCCTCTGCCAACAGCTCCGGAATCAGCATTACTTACCTATTTTGAGTACTATCCCCTACTGCAAGTGGAGGTAAGATTGTGAGCGGTGACATCAGCAGTGGTTTGCTAAATCCTGGCATAACATCATTTATAACAGCAAACAATCCGAATGTTAGCAATAAGCCGAAATCCTATGTGAACTGGCTGTTATTAGATGAGCAGTTCAATTATGTAGAGAGTGGCAGTGGAGCGGAGAT
>JAQGEF010000064.1 GCA_027854065.1 Polluticaenibacter yanchengensis | reverse complement strand
ACGGTATTGATAATGGTACTGGTAGTGCCTGTATTTACTACAGGGTTCTCATAATAGTATTTGGTAGTAGCAGAAATCAGATCACCACCCATTACTTTTAAGAGCTGGTTGGGGCCTACAGGTTTGCTGCTGTTTAGGCGACTTACATAGCCGCTTGTATTGCTTGCCCAGCCAATACCGCTCACATTGGCTATGCGGGTCGTGGCTACTTCATTGCCGGCTCCCGCATTGCCAAAAATACCTTCTTCCACGGTTCCCCTGCCACCGGCTGTTTCCATACTGGCCGTAGCCAGGCTGTACTGTACTTCCTCGGTCAGTATCATGCGGGTATCGGCCCTGAAATCAGATATAAAATAATCGAACACACCATTTGTTCCTCCCGGTGTTTCTATATTTCCTGTGCGCACATGCGCATCATAACCGTTGTTGTCATCTACCGGGGTTATTATCCGCAGCTGACCTTCCGTCGTATTGATAAACTTAAGAGATTCCCCCGGAGCATTTCTAGTATCGCTTTCATATACAAAATTTCCTACGTACAAATACTCCCTGATATATGTGGTAGATCTTGTGGGGCTATAACTTAAACTGCGCTTTAATTTTCTGCCATCCGCATCATAAGTGTATGTAATACTGTTCAGATCTGTTCTCCCGCCAAAATAAATCTTTTCAGGCTTATCCAGGTAATTATAATCCACACCAATACCCGGCTCGCCTCTTGCCGTTCTTCTTACCCCCTTTAATTATTAGATTACCCTAAAATACTTCCATTCTGTTTTCTTTGTCGGAATATCTTTATTCTTTTTATTGTAATATATAATAACCCTTATTCTATATAAAATATTTTTCTCTATCAAATTTCCTAAACTAAAACTATATTGCCTCTCTAAAAAGTTATTATATTCATCAATATCAAATATGTCAGCAGAAAAAATGCTATTCCTAAACTTATCGATATAAATATTATTATTTAATTCCTCTAACTCAACTTGAAAAAATGCATATTTACTATTTATGCCACTCCAATAAAAATCTAAAGGTAGAGTAACAGGTTTACAGCTAACAATTTTCAATGTAATTTTTACAGAATCTTTATCTGTATAAACAGAGTCCATTTTTAACTCTTGTACTTGAGCTTTTAAATAAACTATATTTAAAAAAAACGCAATTATTATCATTAAATATTTTATCATTTTTTCATACTTTTTAATGTTTCGTAGATTGACTTCAATATTTCTTGTTCCTCTTTTGTCAATTTATTATATTCTTCTATCGCTACATCAATATATTTATTAAACTCCTCATCTGTTAAATTTGGTAAGCTATTATTTGTCAATGTGATATAGTGAGCAAAAATTTCTTGAATCGCTTTCTTAGTATAATCTAAATGCTTATACTTTTCCATACCCCTATATACAGCTCCTGTATTTATGTTAGAATACAATTCTACGTGAATGTATTCGTGATAAATACTTCTTACTAATGCACCTAATGAATATTTATTATTTAAATAACCTTTAAAAAACGGAACTCCCCATCTAACAAAGAGTGCATTATTTTTAGGTTCCACCATATGCCCTCTTAAGTTTTCGAAAAACTCCTCATCTAGTATCCTTTTCTTTGTACTATTTTTAAGTTCAGGGTATTTACTTCTTATTAAAGCAAGAGCTGCCCAATAATTTTTTAATTCAATGAGGTTTTTAAGTTGATTTTCAAAACTTTCATCATACTCCTCATCTCCACCATTATTCCATTCCATTGAGAAATCTGAATTTGTATTCAACAGTATTCCACTACTCACATTGATATTTCCATCATTGATGCTCCGCACAGTAATATTCATTACAGTAAAAAAAGAACTCGCCAGACTTGCTATTGTAAATGAGGCAGAATAAGCGACAGATGATCCAACGCAAGCAACCTGTTTTAAAGCTGCTGCTGCTGCCGAGCTGACCCAGCCCCCACTCCGATCTATTGTATTTACCGGATCATTACCCATGCCCACATAGCCACTTGCAAACTGATCATAAGGGTCTGCCTGTAAGAAACGGCCAATCTGCGGATCATAACTCCGCAAGGTAAAATCATGCCAGCCAAGGTCTTCATCTAACTCGTTAAATTC
>JAQGEF010000063.1 GCA_027854065.1 Polluticaenibacter yanchengensis | reverse complement strand
TAAATATGACAATAGATTATAAGATTCCATCTTTTTTAATATAAATATACAATATCCTAAGAACACAACAGCCCTGCCTCCCAGAGGGGTTAGGGGGTGGGTTAAATATTCTCAAGCCGGCTATCCCCGCAAACATCAATAAGCCAAATAAAAGACTAAGTATTTCTACCTGAATTTAGCCCAAAAACAACAAAAACAGACTTTCAAAAAGATGAAAATTTAACTCTAACACCTATATTGGACTTTGGCTTTAACCAAAACGGCGTATTAAACATACAATCATTAATAAACCCCTGGCATCAACAGCATACCAGGAATTACAATAACGTGTTTAAGTGTCAGTCATTCAAAAATTATTAAATGAAACGGATCGTCTTAATACTAATTACTCTTTTATTTATCACCGGAAGTATAAATGCACAAAACTTAAGCAACAAAGGCACCGAGTTTTGGACAGGAATGAGCCACAATGCCACATTTGAAATCATGGCATGGTTTCCGTCTGATACTCCAAAGCTCAGTTTCGTATTTAGTGCCGAGATAGATGCAAAAGTAACACTAACCATCCACGGCACTACCTATAAAAAAGAATACATTGTGCCCGCCAATAAATCCGTCCGCAGCGATAACATGCCTCTTGGTACCAGGAGTATCGGTGGTGATGCAGAGCACAACGCCATGTTGTACTCACGCGCGTCAACCTTTCCGGGCGGGACTAATTCCGAAGGCATATTTAAAAACAAAGCCATTCACATAACCAGCGACGTACCCATTACCTGCACTCAAAACATGGTAATACCCGGTGCTTCCTATGCTGCCATGTTAATCCCCGTAGATAGTTGGGGGTATGCCTACAAAGCATTAAGCGACGATCAAACGATTAATTACTTCCCCCAAAGTCCTACAGATCAGGCAAACAGATTTGCCACTTTAAATGTGGTCGCCCATTATGACAATACCAAAATCAGGCTCACCCCTACCAATAAAACACGCAGCGGCCTGCCTGCAAATGTCCCAATAGAAATTGTACTCAACAAAGGCGACATTTACCAGATACTTGCAGACGTACCGCAGGATAGAGCCAGGCTAACCAACGATTTTATCAATTCCCAGTTAATATCCATTGCCAATAGCGATGGCGTATGCTTACCATTCATGGCAATGATTGGCAGCGGTGCCAATTACACAGTATGCTCCACTCCCTTTAGTGGAACTGCCTATGAAGACCCTTCCTTTCAGATGCTATTTCCGATAGAAGCCTGGGGCAGAAGATACATCACCACCGCATCAACCGTAGTAGGTAACCCCAATGCCCAAAATCCAAATATCTTTCGGGTAATGCCAAAAGACCCCGCTAATACCATTGTAAAACGCAACGGGGTCGTTATGACTGGTTTAACCAAAGGATACTATCAATATATTAGTGCTTCAAACGATTATATAGAAGCAGATAATCCCATTCAGGTATTACAAATATTTCCCTCACAAGGTTTTTGCGATTACCAGGGAGTAGGAGATCCTGAAATGTTCTTCCTCAGCCCCATAGAACAAGGCGTAAAAAGAACCCAGTTCCTAAGAAACGATAAAGCCGCCATAGACTATAATATGATGTCTATCAGCGTACCTACCGTAGGATTAAGCAGCCTTAAAATTGACGGGCAGTTAAACAATTACTCCCGGTTAGATGTACATCCCAGCCTGCCGGACTACACCATTGTAACAAGAGTTTGGCACACAAAATCCAATACAGACCCTAGGCCCCCTGCATTATGTACAGTAGAATGTGACACCACCTTCACAGGTATCTCTTACGGCTTTGGAGCATACGAAAGTTACTCTCTCAACGTCGGTACTTATATTAACAACCTCAGTGGTTATCCAAAAATTAAAAACTCCTACAACGACAGCGATACCACCAACTTCTATGCCTGTGTCAATTCACCCGTTGATCTGTACGTTTCATTACGATATGAACCAACCAAAATTATAGCACAGTTCACTAAAAGTAATGCTGACATTATAAATCCAAAGGATATTGTCATCAATAATCCTAAGTATATATCCATAGATGACATCTACGGAGTACCCTATTTCCGCTACAAGATCATGGACAGCGTCAGGTTCTCAACACCAGGAATCAAAGATTTATTAGTATTTGCCTCCAATCCCAAAGTAGAACAATGCGATAACACAGAAAAAATTCCATACAAAATAGAGATCAAAGACGCCATTCA
>JAQGEF010000062.1 GCA_027854065.1 Polluticaenibacter yanchengensis | reverse complement strand
GGGTCCGAAACTCCTGCAGCATCAGTAAAAGCATAATTGAAAATTATACTCGTAGAACCATTGCTGATATCTGTGAAGGATAACAAAGCCGGGTCGAAATTAGTAAAGATTTGATTAACTGTTACGGCTATGCCATTATACAACATGGTAGCGTTAGATGGTAATTGAGTAACAGTAAAGGTACTACTATTGCCAAGAACACCATCTTCAGCATCGGAACCACTAACATCGGTTGTGATAGTGCCGGCAGGAATGGCATTTCCTGTTAGGGTTGAAATGTCTTCCGAAACATTATCACTATTGGGCGTTCTTTCAATACCAAAATTAGCCTGGGTAATATCGTTGTTAACCGGGCCCAGGGACAATACGCCATTCGCAGTTCCATCGCTACCGGTGCAGCCTGCTGCGTTTTCACAGTTTTGTTCTCCGGTACTAACCCAACCCGCAGGTAGTGTAACAACCGGAGGTGCCGGTTGACCAACAGTGGCCGTAGCAGTAGTGATGTATACCGAATAAGTATTCCCACCCACTGCAGGAGGGAAGGTATAACTACCATCGGCGTTTACAGGCACTACAGCCACCACCGCTCCGGTTGTATTACTGTACAAAATAGCGTTCAGTCCGCCAGCATTGGTGCCGCTACCATTTACCATACCAGTAGGGTTATCGTTTAAGCCATTGGCATCGTTAAATACATTACCACTGATAATTGGGGTAGTGCTGCATATATTGGAGGTAACGGAATTGAAAAAATTACTAATACCGGAGAAAGGACCTACATAGTAATCCTGTGTTTTGAAATCATTGGTATAAGGCAGTGCATTGGCGCCATTTGTTAAAGATTTAACTATGCTTAATCCGTAAGGAGTAGCAGGTGACGCATCCATACCGCTTGTAAAGAAAAATTCTTCATCATTTACAATAGTAAACAAACGTACGCCGGCAGCTTTAATGGCATTGGCCGCATCATAAGCATTGGTTACATTTTCTACAAAATCATTGGCAGCATCAGAGGCCTGCAAAATTTCAAGATACGGTTGATTAGGTGTGCCATCCGTAAAAAAGAACATTACATCCAGCCCTGTATGGTTGAAATTGGTGAGCCCGTCATTCCAGTTGGTACCTGTGTTTTCATAAGCATAACAGGCTGAAGGGTTGCCGCAGTCGGTTCTTAATACATTATCAAACAGCGGGCGATTGGCTGCGGTAACTTCTGTAAGGTCTATAAATTGCGCATAACCTCCGGTAGAAGCAAACTTGCCAATACGTAGTCTGAACGGAGTAGGAACCAGCCCGTTGGTATAATGTGCTTCAAGGTCATCCAGCAGACCTTTGATACCGGTAATAATCTGCTCTCTCTCCGGAACCGACATACTGCCGGTAGCGTCCAGCAAAATACCTATATCCAGCGATTGGCATGTTTTGGTCAATGTAGGGTTGGCAGTATGTGCAATACTAACCGGCTCTACATCCCTGATCGGATTGGTATAAGTGTACAAAGTGCCGCTTGTTTGTACAAAATTGAAACTATTGGCAGGTAAGGTTACTGTACCGGCATTACACACCTGTACCTCTACATAAATAAAACCCTGGGTACCACGGACACTGTTGGAATTATCATTTAGTACAGCACCCGCATTAATGGTAATACTGTTGGCAGTGGTAGAAAAAACAGGAGGGGTGGTCCATGTTCCTCCGGCTATATTATAACCCTGGACCCCACCGCTAACCACTGTAACACCAGCAGGGAGGGTAATAGTAACATTATTTTGTAGTTGAACAGCAGGTCCACTGGTAGCAAGGTTAATATAACGCATATCTACGACAAACATAGTTCTGCCACAAGCGTATGTTTTATTTGGTAAAAAGCCTACACCCACATCCACAAAACTCTGTTGGGTAATGCCGAAAAGATTAGTGGTGTTATTGGGACTATTGGTGCCAGGAATGGTGAGCACAAACTCATTATTGGGTGTGCCATCGCTTGGTCCCGAAGTGGTGCTTTCGCCTACAGTACCCCAGCCGTTTGGCAATGTTTTTTGAGGTGGGGCAGCGCCTACAGTACCCTGTACATTACTTAATTGAAAAGTTACTACATCACCGGTAGTTAATGCACCGCTGGCTGGAAATGTAAAAACTCCGGTATTGCTTACGGTAACCCGTGCAATTACCAGTCCGTCCTTTACAGCATTTACATACAGTTGGTTGGCTGTAGCCCAGGTGCCGCCACCAGTGCCACCGGCATCTATGCCGCCAGTAAGGCTATTGTTATCAATGTACACGGTACCGCTTACACTTACCTGTGCAGCAATGTTTTTTGGCAAATAAGCTA
>JAQGEF010000061.1 GCA_027854065.1 Polluticaenibacter yanchengensis | reverse complement strand
CCTGTAGTAAATACAGGCACTACCAGTACCATTATCAATACCGTATTGGGGGCATTAGCCGGTACACTGGTAAATAGTGCCGGTACCGGCACAGTGATAAAAAACAATGCCACAGCCATTGTGAATAATTTAAACCCGGGTATCTTTGGCACACAGTGGAGCGACCTGGGCAATACCGGCAGTACAAAGCCGAAAGCGTACTTGAATATCATGTTTTTTGACGAACGGATGCACTATGTGGGGGAAGGAAGCACGAGCCAGCGCGTACAGATAGCAGGTGACGGGGCAGCGCCACTGGCATTGCTCAATATCAAAGTGCCTAAGAACGGGTATTGCATGGTATTTGTGAGCAATGAGAGTGGTGAATATGTGTATTTTGATGATATGATCGTTCGCCATGACCGCGGCCGGATATTGGAAGAAAATCATTATTATGCATTTGGCTTAAAGATAGCAAGTTTGAGCAGCCGTTCATTTGGTGCCCCTAATAATGCTTACGGTTACCAGGGAGAATTTAACGAGTTAGATGAAGACCTTGGCTGGCATGATTTTACATTGCGGAGTTATGATCCGCAGATCGGGCGGTTTTTGCAGGCAGATCCTTATGATCAGTTTGCAAGTGGCTATGTGGGCATGGGGAATGACCCAGTGAATACAATAGACCAAAGTGGAGGATGGGTGAGTTCAGCTGCAGCAGCAGCTTTAAAACAGGTAGCTTGCGTTGGATCATCTGTCGCTTATTCTGCCTCATTTACAATATCCAGTTTAGCCAGCTCTTTTTTTACTGTAATGAATATTACAGTGCGGAGCATCAATGATGGGAATATTAATACTGGAAGGCCAAATAGTTTGAATGTTTTTGGTGGAAGCTATAGTGAAGCCGAGTTGCAAAAAGGAGTTGATGAAGAAACTTTATTTGAATCTTGGGATGAAGCAGCATTTCATTTTGCACACAAGGGGCCTGGTAAAAATGCAGGTTCATCTCCTGAATGGGGTGGTGTAATTTATGAAGTTAAGATTAATAATGAAATAAAATATAAATATAGATATTTAAAAGGTAAGAGTGAGAATGTAGGTTTTGATAACATTCTTTATGATCTAAGAAAGTTTAATGTTAAGGGCATAATACATACGCATGTTTTCAGTAATGTTTTTTCAGACAAAAAAACTAATAAATTACCTAATGAGAAATCTGATGAAAAATTCATGGAACTTTCAAACCTGAATGAAGTAGACTTTTATTTAGTTACTCCAGATGGTCATCTATATGTTAACAGAGGAGGAGATGCTCCTACTTCTTCTAGAGAAAATCCAAGAGACAAGATTAATGTACTTAGAGAGCTATCTAGTGGGCTTGATACTAAGAAAAATAAAGGTAAAGGAAAACCTCTATTTAATAAAGAAAACTGGAGAGATAATAGAGATAAACCAATAAGAGGAGAGCCATCATGGAAGAAAAAATATGTAAAATAGATATAATGAAATTAAAATTAATTATTCTTGTTACGATTCTTTACGGGAGTATGATTGCCTGTACTAATGAAAGCAAAGAGAATGTAAGTAATAACATTATCAAGAATACTGACACTGTATTTCAATTTACTTACCCAAATGATGAACAGTCCATCGAAGATTCATTATCTCATTATTTTGGATTAAGTACTATCTCATCTTTAAAGGGGGATAGTCTGATTCGTTTTTTTGTGTATGGAGATAGTGCTTACTTGATTATAGATTTAGATAAGAAAAATTGTCAAGCAAGAGTAATACGTTTTCTCGCTGATATTAACAATGATATAGGATTGATAAAAATTAAGAAAATAGAGGACCGGTTTGTAAATAAAAGTAAAGTATGGTGGGAATCTCTTGATAGCGTATTGTTACATAGAAATATTTATGGATTGAAGGGGCAATATTCTACACTTTCTACAGGTGGATATAGTGTGTGTATTCAACAACATTTCTTGAATACTTATTACTCTTCTGTTATTGATAATCCAGAATTTTATTTGTATCTAAATTCTAATGATTTTATTGATAAAGATGATATAATTAAAAAAAACGTTGCTTTAATTATGGATTTTTTATTTAAAGAGTTATCAATAAAATCAAAGATGTTTGAAAGTTTAAGATAATTAGGTTAAAATCTGCATTTAATTGTTATTTATCCAATACTTTATGTAAGTAGTTTGAGCGTAGTAGCCAAATAATATTACTCAATATCAAAGTACCAAAGAATGGGTACTGTATGGTATTTGTGAGTAATGAGAGCGGCGAATACGTGTATTTTGATGATATGATTGTGTGCCACGACTGTGGCCGGATATTGGAAGAAAATCATTATTATGCGTTTGGCTTAAAGATAGCAAGTTTGAGCAGCCGTTCATTTGGTGCTCCTAATAATGCTTACGGTTACCAGGGAGAATTTAACGAGTTAGATGAAGACCTTGGCTGGCATGATTTTACCTTGCGGAGTTATGATCCGCAGATTGGCCGTTT
>JAQGEF010000060.1 GCA_027854065.1 Polluticaenibacter yanchengensis | reverse complement strand
TGATGAAGACAACATTTTTTATACCCCATTTGATAATAAAATGAAGCTTGACCTAAATGACGGATTTGCATACTTAGCAGTGGATTCTGGTTGGTCAACTCTTCCCAGAATACCGCTTACTGATTTAAAAGCCATATTCCAGGAATGGATTGCCTTTAGAGATTCTGTGCATTCAATAAGAAATGATTCTAAATGGCATGTAAAGTGGCTTAATAAGCTTAGGAAAACTGGTAAAAGCATTGTCAAAATTGTAAAAAGAGATAAATCATTTTAGCAATTCATATGGAAATAAAATATTTAAACCAATTACAGAATAATCCGTATCGTTTTCCCGATAATAAGGAGAATCCAAAAGCAATTAAGGGAATTTCTGAAGCTGAAATTACTCATCTTGAGGAATTGTACAACAATGGCAATCCTTTTCCCAAAGTATTGAAAGAACTTCTGTTTTTGGGTGGGATAAGTTGTTATGTTATCAACTGGGGATCAAAAGGAACAGAAGCATTACAGGAATTAGTAAGAGGAAACATGGACGATATGAACAAAGTTATTTCCAGACCTTTTTATGTTTTTGATACAACCGCAGGTACTTATTTATTTATTTATTTGGATGAGGGCGATAATCCGAATTACTATGTATTGGATCCTTGGGAAGACAATCCAACTTGGATACAAAAGTGGGATAAAACTATTCAAGAATTAGTAAATGATGGTGTTCAAGATGTAAAAGAAGGTAGAATCCCATTTTAATAAAAAAATCGAAATAATCAATTTTACGTAATAAATATTTGGAAAACAAAAGTCGCATTAGAGGCATTCCTTAAATAAAAAATGCCAAATAAAAACAGTAAACCAGTAATTCTAATGCATATTTATTACAACTTTAAAGTTCAAATAACATTCTAATAATCAATAATTACAATAGAAATTCCAGAATACAAACAAAAAATCATGAGTATATTAAAAAACTATCAAGTAAGATTGAAATAGATAAATTTTCAAAAAAGAATATTTATACCATTAATGACTGGCTATCCATTTATACATGGAATCATAACAATGAGAATAAAGTTAATCAGTTATTAGATGATATCAATGCTGTTTTGAAAGGTAATTATCAATTTGGAGGAGGGCTAACTCAAAGTTTAAATTTTGCAGAAATTTCCCAAATTGAAACAAAAATCTATCATGATTAGGAAGAATGGGAATTAAATTATAATATACAACCAGACTTTATACTTCCTACATCAGATTTCAAAATCACAGTAGAGGCATGGAGAGATTATTTATTGAAACCATAAACTATATACTACATGAATAATGAATTATTAAAACAGTATAACTTAAAGTTTGTAAAAACAAAAGATATTCGTGGTGAAATCGAATTTGGAGTCATAAATACTAATGGTAAAGGTGGTGTTTCAGAGTTTCTTGATGATATTATAGTCTCATCCGAAGCAACTGAATTGTTATCTAAAGTAAATCTATATTTGGAGGGAGGAGAAGATCCTGAGCTTAACGGTTTTTTGGATGGACGTTCTTGTTATGGGGATATATATAATGAATCAGTATATATATATTCTATTGCGAAAAGCATAACTGGTCCTATAGATATTGTCCCGCTAAAAGACTTTCACGACCTAGTGGAAACATGGAGAGCTTTTTTAATTCAAAACGGAAATTAGGCACGTTACCTTAAAAATATTGAATAGCAATAATTTTCAAGCTACGCCAACCATATTTAAAATAATTATAATCAAAAAAACAAACACAGAATTTGCTACATTCTTACAAGCATTGAAAAATCATTTGGATACTTTATAATTATGAGTACAACAATATTAACTAGATATGGTATATCTATAACCAAGCAAAGCAATGGATATGTAAAAATCAGAGCAGAATCGGATAATATTAATTTCTTTTTCTCGATGATGACTCGTTCTAAAAGGAGTTTACAACGTCTTATTAGTAATGTAGATTTAGCATTAAACGATAAATATAACTCAATCGAATATGATGATCGGGAATGGTATCGGGAAGTTGGAGATTTGATTTATGTTGGAATTATTAATAGTGACAAAACATTTGAGATGTTTTTAGAAGATAAGTGGTATGAAACTAAAGAAACCTTTCCTTTAAAAGATATACATGAAATTGCAGAAATAGTTCTAAGTGCATTATAGTAAATAGAAATCAACAGAAATATTTTTAACGGTATCACTCTTTATGAATAACGAAATACTAGAAAAATACGGCCTGACAATGAGTAAATTATCAAGTAAATTTGATGGCTTAATAACAGGCAATCCAATTGGAAATTATATTTATACATTTAAACATCCTGAGGACATTGATGACTTTGTATCCGATATTAACCTCGCAATATCTGGTAATTTTTCACAAATAATTGATCCTGACTATAGTGGTGGCCTTGGATGGCAAATGGGAAATCATTGGTTTGCACATATAACCCCTACTCACTTTGAACTATGGCAAGATCAATTTACGAAAACAATAATACCTTTAGAAGATTGGAAACAGATTTTATTGTCTTGGAAAGCATGTGTAGAATAGCTTTTTATAAACAAAAGAACTCATTATGAGTGTACATGAACAATATGATTTAATATTTCGAATAAGGCAACATCCTTTTTGGGGCACTTGGCCGATATGTAATGTTAATCATGAGGGAACATCACCGCCGCTTCAAGGTGAGTTAAGATTTTTTTTAGATAGTAGTGACTCCAAAGATGGAGGTATAATTGATACAATAGTAGAAGAAATTGATGAAATACTAAATGGAACGTGGAAAGGTTTC
>JAQGEF010000006.1 GCA_027854065.1 Polluticaenibacter yanchengensis | reverse complement strand
AAAACAAAGTTCGACTTTCAATGGCTTTCTTATTTCTAGTATATCCTTAGCTAAATGACATTGTCCCGCAGCCTTTGAACATTATTATATGAATCAAGATAATCAACTATTAATCAATACATTCCTAATCACCATCACCGCCTAACCTATCAATTCCCAACAGTGACAATACACTGAATAAACGACCATATCCAGACTTATCCATCCACATGACAAAAATATTGTCCTTAAAATTCTTTAAAACGATCACAATACCATAAAGAAGTTTCCTCATATAAATTATCTACCTTTAATGAACTGTTAATGAAAACATAGTTTAAAACCCGGGTTTCTTAATTACAAGCACATTGTTAAAATTATTAATAATATTCCGAAAAACATTTGACATATAGCTTAATGTAGTAATTTTGTTGTTTAAACAACAATTACTATGACAACAATATTGAAAAACAGAGATCTCTATAATTTACTAAGCGGAAGAACGCCACAAGCATTTAACCGGGCCCTGAAAAAGAATTTTAAAAAAGCAAACATTGAGTTATCTGCAGAACTCTGGTCAATTATAGCTGTACTGGCTGAAAATGATGGTTGCTCCCAACAACTCCTTGCTGATAAAAGCTACAGAGACAGGCCGGGTGTAACGAGGCTGGTGGATAGCCTGGAAAAACTAAAACTGGTTGAACGACGCCCCGATGCCAACGACCGCAGGCTCAACCTCGTCTTCTTAACCGGAACAGGAAAAGAAATACATGATAAAATGATGACAATTGTTGACGATACCGCCAAAGAAGCTGTAAAAGGATTGTCAGATGACCAAATAACAATGGTGAAAGAAACCTTTCAACATATTTACAAAAACCTGGAACATTATTAATATGAGAAGCAAAATTTTACTACTGCCGTTTTTTACTTTGCTATGGGCCAAAGGCCATAGCCAGTTAAATATCAGTCCATTATTACAGGATGCTGTCCTTAAGGCCATCTCTAAAAGCAGTGTTATAAAAAACAATGAAATTGAGCATGAGAAAATAGCGCTGGAAAAGAAAAGTGTCTTAAACAAATACATCCCAAAAGTTGAAGCATCAGCTACCTATTTATATTTCGATTCTAAAATCAAGGTAGATTTACCGGCAACACAACTTCCAATTACCGGCATTGAAATATTTGAAGGCAAAAGTAGCTTCGATAATTATGGTAACCTGTTCAACGGCAGCATCATGGCTAAAACCGTATTATACAGTGGCGGACAAATAGAAAATGGTGCAAAAGCACTGGAACAAAAACTGGAAGCCGAAAAGCAACTAACCGAAGTAGAAAAGCAGAATATAGCCAAAGAAGTCATCAGCAGTTTCGACGCATTATTTCTGTTAGATGAGATAGATAACCTTATTAACGAAAGTGAAAAAAGGCTGGCCACAGAAACCCACCGCGTTGAAAAAGCCATTAGCGAAGGCCTGGCTATTCCGTATGACCGGGAAAAAATAAAACTAGCGCACCTGGAATTACAGGCCAGCAGAATAGAAGTAGAGGGAAAACGGAAAGTACTGTATAAGAAAATTAATTACCTGACAGGATATTCCCAGGATGAGATCGTTAAAGTAAAATACGAACTATCCCCATTAGTGATATCAGAGGATCTATCTGTAAACGACAAGCAGGAACTGAAAGCATTAGAGTCCTATAAAAAAGCATCCGACTTCCTGGTAAAAAAAGAGAAAGGAACTTACCTGCCTGCTGTAGGTGCTTTTGGAGGACTTACTTACCTGAATTTATTCAATGCCTCTACTATTATCCCCAAAAATAATGTTTTGACAACACCAGTTCACGCAAGACTCAATTCATTTGCGCTAAGTCCCGCACTGATGGTTGGTGTATCAGCAAAATGGGAAATCTTCGGAGGTTTTGAACGCAAGCATAAAGTAGAAGAAGCAAAACTCGCCTCTGTACAGGTACAGAACAAAATAGACGATACCAGGGATAAACTTAACTTATTGCTGGAAAACAATCTATCAACTTACCGTTCTGCCAACGAAAAATACCAGGTGGTATTACAAAAAGAGCTGGTTGCTAAAAATAACCTGAACATGGCCATACGCCAGTACCAGGAAGGACTCATTAATATCACTGAGCGCTTGGCAACAGAAAACGATATGATAAAAACCGGTACAGAAAAGGTACAGACAATAATAGATCAGCGACGGACCGTAATAGAAACACTATCAGGTACCGGAACACTTTTAACTTCAGTTATCACAAAATAATTCATGTAGCTATGATAAAAAAATTACTACTTGCAACTTCTGCTATAGCAATGATCGCAGCTTGTAAACAACCCGCAAAAGATGCACTGATACAGGGAAAAATAGAACGCGATCAAATTGGGGTCGTATCCAAAATACCGGGTAAGATTATAGAATTAAAGGTTAAAGAAGGAGATATTGTAAAAAAAGGAGACACTTTAATCATCCTGGACGTTCCCGAAGTAGACGCTAAAAAAAGCCAGGCCCAGGGAGCTGTACACTCTGCCAAGGCACAATATGATATGGCACTGAAAGGCGCCACCGATAATCAGCTGAAACAATTGGAAGCCAAACAAAATGCGCTTAAAGAACAATATGAATTTGCCAGGAAATCCATTTCCAGGTTAAGCAATATGCTCAAAGATTCACTGGTATCCCAGCAGGTATACGATGAAGCTTTTGCAAAATACCAGGGCGCTCAATCCCAGTTTTTAGCCGTACAGGCAGAAATCGCAGATGTTAGAAATGGCGCCAGGGTTGAACAACAGAAAATGGCACTTGGTCAACAGGAAAGGGCCTTGGGCGCATTGCAGGAAGTTTCAGTAGCCAGCGGTGAACGCTATATACTGGCGCCCCAGGATATGATCATTGAATCTATTACCCTGAAAGAAGGTGAATTAGCATTACCGGGCTATACACTTGTAAGCGGCACCATAGAAGAAAGTACATTTTTCCGTTTCACCATTCCGGAAAGCAAACTTGGAAAAATTAAAAAAGGGGCCGAACTTACTATAACCGTACCATACAATAATACTTCTGTAAAAGGAAATGTGACTTCCGTAAAACCATTAGGCGCTTATGCCAATATTGCAACGGCCTACCCTGATTATGAATTACAGGAAAGTTTATTTGAGATCAGGGTGCATCCACAGGATGTAAAAGCAGCTCAGGCCCTGTTTACTAAAACAACCGTCACACTGGAACTGGAATAGCAAATCCCTCTAATTAAAAATCAACAACAGATGAAACAATTTTTATCATTAATAAAACGTGAGTTCGGTTTATTCTGGAGCAACAGCGTATTGAGGGTATTATTCATTGGTGCGCCCATTATGTACGGTATTTTATTGGGATATGTGTACCAGAAAGGCAAAGTCACAGACCTTCCGATAGTAGTAGTAGATGAAGACCAGACCACTATGAGCAAAAAAGCCATTGAAATGATGCAGGACAATGAAGTACTGGAAGTTGCTTTTGTAAAATATGATCAGAATGACCTGGCTAAACTGGTAGCAGAAAACGACAATATTCCTGCTATTGTAATTATCCCTAAAGACTTCGAAAAACAGGTAATGACTAAAAAGTACCCGGAAGTGCTGACAGTCGTTAATACTTCCAATGTACTTACGGCCAATTACGCTTCTACAGCCATACAGGTTTGCCTGGGAACCCTTAAGGCCGGGGTACAGATAGAAGCTTTAAAAAAGCAGGGAATGCCGGAAACAATCGCTTATAGTCAATATGAGCCATTTAAGACCACATTTATTAAAAAGTATAACCGCAGCACCAATTACATGTACTTCCTGTGGCCGGGCATCCTGGCAACGGTATTGCAACAGGTATTATTATTGGGGCTGGCACTTTCATTTGCCTCGGAGTTCGAAAACGGGACATTTAAAAACCTGGCAACGCAGGCAAGGTCCATTATAAAATTGATGGCAGTAAAAATAATCCCGTATTTACTAATGAGTTTTGGAATATGGTTATTATACTGGCTGTTTACCGTGTGGTTCCGCATCCCGTTTTATGAGAACCTGGGCGCATTAACACTTGCAGCCGGTGTATTTGTACTGTCCGTATGCTTTATAGGCATACTGTTCAGCATCCTAATACCAAGCCAGTTAAAAGCAACTGAATTACTAATGGTGATTGCCACTCCCAGCTTTATTCTCAGTGGATTTACATGGCCGTTATCACAAATGCCGCAGTGGGTGGTTAATATTGCCAACATGATCCCCCTGACCCATTTTTTAAAAATATTCAGGGTATTACTGATTGAAGAAGGCAATATCTCCCAGGTAACAGGTGCCATTTGGGCAATGGTAATCATTGGAGCTGTATGTGCAGTTCTCGCATATATAGCATTGTATTTCAAAAGAAGGGCGGTACTTAAACAAGTGTAATAAACGATCACTCCTGCTCCCTGGATCATTCCCATTCAGACAATCTCCTGCATTTACCTTGCAGATCCTATACATTTCATTGGTTTAAAGCATTTATCCGAATGCTTTAACTAATGAAACCACAATTTGTTCATAGCTAAATGAGAGGTCTGGAAGAAGCCTGGCTATTGCTTAGCCACGTATTTCATTAAAACAGAAATACTAAAGCCCTGTAGATAATTTTCTTCTATTGCATTAAAAAATGCATATTACGGGTTCACAAATGTCGACAATCGTCTAACAATCCCGGTTAAAATGGAAGGACTTTGAACGTTTCTGCTGATCAAAATAATTTTTGAATGGCAACATTCAGATCTCTCACCAATCAAAGCAGACTAATTAATTAGCTAATCTGCCGATTGTTTTAATCATTAAGCTGTTGTAAGCTTTTAAAGCGTCCGCATTTTCTTTAGCAGTTGCTTCATCTTCTTTTTGCAACTTGTTAATGGTCGATTGCATCGTTTTGCTGTAGCTTATTGTACTTTTCAGATCTTCTACTGACTCTTTCAACATCTCTACCTCAGTTTGAAGTTTAGCATTTTCTTCAACCAATGCAGCTACATTGATGGCTTTAGCAGATAAATTAGCTTTGTTATTGTTTTCGGCTGCGTTTGCAGATACAAGACCTAAACTAACAATGGTTACGGCAGTTAAAATAAACTTTTTCATAGTGTGTGTTTTTTGTGTGCTTTTTAATTTCTGATACAAAGATATATCGCCTGACAATGGCTGAAAAGTGAATTGGGATAATGGGTTATTAACACCTGATAAGTGGTTTTTAAAATTGACAAATGACAAAAAGCCATACCCGGATATTTATTCAGGAATAGTCAATCCTGCTTACAATGTATAGATTGAAATAAACAATTTAAGGATGAACATTTAAAGCCGGTCAATGGATACTTGTAAGACTTATAAAAGCTGAAAACAGATCTCCTGTTCAAGGGCTGCGGTGGACAGCAGGCAGCGAGGGACGAGCTGGTGCGACGCCAGGAGCACGGCACCCTGCAGTACACCGGACTACAGGTAAATAAAAACAGGGGGATGAGAGCCCCAAAAAGAAAAGAAATCCCGGCAGAAAGGCTATATAAGCACAAAAAGGAAGCAGTTATATAACTACTTCCTTAATATGATTTGAACAAAACTAACAGCTAAGATTATTCAGCTACTGCTTCTATTACAGAAACAAGCGTTTTGTCATTTTTTGTTTTTCTGAATTCTACTGTACCATCAGTTAAAGCAAAGATGGTATAGTCT
Organism: Polluticaenibacter yanchengensis; assembly: GCA_027854065.1. Lineage (GTDB taxonomy): Bacteria > Bacteroidota > Bacteroidia > Chitinophagales > Chitinophagaceae > Phnomibacter > Phnomibacter yanchengensis. The sequence continues at coordinate 230,619 of JAQGEF010000006.1, read as the reverse complement.
TTACCAAGACCAACGTTTTGGCCAGGGTGGTACTGAGTACCGCGTTGACGTACAATGATGTTACCAGAGATAGCGGCTTGACCACCAAAAATTTTAACACCTAAACGTTTACTTTGTGAATCGCGTCCGTTTTTTACGGAACCTTCACCTTTCTTATGTGCCATGAGATGAAATTAAAGTCTTTAAAAATTTCTTTGTACTTACTGTTTACCTACACTGTTGCTAATTCTTCCTATTCAATTAAGAATTAAGCAATGCTGGTAATCTTGATTTTGGTATATTGTGTACGGTGTCCTTTTTTCTTACGGAAACCTTTACGGCGTTTCATTTTGAACGCAATAACTTTGTCGCCTTTTATTAAATCAGCAACGATTTCAGCGGTTACTTTACCTACTGAGTTACCAACCTCAATTTTACCTTCGCGGTCTATAAACAGCACCTCGCTCAGTTCAATTGAATCGCCGGTATTTCCACTTAAATGGGGCACATACAAGCTTTGTCCTTCTTGTACCTTGAACTGCTGGCCCGCTATTTTTACAACTGCAAACATGATTCCTAAATTTTGGGACGCAAAAGTACAAATTAATACTGTATTAAACAATAGTACACTTCTAAAATATATAAATATTTTTCGGTCATGAATGTATTCTATTGATAATCAATATTGAAATTATCCGACTTTTTGGCGTCTATGTTAAATTCTATATTAATTTATTTTGTTCTGGCTAAAAGCGAAGCGCAAAGATAGAGATATTTTACTATTATATCTCTTTTAATATACTATAAAATTTAAAAACATCGCTAAAACTACAATACAATGGCGCCGGCGCTACGCGTATGACGCCCGGCTCACGATAATCCACAATGATCCCGTTATCACTCATGGCATTAAAAATATCCCGGCCTCTTTCTTTAAAATACAGGGAAAGCTGTGCGCCACGTTCTTCCGGGTTGGTTGGTGTAATAATTTCAAAGCCGATATTGGTTATTTTTTGCAGCAGGAACTCCAGCCATTGTGTTAACAAAATACTTTTTTGACGCAGGTGATGGATGCCCGCTTGCTCGAAAATCTCTAAAGAGGCTTTCAGGCAAACAGTATTAAATACCTGCGAGGTACTCATGTTCCAACCACTGGCATCCGGCTTTGGTATAAATCCTTTCTCCATTTTAAAGCGTGTCTTCTCATCATTGCCCCACCAGCCGCCAAGACGTGGCGTTTGTGTATTGGTATGTTTTTCATGCACAAATGCACCGCCAACCGCTCCGGGGCCGCTATTTAAATATTTGTAACTGCACCAAACGGCAAAGTCCACATTCCAGTCATGTAATTTTACCGGTACATTACCGGCTACATGTGCCAGGTCGAATCCTGCCAGCGCTCCTGCTTCATGCGCTACTTTGGTAATGGCAGCCATATCAAATAACTGGCCGGTATAGTAATTCATACCACTGAAAATAGTAAGTGCCAGGCTGTGGCCATGTTCATTAATGGCAGCTATAATATCTTCCGTACGTAATAGTTTTTCACCATTCCGGGGAGCGATCTCTATAATGGCATCCTGCTCCTGTAACTGGTGCATTAAAACCTGCGTTTCAACAGCGTACTGGTCGCTTGGAAAAGCCCCTGCTTCCAGCATGATCTTATACCTGGAGGCGGTGGGCCTGTAAAAGCTCAGTAACATTAAGTGCAGATTGACCGTTAATGCATTCATAACTGTAACCTCGTGTACACCGGCTGCACCCACCAACTTAACTAATGCAGGCTTACAATAATCAGCATAAAACAGCCAGGGATTATCGCCTTTCATATACCCGTTCACACCCAGGTTTTGCCAGCTGTTCAGTTCCACATCTATGGCTGCTCTTACAGATTTTGGCTGTAATCCCAAAGAGTTGCCACAGAAATAAATACTATTCTCACCATTGTGCTGAGGAAACAGGAACTGCTGTTTATAACCTGCTAATGCATCCCGGGCATCCAGCGCGGCAGCACATTCTGCTGTTGCCGAAAAATCTTGAATCATAACCAAACCAGTTTATAGTGTCTGCAATATAAAGTCATTTTCTAAATGCTTGGTTAATTAATATAATAGTTGTACGAAAATTTGTGGAAAATAACCAACTTTACAGTATGTACAAATCAGTTGGTATATATGGGTTCATTGCATTAATCTTTACGATACTGGCCTGCGAACGGCCCGTAAGAGCTAATAATGCCAATACTAATTATAAAGAAAAGGAAAAAATTATGACAGATACAGCAGTACAATTAGATACCGCTATTTTAGGTACGGGATGTTTTTGGTGTACCGAAGCTATTTTTGAACAACTGAAGGGAGTGGAATCCGCTACAAGCGGCTATACTGGCGGCGATGTAGCGAATCCTACTTATGAACAGGTATGCAGCGGCACTACCAACCATGCGGAAGCGATCCTTGTAAAATATGATCCTAAACAAATTACCTACGACGAATTGCTGGAAGTTTTTTTCAAAGTGCATGACCCCACATCGCTTAACAGGCAAGGAGCGGATGTTGGCACACAATACCGTAGTGCTATTTTCTATGTCAACGAAAAACAAAAGGAATTAGCGGAATACTATATCAATAAGCTCAATGAATCCGGCGCTTACGATAAACCCATTGTTACCGAGGTAACTGCAGCCTCAGAATTCTACAATGCCGAAGATTACCACCAGGATTATTACAATATTCTGGGCAGTAAAAATGGCTACTGCCAAATGGTAGTAAAACCGAAAATTGAAAAGTTTCAGAAAGTATTTAAAGATAAGCTGAAAGTACAGTAATAACCTTCAGACTAAAATGCTTCCATTTCCAGGAAGCATTTTTATTTTGCCATCTGTCTGTTATAAAAGAACTTGATCCGTTCCGGATGCTTCAGGAAAATTCAAAGAATTGAAGGCTGTATATACCGTTTATCTTACATAACCTTTAATGCCAATAAAGACCGGCTGTTCTTTTAAATTTGCTTTTATTACTAAACTACTTACAATCGGAACACCTGATTTTGAACCAATAACATGAAATGATACTTTAGTGGATTCCTTTGGTTTTATGTATTCTTTGCTGTAAAGTACATTTGTACAGCCACAACCTGGAATAATTGTATCAAACACCAGGTCTTTATCACCGGTATTTTTCACTGTGATCACTTTTGATATGGTATCGTTCATATCAATCGTATCCAATAAAAACTCTTTTTGAGAAAAATCAGCTGTAGTAAGCATATTTAAATCATATTCCTTATTCATTACATAAGCAATATCTTTAACAGCATCGTTATGCTCTTTCTTATCCATGATAAATTTAAATAAGCATAGAGCAATGAATGTATATAACATAACCCAAAGCGCATCCTTTTTCATTTTATTCCACCTCCTCTATTTCTATATCCATAATCAGTTCCCGATTCTCTTTGTACAAAAAGCCGTTTCTTCTTTCATTAACAATAAATACCCGTTGCTGATCGATGTTCTCATTGTATTTTATATACATAAAATGGTTGCCGGAAGCATAATCTTTTGGCAATTCCGTTTTAAAAAGAACCAGGAATTTTCCACTTTTATTAACCATTATATTGGAATTAATAATAAACTTCGGATTTTTCTTTGATTCTTTAAAAGTTTTTGTAACCGGTTGTGAAACAGGGATTAATTTAGGTAATACCGTATCACTAAACGGGGCATATTGGTAAACTGTTATTGAAATTTTCGAACGATTATCCCCGCCTTCATTATAATCAAAAAAGCGAGGTTTGATCGATTTTATTCTATATTTGGAAACACTCGTATCTATATCAATTAACGAAAATAAGGTTCGAAAAAGATGCATAGACATGCTATATCCAATTCTTTTATTGATCTTTCGTCCTTTAATTGTAACCGTTCTCAGCACTTTATACTCCTTCAATACCTCAACTGCTTCTAATTCATCGATATTAATATCCAGGAAAATAGTATCAGATTTAAGAGCATTGGTGTCCACATAAATTTCTTTATAAGAAATATGCTTTACAAAAAATTGGTTCTGATTCACAATAGCAAAGCCAGAATCGTCAGTATAAGTCAGCACCTGCCCCTTCTTATTCTCTACATAAGCATTGGCTATTGGTTTTCTTGCATCTTTATCATAGACTATTATTTCTTTACTATAAGATACCAATGATAAAGAAATTAAAAGAACAAATAAAAGTAGTTTCATAATAAGTTTTATAAATAGCTATTTTTTCAAAAGAATCGCTGTTCTTTTGAAAAAATAGGTAGTTGCTAATCCAACTGCCTTATTATCAACGCCAATTCTAACCCATCCAATTTTCCTTATACGGCACTCCATCATACAAGTCTCCTACATCGGCATGCCAGATATCAAAGTTTCCCTCAAGACCGCAAATGGAAGCCGTAGTCCGTTCATCCAATATATCACCGGGAGATGGTGGTGGTACAGGATTTGGATTGCTAAATGCTGATAGGCCCAATACTATGCATAGCGATAGCATGCCAGGTTTTAATTGTTTCATAATGCAAGGGGTTTAGGTTCTTTAAATATATACCAAACTTACCAGTTCAATCATAATCTTTCGTATTCCTTATTCCATCTCCTCTATTTCCATGTCCATGATCATTTCTTCATTAAACTTCAGAATTAATCCATTTTTTCTTTCATCCACTACAATTGTCTTCTGCCCTTTGGTATGCATATTCATTTGTAAATAAACGAAGTGCCCTCCTGAAGCATAATTTTCCGGTAAGATCGTCCTGAACTGCACCAATACTTTTCCGGATCTGTTATTTATTATTTTTGAATTGATTTTGTAATCGGGGTTCTTTCTAAATACTTCATGCGTCAAAGTTATCGTTTCAGAAACCGGTATTAATTCAGGTAGTGTATCGCTATCAATTGGAGTGTATTCGTACAGAGTCACCGACACTTTAGCCTTATTATGCCTACTATTTTCATAAAAGCTGAAATGCGGTTTTATACTTTTGATCCTGTATTTATGAATACCGGTATCAATATCCACCACTGAAAATAAATTCCTGCTAAAGTGCAATGTCATTAAATAATCAATTTTCCTGTTTGCCTTCCTGCCCTTTATTGTCATTTTTCTCAATACCGAATAATTCTTTACAACCTCTACACCTTCCAGTTCATGTGCTTTTGTCACCATAAGTACAGTATCACGCTTATACAATTTCAAGTCAACTTTACAACTCTTATAAGCGACATGTTTAATAGTGATTTCAGAATAAGAATAATTATTACTTAAAGTAACCATACCTTCATCATTGGTAAAAGAAATGATATCTCCCCTCCCGTTTTCTATATAAGCATCAGCAATAGGAAGTTTAAGCAGGCTATCTACAACTAGTATTTTCCTGGCGTCAGAAGTATTGAAACAGCAAAACATTAAAAAAAATAAACTTATTCTTCTCATACTTCAATATTATTGCCGTTTCCAACAAAAAAAATTTTAAAAGAAGAGGCAATGGATTGATAGAAAAGCGCCTCTTCTTTAACTTAATAACACGGATAGGACAGCCCCGCATAATCACTCTTGACACCGGTCCTGATCCAGCCAAACTTCCTGATACTGCACACCATCAGTTGACAACTATTCCCGGTTTTAACCGTGTAATATCCGGCAGTGCGCCAGCCAACATAAAAGTCACCTACATCAGCATGCCAGATATCAAAGTTGCCATCAAGGCCGCAAATGGAAGCCGTAGTCCGTTCATCCAATATATCGCCGGGAGAGGGTGATGGTACAGGATTGGAATTGCTAAATGCTGATAAAGCCAATGCTATACACAGCGATAGCATGCTAAGTTTTAGATGTTTCATAAATTGGGGGTTTAGTTAAAATACATTGTAAATATATACAGGTGTGTGTACGAATACAAATATTTTTTTATTTATTTTATCATTTTCATCTTATTTATACTTCAGAATTGGCTACTAACCGTTGAGCTTAGTGGAAGTAAACCACATAAAAGAAATATTTCCAACCACCACCATTTCATATTTTTTTTATAATATTTAGACGCGCCGGGTTTATATTACACATTCATCCATTAAATTAGCAACGTACAATCATTAAGAGAATATGCAAACCGCACAGGAATTACAGGATTTACAACAACAGATAGAAACGCAAAGCGCTATTATAAAAAATATAAAACAGCAATTACAACGGGTTATTGTAGGTCAGTCAAATATGGTGGACCGCTTACTGATAGGCTTATTATGCAACGGACATGTGTTACTGGAGGGAGTTCCCGGCCTTGCAAAAACTTTCACCATCCGTTCATTAGCAGATACCATAAGACTCAGTTTTAGCCGTATTCAGTTCACACCGGACTTATTACCTGCGGACGTAGTCGGCACATTGATATACAACCAGCAAAAAGGTGAATTTGTCGTACGCAAAGGCCCTATTTTCGCCAACTTTATCCTGGCAGATGAAATAAACAGGGCCCCGGCAAAAGTACAAAGTGCTTTACTGGAAGCCATGCAGGAAAAGCAGGTAACATTAGGCGATACCACTTACAAACTGGAAGACCCATTCCTGGTATTAGCCACTCAAAATCCTTTGGAACAGGAAGGAACCTATCCCCTGCCCGAGGCACAGCAAGACCGCTTTATGTTGAAAGTAATGGTAGATTATCCAACCAAAGAAGAAGAATTACGCATTGTTCGTGATAATATTTCCGGTGCAGATAAACAACAATTGACAGCGGTAGCCACAGCCGAAGATATCATAAAGGCCCGCAAACTCTGTCAGCAGGTTTATATGGACGAAAAAATCGAACGCTATATATTAGATATTGTATTTGCCACCCGCTTTCCACAGGATTACGGATTAGGCAATTGGGGCAATTACATTAAATATGGTGGTTCACCACGTGCCACCATCAATTTATCCCGTGCCGCGCGTGCGCTTGCCTTACTAAACAACCGCGCGTTTGTAATTCCGGATGATGTAAAACAAATAGCACCGGATGTATTACGTCACAGGATAGGCGTTACTTACGAAGCAGAAGCGGAAGATATTACCAGCGAACGCATTGTACAGGAAATACTTAAAACAATAAAAACACCATAAAAAAAAGCAAGCTTTGAGCTTGCTTTTTTTTATGATCATCATTCTATATACCCATTGTGAGAGGCAGTACATCAGTTAAACTTTTTTCTTTTATTGAATCATCTGAATCCTGCTATTAAGCATCGTTGTGTCACTCCCTTGTACCGCATATTGCCTGCTCAGCCATTCACTCCTTCATCAAAATTCCTAAAAACTAAATGTTAATCCACCGGCAGCAATATATTTCCCATAACCTGCCTCCAGAAACAAGCCAGCGTTTTTACTCAGTTTAATTTGGGCACCCAGGCTGGCCTGGTAGGCAAACTTTCCTGGTTCTGTTACATAATCCATTGGTTTTCCATTTGCCACTTCCGTGTAAGTCTGGTCCCAGATATTTACACCGGCGGCCGTACGCAGGTAAGGATTAACAGCCCCATTAGTATTGCCAAAATAATTAACCATATTAATCATTACCGCCGTATTCTTCTGCTGGCCGTTTACATAAGCATCACCATAATTAGCCCCGCTATTTATATAATATGGTGCGGAAACATTACTGTGCGTTACCATTACCCCCAAACTCGTACTTCTGCTAAAGCGGTAATCTATTGACCCCATCCATGTACCGTTCTGGCTGGCATTACCACGGTTGGCACCAAAAAAATCCGCCATCCGTTTTTCATCCACACTTGGCAATCCATAACCGATACTGATATTCACAGAAGGCTCAAAACTATTATAGCGAATTGTCCTTTGCGGCACCTGTCCCCTCTGGTAGCTGTTATTCACACTACTACTGTTAGAAGGCGTTTTATACACCGGGATACGGCCCCTGTTTTTATTGCTTTGTGCCATTAATGCAGAAAAACCCGCACTAATAAATAATGCCAATAATATTCCTTTTTTCATACTGCACTTCTTTTATAAAAACTGAGATTTTAAATGGAGCAGATAGTTTAATTCCGAATTGTTAAAAAAATCAAAAGCAGGGATCTTGAGCGATGCTTCAGAGTTCTCCGGTACAAGGAAACAGTTCAGGAACAACCTTTACAATAATAACAGCTTCCGTTTAAATTACTCCCAACGCCTTTCCTATAGGACAGTACAGAATGGTTTTGAAAGTATATTTGTGTCATGTCATTTGGAAAAATTATAAAATCAGGAATAGCCTGTCTTGCGCTGACGATACAGGTAGCATCATCACAAGGCAATGCGGATACAAAATTTGCAGAACCGCTGGCAGAGGTGCTAAAAACAATCGAAACCCGCTTTGGAATAAAACTAAGCTACCCGGAATCTCTGATAAAAGACAGAACCGTTACTTATGCAGAATGGCGTTTTAGGATGGATAATGTAGAGCAGACATTGCAAAACGTACTGGCATCGCAGGATCTGACATTTACAAAATCGGGAGAAGGAAAATATAAGATAAAAAACTTTGAATACCACCTGAAAACACCCGAAGAAGGCAAGCGCCAACTCGACTATTTATCTACACTGTATAACAACAAGGAAGCCTGGGAAAAACGTAAAGACAGCATGAAAACAGAAATGCTGACGGCATTACGTTTGAACCCATTACCGGTCACCGGCAATTCCAAGCCTATTTTGGTAAACAAACGCCAGTACAATGGCTACAGTGTAGAAAATATTGCCCTGGAGATTTTTCCCGGCTTATACATTGCCGGTTCAGTTTACAAACCAATTGGTATAAAAGGCAAATTACCTGTTGTCTTAAGTCCTGATGGACATTGGGCGAAGCACCGGTATCGTGATGATGCGCAATACCGCTTTGCCACAATGGCAAGAATGGGTTGCCTGGTGGTTAGCTATGACCTGTTTGCCTGGGGAGAATCTTTACTACAGTTTAAAACCGAAGATCACCGGCGCGCCCTGGCCAATACCGTACAGACACTTAGCGGCATCCGCTTTTTAGATTATATGCTTTCATTAAAAGAAGCAGACCCTAGTCGCGTAGCAATTTCCGGTGGCTCCGGTGGTGGCAGTCAAACCATGCTGGGAACCGCTTTGGATAACAGGATCACATTAAGCGTTCCCGTCGTCATGATGTCCAGTTACCACAGTGGCGGCTGCCCTTGCGAAAGCGGCATGGGCGTTCATTTATGTGGCGGCGGCACAAATAACGTTGAGATAGCCGCGATGGCAGCCCCACGTCCGCAATTAGTCATCAGTGACGGCAAAGACTGGACCCAGCAAGTACCGACAGTAGAATTTCCTTTCTTAAAAAATACTTACAAATTTTACAATGCCACATCACAGGTAGAAAATGTACACATGCCTGACGAAGGACATGATTTTGGCAAAAACAAACGCCAGGCCTTATATGCCTTTTTAGCAAAGCACTTTAAATTAAACACGGCTAAAATGCAAGCAACAGATGGCAGAATCGATGAATCCAAAGTAACCATTGAAGCCGATAGCTTAATGTATGCATTTGGTAATAAAGGAGAACGCTTGCCACAAAATGCATTCAGAAATTATATCGACTTTGAAAGATCCTTCAATAATCTTACATCCGGTAAACCAATTAAAATAGGGTTGATCGATCTGATGCTCCTGAAACGTCAGAAATTAAGTGCAGTGGCATTGGCAAAAGAATTAGGCGCCGATGGACTGGAAGTAGATATGGGCGGATTGGGCAAACGCATCACTTTCAGCAACCAGTTACTAACGGATAGCATCAGGGATAAATTCATGAATGCGTTCCGGGATAATAAGATCATTCCTGCATCTATCGCCATGACAGGCTATTACGCCCAATCATTTTGCGAACGTGAAAGTTATATAGAATCTGTAAACGATGCTTTTAAAACTGCGGAACTAATGGGCGTGAGAGATATTTTCCTTCCTTTAGGCGTTGCCTGTAATTTACAGGAGCAACCCGGCAAAAGAAAAGCAGTAGTGGAACGTTTAACTGAAATTGCAAAAATTGCAGAAGAAAAAGGAATTGTTGTAAACATTGAAACCTCATTAAACGCCACTGAGGAGTTGATCTTATTAAAAGACATCGGCTCTCCTTATATAAAAAGCTATTTCAACTTTAGTGAACCCTTGAAAAATGGCAGAGACTTATATAAAGAACTGGAAATTTTAGGCAGGGACAATATCGGCATGATCCATTGTACCAACAAGGACAGTGTGTGGCTTCAAAATGACCCACAAATTGATCTTAGCAAGATAAAACAAACCCTGAACAAAATCGGCTGGACAGGTTGGCTAATGGTAGAACGTAGCCGTGACGCTAAAAAACCGACAGATGTTAAATATAATTACGGCGCCAATACAGCTTATTTAAAGCGTTTTTTCAATTAAAAAGCAGGCAGCCTGGTGTAAGATAAGCGGATAATAAAAAAAATAATATACCGTTTGGTATATTTTATATCTTTGCAAAAAGATTATCATGGCAAAATCAGACAACACCAGGCTGTTTATTATAGAAACGACAGCCCCACTATTCAATGTGTATGGATATGCCAATACTTCATTGGCAGATATTACCGCAGCTACCGCATTATCAAAAGGCAGTATTTACGGCAACTTCACCAATAAAGACGAGTTGGCGGAAGCTGCTTTTTCTTATAGTGCCAAACAACAAAATACCGCGCTAAAAGAAGCGATCGAATCTGTTAAAACACCCCTGGACAAATTGAATGCGATTGTTACATTCTTTGCCAGCAACTGGGCTGCTATTAAGAAAACAGGAGGATGCCCATTATTAAATGCCGCCGTAGAGGCAGACGATGCCGCCGAATACCTTAAAAAAACTGTAAAAGACAGTTTTACAAGCTGGATTAATACCATTGCTTCTGTTTTAGACGCAGGTGTAAAGGCGAAAACTTTTTCTAAAGACTTGGATACCAAACAAACAGCAGCACTGTTTGTAATGATCATTGAGGGAGGTGTATTACTGGCTAAAACCTATAACAGCAATAAACACATGCAAACTGCAATAGATCAGTTAAATCACATTATAAAATCACAAATTTTAAAGAAGTAAATATACCGCCTGGTATATTGTAAATATTATGAAAAGAGTTGTTGTAACAGGGTTGGGAGTAGTGTCACCATTAGGCAATACTATTGATACCTATTGGGATAATTTAGTGAATGGTACATCTGGTGCCGGGCTTATTACAAGGTTTAACACAGATAAGTTTAAAACAAAATTAGCCTGCGAATTAAAAAGCTTCGAACCGGAGAAACATCTGGACCGGAACGAAATTAAGCGCAGCGATTTGTTTACACAATATGCGTTATATGCCGCTACAGAAGCCGTGCAGGATGCAGGTATAGATATTGCCAAAGAGAATCCTTTTGATATAGGGGTCATCTGGGGCGTTGGCCAGGGAGGAATGGAAACCTTCGAATCTGAAGTAGAATCTTTTGTAAAAGGAGATTATAATCCAAGGTTCAGCCCGTTCTTCATTCCTAAGTTAATTGTAAACCTGGCAGCGGGAATGATATCTATGAAATTCGGCTTCCAGGGCATTAATTATTGTACGGTATCTGCCTGTGCCACCGCTAATACAGCCTTAATGGATGCATTTAACTACATCCGCTTAGGCAAGGCAAAAGTGATCGTTACCGGCGGATCAGAAGCACCGATCACACAAGCATCAATTGGTGGTTTTTCTGCTTTAAAAGCGATGAGTACCCGCAACGATGACCCGGCTACAGCAAGCCGCCCGTTCGATATCAACAGGGACGGTTTTGTAATGGGTGAAGGCGCCGGCGCTATTATCCTGGAGGATTATGACCATGCGGTACAGAGGGGCGCTAAAATCTATGCCGAAATGATTGGCGCATCTATGACAGCCGACGCTTATCATATGACATCCCCACACCCGGAAGGGATTGGTGCTTCTATGGCCATGAAACAAACCCTGGAAGAAGGCGGCATTAACCCTGCAGAATTAAACTATCTCAATTTACACGCCACTTCTACACCAGTAGGTGATATAGCGGAGTTAAACGCTGTAGCAAAAACATTCCCTGATCTGAGCAAATTGTACCTTGGTGCAACTAAATCCATGACCGGTCATTTATTAGGTGCTGCAGGTGCTATTGAGGCCATTGCTTCTATTAAAGCAACCATGCATAACCTGATCCCTCCTACTATTAATGTAGAGGAATTAGACCCGAAAATTCCTGCTGAGATGAATATCGTTTTAAAAGATGCTTTAGAAACCGAGGTCAAATATGCGATGAGCAATGCTTTTGGTTTTGGTGGCCATAATTCTACCGTATTATTCAAAAAGGCATAGACCTGTTATAGTTATTAAGCTGCATACTTATCATAAATGACAGGTATGCAGCTTTTGTTTTACTAAGACATCAACATTTTTTATTGGCATCAAGCTTTTTACGGAACAAAGAAGAACGCTCTCAACTTAATGCAAATTTTAAACGTTACCTGTGTCAAACCGGTCATGCATCAGTTTTGATGAGATGATTACTATACTGAAAAGTTGATACCAGGGCTTAAGGCGAATGGCTGCCGGATGCGGCGGGTTTAGTACGAGGAACGAGTACCGAGCGGTAGCGAGCCCAAAGCAGCCGGAACCAATGTTCTATAGAATTACAAATGCTAATAGCCCCAATAAAAAAGACACTATAATCAGTTGTTTATAAGTTTTACGGTAAAAAAAAGAGGAATTTTGCATCTTTGCAGCATTAAGCATAAAAAGCATTCCATGAGTGTAAAACCGACTTTGAATACCAGTTTATCACCTTCGTTACTGCATTTGTACGATTTAAGCAATACAATAGTTGTTATAATAGATGTGTTTAGAGCTACCAGTACCATTGCATCAGCATTGTATAATGGTGCGGAAAAGATCATACCTACTGATAGTGTAAGAGGCGCTATAGAAATTGGTACCGAACTGGGCGCTATTACTGCAGGCGAAAGGGATGGTAAGGTTGCTGACGGATTGCAATATGGGAACTCTCCAAAAGAGTACGGAAAAGATTTTATATATGGCAAAGTGTTAGTACTGACAACGACCAACGGTACCCGTCAACTGCATATGGCACTGAAAAACGGTGCCAGTGAAGTAGTTACCGGCTCCTTTCCTAACCTGAGCGCTGTATGCGACCATATATTGCGCAGCGGTAAAAATGTGCTGCTGGCTTGCAGCGCATGGAAAGACAGGGTGAATATGGAAGATACTTTATTTGCCGGTGCGGTGGTGGACCGGGTGAAAGATTTCTTTGATATCCAGTGCGATTCTTCATTTTTCGCCGCTAATCTTTACAGAACTAATAAGGACGATATCTGGGGACTGCTGAAAGATGCCACGCACTACAAACGCCTGAGCAATTACGGTCTTCGCGACGATATGGAGTTTTGTATGACCCCGGATGTGGCAAACGTATTGCCATTATATATTGACGGGGCATTACGATCAATTTAATTTTAGATAAAACAGAAATATATTTTAGAAACAGTGTCTGATATTATACAACTATTACCCGACCACTTAGCCAACCAGATCGCTGCCGGTGAAGTAATACAACGCCCCGCCAGTGCGGTGAAGGAATTGCTGGAAAATGCGGTAGATGCCGGTGCCACGTCTGTACAACTGATTATAGAAGATGCGGGCAAGGCATTGGTACAGGTAATTGATAACGGTAAGGGAATGAGTGCTACAGATGCCCGTATGGCATTTGAAAGACATGCCACTTCTAAAATAAAAAGTATAGAAGACCTGTTTAATATCCGCACCATGGGCTTCAGGGGTGAGGCACTGGCATCCATAGCAGCCGTGGCACAGGTAGAACTGAAAACCCGCAGGGCGGAAGATGAATTGGGCACCAGGATATTTATTGAGAACAGTAAAGTAACAGACCAGGAGCCTGTAAATCACCCGGTAGGTACCAGCATTGCCATGAAAAACGTGTTTTTCAATGTACCTGCCCGTCGTAATTTTTTAAAAAGCAACAGCACAGAACTGCGTAATATTATAGACGAGTTCACCCGTGTAGCCATGGCATTTCCCAATGTACAGTTTACCATGCACAGCAATGGCCAGCAGGTATTCTTCCTGGAAAAAGGCTCGGCAAAGCAACGCATTGTACAATTATTGGGCAACCAGTACAACGCTAAGCTGGTAGCCATAAACGACGATACCGATTATATGGTGATCCGTGGATTTATAGGCAAGCCGGATACCGCCCGTAAGACCCGTGGCGACCAGTATTTTTTCGTGAATAACCGCTTTATAAAAAGTGCTTACCTGAACCATGCTGTTACCAATGCCTATGATAACCTGATTGCTAAAGACAGTTACCCGAGCTATGTTTTATATATAGATCTGGACCCGACCGAAGTGGACATTAATGTGCATCCGACCAAGCAGGAGATAAAGTTCACCGACGAAAAAATAGCTTATGCGTTTGTACAGGCGGCCATTAAACATGGTTTAGCGCAGTTCAGCCTGTCACCTTCACTGGATTTTAGCCTGAACGCAGATATTCAGCAACTGGATGCCGTGCATCAGCCGGTTACGGATGGGATGACCGAGAAAGTACAGTCCAGCAAACTGTTCCAGGCATTCAGCCAGAAAAACCAGGCACATATTATAGAACCTGATACGCCTGCACCTGCAAGCAATTTTACAGGATGGCAGCAAACCAAAGAGCAGAATAAAGAGATTCAGAAATCAATTGCGGGTCAAAAAGATAATCCACAAACGGAAGTATGGCAAAGTGAACTGAGCAAGCTCCGGAATAGTTTTTTCGATACGTCTTCTAAAACAGCTTTTGAAGGTTTCGATCATGAGCATCGCCCGGCAAGCAAGGAAGCCCGTTTCGGCTGGTTACCCAATACGCCTTTAATTCAGTTGCACAATACCTATATTGTGGCATCTTCCACAGATGGTTACATGCTGATACACCAGCATAACGCGCACGAGCGCATTATGTACGAGCAGCTAAGCAAAGCCATACATGGCAAGGCGGTGGCTACCCAGCAAAACCTTTTCCCGGTAAGCATCATGTTATCCCCGGCAGATACCGTGTTACTGGCAGAAATTCTTCCGGACCTGAAACAACTGGGTTACCAGATAGAACCGGACGATTCGGGCGCATTTATCATAAAAGGCACGCCTGCAGATGTGGAGATCGGCAATGAGCAAAAACAGGTGGAAGATATGCTGGAACGCCTGAAACACTTTAACAGCGATATCAAATTCAGCAAACGCGAAAAACTGATTCGTACACTTGCTTACCAGCAAAGTATAAAAACCGGCAGGTATCTTACCGAAAAAGAAATGACAGCCGTGGTTGAACAGTTATTTTTGTGCGCCACTCCTAATACAACGCCAGGCGGCCAGCCTACTTATGTAAGCTATAAACTGGGCCAACTGGAAAGAATGTTTGGTTAATAAAATACCAGGCTGATACATGAAAATCCGTCAACACCATTACAGATGCTGACGGATTTTTTATTGGGGCTATTGGATGTATTAATCATACCCGGCTTCAGTCCGGCGTACTGCGGGGTAACGTACTCGCCGGAATTTTGTTCCATTTTACCGGCATTTACGGGCTCGTACCAGGCGCAATGCGCGCCTGCCCGCTGTCCACCGCAGCCATTCATCTTCAGAGTATTAATGAAGCTTTTCCCGATGAATGTCTCTTAACAAAAAGGTAGCTACGTACCCGCAGCTACCTTTCTTATCTAATTATTTTTTCATTCCTACCAGCTACCACTGGCACCGCCGCCGCCGAAGCTGCCGCCACCAAAACCACCAAATCCGCCGCCGCCAAAGCCGCCGCCACTGCTGCGACCACCGCCGCCGCCAGGGAAGAATATGATCGGAGGAATATCGTGATAACCACGTCTGTCTGCAGTACCACCACGGCCACCGCCACCACCGCGGCTACTAAATAATATGATCAGTACAAAAATCAGTATAATGAAAAAGACACCGGCACCGCTTCCACCTTTCTTATTGCCCCTGTTGGCATAACCATCAGGTGCTGTATAGGCATCCTGCGTCGCTTTCATAATCGCGTCAACACCTTTTAGAATGCCTTCTTCATAATTATTGCGCTTAAAAGAAGGAATGATCTCTGCATCTATAATAGTTTTACATACCGCATCCGGCATCACACCCTCTAGCCCGTAACCTGGTACAATAGACACTTTCCTGTCTTTGTACGCTACTAATAATAATACGCCATTGTTTTGTTTATTACCGATGCCCCACTCGCGGCCAAGCCCGGTAGCATATTCAGTCACCTCATATCCTTCAGTTGAATTGAGAATAACCACCGCTACCTGGTTACTGGTTTTATTATCAAAAGCCACTAATGTACTTTCTAAACCGGCAATCGTAGATGGTGATAATACCTGACCTGTCAGATCGTTTACCAGTTTTGCCGGATTGGGTACTTTAGGAAATTTTTGAGCTGAAACGACCTGCATACCTGATACAAGCAGCAGACAACTCATTAAATATTTCAGGAAAAGATTCTTCATAGTTTAAACAACTCCATTCTTTACTTACCAAAGACAATATCGTCCGGCAATTCATTCACATCATTCACATTGTCGTAAGGGAAATGCGTATGGAGCACATCACCTATATCATTAATAATGGCCACCATACCATCTTTAATATTATTATTTTTAAAATGGCCAAGCATCGCTGCTATTTCATCGTTCCAGAAATCTGCCCCTACTTTTGCCGCAATGCCGGTATCGCCTAGTATCGCCGCCTGGTGATCTTTAAGCGCTACATAAATCAGTGTTGCGTTCCGCTCTTTGGTATTAAACATTTCTAAACTTAAAAATACTTCAGATGCCCTGTCCAACGCATTTACATAATTACATTTGCTTTCTATATATACCCTTACTTCGCCGCTGGTTCTTATTTCTGCCTGCTTAATGGCGGCCACAATTTCCTGTTCTTCCGCATCAGTAAAAAAATCCTTTGGCTTTTTATGTAAAAAATTGAAAATCCCCATGTTGATTTTTATTTAAATGATACTTCCGGCACTTTTTCCGCACCTGCATCAGCTCTGAAGCCTTCTTTGTTTTTAAAGCCAAACATCCCGGCAAAAATACTGGCAGGAAATTGCCTAACTTTCTGGTTATATTTCAGAACAGATTCGTTAAAATCCTTTCTTGCAATTTTCACGCGTCTTTCGGTACCTTCCAGCTGTGCCTGTAAAGTAATAAACTGGTTGGTTGCTTTTAAATCCGGATAGTTTTCTACTACAGCAATTACCTTGTTCATGCTATTGGTAACATTGTTCTGGGCGTTTGTCAACTGCTCATAGTTTTCGGCTGTAGGTTCAGATACTTCAATACTTCCGGCTTTACTACGTGCTTCAGTTAACTCCACCAATGTTCTTTTTTCGTATTCGGTAGCTCCCTTTACTATATTTACCAGGCTTGGGATTAAATCACTCCTGCGTTGGTAATTATTTTGAACTTCGCCCCATTTTTCCTTCACATCTTCATCCAGGTTGACCAGTGAACGTTGCGATGGTATGGCTAAAAACAGAATAACCGCTGCTATGGCAGCAACGGTTATTAATAATGATTTATTCTTCATAATAACTGTATAGCATTTTATGCTATAAAAAAATTAAAACTGTACTGTAGGTGCTCTTTCACTGCCCGGATCTGCTTTAAAGCCTTCTTTAGCTTTAAAACCTAATATACCGGCCATTATACTTTTAGGAAACACTCTTACAGTTTTATTATAAGAAGCTACTTCTTCGTTAAATACTTTACGGGAATTTTTGATATTGTTTTCGATACCTTCCAACTGGCCCTGTAACATTTTAAAGTTCTCGTTGGCCTTTAATTCCGGATACCTTTCTACAGATACCAACAAACGGCTTAAGCTTCCGCTTAACTGTGCCTGTGCCGCCTGGAACTCGGCCAGTTTTTCAGGTGTTAAATCATCCGCATTAATATTTACATTCGTCGCTTTTGCACGGGCATTGATCACATCTGTTAATGTCGATTTTTCAAAATCAGCAGCTCCTTTTACGGTATTCACTAAATTCGTTACAAGGTCTGCACGGTTCTGATATTCCGCTTCTACGTTATTCCAGGCTTTTTTCACCCCTTCATCTACGCCTACCAATCCACGCTGTACGCTAATTCCCCATATTACTAATATGGCTACAATCCCAAGAATAATTAAAGTACCTTTCTTCATAGGTTTATGTTTTATTTTAATTTATGCAATGCTAAGATACTTTAAACTTTTAATAAGTTGCGTGTTATTGTTAAATATTGTGTTGAGCGGTTTGTATTAATTATGAACCTGATTTTTTACTTATTTTTGGCTTTATGAAGAACATACATTTAATAGCAGCATTATTATTTGTATCCTTATATGCATGCAACATTATAGAACTGGAGCCAAAGGAAGATAAAGTAGGGAAGTTGCTGGCTCAAAAAAGCTGGGTGGTGGTAAGAAGCGAAGATTCAATTAATTACCCGGAAATAGGATCGGTGTACCAGTTTTCGGAACATATACAGACCATCCGCAAAAAAAATAATCCTCCGCTACAAAAAGACAGCATCAGTGTAAGTCCAAGCGAGATACGGATACTTACCCCTCCCCGCAGCATGAGCAGCGTTTCCATTTATCATTTTGATGAAGATACATTGGTTATTACCCGTGGCAAAAACGATGATAAAAGTGTTTATTTGCTCCCGATTAATTAATATAGATGTATAAAAATGCCGGAAAACGCATTATTTAGAGATTCTATAAGCATATTTGCAGCAATAAAATTTAAAACAGTATGAGCAAACAAGCTTTTGTATTTCCCGGCCAGGGCGCACAGTTCAGTGGCATGGGCAAAGCATTATACGATACTAATGAGCAAGCTAAAGCATTATTTGAGCAAGCCAATGAAATTTTAGGTTTCAGGATCAGTGATATCATGTTTTCCGGTACGGATGAACAGTTGAAACAAACCAATGTGACCCAACCGGCTGTTTTTTTACATTCGGTGATTGCTTACAAAAGTATTGAGGGCGCAAAACCGGATATGGTTGCCGGCCATTCTTTAGGCGAGTTTTCTGCATTGGTAGCGAATGGTGCACTCAGCTTTGAAGACGGGCTAAAACTGGTAAGCATCCGTGCGAATGCGATGCAAAAAGCCTGTGAAATCAATCCTAGTACAATGGCTGCTGTTCTGAACTTAGCTGACGATAAAGTAGAAGAAATTTGCGCTCAGATACAGTCAGAAACGGGGGAAGTAGTGGTAGCGGCCAACTATAACTGCCCTGGTCAATTAGTAATAAGCGGCTCTATAGCCGGTATAGATAAAGCCTGCGAGGCCATGAAAGCTGCTGGTGCCAAACGTGCGCTGGTGTTGCCTGTTGGCGGCGCTTTTCATTCACCTTTAATGGCGCCTGCCAAAGCGGAACTGGAAGCAGCTATTAACGCGGCAAATTTTGCCACGCCTACCGCTCCTGTTTACCAGAACGTAGTGGCTAAGGCTGTAACACACCCGGATGAAATTCGTATAAACTTAATCAACCAGCTTACAGGTGCTGTAAAATGGACACAATGCGTACAGGCGATGATTGCTGACGGCGCTACGAATTTTACAGAATGTGGTCCTGGTAAAGTATTACAGGGCCTGATCTTAAAAATAAACAAAGAGGTAGCGGTTAGCGGTGTGAGCTAATCTATACTTCCGTTCTCAAATAAACTTCCGTACATCTTATGAAATTAATTCGTTTTGGTGCGTTAGAGCAGGAAAAACCTGGTGTTATTGTTAATGATACCTGGTATGATGTTTCGAATGTGGTAAGCGATTACAACGAAGCATTTTTTGCCAATAACGGCCTTGAAAAATTAGAAGAAGCGTTAAAAACACAAACATTTCCTGAGGTGGATCCATCTACCCGCCTGGGTAGCTGTGTAGCGCGTCCGAGCAAAATTGTCTGCATTGGCTTAAACTTTAAGGACCATGCTGCTGAAACCGGCGCTGCTATTCCAAAGGAGCCGATTATCTTTTTTAAATCGACTACGGCACTCTGCGGTCCGAATGATGATGTGGTTATTCCTAAAAACAGCGAAAAAACTGACTGGGAAGTGGAACTGGCATTTGTGATTGGTAAAAAAGCGACTTATGTGGATGAAGCGAATGCGCTGGATTATGTGGCCGGTTATTGCCTGCACAATGATTATAGCGAGCGTGCTTTCCAGTTGGAACGTAATGGCCAGTGGGCCAAGGGCAAGGGCTGCGATACTTTTGCTCCGCTAGGACCGTTTCTGGCTACTAAGGATGAAATAGCTGATGTTAATAATTTAAACATGTGGCTGAAAGTAAACGGGCATCAGTACCAGAACGGTACCACTGCTAATTTTATTTTCAACATTCCGTTTGTGGTACATTATTTAAGCCAGTTTATGACTTTGCTTCCTGGTGATGTTATCAGTACGGGAACTCCTGCCGGTGTTGGTTTAGGCATTAAGCCAAATCCTGTATATGTGCAGCCGGGCGATGTAATAGAATTAGGTATTGAGGGCCTGGGTAGCAGCAAACAGGTTGCAAAAGCCTATGCCGGGTAAGTAGCTAAATATTTATTCCATCGTTGAAGGGCTGCGGCATGCGTGGGCCCGGTACGACGAAGGAGTACCGAACGCAGTGAGCCCTAAGCACGCCGGACTAAAGCTGAAATACTGGTACTGATGACAGCCCCAAAATAAAAATACCTGTAGATTGATTCAGAAAACAACCAGTAGAATTCTACTGGTTGTTTTTTATTTGCGGCACCTGTTTTTGCCTCTATTACCATCTGATAATTTTTATGGCGCATGCTTTATACCGGCTAGTTCGGTAAAAGCATGCGCCATAAAAATTTGCAAACAGCGAATGGAAAAAAGCTATCAGGAGCAGGCAATTTTGTTTACACGATTGGCATGCCTGCCACCTTCGAATGCAGTGTTGATAAAAGTTTCAATGATCTGAATGGCATATTGAACGGCTATAAACCTGGCAGGAATGCAAATAACATTGGCGTCATTATGCAGGCGGATCAATTTTGCCACTTCGTTGTCCCAGGCTAAACCTGCCCTGATTCCCTGGTGCTTGTTGGCGGTAATGGCGACACCGTTTGCACTGCCGCAGATTAAAATACCGAAAGCGGCTTCACCGCTTTCCACAAAACTGGCAGTCGGGTGTGCAAAATCCGGGTAATCCACAGATGTCAAAACATCTGTTCCGAAGTTTTTTACTGTATATCCTTTTTCTTCGAGCCATTTAGAAATAGCCTGTTTATATTCTACACCTGCATGGTCGTTGCCTATAGCGATAGGTTTACTAAAATCAAAAGTACTCATAGGTCATCGTTTATTTATCTTTCAAAGATTTATATCAGCTCCACTCTTCGCGCTCTTTTTCTTCTGTCTTTTTGGTTGCTCTTCTGGCAATAAAGATACTGAATTCATATAATAAAATGAGTGGCAATACGACGATCATCTGGCTCATCCAATCCGGGCTTGGTGTGATAACTGCTGCTATTACCAGTAAGGCCACATAAGCGTATTTCCTGTAATCCTTTAAAAATGAGGGAGTAATCAATCCCATCCTGGTGAGTACATAGCTGATAACGGGCAATTGAAACGCGAGCCCGCAACCGACTGTAATATCTACCAGGTTATCTATATAATCATTTAGTACGGGTTTGGTTTCTATCAGGTGCATGGTACCTACTTTGTAGTTGCTCAGGAAACTGAATGTAAAAGGTGCCATTAAAAAGAAACCGAATGCGACGCCCAACAGGAAGAAAAAAGTAACAAAAGCAACGGCCCCACGGGTATTTTTAATTTCGTCCCTGGTGAGTGCCGGCTTTATAAACTTCCAGAGTTCCCACAAAACATAAGGAAAGGCAATGATAAAACCGGAAACAAATGCGATTGTAATGCTACTGATGAACTGGCCTCCGAAAGTGGTGGTTTGCATTTGCACATCGGGAGGAGGCAGGCAGAGCGTATCACTGTTTAAAATTTTCTGACTGAGTGCGCATAACCAGTCGTATGTAACAAACCCTTTATTTAGCGGCCCGAATATGACATAATCCATTAAGGGATCGATAAATATAAAACAGGCAATGCCGCATATAACAATAGCAATCACTGCGCGTACAACATGCCATCTTAACGCTTCCAGGTGATCGATCATACTCATTTCACCTGTCGCATTATTTTTATTTCGCCTGTCTATTAATTCGTTTAGCGCCACTATTTTTCTCTTGTTTAATAAAAAATTTATGCAAATTTAAGCCCGGCAAGTTAGCATTAGTATAATTAATTAATAAAATTAGCTTTTTGGATAAATAAAAAAGTGGCAACCGGGTTTTAGACAAAACAGTTAGCCACATTTTCTCATTTATATCAACTAAAACAAAGAGTTATTGCGAAATTTTTCCTGCTTTTACAGCTTTTCGTTTTTCGCTTCTTTTATATGCTAAATAATATACCTGCGGCAGTACTGTAAGCGATAAGATCATACAGATAATCAACCCTCCTACAATCATAATAGCCAGTGGTTTTTGTATTTCTGAGCCCATTCCTGACGATAGTGCTGCGGGTAATAAGCCCATAGATCCCATTAAGGCGATCATTAAGATTGGCCTGATACGGCCGTAAACAGCTTTATTAATCGACTCTTTCAAATTCAGTTTATCGTTTAAGTTCTGACGGATATTCCCGATTAATACGATGCCGTCAATGGCTGCTACTCCAAACAGGATAATGAAACCGATGCCTGCGGAAATTCCAAACGTGGTATTGGTGACCCAGAGGGAGATGAAACCGCCGACAAATGCGAATGGTAATACCATGAACGACACTACAGTATCTTTTAGGTTGCCTTCAAAATTCATCCACAGTAAAAACATAATCATGAGTAATGACACGGGCACTATCCTGGCCAGTTGTCCTGTTGCTCTTTCTTTGGACTCAAATTCGCCTGCCCATTCCATTTTGGATGAAGATGGCAGCTTGACTGTTTTCGCTACTTTTTCCTTTGCTTCTGCAATGGTACTTCCCAGGTCGCGGCCTTGTATGCTGAACCCTACGGCTATATACCGGCTGCTGCCTTCGCGGTATATAAATGTCGGGCCAGTTATGTATTTGATCTCTGCAATTTCCCGTAGCGGGATTTTTTTATTGTTCATGGCGGGTATGAGGATTTCGCCTATTTTCTGGCTATTATCCCTGTACTCTTTCTGAAAGCGGACTTTTACATCGAACATCCGTTCATTTTCATAAAAAGTGGTTGCCGCCCGGCCACCGATGGCCATTTCTATTACCGCCTGCGCGTCTGCCATGGCTACCCCGTACCGGCCCATTTTCTTTTCATCCAGTTTTATGCGTAACTCCGGCAGGCCGATATTCCTGTAAACATTCAGGTCTTCGATGCCTTTAACATCCCTGATACTATTTGCTACCTGTGTGGCATAATCTTCCAGTTCAAATAAGTTATCGCCGAAGATTTTTACCACGAGTGAACTTTTTACACCTGCGACGTACTCTTCCACGTTATCCTGTATGGGCTGGCTGAAGCCAAATACGATGCCCGGATATACCTGTAATTTTTGTCGCATTTGTTCTATCAATGCTTCTTTTTTTATGGGTGTTTTCCATTCTTTTTCCGGGTACAGCTGAATATGGAATTCTATATTGAAAAATCCGGTGGGGTCGGTTCCGTCATTCGGACGTCCTACCTGGTTGAGCACAAATTTCACTTCATCAAACTCCCGCAGCCTGGCTTTCATTTCTTTTGCCAGCCTTTTGGATTCTTCTATATTGACACTATTGGGCAAGGTAGCGCGTACATAAATGGCTCCTTCATTCAATTTTGGTAAAAACTCTGTACCATGATTCATAAAACCAAATACACAAATAGCAACTACCCCGATGAATGTGGCGATTGTACCACGCTTGTGTTTAAATGTAAATTTGTATAAATTATACAACCCGTTCCTGAAGCTTCTTGTTATCAGGTTGTCTTTTTCAACAATGTTTTTTGTGAGCAAGACTTTACACATTGCCGGTACATATGTGAGCGACAATAATAATGAACCGAGTAAGGCGAAACCTAAGGTATAAGCTAAAGGCGTAAACATTTTGCCTTCTACTTTCTGGAACGAGAATATCGGCAATAACGCAATGATTAAGATAAATAATGCAAAGAATATGTATGACGCAACACTGCTGGCACTTTTCTTAATGATGCCAACTTTAGATATTTTGTTGAAACGTTCCATCCCCAATTTGTGGGCTTTCTGCTCTAATCCTACAAATACTACTTCTGAGATAACGAGGGAACCTTCCAGCAATAATCCGAAGTCAAGGGAGCCCATCGATATCAGGTTTGCCGGCATGCCCATGATCCTTAACATGACGATGGCAAATAAAAAGGCTAACGGGATCACCGATGCTACAATTAATGTGAGACGCCAGTTGTACAAAAATATAAATACAATAATGGACACCAGCACAATTCCTTCTACGAGGTTTTTTGTAACGGTACTTACTGTTACGTTTACCAGTTCTGTCCTGTCTATAAAGGGTTCTATTTTTACATCTTTGGGTAAAATCCGGTTGTTTAAATCGGCAATTTTTTCTTTTAACCGGCCAATTACTTCCGTAGGGTTTTCGCCACGCAGCATTACAACAACTCCTTCTATCAGATCTTCATCATCCTGCAAGCCTACGACGCCTAACCTGGGGTTGGCAGATACTTTAACTTCTGCAACATGCTTTACCAGGATCGGCGTTGAGCCTCTAACTTCTATTAAGATATCTTCTATCTCTTCTATGCTTTCCAGCATACCTACACCGCGCACCACATAAGCCTGCTCTCCTTTTTCAATAACATCTCCGC
This sequence comes from Polluticaenibacter yanchengensis, assembly GCA_027854065.1. Lineage (GTDB taxonomy): Bacteria > Bacteroidota > Bacteroidia > Chitinophagales > Chitinophagaceae > Phnomibacter > Phnomibacter yanchengensis. Next base: position 205,614 of record JAQGEF010000006.1, on the reverse strand, counting down.
CTACATTTATGTTACTTTTTGATACTGCTTCATAAACATCTAAAGGCGACAGGTCATAGTTGGCCAGTTCTGTCGGGTTGATCTTTATCTCGTAAATTTTCTCTTCACCGCCAAAGCTTACCACATCGGCCACGCCCGGTACTGCTACCAGTTCCCGTTCTATTACCCAATCGTGAATGGCTGATAGTTCCTTAACCGGTTTTTTACTTTTTAGCACATAGCGAAAGATTTCCCCTGTTGCGCCGTAAGGTGGTTCAATACCGGGATTTGCTCCTTCGGGCAGATCTACACCCTGCAAGCGGTTTGAAGCGTATTGCTGTGCATAGAAATCTTCTACACCATCTTCGAATATGACTGTAACAACGGATAATCCAAATAATGAAATGGAGCGGACTTCTGCCTTTTTGGGAATCGTGTTCATCGATTTCATGAGTGGCAGGGTCACAAATTTCTCTACTTCTTCCGCACTTCTTCCGGGCCATTGCGTAATGATACGGGCACGGGTGTTGGTCACATCCGGGAATGCTTCAATTGGTGTTTTTATATAGCTTAATATCCCGGCAACTAATAATAGTATTGTTAAGAAAAATACGATTATATGGTTTTTAAGGGAAAACGCAACTATGCGTTGAACCAGTTTTTGCATAATCTTTAATTCTGAAAGTTTTTAAGCTGTTCGTAAATCAGCAATTGATTTTTAGTGACTACTTTTTCATCGGCATTTATGCCACTGGTAATATATGTTTTGCCATGTGTTTTAGAAGCGATTTCTACTTTCCTGATTTCAAAATCACAATCATTTTTATATACTACTACATAATTTTCATTTGCATCAAATACAATGGATTCCACTGGAACCGTTAATGCGGTACCGTCAAAATGCTTAACGGCGGTAACATCGACCAGCATACCCGGTTTCAGTTTAAAATTGCTGTTTTGCAAAACAACCCTTGCTTTCAGCACGCGCTCTTCCTGGTCATACACCTGGGAGATGACCCCGATTTTTCCCTGGAATACTTCGCCAGGGTATGAAAGGGTGCGTATTTCTACCGGCATGCCTTCTGTGATATTACTAACATTGGTGGCGTAGATATTTACCATTACCCATACCTCGTTCAGGTTAGATACAGTAAACAAGGATTCTCCTTCTGCTGAGATCTGGGTGCCTCCGGATATTGTTTTGGAGGTTATAATACCTGACGCCGGTGCTTTGATCTGGAATACATTTTTATTGGTGCTGGCACTATATAAATGAAGGTTGGACGCGACTTTACTTTTTTCTGATTGAAATATTTCTAATTCACTTTTTGCTTCCTGCAGCTCTTTCTGGGAAGAAATACCATCGTTAAACATGCTTTGTACCGCCTGTAACTTTTTCTCTGCTACCCGAATCTGTGATTCAATATTGCTGCGGTCATTTTGCAAACTGCTTAATTCTGAACTCTGTAGTTCTGCCAGTACCTGTCCTTTTGAAACTTTATCTCCCAAAGAAAAATTTGCGTGCGTAATAACCCCGCTCACCAGGCTTACATAATGTACGACGTTATCCGGATTCGCTTCTACTGAACCGGTTAAATGAATACCGTCTGCAATTGGTTCCAGTACAGGGTTAGCAAACTCTAACCGGGCTTTAAATGATGAATCGACACAATACCTGATTGGGGCCTGCTCTTTTACTTCAGCGGTATTATCTTTACAACTGGTTATAAACAGCGAGATAAATGCTATCAAAACTGTTATTCTATAGATGGTCATTGTACAAAATGTTATTTATTAAGAATGTCTTTACCAACAGCAAAATTTAGTTCTTCCTTTTTTTCACTAATGTCTTTTGCGGCTTCCATTATTATTTTTTTGTTTTCCAGGTAGGCGTCTAAAAAATCCAGGAACTCAAGTAAACTGATATTTCTATTGGTGAAATTTTTAGTGTAGCTCTTTAACAGATCATCTAAACCGCTTTCATAATTCGCTTCTATCTGGCTCTGAAAATTCAATGCGTTGGTCAGGTTCTGATAGGCTAATACGATTTCTGTTTCCAGGCCATGTGCCGCACTTTTCAAACGTATTTTGGATTGCTCTACCCCGATTTTTGCGGCTTTGATATTTCCCTGGTTTTTATTGAAAAAAGGCAGGTCCATGGCCACACCAAACCCTACAAAATTGAGCATGGTACTTCCGTTGCGGTCATACATGCCTTTCAGTACGAGGTCAGGTACTTTTTGCGCTTTTTCGTAAGTATAAAGTTTGTTATTGTAGTCTATATCTAAATTGGCAAGATGGTAATCGGGCCTGTTTTGTTTTCCTTGTTCTACCAGGTCTAATACCGCGGGTAATTGTGCAGTATTAATCGATGGCCAGTAGTCTGCAGTATCAATTACGAGAAACGTTGCGGCAGGGATATGCAGTAATTGTTTTACTGTTTTTTGTGATGCATTGAGTTCCTTATCCAGATCACTGATATTTTTCAGCAACTCTAGTTCCAATGCTTTCAAACGCACATATTCTGCTTTAGGCAAATTGCCGGCAGCAACTTGTTTGTTGTAAGTTTCGGTTAATTGCTTAACAGATACCACCTGGTTCAGGTAAGTACTTTTTCTAAGTTGTAAATATTGAATATTGGTCAATTCTGCTCTCAATTCAATTTTCAGGTTGCGTAGTAAATCTTCAAAATACTGTTTTGCTTTATCTACGCCTACCTGCTCCAGGGCCATTAGTTTTTTACGCTTACCGGCCGTTTGAACGAGTTGCTCTACTTCTATACCTACCTGGAGATTTCGTCCTACGTTGCCAAAAAATGGCGGAGAAACTTCCTGTCCGCCCCGCTGCTTATCAGTTGCCCAAAAGTTCACCTGGTCCAGTGTAAAATTCGGGTTGGGCCATAACGAAGCTTGCAGTACCAGGGCTTCAGCCTGGGGTATTTCCAGTTTTTCTGCTAACAATGCCAGGTTCTCTTTTAAAAAGACTGCTTCACTTTCCTGGCGGGTGAGCCTTAGCGTATCTTGTGCCTGCAAATTTCCTGCAAAGGTGTAAATACAAACCAGCGATGTCAGGTATCGTTTAAAATTCATTTTTGCTGCTACTTATGAGAAACAGCAAAAATGCTCTGCACCACCTTAAAATCTCCTTAAAGACAATAAATTTTCACTTAAACGCAGGAGTATTTTTAATAATCAGGGGGCTGTTTACATTGGTTCATTGTTGTGAGATGCTCCATGCTGGTCCTAACGGAATTGTTGCCAGTTTTCTTCACCACACATACCGGAACTTTTCGGCATACGGATTTATAACAGGCATTAAACAAATCAACTTAAGCAGCCAAGTATTCCCTTTAGAATAACGCTTTGCCCCCTAACCAATGTAATGATCTCTATTTTTGAAAGTGTATAAATTCCATTCAATAAGTTCAGAGAAATAGCTTCGACAGAAGAAGTATTATTCAGTACATCTACCAATAAATGTGAGTTTAAAGTAGCATCAAAAATATCAAGTGTATTATTTTCAACATTAATATCAAAATTAACTTTTTCGACTATTTTGTAAGTCCACTTCTCATTTAAATTAAAGGGTTCATTGAAATATAGTCCATCGAAAATGATGAACTCATTGTTCTTCGATAAAATTTCAATTTTGGAACTAAATGAAAAATATATGGAGTAGCCAAAGCAATCCTTTCTAAAAAAAGTCAAATACCCTTCTTCCAAACTAATATATTGATCCAATAATTCGTAATCACAAATCCCTTCTGAATTCTCTAATAAACCATTCCATTGGACAGTGCTTAAGCGTGTAGAAACTAAAAATATCCGACCAAGTAATGTATGCTTGAAGTAATTGTTCATTATTCGAGTTTATAAATAAATTTTATTGCTGCACCGTTAAAGATATCTCAGAAACTACTTCGTCTTACTCATCGTTTATTACATATTTCACCACAACATTCAATACGTTAACTCATTGACGGCTTCAAAGGAAAGCTTACCAGAAAAGTGTTTACATTATTGCCGGTACTTTGGTATTGAATATTTCCTTTAGCAAATGCAATGATTCTCTGGGTTAATACTAACCCTAATCCAAATCCTGTTTTACCCCGGCTGTTTTCTCCTCTGAAAAAATGATTGAATAAATACTTCTCTTCTTCTTTATCAATAGTGGTACCTGAATTGGATATAAAAATATTTAAAGTATAAGCAGAAGAACAATCAATTTTTATACTGGCTTTATTATCGTTGCTGTAGGCAACACTATTATTAAGCAGGTTAATAAACGCCTGTTTCATCAACTGTTTATTTGTATGTAATAACAAACAGCTTTCGTCAAAATCATTATTGGTGTATTCTATTTCAAAGTTGAATGTGGGATTAATCACATTCAGTGATTCAATGATGTCAAATAATAATTCGTCTACCCGGAAAGTTTGCATCGGTATTTTCTGACCTGCTTCTATTTTTGAGATCTGCAGCAATACATTGATAATATCTCCCAAAGACTTTGTCTTTTTTACCTGCTCATCCAATTCACTTTTTAAACCATCTTGCTGCACACTGCTGCTGATACGTTCCAACTCGGACACTAAAATAGCTACCGGTGTTTTTAATTCATGTGAAATATGTTGTATCGCATGTTTTTGAAACAGCATCGATTCATTCGTTCTGTTGAGTAAGGCATTGAACTTATCTACAAGATTTTTGATTTCCTGGGTGGATGTATTAATGATCACTTCTTTATTGTCCTCATCAAAATTTAAATTAGACAAATGATCTGCCAGGTCGGTAATAGGTTTTGATATTTTTTTAGATAAAAAAATCGATACAGCCAGCACCAGTAAAACAATAGCAGAAAAAATGGCCAGTAAGGTATTTCTTAAAAAATACAGCTTGCTGAATCCTGAAGCGTCCAACGCTTTACTAACAGCATAATAATGGGCGCCCGGTACTTCTACATACATCCCGATAATATCATAACCACCTTCACTTGTTTCTATCCATGTGGTAGACGGAGACAACTCATTTAAAACTTCTTTGAGCTTGTATATTTTTAAATCGTCCAGACTGGAATAGACTAAATCTTTCTGTGAATCATAGATCATCATTCTTTCATCATAGAAATCGTGAATGGATAGTTTATCCATTATGTCAGATAAGTTCTCACTCATTTCCTTGTATTCTGTGAGCAGCTTGATGGTCTGATTGACTTTGGCTTTCTGGCGTTGTTGAAATCCTTCTTCCCTGTTTTCGTAAAACAGTATATAAATAACATAGAGGGATATTGCCGATAGCAGAATGATCGAGCAAGAAAAATAAATGAGTATTTTATTGCGAATTTTCATTACACATCCAGGTAATAACCGTACCCAACTTTTGTTTTTATGCTTTGAGTGCCAAAAGGTTTATCAAGTTTGTTTCTCAGGAAATTGATGTACACTTCTATGGTATTGGTATTGGCGTCAAAAGTACTGCCCCATATTTCTTTTACCAGGTCCGCCTTGGAAACAATTTCTCCGTGGTGCTTACACAGCATCAGGAGTATCTGGTATTCTCTTGGGGTTAACTCCACCGGTTTACCTTGTCTTGTTACTTTTTTTTGTGTATCCAGGATGGTAATATCTCCGGCAGTAAAAATATTATTATCTGCTATTGTCCCCTTTGTATTGCCTGCTCTTTTCATCAATGATCTGATTCTTAAAACCAATTCACGCATAAAAAAAGGCTTGGTCAGGTAATCATCCGCACCTGAATCATACCCTTTTATTTTATCTTCCAATTCATTGAAAGCGGTTAACATTAATACAGGAGTATCTTTGTTATAAATCCTGAATCCTTTGCACAAATCATAGCCGGTAATACCGGGCAAATTGATATCCATAATAATACAATCATAGCTTTCACGCTTCAGCATTTTTTCCGCCAGCGTGCCATCATACACACTTGCGGTTACAAATCCTTCCGCTTCCAGTACCTCACTTATATTCCTGCTTAATGTAGGATCATCTTCTATAATCAGTATATTCATATCATGGTAAAGTTAACTACTTAAAAATAGTTGAAAGTGAAAAATTGGCAGGCAATGATCCGCTAAAAAAATCCCGGAAACAGATACGCTTCCGGGATTGAATAATGTATAAAGTTATTTATCAGAATAATGGTGTCGGATATTGACCATTGCTGACTAAAGATTGGATACTTTCTTTTACTGTTGGTGCATCTTCAGGGTAAGTTACCCCAAACCATGTAGAAGATGTCGGAACAATTTTGATGGCGCCACCATTTTTAATAAAATTATCGGCAATCAGCGGAATGAAGAATTCGGCTTTAATATTGTGATTGTTTGCCGGTGCGAATGCGTCAAAATCTTTTTGGATTTTTTCAAAAACAGTCGGGTGGAATGCCCAGAAGTTCATGGATACCGGTGAATTTGCATCTACCAGGTGCTCCCCGGTTTCGTCTTCATAAGCTACGGTATTGGTAGCTTCGTCTTTCCAATAGATTTTGGTACGTTCATTTATCTCGGTCAGGTTTCCTTTTCCATCTGCTTTGCACACACCGCGGCTTACAGTACCATTTTTGCTGAGTGTGTTGGAGAGAGTGTAGCCAACGATGCCCCACTCAGATTCCGATACGCCGTCCTGACAAAAATCATATGCTTTTTTAAACGCATCGTAACCGTAAAAATCATCTGCATTGATCACAACGAAGTTTTCATTTACCACTTCTTTCGCACATAACATGGCGTGTGCAGTGCCCCAAGGTTTTACACGGTCTGCAGGTGGTGTAAAGCCTTCCGGTAAATATGAATCCAAACCCTGATAAGCATAATCTAATTGAATTTTGCCTGAAAATTTAGGTTCCACAATCGCTTTGAAATTATCTGCAAAGTCTTTGCGGATAATAAATACAACTTTACCAAACCCTGCTTTTATAGCGTCGTAAATGGAATAATCCATGATGGTTTCATTATTCGGACCAAATCCGGCAATCTGCTTCATACTGCCATAACGGCTTGCCATTCCGGCTGCTAATATTACTAATGTAGGCTTTTGCATATCAATTTTAAGTTATAATAATTGTGAATATAGTGTAATCAGGTTAATTGTAATTTGTAGGCTTTGTATTTGATAATTCCATAAATAATAGCAGGAATTACTAATACTACCGCTGCAAAAATTAACTGTTTTTCTTCCGGTTGCTGCCATACCTGTGTAACACCATAGGTAATGGCGCCCTGTACAATCATGAACAATACGCTTACCAGTATTTGTGAATTTTTGAACTCGTTACATAGTAACTGGAATACGTGTTTGCGATGTGGCTCTAATATGTTCTCTTTGTTTTTAAGTCTTATTAATATGGTCAATACGGTATCCACACCGTACAGCGCATAAAACAAAATGAAAATGATATTATTGGTTTTCAGGATGACCCAGATGGAAAGAAACAATAATGTAAATGCCATACTTACACTGCCCACATCACCGGCAAAGCATTTGGCTTTTTTACGGCAGTTGAAGTAGGCAAACACCAGGTTCCCCAATGCCAGGTAATAAATGATATTATTATTAAATTGTTGTTCTGCCGGAAGCTGGTTGTTTACTAAATATAAACCACCCAGTACGGTAAAACTGTATAAGGATGTGATGCCGTTAATACCGTCCATAAAGTTATAGGCATTATTGATACCTACTACAAATATGAGTGCGATCAGCCAGATCCAGATTGGTTGTGTGCTAAACATATCTACCTGGTAGAACATCAGGAATACTGCCAGTATCTGGAATAAAAACCTTACAGACCGGGTCTGCGGTTTTATATCATCTATAAAGCTGATAGCTGACACTCCTAACATACCTATTACAAAATAAGGATACTGGAATTGGTTCAGGATAAAAAACAGGAGTACGCTAATGGCAAAAATAATACCACCGCCACGCAGGGTAATGGCACTATGACTGCTTCGCTGGTTGGGTTTATCAATGATATTATACTTGTCGGCAATTTTAAAATAAGCCAGCTCCAAAACAAATAAGGCGATAAAAACAATTATATAAATCATACTATTTTATAATAAATGCATCCAATACTTTACGGGGTTGCCAGTTAAAAGATTGCACCGCTTTATCATCATTAAATGTCAACGGTGCTATCATTTTTTGAATTTTAACGGTATTTACCGGTGCTTTATTGCCTAGTAAATCGCCAACCTTTCCTATAAGTGTTGCCGCAAATTTAGGTAAAGAAGCCGGAGTTCCCTTACCAAGTTGTGTTGCTATTACGTTAGATATTTCTTTAAAATTCGGATGATATCTGTCTGTAAGATTGTAAGTGCCTCCTGCTGCTGCAATTTTAAGGATATGACTGGCAACATCATCTGCCATTACAACCGATTTTTTTGCCAGTCCCCCGGCTATGTTTAAATATTTGCCGGACATAATGCCTTTTATCATATCACCCAGATTGCCGGGAGGATTTTTCCCTGCAATTAACGGTAAGCGGAGTACAGACAATACTACTTTGTTGCGGGTACACCATTCCTCCAACACCCGTTCTGCCTCTATTTTACTTTTGGCATAAGGTGTATTGCCGTTTAACGAGTGTGATTCGGAAATATTTTCCCCTGCATCCACGCCGTAAACAGCGACGGTGCTTATGAATACAAATTGTTTTGGCAGGGTACCTGAGGCTTCCAACCCTTTTAACAGGTTTTGTGTTCCCTGCACATTTACATCAAAGAAATCCTGCTTTTCGGCTTCTGTTTTAGGGACTACATGCGCTTTGCCAGCAGCATGTATTACAAGGTCTACAGGTGTTGCGATCACCGGGATTTCCGTTGCCAGGTTTGCAGCAATATCATTGCTTTCTTTATTTCTTCCGAGGCTTAGAACAGTATGGCCTTCAGATTTTAAAAACGCATCAATATGTTGTCCCAAGAATCCGTTGCCACCGGTCAACAGTATATTTTTCATTTTCTTGTTATTAAATTTTTCTCAAAAACTTTGCAGGATTGCCTGCATAAATCCCGGGCTTACTGATGTCTTTAGTAACCACAGCGCCTGCGCCAATTACTACATTGCTGCAAATGGTTACAGGCAGGATGGTGGCATTACTGCCTATAGATACATTATTGCCGATAACGGTATGTTTCCATTTTGTTTTATCCCCGTTTGCCGGGCCACCACTATCAAAAAGATCGTTGATGAACATGACACCGTGTCCAATAAAACATTTTTCACCAATGGTTACCAGCTCGCAGATAAAAGCATGGCTTTGTATTTTGCAAAAATCACCGATAATCACATCTTTTTGTATTTCTACAAACGGCCCTATAAAGCAATTACTGCCGATGGTACAACCATACATATTTACCGGTTCCACCACTTTCACGTTTTCGCCGAATATAACGTCTCCGTTTATTTTAGCAGATAACAGTATGGGATTGTTTATGTTCATTTTTTATTTTTTATGGGGTGTCCCTTTGCCGGCTTTTAATATTCAACATTGGTTATACGAATTCAGTGTTTCCTGAATGTTGAGGCAAAGGGCCGGGCTATCCACAGTACTCCCGGCGGCAATGGCGGCTTTGCAGCTTCGCTATTACTAAGAGTTCATGCCGCCGGGGGTACTTTGTTACTATCCCTCACCCGCTCCGATAGCCATATTCTTCTGTAGTTTCGTCCAACCGCTCTGTTCAGTTTTATGCTGTTGCTGAGGGGCTGCGGCACGCGTGGGTGGCGGTTTAGCCGCCAGTGCGACGCAGGAGCACCGAGCGTAGCGGAGCCCTAAGCCCGCCGGTATACCGACCGGTATATATTCTAATGCTGACAGCCCCAAATAATTGATAGCTGACCTAAGATGATCCAGAGTATTGCCGGCAAAATGCTATTACTGTTTTGCCATCATCGACTGAAAATTCTTTAGTTTACCGGCCCTGGTTCTTTCAAGATTATCACTTTTCAAAAATGTAATTTTAAGGCCCGGCTCCAGGTATCTTTCCAACGCTTCTTTTACATCATTTTTCTCTGTTTCGGTTAGCTCCGTTGCTGCCACATATTCTATTTCAAAATGGTCCAGGGCCATTTGCTTTACAATCAGCTCTTTTATCCTATCCCCTTTTTCCAGTAAGCTTTTAGATACATAATAGAATGACAGCCCCGGCACTTTTCTACCGGAAGGCAATGTGGCGGTATCATTTGTCCTGCCCATCAACTGGCTGAGTACACGACGGTGGCCGATACGTAACCCTGGCTCTATCACGCCTATATCGCCGAGTTCGTAGCGAATAAACGGCATGGCTTTATTGAATAACCCTGTAACAACAATAGTACCTTGTTCACCGTCCGCTACCGGACGTCCGTTGCTGTCCACCACTTCTATCAAAAGCGTTTCTTCATTTAATACCCAGTTGCCATTTGCATCTTCAAATGCCAAAACGCCCAGTTCAGACGCGCCGTATTCATTCACAATTCTTACACCGAAACCTTGTTCTAAGACTTGCTTATCTTCTTTTGTGCAAACTTCTGAAGTAACCAGGCAGGCTTTTAAAGTAGGACAAATATTTTTAAGGACAATATTTTGTGAAACACAGTATTTGGCAAAAACAACCAGGCTGTTTGTATAGCCGTATAAGTATTCGAACTTTGTGGTTTTGAATACTTCTAAAAAACGGGCGCATACTTTATCTTCTAAATTAAATACCGGGAAACGAACGCGCCTTCCCATCCAGTCTTTAATTTTTTCTTTATAATATTTAATTTTTTCTAACGGAATACCATAGAAGCGGGCCTGCCTGGAATAATTCATATCTAATCCATGCCATCCGTATCTTTCAATGACGGATGCCCAGGTAACAGCATGACAAAATTTATCTCTCGCAAAATAAAATGGCGTGCCGGAAGAGCCGCTTGTATTACTGCTGTATACTGACTTGACATCATAACCATTGCTGAGCATTTCTGCAAGCGGCTTTTGTAAGTCTGCTTTTTTAAGCACTGGTATATCATACCAGTTTTGAATACCAGCTCCCCCTTTTTCGTCCAGGAAAGCCTGGTAGAATGGTGAATTTTGCTGATGATGCTTAAATATATCCCAGGCCAATTGCTGATTTTGGTTTATTAATTCACTATCGGGTTTATTGGTTAAATCCTTAAAAAATACTTTTGCCTCATCTATAGGCATTCCACTTCTTTTCAGAGCCAGATCAAAAAACTTCATACAAATAATTCTGCTAAACTAAATTTAATGCTATCTTTTTTTGGGGAATTTATTGAAAGCCCACATCCAGAAATCTTTTTCCCTAAATACATCATCTATAATAACATGTCCTTTACCCGGATATTGTGACAAAGTGAAATCGGCACCAATTCTTGCGCCTATATTCTGGGCCATATTGATACTTAACTGTACCGGCACGATATCGTCTTTATTGCCATGAAACGCCCAGATAGGAATTTTTGAAAATTCCTTTGAATATTTGGGATCGAAACCACCGCTGACAGGCATTAAGCGGGTAAAAGTTTCCGGTAACCTGTGGGCGAGTTCCATGATGCCGAAAGCGCCCATGGAAAACCCGATACCAACAATATTTGCAGGATTAACACCCGGGGCATGTTTAAAGCTATCTACCAATGCCATTACATCCTGCATGGCTTTTGTAGGTGGATTGGAGTAATCCGCATCTGCCTTAAAATTAGTGGCGCTGGACCAGTTATCATTTTCCGGGCATTGTGGCAGAAGGACTATTGCTTTATATTTTTTTTGAATACTATCCAGTATGAAATAGTTTCCAACATGATTGAGTTGTAAAGCATTATCACTGCCACGTTCACCGGAGCCATGTAAAAACACGATCAGCGGGTATGTAATGGCGGGATTAAAATTTTTAGGATATAAAATCCTGTATTTCAACGAATCCTTTGTTACGCTGTTATAAAAAACACCTCTGTTATATATGTTCTCGAACACAGTGGCATCAAATGGCTTTGGCGGTAACGGTGGCGGGGTTCTTGCGCCTGCCCTGCCGGCTGTACTTTGTGCAAATGCGCTTAATGATGCAATTGTGAAAAGACTGAGAATAAATATTAATTTTTTCATGAAGATAAAATTACAAAAACAAAGCCAATATAGCTAAAACGCATATATTGGCTTTATTAATTTTTATTCATTTATTTTATAAACTCCAGTAGGTATTTGATGCTACTTTGGAGCGGAATGAACCTTTTAAATCTGCTACCAAGCCATTTTCATTTAGTAATGCTTTAAAGTATTCATCATTTAAATCGTTATACTGGTGGTGCATTACTGTAACGATTACTGCATCATATTTGCCGGTTGGTTCTTCTACCAAACCAAATCCATACTCATGCATTAATTCTGCGGAACTTGCAAAAGGATCAACTACATCTACATGTAATTTGAAGTTTCTTAGTTCTTTTACAACATCTGCTACTTTACTGTTGCGGATGTCGCTTACATTTTCTTTGAATGTAGCGCCCATTACTAAAATACGTGCATTTTTCACGTTTTCAGTATTCTGGATGATGTGCTGCACGACTTTGTTGGCAACATAAGCGGCCATCCCATCATTAATATTTCTACCGGACAGGATTACTTTGGACCCGTATCCTAATTCAGCTGCTTTATAAGTTAAGTAGTAAGGATCAACGCCTATACAATGACCACCTACTAAACCCGGGAAGAATTTCAGAAAATTCCACTTGGTGCCTGCCGCTTCCAATACTTCATAGGTGTTAATGCCCATTTTATCGAAAATGATCGAAAGTTCATTCATCAATGCGATGTTGACATCACGTTGTGTATTTTCAATAATTTTAGCAGCTTCCGCTACTTTTATTGAGGAAGCTCTGTGTACACCTGCAGTTACTACCAATTCATAGGTTTTAGCAATTTCTTCCAGGCTTTCGGCATCGCTGCCACTGGCTACTTTTACTACATTCTGCAATGTATGTACTTTATCGCCCGGGTTGATCCTTTCCGGGGAATAGCCTAATTTGAAATCTATACCTAATTTCAGGCCACTGATTTCTTCTATTACCGGTAAGCAGTCTTCTTCTGTACAGCCGGGATAAACGGTGCTTTCGAAAACGACATAATCTCCTTTTTTGATTACTTTACCGATGGTTCTTGAAGCAGCCAGTACTGGTTTTAAATCCGGTACATTGTGTTCATCTACCGGCGTAGGCACGGCTACAACATAAAACTTTGCTTTTTTAAGGTCTTCTAAATCTGAAGTAAATTCTATATTACAATTGTCGAAAGCTGATGATTCCAATTCGTTACTAGGATCTACTTTATTTTTCATTAATTCGACCCTTTGCTGATTGATATCAAAGCCTATAACAGATATTTTCCTGGAAAATTCTAAAGCTATTGGTAAGCCAACATATCCTAATCCTATTACTGCTAACTTTTCTTGGTTATCTATTAATTGTTGGTATATTTTCATTATTTAGAATTGTAAATTAATTAAAAATCCTTACTTCTTTATATAGTTCTTCCTGAGAAAGTGTTTGAAAGTATTCGTATGTTTTTTGTAAACCTTCTGCTCTTTCTACTTTTGGTTCCCAGCCTAATACTTCTCTTGCCAAAGTAATATCGGGTTGTCTTTGTTTAGGATCATCTACGGGTAAAGGTTTGTAAGATACTTTTACATTTTTACCTGTCAGCTTGAGGATTTCTTCTGCAAATTCATTTAAAGAGATTTCCTGAGGATTTCCAATATTTACCGGTCCGGTATAATCGCTTAATAAAAGCCTGTATAAGCCTTCGATGAGATCATCAACAAAACAGAAGCTTCTTGTTTGTGTACCATCTCCGAAAATAGTAAGGTCTTCCCCTCTTAAAGCTTGTCCCATGAATGCCGGAATCACACGACCGTCATTTAGTCGCATTCTTGGTCCGTAAGTATTAAATATCCTGGCTATTCTTACTTCTAAACCATGGAACGTATGGTATGCCATTGTTATTGCTTCCTGGAAGCGTTTTGCTTCATCATAAACGCCTCTAGGACCTACCGGGTTTACATGCCCCCAATACGTTTCTTTCTGAGGATGTACTTCCGGGTCACCATATACTTCTGAGGTAGAAGCAACTAATATTCTTGCATTTTTAGCTTTGGCTAAACCCAGGCAGTTATGAACGCCTAATGAACCTACTTTTAATGTTTGAATCGGAATTTTTAAATAATCAATCGGACTTGCAGGAGAAGCGAAATTCAAAATATAATCTACTCTGCCTGGAATATTAATAAACAGGCTGATATCATGATTATAAAACTCGAAATCTTCTAATTTAAATAAATGCTCTATGTTCTTAAGATCACCTGTAATTAAATTATCAATACCAATTACTTTGTAACCTTCTTTTATAAACCTATCACAAAGGTGAGAACCGAGGAAACCGGCAGCACCGGTTATCACTACAACCTTTTTTGATTCTGACATTTTTTTTACTTTTATTATTTAATAATTTCCCGACCTATGCTGGAGTAATAATAATTCAGCTTTTTCATCATATCTAAAGCATACAAATTTCTGCCATCGAATATTACTCTGTTTTTCAAAAGTGAACTTATCTTATCAAAATCCGGTGTTCTGAATTCATTCCATTCTGTGGCAATGATCAGTGCGTCTGCACCGTGAAGTGCTTCATACTGGTTATTGCTGAATTTAATTTTGTCACCATATAACTTTTTCACGTTGTCCATTGCTTCCGGATCGTAAGCTACGACGTTCGCGCCTTTGGACAAAAGGTCATCGATAATTTCCAAAGCCGGGGCTTCCCTGATATCATCGGTATTTGGTTTGAAAGCGAGCCCCCACACCGCAAACGTTTTTCCTGAAAGATCGCCGCCAAAATATTCAAGAATTCTTGGAATCAGAATTACTTTTTGCTCTGCATTTACATTCATTACCGCTTTTAAGATCTCAAAGTTGTAATCGACATCTGAAGCAGACTTCACTAATGCTTTTACATCTTTAGGAAAGCAACTTCCACCATAGCCTATGCCAGGAAAAAGGAAACGCTTTCCAATCCTGTCGTCACTGCCAATACCTAAACGGACCATATCTACATCGGCCCCAAGTATTTCACACAGCCTGGCAATCTCGTTAATAAATGTGATTTTAGTGGCAAGGAAAGAGTTTGCCGCATATTTTGTAAGTTCCGCGCTTCTTTCATCCATGTAGTAAACCGGGTTGCCCTGGCGTACAAACGGGGCATATAATTCCCCCATAATTGTTTTGGACTTTTCGTTGGAATACCCAATCACTACTCTATCAGGTTTCATAAAGTCATCTACAGCTACCCCTTCTCTTAGGAATTCCGGGTTGCTTACGATATCAAAGCACTCAGGCGATGCGCCATTGGCAATGATCGTTTTTCTTACTAAATCCGCAGTGCCGACCGGTACTGTGCTTTTGTCTACAATTACTTTAAATTCATCGTGTTTTAAAAGCTTTCCAAGTTCGGCCGCTACAGATAATATATATTTCAAATCTGCACTGCCATCTTCACCCGGAGGTGTTGGCAATGCTAAAAATATGATTTCCTGGCCTTTAATGCCTTCTTCCAGGTTTGTAGTAAATGTCAATCTACCTTCGTTAACATTGCGTTTGAACAACTTTTCTAACCCTGGTTCATATATGGTGATCTGTCCGTTTCTTAACTTCTCTACTTTTTCTACATCAATATCTATACAGCACACATTATTTCCAGCTTCTGCAAAACATGTACCTGATACCAATCCCACATAGCCTGTTCCTACAACTGCAATTTTTTTCATAGGTTTTAAAATAGTATAATGGTATGATTAACTAGTTTATATAATTTATAAATGTTTTTGTAATATGCTCTAACTGTTCGTCAGTCAATTCTGTATGCATGGGAAGACTGATGACTCTTTCAGACAACCATTCTGTTACCTCTAAATCGGTTACAGGTACATTTAAAGTTTCAAACATTTTTTGCTTATGGCAAGCTAAAGGATAGTACAACATGGAAGGGATTCCATTATCTGCTAAATATTTCATTAAACCGGCCCTGTCTACGCCTTCCAATAATAAGGTATATTGATGAAAAACATGTTTGGAGTAAGCCGCTTCTTTTGGAGTGATTAATTTTTCATTGGCACCAAACGCCTGATTGTAAAAAGACGCTGCATTTCTTCTGGCATCGATATACTCATCCAGGTGTTTTAACTTGATATCCAATACAGCTGCCTGTATGGTATCTAAACGACTGTTACAACCTACGATGTCGTGATAATACCTTACGCTTTGTCCATGGTTAGCCACTTTTTTCAAAATTTCTGCTAAAGCATCGTCATTTGTAAAAATCGCACCGCCATCGCCATATCCGCCTAAATTCTTGCTTGGAAAAAATGAGGTACAGCCAATATGTCCTAAGCTACCTAATTTTTTAGTAGTTCCGTTAGAGAATGTATAAGTACCACCTATTGCCTGGGCATTATCTTCTATTACGAACAGGTTATGGGATTTTGCTATATCCAATATTTCTTCCATTGGTGCCGCATGGCCATATAAATGGACCGGAATAATGGCTTTTGTTTTTGGAGTGATCAGTTTTTTCAACTTTTCCGGGTCCATACAGAAAGTAGCCGGATCAACGTCTACAAATACAGGTACTAATTTTAAAAGCGCAACTACTTCTACTGTTGCTATATATGTAAAGGATGGTGTTATTACCTCATCGCCGGGCTGTAACCCTAAAGCCATTAAAGCTATCTGAAGAGCATCTGTGCCATTAGCGCAAGGAATTACATGTTTAACACCCAAATAGTTAGATAAATTAGAAGCAAAATCCTGAACTGGTTTGCCATTTATAAATGCTGATGATTCCAATACATTAATCACCGCAGCATCAACTTCACTTTTTATTTTTTTATACTGCTTTTTTAAATCCACCATTTGGATTGCATCCATAAAGCTCATTTTTATTGAACGCAAATCTACAGTAATTATGCTAAACACAAACAATTTATTATATGTATACGTCTACGTTAGCAATTTAATAATTTGGGTAAACTTAGTCGTAATACAAGCGTTTTTTTGATTGTTTTGCCATGTAAATCCACTTAAAATTTTAAATATAAATGGCTTTTATTCGCATCATGTATTAAAAGCATATTGATTAGAAGGAATACTGTCCTTCACATATAAAAATGGAAAACGGCTTTTATTGAATTGTTCTCTATAAGTAAAAAATAATAAATTAATCAAAAAAAACACTTTATTTTTTTGAATAATTCAATTATTATGTACATCTTCGTAATGAATAGTTAATTATTTTTTTATGAATTTGTACATTGGAAACCTAAGTTGGGGCGTTACAGAAGCCGAATTACAACAAACATTCGAAGCTTACGGTCAAGTTGAATCTTGCAAAATAGTTAAAGACAAGGTTACAAACAGAAGCCGTGGTTTTGCGTTTGTAGAAATGCCTAACAAAGACGAAGCCAATGCTGCCATTGATGCGCTTAATGGTGCTGACGTTAAAGGTCGTAATATTAGCGTAAACGAATCTAAACCTCGCGAGCCAAGACAACAAGGTGGTGGTGGTTTTAATCGTGGTGGTGGCTACAATGGTGGTGGCAACCGTGGCGGTTATGGCGAGCGTAGCAACAGGTATTAAGATTTGTTTTCGGTTTCCAATATTATAATTGATATTTCATTTTAATCTGGTTCCCGTAAGATAAAACATTGAATGCCCGATTAAAGCCCTGCAAAATATTTGCAGGGCTTTAATGCTTTATCCCTTCATATACTTTACCTTTACCGTCAATATGGATATGAAATTGAAAGTTGGTGATAAAGCACCTGATTTTAAGGCAAAAGACCAGAATAATAATGTAATCAGTCTTAAAGATTTCAAAGGCAAGAAGTTAGTACTTTATTTTTATCCCAAAGATAATACGCCTACCTGTACGGTACAGGCATGTAATATCCGTGACCACTACTCTGACTTGCAAAAATTAAATATCAGCATTATCGGCATCAGTCCTGATAGTGAGAAAAGCCATCAAAATTTCGCTGCAAAATACACTCTGCCATTTCCTATTATTCCTGACACCGATAATAAGATTATTAATGATTATGGCGTATGGGGCGAGAAACAATTATATGGCAGAAAATACATGGGTTTGCACCGGACTACTTTTTTAATAGATGAGAAAGGCAAAATTGCTCATATTATTACGAAACCTAAATCCAAGGATCATGTAGCTGAAATTATTAAAGCCTGGGAATACTGATCATCTTCCTTAAATGGGACAAATAGTAACTTTATTCTTAAAAACGCTGAACTAATCCAATACCGAAATTTTTATTCTGATAATATGGTATCAGCATTGTTTTGGTATTTTTCTCTTTCCCTGAAAGTAACCTGTTAATTCCGGGATATAACCTGTATGCCAGTTCTGTTGAGAGAATACCAATCCCTGCTCCGGCTACCACATCACCTAACCAATGTTTATCATTTATTGTTCTGTACGCTCCAGTAAAAATTGCAAATGGATAGCCTGAAATACTCAACCAGAAATTACTATCCTTATACTCCCTGAACATGAATTGTGCTGAAGAAAATGCAGTGGCTGTATGCCCTGAAGGAAAGGAAAGATTATTGGCCCCATTTGGTCTTTCTTCTTTTACAATGTGTTTTAAGGGCATCACAAAGGCTGCTGAAATTAATTGAGAGGTGGCGTATATAATTGTTCTCTCTCTTAAGTTGTGCGTTCCTTTTATTCCTGCTACATTTAAACCATATACAATGGCCGCCGGTGCATATTGCGTGTAGTTATCTAACGATATATGACGCGGTTGATGTTCTTTTATCTCTGCTCTTGTGGAGATGTTCAGTTTTTGCAAGGCATCGCTTTCCAAACCTGCTATACCGAAACCTATAAATAATGTGGGTGGAATCCAGTGCCTGTAATTTAATTTACTATTGTGGTGATTGTCATTCCGGGTTAAACTGTCTTGTACAAAATTATCTGTATTTTGGATGGGGTCTTGTGCCGATAAGCGACAGATATTGCTCAGAACAATTATCAGGATGAGCAAATTTTTATTTATTGAGACCATTTTATTTAATTAATGTGATTAACGGTGTTTGGTTATTGCTGCTTAAAATGCTTTATAAACACTGCTCCATGTAACTGAGAATTAAAATTTATAGCTATACCCCAACCTGATTACCTGTGTTTCATAATAATCATTGCTGGTGTAACTGAAACCTGCTCCTTTTATCTTTCTTTTATTGGCCATTGTGTTCAGTAAATCGGTAGCATTAAAAAAGACCTCTCCCCTGCCTTTCTGTATGGATTTTTTCACGCCGGCATCTATTGAAAACCTGGCAAAAATTTCACCTTGTGGTGTAATATCCGGTGCCAGGTAAACGGCAGACACCTGTGCATTCCATCCTTGTTGGAAGCGGAAAGTATTATTCAGTTTCAGATTACCAGTTATTGCTGACCGTTTACCGGCCGAAAAAGTGTTTGGCTCAGGATACAGATTTTGTACTGTAAAAGCATTTATCTGGTTCCTATAAATATTGCCATTGATATTGAAAGAATAGGCATCGGAAACCTTGTGACTGAAAACAGTTTCTAAACCTGTGTTGTAACTTTTGCCTGCATTCTGAAATATGGCATATATCAGGGTACTGCCTGGTATAGTGCTTGAAATTCTTGTAATGGTACCATCCGCAAAACGGTGGTATAATGCTGCATAGAAGGAACCGCTCTGCCAGCTGTTTTTATAACCGAACTCCAGGGAGTTGGTAAATTGGGGGCGTAATGCTGGATTGCCGACTTTTATAATTTCCGCATCATCATACTTTGGAAAAATACGGATATCTACTTCATTAGGCCGGTCAACCCTTCGATTGTAAAATAAGGAGAGCTTATTGTTATCATCCAGTTTATAGGCAACCCTCATATTAGGGAACGGCTGTGTATAGTTGTAACCATCGCTTTTGTAGGTACTATGGTTGGGATTAACATCATATTGAATTTTCACATATTCCATACGTAAGCCTAACTCAGCCTCCCATTTTTCATTTTCGAAAACATAATTACCATACACTGCGGGTATCAGTTCCTTATAGTCTGCCCAGCCTCCGGCATCCATATCTAAAACGGAATTGACGCCTGGTCTGAAATCCATATTGGTGGGAATACTGCGTTTACGGAATTTGACGCCTGTTTCAACGCGCCCATACCTGGTGGGTTTGATATAGTCTATATTGATATCATAGACCTGTTCATCTGACAATAATTTAAATGCGTCTGTTCCGGTGGAGGATGGCAGGCAATTATCGTAGAAATATTGTTCGTTTTCCCGGTGAAAAGTGTAATTGAAACCAATATTCAATAAATGACCTGCTTCTTTGAATTTGTGCTGGTAAGCTGCTGTAGCCATTGCGGTCGTTTTCAGCTCGTCTTCTAAAAACTGCCAAAGGCGTAAACGTTGTGATTTATCTCCATTAAAAAATGGCTGATCTCCTCTGTCAATAATCTTTTCACTGCCATACATCCCTGAAACAGTCAGGTTATTTTGCTCATTAATGTTCCAATCCACACCGGCTTTGGTGGTAAGAAAGTTTGTATTCCTGTTACGTTTCAGTTGTGAATGAATGATTGTGCCGTCATCATAATTGCGGGTGACAAATTCATTTTTATTCAGTGTTTGTTTGTACAGGTTATCTGCCTGCAAAAAGAAATTCACCTTATCTTTTCTGTAATTCAGCGATAAGGATGGATTGATCTTCGGGGTGAATGTATATTGCGGCCTTATGCCGGGCAGGTTTTCCTTCCGTACCCAAAGTGAACCTAATCCGGACGTGAGGCCAAATTTTCCATTAAAACCTTCCTGCTTATTTTTCTTCATGATTATATTGATGATTCCGGCATTGCCGTTGGCATCATATTTAGAAGAGGGATTGTTAATAATCTCAATTTTATCGATAGTGGATGCCGGAATATTATCCAACCCTGTCTGGCTGCCGAAACCGGTCAATGCGGTTTGCTTACCGTCAATCAGGATCGTTACCTTATCATTGCCACGTAACTGAATTTTACCATCTTGTACGGTAACGCCGGGAAGATTCTGCATACTTTGTAAAACGGAACCGCCACTCTGCGTAATATTATCGGCAACGGAATAGGTTTTCTTGTCCATTTTACTGTTGATCGCCTCTGCCTTTGCTGTAATTACAACATCTTCCAGTACTGATGATTGCTCCTCCAGTTCTATGACCGGTATATCTAAGAATGCGGAAAGACTGCCAACAAATAAAGGTTGCCGATTACTCTCAAACCCTGCAGATGAAATTTCCAGGCGATAATTACCGGGCTTAATATCTGCAATGGAAAACCTGCCTTCGCTATTGGTAACTGTGCCGGAAATAAAGGCGCTGTCTTTTCCTTGCCTGATCTCAATATTTGCATATGGTACAACCAACTTTCCTACCTTGCTTTTAACAATACCTGAAATTGTAACAAATGATACTTGTGCATTTGCGGCCAAAATAACTACCAGGGAAATGAGTATAAGGAACAATCTTTTATTATTCATTATATCAATCTTTTTCTTCTTTTAAAAATTTACCTGAATTGTCAAAAATCAGGTCTTTGCCCTTTACTTCTATTTCGTAGGTAACGATTCCTTTGTTGTCGGTAATTTTTGCAACTTCTTTTATTTTTTGTTCTTTATAGTGCTTCAGCAAATAGGTATTAACATCTGCAGGCACCTCTTTTATGCTTATTTCTACTTCTGTTTCAAGTATATGACCCGCAGTATCAATCAATAGTGAATAAGCAGTTTTTGCCATTTTAAACGCTGCTTCATAATTGCTGTTTTCTTTCTCCCATTTCAGTTCTTTTGCATCGGGATAGTGCTTTTTTAAAGCTGATGTTACAACTACAGGCACTTCTTTTTCCGAAATCTTTTTGGCACTGACGAACAAAATAGCTGGAACTGTTACCAGCATAAAGACTAACTTTTTCATCTTTTAATTTTTTGATTGTGAAACACAATATTCCGAAGTGATTTTGAAGAAATTTAGTATGTGAAACTTTGTAATTGGTCATTAAGGCGAACAGACATAAACTTGCGTTGATTCCAAGTACGGGATAAAGAACGCGCATTACTTTAGGAGTTCTGTCTTATACCGATGACTCACGAACGATTGCCACAGTTCCAATTCTCTCCTTTACTGAACCTGCTTTAAAATTCTTTGTACCCAGTAAGTGAAGGCTGTTTTTACATCCTGCTTCTCTTGAAAAGAGTGTGGCAATATTTTGTGACGCATGGTACTGATTTCTTCACACCGGATATTTTCAATCTTATTTAGCAAAGCTCAATCATGAATTGGAAGAAATTTGGAATTGAATGTATTCATCAGATGGTTATTCTTTCATTTTTCCATTCTTAAACCGTTTACTGGCCGTCTGATAATATGTAATGATTTCTGATACTAATGTTTTATTCTGATTAGTGATTTCTGTTAGCGCCTGGTCCTTTTCGGATACGTTAAATTGCTTTACTCTTTTACGGTCATCTATCTGGGTAAATACATTGCTTTTCAACATTCCTAATGTCCTGTAATTGCCGATGAAAGCTCGCTCTTCACCATCTTTCACCTGGTTGATATCTTTGCCGTATAAGTTTGTATTATAAGCCCAGTTCAAATAACCAAATAATGTGGGCATCAGATCTATTTGGGAAACCAGCCTGTTTATTTTTCCTTGTGCGTTTGGCAGGTTATAAATAATTGCTGGGATATGGTGTTTATCAATGTTTATTTCCCATTTGCCTGCACTGTTGGCGCAATGATCGGCTACTACCACAAATAGGGTATTTTTGAACCAGGGTTTCTTTTGGGCATTGGCAATGAATTCCCCCAATGCATAATCGGTATATTTTACGGCCGCATTCCTGCCTCCCGGAGGTAAATCAATTTTCTGCGCAGGAAATGTATAAGGTTTGTGGTTGGATGTTGTCATTACAAACTGGAAAAAAGGTGTACCGTCTGCATTGTTCTTGTCTGCATATTTAAGTGCTTGTTTGTATAGGTCTTCATCGCAAATTCCCCAGGCGTTTTCAAAACTCACGTCACTATCCGGAATGTTATACCTGTGTGTCGCCATCTTCTCTGATAAAAAACTGCCCCTGTTCCTGTCCACAATGTCAAAGCCTTGCCCACCAAAGAAATTATTCATATTATCAAAATAACCATCGCCGCCATAAATGAAATAAGGATGGTAATTTTTTTGCTTCAATATGGTAGCAATAGAGAATAGGTGGTCATTACCGGGCCTTCTGACAATACTGTTCCCTGGTGTTGGTGGAACACAAAGTGTGAGCGCTTCCATCCCTCTTACTGTTCTTGTACCGGTTGCATATAAATTTGTAAAGAATAGACTTTCATTGGCAAGACTGTCATAGACCGGGGTAAGATTGTCTTTATTGCCAAATGCTTTGAGAAAGTCTCCGCTGAAGCTTTCGATGGCTATCAGGATAATATTGGGACGACTTTCTGCTTTTCCTGTTGTTGCCCGTTTTATATCGTCCCACTGTTCTGAAGTGTAATGTTGATTTTCCTGTAAAAGCATTTTTTTAAGTATTATATATGCTTCTTTCTCATCGAGCTTTTTATAAAAAAGGTCATAATCCAGTTCATTGGACCTGTACGCAGCAAAAAATGAGAATACACCGTTTTTGCCTAATTCATTTACTCCTTGATTATTACTAAAATCCGCCTGTTTATTCCTCAGTATGCCTAAAAGCAGGCAAGTGATAAAGAGTATGGGTATTGTGTACACTGTTCTTATGCGAATAGAGCTGTTATCTGAGAACGTGTTTTTTAAAATGCCGGTTTTGCTGAACAGGACAAACGTGCCGATTATCAACGTGATTAAAAGGATAATAATTAATGGTAAAGGGTAGGACTGGTTGATATTGGCAATTACCTCGTAAGTATATACGAGGTAATCTACCGCTATAAAGTTGAACCTTACTCCAAATTCGTCCCAAAAGGGAAATTCCGCCATGAGGCTAAAAAAGATAATGACCAGGCTTATGAAAAGATAGGTACAGGTAAAGGCTTTATCGGCCAGTGAACCAATCCATCTTTTAGGCAACAGCAAAAGATATACGGTATAAATAAACAGGATTGATAAGCCGGTACTTACATCGAATAAGAAGCCTGTTATAAATGCTCTTACCAGATTTAAAAAATTAAAATCAATTTCATTTGCCATCCTTACGAGGAAGGCTATTCTTGTAATAAATGACAGGATGGTATACAGACCTAATACTGCAAATATAGTAGCAAACCTTCCTTTCAACGGTTTTCTAAATCTTGCTAATGCCTTCACGGTGCTCATACTTTACATATTAAAAACAGGTAAAGTACCGGACCAATTTAGAAGAAATTTAGAACGTTAATATCCTGACGAAAAAAATGTGTGTTGCATTTTTAAAGTTGTAAGAAACTTCCCAATTATGAAACCTGCATATTTCCTGTACGATGGATAAACCCAGGCCACTACCGTTGTTATCGGCAGAGATTCTTGAAAATCTTTTGAACAGTAAATCCGGGTTGAGTGGCTGTTCTCCTGAATTACTGACTTCTAAGCCTGATGCTGACAGGGCTATTTTTATGGAGCCTCCCGGCAAAGTGTGACGGATAGCATTGGCAACCAGATTATTGATTAATACTTCCGTTAACCCACTGTTGGCTGTCACTTCAACCGCCGGCTGAATATGAGTAGTGATTGTAATATTTTTATCTTTAAAAAATGTTGGTAACCCATCTAAGATCTGATCAATCAATGTATCGAGCCTGATGAGTGTTGAGCTATCAAACTGGTTATTTTCAATTTTGGCCAGTAATAAGAGGTTTTTATTGATCCTTGTGCTTCTAATGATTGCTTTGTTCATCTCTTCGGCAATGTGGTATTGCCTTTCTGTAAGATCATCGCTTTGCAGTAGCAGATCTATTTTATTTTTGAGTACTGCCAGCGGTGTCTGAAGTTCGTGAGAGGCATTTTCTGTAAACTCTTTCTGACTTTGGTAAGCTGCAATATTGTGTTGCAACAGTTTATCTAATGTTGTGTTCAACTCGTTGAACTCAATGATATCAGTTTCGGGGAAACTGATTCTCTTTTGATTGTTTAATTGAAAGGATTTCAATTTCTCTAAAGTGTCCTGAAATGGTTGCCATAGTTTACGGGATAATTTCCGGTTCAGTATCCAGAACCCAATGACTAGAATCATGAAAAATACCAGTGTAACCATGGCTATATAGGCAACAGTTTCTTCGGTTTCTTCTACGTTGGTTTCTACTACCAGTACATAGTTCTTATTATTGATTAAAATATTGGTCTTTAAACCACGAAAGCGGTCTATAGCTTCACTTTTTGAGTAGGAATTTTCCCGCCTGATGGTGTACAGGCTATCTTTTGCTAAGGGATTCGCAGCGGATTCAATTTTGCTTACGGGTTGTATCTCGTTCCAGAATGCGATGCTTTCTGCTAATTTTTCATTATTAATTTTTTGTTCATTGAATTCATTTTCTATTCTTGCTGCGATGAGTTGATTATTCTCGTCGAGTTCTTTTAACCAGATCCAGTCCACTAATAGAAAGTAGGAGGGTACACTTAATGCAAATACAATAAATGCAAAGATGGTAAGTTGTTTTAACGACTTTTGTAATAAGTTTTTTTTCAATTTTCAATTATTAATGGTTCGGCTGTAGCTGAAATTATTACCCGTTCCAGATATACCCTGTACCGTAAACGGTTTTTATATATTGTTCACAGCCTGCATCGCTTAGTTTTTTCTTCAGGTTCTTTACATGCGCATACACAAAATCATGATTATCCAGCATATCTGCAAAATCCCCGGAGAGATGTTCTGCTAAAGTGCTTTTGGAAAGTACTCTTTTTTTATTCCCAATGAAATATATCAACAAATCAAATTCCTTTTTGGTAAGTGGAACAGACTCATTGTTTACTGTGACGCTTTTTGCTAAAAGATCTATTTCAAGTTCATCCAACCTAATGATGTTAGCATTATTAAATTGCCGTCTGCGAATGAGGGAATAGATACGGGCTGTTAGTTCTGATAAATGAAAAGGTTTTGTTAGATAATCATCAGCACCTATCTGTAGCCCTTTTATCTTATCATCAAGAGAATTCTTTGCTGAAATGATAATAACGCCATCTTGCTTATTGTCTTTTTTGAGCTCTTCTAATATTTTCAGCCCGTTTCCATCCGGCAGTGTTATATCTAAAAGGATGCAATCGTAATTGAATACGTCTATTTTATTCATTGCTTCGGTAAAGGTGGCAGCTTCTTCACATAGGTATTTTTCTTCGGACAAATACTCTACAATGCTTTTAGCTAATTCCTTTTCGTCTTCTATGATGAGTACTTTCATTGCCGGAGTTCGTTAATGTTACAAATTTACCAATTGAATTTTGAAGAAATTTAGAATACCAGTGGCAGTTGAGTGATTATATAAAAGATAATGAAAATCTGTGTCAGCAGATGGTATATAAATTTATGATAAACAATTATTTTATAAATCGTTAAATTAAAAAATAAATGCAAAAGGGCTGCGGCATGCGTTGGTGGCGAGGTACGAGCCAGTGCGACGCAGGAGCACCGAGCGCAGCGGAGCCATAAGCACGCCGGACAGAAGTACAAAAGGGTTACCTATGCCGATAGCCCCAAAAGAAAAAATATTTCGGCTTTCGAAAATATTTTTATCCAATACTTAAGCAAATATTATGAACCGGTGAGACTTTTACAGTCCTGATTTTATGAAACAAACTACTATGACTCTGCATTGATTGAAATTACTGTTTTTTTACTCCTGCCTTTATATACTACCAATGCATTTTGAGGGAAAAATCTCCGGAGAAGGAAATAGAAATTATAATCCCTATCCGTAAAAACCTGTAAAACAAACATATATCGACATTAAATACACTTGTCCTGTAAAATAATTTTGGATGAATATGTGTATAAACCAGCTTTCAGTGACCTGTTTTTATTGGCGGTTCACCAATTCCAGTACATTATCAATAGCGCTCAACCCGTTGGCTTTATCTGCGATATACTTACCGAATTTAAGATAGTTACAAAGCTGGACTGTTTCTTTTATCTTTTGCCAGCTCTGTTCATCATATATATTTTTAGTATAAAGAATGATTTCGTCTCCGGTTTTTGTGTACACATAATAGCCTTTATTCCACAAATATTGCCCCAGGTACCGCATTAATGAATTCCCAAGATGCTCTGAACTGACCTGGTTATTCTGCCAGTCTGCTTTTAGTTTCCCTAATAGTTCTGCCAAGTTACTATTGGATAAAGTTGGGGTATTAGAATAATCATTAATTAATGTTAACGATTTTACTGTTTCTTTTACTTTGAGTTTTTGCACCAGGAAATAAATGCCAATGGCGCTTACGAATGTAATAATACCAAAAATCAGGAAATATGGGACCTGGTTAACAGGTTCCATATTTATAATTTCCATCGGCTCGGAGTAAGCCAAAGCACTGTCTTTGGGAATACCTTTGCTGATGATGGTTATTTCATTTTGATTGCTATTGGGAAATAGCTCTTTAACTGGTAGTTTTAAACTACCACTATCGAAAGTACAGAGAAGCAACTGGTATTCCGAAATTTTACCTGCTTTGTCAGCTACTGTATCAAGCTTTAGAAACTCAAAACCGGGAATCTGGCTAAAGTCGGTATTTAATGGTTGCTCATTGGCTTTGATCGTTACGGTAAATGGTTCCCCGATCCACACACTATCTTTATTTACGGTCACATTAGTTTGGGCCGTCAATTGCAGGCAGCTCAATAAAAAGGTACCCGCCAATATATATTTGAAAAGCTTGGTCATTATGGGAATCGTTTAAACAGTGTGTTTTTTAAAATTACTTCCAGGCAAAGTAAAATGAGTGCTATGAGTGCCCATATAAAATACTGATCTGTACGTTTTTCAAAATACTTTGTAGTGACTTTAGATTTTTCCAGTGTATTAATTTCTGTATAAACCTGGTTCAACGTGTTTTCATCTGCAGCTCTATAGTACTTGCCTTTTGTAGCTGAAGCAATATCCTTCAGCAAATTCTCATCTATCGACACCTTTGTCATAATGGTTTCAACTTCGCCATTAACGGTCCTAACCGGCATAGGGGCCATCCCTGTGCTGCCAATACCGATCGTATACACTCTTATACCAAAGTTTATAGCCAGCTGTTTTGCCGTTTCAGGGTCAATCAGCCCGCCGGTATTTTCTCCGTCTGTCAGCAGGATCACAATTTTACTTTTGCTGTTTGAACCTCTTAAACGGTCCACCGCACTTGCCAGGCCGCTCCCGATAGCGGTACCATCAGAAAGGTTTCCATATTCAATCCTGTCCAGTTGCTGATTGATGATTCCAAGGTCTGTGGTAAGCGGACATAGGGTGAGGCTTTGACCGGAAAATATTACCAATCCTAACCGATCGCCTTTACGTTCTTTTATGAATTCCTTTGCTACATTGATAGATGCCAGCAAGCGGTTCGGTTTAAAGTCCTGCGCCAGCATGCTCCCGCTTACATCCAGGCATAAAACGATATCAATGCCTTCACCTTCGTTTATTTGTAAAGTTTCGTATTTAGCCGGTTGGGCTAATGCTACTATGATGCCGGCTATTGATAATGTGCGTAATACTGCCGGAAGATTTCTAAGCCTGGTTTTGAAAGTTTTAGGAGTTGTAAGACGTTTGGTAGAAGGTAATTTTAACTGGTTACTTTTATTAATTTGCTGCTTTATATAATAGTATAATACAAAAGGTATTAACGCCAGAAAAATTAAAACCCAAGGTTTGTCAAAAGTAATTTGATTAAAATAGTTCATTAATATATTGCGCAGTTCTCCTTTTTACTACCGGAATTAAAAATAAAGGCTTTATTATAAAATTACAAGGCAAAGCACGAAAATATTAGTTAATTGTAGAATTTAGATAGAGAAGCTTTAATTAATCATAAAAAACCCGTTTTTTCTCTTACCGGGGTAATCACTACATTCATATTACCAGGCACTGGCATTGGATATTGAGAAATGCTCACCAGGATACCCCATTCATGTAAAAGGTAATTTTCTGCCGAAATGCTGATAGATCTTCATAATAAAAAAATCCCGGCAGTTATAGAACACTTACCGGGATTTTTGTATTTACATAGCATCAGCTAATTAATCATTTGCCTCATTTTCTTTGCGGATGCTTTCATCATCCTGTTTTACTTTATTAAGCAAATTCTCCATTTTAAATACATGATCTAATGTATCATCATGAAAGAATGATAAGAACGGCATAATCCTTAGCTGGTGTCTTACTCTTGATGTAAGCATTTTTTTAATTTCCCAGCTTCTGGCCTCTATTTTCTTCAGAACCTCTTTAAAATTTTGAATTTGAAAAAAACTCAGATAAATTCTGGCTTCCATTAAATCCGGTGTTACTTTTACACTGGATATAGATACCATTCCTCCGTCAATCATATTGATACCTAAGCGCAGAAAAATATCACTTAACTCTTCATTTAATAACCCCGCTACTTGCTTTTGTCGTTTACTCTCTTCCATAATCAAAAGATTTATTTGGCATCACCTTGCTCTTCTCTTATTAAATTTATAAAAGCATTGGTATAGTAAGGCTTATTACCCGCAAGTAAATTTACAATTTTTCAATAATAACGGGAAACTTTCCTTGCATTTAAACTATACAGCCAAATCACAAAGTTACTGTCATTTAGTGAAATAAATTTCAGGTTCAAAAAATTATATATTCTTTATATGTATATTCTACTCAAAAAACTTTCCGTTTTTTATTGTTTTTTCTTTGTGGTTTATAAAAAAATATTACATTTGCAATCCAAAATGATGGTTCGGTAGCTCAGCTGGATAGAGCAACTGCCTTCTAAGCAGTAGGTCATTGGTTCGAATCCAATCCGGATCACATAAAAGTCTTCTTGAAAAAGAAGACTTTTTAATTTAAAATATATTCGAACTATGCATTCCGATCTAAGTATCATAAAATCATTGATAAAACAAGATCCATTATTCGTATTTGCGCTGGAATCCGAAGCTAAAGAGTTTTTTAATCATTTAAACTTACTGTTGGTGGGCGTTGGTAAAGTAAATGCGGCTTACC
Organism: Polluticaenibacter yanchengensis; assembly: GCA_027854065.1. Taxonomy (GTDB): domain Bacteria; phylum Bacteroidota; class Bacteroidia; order Chitinophagales; family Chitinophagaceae; genus Phnomibacter; species Phnomibacter yanchengensis. Next base: position 175,375 of record JAQGEF010000006.1, on the reverse strand, counting down.
ATCTTACCAGGCAGATTTGCAAGCAGCGGCCAGGTATTATTATCAATTTGGGTTCCGCTGGCAGCAATAGCTTCAAAACCGAATCACTGGTTTGTTGCCATCAGTTTGTACAACGGGATATAGACGTTACCCCCTTAGGGTTTGCTAAATATGAAACACCTTACAGCGATCAACCAATTATCTTAGACAACGGTTTAAATATTGGAAACCTACCTCTTGGTATTTGCGGTACAGGTGACAATTTTGAAACAACACATCAGCAAAATATCTACAATGTAATAGATATGGAAGCATTCTCCCTGGCAAGTATTGCCAGGAAAGAAAATATTCCCTTTTTGAGCATCAAGTATATATCTGATGGTGCAGATGGCAATGCCGCTGAAGATTGGAGCAAAATGGTCCATTTGGCCGGGCAGGCATTAAGAACAGTAGTTGATGAACTTTTCGAAGATTAAAACTATTCCGGGGTGAAAGCTTGGTTGTGCAGGCAGCCACTATCGTTAGAAGATGGTGCAAGAGTATGCCTCACATCCCTTACATGAACCGAATTATTCCTATTACTCACTGTAAAATAAAAAAGGAGAAATATCATTATTGACTATTTCTCCTTTTTCTTACCGTATTCAATTATCTGGTTTGCTTTTCCTTTGCTTCCATGCTTAAAGTAGCATGAGGTACTGCACGCAAGCGCGCTTTATCAATCAACTTACCGGTAACCCGGCAAACACCGTATGTTTTGTTTTCAATACGGATCAATGCTTTTTCCAGGTGATCGATAAAAGTAATCTGGCGGCTGGCCAACTGGCTTAGCTGCTCGCGCTCCATACTAAGGCTGCCATCTTCCATGGTCATATAACGACCATCATCGTTATCGCCTCCCATGGCATCTTTTCTGGTAATTAAACCCTGCAAATAGTTCATTTCTTTTTTTGCAGCTTCTAATTTTTTTAGGATCAAATTCTTAAATTCCGCTAAATCGCTATCGCTATATCTCAAAGCTGGTGCGGACGAAATTTTCTCCTCTTTGGCCGGAATATCTAATACCGATGTTGTAAAGTCCGGTGTATAATTCACCTTACCGGTAGAAGTAATTTTCGGAAGCTTTACAGGCTTTAGCGGTTCTTCTTTTTTTGCTGCGGCTTTTTTTGCCGGAGCTTTAGAAGACTCAACTTCAACGTCATTTTTTGCTGCAGATTTTACTTTAGAAGGCTTTTCCACACTTACTGTTTCCTTTGCTTTCACTTTAGTCTCTTTAGCTGGTGTTGTTTCTTTTTGTTTCTTCACTTCGCTTACTGGCTTTTTTTTGATATTAATAGCTTCAGCTTTCTTTGCAGGTGCCTTTACAGGTTCCTTTTTTACCACTGCAGGCTTTGTAACGGCTTTCGTGGGTGCTGTTTTAGAAGCTACGGTTGATTTTTTAATTGGTTTTGTAGCTTTTTTCACTTCCGACACCTTCGCTTTCGAAGACGGCTTTACTGCCGCTGTTGCCACAGCCGCTTTCTTAACACTTGCTTTCACGTCCTTTTTAGCAGGCGCAGCTTTCGCTTTCACCAATGCCTTAGGCGCTTCTTTACTCGTTTTTTTAACAGCTGCTTTTACAGCTTTAGCAGGCGCAGGTTTAGCTTTCTTGGCCTCCGCCTTTTTGTTGGTTGCGGTTGTCGGTAGTTTTTTAGCCATCGTTATTGTTCTTTTTTCTTAATCAGAACGTTTAGTTTAGCCTCATTTACTTCAATTTCTGTACCGTCTTTCAATTCATCTGTATAAAGTAAATCATCAGCTAATATTTCTGTACAAATATATGACTTGAATATGTTCAATGAATTTGCAATATTTCCACCACCTGTCCACAAAACGTCAATCCTGTCTGTCAACTCTAACCCGCTGTCTTTTCTTATGTTCTGCACCCTGTTTACAAATTCCCTTGCATCACCTTCCTGCTTTAGCGTTTCCGTAATGGTAATATCTAAAGCCACGGTAAGGCTGCCCTTGCTTGCAACACTCCATCCCGGGATATCTTCTGCTGTGATATCCACTTCATTGGCATCTAAAGTAAGGATTTCACCATCAATATCCAAATTAATGCGGCCATCTCTTTCCAAAGCAATAATATCTTCTGTAGTAAAAGCTGCAATAGCATTAGACACTGCTTTCATTTTTGCCCCCAACTTTTTACCAAGTGCTATAAAGTTCGGCTTCACTTTTTTCTTAATAAATCCTTCTGTATCAAATAAGTACTCTACTTCCTTAATATTTACCTCTGCTTTTATCAAATCTTCAATTTTCTGAATCTGCGATTGCATGGCAGGATTTAATACCGGCACCAATATTTTTTGAAGAGGCTGGCGCACCTTAATATTCACTTTTTTACGCAAACTTAAAACCAGGCTGCTCGCATCCTGTGCCAGTTGCATGCGCTGTTCTAAATCCGCATCTATATAAGATCCGTTCGCTACAGGAAAATCTACATGATGCACACTTGCAGCAGCAAATTTACCCGTCACTTCATTTAAGTTATTAAATACCGCGTCGCTGAAGAAAGGAGAAATAGGAGCTATTAACCTTACCACTGTTTCTAAACATTCATACAATGTCTGGTAAGCACAAACCTTATCTTTTTCATACTCACCTTTCCAGAACCGGCGACGGCACAAGCGAACGTACCAGTTACTTAACTGCTCTCCTACAAAATCTTCTATTAAACGACCAGCCTGGGTCGGCTCATAGTCGTCCATTGCTTCAGTTACATTTTTAACCAAAGTGTTAAGCGTACTTAAAATCCAGCGGTCAATTTCCGGGCGTTCACTTACCGGGATATATGCCTCTTTAAAAGTAAAACCGTCAACATTGGCATACAATGCAAAAAACTGGTAGGTATTATATAAAGTACCAAAGAACTTACGCTGAACCTCTTTAATACCGTTAATGTCAAATTTCAGGTTATCCCAGGGGCTCGCATTAGTAATTAAATACCAGCGCGTAGCATCAGCACCATAAGTGTCAATGGTCTCAAAAGGGTCCACCACGTTTCCTAAACGTTTGCTCATCTTATTACCATTCTTATCCAATACTAATCCATTGGAAACAACCGTAGTATAAGCCCTGCCATCTATCTCTCTGCCAATTTCCTTAGCCCTGGCCAATAAATCTGCACCTAATTCAGCTTCTATATCTTCCTTAATCAGGCTGCCGATCGCATGCAATGTATAAAACCATCCACGCGTCTGGTCCACCCCTTCACAAATAAAATCAGCCGGGTAGTTTTCAGCAAAAACCTCCTTATTCTCAAAAGGGAAATGCCACTGCGCATAAGGCATCGCACCACTGTCAAACCAAACGTCTATCAAATCCGGTACACGCTTCATTGGCTTGCCGCTCGCACTTTTCAATATCACATCATCCACATAAGGCTTATGAAGGTCTTTGATATCTTTAATCGGGCTGTCCTCGTGCAAGTTATCGGTCAGTTCCTGGATGCTGCCAATACACAATTCCTCCTCGCCGTCTTCAGTTTTCCAAACCGGAAGCGGCGTACCCCAGAAACGGCTGCGGCTCAGGTTCCAGTCCACCATATTCTCAAGCCAGTTACCAAAACGGCCGGTGCCCGTACTTTCCGGTTTCCAGCGAATGGTCTTATTCAATTCCACCATTCTATCCTTCAATGCCGTCGTTTTAATAAACCAGGCATCCAATGGATAATAAAGGATCGGCTTATCCGTACGCCAGCAATGCGGGTAGCTATGTTCGTATTTCTCTACTTTAAACGCCCTGTTCTCTAATTTCAGTTTCACCGAAATATCAACGTTCACATCCACATAATCAGCTTCGTCCTTGTAGTTTTTTACATAACGGTTGCTAAACTCACCCAGGCCGTCAACAAACTTACCTTGCTTGTCAACCATAGTTAAGATCCCGATATTATTTTTCTGGCCAACTTTAAAGTCATCCGCACCAAAAGCAGGGGCCGTATGTACAATACCCGTACCATCTTCCGTTGTAACAAAACTATCGGTCATTACCACAAACGGGTTAGCTCCCGGAGTAATTTCCCTTATCGCTTCCAGGCTATTAGCTTCGTAAGGCAATAACTGTTCATATTGCGCACCGTCAATATCCTTACCCGAAAAAGTGGTTACAATTCTCCACGGAATTAACTTCACATCCTTATTGTAAGCTGCAAAATCGCCGTTCTCACCCTCAGCCTTTAAGTATTTGCCAATTAAGTTTTTAGCAATTACCACATTTACAGGTAATTGAGTATAAGGGTTAAAAGTGCTAACCAATGCATATTCTATGCTAGGCCCAACAGTCAATCCAAGATTACTTGGCAATGTCCATGGCGTAGTCGTCCAGGCCATAAAGAAAACCTCGTTACCATCCACTGCATCAAACAGGAACTTAGTCGTTTCGTTATTGACAGCCTTAAACATCACAGTGGCACTTGTGTCCTTAACATCCTTATAAGTGCCGGGCTGGTTTAATTCATGACTGCTCAATCCCGTACCGGCAGCAGGACTATATGGCTGGATACTTTTACTTTGATACAATAAACCACGGTCGTACATTTTTTTCAGTAACCACCATAAGCTTTCAATGTATTCATTTTTAAAAGTAATGTAAGGGTCCTTTAAATCTACCCAATACCCCATTTTACGGGTCACATCATCCCATTTATCTTTAAAGCGCAATACCGCTTCACGGCATTTTTCGTTATATTCTTCAACGGTAATTTTCTTACCGATATCCTCTTTTGTAATGCCCAGTTCTTTTTCTACACCAAGTTCCACAGGCAATCCATGAGTATCCCAGCCACCTTTACGTTTTACCTGGAAACCCTGCATGGTTTTATAGCGACAAACCAAATCTTTAATAGTACGGCTAATTACGTGATGTATGCCCGGCATACCGTTCGCACTCGGCGGGCCTTCGTAAAACACGAAAGGCTTAGCACCTTGTCTTAAGCTAACGCTTTTTTCAAAAGCTTCTTCAGCTATCCACTTATCTAAGATTTCACTACTGATTTTTGGAAGGTTTAATCCTCCAAAGTCTTTATATTTTGAAGCCATAATTAAAATCCCTGCTTCCCATATTTACCAGAAAGCCTACAATATTTTTTAAAGATTGGCAAAGTTACGAAGGATACATTACTAAAAATGCCATTTATAACATTAAAAAACTAATTTCTGCAATATTTATCCCGGATTTTAGTGAAAAAAAAGTGAAATTTTATCATACCCCGCTATTTTGGTGAAATTATATTATGGGGCTGGCGGCACAATCTATTCTGCTCATCTTTTGTTCAGGCTGCAATAGGCACGGTATTTTGTACGCACCTTTTCAGGAGCAAACAGTTCCCGCACTATCAAACTTCCCCCCAATTAAGCGTACAAAACACTGGCTCGTTCCTCGCCACCTATTGCATCCTGCAGCCTTTCGCCAATTGATATGCTATCGACGGAATCAAATAAGTCCTACAATATGTTAAGAATACATGCAAAATTCTCCCCCCTTGCTGATTAAATTTGAATAATCCACTAAATAAAGACCACCGATTTTATATCAAATATTAAAAAAGATACACCTTTGCAGCATATATGGATAACAACGGCGCACCAAAACAAAAGATTGTAAATGATCCGGTACACGGTTTTATAACAATTGACCATCCTTTATTATTCAAAGTAATAGGCCATCCTTACTACCAGCGTTTAAGGCGTATTCATCAAATGGCACTGGCCAGCCTCGTATATCCCGGTGCCGTTCACAGCCGCTTACTACACAGTCTGGGCGCATACCATTTAATGTGCCAGGCATTGGAAGAGCTAAAGAGAAAAGGAGCCCACATTACACATGAAGAATGTGTCGCCGCAAAAATTGCAATTTTACTGCATGATATCGGCCACGGCCCCTATAGCCACGCCTTAGAAGGGTTATTGGTACAAGGCGTTCATCACGAAGAAATGAGCCTGGCCATTATGCAAAAACTGAACAGGGAGTTTAATGGCGAACTGGACCTCGCAATCAGCATTTTCAAAAATACCTATCATAAACCATTTCTTCACCAGTTAGTAAGCGGCCAGCTGGATGTTGACAGGATGGACTATTTAAGCCGGGACAGCTACTTCAGTGGTGTCAGCGAGGGCGTTATCGGTTACGACAGGATCATTAAAATGCTCGTGGTACACAATAACCAGCTCATGGTAGAAGAAAAAGCCATTTACAGCATCGAAAAATTTTTAATGGCCCGCCGGCTAATGTACTGGCAGGTTTACCTGCATAAAACAGTACTAGCCGCAGAACAAACGCTCGTACATATCATGAAACGGGCCCGGGAAATAAATGCCCACTGTCATAAAAACCTGGCAGCTTTTCTGCAGGCGCCACCCTGCAATGAGATCACAGATGATATCATTGACAGGTTTTGCCAGATAGATGACGAAGACATTATGATGGCCATAAAACAATGGATCAATCACGAAGATGCCGCCCTCGCCAGGTTATGCCAGGGCGTACTGAACAGGCGATTATACAAACGCTTAATGCAGGATGAACCATTTAATGAAACATGGGTAGCCACTATTAAAGAGAATATCAAGCAGAAATACGGCGTTTCCGATGCCGTTTTACCATATCTAGTATTTACCGGCATGGCCAAAAGTACCACCTACAATAAGCGCACAGAACCTATCCATATTTTATACAAAGACGGCACTGTAAAAGATATATCCGAAATTTATAACGGTATTATTGATACCGATAGCAGTGCAACAGTTGGCAGGTATTATATTTGCTGGATAGAATAATATATTAAGTACAACCAGCGTTGGAATGTACAAGAAAATAAAATGTAAATATGAATTCATTAACTGCTGCACAAATAGCCGCATTATGCAATGGGAAAGTAGAAGGAAATGCCAGTATATCGGTAAGTTCCTTTGGAAAAATTGAAGAAGCCAAAGCAGGTGATTTAGCATTTTTAGCCAATCCTAAATACGAAGAGTTCCTATATAGTACACAAGCAGACATTATTATTATCAATGAATCTTTAGAACTTAAGCAACCAATATCCGCTACCCTCATCAGGGTAAAAGACGCCTACTCCGCATTTGCCGGTTTACTGGCCCAATACCAGCAGTTACAGGCATCCATGCTTACAGGCAGGCAGGAGCCGGTTTATATACACGACACAGCAAAAATCGGAGAACAGGTTTTCCTGGGAGCTTTTGCCTACATCGGGAAAAATGTAACCATTGGAAAAAATGTAAAAATTCATCCGCAGGTTTATATCGGGGACAATGTTACCGTAGGTGACAATACCGTATTATACCCCGGTGTAAAAATTTATCACCAGACAATTATCGGCAAAAATGTCATTGTTCATGCAGGTGCCGTTATCGGTGGTGATGGTTTCGGATTCGCCCCTCAGGCAGATGGCACTTACGCTAAAGTACCGCAAATAGGCAATGTTATTATAGAAGACAATGTAGAAATAGGCGCTAACGCTACCATAGACAGGGCCACCATAGGCAGCACAAAAATTCTTGCAGGCGCTAAAATTGATAACCTTGTGCAGGTAGCCCACAATGTGGAAATCGGAAGTTATACCGTTGTAGCTGCACAGGCCGGAATCAGCGGCAGCACAAAATTAGGTAAAGGCGTAATGGTAGGCGGCCAGGTAGGTATTGTAGGACATATACACATTGGTGACGGCGCCAAAATCAATGCTCAGAGTGGTGTTTCAAAATCCATTGAACCCGGTAAAGCCGTTACAGGTTCTCCCGCGTTCGATTATACCAGCGCTTTACGCAGTCAGTCCGCTGCACGTCGCTTACCCGATATGGAAAAACGCATCGCGGAACTTGAAAAATTAGTGGCAGCATTAAATTCCAAATAATTTTCCTTTTTTATTGGTGGGGGCGCATCCCAATCATGCAGAAAGCGGCTTTAAGGCCGCTTTCTGCATGATTGGGCCGGGCTTTCTGCAGTAGCCGGTTTCGCCTGTTACCACCGCAGCCACCATCACTTTTATAGATACCACTTCGTAATGCCGGGGCGAAAACCGGGCTACTGCTGCCAATCCCTTGCGCTTCCATATTCATGATTTCCTCATAATTACATTTAATATTACCCTTATTTTATACATTCATTTTATAAGATAGTTTATTAATAATTCATTACCCTTAAAAAACTGGTATATATTTTGTATTCTGCTATTGGAAAAGCTGCTTTGAAATTTAGCATTGCATTATAAAATTATTTATTCTAATTTTATTATAATTTAAAACTTTAAATAATATAAACATGAAAAAAGGATTGACATTTTTAACATTATTGCTTGCAACATCCGTAGCAACAGTAAAAGCACAGGTAGTAGAAAAAGGGACAAATATGATAAATGCCGGTATTGGAATTGGTGGAAATTATGGAGGATGGAGTAATACTTCTTCCATACCACAAATCAGTGCCAGTTTTGAAAGAGGTATGTGGGAAATCGGAGGTCCGGGCGTTATTACACTTGGTGGCTACATTGGTCATAAAGGTTATAAAATAAAAGATTCTGATTACAAATGGAGCTGGACTACCATCGGAGCAAGAGCAGCATATCACTTCAATGGTTTCGACATAGAAAAACTTGATGTATATGGTGGTACCATGTTAGGTTATAATATTTACAGTTCATCTTATGATACCTATGGTGGCAGCGGTTTAAGTTTATCCGGTTTCATTGGTGGCCGCTGGATGTTTGCCAACAATATTGGTGTATACGCGGAAATTGGTGGCGGTGGCTACAACTTTTCTGTATTAAATGCCGGTGTTACTTTCAAATTCTAAATAAAATTCTTTAGATACAATTCAAAAAGGGTTGGATACATGCATGTATTCAACCCTTTTTATGCGTAAAAATAAATTGCCCGATGAAATAAGCCCCGAAGCAGTACTCAATAAAGCATTTCAATCCCCGCTTCAAATACGACCTTACCCAATAATTGGAAAAGATCAATAAAAATCTATCGCTCATGGGCTGCCGGATGCGTGGGCAGGCGCGTTTCGCGCCTGGTGCGACACAGGAGCACGGAGCATAGCGAACCCCTTAGCAGCCGGAACAATTGATGGGCCTTTAACTTAAAGCCGGGAGCCCCAAAACAGAAAAAATACTGTTTTAAATTTTAAAAGATTTATTTTGTGAAAAATACAGAATATTGAAATTTTCAGAATTTGGATTAAGTCCGGAAATAATGGAAGGCATTGATGCCATGGGATATGAACAGGCCACCCCTGTGCAGCAACAAGTATTGCCACTGATACTGAACGGCCGCGATGTACTGGCAAGTGCGCAAACCGGCACCGGGAAAACAGCCGCATTTGTATTGCCAATCATACATAAAATAATAACAGAGCCTCACGACACCAACTCCATAAATGCACTAATAATAGTACCCACCCGCGAGCTGGCCATACAGATAGCGCAAAACATAGAAGGCATGTCTTACTTTACAAACGTAAGCGCAATAGCCGTATATGGTGGCGGTGACGGTGATTTATTTACCGTTGAAAAAAAGGCATTGAGCAAAGGAGTAGATATTGCTATTTGCACACCCGGCCGCTTTATCGCTCATTTGAATATGGGTTATGTAAAGCTGAACGGGCTTAAATACCTGGTATTGGATGAAGCTGACAGGATGTTGGACATGGGTTTCATGGGCGATATACAAAAGATCATCAGTTTTCTGCCAAAGCAGCGCCAGAACTTATTGTTTAGCGCCACCATGCCACCAAAAATAAAGGAACTGGCCAATAAACTGCTACACCAACCGGAGTATGTAAATATTGCCATTAGCAAACCTGCAGAAAAAATAGTACAGAAAGCATTTATTTGCTTTGAAGAACAAAAGCCCGCTATTATTAAATGGTTGCTGGAAACAAGCAGGTACCGCCTGGCCATTGTCTTTTGCAGTAAAAAAGAAAATGTTCGTACCCTTACCCGCATCCTCCAAAAAGCAGGATTGAAAGCCAATGAAATTCACAGTAACCTGGAGCAACTGGAACGCGAAAAAGTATTGCTAGATTATAAAAACACCAAGTTCAATATATTGGTAGCAACAGATATTTTAAGCCGGGGTGTAGATATAGATATAATAGATCTTGTAATAAACTATGATGTACCGCATGATGGAGAAGACTATGTACACCGCATAGGCAGAACCGCACGTGCGGAAGCAGACGGCACCGCATATACACTGGTAAGCCCGAGAGAACAGCGAAAATTTGCCGGTATAGAAAAATTAATAGAAAAAGATGTAGAAAAAGCAGCGTTCCCTGCTGAGTTTGGTGAAGCACCCGCTTACAATCCGCAGAAACGTAACGATGGCAACAGGAACTTTAAAAGCAGGCCCAAACAGCACCCGCACAATAAGCCTAAAGATGGCGGCGGAAAAGCACCTGTAAAACATAATTATAAACCAAAGCCACCACGTAATAACCAACCTCCGAAAGTGCAATAAGAAATGTTCGACAGCTTGTTTCCATTAATACAAAAAGGCGATGTGCGCAGTTTGGCCAGAACGCTTTCTTTAGTAGAAAATAGCGTAGATGGTTACCTGGATTTTTTGAAAATGTTGCCAAAAGGCACCGTTCCTGTTGTAGGCATAACAGGTCCTCCCGGTGCCGGTAAAAGCACGTTGGTAGACGCATTAATTGGCTGCATGGTAAACGATGGCAAAAGAGTGGGCGTGCTTTGTGTTGACCCTTCTTCCCCGTTTAATTTAGGAGCGTTACTCGGAGACAGGATTCGCATGAGCCATTGGTACAGCAATGAACAGGTATTTATAAGGTCCCTGGCCAGCAGAGGATCTTTAGGAGGATTGCACCCCAAAATAATAGAACTCACACATGTAATGCAACAGGCAGCATTTGACTATATCATTGTTGAAACCGTAGGCGTCGGGCAGAGTGAAGTAGAAATAGCAGGGTTGGCAGACGTCACCATTGTAACGTTGGTACCGGAAGCAGGCGATGAAGTACAGACCATGAAAGCAGGGCTGATGGAAATTGCAGATGTATTTGTTGTAAATAAAGCAGACCGGCCGGACGCCATTATTTTTGAAAAGCACTTAAGGCAAATGCTGGCACCGGCATTTGCCAAAAAAAGTATTGAGATCCCTATTTTAAGAACAATCGCTTCTCAAAATAGCGGAGTCGATAAACTATATCAAGCAATACAAAAACTATTAACCTACACAAAGGATGATCTGAAAAAACTCCAGCTCCTTACCGAAAAAGCATTTTTACTGATACAGCAAAAACGCATGGCCGATGTAAGCAAACAAAAATTGCAGGAACAAATCAAAGCCAATACAGGCATCAACATCTATAAACTGGTAGACGGCTATTAAAAAAGCGGAAATTTAAATTTCCGCTTTTTTAATAGCCGTCTTTAGGCTTCATGCAGTGGCAGTTCCACGGTAAAAGTCGTTCCCTTACCAAGAGTACTATCCACTTTTATTTTGCCCTTATGGGCCACTACAATGCTTTTAACATAACTCATTCCAAGGCCGAACCCTTTTACATTATGCAGGTTACCGGTATGCGCACGGTAAAACTTTTCAAACACCCTTTTCACAGATTCTTTACTCATCCCAATACCCTTATCTTCAATTTTTACAATGAACCATTTGTTATTACTATTCGTAGAAATAGTGATCTGCGGAATGTCCTTAGAATATTTAATAGCGTTATCAATAAGATTATTAAAAAGATTACGGAGCAACTGTTCATCACCCGCTATATAATGATTTTTAGCATTAAAGTTCAAAGCAGATACACCATCCCTCTCCTTCAGCACCAGGTTAAAATTGTCTAAAGTAGATGAGATCACTTCATTAATATCCACTTTCTTTTTATTCAGAGTAATCTCCTGCCTGTCCATAGCAGCAGCATTAAGAATCGTCTCCACATGCTTGTTCATACGGATATTTTCTTCCTTTATAATGCCCCTGAAATATTCAGATTTCTCTGCGTCACTTTTTACACGCTCATTTTTTAATGCATCTACAGCAAGGCTAATCGTTGCAATAGGCGTTTTAAACTCATGCGTCATGTTATTAATAAAATCACTCTTAATATCACTGATTTTTCGCTGGTTAAGCATCGTATAAAATGTGATAAAAAATGCGAACATAATAAACAATGTAAAGCCCATTGCCCCAATAAAGATCCATTTGGATTCCTTTTTAATCTGTTTATCATAGTCGATCACCACCACCCAGAAATTTTCAAACGTCCCCAGGTTTTCCGCCCATGAGCCCGGCTGCGGCTCTACCACGTACATATAAGAAAGGTTCCTGATCGTGTCCATAAACTCATTCTGGAAATTACTCGTAATGATATTAGACTGCGGCTTTAGATCGTAATTATTAAAAATGGCAAATTCGAAGGATTTTACTTTAACATTCACCTGTTTGAACGCTTTTTCAATCTTCTCTTTTATCTCGTTCTGTGTATAGAGCTCAGAAGTCAGTACAGGATGAATAAAGTCGAAAGGAGAACCCGTAGATAAATTAAGTTTGTTTTTAGGTTTAAGCGGCGCTTTATTGTAACTATTGGTCAACTCCTCACCAACCAATTTCACAGCACGTTCCAGCTTCTCTTCATATTGTTCTTTCTTAATGATCTGCATGTTTTTTAGCCAGTTGTACTGGATGTAAATAACACCCAGCAGCGAAATGGTAATTAATGCGATAATTAACGGGAACAATTTTTTTATGGTCATACAAAAAATCCTTTAGGTACAAATCTAAATGACTGTTTTTAATTATCCGTGATATTTACCAATTTTATCATTCATTTAATTTTTTATTTATAAAACCACCCCCTTTTCAAAATATTAAAAGATTGGCAATATCGAACACTATACATGCCTATACAAGAATAGGCTAAAATATTAACCAATTTCATAACGCCCGCACACTCAAAGTCACCATTTAATCCCCTGCTGCCCTTATATATTTCAGGCAGAAACTATCATTGACAACATGAATAATCTTTTTACCATTATAGATATTATAAATAAATTTGAGCGCTTTAATTTTTTAAAAACAGCACGCAGGTCTAAATATGAATTTACAACAACTGGAATACATTATCGCAGTAGATACCCACCGGCATTTTGTAAAAGCCGCCGAACAGGTATTTGTTACACAGGCAACACTGAGCATGATGATAAAAAAGCTGGAAGATGAGCTGGGCGTAAAAATTTTTGACCGCAGCAAAGTACCTGTTATACCCACTGATGTTGGTAAAGAAATAATAGAACAAGCCAGGAAAGTAATAAAGGAAACCCAAAAAATAGATGAAATTGTACAGGACCTCAAAGGCACTGTAAAAGGACAGATGCGCATAGGCGTCATACCAACACTTGCCCCATATTTACTGCCTTTATTCTTAAGCGATTTCATAAGATCTTATCCATCCGTAAGACTACAGATCAGCGAACTGAATACAGAAACCATTATCAAAGAACTGGAAGACCAGACCCTGGATGCAGGTATATTGGCAACACCGCTCAATAAAGCCACACTAAGTGAAAGACCACTATTTTATGAACAATTTGTCGTGTATGCTTCCTCCAGAAATATGGTAATGAAAAAGAAATACCTGCTGCCAAGCGATATCGACATGAATAAGCTTTGGTTACTGGAAGAAGGACACTGCTTAAGAAACCAGGCCTTAAATTTGTGCGAGTTGAAAAAACAGGAAACAGGAAATCCAAACTTCATGTATGAGGCCGGCAGCATAGAAACATTAAAGAAAATGGTAGATATCAATGATGGCCTGACCATTATCCCGGAATTGTCTTTAGCAGACCTGTCCGAAGAACAGCAGGACAGGATCCGTTATTTTAAAAGCCCGGCACCGGCAAGAGAAATCAGCATCGTCACCTACAGGCATTATGCCAAAGACAGGCTGATAAACGCATTGGAGCAATCAATCATGCGCAACCTGCCATTAGAGTTACAAAAGATGAACAAGAAAAAAGTGACCGAAGTTTTTTAAATTGTATTTATGAAAATACTACATACAGCAGACTGGCATTTAGGCAAAAAACTGGAAGGAGAAGAAAGGACCGAAGAACATCAGCAGTTCCTGAACTGGCTGTTGCATTGCATAAACGAACACCATATAGACGTACTGGTAGTAGCCGGCGATATCTTTGATACAGGCACGCCCGGCAATCAATCACTAAAACAATACTATTCATTTCTATGGCAGGTAAAAAATACCTGTTGCAAACATGTAGTTATTATCGGCGGCAATCATGATAGTGTTTCCACATTAAATGCGCCTGCAGATATTCTCAAATACCTGGACATCCACATTGTAAGCGGCGTGCCCGAAAATTTTGAAGCGCAGGTGATACCATTGAAAAATACGGAAGGCATTACTGAATTAGTCATTTGCGCAGTACCCTTTTTAAGAGACAGGGATATCAAAATTTCAATAGCTGGCGAAACATTACCCGAAAAAGAAACAAGAATAAGAACCGCTATCATAGAGCACTATAAAAAGTTGGAACCGCTGGTGCAAACCTATAAAGAATCCGGCATCCCCGTAATAGCCACCGGGCACCTGTATGCCGCAGGTGCAACAGGCACACCCGAAAGTGAAAAAGATATTTTTGTAGGCAACCTGGGAAAAATCGCAGGAGATCAGTTCCCCCCAATATTCGACTACATCGCATTAGGACACCTGCATAAACCCCAGCTCGTAAGTAACCTCGAACATATAAGATATTCCGGTTCACCAATAGCATTAAGCTTTTCCGAAGACAAGGACCCAAAACAGGTTATCGTCATAGAATTTTCAGAGAAGAACGCTGGCATCAATATAAAACCGGTTTTAATACCCGGCTTACGAGTATTAAGCAGGTTAAAAGGGCCATTAGACAAAATAACAATAGCATTGACAAGACTAAATAAACCCGAAAATACAAACTGGCCAACCTGGGTAGAGATCCAGATACAAACAGATGGGTTTGTACCTGAATTGTACGAACAGCTAAATGCCATAAAACCCGATTTCGTAGAAAAACTATTTATCAGGCAAATCAAAACAACAACCGGGCTCGTTAAAAACACTGGAACAGATACCGCCTGGCATTTATCGGATTTAAAACCGGTCGACGTTTTTAAACAGAAATTAGTAGCAGAAAACATAGAAGAAGAAACAGCAGGCGAATTACTATTAACTTTTGAAGAAGCCCTGGTTTTGTTACAATCTAAAGAAGTGGAGTAAATGAAAATTTTAAGTGTACATATCAGAAACATCAACTCACTAAAAGGAGAGCATTTTATCAACTTTAATGCAGCCCCCTTTGATGGGTATGGTTTATTTGCAATAACAGGAGCCACCGGCTCCGGTAAAACAACCATTTTAGATGCCATAACAGTAGCCTTATACGGCAAAGTACACCGGTTGGACAAAACAAATATCAACCAGATTTTAACCAAGCATACTTACGACGCCTTTTCCGAAGTCGTATTCGAGGCAGATGGAAAAACATACCGGGCCAAATGGTCAGTAAAAAAAACAAAAGGCAGGAAAAATACAGAAGGAACACTGCAAACACCCAAAATGGAGATCGCTGAATCTGATACCGGCATCATACTGGAAAGCGAACATCTCAAAACGGTACAGGAAAGAATCATCGCCATCTGCGGATTAGATTATGAACAGTTTCTGCGCTCAGTCATCTTATCGCAGGGCGATTTTGCGAAGTTCTTAAAAGCAACTGACAAAGAACGAAGCGAATTACTCGAAAAAATTACAGATACCGGCATCTACTCCCGGTTAGGAACATTCGTTTACGAAAAACAAAAAGAAGAATTTCTGAAAGTTCAGAAAATCAATATTCATTTAGAAGGCGTCAAAGTATTACCGGATGAGTTGGTCGAAAATTATAAAGATCAGTTAACCGGAAAGGAAAAACAAATCGCGGCACTCCAGCTTGCCATCGGGCAAAAACATGCAGCCATCGCAGATTTTGAACAACAGGATAAGTACCGGAAACAATTGGCTGATGCCCGGCAAAAACAACATTTACTCCAATTAGAAAAAGAAAATTTCGAACCTCAGAAAATACAATTGCAACGGCACAATGACCTCCTGCCCTTCAGGACAAAGTACCAGGAATATGCCGCTATGCAACAAAATGCCGAATTGATCCGGTCCGAACTACAGGCTTATACCATTAAACTGGAAACAAACAAAAAAGAGCAAGCAGCTACGCAGGCAAACCTGAATGCCACTATAGAAAAACTGGAACACGCAAAAAAGCATTTAGCAATAGAATTACCGGTTATTGAAAAAGCAGATGCCTTAGATGCTGCACTATTACAGTTACAGGTAAGAATTAATGAGGTTAGCGAATTAAAAGCAAACAACAACACCCAGCTTCAATTAATAACAGCATCCCGCGATCAATTGGCAAATGAAGTAAGCACCAAACAAAATGACATTGACAAGCTACAGGAGCAACTCAATAAAAATAAAGTGCTGGAAACAATCCCGCAACAACTGCCATTATTAAAAAAGTATGTTTCAGAGTTAAGCGACATTGAAATAAACAAAACATTAGCGGAGAAGCAGGCAGCAGCGCTTCAGGCACCGGTAAACGCATTACAAACAGAATTGAAAAAACTGGCATCAGAAGAGCAGGCCTTAGGCAGTAAAAAAATAGAATTAAGCAGCCGGCTACAAACTGCAGAAGCCACTTTAGTTACATTAGGAAATTTGGATGAAGCCGAATTGGTTGCCAGCTTAAACCAGCAACCAAAAAATATTGCAGCATTAGAAGCCTGCCTGTTAAGCTATCAACAGATAGAAACGCTGGACCACAAAAAAATCGATCGCGAAAAAAAAATAGCCGGGTTCAATAACACTATTACAACTAACAAAGCCAGCCTTTCAAATGCCGAATTAGATTTAAAGATCAATAAAGAAAAGCTGGAATTACTGCAAACCATCTTCGAAAAAGAGAAAGCCATTGCCAGGTACGAATCAGAGCGCCATTTATTAGTACATGGAGAAGCCTGCCCCTTATGTGGTGCGTTAGAGCATCCTTATGCACAACAGGCAGTATCATTAAACCTTGCGACTGCTCAGAAAAATGCCATACAACAAACGGCCATTGTAGAAGCACTCCAAATATCTGTAAATAAATACAGCAATGAACTCGCAGTATTGTCCGCCAGAACTGAAGCTGAAGCATCCGAATTAAAAAACATAGAACTTGACCTGGAAAAAATACAGGAAAATTTATCCATTCAAAAAGCCGGGTTCCCACATTTAAATACAAAAGAAGATTTTCTATTAGAATTAAATAACAGTAAAGCCGGGTTAGAAAAAGCAAATCACGACCTTAAAAAGTTTCGTGAAAACAGGCAGATCATAGCAGAACTGGAACGCGCCGTTTTCGCAAACGACCAGGCAATATCAGCAGCAAAAAATAAAACGGCCGAACTAAATTTTTCCATCGAAAAACATCAGCAGGAAATTACACTCAGCATTAATAAGTTTAACGACCTGCAACAACAGCAAATAAAGCTGGCAGACAACATTCACCAGCTTTTAATCCCATATAATTTCGGCAACAAACCCCTCACTAACGAAACCATCCTTAGCCTCGGGGAATACAGTGAAAAGTACATCCGGAAACAAAACCAGTTAAAGCAATGGCAGGATGAAATAGTAGCTGCAGAAAAAGACCTGGTAGCAGCAGATGCCAATATGAAACATGCCCGGTCTGAAAATGAGAATATACTCAGGCTGGCAAATGAATTAGATACAAATGCCTCAAAACTATCAGAAGAAAGAACAAATCTGTACGGCAATAAAAATACCCGTCAGGTATTATCCGATCTTCAGAAAGCAATAGAATCAGAAACAGACTCAATGAACCAGTTAAAAGTTGCAGTATCCGGGCTGGAAAACCAGCGGCTTCAACTGGAAGAATACAGGCAGAAAAACCAGGCAAACTTAGAAACTTTAAATTCACAGCTATCAATAAAACAAAGCTTCCTTGCAGACGCATTAAGCCCTTTTGGCATTAATGATATCAATGCACTCTCAGATCTTTATTTAGACGATTTAACTTACCGGCAATTAAGCAACCGCGCCATAGAACTGGATAATTTACTCAAAGCTGTTGCAGAAAAAATTAAAGAAACAGTATTCAACCTGGAGCAGGTATCACTGAAACTGGGTGAAGCCGAAAACCAGGAAGACCTTCAACAATCCTTAGCCAACCTGGTACAACAACGTGATGAATTATTAAGAGAGTCAGGAAACATCAAACAAATACTGGCAGATAACGAAAAAGCCCATTCATCCCGTAAAGAATGGGCAGAGCAGGCACAGGTACAGGAAAAAGAATATAAGCGATGGCTAAATCTTAATTATTTAATAGGTTCAGCAACCGGCGACAGGTTCAGCAAATTCGCCCAGGGCCTCACACTATCATACCTCGTGTTATTAGCCAACACACATTTAGAACAATTAAACAAACGGTATGCCATAGCCCGTGCAAATGAAGAAACACTGGAACTCCAGATAATAGACAAATACCAGGCAGATGTCAGCCGCCCTATTGCCACCTTAAGCGGAGGGGAAACATTCCTGGTAAGCCTCGCACTCGCATTGGCATTATCCCAACTAGCCGGCAACAACATGCCCATAAGAAGTTTATTTATAGACGAAGGTTTCGGCACCCTGGATGCCGAAACCCTGGAAGTCGCCATATCCTCACTGGAGAACCTCCACACCAATGATAAAACAATTGGCATCATTTCTCATATAGATGCACTAAAAGAGCGCATGACCAACCAGGTACAAGTACTAAAAACATCCGGCGGCCATAGTCAGTTAAAAATTGTTTCCGGTGGTGTTGAATACAAACAAGCATTGTAACTATAACAAAATATGAAAGCAGACAAAGCATTTATTTTCGATTTAAACGGCACAGTAATAGATGACATGATGTTCCATGTAGAATCATGGAAAATATTATTAGATGACTATCTAAAAAAACATTTAACATACGATGAAGTAAAAGCACAGATGTATGGCAAATCCTCCGAACTGTTTGACAGGATTTTCGGAAAAGGCTATTTTACCGACGAGTATATCCATGAAATGGTCATTAAAAAAGAAGAAATTTACCAGGAGCAATACAAACCGCACATGAAGTTATTGCCCGGGTTAGACCGTTTTTTTAAAAAAGCCAAAGCACGGAATATTCCAATGGCAATAGGCACTGCCGCCATCCCGTTTAATCTGGATTACATTTTAGACAACTTAAATATCCGGGAGTATTTTGACGAACTCGTCACTGCAGACGATGTGGTACACAGTAAACCCGATCCGCAGACATTCACTTTAGCAGCCGACAAAATGGGCTATCAATACCAGAATTGCATCGTGTTCGAAGATGCGCCAAAAGGAGTAGAAGCAGCACAGAATGCAGGTATGAAAACCGTCGTAATCCTGTCCGAACTACACGGAGAAGCCGATTTTAAAGCATACAATAACATCATTCAATACATTACCGATTATCACCAGTTAGATATCGATTCACTATTAAAATAACCGCGAACATTTTTTATTGGGGCTGTCAACATCTGGTCCATTACCGCACATCAGTCCGGGCTACTTTGGGGTACCGTACTTGCTACGCTCGTACCAGCCGCTCAGGCGGCTGCCCACGTATCCCGCAGCCCCTTTACCACAGAATATACTTCAGCCACAAAACAGCATTTATCTGGATATTTGGAGCCACTCCATATTTATTAAATTCAGCAGGTAGCCTAACGTACGTTTGGGGACTTAAAGACTCTAACCAACAAAGCAATTATTAATAAATCATTCAGATCTTGATAATTGAAGACACAGGTATATTCCAAAAGATTAGCGTCACTGCGATAGTATTATTTTGCGCAATCAGCGGAAAATATTTAATGGGGGTATTGAGCTTTATTGATTCAACTCAGGAAGCCACAATATTCCTAGCTATCAATAATACCCTGCAGGGTCGCCTCCATTTTATCCGGGCCTATCGTTCTTATAACAGCAATATTTTTAGAGGGTATGGATTCTATATTCTTAAAAAAGCGCCGGACAGATTCAATACTCTTTTCCCTTATTAAATGAAGCATAGGATAGGGAGAACGATTGGTATAATTCGTAACGTCCTTAGAAGACTTTCCCGCAAACTTATAGTGAGGATGAAAACTGGCCAATTGAAAAATACCTTCCCAGTGATTAGCCTTAAGATGAGAATTAGCCATTTGCAACAGAGTAAGATAATCTTTAAAATGATTAAAACCAATAGGCAGAATCAGAAAAGCCGTTTCAATAGCATCATTGCTGTCCAGCACTACACAATAATCCTGCATCAGCCTCAAAACCGTATGTTTATTAATTGAATCAATGATCAGGTAATCAATCTTATTTTCAGCATAAGGTTTCGCTGCAAAAGGACAAAAATTATTAGCAATAACCACTTGTTCAATCCACAATTTGGTATGCTGTATTATTTTTTCATTCGTCATCAGCAAAAATTAAAAAGGCACTACATTTTGTAATGCCTCCTTGTCAATTATTTTAAAGAAGTAATTGGTGCCGGGTCCATATCAGTAAACTGCTGGTTCTCCCCTGCCATTGCCCATATAAATGAGTAATTGCTCGTACCACAACCAAAGTGTACGCTCCAGGGTGCACTGATTACCGCTTCATGATTCTTCATGATCAGGTTACGCGTTTCTGTAGGCTCACCCATGATATGAAACACACGTTGGTCCTCCGGTAAATCAAAATAGAAATACACTTCCATACGGCGCGTATGCGTATGAGGAGGTACGCTATTCCACACACTACCCGGTTTCAGCACAGTAAGCCCCATTACCAGCTGGCAGCTTCTGATACCGTCCAGGTGAATATACTTATAAATAGTACGCTCATTACTTGTAGCTATTCCGCCAAGATTCACCGGCGTGGCCCCCTCTTTCGTTAGATAAGCATTATCATACTTTTGATGCGCAGGCGTACTCATTAAAAAGTATATAGCCGGGTTATTAGCATCATCCGATTCAAATGTCACTTCCTTATTACCCTTACCTAAATATACTGCACTTAACTTTTCCGTATTAAATACCTGGCCATCAGCAATTACCTTACCATTACCGCCAACATTAATAATACCGATCTCCCTCCTTTCCAAAAAGTAGTCAGCTTTCAGCTCCTCATTATTTGGTAAAGCAATAGGCGCAGAAACAGGTTTTGCAACACCCGTAATAATTCTGTCATAATGAGAATATACCAAATTGATTTCGCCGTTAACGGCTAAGTTCTCACAAAGGAAATTTTCTCTTAATTCAGCCGTGTTCATACGGCTTGTTTCTTTAGGACTGTTTTGGAAACGAATTTGCATACTATAGGATATTTTATAAAAAAATTGCCCTCGCAAGGTAGCATATATTTTTTAAACCTCCCATCCAGCCATATTCTGCTATTAAAGGATTTTTAACAATTAAAATCAATGTTGCAACATTAATGTTTGTAACTTTGATTTTAAATCGAAAGCAATGAAATTAGAAAAAGAAATAAAATGGAGATATGCTACAAAAGCCATGAACGGACAAAAAGTAGCACAGGATAAAGTAAACGCCATAGTAGATGCAGCAAGATATGCACCAACATCCAGCGGATTACAGCCATTTAAAATACTCGTGATCAGCAATCCTGAATTAAAAGCCAAGATTACGCCCATCGCCTATAACCAGCCTCAGATAGAACAGGCTTCTCATGTATTGGTATTTGCAGCATGGGACAGTTATTCAGAAGAACGTGTCAACAGTTTCTTCTCTTACAGCAATAAAGAAAGAGGATTACCGGATAGCGCTACCGATGCCTACAGGACCCAGTTATTAGGCATGTTTGCCAACCTGACCAAAGATCAGCAATTCGCACATGCGGCACGCCAGGCATATATTTCATTAGGTTTTGCTTTATTGGAAGCAGCAGCACAGGAAGTAGATGCTACCCCAATGGAAGGATTTGTAAACGCACAATTAGACGAATTACTAGGCTTACAGGCAAAAGGTTTAAAAAGTGTATTGGTAGTTACCTTAGGCTACAGAGACACTGACAAAGACTGGTTGGTAAACCTCAAAAAAATCAGGAAACCTAATGCAGAACTGGTAGAAGTTTTAGACTAAAATATACAAGCACCTTAACGATAATAAAAAACGAACTTCCTCTCTCTGAAATAATAAAACTGGGAATTACCATATTGGTGATTCCTTTTTTTATTCCCACAAACCAGGCAGAAGTAAAATCCGCCTTACATAACCTAAATTTTGCATGTAAAATAGTGTATATTAACTAATACAGATAAAAACTCTTGAAAATGTCAGCCATCGAACTGACTCCTGACAGTTAATGTATTGATAAAACGGAAATAGCACAGGCAATTCATTGCATCCAACACACCAATAACCAACTAAAATAACAACTTATTTATCTTTTAAGAACTTTAAAAACAAGTTCCCGGATCAAGCGTAGTTGACGCCCTGTTGACGCCCTGTTGAAGCCCATATAGCGCCCATTTAAAGCCTCTATGAAGTTTGTACACAAAGCAAGGAAATCTTAATCACTGAATATGTGGATTATCAACTAATCATTTCATTGCAAGCATCGCTTTACTGAAAAAAATATTTAATAGATAAATCAAGTCCCGTAGGGACGACCTTATAGTAGAAGAAGTAATAATATTGGAAGTATACAGGGCGTCCTACGTGCGACAATACTTATGTAAACCTGGTATTCATTGATAACCAGGTATAATATCCAAAACTCAGGCATTACATATAAAACTGGCGAGTCCTGTTAATTTTCAAATCCCTTAAAATACCCGATTTAGGGCTGATCGTAATATTGAATGAACGGTAAATACCAATAGGTGTAACGTTAATACTCATCTGCCAGCAATGCATTTCCCTGCTTACAAACAAAGAAAGGCTACCAACTTTCATCGTTTTCACATCCAAAAATGTATTGCCACCCATTTTCCATTTCGGAGAAAAGTTAAAATCACCGTTCAGGTTCACACTGGAATAAAAATTAGTCTGGAAGCCACTGTAATCCGCCTTCATTGTACGGCTAAAATTCATACTGAAGCCCACATTTACCGACCACGGAATGTCGAAATCAGCAAACTCAGAAGGATTATTCCTTATATAGTCCAGCTCCCGTTGCTGCTCCTCCGGGGTAATAATGCGGTCAACATCTTGTCCCGTAGTCCCTGTTTGCTTGTTTTTATTATCACTGCCCTGCTTACTCTTAAAAGAAGTACTGAAAGAAAGACTACCATTCGTAATACGGCCCAGTTTCCCTTCCGAGAACATATATTCATTGATCTGGCGGCCAAAACGGTCCACCTTATAAGGATTCAATGTAGTAGAACCCGTTATGTTCACATTATTGAATAATGAGGTACCGATGATGATATTAAAAGGAGACAATGCAAAACTGTCCGCCATCAAGTTATAGGCAGATGTAATAGCAAAGTTATCAATGATCTTTACTTTTTTAGTTGCATTTTCGTTAGTACTGTCATTCTTATCACGCACTTTCATCTCCAGGTTATTCTGGATACCAAAAGTTAAACCGCCAAACTTACCCTCACCAAACGCACCCGCCACAGAGCCCTCATAATAACTGAACCTGGCCGTCCTTCCCAAAGAATCAATTTGCGTGGTATAATAACTGTTCCTGTTCATATCCGGTTTATAAGTCAACCCGATCGAAGGCCGTATAACGTGGCGGATCGCCTGGATCCGCTTATTTTTACCAAAATTGAATGTACCGAATATCGCCGTATTCGCACTAAGGCCAAAACTCATTTCCCTGGCAGCATAAAAACCCTTTTCTATTAAGGTATCTACCTTTTGTCCGTTCCAGCTACGTGAGAATTTAGAACCGTACCATTTTTCCTGGAAAGAAATACTTGGTGCCAGCTGAATCGCGCCCATTGCCGGTAATGCCAGCGTAATAGGAATATTATGCGTAGCGCCCCACTGCATCGTATCAAGGATTTCTCCCAAAGACATTTTTCTATGATATGCAGCAACCGTGGTATCTGTAGCAGATTGTGTAAAGAATGTAAACCTGTTCTGCAAAGAACCCGTATAACCAATACCCAACTTTTCATACCATTTACTCTCCCCAACGGATTCCCTTTTCTTCAACGGGTACAAAGTATTAAGCGTGTAGTTCACATTCGGAAGTGAAATGTCATAACGGCCCAGGTTATTATCCTGCGAGTGATTAGCTGTAATACTTAAGTTACTGCTACCGTCATTCGCCGTTTTAGAATAACTGATGGAAGAGTTCGTTTTATTTGTAAAGTTTAAGGCATTGTTATTTGCTACCAAACGGTTAAACCTCGAACTACCAAAGTTCACATTAGCCGCAAAAGCAGTTCCCGGTCGTTTTTTACTATCATTTGTATGACTCCAGGTCACATTAAAAGTCTTCGTTTTACTAAAATCCGGGTCCCCCTTAAAATTGATCTTCGTCACATTATAATCCAATCTTAACGCCCCCTGGTATTTGTATCGCTTTCGGTAAGTGGGCGATACATTAATGCTATAGCCCCCGTAACTGTAAATATTTGCCCTCGTCAGAATATCAAAATGGTCACTTAAAACATGATAGTAACCCAACCCCTCCAAACCAATACCAAAAGTTTGGGTGGTTGTAAAACGAGGCGCCAGCATGCCCGAATGTCTGCCCGTACTCAATGGAAAAATACCGAATGGCAAGCCAATCGGTAGCGGTACACTCTCAAACTCCGGGAAAACCATCCCCGTAAAAGCCCACTTTTTATTGATCAGTTTTACTTTATTAGATTTAAAAGCAAAATGCGGCGTATCCAGGTTACAGGTCGTAAAACGCGCCCTCGCCCCAAAATACTCATCATCATTAATCTTCTTAAAACGCTCCCCGTACACAAACATCTCTCCCTGTTTCGTATAAGTACTTTTAGTAAGCCCCCTTCGCGTCTTAAAATTATAAAACATAGAATCGCTTTCAGTCTCCATCTCGCCATCTATCAGCTTAGGCCTTTCAAGTACCTTCCCCGTACTATCACGGGTAAAATAAGCCTTGGCAGTATTGGAACTATTATCTATTTCTATCACAGAACTCGTCAGGTTCATAGAACTATATTTGGTAGAAGCACTGCCATATAAATAGAATTTCTTATTGCGTATTTCTAAAACACCGCTGTCAGAAGCAGTATAATTCACCGGCGCATCCAAACTATCCTTGGATATTTTTACGTTTACAGAGTCTATTACCACATACTTTTTAGCCGTAGAGTCCGAATTATTCTTTTTTTTCAGTAAACTTGCCGAGCTTGAATCAGTCAAAGGCTTAATCGTTCTTAATTCCGGCGAATCGACTGCTTTCAGCGAGTCATTTAATTGCCTAATATTTGTTAATTCTTTAGTATTAGTCGCAGTTTTAGACTGTGAAAAGGAAATTTGCGTTAAAAGCAATAATGGTATTAGACAAACTAATAAACAGACAGTTTTGTGTAAATAATTATATGCTTTAACTTTCATTTTCCTTTTTCCTCATGCGAAAGTAAGGATAAGAAAAAATTCTTAGACAAATAAAAATATAAAGTAGTTATAAAAGATATTCATGGTTAAACAATTTTTAGTAATTCTGTTGGGAGCAGCTACATTTTTTTGTAGCAGTTTTACATTTGCTCAAACACAAGACTTAAAAACAATAGTAATAGATCCCGGGCATGGTGGCAGAGATGGCGGTGCACAGGGTTCCAATACACGCGAAGCCTGGGCAGCATTGGAAATTAGTTTAAAACTAAGAGATGTCTTAAAAAAGGCAATGCCCAATACCAAAATCATCATGACCAGGGAAACGGATGAATTACCCGGCGGTATGCCAAATAAAAACGCGGCATTAAGATACCGTGCCGACCTGGCCAACCAGAACAAAGCCGATCTATTCATATCCATCCACCTAAACGCCTCTGCCGGTAACCAGAGATACGGCAACAGGGTCATCGGCTCCAAAGAAGTAGAATATACCGCATACGTAGGCAAAGGCAAAAAACGGAAAAAAGTTACCAAAACCAAAACCGTTAACATATACGAAAAATACAAGTTACCACAAACAGCAAAAGGCACGCAAACCTACATACTCGCACGTGACTGGTACCAGCAGAAAGTAAAAGAAGCAGCCAACAAAGTAGGCAATGATGTGCAAAATAAAGATTCCGCCGAGCAGGACCTTTTCGTAGCAGACCCTGTAAAAGCAAGAATCCTGGCCAGCCAGTATGCGAAATACTTTTTCCAGAAAAGTTTAACATTAGCCACCTTCTGCGAGGAAGAATTTGCCGCTGTCGGACGATATAGCTGGGGCGTGCTGCAACGTAACTGGGAAGGCATCTGGGTATTACAGGCCACGCAAATGCCAAGTATTTTAGTAGAAACAGGATTTATAGACCATGACGAAGACGAAGCCTACCTCATCAGCAAAAAAGGAGTAGAAGAAACCGCCCAGGGCATTGCCAATGCCGTAGTACGTTATAATGAGTTATTAAAAGCCAACTCCCTGGAAGGCAACTCAAATGCGGATAAACCAATTGTAGATAATAAAAGTTTACAGTCCAATTACGTACCGTCAATATTAAAAGAACGTAAAAATGAAATTGTTAAAACAATTATTACAAATTCCAACGAAGTAAAAGTATCCTTCTACGACAATGCAGAAGTAGATGGCGACACCATAAGCGTCTATTATAAAAACAATGCCATCATCAGCTACACCGGCATCAATACCAGGCCGGTTACTACCATGCTTCAGTTATCGGCCGAATCCCCGACAGGAGATATGGTGATGGTAGCCGAAACGTTAGGACTGGTACCACCAAATACAGCCCTGGTAGTAATAGAAACAGGCGGTAAACAATACAAAATAAATCTCACCTCTACTTTCGAACAGAATGCCGTGTTAAGATTCATTTACCAACCCGGGGCGGTCATGCCAAATACATTATAGCGTATTAAAAAAATATTAGAAATACCGATTGGGACTTAACCAATCGGTATTTTTCTTTGGGGCTATCTGCATTTATTAAACGCTGAACATTTGTCCGGGCTACATTCGGGGGTATCGTACCGTGCGCTGCTCCTTACTAAATCATTTTCAGTACCATTCATATATTACTTAAAAGCCCGCACGGTACCGGTTCGTTCCTCACCGCCCAATGTATCCCGCAGCCCTGCAACAGCAGTAATACAACCGGACACCTTTCAGAAAGCATTACCCAAATTGCAAATATTTTATTTTACAAATTAAAAATTGCAATTTCGCACAATCTTAAGATCAGTTTGTATATGATAATTCAATTAGTTGGATACTTGGCATCTGTATTTCTTGCCGTTTCATTAGTGGTCAGTAACGATTTAAAGTTCAGATGGATCAACTTTTCAGGTTGTCTCACATTCAGCATTTATGGTGTATTAATACAATCTTTCCCCGTAATTATTACAAACATTTTACTGGCAGTTATCAATGCCATTTATTTATACAAACTTTATAAAGCAGAAGAAGTTTTCGAAATCCTGGACTTCAATAATCAATCCGTACTCATCAACCGCTTTGTGCAACATTACAATAAAGACATCCGCGATTACTTTCCACAATTCGATGAAGACAATAGCAGGTACAATGTAAAGTTCGTGGTACTACGCGATCTGGCCATTGCCAATATTTTTATAGCGGAGAAAGACAGCGAGGGCAATGCCGTAGTAAATCTTAATTATACCCTGGAAAAATACAGGGACTATAAGATCGGAAAATTCCTTTTCAACAAAAATAATCAGCATTTAAAAGAGTTAGGTGTCAAAAAGATCACTTACAACAAAGCAATTAATAAAAAGCATCAGGCATTCCTCCGGAAAATGGGATTCAAAGAAGAAAACGGCAAATTCACAATTACCGTTTAAACCTTACCTGTATAAAAGATTATAAAAAGCTCAATAGAATAACATATGCCCGGTGGCTGCCGGATGCAGCGGGCACCGACAAAGGAGGTGGTAGCGCAAGCTTTAGCGCAGCGCCACGGAACCCCGTAGCAGCCGGAACCCAGGCTCAAAATTGATTCACTGTTCAGAGCCCCCGTTAGGCCTACAGTATCTTTTTTTTGACAGATTGGCGATAAAACGGCAATTTTGTACCCGCAGAGGTTTTTTACAAATCGTTTTTTGTAAAATTAAATGGGAAGTTGGTGAAAGTCCAACACTATCCCCGTAGCTGTAAAAAGTAGAACGACCATTAAAAAATGTCAGGAAAATAATGTTTTGAAATAGCCACTGTAAGCAGTTATGGGAAGGCAAAAACATTAGCTTTGAGTCAGAACACCAGCCTGTGCAACATACTATTCATGCTTTCGGGTGAAAGGCGTTGGGTTAAACTCTTAATGATACTATTAAGTACTAGCCGCTTGCTTTTATTCCCGTGTATGATTATTTAATTGGTTATATGGGAATTTGTCTAAGAAAATATCAGTATCAACTTTTGCTTATAGCCTGTTTCATATTCGTGAAGCAGAATACCACTATCGCCCAATCTTCTGCTGATTCCCTGCAAAGTGTAGAAATTATTTCTAAAAAATACATTAATAACTTTAGTTCCACAGTACCGGTCCAGACTATGAACGCCAACGTTATAAAGCTGCTGAACGCGCCATCTGTAGCGGATATCAGCAAATTTTTAACAGGAGTTGTCATTAAAGATTATGGTGGCTTGGGTGGTTTAAAAACCGTATCCGTTCGCAGTTTAGGCGCCTCACATACCGGTGTATTATACGATGGTGTCAACATTACAGATATGCAAAACAGCCAGATTGACTTAGGCAAATATGCCGACAACCTCATCCATCATCTGGCATTGTACCAATCTGTACCAGTCAGTGCCAACTTACCGGCACAGGCTTACAGCTCATCAGCCTTATTAATGATTGAAACTCCTGCGGCGGGCTTACCATTACACCGGTTAAAAATAAAAGCCGGTACTCAATGGGGTTCATGGGGTTTAAACAGGCATCACCTGGCATTGCAGGCTCCCTGGGGAAGCCGTACTCAATTCTCAATAGCTGCCAACTATCAAAATACAAAAGGAAACTATCCTTTCAAATCGGTCAACGGTAACGTTACGGAACATTTAAGAAGAGAAAACTCCCAGGTAAACGCCGCCCAGGTAGAATTGAACCTTTCACACCTATTTAAAGACAGCGGGCAGCTACAGGTAAAAGTATTTGCACAAAATTCAGACAGGGGCTTACCAAAAGCCGTGATCTACTACTATAATCTATCTAATGAAAACTTATGGAACAATGATGTATTTACCCAGGTAAATTATAAAAGAAAATTTAACCATACAACCAGTTTCAGTACGGCCATCAAATATAGCAATCATTACACCCGCTATACTAACCCTACTTTAATCATAGACAATAAAGCCACAGATAATAAATATACCGAACAGTCGGTATATTATACCGCAGCATTATTGAGTAAAATTAATAAATACTGGGCTTTAAGTGTCGCTTCCGATATCGCTGTAACAGACTTAAACGCCAACCTGCGCTCTTTCGCCTACCCAACGCGTTTTAGCAACTGGAGCGTTGCTGGTGTACAGTATAACAAAAGATTACTCGATATCAATATGGCCGCTTTGTACACCTACATGAAAGATGAAGTGGAATCCGGAATACCGGCTGCCAGACAAAGCAGGCTTACACCCAATGTTTCGCTGGCATATAAGTTTCACGCCGCCAGCCCGTTTTTGATACGTGCGTTTTATAAAACGATATTCAGAAATCCTAATTTTAATGATCTGTATTACACAATTATAGGAAACAGAGCCTTAAGACCGGAATTAGCAAAACAGTTAAACCTTGGCGTCGCCTACCAGCAAGATGTAAAGAATACCTGGCTTCAAAAAATAGGTTGGAGTATGGATGCATATTACAATAAGGTAACGGATAAAATACTGGCAATGCCGGGCGGCAATTTATTTGCATGGAGCATGCTGAACATTGGTAAAGTAAATATCTGGGGCGCCGATATTTCTGTAGAAGGAAATGGGAAGATAGGTGCTCAATTAGACTGGCGGATAAAAACCGGTTTCAATTATAATATCTCGGAAGACAGGAGCAACAAAAATAGTGTTAACTACAAAACTCAGATTCCAAACACGCCAAAAACAAATGGCTTTGCCATTGCAATGCTCAATTACAAACAAATTGGCTTAGTATATAACGCACTCTATTCGGGTACCCGTTACTCTTTAGGAGGCAACCTCCCGGAAAATAAAATGGACAGCTACGTCATTCATGATGTCAGCCTGAATTACGGCCACCATATAAAAAAATGGCAGCTTCAATGGCAGTTCAGCGTGAATAATTTGTTGGACAAAGCATATGATATTGTAATGTTTTATCCCATGCCGGGAAGAAATATAGCGGCGAAATTAGTCATTCAAAATTTTAAATAACAGATATATGAGTTTCAAAAAATGGGGCAGTTTTATATTGACTGCAATATTGCTGGTTAGTTGTCGTAAAGACGAAAATGTAGAGGTCGTTCCCGAGATCAGTCAGGGTTTTTATGTATTGAGTGAAGGCTTGTTTAATAGAAACAATACCACTTTAGGTTATTATGATTATTATACAAAAACATTTACTCCAAACATCTACAAAGCTGTTAACGGCAGTGATTTAGGAGATAACGGAACAGACGTTATACAATATGGCAGCAAATTATATGTAGTAATGAGCGGCTCTGCTTACGTAGCGGTAGCCGAAGCCGGCACCGTAAAGAAGATAAAAAACATTGATTTTAAAAACGCTTCAGGAGTCAATAAAGAGCCTCGTTATGCCGTAGGATATAAAGGTAAAGTCTATGTAAGTAACTACGATAAAACCGTAAGCGTAATTGATACTGCTACCTTATCAATAGTGAAAAATATTCCTGTAGGCGATGATAAAAGCGAAAGCCTGGCAGTGTACAACAATAAACTGTTTGTTGCTAATTCCGGCTTTGGTTCCGGCAAAACGGTAAGTGTAATAGACCTAAATACCGATACCTTTCTGAAAGATATTGAAGTAGGTAAAAATCCTTTTAATGTAGCGGTGAACAGCAGAGGCGAAGTATATATCAGTCACAGGTCCGACTGGTTAGACCCTTCTTATGTACCGGTTACATACATTATAGATGGTGTGAACCTGCAGGTAAAAACAAAACTTGCGGCAGCCGTAAGTTCCAGCTCTATCCGCATTCATAAAGATATTGCTTACTTATTCGACAGCTACGGTAGTGCCGGCATCTTAAGAACATACAACTCCATCAGTAATGTTATCATCAAAGAGAAATTCATTACAGATAATACGGTGATAGAAGCACCGTATGGCTTAAACATAGATGATGAGAAAAACTATGTTTTTATTACAGATGCCAAAGATTATGTTTCGCCAGGTGCAGTATATGGTTTTGACAACACCGGCAAA
Organism: Polluticaenibacter yanchengensis; assembly: GCA_027854065.1. Classification (GTDB taxonomy): domain Bacteria; phylum Bacteroidota; class Bacteroidia; order Chitinophagales; family Chitinophagaceae; genus Phnomibacter; species Phnomibacter yanchengensis. Next base: position 143,721 of record JAQGEF010000006.1, on the reverse strand, counting down.
CGAATAATCACTTTAAGCGGAAATGTAGGCATAAATCCCAATAAGGTATTAGTAGTTACTAAATAATTTCCAGTTTTAATTTTTACACGTATAGAGGTCGGATTTTTATCCGGCCTTTTTTTTATAGCTGCTACTTATGAATAACTCTCCTGTAAACATTGATCACTTGTAACAAATACAAACATCTAACGCCAAAATAAAATCCAGATGATAAAGCAAGGCATCATTATAGTCAATTTTAAAAATACCAAATGGTATATTTAAAACAAAGAATACATGAAGAATGCTGACACAGAGAATAAATTGAAAAACTATAATAACACTGATACTAAAAAAACATTTTCATTCTTATGGAATATATTTAAGCGGTGCATCATATATGTGCGCCGAATCATTCTGAATGAGAATGACATTACATCACCCAATTATTGCATAGTATATTGTAAAACAGCCGGCAAACAAAAAGCTTCTTGTTTTAATTTTTATACGTAGAGGTCGGATTTCCATCCGGCCTTTTATCATGATCTTTAAGCAGGACCGGTTAATTAATTGGCTTTCATCATAAAATAAAAGTTCCTGATGTATTAATAATATACCGTTTGGTATATTATTAATAAAAGACAATTCTAAATACTCAATATAATATTATAACACAGAAGAAGAATCTCCGATCAATAAAACAGCAGTAAGCTTCTGATTTAATCATAAAAAAATATTTTAAATATTTTATGGAATAGATTCAATGGTTGTATCATATATGCAAAACCGAAACATTATGGACACCAACAACATTCCAAAAACGCCATTGATAGATATCATCTTCAATGACCGCAACAAAGCCTATGGTGCTTATGAATTACGCACTAATTATTCTTCCCGTTTGGGCAAATCATTAGCATTTGTATTTTCCGTTACCGCATTCCTTTTTGTTTATAGCTTAATGGCTAAGGATTCAAAAAACAATGACCTGGGAAATAAAATAGATACGGTTGTTACATTAGCAGATGCACCGAAAAAAGAAGAAGTGATCAAAATTCCTGAAGTCATTGAACCGGTTAAAGAGCAAGCAACATCAACAGTAGCTACAGAAAGGTTTGACATCCCTAAAATTGTGCCCGACGATTTATTCGTAGAAACAGACAGACCACCAGAAATTGCCGATTTAGAGCATAAAAAAATTGCTAAGTTTACATCAGAAGGGAATGATGATATAGGTCAAATGGTTCCGCCAAGTATATTAAAAGAAGAAAGTATCGGCCCGAGTATCAATGATTTCAAAAAACCTGAAGATGAAGAACCTCCAATTGCAATCACTGTAAGCATTGAAGCGCAATATCCTGGAGGACAAAGCGAATGGCGCCGTTTTCTGGAACGTAACCTGGATTACCCGGAAGGAGCCGAAGAAAGCGGTATTCAGGGCGATGTATGGGTACAGTTTATTGTGGATAAAGAAGGTAATATAAGCGAGATCACCGCATTAAATGACTTAGGTGGTGGCCTGGCTGAAGAAGCAATACGAATTATCAAGCGCAGTAAAAAGTGGAAACCTGCTGAGTACAATGGCAAAAAAGTAACCTATCGCCAGAAGCAAAAAATCACGTTCAGGATTCATTAATATATTTTTTACCAAAATATATTATAATTTAAATTAATAAAAAGGATGTATTTGCCGGGGTGGCATAATTAGTAGTAATTTTGTGGAATGTTACAACATATTCACGATACAATTATTGCTATGGCCACCCCGCCTGGTGTAGGCGCTATTGGCGTGTTAAGATTAAGCGGAAAGGATGCCATAGTTATTGCAGATAAACTTTTTCCTCATAAAGATTTAACTGTTGCAAAAACACATACTTTACACGTGGGTTGGTTAATGCATAATGGCGTACCCTTAGATGAAGTGGTTGTAAGTATTTTTAAAGGTCCGCGCAGTTATACAGGGGAAAATGTAGTGGAGATCAGTTGCCATGGCTCCGTATTTATTCAACAGAAAGTAATGGACGCTTGCGTTGAATTAGGCGCCAGAGTAGCGAAACCTGGTGAATATACACAGCGGGCATTCTTAAATGGCAAATTAGATCTTACGCAGGCAGAAGCAGTAGCTGATGTCATTGCCAGTAATACGGAAGCATCACATCAGGCTTCTCTGAACCAGATGCGAGGAGGATTCAGCAGTATCTTAAAGCAGCTACGTGAAGAACTGATAAAATTCAGTGCATTAATAGAACTGGAACTGGACTTTGCGATGGAAGACGTTGAATTTGCGGATAGAACCCAATTACAGAACCTGCTGCTGACACTACATGCCACTACCAAACAGCTGATTGATTCATTCCGTTTAGGAAATGTGATTAAGAACGGCGTAGAAGTAGCCATTATAGGCAAGCCAAATGCCGGGAAAAGCACATTGTTAAACGCATTATTGAATGAGAACCGCGCCATTGTAAGTGACATAGCGGGTACCACCAGGGATACCGTTGAAGAAGTATTGAATATAAACGGCATTTTATTCAGGCTGGTAGATACTGCAGGTATCCGCCAAAGCGATGATGCGATTGAAAGCATTGGCGTTGAAAAGAGCTTCGAAAAAATGCGCCAGGCCAACCTGGTGATCTATTTATTTGATGCATTAACAGAAACCAGGGAAGAACTGGCCGACGCAATAGCAATGCTCCAAAAAGATAAGAAACAATTTTTATTGGTCGCGAATAAAATGGATACCATCTACCAGCCAATCAATGAAAAAATGCGCCGGGACGATATCATCGGCATTTCCGCCAGGAATAAAGAGGCCATAGAACGATTAGAGAATGCGATGGTAACAGCAGTCACCAATGGGGATGTCAATACAGAAAGTACGCTGGTAACCAATGCCCGCCACCTGTCAGCTTTAAATGAAGTAATGAAAAGCCTGAACGATATCCAGGCTGGTATTAATAACCAGATAGCCAGTGATTTTATTGCGTTGGATATCCGCCGCTGTCTGCATTATTTAGGAGAAATAACCGGCACCATTACTAACGAAGACCAATTAGATTTTATTTTCAGTAAATTCTGTATCGGAAAATAAATAATAAAAAACATCAAGCCCTTAACAGGGCTTTTTTAATGCCATTAAATATCATTTTATCTGGCACTTTCTTTGCCATCAAAATATATCCATAATTTTATATAATCATCCAAATTAAGAATACATGATTCCTGTAAAAAGAATTCGAGCCTGGAATAGTCGGAACCCTGCATGGTTAAGGTGGCTCTTGTATTTGTCATTTGGGTTTATTATTTTTATTAGCATATTTCTTTTGGGCATTGGCTGGTATATTCAAAGTAACCAGCAGAAAATTGAAAATCTAATTTATGCCAGGTTGAAAGATAAAATAAATGCAAAAGTCTCTATTGGCAGAATAGGTGTAACAATGTTCAATAATTTTCCCAACCTGGAACTGACGTTTAAGAATGTCAAAATCGAAGATTCCTTATCAGACATTCACAAACGCCCCTTGTTAGACCTGGAGAATGTCTATATAGATGTTAATCTATGGTCATTACCATATAAGAAAATTGAAGTAGAGAATATAACTGTATCTGATGGAAAGATCATCATATTCAGAGATAGTAGCAATTACACCAACCAGTATATTTTCAAAAATGAAAACAAAGATGAAAAAGATGGTTTGAAGCTCAATAAATTTAACCTGGAGATTAAGAATGTCAATTTTGTATTTGAGCAAAAATTGAAAGAGAAGTATTTTGATTTTCTGATTGAGAAGATGAATGTAACTGCTGTAAAAACAAAGAAACAATGGGCTATTGAAGCGCCTTTGAATATGCTGGTGAATGATATGGCATTCAGGACATCGAAAGGTGGTTTTCTAAAAGGAGCAAAAGTAGTGAGTACTTTGAAAATGTTGTTTGATGAAGGGAAAAAACATTTAACAATTACACCGGTAGAAATAACTGCGGGCACAGAGATCCTCAACTTTTCTGCAGACGTTTTTTTTGCAGACAAGCCGGTTAAATATAATATTACCATGGAATCAAAAGCCTTTCATTACAATGAAGGCATGAAACTTTTCAATAAAGAAATCAGGAGTAAAATTGGGCAATTGAAAGTGGACAAAACAGTAGAAGCGAATGCTATTTTACAGGGGCAGTTTAATTACCCGGACACACCCAAAGTAGTTATAAAGTTCAAACTACTGGACAATACTATTAATACACCGTTTGGGGCAATTGAACATACGGGATTAGTAGGAACATTCCAGAACCAGGTAATTTATGGTGGCGTTAAAAACGGTGACAATAGTAGTTTATTTGTAAAAGGATTTAAAGGCACATGGGAGGATATTTTTATACAAAGCGACTCTATTTATATTTATAACTTCGATGCACCGTATTTAAATTACAATGTCAAAAGTAATTTTGAATTGCCCAAACTTAATGACGTATTGAGTAAAACATTTGAATTCAAAAAAGGCAGCGCAATACTGGATCTAACCTATAGAGGCTTTTTGCACGAAGACTCACTACACAGTAGTTCATTAGATGGATTTCTGAAGCTGGATAGTTTCGATTTCACCTATAAACCCAAGCAGATTCCTTTTGTAAATTGCTTTGCCAACCTGAATTTCAAAGAAAAAAATGTAGCTATTAATAACGCAATACTCAAAACCAAAAGTAGTATTATAAATGTAGATGGCGGCATTCAGGACTTCCTGAACATCTTTAGTAACGCCACTGCTAAATCATCTATGCAATGGCACATTAAAAGCACTTTAATTGACCTGGCCGACTTTATAAATGTCATAAAGAAGAAAGAAAAAAATCAGTATGGCATTTCAGGGATTGTAAAAAGCGAACAATTGCAAAAATTTAATGAATCAATTTATCAGTTAATAGATGCATCTGATATGATTGCAAATATTGAAGTAGATAAAATCCGGTACCATAAGTTCAATGCTACGGGAGTGAAAAGTAATTTAAACTTTTACCAAAACGGCTTTAATCTAAAACAGTTTTCGTTCTATCACCATGGTGGTAAAATGCAGATGAGCGGCAATATAATACAAGATGTCCTGAATACTTTTGCCGTAAAAGTGAAGATGGAAAACGCAAAAGTTGACAAAGTGTTTAGTGAGTTTGACAATTTTGGAATGGCGAGTATGAAAGATGGTAATTTGAGGGGACAATTATTTTCCGATATAGATATTAACGGCCAACTGACCGATAATGGTACTTTAATGACGAACGCCATAAACGGGAAAGTCAGGTTCAATCTTAAAAACGGGTTGTTGGAAGATTTTGAACCATTATTAAAAATTCAAAAATTTGCCTTTAAAAGAAGAAACCTGGACAGCCTGGTTATAAAACCCCTGGTTGGTAATTTTGATATAGGCAATGGCCTGGTATTTTTAAATAATTTTAAAATAGAAACCAGCGCTATCAATATCTTTATGAAAGGAGTATATGGTATAGAAAAAGGTACGAACATTGCCATAAAACTACCCTTAAGAAATCCACAAAAGGATGAGATAAGAATTAAATCCGGACTTGCGCCCAAAACAGAAAAAGGTTTGGTATTGTACTTTAAAGCAACGGATGGGGATGATGGGCGTGTAAATATACAATGGGACCCATTAAAAGCCGCCTGGAACAATTAACATTAAATAACCGTGAATAAATTAGATTTTGTATGTTTTCTAACATTTAGAAAAGAAAAGGAGTTTAATTTTAAACCCAATTAAGTATCATTATGAAAAAAATATTCGTATTAATATTCGCAGTAAGTTTCACTTTGGTAAATGCCAATGCTCAAAAACTGGGTAAGTTTTTGAAAGATGTCACTAAAAAGGACAGTGCCAGTGGCGCTTCCGTTTTAGACAAAGTCACAGGAGCTGTAAGCGGAGGTTCAATATCCGGTTTATCTACAAACGAAATTGCACAGGGGTTAAAAGAAGCATTAAGCAAAGGAGCAGAACAAGGTAGCAATAAATTATCTGCATTAAACGGGTTCTTTGGCAATGCAGCTATAAAGATTCTTTTGCCGGATGAGGCTAAAAAAGTAGAAGCTAAACTAAGATCAATAGGGTTAGGCAAGCAGGTAGATGAAGCCATCTTATCTCTGAACCGCGCTGCAGAAGATGCCGCTAAAAGCGCCGCTCCTATTTTTATCAATGCAGTAAAAGAAATGAGTTTCGACGATGCTCTGAATATTTTAAAAGGTAATGATACTGCTGCTACAGCTTATCTTCAAGGTAAAACAACGAAAGCTTTAAGTACCGCATTTACACCAGTAATAGAAAATTCATTAGAAAAAGTAGATGCTACAAAATATTGGAATGCTTTATTTACCACGTATAATAAGCTACCGTTGGTATCCAAGGTAAATCCTAATTTAACTGAGTACGTTACAGAAAAAGCTTTATTCGGAGTATTTACCCAAATTGCTGATGAAGAAAAAAATATTCGTGATAATCCGTTGGCAAGAACTTCTGATATATTGAAAAAGGTTTTTGGCGCCAATAAGTAAGTGTCACTCTTACTAAAAAAATGCTTAAATAGTTATATAAAATTGACTGTTTAAGCATTTTTTTTATGCAGTATAACAAGTTCTGCAATTACGGTGTATAATTAACTCATGTTAGCTTTTTGTTGTTTAAAAGTTATTTAAAAATTGTGTTCTATTGCCTAAACGACCTTATTTTTGCCGAATAATAAACAACATTAATTCTGATGATAGATGTAATTCTCGGCCTGCAATGGGGCGATGAGGGGAAGGGTAAAATAGTAGACTACTTTGCACCTAATTACGATGTTATTGCAAGATTTCAAGGTGGCCCAAATGCCGGACATACTTTATATGTAGGCGGCCAAAAAGTGGTTTTGCACCAGATTCCTTCTGGTATTTTCCATCAACATACCACTAATTTAATAGGTAATGGTGTTGTTTTAGACCCGATTACATTAAAAAAAGAATGTGAGACCGTGGCCAAATTTGGGGTCGATGTCCGCAAAAACTTATTTATAGCGGAACGTACCCATTTAATACTTCCGGGCCACAGAGCATTGGATAAAGCCAGCGAACAATCTAAAGGCGACGCGAAAATCGGTTCTACTTTAAAAGGTATTGGCCCAACTTACATGGATAAAACCGGCAGAAACGGTTTACGTGTTGGAGATATTTTAAGCAGTGATTTTTATGAAAGATATAATGAATTGAAAGCCAAGCATACTAAAATGCTTGAGTTTTATAATTTTACTGAAGATTTCAGTGCATTGGAAGCTGAGTTTTTTGAGGCTTTGGAATTCCTTAAATCACTGAATATCGTAAATGGTGAATATTTCATAAACGGATTGATAAAAGAAGGTAAAAAAATATTGGCGGAAGGTGCTCAGGGCAGCATGCTGGACGTTGATTTCGGCACTTTCCCGTTTGTGACCAGCAGCAATACAATCACCGCAGGTGTTTGTACCGGCTTAGGCGTCGCACCTCAGCATATTAAAGATGTTATAGGCATTACCAAAGCTTATTGTACCAGAGTAGGCAGCGGGCCGTTCCCAACTGAATTGTTCGATGAAACCGGGGAAGCATTAAGAAAAGCCGGTAGCGAATTTGGCGCAACAACCGGTCGTCCACGTCGTTGTGGCTGGATAGATTTAGTTGCACTTCAGTTTGCATGTATGATCAATGGTGTTACAAAGGTTGTAATGACCAAAGCGGATGTCCTGGATACTTTTACGCCATTAAACGTATGTACAGCATACAACATTAACGGCAAGGAAGTCAGCCAGATTCCTTTCCAGATGGACAAATTGAATATCACACCTGTTTATAAAGCTTTTGATGGCTGGAATACGAATACTTCTGTTTTAAAAACAAAAGCAGACCTTCCATCTAAAGTGACTGAATATATTGATTTCATTAATGAATTCGTAGGAGTTCCTGTTGTTTGGTTAAGCAACGGCCCTGAGAGAGAACAAATTATCGAAATGCAGTAATTTCTATTCAGAGGTTTATTACTTAACAAATTTTCTTGAAGAATACAACACAAAATGTATTTTTTATCAAAAGAGATGATTTTTTAAAAAATCGTCTCTTTTTATTTGGTGGTTTGTTTTTCGTTTATATTTTTACATTCGAAAGAGCGGTGAAATTCACCCTTATGATCTTTTAAAATGATAATTATTTGTTGACTTATTCAATAGAATAATTTTTAGAATTTAACTCTTTATAGTGGAGATTTTATTTGATATTCTTTTGATTTTTCAACGATAAAGTATCAATTTTGGAATTGAATTAATATTGAAATTTTTAGTTTAATATTTTTAATTAACATATTGTTCTAACAACATTGTACTATGGCAATTAAAAAATCTGCGGTAAAAAAAGCAACAGCAGGCAATCCGGATAATGCTTCAAAAAAAGCCTCTTCTAAATCTAAAAAAGAAGAAGAGGAAGAAGATGATGATTTAGATTTAGATGATGAAGAACCTACTCCTAAAAAAGGCGGAAAAGGAAAGAAAGTAGATGACGACGACGATGAAGATGATGACATCGACGAAGACGAGGATGATTGGAATAAAGTAGAAGAAGACGACAACTGGGATCCGGACTTCGACGAATTTGACATTCCGAAATCTAAAGGCAAAAAGGCCGGCAGTAAAAAAGATGCCGACGAAGACGACGATTTCAAATTTGAAGAAAACATTGACGACGAATTTGACGACTTGTTCAATGACAAGGGCGGTTTTGATGACGACTATGATGATTTTTAATGTAGAAAATTATACAGCATTCAAACAACAACTGCTGGCTTGGGCTAACCAAACCGGCAGTTGTGCTTTTTTAGATAGCCATCATTACAATGATGCTTATAACAAATATAATTGTATAGTTGGTTGTGGTATTGTAGATAGCATCCAGGCACAAGCCGGTAACGCTTTGGAACAGCTAAAGACCTGGCTTAATCAAAATGCCGGCAAATGGATCTTTGGGCACCTTGGTTATGGCCTGAAAAATGAAACGGAACAAATTCTTACATCAAATCCTGACTTTAATAACTTCCCCGACTTATTCTTTTTTGTTCCGGAGTCTATTATTAAATTAAATAATCAAAGTGTTGAAATCACGACACAGAATAATATCGACCCTAAGAGCGTTTTCAATGCTATTCTGCATACTGAAATTCAAACAGAGACATTATCTAAAGCAAACCTAATCCCCCGAGTAAGTAAAGCCGATTATTTAGAAGCCATTCATGTTATTAAGCAGCATATTCTTCGTGGTGATTGTTATGAGCTGAATTACTGCCAGGAATATTATGCAGAAAATTACCATGCTAATCCGACTGATATATTTTTAACCCTTCAAAGAAGGTCCCCTACCCCATTTGGATGCTTTTACAAAGTAGAACATAACTATCTGCTATGCGCCAGTCCTGAGCGTTATGTACAAAAGACAGGTAATACGATTATTTCGCAACCGATTAAGGGAACTGAACCGCGCATTCACGATTCTGAAGAGTTGGATACACAACGGATAGCATCCCTTAAAAACAGTGCTAAAAACCAGGCAGAAAATGTAATGGTAGTGGATCTTGTAAGAAATGATTTCAGCAAAATATGTGAGGAAGGCTCTGTGCATGTACCTGAATTATTCGGGATCTATTCTTTTCCGCAGGTACACCAGATGATCAGTACTGTAAAAGGTACTATAGACCCCGAGCTGACGATTGCTGACGTAGCTAAAGCTACTTTTCCGATGGGCAGCATGACAGGCGCCCCTAAAAAAAGAGTGCTGGAAATCATTGACGCATTAGAACCTACTGCTCGTAATATTTATTCCGGCACTGTTGGCTATATTTCTCCTGACAACGATTTTGATTTCAATGTTGTTATTCGCAGTATTATTTACAATACAAAAACCTGCTACCTGTCATACTTTGTGGGCGGGGGCATTACCTGGAACAGTGTTGCAGAAGAAGAATATGAAGAGTGCCTGCACAAGGCTGCGGCCATTGTTGATATTTTAACTTAAATCGAAACCTTCCGGCTTCTCTGATCAGCTCTAAAAGGATGCAGATGCTTGTCTCACCAAGAAATCATCCACAGAATATGGTTACGACAAAACATCAACAAGGCAGAATAGTGAAACAAAAGTACAAGGGAGTGACACAACGATGTTAAATAGTAGCACAATTGATGGTTCAATAAAAGCACTCCTAAAATTTAAGTAATTCTTGATATTTGATAAGACATTCTAAAACTTTAATCCCTAACTTTACGATAGCAGTATCTGCTTATTATGAAATGAATACTTAACAAATTGCTATGTCTTATCCGTATCAGATTAAATCATTAAAAGAATACCAGGAAGCCTACAAAGAAAGTGTTGAAAATCCCGAAGCATTTTGGGGCAACGTTGCAGAAAGTTTTACCTGGAAGAAAAAATGGGATAAAGTTTTGGAGTGGAACTTTAAAGAGCCTTCCATCAAATGGTTTCAGGGTGGTAAATTAAACATTACTGAAAACTGTATAGACCGTCACTTAGAAACCAATGCTGATACGCCTGCCATTATCTGGGAGCCAAATAATCCCGAAGATCATTACCGTGTATTAACCTATCGTGAACTGCATCATAAAGTAATGCAGTTTGCCAATGTGCTTAAAAACAATGGGGTCAAAAAAGGACACCGCGTATGTATCTACATGGGCATGGTGCCGGAACTGGCGATAGCGGCATTAGCATGTGCGCGTATCGGGGCGGTGCATTCTGTTATATTTGGTGGTTTTAGCGCCCAAAGCATTGCAGACAGGATTAACGATGCACAGGCAACGGTTGTTGTTACCAGTGATGGCTCTTTCCGTGGTAATAAAGTAGTACCCCTAAAAGAGACCATCGATGACGCTTTAATGAGCTGCCCATCCGTAAAACGTGTTATTGTAAGTACACATACACGCACACCGGTAAGTATGATCAAAGGCCGTGATTGCTGGTGGGAAGATGAAATTAAAATAGTGGAAACAGACGGTAATCCCTATTGCCCTGCAGAGGAAATGGATGCCGAAGATTTATTATTCATATTATACACGAGTGGCAGTACCGGCAAACCAAAAGGGGTGGTACATACTGTCGCCGGTTATTTAATCTGGACCACCTATACATTTGTCAACGTATTCCAGTACCAACCAGGACAGGTACACTTTTGTACTGCTGATATCGGTTGGATAACCGGGCACTCCTATTTACTGTATGGGCCATTGGCAGCAGGTGCTACCACACTAATGTTTGAAGGGGTACCTACCTATCCTAATGCCAGTCGCTTATGGGACATTGTAGATAATTACAAGGTAAATATTCTTTATACTGCGCCAACAGCTATCAGAAGCCTGATGGGCTTTGGATTAGAGCCACTGGTTGGTAAAAAGCTTACCAGTTTAAAAGTACTTGGAACAGTGGGTGAACCTATCAATGAAGAAGCCTGGAACTGGTACAACGAGCATATCGGTAAAAACCGTTGCCCTATTGTGGATACATGGTGGCAAACTGAAACAGGTGGTGTGCTGATCAGTAATATTGCGGGTGTTACGCCTTCAAAACCATCGTATGCTACGTGGCCGTTACCGGGAGTCGTTCCTGCACTGGTAGATGAAACAGGGAAAGAACTTGAAGGTAATGACGTTAGTGGCAACCTGGTCATCAAACAACCGTGGCCGGGTATTTTACGCACCACTTACGGCGATCACGAACGCATGCGCCAGACTTATTTTTCTACCTACGACAACCAGTATTTCACCGGTGACGGCTGTTACCGCGACGAAAATGCAATGTACCGGATTACAGGCCGTGTAGATGATGTTTTAAATGTCAGTGGTCACCGTATTGGCACCGCAGAGGTGGAAAATGCCATTAACATGCACGCAGGTGTTATAGAAAGTGCTGTAGTAGGTTATCCCCATGCTATTAAAGGCCAGGGCATCTATGCATATGTTATGTATAATGGCCGGAGTAATAACGAACCAGAATTAACCAGACAGGATATTCTGGCGACAGTTACACGCTTAATCGGACCAATTGCCAAACCGGATAAAATCCAGTTTGTTTCCGGCTTGCCAAAAACAAGAAGCGGGAAAATTATGCGCCGCATCCTCCGGAAAATAGCAGAAGGTGAAATAAATAATATTGGCGATACAAGTACTTTATTAGATCCATTGATTGTAGAGGAAATCAAGCATAACCGCTTATAACATCCTGCTACAAAGATATATTAATATAAGGGCGGCCACTCGGCCGCTTCTTATATTTAAAGGCTTTTACAGGAATAAAACAATCGGTATAATTCAAGCCGAGTGCCGGGCTATCCGCAGTACTCCGCGGCGGCCATCAACGCCTATAGCTTCGCTTTATCATCCCCCCTGCCGCCTGCGGGGTACTTGCTCCTATCCCTGCCGCTTCCATATTTCTGGCTTACAATACAACAGCTACAATCGCTCAATAAAATTTCCCAACAACATGTTTCACTTCAGAATAAATATACCAAATGGTATATTTTTACATATAGACTGATAAATTATAATCCGCCAAAACTTCATTTTTTTGCTAGTTTTGGCGGATTATAATTTTAGTCATTAAAACAAGTCTTCTAATAACAAACTATTTTGGACAAGTTCATTGCTATAACCATTCTCTTTAATTCCAAATGTTGTGATCATTGTTACAAATATATTTTTTTTATTCCCTACCAGCTTCTGTACTTGCTGTACTTTATTTTTAATATTCAAATAATGGCTTTTATCTATACTAAACAACCCATTATAAAACTTCATTTCACACAGGTTGATAATATTGTCATCCCTGTCTATTAACAGATCTATTTGTGCAGTATCATTAAACCAGCTACTGCTTGTAGAGTAAATAGCTTCGATTCGCAAAGCCTGTTTTATTTTACCCACATGCTTCAAACACAAGGTTTCAAAACAAAATCCTGACCAGGCTACAAACCTGTTGCTTTTATGAAGCCTTATCCAGGTACCAGCACCATTATCTTTATTGCTAAAAATAAACTGTAAATAAAACCTGGAGTATTCATCCGACAACCGATAAAGAGACAGTTGCTTTTTATTACCATAGTATGTATAGTCACTTACAAAGCCTGATTCTATTAACTCTTCCATTTTAGATGAAAAATCTCCACCACTAAAAATATTACTTTTTTCAATTAACTGTTGCCTGGTTATACCCTTATTAGATGTAGAAAGGGCTTTAATAATTGCCATATGCTTATCTGAATTATCGAATAACGATTGGTATAGTTCGTCAAACTCTGTTCTTAATAGCCCGTCTTTTTCAAAACAAAGTCTATCCACATTTTGTGCAACACTTAAGCCCTTCCGTAATTTCTCCAGGTAATGGGGAACGCCACCCATTACCATATAAATCTGGCATATATCGTAGTGTGTATATTTAATACCCTTACTTTTCAGGAATAGTTCTGTTTCACTTAATGTAAATGGCAATAAGCGAACCTTTTGCGATATTCTATTATGTAAACCGCCCTTATTTTTAATTACTTTCTGAATCATGTATGATGCAGCAGACCCACAAATAACCACAATCAGATCATTTCGTTTTGTACAGTAACTGTTCCAGAAATTCTCAAACATCATCAAAAACTTTGATTTTGCAGTCGCCATCCATGGGAACTCATCTATAAATATAACTTTCTTCTTTTTTGTTTTAATTGAATTGAGATATGCTTCGAGAAGTGCAAAAGCATCCAGCCAACTGGCAGGCGTTACGACGCGCTTCCTTCCCCAGTTTTTAACGATAGCATTTGTGAAATTTTGCAACTGATCGGACATTGTACCATTATGTAGCCCCGATACTTCAAAAATGATGTCCTTTTTATATACTTCACGTATTAAAAAAGTTTTGCCAATACGGCGTCTGCCATACACAGCAATCAGTTCACTCTTATTATTTTTAAGTGCCGACCTGAGCAAATCTATCTCGTAAGTACGACCAACCAGTTCCGACATAATAAATTATATTTCGCCAAAACTATCAAAAAAAGACAATTTTGGCAGAATATAATTATTAATAATGTATAAATTACTAAAATTAATACACATATACATTATATTATAAATAGCATTCATTAATCTTTAGGAGAAATTTATATATCGCAAACAGCAAAACTATTTACATAAAAAAAGCACCACGTAAAATGGCGCTTTTTCTATGCAAATAGTTCCGATTTAAAACTTAAATGCAGCTCCTAATCTTAATAAGGAGTTTATATTACCACCCGCATTTAATTCAGTAAAAACACCAATATTCGGCGTGAAATAGTATCGTGCACCCACCAAAGCACCGGCACCAATTAAATTCTTATCAAAGAAATAATCGCCGTCACCGGTTGTGATAGTGTACTCAATTGTAGGGCCGGCATATACATTCAGCTTTTCTACAGGAATAAAACCGAAGTTAAAAGTGCCCCTCACACCAATCGTATGTTGAGACCATTTTTCCTTAACACCAAAATTATCATACTTATAAGATTTGGTACCCAAAAAAGCTCCCAGACCTATAACACCCGCATTACCGATTTCCCATATTGCTTTGTCAGCACTTACCAGGTATTGCGGAGAAACATTAAAATCATAAGCATGATCAAGTCCACCCAATCCGATACCGGCATTAATAACAAAATTTCCTTTCTCTACAGCTTGCGCGTTTGTCTTATTAAATACGCTTACAAATAATAACGCTGCTCCTAACAGAATCTTTTTCATTATAAGTTAGTTTAAAATTTTCCAAATATATATAATTGAAAATAAATAACTAATAAACTAAAATAAAAAATCAATTATTTTCCCATATAAAAACAGGGCGAATAATTATTCGCCCTGCGCACACCTATTAATTAAACTAACAACCTTTTACTGATTTGTAGCTGCACCACTTTTTATGTAAAAAACATTCCCATCACCATCTACAAACTCCTGGTAATAATCACCGTTTGGAGTTACATAATAAGATACTTCATTTAGTACTACTTTCTTGGATCCGGCAGGTAAACTAGCCAGGGCTTCTCCACTTTTCAACATCTCCTGAAATTCATCCATTGCCCCTCTGTCTGTTTCCAATACACCATTTGTTCCGACTACTTCGTACAAAACCTCATCTTTTTCATTATACATTTTTTCATAGTATGTGCCTTTGTATTCAAAATACTCAGCGCCATTAATCGTTACACGTTCTGCCCCGCCTGGTAAGTTAGGAACTCTTGCTCCCAATGGCGGATCAATGGTTTCATAATAAGTAGTACTAACATTATTGTTTAAAACAACATTACTGCGGTAATAAATACCATCATAATAATAGTATGGCATATTGCCCCAATGGAAGCCGTAATACCCCACAGGTAACAGGCTTATTCGTAATCCAATGCCATAACCAACAAAAGGACGGTAATAATATGGATAGTAATTAAACCTGGAACCATAATAAAAACGATTTATTGCAGGACGGCTAAATGTGTAATAATTACCGTGATTATGATAATTTACAAATCTGCGGCCATTATTAAAGTGATTTCGCGGTACCTGCACCGGTCTAAAACTTCTGTTTCCGTAGTTGCGTGTAGAACCATAATTATTACTAAAATTATTACTATTTCTTGGCACCTGAACCGGGCGACTATTTCTGTCCGGAACCTGGTTTCCCCGATTACTACTGAAAGTCTGGTTGCGATTAAAAGCCCTGTCTATATTTCTGTTACCGCCATTATTATTTCTATCGAAATTATTACTCCGGTTTACAGTATTGTTTCTGTTTATGTTCCTGTCGCTGCTAATATTTCCGCGATTAAAATCTCTATTTATGGTAGGGCGATTTTGACCTCCGTTGCTAAACGAAACACTCGGACGCCCGCCGGTTGACATGCCACCACCGCTTCTGGCAGGCGCTCCGTTATTATTTCCTCCACCGCGGCCGTTGTTCCCTCTCGCATCGCCTCTTTGTGCATTCACTGTAGTAGCACTTAAGACCAATGCTAGAAATAACATTTGAAAACTTCTGTTTATATTATATCTGGTCATGGCAAAATGTTTTTATAATTATTAAGACGAACGAGGGGGACAATAGTTAAATTTAAAGTTGTATTTCACTTACATTTAACATATTTCCTTTTGGCGTTCCCCCATTGCAACCTGTAAGCGGCCAATTTATCAGGTAATTTTATGGTTACTCTTACTACCTGCAATGGGGTCGGGCTTTCTGCAGTACACCGCATCCCGATGCCATTAAAATTCCAAATAGTTTAGTAATAACAACCTGTCCTGCTGCCATCGGGACTGCGGGGGTACTGCTGTCAATCCCTAACGCTTCCATATTCATGGCTTCCGTTTTAACGGCCTTCATTTCACAATTTCCACTTTTTTCCTGGCTTTTGATGTTAATGAAATAGCAAAGGTCCAAAGATTAACATAATCTACCTTTAGTTAAAACAAAAAATGGTACCTGTTCCGGGTACCATTTTCTTTTAAAAAGAGTAGGTTAAATTAATGAATACCACACCCACATTGTTGTGTTTCAGTATCCATTATGCTGTAATTATGAAATCCGAAAAATGTTGATTTATTATTCTGCCACCAAAGTTTAGGCTCAGGCATTGGATAATTTCCCTCCTGCGCCATTGTTTCTGCATTAAACAAACGGCCATTTACCATTGTATATTTAATAGACTGTGAGTTATAAATATCCTCCAACGGGTTTTTGTCTAATATTAATAAATCAGCTAGTTTACCTGGCTCCAAACTACCAATTGACTTATCCAAGCCTAATGATTTAGCGGAATTGATTGTTGCCGTTTGTAAAGCCTGTAAGGGGCTCATACCACCCTGGGTCATCATATAGATTTCCCAATGGGCACCAATGCCCTGTATTTGTCCATGTGCGCCCATATTGACCGGCACACCTGCTTCCAAAAGTCTTTTAGCACTTGCAGAGACTAAAAAATGACCGTTCTCATACTCTTCATCCGGCAACATGGTGCGGTGACGGCTACGCTCATCAATAATATTACGTGGGGTAAAACGTAGTAAACGCTCGTTTTTCCAAACATCCGTTTTTTGATACCAGTAATATTCACCGCTCACAGAACCGTAGCTCACAATAAGTGTCGGTGTATATCCTGTGCCACTTTGCTTCCAGAATTCTACCACATCCTTATACAAAATTGGAATAGGAATATTGTGCTCGATTGTTGTATGTCCATCTGCAATCATACTCATATTATGTGTATAGAAAGAGCCTCCTTCCGGCACGACTTCCATGCCCAATTCACGCGCACCTTCTATAATCATCTGGCGTTGTTCACGACGTGGCTGATTATAACTTTTTACACTAAACGCTCCCCATGCCTTGCTGCGCCGCAAAGCACTTAACGCATCTTCATAATTATTAACGACGGCTTTAAAATCGCCGTCAGCACCATATAAGATAGTCCCGGTACTAAAGACTCTTGGCCCTACTATTTTACCGGCTTTTACCAGTTCGCTCTGAGCAAAAACATACTCACTGGTTGCACTGGGATCGTGCATAGTGGTAACGCCAAATGCAAGATTGACATTATAGGTCCAATTGTTCTGAGGGGTAATACCGCTTCCAAAATGATTACCGTGAGCATGAGCATCTATAAAGCCCGGTATAATCGTTTTTCCGGTAGCATCTATAATTTTTGCATTGTTAGGCGCTGTTAGATTTTTACCAACTGCTTTTATAATATTTCCTTCTATTAAAATGTCGCTGTTCTCTAAAACCCCCTCATTGCCCATTGTTGCAATCCTGGCATTTTTAAACAGGATACTTCCTTTTGGTTTATCTGTTGTTCCTTTTAAACCAATTGAAATACCGTGATCAGGAAGTTTAAACAGGCTGTCCGGTTTATTGGCTATAAACTCAAAACGTTCGTCTAAATGAATGGTATAATACTGGTCTCCGAATGTGTAATGAAGTTTTTTATTGTCTGCAGAAAAATGGAGATTAATACCGGCATCCCTGCTGACTTGTTTTACAGGGTAACTGACCGATCCGGATTCCATATCTATGGTTTTACCGACCTGTGGCAATGCGGCAATATATACTTTATGCAAATCCACAAACGCGACCCACAGTTCATCAGGGGATATTGCGAACTGGCTGCTATACTTGCCTTTCAACAGTGTTTGTTTGTTATTGCCATCCAAATCTACACTTGCAAGGCTATTGCGGAACTGGTAGTAAACGGTTTTAGCATCTTTACTAAAAAACGGAGCAGCGTCACCGCCTGCAGCTGTAACAAATTCAGGTTCTCCTCCTTTTGCACCTACAACATAAATACCCGGTTTGGTAGTATAACCTTCTCCTAATGTATTATTAGAGCCCTGGCGCACAAATACTATTTTCTGACCATCTGCGCTAAAGGACGGACTGCGGTATATACCGGGGTTAGCGGTTACTTTTTGTATTGCACCTCCATTGAGATTAGATGTGACAACGGTTGCTTTATCGGCATCATTCCATTGTACGAATGCAATTGATTTACCATCTGGTGAAAAAGCAGGGTCAAACTCGAATTGTGTGCCTGTTGTTACACGTACGGGTGCGCCGTCAGGTAATTGCTTTTTCCATAACTGACCTAGTGCATTAAACACTACCCACCTCCCATCCGGTGATGTTACAGCCTGGCGAATAACATTTACATTGAATTGATCCTGGTTAATATTCTGCTGGAAACGGACTACATCATTTAACCGCTGTTTAACATCTGCTTCAAACGGGATCTCGACCGACTCATTATTTTTACTTAAGTCAATTTTATTGATTTTACCATTCGTCCAGATAATGATATGCTTATCATCCGGAGTAAAAGCGTAACGTACATAAGCACCATACACAGTCCAGGCTTCTATCTGATCTTTACTAAGCTTGTCATACACCGGCCATTCTTCTCCTGTTTCCAGGCTTCGTAAATATAGAACGGTTTTAGTACGGACCCTTTTTATAAAGGCCAGCAGCTTGCCATTGTGGCTTATTTTGGGACGGAATGCCCCTCCGCCGCCGCCTGTGATTCTGTCGGTTTTGCCGGTTGTCCTGTCATACCTGTTAATGACAAAGATTTCGTTATTAGGATCTTTGTTATATTGAAAAAAGCCGCCGGGATACATATCTTCGGAATAGTACAGATATCTTCCATCAGGTGACATTGCCGGTTCGTTTACATCCTGCTGATCATTTTTACGGGTAGTTAACTGGATGCCACCACCGCCGGTAATATGGTACAGCCACATTTCGCCTGCACCCAGGGAACGACCACTTGTAAAATGTTTTCTTGCAATGATATATTGTCCGTCCGGCGTAAACGTGGCATTATTCAACAACCGGAAGGTTTCTTTGGTAATCTGTTTGGCATTGCTGCCATCTCTATCCATTACCCATATATTGTCACCACCACCGGCATCGCTGGTAAATAATATTTTTTTGCCATCCGGGCTATATTGTGGTTGGTTTTCACTTGGCAGGCCTCCTCGTAAAAGCTTTGCTTTACCGCCGGTAATTGGCAAACTGTAAATGTCTCCCAACAAATCAAAGACTATTTCCTTTCCATCCGGAGATACATCGAGGTTCATCCATGTACCTTCGCTGGTTTGAAAACTTATTTCTTTAAAATGTGTTGTCGGATTACTGACATCCCATTTCTTTTTGTCTTTTTCCTGTGCTTGTCCGCATTGCACACAATACATTGCTAAAGCTAAAAGACCTGCTTTTTTCAAGTTCATTATGCTTAAGTTAATAGTTTATACTTTAAAAATAATCATTCCATTTTCCAAAAACCGGATATTGTAAAAATAACTACTTAAAGCATAACTATTAACTATTATTATTAAGGGCCTGTCTGCTTTTAAAACTTTACTATGCAGCATTAAATTACAATATTGCCAATACGTTGTTTTCTTCCTCTGTAATATCTGTCATGGCATAACTCTTCACTACATTAATAGACATTTCATCTAAAACATTGACGAGCATACCCATCGTGGATTCCGGAGCCGGCTTTACAATGACCATAAAATCAGCTTCATTTGTTCGTTTCTTTTTGTTTAAAATAACCTCTCTGATCGATACCAAATTACTTGATTTGATATCGGTTTTTGTCCCATCAAAAATACCTTCGTAGTAATATATTGAATGATCAGGCCCTAATAGAATAGTTAAAGCCCCTGAATGTTTTATGTTCATTTGTTGCCGGGGTTTTGCAACATCTTTGGGCAAATACAAATTCATTGCTGTGGAAGTGCTCATCGTGGATGTAAAGACAAAAAAAGTGATCAAGATAAATCCCAGATCAACCATTGGGGTCATATCTACTCTTATTGCTTTCCTTTCTGGCTTTTTAACGCCTGTTCCTTTTCTACCGGTTATTTTTTCTCCTAAGTCTGCCATGGTTATTTATTTTAATTGTTAGTAATCTGGGCTTAATGTAAAGATGGCTTACCTAAAGATTTTCCATAAAGACTTGCCGGAAATAATTAAATAAGATAGTAAACAGTATTTCTTTTATGGAGATGAATAGCATTATAAATGCAGAAGGGCTGCCGGATGTAGCGGGCGGTGCCTTAGCACCGGCCCGTGCTAAATAAGGAACTGCATGAAATATACCGAACGGTATAAATTTTAAAAGCTGCACGGGCGACACCCCGCAACAGCCGGAACTAATGATGATTTTAAATTCAGGGCCGAGAGCCCCTATAGAAGGTTAAAAATAAAAAATGTGACCAGGAACCTGGCCACATTTTATATTTTTAACTGAATAAGTATTCGATATCGTCTCTTGTAAGATTTTTTACAAAACCTGTATCATCGCTGATCAATTCTTTTGCGAGTAAACGTTTCCGTTCCTGTAGCTGGATAATCTTATCTTCAACTGTATCGCGGCAAATCATCCTGTAAGCAAATATTTTCCGTGTCTGGCCAATACGGTGTGCACGGTCAATGGCCTGCTGCTCCACTGCAGGATTCCACCAGGGATCTACAATGTAAACATAATCTGCGGCAGTTAAGTTAAGACCAACCCCTCCTGCTTTTAATGAAATTAAAAACACGCGGCAGTTTGGATTATTCTGAAAGTTTTCAATAGCTGATTTACGGTTATTCAAGCTGGTACTTCCATCGAAGTATTCATGCTCTACACCAAGGTTCACGAGCTTTTCTTTTATGAGAGATAACATGCCCAAAAACTGGGAGAAAATAAGTACTTTATGGTCACTTATATTTTCTTCTAATTCTCTTCCGATTTCATCCAGCTTGGTACTGATATTCGGATATTTTTCTTCTTCGTTTAAAATAGCCGGGCTATCACAAATCTGGCGTAGTTTCATTAAACCCTGGAGTATGGTTAATGTGCTGCGCTCCACACCTACATTGTCTATTGAGCCTAATACTTTTTGCCTGAACTCATTTCGGTAAGCATCGTATATCCTACGTTGTTCTTTGTCCATTTCGCAAAAGAGTACCATTTCTGTTTTTTCGGGTAAATCCTGTGCTACCTGTTCTTTGGTCCTGCGGAGGATAAACGGATACAACAATTTTCTTAAATGTTGTTTGTTCTCCACCTCGCCGAATTTATCGATTGGTGTGGCAAATTCATTTCGGAAGAATTCTGCTGAACCCAGTAAACCGGGATTCAGGAAGTTCATTTGCGAGTATAAATCGAAGGTATTATTTTGAAGCGGTGTACCACTCATACATATCCGATGCTCGCTATTAAGCAGGCAGGCTGCTTTAGCTACTTTGCTTGTCGGGTTTTTGATTGCCTGGCTTTCATCTAACACGACATAGTCGAACTTCAGCGTCTGGAACATGATAATATCACTTCTTAATGTACCATAGGTTGTTAATACGATATTGTATTTTCTTAATTCTTCTGCAAGGCGTGTACGGGAAGTGCCATGATGCGTAAAATGCGTCATGTGTGGCGTGAACTTCTGAATTTCATTTTCCCAGTTGTACAATAATGTTGTAGGACATACGACTAAGGCCAGCAATTTTCCGTCATTTTTCTCGGCGAAGTGTGCAAGGGTTGTCAATGCCTGCACTGTTTTACCTAAACCCATATCATCGGCAAGGATACCGCCCATGCCGGTTGTATTTAAAAAGTTCAGCCAATGAAAGCCTGATTGCTGGTAAGGACGCAATGTTGCCTGGAGTGTTGTTGGAATATCCACCTCTTCTACTTTTTTGAAATTGCGTAACCTGAGGAACTTTTCTTCTAACTGAATTTCTATTTCTTCATCATTGCGCTGATCATACAATTCATCTATTACTCCAAACTGATATTTTGTCAACCTTAGTTTATCGGCATCTGCAGTACCGGCACCTACTTTAAAGAGCAATGCGTATTTACGCATCCATTCTTCCGGCAGGATACCTAGAGTACCATCATTTAATTGTACAGTGGTGCGCTTTTCCTGTAATGCTTTTTTGATATCTGAAATCATTACGGACTGGTTGCCAAATGCTACTGTAATTTTTGCATCAAACCAATCTACACCGCTGCTGATTCTTACCTGCGTGGTTGGTTTTTGTTTATTGAACCTGAAGCTGCGTAATTGTTCGAAACCCAAGACGGTAATGCCTTGTTCTTTCATGTGTTCCATAAACATAAAGAACCAACTGTTCTTTAAAGCATCTGCTCCTTTAAGTGCAAGCTGCCTTTTACCTTCCGGTTGCACAAAATTGGTATGCAGACTTTGGAGCTTCTGAAAGAAACGGTGTTCTTTATCACGCATTCTATGAATGATCCAGATATAACCGTCTTTAACTAATGTAATTTTATCTGATGCCTTTGCGTTTGTTTCTTCATTGTCGTAAGAGGTAGCCAATACTCCATTGTAATAGTATAAAGGCTGGAACATGAGGAAGTCGCTTTTTTCACTTAACTGCACACTGATTTCCGGCTCAATATCCTGTACTTCTTTTACTAATTTTTTATCAAAATCTACCTGGTAATCGTCTGAAAGTGTCACAATATTTTTTTCTGCATAAGAAGGCCAGTCGTTAATATGTATTGTAACATTGGCAAACTTTTCTACTGCAATGATATCTTCAGGTTTGCTCCAGTTATAAAGCTCGTTTTCATATTTAAATAACAGAAGGTTGTTCCATTCATTTTGTTCTATATCTATTTTTTCATCTTCTATTATGACATGGGCTGTTATAACCAGATTGTCTCCAATGGCTTTTATTTTAAAATGTGGTACAATATTATTGTCCGACACATGAATTTTTACCAGATTTGAAGTAACATATTTTTTATCGGCAGGTAGTATATACACCGGACTACCTGCGCCATAGTTTTCAAGTATCCTTTGCAATTTTGGCTGCAAATAATCCAGTATTAAACTTCTGGTATCTTCCGGTAATTGCTCATCACCTGAAGGAACTATATTTTCCCACATACTGCCAAACGGGGAGTTCCGGTTTAAAAATTTATTTAATTCAACATCGGATAATTTTCTTAACTGCTGAATTAAAATACCATCATTTTCATCGAAGTTCTCAATACTTACATAACGTGTTAAATCGATCTTTTCAAGCTTGGTACTTTTGGCCATTTTGCCATTGTCGATATCGCCTTGTACAGATTCAACATCTATAAAGGGATATGTTTTGCCTTGCTCCCGTAATACAATTCCAACTTTTTTAGTCACCCAATGTTTTTCTATTGGTGCTGCTGTTGTAACGGCAGTATTTGTTTTAGGTGCGACAGTTAGAACCGGCGCATCTAATGGGGAGGTCAAGCGTTTTATAGTCGGATCCAGTACTTTTAAAAAAGGTTTTCCTTCTTTGTATATAAACTCAAATTTCCCTTTTAAGTTATCATTTAAGCTATAACCATATAAGCCGAGTAATTTGTTCTTTTGAGCATCATAGTTTTTTATAGTGTCAAAATAATTGATGCCGTATTTATTTATCAGGTGTATTAATAATGCTGTTTTATGTTTGCAAATGAGATTATTTTCATCAATACAGTTACAACTGGTATCAAAAAAACGTTCTTCATTTTTCCGTATCCTTAGCTCGAAAAGTTCTCCTTCATCCTCCAGTTCTGCAGTAACCATTTCGTTGGCGGCAGATTTTATTTTAAACTTGGATTTGCGTACAATCTCCAGTGCATCCTGATAGTTTTGTTCGCCGGAGTAAGGGCGAATCATTTTTATATCGAGTGATTTTATCTTTAACTGAGTGTGGAATTGATTATAACGTTGTTCTTCTCCATCTAAAGTGCCGTTGTCACTTTTTTCCTGCATATGAAGCAGCACTGCCGCTTTGTGCCTGCACACTTCCGATAAATTGTACGGGCAGCTGCAACGCATGCTTAATCCTCTCGGGGTATTATAGTTCTCTACTTTAACTTTGTACCAAGTATTATAGTTATCATCTTTTACCCTGTAGCTAATTGAGTGCATAATAGGGTTATGGTCTATTATCTCAAGATAACCATTGTTATGAATTTTCTTTCCTCTGCTAATAACATCCTCGCTGGCGTTGTTGTAAATGTGTTTGATTAAGTGCGATATCGACATAATAATGCTGTTCTTTAAATTGCGTTTCTCTCATTGTCCGTGCTTTCAGATAATAAAGCAGATTGGCAGACCAAATGCATGAAAATTGGGCAACCGTCAAAGGTAAAAGAAAATTTCGCACCTGATGAAATCTAATATTAAAAACCGGTATTTTTTAACCCCTTTTTACATAATTATGATGCCTTTTGCGGGTTTCAGCAATATTTCCGGGCTGTTGTCACGGTCATTAATTGAAATATCCCAGCCGGAAATTCCGGTTGGGATATTAGCTACCTGTAACAGGCTGTTCAGATAAAGTATTTAAGTAAATAGATCCGTATTTTAAAACCAGCTTTTAGACTTCGTTTTCTTTGTTGTTTTATTTAACCCCAATGCCCCCAGAAGAGAACGGGTAAGCATATTGGCAGCTGTTCTTAATGAGGATTTTACAATTGAATTATCCAGCATTTTCTCAATAGTATCTGGCTCTTCTTTTGCAGGTTTAGGAGATGGATTTTCATTATCTGAAGTGTTGGTAGCATTCTCCATTTTTTCTATCAAAATCTCATAAGCACTTTTTGAATCGATTACCTGATTGTACTTTTTCACCAGATAACTTTTGGATATAATGGCATCTACTTCGCTATTCTGTAATACATCCATCCGGCTTTTAGGGGCCAGTAACATTGTATGTACCAATGGAGTAGGAATCCCTTTTTCATTCAGCAGTGTTACAAGAGCTTCTCCTATGCCTACCTGCGTCAATAACATTTCTGTATCATAAAAATCTGACAATGGGTAGTTAGCTGCTGTTTGTTTAATTGTCTTTCTGTCATTTGCTGTAAAGGCCCTCAGTGCATGCTGAACTTTCATCCCTAACTGCCCTAGTACCGCAGCCGGTACGTCCATCGGGTTCTGGGTACAAAAGAATATGCCAATACCCTTGGAACGAATTAATTTAATAATGGTTTCTATCTGGTCTAATAAGGCTTTACTGGCTTCATTAAAAATAAGATGGGCTTCATCTATAAACAACACGAGCTTGGGTTTGTCCAAATCGCCTTCTTCAGGGCAAGTAGCATACAATTCCGCCAGCATTTGCAACATAAATGTGCTGAATAATTTGGGGCGGTCCTGTAAATCCATTAATCGTAAAATACTAACAATGCCTTTTCCATTACTATCCACCCGCATTAAATCTTCCGGGTCAAAGCTTAATTCCCCAAAAAAGCTTTCAGCTCCCTGTTGTTCCAGTTCCACTATTTTCCTAAGAATCGTGCCTGTACTTGTTGTACTTAATTTGCCATATTCTCGTTCCAGTTCCTGCTTTCCTCCTTCTGTTGCCCATTGAAGTAATTTTTTAAAATCTTTCAGGTCAATGAGGGGTAATTGTTTTTCATCGGCATATTTAAACAACATTGCAACAATTCCTTGCTGGGTATCATTTAAGCCTAACACTTTGCTTAAAAGGATTGGACCAAACTCGGTAACGGTGGCCCGTAATTGTACGCCCTGGTGATTGCCGCTTAAGGTAAGCAATTCTGCCGTGTAGGCGGTGGGAGTATAAGTAATATTTAATTTTTGCGCCCGCTCCAGGATGCTGCTACCGGCAGTACCTGCCGCAGCCAGGCCACTTAAGTCGCCTTTAATATCCATTACAAGTACCGGCACACTGTTATCGCTCAAAAGCTCAGTAATTACCTGCAGGGTTTTGGTTTTACCGGTACCGGTGGCGCCGGCTATCAAACCATGTCTGTTCATTGTTTTAAGCGGAATATTTACATCTGCACCGGCTATTACTTCGCCGTTTAAAATGCCAACGCCTAATTTGGCAAACTCTCCTTTAAAAGAATACCCGTTTTGGATACTGGTTAAAAAATCTGCTGTATTTGTGGACATGTTTTTTTAGTTGGTTTAAATCAAATATAATGGTGTTATTTTAGAATAGAAAAATCATCGGCATCTTTTAAGAAGGGAAAATCGTTTCTTATTTTTTCTATTTCTTCCTTAGTAATTGTATAAGTAAATACATCTTCCAGGATATTAGCAGCATATACAGTATTCCCTAATGGGTTTATAATGCGTGATTGACCGTTATAATGATGCCCATTGCCATCCACACCTGTGCGATTGACTCCTATTACATAACATTGATTTTCTATGGCACGGGCAGTTAACAGTGTTTTCCAGTGATAGCTACGTTTCTGCGGCCAGTTGGCTATATTGATGAGCACATCATATTCTGCTTCGCCATCCGGCTGCTGCTGCCTTGCCCAAACCGGGAAACGAATATCATAACAAACCTGTAAATTTATTTTTATCCCATTGATGGATGTGATGAATCTTTTTTCACCGGGTGTGTATTGTTCATGCTCACCGGCAAATGCAAATAAGTGCCGTTTATCATAAGTGCCGACTTTTCCATTTGGCAACGCGAGAATTAAACGGTTGTAAAAGTTATTGTGCTCCTGTATTATAATGCTGCCAACCAACGCTATCTTTTTGGTCTGTGCCTGGCTGATTATCCATTGTACAGTGTGCCCGTCCATTGTCTCTGCATGTGGCACAGGGTCCATTGTAAATCCTGTGCTAAACATTTCAGGCAACACCACTAATTCAGTCTTTTTTATAGCTTTTATTTTAGATGCCAATGCCTCTAAGTTGGCTGCTTTATTTTCCCAAATAATATTATGCTGAACTATTGAAATACTTAATTGATTCATAATTACAAAGGTGGCAAAAAAAAATTGGAAAAAAATTTTGTGTTTTAAAATTGATACCTATATTTGCACTCCCTAACGGGGAAAACACTCCTCCTTAGCTCAGTTGGTTAGAGCATCTGACTGTTAATCAGAGGGTCGTTGGTTCAAGTCCAACAGGGGGAGCAAAAGCGAAGTAACAAAGTTATTTCGCTTTTTTGTTGCAGATAAGTCAATATATTTTTTCTCTATCTATACAACTTAATAAAAAAGTGGCTAACTCTTATTTTTGAGACAGCCACTTATTTGTTAAATGAAAACCCAATAACTTATTTGAATAACTTATCTAACATTTGCTCATCGTGCTTATAAATATCTTTTCTAAAATTCACCAGGCCGTTTTTATCGACCCAACTGGTAAAATAGCAGATAAATACAGGTACTTTTCTTTTGAGCTTTACATTCACTTCTTTGGTAGCATTCATTAATTTGGTAATAGAATCCTGGGTATAAGCAGGATCATAATCCAGTAAGAATGCCGCCATTTTTGCGGGTTCCTGTATGCGGATACATCCGTGGCTGGCAGCCCTGTTATCCCTGTTGAAGACGTGCTTTGATGGGGTATCGTGCAGGTAAATACTGTAGGAGTTCGGGAATAAAAACTTGACCCGTCCTAATGCATTCCATGGGCCGGGCTTTTGTCTGAGTTGCGGCAATCCATCGGAATACTTACCTACCACTTCATAATGATTGCGATCGTAGTAGGCTTGTCCACGATTTCCGATTTCCTTTTTCACAATGCTGTACGGTATATTCCAGTAAGGGCTAAATGCAATTACAGAAATTTCATCACTGAAAATTACAGTGCTATGTGCTTCTGAACCTGTTACGACTACCATATCGAATTGCAGCTGATTATTGTCATACACAAAAAGTTTATAGTCGGGAATATTTACAATGACATACCTGCCGCTATCGGGTTTTGGCACCCATTTCAGGCGTTCCATATTTATCATTAACTGCTGTAATCTGCTATGGACGGGCACATTCAATTCTTTTACAAAAGCGGCATCTACTACTCCGCTGGCTTTTAAACCAAACCGTTGCCTGCTTTGATTTACGGCTAAAACTGTTGCGCTGTCAAAAAAATCATTTTGCGCATTTTTATCCAGATCTCCTTCTATGATCAGGCGTTTTTTTAATGCACCGATTGCAGGTAATGAATCTCCTATTTTATAGTTGGCTTTAGGCGCTGTCAGGCTGGTATCCCATCCGCCATTCTTATTAATATTGGTATAGTTAACGAAAGCCTGTGTGAGCTTACCTAATATAGGATGATTGGGCTCATAGTTATTCAGCACACTGCCTTTACTGGCTACAACGCTATCCAGTAATAATTTAAGGTCGAGTTTCTTGCGTGGAATAAACCACCCCAGGTCCGATAGCTTCATTTTGGTACTTCCTTCATAGGCTAACCTGGCATATTTAAAAAAGTGCTTGGTAAGATCCAGCTCCAGTTTTTTAATTTTATTACCTGGTTTTGTTAAATCCGGTGTATTGATAACAAAATCCTCGATTTCCTCATCCAGCCTGGCATTTATTAAACTGCTGTCGCCAAAATCAAAAATATATTTATGATACAGGTTTTTAAAGTTGAGGGCCTGCTCTGTAATGCCTGTTGTATCAAACCAGGCAAACTGGTAGTTTCTTTCTTTATAAAAATTATCCACCAGTAAACTATCGTCTCCTGTAATAGTATCAGCTAGTAAATATTTCTCTACATCTGCACTATCTAAAAACAGGTTTGTAAACGCATTTTCTTTGGTAATGCTGGTATCTCTTGTTACCGGGACAATACTTTTGGGTGTTTCATTTTTACAACCAACGGCTAAAAACAAAATTGCTAAGATCAGGATACTAATGTGTCTATTCATACTACCAGTTATAGAGTTAATAATCGTTTAGATGTTGTTATTCAAATATCATACAAAATAATAACACTAAATGAATATTAATAAAACTTAAAGGCGGTAAATAATGAAAATGCCTTTACTTTGGTGTCTGTTTGGTATAAAAAATATCCGTTGAATATATCGTATTACATAGCTAAAAAAATAGTGTTCAATAAGAAGCCTACTTTTTCCAGGTTTATTATTCGCCTGGCCATAGCTGCTACTGCTGTAAGTGTCGCTGCTATGATTGTTACATTAGGTATGGTCAACGGATTTCAGCATGCTATTTCAGAAAAAGTATTTGGATTCTGGGGCCATGTTCGGGTGCAGAATATAGCGCCTATCCGCAGTATGACCGCAGAGGAGGCCCCAATGTTCCGAACACCTCAAATAGACAGTTTGTTGAAGACTGATAAAAATATTGTTCATTACCAGACTTATGCTATAAAATCGGTGGTGCTGAAGACTAAAGAGAATTTTGAGGGAGCTGTTCTTAAGGGTATCGACAGTAGCTTCAATCTCTCGCATCAGCAACAATTTTTAATTGAAGGCGCGCCTATCAGCTATCCGGCTACGGGATACAGCAACCAGGTGTTAGTGAGCCAGAAAATAGCGGCTACTTTACAAATAAAGGTTTCCGATACTTTACATTGCTTTTTTATACGCAACCAGGAAAATATTAATGTGCGTCCAATTGTTGTGAGCGGCATTTATAAAACGGGGATTGACGAATATGATAATAACTTCATTATTGGTGATATCCGTTTTTTACGCCGGTTAAATTTGTGGCAAACTAACGAAATAGGGGCTTATGAAGCATGGTTAAAGGCGCCGTCTTTAATGGACAGTACTGCCTGGCATTTGTATAGTGAATTGCCGCAGGGCATTGCTGCGCATAGCATACACGAAATTGCACCGGGCATTTTCGACTGGTTACAGGTGCAGGACAAAACAAAATCTATTGTTGTTATCATCATGATCATCGTAGCGGCTATTAATTTAATTACCTGCCTGCTTATTTTAGTGATGGAGCGTACACAAATGATTGGTGTGCTAAAAGCGATGGGGCTGCAAACTGCGAATATCAAAAAAATATTCTGGTATTATAGTGGTTATATTTCTCTTTTAGGTATTGGTCTTGGCCTTATTTTTGGTCTTGGTTTATGCTATCTGCAAAAGTACACGGGCCTTATAAAAATGGATGAAACAACTTATTACTTAAGTGAGGTACCGGTGTATATTATCTGGTGGCAGGTGGCTGGCGTTATCGCCTGCAGCATTATTATCTGCTTCCTGGCATTGAGGCTTCCTTTAATTTACATCAACAAAGTATCCCCTGTAAAAGCGATTCGCTTCAATTAATTATTTTTTTTGGGGCGGCCACACGGCAATCCCTTAAGAAACAAAGGGGCTTTAGGATATATAGGCTATTATTCATTCTGCCGTGTGCCGGGCTATCCGCAGTACTCCTCGGCGGCAATTCAATCTTCGCAGCTTTGCTATTCATTATCTTTTATGCCGCCTGTGGGGTACTTTGCTACTATCCCTGCCGCTATTGCCAATTCTTGCTTATTTATTTCCGGCTTATCATTTTGTTGTGATAAAAATTTAACGGTAGCTCTCTCATGGTTTTCCTGAATCAGATGTATTTGATTTAGCAAATCTTACTTATGGTTCTTTATCATTTTAATGCCGTTCTTTGTAGTATGAAATTATGCGGCGTTATTATTATTTACTTTCTGCTTTCTTTAAACGGTATTGCTCAAACAAATACAGTGAAGGACCGAATTGTAACGTTGACTGACTCTTCTGATGTTATTATCACAGCATTTGAAATGAACAGGCGACAAGAATCTGTGGCTGCATCTGTTCAATCACTTAACATTCAAACATTGCAAAAAAATGGTGTTACCAATATTGTTGATGCTATTAATACGCTTCCGGGTGTTATTATGGAAGAGCGGAGCCCCGGTAGTTACAGGATCAATATCCGGGGGAGTGCTTTGCGGGCGCCGTTTGGTGTGAGAAATACGAAATTGCTTTATAATAACTACTCGCTTACGGATGCGGGTGGTGATGCGTATCTTAACCAGTTAGACTTTAGAATGTTCGATGATATTGAAGTTTTAAAAAGCATTGGTGGCAGTGTATATGGGGCTGGTATTGGTGGTAGTTTGCTTCTGAACAGTGGTCCAAATTATGAGCAATTTACAATGAATGCTGGTATTTCTTTTGGCAGTTTTAATACAAAAGATGCATATGTGAAATTGGGCATTCCAAATGAACAAAAAAACTTAACACAGCGTTTTTTTGCGAGTCATTTTGAAACGGATGGATGGCGCGACCATACTGCCATGAAGCGCCAGGTGTTGAACTGGGAGCTAAATTATCAGCCTAATAAAAAGCAGCGGCTACAGGCTACTGTTATCGGCGGTAAGCATTTTTACGAAACGCCCGGGGGCTTAACGCGGGAGCAGTTTGTGGCTAACGCAAGGCAAGCGAGGCCGGCAGCGGGTATTTTCCCCTCGGCAGAGGCTGCTAATGCGTTTATAGAACGGGAGATGGTATTTGCAGGTATCTCTCATGCATTGCAGATCACTCCAAACTTTAAAAATACGACTTCGGTTTCGGGTACGATGGGATGGTTCGAAAATCCTAATATCCGTTTGTATGAAAAACGGCTGGAGCCTTTTGCTTCGTTTAAAACTGTTTTCGAAAACAATTTTAAACATTCAAATTATGGTATGCAATGGCATTATGGTGTAGAATATATTGCGGGTAAATACCAAAACCAGACATACGAAAATATTAATGGGAGCAAGGGTGTGTTTCTATCCCAGGATGATTTAAATAACTCTATGCTTACGGCATTTGTACAAGGTAATATTACGCTGAAACATGACTGGCAAATATTGCTGGCTAACAGCTTTAATAAGGTGGCATTTAATCACCAGGTTGTATTTCCTGAAATGAACGGGACTATAAAAAAGCGTTACGATGCTGAATGGGTCCCTAAAGTGAGTGTATTAAAATCTTTTGGTACGTTACATTGGTTTGTGAGTTATAGTAAGGGGTTCTCTTCGCCCACAACGTCTGAGGTTCTTATTGGTAATGCTTCATTTAATGAGCATTTGCAGGCGCAATATGCAGATATGTTTGAAGGGGGCATTAAGCAGCGGGGAAATGGTTTTTACTGGTCTGCTATTGCATTTCTGACTAACGGTAAGCATACGATTGTGCAAGGCCGGGATGGTGCTGGCAGGGAGACTTATATGAACTCCGGCAGTACAAAACAACTTGGGATAGAACTGAATCTGAATTATAAAATTACGGAAAGTAAAGATTACCTGTTACAGATGCAAACGAGTTATACTTTCAGTGATTTTAAATATGATGATTATACAGTTAATGAAAATAATTTTAGTGGTTCGTTAATGCCGGGTGTTCCTAAACACAGAACTTATTTTGGGATTTATCAAAGGTTGCGGGATAAACTGGATATCAATATGACTGCTTACCTGAACGGGAAGTTGATGCTGAATGACGGTAATACGGCTTTTGCTGATGGCTATGCATTGATTAATCTTTATGTGGCTTATAATTTCCTGCTACGAAACAACAGTTTTCTTAAATTATACTGCTCTGTTAATAATGTATTGAACCAAACTTATAGTTTGGGTAATGATATTAATGCGGTTGGGAACCGGTTTTATAATGCGGCCCCTAAAAGACAGGTGAATATTGGCTTACAGCTTAACCTGGTAAAATAAAATTTTACTTTAAAATTGATTCACAGCCTTTTAATCTTTGTGCTGCTTCTTGCAGGGTTTCTTCTTTTTTTGCAAAGCATAGGCGAATGACTTTATTATCTACGGGTGCATGGCTATAGAATGCGCTGACGGGAATGGCTGCTACGCCACAGTTTTTTATGAGTGCATGTACCATTTCTATTTCTGTTAACTGACTGAAATGTGCATAACTGTATAATTCGAAGTAAGTGCCTTTGCCTGGCAATAGTTTAAAGGGTGTATTGTCTTTTATCAGCTGTCGCAACAAATCGCGTTTTTTTTGCAATTCTATATTTATTTGGGTATAGGTATTGTTGTGCTGCATAAAGTGGGCAATGCCTGCCTGCATGGCGCTGTTAACAC
The DNA here is from genome assembly GCA_027854065.1 of Polluticaenibacter yanchengensis. Lineage (GTDB taxonomy): Bacteria > Bacteroidota > Bacteroidia > Chitinophagales > Chitinophagaceae > Phnomibacter > Phnomibacter yanchengensis. The sequence goes on along the minus strand of JAQGEF010000006.1, from coordinate 110,313 downwards.
TGAAACAATTGTATTGATGGATCTTCCGCAGTTCTGCCGATAAGATTTCCGGTGCGATGCAATACCCTATTTTCCAGCCGGTACAATCGAAGAGTTTACCAAAGGAAAAGCATACGAAGGCCCGACTTGCCAACCGGGGATACCTGAGTACGCTTTCGTGTACATGATCATCAAAAATGAGATGTTCGTACACTTCATCGCTTATGATGTAAATGTCTTTTCCGGCGATAATTTTATCTAATTGCTGCATATCGTGTGCTGACAAGATGCTGCCGCTGGGATTATGCGGGGTATTGATGATGATGAGTTTTGTTCTGGTATTGACGGCAGCTGCTACTTGTTCCCAGTTGATGGCATAAGTGGGGTGTTCCAGTTTTATTGGTACGACTTTGCCGCCGTTCAGTTCTATATTGGGAATGTAGCTATCATAAGCGGGCTCAAAAACGATGACTTCGTCGCCTGTTTGTATTACGGCTGTTATGGCGCAGTAAATGGCATACGTGCCGCCCGGTGTGATGGTGATGTTTGTAGTGGGCTGTACATTGCAGCCATAGGCTTTGTTTACTTTATCTGCTATGGCGTTCCGTAATGGCAAATAGCCTTCCATGGGTAAATATTGATTAAAGCCTTTTTGCATGGCTTCATTTACATATTGGGCTAGCTGAGGGTTCATATTGTAATCGGGAAAACCTTGTCCCAGGTTGATGGCCTGGTGCTCATTTGCGAGTTTGCTGATGCGTGAAAAGATGTTGATGCCGACGTTTGGTAGTTTGCTTTGTAACATTCAGCTAAAATAATTAGAAAACGGGAATTGAGATGGAGGTTTTTATAAAGGGGTATGTTTCTAAAAATTCAAAAAACATTTGCTACTAATTACATATAAGGAATGCCTGCACGCGCTGCGCAAGGGATTGGCAGCAGTAGCCCGGATTGTGCCCGGCTATGTACCTGCCTGCTTTATTAAAACTACCTGACTACTGATGATCTGCGGGCACAAACGGCCTACTGCCAAAAGCCCGGCCCCTGGCGGTGCAATAAAAAAGCGCATGGCCTGCGAAGCCATACGCTTATATTTTGAAACGCCCGCCAGGGGTGCGCCCAAAGGAAGAAGTTTATAAAAAGCGTTCGCCTTTATTGCGTTTTATTTCTGTCATGTAATCTTTTATTTCCTGCTCTTTTTCTTTTTTGCAGATCAGTAGTACATCGTTGGTATCTACTACTACAAATTCGTCCAAGCCTTGTAATACGACTAACTTATTGTTGGATGCCTGCACGACGTTTTTGGTGGCATCTATTATTACTACATTATCGCCTTTTACGGCATTACCAAGGTAATCTTTATCCATATTTTCGTAGGCGCTATTCCATGTTCCTAAATCGCTCCAGCCAAATTCCGAGGGAATAATGGCGACGTTATCGGCTTTTTCCATGATGCCGTAATCGATGGAGATATTGACGCATTGGGGATAAATGCGTTCTAAGGCTTCCTGCTCTTTTGGTGTATTGAAATATTCCTCTTCGGCATGGAAGACTTCATACATCTCCGGCAGGTATTTTTCGATGGCTGTTAGTACATCGCGTACTTTCCATACGAAGATACCGGCATTCCAAAGAAAATCTCCACTGGCTATGAAGGTTTTTGCAAATTCCAATTGTGGCTTTTCGGTGAAGGTAATTACGGGATAGACGTTGCCTTCGTAAGGTGTCTGGTCGTACTGGATATAACCATAGCCTGTATTTGGATAGGTTGGCCTGATGCCGAGTGTTAGTAAACTAACGAACCTGTCTACATAATCGAAGGCCTGGCGGCAGGTATCAATGAATGCTACTGTATCTAAGATTAGGTGATCGCTTGGGGCTACAATTAACGTTGCATCGGGATCGCGCTGGTGCAACTTGCTGGCAATATATGCTACGCAAGGAGCAGTGTTTTTACGGCTTGGTTCGCGTAAGATATTTGCTTCGAGTGCATCGGGGATCTGCTCTTTTACAAGATCCGCATAATCTTCGAAAGTGACGATGAAAATATTTTCTACGGGTATAAAATGGGCGAACCGTTTGAAGGTGCTTTGGAGTAAGCTCTCCCCTACATTTAATACATCTAAAAACTGTTTGGGGTATTTAGAACGGCTTATGGGCCAAAAACGACTACCTATGCCACCTGCCATAATTGCTACGTAGTGGTGCTTATTTTTGTCTAAACTTACTTCTATCTTGTTCACAACACTGATTCTTTTTTAATACACATTTTTCCTAATAAATGCAATATGGCAAATTAAGAGCATAAATTTACTTAAAATAGGGAATATTATATAATTCCTTCTTTTATTAAATCGTGAATATGTAAAATGCCTTTATAAATATTATTTTTATCTGTTACGATCATGTGTGTGATATCGTGCTGACGCATGATATCGAATGCTTTTACGGCCAGTTGATTTTCGTTAATCGTTTTGGGATTTTTGCTGCAAATATCGCTGGCGAGTGTACCGGTAATGGCTGTTTTATTGTGCAGCATCCGGCGTAAATCTCCATCGGTAATAATGCCATAGACGGTATCATCTTCATTGACGACTGCAGTGGCACCGAGGCGTTTACCTGTCATTTCTATGACTGTTTCGGGTATTGGTGTACCTGGCAATACTTTTGGTACGGGATTATCTGCTATTAAATCTGCTACGGTTGTATATAACTGTTTGCCGAGGCTGCCACCGGGGTGAAAGCGGGCGAAATCATCGCCGGTAAAGCCATTGAGCTCCATGAGGCATACGGCGAGTGCATCGCCCATTACTAACTGTGCGGTGGTGCTGCTGGTTGGTGCGAGGTTATTGGGACATGCTTCGCGGCTTACGGTGGTATTTAATACGTGATCGCTGCTTTTGCTTAAAAAGCTTTCCATATTACCGGTCATTCCTATGATGGTATTTCCGAAGTTTTTAATGAGGGGTACTAATGCTTTTATTTCGGGGCTATTGCCGCTTTTACTTATAATTATGAGTACATCTCCGGGCCTTACCATGCCGAGGTCTCCGTGGATGGCTTCAGCGGCATGTAAAAACAGGGACGGTGTTCCTGTGCTATTAAAAGTGGCGACAATTTTTTGGGCGATAATGGCGCTTTTGCCGATGCCGCTTACAATTACGCGTCCTTTATTTTTATATAAAAGCGTTACAATGGTTTCGAAATCATCCGTTATAAAATTGAGTAACCCTTTTATACTGGTGGCTTCTTGTTCTATCGTTTCTAAAGCAATCTTTTTTATATTGGTAGTCTTGTTTTCCACAAAGCAAATGTAGCCGATTTCAAGTAAAGCGTATCGTTAAAAACGGATGACATTCCTATAATAAAAAAGCTGCCTTAAAAAATAAGGCAGCTTTTTTATTATAGTCGAGTGCGAATTAATCTAAACTCCAGCTAATCCATGATCTGCCATCAGCAGAAACCATGTCATAGTTAGTACTATTTTTCTTAACAATGTAATGACCACCTGCGGCTCTTAAAAGTGTCATTGTATTTTGCCAGGACGCAGTAGTAGGGTTTGTTCCTACAGTACCAGATGCAGCCAGACTCAACATACCATTTTTAACAATAGGGTTTGCTGCATTGTTGTTAATACCTGCAAAACCAAATGCTAAATTAAGCGCACCATTCACAACAAATAAAGGGGCTACCAGATCATAGTTTGAACCATATTCAGCCCAATAAATCATGTTGTAATATCTACCATTAGTAATTGTTAACTGATCTATACCAAATGCATTATAAACGCCATCTCTGAAAAAACCATAGTCGCTTTCATAATAGGTATCCTGATTGATACTATTATTTCTAAACTCTGCTGGTAAGTTCGGGTTATTTAACAATGGCGCTGCTGCTCCTGCAATGGTAATTGTTTGAGTTCCTGCATTAACATTTGCAGTTAATGAAGTGTTTGCATCGCTCCAAACAAAGTTACCTAAAGAGTTTAAAGTTACTCCGTTTAAAACTAATGGTGTTTTAAAGTTTACTGCATTTAATCCAAAACTATATGCTGACGTTGCAGATTTAACTACACCAGCATCTAACCATGAAATGGTAATATTTTTTGCGAATGGATCGAAAGTACTTTCGTTAATATCATAGGTTGTGGAACCTAATGTGAAACGTTTGAAGTAAGTAAAAATCTTTCCTCCGATATTCCAGCTATAAGTTTGTCCACCATACCTATAAGTATTATAAGCACTTATTGTATGGAAATCCCAACTTTTAGCATAACCGCCACCTAGTATAGATGTTTCCTCTGCAGCAGTTGCCGGTACTAAAACAAGTTTGCTACCTTTAAAACGTCCAGTGAAGAATAATGAATCACCTTTGGCTGTGTTATTTGTAGGGCTATAGGCAAATTCAAAGTCTGAATTTAAACCTTCGCCCGGAGTTCCGCCATTTACATTAGGATCGGGATCTGCTATAATGTGTATATAAGAATAAGTATCAAAAATCAATGCGGGTTGTTGCATTGCTTTTAAGCGATAACTACTTTCTTTAAGGTCTGTTGAAGACTCTTTGGTAAAATCAGAAATCATTTTTACGCGATTTTCATTATTGAAATCGAAATAAAAATTATAATCCACATTTGCAGCACTGGTTAAAACTGCCTTCCATCCATTAGGCGCATTTGCTAATTTTGCCTGCAGGTCATCCAGGACTTTATTTACCCGTTCATCCGGGCTCTGGTCAAAAATATATTCGTCATTTTTCTTACAACCAAATAGTAAGGTTATAACTGCGAATACATATATAATATTTTTCTTCATATTAATTCGTTTAATATAACTTAATTACAAATATTGGTTTAAAGCAGTACGACATCTGTTTTGTAAACTGTAGAAATCAATATCCCAAACTTGCTTATAATAGTTTACAATGATGCTTTCTTTTTGACGTAAATATGATTTTGCGTTGGCAGCAGTAGTACCATTGGCACTTGTACCAGTTAATCCGTTTACTATGTTATCAAAACCAACTTTACCTTCAATCAGCATAATAGCCACCATTTCGGCAAAATCATCATCAAAACCTGAAGATGCATATGGTGTAATAAATCCATCTAACCTTGATTGGTTTGTAGCCATATTGATCCAGTTTTGCCCCTGGAAGAGAATCGGGTTGATTCGTTTAAAGTCCTGAGGATATAAAACGTTCTGGTGTAATATGTGCGCAAACTCATGATGCATGGTTTGAATAAAGTAAGTCTTTACAAAATTTGAATCTGTAGCAGGCGTATATCCTGTCATTCCCTTTACTTTAAACTTATTTACACCATAGAAAACGATTTTACGTCCACCTTCTGCTGTACCTAAAATGATAGATCCATCATCGTTATATGAATTACTACCTGCCAGGATAAAGCTTTTCGGAGAGTATTTATTGAAAAAAACTTTACCGGCTTCTGCGATATAAGGTTTGATCCAAACATCTTTTAAAACAGACCATACCGGGATGACTTTATCTTCGGATGGTGGTATTAACGTCCTGGAAATATCAAATTCGAATTGATCCCATTTGTATTTAACGCCAATATTATAAGGCTTTACTAAACTATCATACAGCCATTTATCAATATTGGTCTGAGCCCAGGTATCGCCACCTAAACCTCTGATAATATCAGCATCGGTAAGATCGATATCATCTTTATTACATGCGATTAAAGACATGCTTAAACCGCAAATAAGTGCTAATTTTTTAAATATTTTCATATATTATGTTTTTATCTAGGATTTAAAGGTAAACCGGACAATGTTGCAGATTGTGGTATCTGGATAATTCTTCTATTGTCTCTTGCAGGAACAGTAATAGACGTTTCAGTACCACTTTCCTTCAGTATATGCGTTACAGATAATCCATAACGTTGCATATCGAAATATCTTTGTCCCTGATAAGTAAACTCTAATCTTTTTAAATCTAAAATAGCTTTGATATAAGCGTCTTTCAATGCTACCGTTGCACCGGCATAAGCCTGAACTCTAGCTTCGGTAACAGCATGTGTTGTTGCATTGTAGTTTTGAATTCTTTTGCTTACATAAGTATTTAAGTCTTTGAGCACTAAAGAGTAATTTCCTAAATATGCATTGGCCTCTGCTCTGTTGAATAATACTTCTTCAGCATCAAAAACAGGTACCATCACATATGGCTGACCAAAGTTTGCATTTACTGATTCTCTTACAAAATACTCGGTTAATTTAGGAACCAGGTAGTTGTTCGTTCCTGCAGTATAACGTTTGTTATCAACTGTCCAGGTTGGATTGCCACATAATGATTTAACAGATGATACTGTATTTAAAACATTAAATGTGTAACCGTAACGGTAACTATAATTGTATCTTCCATATAAAGAAGAGGTTTCTACCAATAACAAATTTGAAACAGTTGTTGCTCTTGAAAAAACGTTCCAAAGTTCAGCATAAGCGAATGCTGCCCAGGTAGAGTTCCATGGTCTTAACTGAGTAGCGAAGTTATCTGCCGGGAAAGCTGCATTGGCGTATTGTGCTGCTTTAGCCCAATCTTTTTTATACAGGTAAAAACGGGAAGCAAAAGCATTTGCCGCTGCATGATTAAAGTGATACTTCGGCACTTCATAGCTTTTATCACTGATCAAAGGCAAACCTTCAGTCAAATCCTTTTCGATTTGCTCGTAAACATACGCTACCGTTTTTCTATCGTAATCTTTAAATACGATATTTTCCGGTTCTGTTACATAAGGAATCCCTAAATCGGTAGCTGCATGTGCTGCGTCATATGACTGAGAATACAGGTTCACCAGCATAAAGTGAGCATAAGCTCTTGCTACTAAGGCCTCTCCTTTCTGTGCACTAAACTCCGAAGGATTTTTTGCTTTTGAAATGACTTGTAAAGCCTGGTTACAAACAGCAATTGCTTTATATGTTTCAGACCAATACATTTCGGGAGAATCCTGGTTACTAGGAGAAGAGTTTACTACCTCAAACTTAAAACAAAGCCTGTTGGTAACATCATCTACACCTTGTCCTTTATCCTCGGCATTATCGCTCAAAGCTTCCACCATTGTAATATAGTTCGCTTTGGGATAAGCGGAAATTAACAATTGAGAAACCTGTTCCGGCGTGCTAATTGAAGCGCGGTTACTATCCGGCTCCTTTTCTAAAAACTTATTACAGCTACTTGCAGAAACAAGCAGAGATAACAATATTATATTTTGAAATTTTTTCTTCATTTCTGTATGCATTTATTAAGATTATAACCCAAGTTTTAGTGAAACTACCACTTGTTTTTGAAGCGGTTGAGCCACACCACCAGTATTAAAGAACTCAGGATCCTGTCCACGTAATTTTTTATCAGAGAACACTAACCATGGGTTAATAGCTGTTGCTGAAATATTTACTGAATTGAAACCTGCACGTTTAATAAATTCTGCATTACTTAAATTATAGTTTAAACTTACAGATTTTAAACGAATAAAGTCACCTTTTGCAACACGGGCACTAGAGTAGTTATAAACATTATATGCGTAACCGATATTTTTATTCGCATATAACTTATCTAATATCTGAGGAATAATTGTAGCAGCTTCATCGCCACCCACCATCCAACGGTCGTTGAAATCTTTTGGCAAAGCATTCCAATCAGAATAACTAGCTGCGAAAGCCGGATTTAACCTGATTTTGTTTCCAGCCTGACCTGTAAATAATGCAGTTAATGTGAAATTCTTATATTTAACTGTACCACTCAAACTTCCGTTATAAGGTGGATCTACTGGTCCTTCATATTTCAAATAAGACACATTCTGATCCTGGAAATAAACATCAAAACTTTGTTTACCATTTTCATCAATGAACTGAGGAATACCTGCTTCATTAGTTAAATCAGAATATACAATTGAGAATAATGACCTTACAGGAGAACCAAGCAAGTTACCGCCTTCAGACTGTATTAAACTGAATATATTCGGATTATTAGCTAAAGATGTTATTTTAGTTTTAGCCTGGCCAAATGTTGCTTTTAAGCTTACTGTCCAGTCTTTTGTTCTTACTACATTCGCATCAACAGCAATGTCAAAACCTTTTGAAGTTAAAGACGCATTATTTGCATATTTATCAAATTGACCGCCAATACCGGAAGTTCTAACATAATCAATTAAATCTGTACTTTTTCTATCCCAGTAATCAAAAGTGAAAGAGTATTTACCTTTCAAAATACCGAACTCTAAACCAATATTAGAACTTTTCATTTTTTCCCAGGTTAATTCAATATTTGCTAAAGACGCAATATCGATACCACTTTCTTTTTCATCCTGGTATGGTCTATTTGTTACAAAGTTCCTGTAATAAACATCTGCATTTGTTGCAGGCCCCATATCACCATTGATACCATAGCTCGCTTTCACTTTTGCAAAATCTAACCAGTACCAGCTTTCAGTGAAGTTCTCTCTGTCCATATTCCAGGCACCGGAAACGCTCCATGTTGGTAACCAACGATTAGCAGCAGCTAAACCGAAGCGGTTACTACCATCGTAACGGCCATAGAAACTAACGTTATACTTTTTATCGAAGCTATAACCTGCAGTACCATAAAATGCTGCAAAACGATCGTAAACTTCTCCCATACCATAGTATGCGAAGTTGTTTTCAATTGTTTGCTTCAAAATCCTGTAATCTAAGAAAGGAATACCGCCCTGGCCATATTGATAACCATAACCTGTATTTGAAGCGCTTTTACGGTTTGTGAATTTCACTTCCTGACCTACTAAAACATCTAATGTATGCTTAGAGTTGAAAGTATTATTATAGTTAATACTGTTTCTTACGTTATAGAATACCATTTCATCGTTGGTGGTATTGTAAAAACCACCTTTCGGTAATACTATCACTTTTTCAGCTTCCGGATCATCCGGATCCTGGTATAAGAAGTTATTAGCAGCCCTGATTGTTGCGTTGTCAGCAGCTCTGTAAGCATTTGCCATGTTCGCGTTTTCTGTTATTTTATGCTCGCGGCTGGTTTTAACCATGCGTAATGCACCTAAGAAATCATAACGGAAGTTTTTAGCAAATTTCCAGGAAGCGTCTGTTTGCAAACGCAAATCAATCATATTGATATCTAATTTGTTATTAGCTAACTCATCAATGATATTGAACTTTGCAAAGTTTCTTGTAAAATACTCCAGGTTACCATTTTCATCGTACGGTGTAATAGCACGGGAAGTATTTAAAGCGTAGCTAAACGGATTGATATCAAAATCACGATCGTAACGACCTTCTACCGGGTTACTTCTACGGGTTACTGTACCCGGAGCTGTTTGTTGACGAACTGATCCTAAAGTTGAAAAACCTACGCTAAATTTATCAGAGAACTTATAGTTATTTCTGAAGTTTAAAGTGTATCTTTTTACTTTATCACCAATTGTCCAACCATTATCATTTAAAAATGACGTAGAGAAATATGATTGAGACTTATCTGTACCAAAAGCTACAGATACTGAATGTTCCTGAATGAAACTATTTCTGAATAAAATATCAAACCAGTCTGTATTTGCTTTGGCATATCTTAATAAATAAGCTGCTTTGGCTTCTGGTGTATTTTCTAACGGGAAATTACCGTTATCATCTCCATTCAGGCTTCTGAACATATTGCCATACATGGCATTGTTAGAACGGGAAAGTACATCTGAAGTTAAAGAACCACCTCTTTCCAATTGTGCTAACAAGCTCATTTGCTGAGCAGAGTTCATGATATTATAATCCCCATAATTAGGTTTTAACTGGGAACTGTAGTTACCTACATAACTTACATTGGCTTTACCGCTTTTACCTTTTTTTGTTGTAATTACGATTACACCATTCATCGCACGGGCGCCATATAATGCCGCAGCAGATGCATCTTTTAAGATATCGAAACTTTCGATATCGTTCGGGTTTAAACCTGCTACCGGAGATCCTAATAAGGTACTAGGGTCACCAGAAGTTAACTGGTCGTTAGAGATATTTACCACATCTTCTAATACCACACCATCAATTACCCATAAAGGTTTGTTGGCACCGTTTAAAGAGGTCGCACCACGGATACGCACTTTTGGAGCGGCACCGAAAGTACCACTTGGGTTTTGGATGGTTACACCCGCCACTCTACCTTCAAGCATACGGCTAACATCTGTCATACCGTCAATTTTCACCTGGTCTGCTTTTAAACTAACCGCAGAACCGCCAAATTTGGCTTTATCAATTCTTTGAAAACCTGTTACAACTACATCATCTAATTTAGAATCAGCAGAAAACAATGTTACATTTACTACACTTTTACCAGCAATATTTACTGTTTGTGTAGCAAACCCTACAAATGAAAACTCCAATGAAGTTGTTTTCTCATCAACTTTAATGGAATAATTACCAGATGCGTCAGTCGTTGCACTGGCGCCTTTTGCAGAAATGGATACTCCTGCAAGTGCAGCTCCAACAGAGTCTTTCACAGCCCCTGTTATCGTTTTGGTCTGCGCCCAAGCGTAACTTATGCCGAATAGCAAGCATAAAGTCAACACCATCATTTTTCTCGTCATGCAGATAATTTTTAATTGATAGTTAATACTTAACTTTAATCGTTCACAAAAGTTAAACTTGCTAGCGATAAGTTAAAAATCAGACAATATTAGTTAATTATTTTCCAACTTTTAACAACTTGGATGTTAATTATTGCTATCCTCAAAATCTTCAATTTAAAATAAATTTAAAAAACAAGCTACAAAAATAAAATATATTTCACAAAATGAGCCAACAAATAAAAACTATACAAAAAAAACCTTTTTATTTGATTTTAAATAAAAACAACAATTAATTAATGTGACTTTATAAACAGTGGTTTTCCCCTATTTTTAATTAACTTTATTTTAATTGATTTGCTATATGACGACTACAAACTTTTCACTACAGTTCAACAATAAAGTTTCGAATGAAATAAAAATTGAACCTAAAGACTGGATGCCAGACGATTATCGTAAAACGCTCATCCGTCAAATCAGCCAGCATGCTCATAGCGAGCTGGTTGGTATGTTACCGGAAGCTAACTGGATATCCCGTGCACCTACTTTAAAAAGGAAAGCCATCCTGCTGGCTAAAGTGCAGGATGAAGCGGGACATGGCCTTTATTTGTATAGTGCGGCGGAAACTTTAAATATCACCAGGGAAGAAATGTATGACCAGCTTCATAGCGGGGCGGCTAAATATTCTTCTATTTTTAATTATCCAACTCTTACCTGGGCAGATGTAGGTGCTATCGGCTGGTTGGTTGACGGTGCTGCTATTATGAACCAGGTGCCGCTTTGCCGGTCGAGCTACGGACCTTATGCCAGGGGCATGGTGCGTATTTGTAAGGAAGAGAGTTTCCACCAACGCCAGGGCTTTGAAGTGCTTTTAACTTTAAGTAAGGGGAATGATTATCAAAAAGCGATGTGCCAGGATGCTATTAACCGCTGGTGGTGGCCTAGCCTGATGATGTTTGGACCTCCGGATGACCAAAGTCCTAATACGCTGAAAAGCATGGAGTGGAAAATAAAACGTTTTACAAATGACGAACTGCGTCAAAAGTTTGTAAATGTATGTGTGGAACAAGTGAAAGTGCTAGGTATGACATTGCCTGATAAGGACCTGAAATGGAACGAAGACAAAAAAGGATACGATTTTGGCACCATCAATTGGGATGAATTTTACCAGGTGCTGAAGGGGAATGGCCCTTGCAATACCGAGCGTTTGGAAACACGCAAGAAAGCATGGGAGGATGGCAAATGGATCCGTGATGCTGCGACCGCTTATCAACAAAAAGTATCTTAAAATTTCCGGGGATGTAAAATAGAGATTGATGGCTGAAGGGCTGCGGTGGACAACAGGCGGGCGCGCAGGCGTCCGGTACGAGCCCGCAGGAAAACTGCGTTCTACACCAACTTATGGCGAGTACGGCACCCTGTAGTACGCCGGAATAGTGTACAATAAAGTGACTGGTGACGAGAGCCCCAATGTCTCCAAAATCTATAAAATATTAATACCTAAATTTTTATACGTATTAAACAACGGCAGAGCGTTTTCATTTTCGGTTACAATTGTATCAACATCCTGTATATCGCAAATTTTGAAGACTTCTGCCGTTCCTATTTTATCGCAGGTAGTAAGGGCAATGACGCGTGCGCTTTGCTTTACTAATATGCGCTTAATCTCAGATTCTTCGAAATTTTCGTTGGTAATGCCAAACTCATGATGCAGGCTACAGATACCGGTGAAATACACATCTACCCTGAAATGTTCTAATGTGCGGGCTGTTTCCACACCAATGGTTACCTGGTGCGTTTTACTGACCCTGCCACCGGCTAAGATCACGTCCACACTTGGGTTATCCATTAATGCTACAGCTACGGGTATACTATGGGTAATAATGGTTAAAGGCAGGCCTACGGGCAACATGGTGGCGAGTTTATAACTGGTAGTACCGCTATCCAGGAAAATGGTGGAATTTGGTCTGATGAGCGTTAATGCCTTTTGAGCGATGACTGTTTTTTGTTCTGACAACTTCCCTACCCTGTCTTTAAAGTCGTTGATGACAATATTGGGAGAATGGGGAATGGCGCCGCCACGTACTTTTTGACACAACCCGTTCTTGTCTAAAGTTTCAATATCTCTCCTGATGGTGTCTTCAGATACATTTAACCGTTGGCTTAATTCTGTGAGTTTAACCACCTGGTCTTCTTTCAATCTTTGTAGTATAAAATCAAGTCGTTCTTCTTTTAACATAGTCAAAAATTATCTCCTTTTGTTTTGTACCCGAATAGTGTAGGTTAGAAATACCGGATTATTTAACTGGAATTACCTTCTCCTAAATTAAGTGCGGTAAAGCTGCAAGGTAGGTATAAATTCTGGCGCAGAAAAGCGGTTGATTCTTCTTAAAATTCTTTTATAAACCCAACACCTTAAGGGTAAATAATTTTGGTCCGGAAAAAAACGCTATTGAAGTGACAAATAAATTTATAAAGCGCATCAATCTTATTTACAAATAAAATTTAAGGAATAAAAATAAATATCAAAAAATATTTTGAAGATTGAATAAAATGTATATTATTGCATATAATAAAAGGCTTTATCAAGAAAAAATGAGTAAAAGGCAACTATTTAGGTTAGAGTACCCGTTGAGATGTTCAGCGGCTTTGCTGTACGAATTCGTATCTACTTCTAATGGACTTGGAGAGTGGTTTGCGGATAAGGTGGATGATAAGGATGGGGTGTTTTCTTTTAACTGGAATGGTACTATTGAAAAGGCCGAAGTGGTATCTCAGGAAGTGGATAAATTTATTCGTTTCAGATGGCTGCATGCTGCAAAAGAAGAATATTTTGAATTCAGGATTGAAAAAACGGAAGTCAGCAATCAAACAATTCTTGTGATATCTGATTTTGCAGAGAAAAATGAAGTGAAAGACCAAAGCCAGCTTTGGGATTACCAAATAAAAGATATGGTGCATCGTTTGGGTGCTTAAAAAAATCAGAGTGAAGTATCAGTTACTTCACTTTTTTATTTTAGTAAGCCCAGGAAAAACCGGAAATCTGCTAACAAAGCGTTTTCAATGTTTGAAATATCACTTAAAGAATAGTAGGCTATTATTTTAAAATAAGCCAGTGTATCATCTTCGCTCAACATTCCTTTTTCATGTGACCACGGATGATCTGTAAAACCAAGCTCATAGTTTTTGTTATAGTGACTCTTACAGAGGGCCGCATTTACCTGGCGGCTGAATTCCTTTGACGTTAATAGTTCTATTTTAATAAAATTGCCCCACCAGAAAATGGTCCTGATAGCCTGGTACCCGTTTAAATCATCAAAACTTCGGGGATAGTCCAGCGTTACCCAGGGCAGTCCATTTAGTTTTTCACCTTTTGACACTTTCCCGTTCTGCCTGAAAGCTGAAGAACATTCTGCTGCTGAATCGGCTATTTCTTTGTACTTTTCCAATAAGCGGGCAAAGAATGCAACCAATTCATCTATGATCTTATTCTTTTGATGAATAATGGCAGCGTTTTCTATTAAAATAATGTCTTTATAGTTGAGCATTGATCAGAACCGTGTATTATAGCCTAAAAGCGGGTATAAATATTTCACACAAATTAAGAAGTATTTTATATTTGCAAACTAGTTTTTTTAGAAAATATCAATTATGAGTGAGGAAAAGAGCCTGAATTTTATAGAAGAAATTATAGAGTCGGATTTAGAAACAAAAAAATATGACCAGATCATTACCCGTTTTCCTCCGGAACCAAATGGGTACTTACATATTGGTCATGCCAAAAGTATTTGTTTAAACTTTGGCTTAGGTCTTAAATACAACGGCAAAACAAACCTTCGCTTCGATGACACCAACCCGGTGAAAGAAGATGTAGAATATGTAGACAGCATAAAAGAAGATATCAAATGGTTAGGCTTTGAATGGGCTAATGAATTTTATGCCAGCGACTATTTCGATAAATTATATGAATTTGCCATTGTACTGATTAAAAAGGGTCTGGCATACGTAGATGATAGCACTGCAGAGGAAATAGCGAAGCAAAAAGGAACGCCAACTGAACCTGGTACTGGCAACGTATATCGTAACAGGACCGTTGAAGAAAACCTGGAGTTATTCCAAAACATGCGCGATGGCAAATACGCGGATGGCGAGAAAGTATTGCGGGCTAAAATAGATTTAGCGAATCCGAATATGCATATGCGCGATCCTTTATTGTACCGCATTAAGCATGTGCCCCATCACAGGACCGGCGACAAATGGTGCATTTACCCGATGTATGATTTTGCTCACGGGCAAAGTGACAGCATTGAACATATTACACACAGCATCTGTACCCTGGAATTTATTCCTCACAGGGACCTGTATGATTGGCTAATTAATCAGCTTGGCATTTACCCAAGTAAACAATATGAATTTGCCCGTTTGAATATGACCTATACGGTTATGAGCAAACGCAAGTTATTGCAACTGGTAGAAGAAAAGCATGTAGAGAGCTGGGACGATCCGCGTATGCCAACCATTAGCGGTATGCGCCGCCGTGGTTATACACCTGCAAGCATCCGCATGTTTTGTGATAAAATAGGGGTGCAAAAAAGGGAGAACATGATCAGTGTTGGCTTATTGGAGTTCTGCGTTCGCGAAGATCTAAACAAAACGGCTATCCGCAGGATGGCAGTGTTAGACCCTATTAAATTAACCATCTCCAATTATCCTGAAGGTAAGGAAGAAATACTGACGAGCGAGAACAATCCTGAAATGCCGGAAACAGGTAATCGTGAGGTCGCTTTTTCTGGTAATTTATGGATTGAACGTGAAGATTTCAGGGAAGTAGCGGAAAAGAAATGGTTCCGCCTGGCACCTGGCGCCATGGTGCGTTTAAAAAGCGCTTACATTGTAAAATGCACTGACTTTAAAAAGGACGAACAAGGCAATATTACAGAGATCATCTGTGAATATATTCCTGAAAGCAAGAGTGGCAGCGATACCAGCGGATTACATGTAAAAGGGACCATTCACTGGGTAAGCCAGGCTCATGCCGCTCATGCGGAGGTAAGGCTGTATGACCGTTTGTTTAAAGTGGAAAACCCATCGAAAGAAGAAGGCGATTTTAAATCTTATATCAACGAGCATAGCCTGGAAATACTACCGAATGTCTATATAGAGCAGGAGGTAAAGAATGTAAAACCGGGTGAACCGATCCAGTTTATACGAAAAGGTTATTTTACTTTAGATAATGTTCATACTAAAGACGGTAAACTGGTCTTTAACCGGACGGTGACTTTAAAAGATAACTGGGAAAAAGCCGCTAAATAACTATATATGAAAAGCTGTCTTATTATTAAGGCAGCTTTTTTTATTGGGGGCTGTCAGCACCGGTATTTTAAACCGGGCACCTGTTCCGGCTGTTCTGGGGTTCGCTGCGCTCCGTGCTGGTACCGCCAGAATTATTGCAGGCACCTGTGTTGCCGCACCAGCTCGTTCCTCGCTGCCCGCCACATCCGGCAGCCCGTCAGCAGCTGATGTTCAATCAGCATTTAAATGATGTTTACTTCATGCATGTCATTGAGCAGGCCGTAAATAATGTATCCTTTTACATTTACAAACCCCATTTCCCTTAATAATTTCATATACTCTTCCACCTGGAAACTGTGATGACTCAATGCCGTTTTTGTTTCTGTAAACTTAAAATCAATGATCAGGGTTTCATTATCATTGTACAAAATAAAATCCGGGCGCCTGATGGCTTTTTCAGCAGTAATAATTTCCTGTTCTGATAGTTTTATATATTCATTCTTCCACCATCCGTTAAACAGGTCCAGTTTTAAAACCGGCGCCAGAACTTCCAGGGCATATAAGGCCTGCTCATTGGTAATCATGCCAAAGCCGATCAACTCTTCTACTAATGTCTCCAATTGATCCGGCCGCTGTATCCTGGACATTATTTCGTGCAAAACAATCCCATTTTGCCTTGGCAAATTTATTTCAGCGTTCTCGCTGTAATGCGTTTTAAAATCGGCATATTTCAGTTTTACTTTTTCGTGCCAGCTATTCTGGATCAGTTTTGGAAAAGGCAGTTCATTGGTTATCACTTCTTTCTCAGTGGGCACATATTCAGCCGTTCCGTATTGCCATATCATTGTATCTGCGTCAAAATAAGCGGTCATGTCCGTTACATCACCTGAAAGCGGCACATTGGATTCATTGGTAGCCAGGTTCAATAACATCTTTGAGATAGAATCAATACCGGTATCTTTTGATTTGGATTTACTCACTTTTACCCAGCCTTTAAAGATTTGTTCTGCCCTGGTAGTGGCCACATAAAGTAAGTTGAAATTATCCATGATACTCATTAAAGTTTCTTCAATATACTCGTAACTGAACGCGCTTCGTTCCATTCTTGATGAATATCTTATTGGCAGGTAGGGTACTTTATTGAACCGGGTATTTTCTGTATTTACCCATAACGTATTGTTTAGAAATGCGCTTGGTTTTAAGCCCCATTCTATATAAGGCATCAGTACAATTCTAAACGCAAGTCCTTTGGATCTGTGAACGGTCAACACTTCTACCGCATCTGCGTTATCCATAGCGGGCAGCGACACCCTGCCCTGTTCTTTTTCCCAGTAATCGAGGAAGGATTTAACACCTTCGTCACCATACTTTACCCAGTTCAGTACAACATCCTGGAACGCCAGCAGATATGGCACATCGGTTACCTTTGTGTTCAGTGCTAAGAGCTGAATAATTTCATTGACAATATCCAGTAATGTAAACTGGTGAAGACTTTCCAGTTTTTCGAGGAAGGATTCCGGTAATACCGAATCTGTAGCAGCCGTCTCAAAAAAAGTACGCTCCTTGCTAATGGCGATATTATGCAATACGATATAGCTTCGTTTCAGTTCGATAAAGTTCAAATGCTGCCGGTAAACCAAATACTGCAACGCATATACCAATACTTTCACTGCCATATTATTCTGAACGATCAATGCTTCAGAACTAATGGTATTGTATTTTACAATATTCGTTTCCTGGGCTGTCATCAGTGCGTTGATAATCGTTTTTGCCTGCCTGTTGTTCCTGGTTAAAACAGCAATATCTTTTGCAGCAAATCCTTGCTTCAGGTAGTCTACTATTGTAGCGTTCAACTCTTCTAACACTACTTCCTCGTACAATAAAGTCTCACTTTCGGCAGGTTGTTCTTCCGTACCTTCTTCTATAATTATTTCCCTGGATTCTTCTACAAATTTCAATATGAAACTCCCGTTATGATTATCCTTGTTTTTCCCGGGTATATGCTGAAAGCTGGTCTGGTAGGCATCAACGATTGAGGTATCAAATTTGTTTTGTAACAATCGTTCCCGGGCTTCTTCTGGTGCCGCATCTACCAGTTTTATCATTTCATTTTGTAATAATTTAGCACCGGCATCATACAGAAAGTTATTAAACGTTATTACGGGAACGGCACTGCGCCAGTTCTCGGTCAGGCTTTTCAAAGCCGGGCGGAATGCGCCCAGGTCCCGTTGTACCCCGTACTCCAGCAATCGCCAGTCGCCATTGCGCCACCTGTAAATTGATTGCTTGACATCACCAACCACCAGGTTATAAAATCCTTCTGACAAGGCGTTTCTCAAAAGCGGCAGGAAGTTTTGCCATTGGAAATTACCGGTATCCTGGAATTCATCTATGAGGAAGTGATGATAATAATTGCCTACTTTTTCGTAGATAAAATTGGAGTTATTGGCAGATTCACTTGATAATGCATTTAACAATGCATGTGTATCACTAATGAGCATCACGTTGTTTTCGCTCCGGTATTTCCCCAGTTCGGTTGTAAATACCTCCATTAATCTCAACGCGTCCAGGTTCGAAAGGATCAACGCTGCAGTATTATATTCGTTGGCATTGCTCTCTATAAAATCGACCAGTTGCTGCAATGCGTTTATGAGATCGTTTTTTACGATACTGAGCTTTGACTTGATTTCTGTTGCGGCAGTTTTCTTAATCATCTGGTCTGGGTTGTCCAATACATCCCGTACCCTTTTGCCAATATCTTTTTTACCGGCTTTGTCTATATTGTAATTAAAAATATTGACAAACCCGTTTTTGCCATAACTGAAATCTTCAATAGATAATCCTGAGTGTTTTATTATTTCCTGCCCCCGGTTTGTTAATGTTTTATACTGTTCTTCGAATGCCGTTTTGCTTATCTGCAAATCGTTGCGCATACTGAGGAACAACTCATTCAGGGATTCATATTTATCCTGTACAAAAGCTTCAAATTTCTGGAAACTTTCTTTGAACATTTCGGCAGATAAACTTTGAATATCTTTTGTAAAATCCCAGTTTTTACCATCCTGTAATTTCGATTTTGCAAAGTTCAATACCCAGTCCCTGATAAAATTATCAGTATCTAATAAAGCAATTAACCTTTCGGTTAATGCCTCTTTGATAATATCCTGGTTGAGTTCAATTTTGAAGCCGGAGTCGAATCCCAGTTCAAACGCAAATGAACGGACGATGTTCTGAACAAAACTATCAATAGTGGTGACCGAGAATTTGCTGTAATTATGCAAGATGTCGGAATATATTTTGGAAGCCTGTAGCTGCAGTGTTTTAGCATCGACTTCCAGATACGCCTGTAGTGTGGCCGCATGTTTAGAATGACCATCTCCGCCGGCAATACTTTTTAGCTCGTGCAGGATTCGATGTTTCATTTCTGCCGTTGCTTTATTGGTAAATGTTACTGCCAGTATATGCCTGAAATTACCGGTTTTTTCGAACAGTAATTTCAAATACTTTTCTGTAAGCATAAAGGTCTTACCGCTTCCGGCACTGGCTTTATATATTTCTAAAGTATGATTACTGCTCATGCAAACCTCTTTTTATAACAGGCAAATTAATTCCAATTTATGGTTTTGGGGTAATTATTTACGCACTTACTGTAATTACAGTTCATGTTGTTGTGCTACAGCCATCCAGGATTGTTATACATTGGAAATATATTGTTGTGTTGTACGGAACGATATGGATAAATAGCAGTACTAAAGTTGCAGGGAGTGACACAACGATGTTTAATAGAAATTAAAAGGCTGATTCAATCAATAAAAAAGCGAAGCTTATAAAAACTTCGCTTTTGGTTACCAGTCTTTTCCTCCACCGGTATTTTGCGGCTGACCTTTTTTATTGCTCATCCGCTCTCTTATTTTTTGTTCTTCCTGTTGCAAGGCCTGCAGTTTATTATCAGCGTCTTTTTGTTTTTGCTGTTGTTCTTTTTCCTGTTGTTGTTCTTTTTGTTGCTTTTCCTGTTGGTTATCCTGGTTTTTCTGCTGCTCTTTTTGCTGGTTTTGCTCCTGCTTGTCTTTCTGTTGCTGGTCCTTATTATTTTGTTGCTGCTGCTGTTGTTGTTGCTCCAGCTCCTGCATGGCTTTATAAAGATTCTGACGGATATCTGTGTCGTAAGGGCTGCCTTTTAATGCCGTTTTGAAATTATCTATTGCTGCCTGCAGTTGTTTTTCATTTGCATTGCTCAGGCCAAGGTTATTATTAATGGCAGCCTGCTTATTAAAGTCCTTATTTTCCAGCACTTTTTCATAATTCTCTGCGGCTTCTTTAAACTGTTTTCTTTTTAATGCAATGTTGCCGATATTTCCATTTGCCACTGTGTTTTTGGGATCGGTTTTCAGCACATCATAATAATGTTTTTCTGCCTCGTCCAATTTTCCTTTTTTGTAGGCTTCGTTAGCTTTTAACAAAGATAAGCGTGCTTCATAGGCAGCGTTCTTCTGGGAATAGCCTCCAAAAGATAACGATAAGAAAGAAAGAGTTGCTATTATCTTCGTATTGCGTTTAAACATGCCTTCTATTTTTGTTTTCGCCAAAATATTATCCGGTAAATACATTTCTATCAACAATAAAATAAATGCTACCCAAATTAACCAGTAAGATAAGCTTTCATAATTGATGAGCTGGCTATTGCTAATGGGCTTTTTGTCCAGTTGATTAATTTCTGTTAATACGGCCTGTGTTGTTTCTTCTGAGTTATCTAAATGCAGATAATTGCCGCCTGCTTTGGCTGCAATACTTTTCAGCAGGTTTTCGTTCAGTTTGCTTACAATGATCTTTCCTTCGCTATCAAATTTAGGTTCGTTTGAACTGGTAAGAACGGTCCCGCCGCTAACATTGCCCACACCGACGGTGATTAAATAAACGCCGGATTTCTTCAATGCTTCTATCGATTGCGATGCGCTGCCTTCCAGTTCCTCTCCATCCGTAATTAACACGACGGCCTTGTACTTGAGTTCTGCCGGATTCATGCTGGCATTGGCCACTTCCAAAGCCTGGTTGATATTAGTACCCTGATCGGCTATTAGTGACGGGTTAATGGAGTGCAAAAATAACCTTGCTGCATTTATATCTGTAGTGAGTGGCAATTGTAAATGTGCGGTTTTAGCAAATGCCACAATGCCTACGCGGTTGCCTACCATCTGGTCTATGAGTTTACCGGCAAAAAGTTTGGCCTTCTCCATCCTGTTAGGCTGAATATCGTTTGCCAGCATGCTGTTGCTTACGTCCATCACCAGCATGACATCGAGGCCGGAAAATCCGCCACCGGCCCTGTTAGATTCCCGTTGCAAATTCGGCAATGCGAATGCGAGGCAGGTGATTGAAGTCAGGATCAATAACCATTTGGCTTTTCTGCGTTTTGCAGAAAACCCAACTACCATATTTTCTATAATGGCCTTACTGCCAATTTTGCGGATGACTTTATTGCGCCAGTTGGTATGATATAACCACACAAGTATTACCGGTATTAAAACCAGCAATGCCAACAACCAGTATTTATTTTCAAATTGAATCACGCTTTCACTAGTTAAATTTTGCCAATACTATATTCAACGCTTCCTGTATTTTGTTATTACTTAAATTGCCCAGACTTCCCTGGTGCGTGTGCAAGGCAAATAAATTATCTAATTGTGGTTTCTCAAAAGTACCTGCATCTACGGCATTACCAATGGTTTTATAGGCATCCCTGTAAGATAGTCCTGATTTTACGAGTTCATTCATTGCCTCTACGGTAAATAAATATTTGTACTTATCGTCCTCCAGGATGTTTTCTGTGATACTCATGTTTTCCAGCATTAATATCATCATGCTGATACAGGCTTTTAATTCTTCCAGTGCCGGAAACAGAATTTCCTTGGTCAGCTGCATATCTCTATGATAGCCGCTCGGCAGGTTATTGATCATCAATGTGAGCTCGTTAGGCGTACTTTGAATACGGTTACATTTGGCACGGATCAACTCGAATACGTCCGGATTTTTTTTATGCGGCATGATGCTGCTGCCTGTAGTCAGTTCGTTTGGGAATTTGATGAATCCAAAGTTCTGGTTCATGTACAGGCAACAATCGTACGCAAGTTTGCTTAAAGATGCGGCGATATAGCTAATACCGGTGGCAACGGCTTTTTCTGTTTTACCGCGGCTCATTTGCGCATATACGCTATTCCAGCTTAGGTTACCAAATTCCAGGCTTGCAGTAGTATGTTCCCTGTCCAATGGAAAAGAAGAACCGTAACCGGCACCGCTTCCTAATGGATTTTTATTGGTAATACTGTATGCTGCTGCCAGCATTTCCAGGTCGTCCACCAGGCTTTCCGCATAAGCACCCAGCCACAATCCAAAACTGCTTGGCATGCCCATTTGTAAATGGGTGTAGCCTGGCAGTAAATGATTTTTAAACTGATTACTTAATTTAATAAGTAGCTCAAACAATTTCAGGGTATCGGTTTTCACCTCCTGTACCTGGGCGCGCAAAAACAGTTTGATGTCCACTGCTACCTGGTCATTACGGCTGCGGCCGGTATGAATTTTTTTGCCGGCTTCTCCTATCCTTTCGGTCAGTAATAATTCTACGTAACTATGAATATCTTCCACGTCATCCGGCAGTGCAAAACCCGGCGCCTGTACCTCTGTATAAATAATATCCAACGCAGCCTGTAACTGATTATTTTCCTCGTCGGTAATCAGGCCTACCTTCGCCAGCATTGCGGCTTGCGCTTTATTTCCTGCTACATCAAAAGGTGCCAGCAATACATCAAATTCCTTATCTCTGCCAACTGTAAAATGTTCTATTTGTGCAGATGTTGATGTGGCTGATTTAGACCAAAGTTTCATATTTATACCTCTAACTGTTTATACCTGTACTAAAAGGGTGTAAATTACTTTAAAATCTACAAACACATTATTATAAAAAGTATAAAACATTACAATCTTTATTTTTAACACTGTTAACAGACTTTATCTATTAACATAAAATAAAAATGCGGCTGAGATCGTCAGCCGCATGGTGTTTAAATTTAGTTTATTACCTGAATTTTCGTCTGGATGCTTTCGCCATCCTTAAACACTTTTACCAGGTAAGTTCCTGATGCCAGTTTATTCAGATTCAGCTGTACCTGCGTTTGGTTTGCAGGAATCACCTGTGTATGGATAATAGCACCTTTTAAATCACTTACAACCAGTTTAGCATTTTTTGCTGCAGTTTCCAGTGCTAAAGTGAACTGTCCGTTGGAAGGATTCGGATAAACTGATAAGCCTGATCTTGTTAAAGGTACGTGTACAGAGAATATGGCACTGTAGCCGATCGCTCCATCAATATCTACTTTTTTAATCCGGTAGTATATACGACGGCCATCTAATTGCTTAATGTCATCGTTATAGTTATACTGGTGAGCACCTCTGGCGGCAACTTCACCAATTGCATGGAAAGTTTCACCATTAAAGCTGCGTTCTACTACATAAGATTTTAACTGCTGCTCATTTTTAACATCCCAGGTTAATGCGATAACATTGTTATGTAAACTTCCGCTTAACTGTACAAAATCCACCGGTAAGGAAGCACAACCTGCACCCCAGATCAGATTCACATACTCAGGATTATCTACAAACGGGTTCCTGTTGTTCTGGAAACTAAAAGTGCCGTTGTTACGTGTACGCTCCTTATCACTTACAGGATCCGCCAGATGCCACTGATACATTAATGCTAAATATTCTTTTTCAATAGCCGGAAATTTATTGCCGGTTAAAGTAAGCGCCCCGTCTGTATTATATCCTTTAAAAGTAGCTAATTTGTCTTCATAGCGGGTCACCATATAAAAGTATATACGGGCAACATCACCCTTATACTCATCGATCGGCTCAAAAACGGTGCCTGAAATTCCTGCAACGGATGATGGACCTAGCTTGCTCCCGTTTAATGATGTTTTTGTTGCCGTACCTACTTTCCCATATCTGAAATTAGATCTGATACCATTCACAGAACCGTCGGTTGGTAAGATATGTATATAATCAGAATACATAGGACTTTGGTCATTAAACCAACTTGCCGGAAAAGTATGTTCTCTGTTATAACAATCTCCTTCTTTACCATAGCTACCACAGGCATTTGTACCTGGTGTAAAATTGTACGGATCATTATTAGGGCCGGGCTTATCGCTATAAATATCCCAGATCACATATTGAGAATAGCCAGGCTGGCCTGCATTTAATTCCCTTAGTTTGATGTCTGTTAAAACATATTGTGCGGGAAGATCTTTATAATCTTTGGTAACACTTTTATAGGTATCGCCTGTAAATGAGTTTATCTCATCATCAATAATATTTTTTAACGCTGTCTTTAACTCTGCACAGGTTTTACCCGCTGCATGGTTATAATACCCTGTTGGCGCCTGTGCCACGGCAGCAATCATTGTAAATGCCAGGCAAGAAGAAAGTATAATTTTTTTCATAATACTATTCCCAAAAATACATTTTTTATTTAATTTCAATTTTACTGCAAATTTTGCAAGAAAAGCAAAGTTAGGGTTAAATATTGAGTTACGAAATTATCTTTATCTTATCTAAAAAATCTGGCAACGTCCGCTTCCGGGTGTAACGGCAAACCGCTTAATATATGACCCGCAAATTCTTTGCCAAATACCGGAGAGAGACTAACGCCTTTTGTCCCCATCCCGTTAAAAACACCTAATAATGAATTATCCGGATGAAAACCAACGAAAGGTCTTCTTTCTTTAGTAGTAGGCCGTAATGCACTTATATGATCAATAATTTCATAAGAATGTTTACAAAAATTATTTAGCCAATTTATGACCTCCGTATAAAATGCATCCGTTGGCAAATCGTTTTCAAAATCTTTGTTGTAAGTACTGCCTATCCAAAAATGGCCGGGCTGATTCCACGGCACTATTGTAAAACCTTTTTTATAAATAAAATGTTGCGGCAGCTCTTTTATTTTTACAATAACAGCTTCTCCTTTATTGTACACAAATGGTAATTTATCCTGGAAAAAATGATTGGCCAGGCCATTAGTCCCGTCACAAAAAATTACCCTCTTCGCTGTAATGTTATCATTAAAAATAACTTTATTAGGTTCGAACCTCAAAGAGGTGATTGTACAGGTATCATTCATGTATTTATCCGATGCTTTCAGGTAGCTGGTCCATGTATCCAGTAAATCTGATAAATGAATATGATACACAGGGGAAATAACGCCCAATCCCAGATTATAATTAAAAAAGGTTGACCATAAACTGGTTTCCTCATCTGAGGGTTGTCTTAAATATTGTGCGTGTAATATCGCCCTTTTTGCAAATTCAGCGCGCTTGTCCTCTGCACCAAAAAAATCCAACAACTCTATTTGACTGAAAACAGAGACATTAAATTTTCTTTCAAAATCCAGGTAGTGCTGCCTTGAATCATGCATAATTCTCTCATCCAGCCATGTTTTAGCCAATCGCCTGCCGGTAACAGGGTTAATAACACCGCTGGCAACTCTGGTTGCGGCATTCTTTTTATATTGATCTATTACTACAAAATTGTGGTTATAATGGTCCAGCCAATATCCCAGCCAGGTACCGGCAATACCACTGCCAATAATCAAAGTATCTGTAAATCGCATCATGGCAAAGGTAGTATTATATAAAAGCAAAAGTGCCGATTTAAAAATCGACACTTTTAACTTTACAATTATGTAAGTTATAAATTATTGCATTCTGAACGTAATAGACTGAATGTGCTTATAAATCACCTTTCTACCATTTTGTTCAGCAGGTTTCCAATCCGGACCCTTTTTAATAATCCGTACAGCTTCTTCTTCCAAGCCATGTCCTGGCTTATCTAAAGCAACCACTTCACTTATTTTACCTTGTTTGTCCACAATAAATTGTACACGAACTACTGCAGAAATACCAGCTTCCTGGGCTTCATCCGGATAGTTAAGATTTCTCTCAAGATATCTTTTCCAGGCGGCAGCACCACCAGGGAACTCAGCTTTAATTTCCACTTTGGTAAATACTTTGTCGTAATCTTCCTCTACAGCTACCGGTGCTACTACGCTACCGGTACCTTTTTCTACAGGAGGAGCTACTACGTCAACGTTTTTCATACCTTCCTGGTTAACAAAACCGATTTTTGATTCTTCGATTTTATCAATGGTTGGTGGTTTTTCATCTTCCTTCACCTCATTGTCTTTTACAACTTTCGGTGTAGTAAATTTTGCAATCTCCAGTTTTGGAGGTTCTGCCACTTGCTTTTGTGGTGGTGGCGGTGGTGGCGGTGGCGGTGGTGGTTCATCTTTTTTCTTAGTGTCCACATCCTCCAAAACCACATCTTCCACTTCAATCTTTTCCGGCTCATTGGATTTCATAGAATCCTGTAATTTAGCCGCACCAAAAGCCAAGGCAGTTCCAGCTAAAACCGCTAAGAAAGCATTTCTCATACGACTGCTATAAGTTTTACGGAGCAAGTATGCACCATAATCCTTATTCCTTCCTTCAAAAAGGATGTCCAGAAAATCGGCTTTTAATATTTTATTGATATCCATTGTTAAAAAATTTTAAAGATGAATGAATTTATGCTAAACTCATTGATCCAACTTTATTGCGGCGTAGTTCCTGAACTGGCAGGCGTTATTCCGGATTGAATTTCATCACCTTGCTTAACAAAGTTTAATTCGGCGTCAGAAATATCGACCAATGCATAACGTTTTACAACGTTAATTGTCATTTCGTCTAATACATCTACTACAGAGCCCATTGTAGATTCTGGTCCCGGTTTAATTACTACCATGAAATCATCCGCATTCGTAGACCTCTTTTTCTTCAGGATCACATTTCTGATGTCATCAAAATTGGTAGGTACAAAATTTTCACCGGTAGCAGTATTTAAAATACCCTCGTAATAGTATATATTTCTATCGTTCCCTAATAATATAGTTAACGTACCCGACTCCTTTGTTTTAGTTTGCTCGTTATCTTTTTCGGTATCCTTCGGCAAGAATAAATTCATTGCTGTAGGTGTACTCATCGTAGAAGTAAATACGAAAAAGGTAATAAGGATGAAACCCAAATCCACCATTGGTGTCATGTCCACACGCACCATTTTCTTTTTGGACTTCTTAACGCCGGGGCCCTGTTTCTTATGACCGCCGCCGCCTTCTCCTAAATCTGCCATAACTTATTAATTAATAATTGTTATTAGTTACAAAGGCTAATTCTTACTTAGCATTCTCTTTTTTCGCTTCTTTCGCTAATTCACTGTCTTTAGGAACAGCTATAGAATTGGTGATGATAGAAAACTTCATCATTTCATTCTTTTTGAAAGCGTCAACAACTTGTTTAAATGCCGGATATTTACTATTCACGTCACCTTTTACAAACAAGTTCATCGTTTCACCGTAATATACTTCATATACGGCACGCATCCAGTCTGTCACCTCATTATTAGTACTGTCCACCGCAGGAATCCCCGGTAGTAAGTCACCTTTAATTTTATCAGCAGGCAAATTAACAAAAGAACTTAATTGAGTTATTGGAGTCCCAAAAAACTCCATATTTTTAGCTTTCGCCAAATCAGATGCACTTAAAGATACGCCTTTATTTTTTGCAACTGTTTCTACAACTTGTTGTTTTCTATCAGGTTCACTCATCGTTAAGAACACTTTTCCATTCTGATTGATGATAACCGTCACCATATCCTTTTCATTAGGAGCTTTTGAACTCACCGATGTAGGGGATACAACCGAAACAGCCTCAGGTGGTTTGGTTTTGGTAGCCATGATAAAGAACGACAACAAAAGAAACGCAACGTCACAAAAGGCAGTCATATCAACCCACGTGCTCTTTCTCGATATTTTAGGCCTTCCCATTTTAATTGGTAATTTTTGTGGTTAACTTGATTGCTTGTTTCTACTTTTCTTTTACTTTAAGATGCCGGTTGTTCTAAATTTCCATAATAAAAAATAAAAAAACTTTTGGCACCAGTTACTTCTTCTTATTTATATAAAGAAGCAAAGCTTTGAGTTAAAGTAAAACCAGACTCATCAATACCATGAGTAATACCATCAATACGGGTAGTAAACACGTTATAGAAGAACATCGCTAAAGCAGATGTACCAATACCAAATGCCGTATTATATAATGCCTCAGAGATACCTACCGCTAACTCACCAGCTGCTGCAGATCCACCAGACTCATCACCTAGTTTCGCAAACGCACGAATCATACCCATTACCGTACCTAATAACGCTACTAACGTTGCAAGAGAAGTAATCGTTGATAAGAATACTAAGTTTTTCTCTAACATTGGTAATTCTAACGCTGTAGCTTCTTCTACAGATTTTTGAATCGCCAATACTTTTTGCTCAGTAGTTAATTCAGAATCTGTAATCATTTCTTTATACTTACGTAAACCAGATTTCATTACATTACCAACACTACCGCTTTGTTTATCACACTCAGCAATAGCTTTATCAACATCTTTGTTAGCTAAATGATATTGTACTTTACGTACGAAATCACCAGCATTACCTTTACCAGAAGCCTTTATGATGGTTAAGAAACGCTCAATAGCGAAACACCATACCATAAAAAACATACCAATAAGGATAGGGATGATGATACCACCTTCATAGATACCAGCCCATGATCCGATTGGTTTCCTGTGTTGAGGCCAAAAGCCACCTGATTTATCCGGCTCACCAAAGTTTGCTTCCGCTCCCATTGAAAAACGCCATACACAATAACCTAAAATTAAACACCCGATTGGTGCTATCCAGCTAATTAAGTTACCACTACTTTTTGTACCATGCGATGCTGATGCCGGTTTCGCTGCTGGTGCTGCTGGTTTGTTCTCTGCCATAACTCTTTTTTTGTTTGTTTTAAATCTGTTTTTCTAAACTGTTTTTTAAAAAGTTTCTTGCCACAACAATCGTTATTTATTAGTAGTGACAATTATGTTAATACTTTCAAAACGCCAAAATATAAAATTCTTTGATAGAACTAACATTTTGGACAATATTTTTATTGAAAATACCACATTCAGTAATAATCAAAGGTCTAAAGTATTGCTTTTTTTTCTTTACAACGAAGTTTTTGTTAATAATTTTTTATGAAATCTTCATTTCATTTTTTTAAATCATTCGTTATTTACACAATATATCCTTTCATTTCATTGCATATTTCCTTAGCCGCCTCAGAAGCTGCCAAGTCAAAATCCTCCCCGCCACTGGCATAAATAATTGCCCGGCTTGCATTAATCAGTAAGCCTATATCCTTATTAGCCCCTTTTTTACTTACTTCGCTCAAACTACCACCCTGTGCGCCTACACCTGGAACCAGTAAAAAATGTTCAGGCACAACACTTCTTATATCTTCAAAAAAATCTGCCTTAGTCGCACCGGTTACAAACATCGTATTATCAATATTGCCCCATTTCGCTACTGTTTCCAACACTGTTTCATACAACGGTTTACCCGTGTCACTTAGTATTAATTGCTGAAAATCCTTACTACCGGCATTACTCGTCAATCCCAATACAATCGCCCATTTATCTTTATAGCTCAGGAATGGTTTAATGCTATCCTCACCCATATATGGTGCCACTGTTACAGCATCCGCTTTCAATGTTTCATAAAAAGCTATCGCGTACTGGTGACTGGTGTTGCCGATATCACCACGCTTCGCATCTGCTATTTTAAAATGAGAGTCCGGAATATAATTGAACGTCTCCTGCATTATTTCCCAACCCTTTGTTCCCATCGACTCATAAAACGCCGTATTTATTTTATAGCTCACGCAATGTTCCAATGTCGCATCAATGATCCTTTTGTTAAACTCAAATATACCATCAGGTTTATTTTTCAGGTGAGCAGGTAGTTTTTCCGTATCTGTATCTAACCCTACACATAAATAGTTCTTCTTTTCCAGTATTTGCGAAACCAATTTACTGCGTTGCATACTCTGTAATTATTTATCTTGTTTTAATTTATTTACTATTTGCATTCTCTCCATCATTCTCTTCGCTTCAGGAGTATTTATTTTACCCAGTCCCTCAGTTACCCTTATAATATCTGCCGGCGATTTATCCTGGCTCAGTTTAAAAGTAGTCCTTACATTTTCCACTTTTATCTTAAACCCGCTAATAGCTTTTACATTTTTATCAATGTATTCTTTTGGCAATTTTTTAAACGCCGCCGGAGAGAGTGCATTATTTTCAAAATAGTCCTGCGTTTTCTCCAGTACACCCAATAACTCATCCATACCTACAAAGTACATTCTACCACTTATATGTACTGTTTCATAGTTCCATGTGCTGGCTTTGCCCGGTATTTCATAGTCAGATGCACTTATATAATGATTCGCACCGCTAAAAACCGCCAGTACCTGTTCATTTTCTTCAAAAGCCTTATAATGATCAGTTCCCCGCATTAAATGCCCTGTCAAATGCGTCATTTCACCATTATCGTTCGTTTCTACCAATAAAGGTAAATGGGATGCAACAGGCTTCCCATCCTTAAAACTACCGCAGACCAATGCCAAAGGATTTTTTAAAACAAAATCCAGAATCACAGCATGGTCCTCACATTTATAATCTTTTAAATAATACATTCCCATTCTAGAATTGAAACAAAGGTAACGGAACTACTCAAAGTACCGTTTCATGATCGTTTCTTTTATTTGGGGCTGTCAACGATAAGTATGCTGTTCAACAGCAGTCCGGCGTGTTTTGGGGTTCGCTACGCTCCGTGCTCCTTCGTCGCACCAGCCTAGGCGGCTGCCCACACCCACCGCAGCCCATTAAGCATTTTACCATTTTTCAACATAAAAATCATTAAGCAAAAAAATAACATCATAAGACATCAGATGCTTAAGATTGAAGCACTTACCACATTTTGCCAAAATTTTATACAAAAAATTACCCGATATTGGCGTACTTTGCCAACCCTCGCTTTTAAGCAAGCGAGCTTCATATAATAATAATGCGTTACTTAAATAAAGTTGTTTTTATAAATAGTGCCACCATTCAGTATGCCGAAGTGCAATTAGATGGAAACGTGCACTTTATTGGTACACAAGGAGTTGGGAAAAGCACATTACTCCGAGCCGTTTTGTTTTTCTACAATGCGGATTCTCAGAAACTGGGTATTTCCAAAGAAAAGAAAAGTTTTGCGGAATACTATTTCCCTTACCAGAATGCCTACCTCGTTTATGAGGTCAATCGCGAATTCGGCCCTTATTGTATTCTTGCATTCAAATCGCAGGGTAAAGCATGTTTCCGCTTTATCAATGCACCATACAACAAAGATTTTTTCATCAGCCCGGAAGGCGTGGCTTACGAAAACTGGGAAAAGACCAAACAGATTCTTGATGCACAGAAAATTGTCTATTCACGCAAAATAGACCGCTATGAAGAGTACCGTGATATCCTGTACGGAAATACCACCACCGGAGTTGGTAAAAATGAATTTGAGCAATATGCCATTTTGCAAAGTAAGCAGTACCAGAATATACCACGCACCATTCAGAATGTATTCCTGAATAGCAAACTGGAGGCCGAGTTCATTAAACAAACCATTATCATGAGTTTGAATGAAGATAATATTGAAATAAATCTTCAGAACCATAGCCACCACCTGAAAAACTTCCAGGAGCAGCTCAAGGATATTGATATCTTTAAACAGCCCTATGTGCAAAAACAGGCAGAAAATGTCCTGCATTTTCAAATGCAGTATCAATACCACGAAAAAGAAAAAAACAGCATCGCCCAACGCCTGGCATGGGCTTACGGATTTTTACAGCGGAATGTACCACGCCTGGTAAATAAACGCGAAAAAGCCAATGTGGATAAAACTGAATTACTGGAAAAAGCAGAAGCCGCAGAAACCCGTTTCAGGAATAAAATGAACAAAATCCAGGGTGAAATAAGCATATACGACAACGAAATAAAAAAAGCAAAGCAAAAAGCAGAGTTTTATTCAAAACAGAATATTGACGAAGCATTAATGCGCGTCAATAAAAAGCAGGAACTGGAAAGCCAGCTCAATCAGCTGAAAAAACAAAGCCAGTTATTAACGTCCCAATTTACCGAAGCCAGTCATAAATACGAAGCATTACTCCAAAACCTGGACAATAGCCTGGCCGTATATACCAGCGAGAAAAAAGAAACATTATTACAGGCAAGAGAGCAAAATGCCGGATTAAAAGACGATGCCCGCGCCTGGTATGAACAAATTGTAAAAGAAATACGCCAACAACATAAAGACGCACTAACTGAAGCGTTGGACGTAGTAGAAGCCAAACGACTGGCACAACAGGACATCCTGGTAAAACGCAATACTGCTAAGCTGGAACGTTATTTCGAAACAGAAATAGCCGACCTCAACAATATTATAAATGACTTACTCGTAAGTATCCCTCAAACCGAGAACAAGCTGGACAGTTTTAAAAATCAGCGCGAGACATTACAAAAGCGCTGGGAACTGGACGAAGCCGGCGAAAAACAAAAAACAGAACGCACCCAGGAGCGCTTACAAGCCGAAATGGCACAAAACCAGGCCAAACTGGAAAATATTGCTGAAAATCTAAAAAACAGCGAGTCTTCCTTCTACGGCTGGTTGAATAAAAACCAAAAAGGTTGGGAAAAAAACATTGGTAAACTATTAGGCGAAGATATATTATTCAATACCGGGTTAAGCCCGCAAAAAGTAATTGGTGATGCGGCTACTTTATTCGGAGTGCAGCTTCATCTGGAAGAATTACCTATTACGGTAAAAACACTCGCCCAATACCAGAAAGAAGCGAAAGCCATTGAAGTAGAAATTTACGAAGCAAAAAAACAATTGGTTGGCCTGCGTAAAGATGAAGAAGACCGCCTGGATAAATTACGCCGTAAATACAATCCCCTGGTAAAACAGGCCAAAGAAGGCACCACCGAACACGAGTACTTACTGGAACGTCGTAACAATGAACTGCAACAGGCTAAATTGCAGTTGCGCGATGCCATGCTGAAAGCTGATGAAGAAAAAAAGCGGGTAGTACAGGAAATAGAATCACAATTACTCGATGCCGGAGAAGCACTCAGAATTGCCAAAGAAGCATTAGAAGAGAAAGAACTGGCCACAGAAAAACTGGTAAAAGCAAAAGCAAAAGATCTTGATAAAAAGATTCATGCTATTGATGAACAGTTTGCACAACTGCAACATCAGATCGGGGCAGATGTACAGGCGTTTACCAGCGATATCAATACGAAACGTGAAGCTATTTTGGAGCAGCAAAATTCCGACCTGGAAACTAACGGGGCCGACACACAACGCATTACCGAGGTTCAAAAAACAATAGTTCTTATCCAGAACGAACTGAACTATATAGAACGTATGCGTGACCTGGTGACTGAATATAATAAAGATAAACGCGAGCTGATAGATAAGGCCGACGAAAATAAAGAAAGGAAAAGCTTATTGGATAAACAGTACACCCAGGAGCAGGAAAAATTCGACCGCCAGAAAGAAGCGTTTAACGAACAGATAAAAGAAGCGCAAAACGTTATTCAGCAAATACAAACACAATTAAAACAAAGCGAGGAAGACCAGAAAGCTTTCAACGACTTTGAACATACAGATGCCTGGCAGGGTATTATTGAAATGTACAAAGAGGAGAAAGAAATCTATAAAACTGATAAACGTTGTAAAGTATTAATTGACGAGCTGAACAGTTGTTACTATAGTTGTAAGGATTATATGGAGAAACTGAAAGAAGCCGTTACCAAGTTTATAGGTAATTTCTCCAAAGACAACGTATTTAAATTCCCGGATAGCCTGCAGCACAACCAGGCATACCATGAATTCGCTCAGATGCTGAATGAATTTATCAGTAACAGCAAACTGGAGACTTTCGAGAAACAAATTAACGAGCGCTTTGCGGGCATCATTAATTTGCTGGGCAAAGAAACAAATGTCCTTTTAAGCAAAGCCGGGGAAATTCAAACGGTAATCACCAAAATCAACAAAGATTTTGATAGCAAAAACTTTGTGGGCGCCATCCGTAAAATTGAATTACGCCTGCACGACTCTGCCAACTCTGTCGTACAAACATTGAAACAAATTAAAGAGTTCAATGATGAGCATGCGTATGATCTGGGGGCTCTTAATTTATTCAGCACCATCGACCAGACGGCCAAAAACAAAAAAGCGGTAAGTCTCCTGGACCAACTGAGCAAAGCCATTATTGAATATAAGCGCGATATCATTACCTTATCCGATTCATTTGAGTTGAAATTCAGGATCGAAGAGAACCAAAATGATACCGGTTGGGTAGAAAAACTGAGTAATGTGGGAAGTGAGGGTACCGATGTATTGGTGAAAGCCATGATCAACATTATGCTCCTGAACGTATTTAAAGAAAGTGCCAGCGGACGTTTCAAAGATTTCCAGCTGCATTGTATGATGGATGAGATTGGTAAACTGCATCCGAATAACGTTAAAGGCATCCTGGATTTTGCGAATGACCGTAAAATCCTTTTGATCAACGGTAGCCCTACAGAAACCAACGCGTTGGATTATCGCCATATCTACAAACTAGAAAAAGATGGCAAACGTAACACAAGAGTAAAACGCATTATCAGTAATTATCAATAACAACAAACGGTCAGTAACAAAATACTGACCGTTTGTTATTTGTGATTCTCTATTTTAAATTATTAACTCATCATTCGTCCGGCCTGTTTAGAGCTCCGCAATGCCCGGTAAAATATTGTTTAATAATAGAAAAGAGAATAGACAATGCCCTACTTAATGTATTTACCGATAACCGGTAATTTTTTAAACTCAGCCTTCTCTATTTTAAAAATAAAAGCGGCGTACAATGCCAGCAACACCATCCCTAAAATGGTAGATAAAACCAGGCTGCCTGTTAATGAGGTTATTCCAAAGTGAATTAAATAAGCCACAACTGCAATAACAATATACGCTGTCAGTTTTTTCCATGCATACGGCACTCTGTAATGCTTTTGCCCCCACACATAACTGATGACCATCATACTGCCATAACACAGGAATGTTGCCCAGGCACATGCCCAGTAGCCCCATAACGGTATAAATATGAAGTTGAAGACAACCGTAATTGCAGAACCGATCAAAGTGATATAGGCACCTTTCTTAGTCTGGTTACCTAATTTATACCAGATACTCAGGTTATAATAAATACCCAGGAACATATTTGCCAGCAGCAACACCGGAACAATGCCAAGTCCTGCCCACATTTCCCTGTTTTGAATAAAATGTTTCCAATAATCTATAAACAACATGACGCCCAAAAACATCAGGCAAAGTACTATAACAAAAAACTTCATGACCCGCGCATAAGTTTGCGGCGCATTTTTATTACCCGCTTCCTTAAAAAAGAAAGGTTCAGCGCCCATTTTAAAAGCCTGCACCGCCAGCGTTATCAATATACTTAATTTATAGCAGGCGCCATAAATACCAACCTGCCCTTTTGCACTCATATTCGGACCATCTTTAGCCAGCCACATCAGCATTAACCGGTCAAAAGTCTCGTTAATAATGCCACCAAACCCTACAATGATTAGCGGAAGGCTGTATATCATCATCTCCTTCCATAGCGTGGGATTAAAACGCCACTGAAAGCCTAAAAATTCTTTCCCCAATAATAACAACGTTACAATCGATTGTATCAGATTAGCCAAAAACACATAGCCTACTCCCCAGGTTGGATTGTACCAAACCCTGATCCAGCTGTCAGGATTCTGCGCCAGCATCTTAGGACAAACGCTTATAAAAAAGTAAGTGAAGAAAATATTTACCAAAATACCGCCCACACGCACCAAAGCAAATTTTATCGGACGGCCATCTTGTCTTAACTTAGCAAAAGGGATTGCGCTTAAAGCATCAAATGCAACAATAAGTACTGCAATCTTTATGAATTCAGGGTTCTTGCCCATTTCCAGTAAATTGGCAAAAAACTGCGTATTGAACAACATGAACACAGAAAGCAAGGCTGTTACCAGGATCATGGACAAACTGGAGGTATTATAAACAGACTGCCTTCTATCCTGGTTATTTGAAAACCGGAAATAAGCAGTTTCCATACCATGAGTAAATAAAACGGTTAAAAAAGGAATGGCGGCATATAAAACGGTAATATCACCATAAACTTCTTTAGCAAAATTATATGTTAAGTAAGGCGTTAGTAAATAATTAATAAACCTGGCAGCAATGGAACTCACGCCATACCACATGGTCTGACTGGCTAAACTTTTAACTCCGGACAAAATTTCAAATGTTTTGCTAACAAAAATAACAATGTATTATTAACTTTCTCATTTAATAAAGCAACCCTTTTGGTTTTCAAACTATCTTTAACACAAAATATATTCAAATGAAAAAATTACTACTAATTTTATTTACAGCATTTAGCTTAAATGGTTTTGCTCAAACAACTCCTGCAGTATCTCAACCAGCTACTATTGACTTCAATGGCGGAAAATACCAGGGATTTCTTGTAGAATACAATGCTCCTGAAGATGTAGTAGAAGAAAGCCTGGTAGAGTTATTAGGCGGTAAAAACGTTAAAAGCAAAAACATTAACGGGTTTAAAGTGTACAGGAATATTTTAGTAAGCAGTATCGACCCTACTTCTACTGTTGACATATTTGTAAAAACAGAACGTAAAAGCCGCAAGGAAAAAGACCAGACGTTGGCTTATATTATTGCAACTAAACCAAATGAAATTCCTGACAGCAAAATTAAATCCAGCAGTGCTATTGCCAGCGCTATTGGTGTTACTGAAGTAAAGCCAGGTGGTAACTTATTGAATATTTTAAACCCTACCATCGAGTTAAAAAAATATAATATTAGCGTGAATGCGAAATTAGAAGAGATTGCTAAAGCTGAGAAAAAGCTGAAAGGACTACAAGATGATCAGGCTAGTAACGAAAAGAAAATTAGCGAATTACAACAAAAAGTAGCCGATTTAAAAAAGGAACAAGAGCAAAAAGCAGCCGAGATCTCTACTTTACGCCAGGAACTGGAAGCCATGCAAAACAACAAACCATCAGGCTTGCTATAATATAATTTCCGAGCCTCTCACTAAGTCATTGTTGAATACCAACAATGACTTTTTTTTGTGCCTACTGGGAACAAAAAAGCGATCAATAAAATTCATTTTATTGATCGCTGAATATGATAAAATTCTTTCTTAGTAGGTAATTACCTGCTCTTCCATTACTTCCGGTATTGCGCGGAATTCGTATTGCTGATTGCGTAACTGAGGTTCAAAACCTGCTTCCCGAATCGCATCCTGGATACTTCTGCTGGTAAAACGGTGTGGAGCACCCGCAGCACTTACCACATTCTCTTCAATCATAATGCTGCCAAAGTCATTAGCGCCTGCATGAAGACACATTTGCGCGACACTTTTACCCACTGTTAACCAGCTCGCCTGAATATTTTTTACATTCGGCAGCATGATCCTGCTCATGGCTATCATACGGACATATTCTTCTGAAGTGGTCAGATTATGTACCCCACGAATACGGGTTAATAAAGTATCAACATCCTGGAATGTCCATGGTATAAATGCGATAAACCCTTTGGCATGCTCCGGCTTTTTAGCCTGTACTTCACGGATTTTTGCCAAATGTTCAAATCGTTCCCGTACCGTTTCCACATGACCGAACATCATGGTGGCGCTTGTGGTGAGATCCAGTTTATGCGCTTCGTGCATCACATCCAGCCATTCCTGGGCACCACATTTTCCTTTGGCAATAAGCCGGCGTACGCGGTCCACCAATATTTCAGCTCCTGGCCCCGGCAAACTATCCAGCCCGGACGCTTTCAAAGCTTTTAAAACTTCCTGGTGTGTCATTTTTTCCAATCGGGCAATATGTGCTACTTCAGGTGGACCAAGCGCGTGTAATTTTACATTTGGAAACTCATTCTTGATTTTCCTGAAAGTATCGGTGTAGAATTCCAGGCCCAGATCCGGGTGATGCCCTCCCTGTAATAGCAGCTGTTCGCCACCGTAACGGATGGTTTCGGTAATTTTTACCCGGTAAGTGTCCATATCTGTAATATACGAATCCTTATGACCCGGTATCCTGAAGAAATTACAGAACTTACAGTTTGCCACACATACATTGGTCGTATTCAGATTACGGTCAATAATCCATGTTACCTTACCATGCGGCACCTGTATTTTACGCAGTGTATTGGCAATATCCATCAAATCTGCCAATGGTGCATTTTCAAATAAATATACTCCTTCGTCTATTGATAAAAACTCAAAATTGAGAGCTTTTTTATACAGTTGCGCTAAATTCATACGCTTTTCAAAATCTTATTGATGGACAAAGTTACTGAATATACTTGTTAGTTGAGAGTTAAGATAATAACTCCAGACATTTGAATTTCACCTCAGAAAGTAGGTACTATATGTCAAAAAACGTAACTTCAACACTAAATCCCCATAATTATGATGAGAATCCTGATTTTACTTACTATGAGCGCTCTTGGCTTTATGGCCTGCAATGAATCTGACAATACCAACAATCCGGGGGATGAAAGCACGGAGAAAGTATTGGCGAATAATAATAAAGTATCTATTGGAGATACGACTAAGGCTGCCGCCTGGCTGATAGATGCTATCAGGAATCATTTTGAAAGTAACAGCCCTACCATGGAAGCAATGACGACCAAAGAGTATTATCAATATAAAACAGAGGCAACAAACGTAGATATGGGTATTAACGGAAGCCTGGACCGCCTGGATTTTGAACAAAAGTGGAAGGATAAATTTGACACAAGGTATTCCGGCATCCAAACCGGCTTCCTGATATCGGCCCAGGATTTTGGCAAAGTGGTGGTGAACAGCTACGATTTTTTGAAAGATGAAGCGAACCGCTTATGGTTTAATGTCATTATTGAGGACTTAGATTTTAAAACCAAATTTCTGAGGCAAATTGCCATTATAAAAGAAGGCGATTCATTTAAGATAGCAGATGTAAAGGAGGACAAGGAGGGATAAAAAATATTGCTCGATTATATACCCGGCTGTAAATTAATTAAATTATAAAAAGATATACCAGTAAATACCATGTCTTATTTGCGGTACTTTTAGTTACCTTAATCTATGCGTGAGGGATAGCAGTAAAGTACCCCGCAAGGCGGCAGGGGATTTCTCATAAATGCGTAGCTAAGTTGCCAACACTGCCGCCGCGGAGTACTTACGGATAGCCCGGCCCTTTGCCGGGAAAGAATAAAGTAGATTTACCATGGAAAATATCACCTGAGAAGTGGCAAAGGGGCACGCCCAAATAATAAAAAAACATTATAAATAATTACGTTATCCAATTATTTAAAATCCACTCCTGTTAAATTATTTTTACTCAATAATAATTGAAAATACATATTTTATAATAGCACTATTCATTACATGCTATTTATACAATTTACGGTGCCTAAACGATAATTCCGATGCTTTTTAGTGAAAAACACTACCTTTGAGCCTCATAAAAATACAATAAGATGGGACAACCGAAATTAAGTTATATAGCAGAAACCTTAATTGGTAGCGAAATAGTGAAATTGGGTAACATGATAAAGGAACGTGTAAAACAAGGTGAAAAAATATACAATTATACTATTGGCGATTTTGACCCGAAAGTTTTCCCAATCCCATCAGTACTGGAACAATATATAAAAGATGCTTATACAAACGGCTATACTAACTACCCGTCTGCAGAGGGTGAAGCTTACCTGAGAGAAGCTGTTTCCGGCTTTGTGAAGAAATACGCTAAAATGGATTATGCTGCCAATGAAATACAAATAGCTGCCGGCGGACGTCCGTTGATGTATGCGCTTTTCCAGGTGATTGTAGATAAGGGGGATAAGGTAATATATGCGGTTCCAAGCTGGAATAATAACCATTACGCACATTTAACGGGTGCTGAAAGCTGCATTATTACGAGCAAACTGGAAAATAACTTTATGCCAACTGCAGCAGAAATTGCCCCTCATATAAGTGGCGCCACTTTGCTCTGCCTGTGTTCCCCACAAAACCCGACCGGAACAACGATCAGTAAAAAGGAACTGACAGAGATCTGTGATATGGTGGTGGCTGAAAATGCTAAAAGAGGTGCAGATGAAAAGAAACTCTATGTGATGTTTGACCAAATGTACTGGACGCTGACTTACGGTGATACAGAACATTATAGCCCGGTTTCATTAAATCCGGCCATGAAGGAATTTACTATTTATATTGACGGTATCAGTAAATCTTTTTGTGCTACAGGTGTGCGTGTAGGATGGAGCCTCGGCCCGGCTACCGTTATTGCTAAAATGAAAGCTATCTTAAGCCACTTAGGTGCATGGGCGCCAATGGCTGAGCAAAAGGCAACCGGTGATTTTTTGAATAATGAAGCAGCAGTTGAAACGTTTTTCACTTCGTATAAGGGTAAACTCTGGAGTTTATTGCAGCAACTTTATGCAGGATTCAGCGCATTAAAAGCAGACGGTTTTGATGTGGACGTAGTGGCACCGAAAGCGGCGATATATATGACCATTAAATTTGACCTGGCCGGTAAGAAAACCGCAGATGGAACTGTTTTATCTACACAAGAGGATGTAACACAATATTTATTAGCGAATGCGGGGCTGGCGATTGTACCGTTTTATTGCTTCGGGGCAGAAAAAACATCTCCGTGGTACAGGCTTAGTATTGGTACCTGCAAGGAAGAGGATATTAAAGAAATGTTTGAGAAACTGAAGAATGCTCTAAACAACCTGGCATAAAATAATACCACTTTATTTTTTATAGAAAAAGCACATTGTAATATTACTTTGTGCTTTTTTTTTGACACAAAATGTTTTATATTTTAAAAATATCTATACCTTTGTGCTACAAACCCGTTTTTTATGCCCTTAATCTCTTTCTTAATCAGAAATTATAATGAGGTTGATGCACTTGAAAAGTGTATTAAGTCCATTAGAAGCCAGGAATGCGAATCTTCAATTGAAATAATCGTTGTTGATAATGAATCTACTGACAATTCCCTGGAAATTGCAAAACAATATAATGCCAAAACTTTTACAATAAAAAGAGGTGAATTTACCTATGGCAAAGCACTTAACCTTGGATTTGAAAACTGTAGTGGAGAATATGTTTTTACAATCAGCCCGCATGTGAAGTTATTGACCAAATACTTTGTGAAAGATTTTGAGCACTTATTAACTGATAAAAAGCTGGGTGGTATCCGTTTTTTAAACATCTCTTCTCCCAACTTAGTATTCAATCATGTAAAATATGATATTTTGGGCCCTGCTGATATGTTAAACAGGAAAAACTATGTGGACATATGGGATAAACTCCTGGCCTGCAGTTGCTGTTTGATTAATAAGGAAGCATGGGAAAAACAACGTTTTAATGAAACCATTGGCGGCAATGAAGATAAGCTGTGGACAATTCAAACATTGAATAACGATTACAATATTGTTTATAATTTTCCGGCTTATTATATCTACCATATTGAAGTACCACTCTTAAAATCATCGAGTAAGTACTTTGCCCAGATGGTAACTTATCATAAAATTAACAATCTATCCTTGCCGAAATGGTACAATTTCCTGATAAATGATTTTAAAATTATGCTTGGTCATTTTAAGCAGGGCCTTAGAAGTTTTCATACAGTGAGGCGGGCAAGAAACAACGTTTTTAAAACAAAACATTCATTGTAGAATAGCAATTAAAAAAGAGGCTTTCGCCTCTTTTTTAATTTAAACTTGCCAATATACTTTCCAGCGTTTTTTCCACAGTATCAAAATCGCTATAGCCTTTGCTTACCAGGTAAAATTTAGTATCTTCTACCTGTAATAATACCTGCGGATAACCGGTTACCTGCAATTGCTTACAAAGCTGAAATTCATATTTGGCGGCATCAATATACACCTGGCTTTCCAGTTTAGAATAAAAATCATCTGCATTGATTTCATACTTTTCCAGTAAATGACGATAAGCCTCATTATCACACAAATCGCGGCCTTCATAGTTTAACGCATATTGAAGATCTGATGCGAACTCGACTTGCTTATCCGGATGTAATTCTTTAAATATACATAGGGCGACTGCCGGTTTTTCGGAACATGGAAACCAGTCACTCAAATCGGGGTTGAAAATATGCCACAAAAAATCCTCTCCAAATTTAATACCCGTACTTTCTTCCACTGTTTTATAGGCAGTGCTTATGTAACCGGCTATTGCAGAAACAGGCTTTACACTCTCTTTTGGGATCATACCGCCGCTCAATACTTCAAAGAAAAATTTATCGTTGTATTTCTCCTTAAGCTTTTTTATAACCGGGCTAAACCCGTAACACCAACCACAATATGCATCGTAACAATAGTATATCGTCATTTCTTATTTATATCTGATTAATGTAAAAATAAAAATTGCTGGCAATTAAACATCAATCTATGCTATTATTAAAAGATATTTTACAAATATGATGAGCGGACTCTCTAAATAAATTCTTAATTATTCCGGGTTTTTAAAATTTCTCAATGGTTCTGGTTACATTTGTCCATAATTTTTTAGGATGTTAACTGAAAAAGAAGAAGCATTTATTAAATACTGGGAAACCGTACGCGATAAAAAGAAAAAAACTTTTTATCAATTATTGGTAGGCTTGCCCGTGGGTTTATTATTTGGCGGTGTTATTCTTTTTAACTTTCTAAGTGGTTGGTATAAACGTGCGGACATGATTAATAACAGCAGCTCCATTAATGCTGTGGTTATAATAGCTGTAATAATTATAGCTGTCTTTTACGCAATATTTTCCAATAAATTTAAGTACGATCAATACGAAACCAAGTATAAAGAGCTTTTATACAAAAAGCAAAAGAATGACTAACTAATGAAAAAGAGAACAATGAATTTTATAAAAATAGCGGTGTTAGCGGCAATTGTAGTAGCTGTTGGCTGCAACAAGGGTACAACCTCCTGTACTAATGTCTCTATAGAATCGGAGATTCCTGTAATTACAGCATATAATGACAGTAAAGGTATTGGTGCTATAAAGGGAGAAACAGGTGTATTCTATAAAATTATAAACGAAGGCGGTGCCAAAAAGCCGAATTTGAACAGCCGTATTTATATCAAATATCGTGGTGAAAAATTAGATGGAACAGTTTTTGACCAGGCAACGAACCCGGGAACTACCGGTTTTTACCTCAGCAGCTTAATCCAGGGCTGGAAGGATGTGATACCAAAAATTGGTAAAGGTGGTAAATTACAGGCTATCATTCCCTCTTCATTAGCGTATGGTTGTAAAGGCAGCAGCAACACCGATTCAGCAAAAGCGATCCCGGCAAACTCTCCTTTGTTTTTCGAGATCGAAATGGAAGACTTTTATTGATAGGTGTATAAAGGCCGGACCAAAGTATTTCCTGCAAATATTTACAAATAAATCACCTGTACGTTTCAGACTATAAACATGCAGGTGATTTATTTTTTTCGTACCAACAGTTTATTGATATCATAAGTGATCATTTCTTCGGATAACAAATAATGAAGGACCTGGTCAAATTGCGGCTTAGGTATTTGTGCGTATGTCCTCAATGCTTCTTCAGTTTGTGATTCATTTATAAACCCCAGCAGTGTCCTTGCAATATCAGACACTTCCCTACTACTTAGCAATTGTCTTTTCTTTGCCAGGCACACATCACAAATGCCGCAACTGTCACTGGCAAAATCCTCAAAATAATGGCGCATGTATAAACTGCGGCATTGCTCTTCAGTAACATATTCCATTATTTTTTCTACGCGTTCTGTATATCTTTCCTTAAGCATCCTATACAGTTTCTCATCAAATCGCAGCTCCTCTACCGTTACCCTGTCATAATTTAAAAATACCTGTGGCGTATCTTTTACCGGTTCATAGTGTATTATTCTATAGTAATTTAAAGCATTTAACCGCTTTACCACCTCTTCTTCCGTTATATGCAGGTATTTGCTCATTTTGCGTTCCGATATGCTTACCAGGTTATTAAAGATACCCTCATAAGTACGCAGCAATGCCTTTATTATACCAGACAGATTTGGATACATGGCTTCAAAATCGTTCAGAACAGCTTTATTACACGTAAATTCTACTTTAGATGGTATAAATATAGATTCTGAAAAAGTCATATAGCCACTTTGTTGCAACAGGTTCAAAGCATTTACAGCCAATGACGGATTCACTTTAAATGTTTCACAAAACATCCTGATGTCAAAATCATAGTATTGCCCCTTGCCGCTATGAACATGTATCTGCAAAAAATCACCTATCTGTTTATACACTTTTCTGATCTCACTAACAGGCGGATATTTTCTTTCCGGCAACTTCCTTAGTTCATTCAGGTCGTTATCATGATAGATCAGCACGGCATAAGACTTTTGGCCATCCCTGCCTGCACGACCAGCTTCCTGGTAATAATTCTCTATACAATCGGGAATATCAATATGCACCACTACCCTTACATCCGGCTTATCGATGCCCATGCCAAACGCATTGGTACAAACCATTACAGGTACTTTATTACTTAACCAGTCTGCCTGCCGCTGTTCACGCACACTGTTGGTAAGGCCGGCATGGTAAAAACTAGCGTTGATGCCCTGGCTTAATAAATATTCTGCCACGTCTTTGGTACGGCGCCTGTTGCGTACATAAATCAATCCGCAACCTTTCACCCCTTTAAAGATCTCCATTAATTTAAGGTGCTTATGAGCGGTTCTAAAAACACTGAAAGAGACATTCGGCTTGGCAAAAGACTGCTTAAACAACTGCGTTGTCCTGAATGCCAGTTTCTCGCAG
The DNA here is from genome assembly GCA_027854065.1 of Polluticaenibacter yanchengensis. Lineage (GTDB taxonomy): Bacteria > Bacteroidota > Bacteroidia > Chitinophagales > Chitinophagaceae > Phnomibacter > Phnomibacter yanchengensis. The sequence continues at coordinate 65,576 of JAQGEF010000006.1, read as the reverse complement.
ATATCTTTCTGCACCTGCGATGTAGCACTGGCCGTAAGCGCCAGTACAGGTATCCCGGGATGCACTTCCCTCACCGTAGCAATCTTTAAATAGTTGGGCCTGAAATCATAGCCCCACTGCGATATACAGTGCGCTTCATCCACAGCAATCATATTTAACGGCATTGCCGACAGGTATTCTTTAAACAAATTACTCTGCAATCTTTCCGGCGATACAAACAAGAATCTGAAACGCCCGGAGCAGGCATCATCCAACGTTTTTTTTACATCGTAAAAACTCATGCCGCTATAAATATTCAGTACAGGTACCCCACGTTTCCGCAATTGCATGACCTGGTCCTTTATCAGCGCTATCAGTGGCGATACCACCAGGCACATGCCCGGCATCGCCAATCCCGGAACCTGGTAACACACGCTCTTTCCCCCTCCGGTTGGCAACAGTGCCAGCGCATCATTAGCTGCCAGTACTGCATTGATAATATCTTCCTGCATTGGCCTGAACGCATCGTAGCCAAAATATTCTTTTAATATCTGATGAATCTTATCTGTCATGAATTTCTCCGTTACAAATTAACTGCAAAAACAGGTATGGTTTTCATTTTTTATTGAGCCGTCATTTGTACTGCTATTTAACATCGTTGTGTCACTCCCTTGTGCAGTATTACTGCTATAAAGCCGCTTAGATCGATGGACACAAGAAAAAAACTATCACTCTTTGTATTAAGCGGCAGGGATAGCAGCAAAGTACCCCGCAAGGCGGCAGAAACGATAATGAAATGCTGAGCTATAAAAACTGCCATGCCGCCGCGGAGTACTGCGGATAGCCCGGCGCCAGGCTGAATGAATACAGTCAGGAATATCAGGAGAATACCTGCATAAAAAAGGGCAGCCTGGCGGCCGCCCTGTATAAAAATATATCGTAATTATTACTTACCTGCCTCTTCTTTTACCTGGTTGTAAATACCAACCTGGTTGCCAAATATGCGACTGAATCCTCTTACATCTTCGCCTGTAAAACCACTATTCATTTCCCCATATTTACCAAACTTACTGCTCATTAAATCATAAGGACTTTCGATGCCTGCAATTTGGAAACGGTAAGGTAATAGCTGTACAAAAGCTTTACCGCTTACATGTTCCTGTGTACTTGCAAAGAAACCTTCAATATCGCGCATCACCGGATCCAGGATCTGGCCTTCATGCAGCCAGTTGCCATAGAAAAGTGCCAGTTGGTCTTTCCAGTTCAACTGCCATTTTGTAAGGACATGCTTTTCCAACGCATGGTGTGCTTTTAAAATGATCATTGGTGCTGCTGCTTCGAAACCGACACGGCCTTTAATACCGATAATGGTATCACCCACGTGAATATCACGACCGATACCGTAAGGACCGGCAATGCTTTGTAAATACTGGATGGCTTCTGCCGGATGATTAAAAGTTTTGTCATTCACACCGGTCAATTCTCCCTTTGTGAATATCAGCTCAACGTTTTGAGGCTCTATAGCAGTCGCCTGCGTTGGCCATGCTTCTTCCGGTAAAACACCGTGGCTGTTAAGTGTTTCGCGGCCACCAACACTGGTACCCCACAACCCTTTATTAATAGAATAGGCTGCTTTTTCGAAGTTCATTTCTACACCGCGCGCTTTTAAATATTCAATTTCCTGCTCGCGGCTCAGTTTTAAATCACGGATCGGGGTAATGATTCTTACACCCGGGATATTGATATGGAACACCATATCGAAACGTACCTGGTCGTTACCGGCACCTGTACTACCATGCGCTACCGCATCGGCGTTCAATGCTTTTGCATGATCTGCAATATGTAAAGCCTGTACCAGGCGCTCTGCGCTTACGCTTAACGGGTAGGTATTATTTTTAAGAACATTACCAAAAATCAAATACTTTATTATTCTATCGTAGTAGCTGTTTACCGCATCAATAGTGGTATGTGTTTTTACACCTAGTTTATAGGCATGCGCTTCAATTTTTTCAAGTTCTTCCTTACTGAAACCACCGGTGTTTACAATGATACTGTGTATTTCCGCTTCTAATTCCTGAAAATATTTTACACAAAAAGTTGTATCTAAACCACCACTAAAGCCTAACACTATTTTAGCGCCTTTTAATTCGGATTCGCCGGTAGGGATGAAGCTAAACGACTGATTTGAATTTGACATTGTTATGTTCTCTTTTTATTTAAAATAATACAATTAATGAAATAATAGTTGTAAGAAAGTGGTTTTCTTTTCATCTGCCTTCTTACCAAAAATGCGTTGTTTAAATCTTAAAAGGCGCTCGTACACTTTGCTGTGTTTTTCGAAATGCTCTTTTGTTTCCTCCGGTTCGTAATGGTCTTTAGGATCGTAAAGCATGGCTGTACACATGCAGTTTTTGCGGTCCTTACTCATTAAAATGGAATAATTGACACAACTTTTACAACCTGCCCAAAAAGCGTCATCCTGGGTTAGCTCACTGTAAGTAACCGGTTCGTACCCTAGTTCGCTGTTTATTTTCATTACCGCCAGCCCCGTTGTTAAGCCAAAAATTTTGGCATTTGGGTATAGTGTACGGCTTAATTTAAAAATATGCTTTTTGATAGATTTGGCTAAGCCTGCTTTCCTGAAATGTGGCGACACGATAAGGCCGCTATTGGCAACATAATCGCCATGGCTCCAGGTTTCAATATAGCAGAATCCTGCCCAAACGCCATCCTTACTAAAAGCGATGATGGATTTACCCTCAAGCATTTTTTGTTTAACGTATTCAGGTGTTCTTTTGGCAATACCTGTGCCACGTGCTTTTGCACTGCTTTCGTACTCTTCACAAATGATAGTCGCAAAATCTAAATGCGTACTATTTGCAACAGTTATAATAAAGTCATTGTTTTCCATTGGTTAATGACCCGATAAATAGTAAAAGAAAATTGTAAATGATGTTTGTAAACTACGCCCCGACGCAATTGATAATATTTTCGTTAGTCGGTTCTTCCCGGAACCGGCTTCACGAAACATATTTCATGAGGAATATCAACGTCGCACCACAAAGGGTAATTGTCGTACTAAAAAACCCGGCCTCGCAGGCACAGTAAAAAACCCACTATGTGATATAGTGTTTACTACAAGCGTAGTATGTGGAAACAATGAGTTTTTTAATGACATTTTTAAATAATGCAATTCCTCTGTTAATGTAATTGCCACGCAAAGAAAAACATTTTTTAAATATCCTGTTATTAAATTTTAAAAAATAATGATAAAGTTTTACGGTTTGTAAGATGTCCGTTAAAATAAACCTGTAATTATTAATTGAAATTGAACGAAATAAAAATCAAACAGACACCATTCTATACAGAATGAAAATTCCTGGTCACTTTAATCACATCTATAGATATCCTGTTGATAATTTCCAGTTGTTCAACAACTTCCATATAACTACTATAGTGTATTGGCGTATCTGTTGTAGCGGCATCCAGTTTCCGGGAAATATCTTCCTTTAATAAATTCAACTCTGTATTAATGTTAAGTTTTCTTAGTTCAAAATCCGGGGGAACGGTATTGTTTAACAGATTGATACAATACTGAAGATTCTGAGTGGTATTTTTTATGATCGTCTCAAAAGAACTGCTGTTATAGGCATTCTTATAATCTGTTTTTAACGCAGCCAGCGTTGCTATATGTGAAGCCAGCATATAGTTTGACACCACCATCTGGTGAATATAATCCCCGTTTTGCTGCATTTTTTTAGGCTCGCTCAGCATTCTTTGAAATGAGTCACCAAAATTGGCCAGTGCGACATAGGATTCTTTGCGCTTGAGTTTGAAAGTATGCGTATCGAATCTTTCGCCCATAAACGCATGCGCAATGTAGGTGAAGTATGATTTATTGGACTGGATGGTTTTTACCGCCAGATCGTGCATGTTGTACTTTTCCCATTTTGGCGGTATCAGGTACAGGAATGTAATGGAAATGACAGAACCGATAATAGTATCTATCACCCGTTCTTTCAATAAATCATTAGGATTTTGCTCTCCTACCTTTAAAAAGTAGAACCCTAATACAATAAAAATGGTCATGAAAGTAATGCTGAGCCAGTACTTTGTACGCACCAGACTATATGCCAATATCATACAAACAATGAGTATGGATAATAGAACATAGTATTTATTGGTAATGTACAATAATATACCCGCAATAAATGCACCTGCAATGGTCCCTATCAAACGTTCTTTATTTCTCTGCTGCGTAAGGGCAAACGCGGGCTTCAGGATCACTATAATGGTTAATAATATCCAGTAATCATGCCCTATTGGCATTACTAAACTAAGAATATAGCCACTCAGGATTGCAAGGCTTACCCTGATAGAGTGCCTGAAAATACCGGAGTCGAAATTCAGGTTATCGAAAAGTATCTTAATAGAAAAATCACTTTTATCGACGTACTCATTAAAGTTTTGCGTATTAATTTTATCCTTAGTGACAATATCCGGGTCATAAGTGCTGTAGCGCTGTAAAGCTTCGATCCGTTTTTGCAAATCGGCGATATTGTCTAAAATATGTTCCAGGCTTTCATACGCATTGGCGTTCGATTCATTCAGATGCTTTTCTTTGGTGTCTTTCAGATAGTTTTCCAATTCCAGAATAAACCGGTCGTTGAATTGGCTCTTTGGCGCTTTAACACCTGATTGAAAACTTAATCCTATTAACTGCAATTCATTCCCCAGTTTCAGAATGCCATTACCAAAGGCGGTCATTAAATGTGTATCACTCAAATGAAAATGTAAGGCTGCATACTGGCGCTGACTGGTCATAATTCTTTCAAACAAATCGATGGTATCCAGGAAACTCATTAACAGCACCCGGCCAATATGGGTACTTTCTTTTACAATACTCCTGGTTTTAAACAGCATTTCTCTTACCAACGTTTGCTTTTGATTGACCAGAACATGCGCATCCGCCAGTTGCTTGTATTTATCGTTCAGGCCGGAATCTTCTAAAAAAAAGCTGGCCTTGATTTTTATGTATTCAGCGGTTTCCAGCATACAATCGCCTAATGCCTGTTGTACCAGTTTATACGGCCGGATTCGATGCACAACTGTACTTACCAGAAAATACCAGGCACCGCCTGCTGCTATCAGTAAAGCATTTATAGCCGTTTCCTTAAGTTCCAGCCGCTGATCAATATTAATAGACATGGCTACCATACAGGCTAAGCCTACCGCTCCTGTCCTTGTTCCATATACCCCAATCATTGAAAAAGCAAAGGAAAAAACTGCCAGCATTACCAGCACGATGATATATCCTTTAGCCAGCACCCCGCAAATAAGAGAGATCAGGAAAATAAGCCCGACGGTGTACATCATTGCTATCCGCCTGTGATGAATAGGGCCGGCATTATCCGGCATACTGGTGCATAAAACCCCGAGCGCCATTGTGGTCCCGTACTGTATTAGATCATAATGCCCTAAAAGAAATATTGGTAAAAGGATGGCAATGGTTAATCTCAATCCTTCGTAGAAGTAATAGCTTGTAATAAACTTATTGAATATGTACCTGTAATCTTTCAAACTTCTGTAATTGTATTCAGCTTAATCGTTTAAAAATTCAAAGATTATTTGAAAAGTCTCCTTCATCTAACGCTATAAATCACTTCGTTTACAAATATACTTTTAAGTACTATTGCCAACGTCAATAAATTTTATAAACTTATTATTAAAACTAATGGATAGTGCCGGCAGGGTTCCAGGATGATTGAGATTTATGATATACCTGTTAATGAAACAGAGCTCTGTTTCATTAACAGGTATTTGAACTTAGGATGATCAGGTAACTGCAACGTTTTTATTGAGTTTACTGATCAAACTCTTATCGCCAACGATCCATATAATATCGCCCCATTCCAGTATGGTATCTGAGCCGGGACTAAGAATGCGGTCATTACCACGCTCTATGCCTAATACTAATCCATTGGTTGCTTCTTTTATTTTAGACTCTTTTATCGTTAAGCCTTTAAATTTATTAAGCTGATTTACGACTACTTTACTAATGGCGACGTTTTCAAGTTTGTCATCGCCATCTTTCAGGTTTTCGGAAGTTTCAAAAACCGGTTTAAACTGCTGGATCTGCTCATCGGTAGCAATAATGCCCACTTCATCAAACGGGAACAAGCGGTTGTATGCAGATGGAGCATATATCACTTTATCGCCACGTTTGATATAAGCAATATTAATTCCATAACGTTCGCGCCAGCTTAGCTCCAGTAAAGTGGATCCTTTGTACAGTGCATTGGGGGATACAATTAAATCTACAATATGCACATCCCAGGGTGATAGGGCGAGATGTTTTTTAAATTCGTTCTCTTTTATTTTCAGGTGGCTTTCCGATAATACTTTTGACGCTTCCATTCGCAATAACTCTTTATCGTTCTCCCGCGCATTCAGGTTGTCTAAAAACCTTGTTTCTAAACGGGCATAAAGAGATTGTACTTTTTTACTGAATATGAACAGTATAACCGCGGTAAATAATATGGCTACAATAATAGCAACCCATGGTGTATAAAACTGGCTCACCAAAAAACCTATGATTAATACGCCTATTCCCACCCGGATAAACTCCATTGCCAGTAGCGGACCTTTATTATATTTGTTGTTGATCCAAAGCTCTTTATAGGCCATATTATTGGGCTTTTTTGCCATCAGGCCCCACATAAAAGGCGTAATTACAATAAACGTAATAATAAGTGCAATGATATTTGCCAGTTTAGGATTCTCAAATTGCTCACCGATAAACGGATGTAAAAACATTACCGCTAACAGCGATAAAGCCAGGATCATTATAAAGTTGGTAAGCACCGTTATGGAGTAACTCTTAATCACTTTCTTCCAGTTGCTTTCTGTCTGGATGGTTTCTGCACTGTAAGAATATTTATTAATGGCATTCAACACTTTTGCAGGCAGTATCTTTTCGGTAAATGCAAATACCCGGTCACTGTATTTAATCATATACGGCGTGGTAAATGTTGTAATGGCAGAAGCACCCACTGCTACAGGAAAGAGAAATTCACTGATAACGCCTAAGGACAATCCGAGGGATGCCACAATGAATGCAAATTCACCTATCTGCGCCATACTCATACCTACCTGGATAGATTGTTTAAGTGGCTGACCGGAAATAACGGCGCCAATAGTGGTACTGATGAATTTGCCGAAAATGGTGATAAATGTTACGATGAAAACCGGGAACGCATTATCCGCAATGGCTTTAGGGTCAATCATCATACCTACGGATACAAAAAACACTGCTCCGAACAGATCTTTAACAGGCTTTATGATGTGTTCAATTTTTTCTGCTTTTGTGGATTCGGCCAAAATAGACCCCATTATGAAGGCGCCTAACTCTGCAGAAAAGCCTACCTGGGTTGCGAGTACTACCATGCCTAAACACAACCCGATTGCCAGTATGAGTAAGGTTTCTTCATCCAGCATTTTCTTTACCGCTCTTAAAAAACTCGGAATAATAAAGATGCCGGCAATGAACCATAATATTAAAAAGAATAAAAGCTTGCCTACCGTTTTCAACATTTCCATGCCTTCAAACGTCTGCGTAACCGCTACAGTGGATAACAATACCATTAGTAAGATCACCACAATATCTTCTACTACCAGTACGCCGAAAACCACACGGGCATACTTTTTGGTTTTCACCCCTAGTTCATCAAATGCCCGGATAATAATGGTTGTAGAAGAACTGGCTAACATACCGCCTAAAAACATACTGTCCATAACAGACCACCCCATCCATTTACCGGCCAGGAAACCGACTACAGTGATGAACACGATTTCAAAAAAAGCGGTGATAGAGGCTGCTCCTCCCACCCGCATCAGTTTTTTGAAACTAAACTCCAAACCAAGACTGAACAATAAAAAGATCACGCCAATCTCAGCCAGTGTTTTTACATTATCCTTATCGGCCACGGTGGGCATCAGGTCCAGGTGTGGCCCCACAAATAATCCGGCAATAATATAACCGAGAACAAGCGGTTGCTTGATCCGGCGAAATAATAAAGTTACAACGGCACCTACGATTAGAATTAGTGCTAAATCCTCTATTAATTTTGGTAAATGACCCATTCGTTAACAGCAAAAATTAAAAATTAAATACAAAACTCTCAGAATCGACACCCATACTACAAACTACATCCATTACTAGGGCTAAAACGTCATCGTTCTCGCAAATCTGTCACACTGGTATCATAAAAAAAGTAGCGCATATTCAAATTAAACATGGCAGAACTACTTGAAACGGCTTAAAGATAATTAAGAAAATCGCTATTTCAAAATTGCAATACCCGAATTAGAATTTATTAACAAATACGTGATAAGGTTATAAAAAATAAAAGCTGCAGCGGATAGCTGCAGCCTTTATTTTTTTATAGTGATTTTGGTTAAACACTTATTTAACACCATGCATTAACTTCCTGAGTATTGGTGTAAGCAACATTACTAAAACACCTAAGCCCATTGGAATTAATGTAAAGATCAGGAAGAAAGTCTTCATATCATACTGTGCTGTAATCTTATCAATTTCTCCGCCCATTTTACCTGCAATTTTATTACCAATTGCAATAGCAAGATACCAAACACCAAACATCATCGCAATCATACGGGCAGGTACCAGTTTACTTACATAAGAAAGGCCTACCGGTGATATAAACAATTCACCAAGGGTGTGGAACAAATAAGCGATCACCAGCCAGATCATGCTTACAGATGCTACTTTGGCACCTTGTGGTATTGCAGAAGCGCCAAATGCCAGCGCACCGAAACCAATGCCTAATAATATCATACCTATACCATTTTTAATAGTTGCAGGCGGATTAAATTTGCTTTCCCAAATTTTAGATACCAGCGGCGCCAGGCTAATGATAAATAATGAGTTTAATATACCAAACCAGGTGGCCGGCACTTCTGCCTTTTCTTCTACATATTGTTGTTTCAACATGTAAATAACGATTCCCCAGATAATTACAAAACCAACTGCAAGTATGATATTACCTAAAGCATACTTACTGTACGTTTGGCGGAATAACTTTACCAACACAAAGGAAATAATGGCCATTGGTACGATGGTTATTAATGTATTTACAACATTAAAAATGCTTTTACTGCTTCCTTCTAATATCCTGTTGGTATAATCTTTGGCAAAAATGGTCATAGAACCACCTGCTTGTTCGAATGATGCCCAAAAGAAAATAGTGATAAAAGCAAGAATAATGATGGCTATCATCCTGTCCCTTAAAAATGGGCTATACTGGCTGATGCGTTTGATTAACAGGAATATAAACAGGCCTAACGTGCAAAGAATTACAAAATTACTGCCTGTTAAACTACCTACTTTAAAATTGAATAAATCAGTGCCTCCTATTTTAGACACAGGATCATTGATTACCCACACTAAAGCAACAATAGAAACCAATGCAATTAATATGGTATCAAATTTGGTAAACGGATTCCGTTGGCGCTCTTGTTCAGATAAATGAGATTCGTCTATTTCTTTTTCCTGTCCTTTTACCGGCTTTTTACCAATATTGCCGAAAATATCCTGTGTAAAATAAAACTGCAACATGCCAACCAGCATAAAAATACCGGCCAAACCAAAGCCCCATGCCCAGCCAACTTTTTCACCCAGGTAACCACAAAGAAGCATTCCTAAAAATGCACCTGCATTTACACCCATGTAAAAAATGGTATAGGCTCCATCTTTCTTTTCAGGATGGGTTTTATACATTTCGGATAAAATAGAGGTCATATTTGGTTTAAAGAAGCCATTACCAATTACCAAAAGGATCAGGCCCATATACAAAAAGAAAGAGTGTGTTTCTACAGCCATGGAAGCATGTCCTAAAGTCATTAATAATGCTCCCACAACTACTGCCCAGCGGTATCCGATGATTTTATCGGCAAAATAACCACCTAAAATAGGCGTCAAATATGCCAATGCTGTATATGAACCGTATAATGCCAGGGCATTTTCTCTATCCCAGCCCCAACCAGGATTATCTCCAATAATGGCACTTGTTAAAAAGAGTACCAATAATGCTCTCATACCGTAATATGAAAACCTTTCCCACATTTCCGTAAAAAATAAAACGAATAAACCTGATGGATGCCCTAATACCTTCGACTTAAAAAAATCATTTGGTACATTTTGAGCGATGCTTGAGTTTACATTTCCCATGTTTGTTAATTATTATATTAGACTTTGATATTTTTTAATTATTTTACCTCACGCATTAGCTTTCTTATCAATGGCGATACCAATATTAATATAAGCCCGGCAATAAGCGAGTATAAAGCTAATTCCTTATATCCACCTGTATATGCCAGCATTTTATCAATTAAAGTAGCATTTTCTTTTGTTACAGACATGCTCGCACCCATTTTTCCACCAATATACTGCCCATAAGCAGAAGCCAGGAACCACAATCCCATCATCATACCACCTAAATGCTTAGGTGATAGTTTTGTAACCATTGAGAGCCCGATTGGTGATAAACATAGTTCTGAGATAGTTACGACCAGATAAGCTAAACTAAAAACTTCCAATGAAGATAGCCCTTGAGCATCGGAAAAGAAGCGCATTGTATAAAATATATAATAACCACCTGCCAAAAACAAAAAGCCCAAACCAAACTTAATCACAGTATTCGGCTCTTTGTTTTTCTTAGATAGCCAAATCCAAATAAGTCCTAAAATTGGTGCAAATATGATAACGAACAGGGAATTGGCTCCATTATTTACCACATTCGGATCCATTGAAATACCAAACACAGACGGATGAATATTGCCTTTTGCAAATAATGCTAATGATCCGCCAGCCTGTTCAAAAATGGCAAAGAATAAAATAGAGAATGCAATTAATATAAATGCGGCTAAAAACTTAGATTTAGCGTTAGAATCTGGTATCTTTATTAGCTGATAAATGAAATAAACGACAGCTAATGGGCCGATTGTGTACATAAATATGTCAGTATAATCGGTATTCTGAATCATCATGTAAATGAAAGGAATACATAATAATGAACCAATTAAAACCCCTAATTCTCTTAGTTTTCTGGTTTTAGGAGCGATATTTAATAAAGGAGAGTCTCCAATAGGTCCCAGTTCGTTTTTAAATTTCAGGAACATCGCAACGCCTAAAATCATTACTACTCCTGCTGCTAAAAATGCGTAACTCCAACCATAGGTTTTGCCTAAATGAACGCAAAGTATTCCACCTAAAAGCGCCCCGATATTAATTCCGGAATAAAACAAGCTAAACCCGGCATCTCTTCTGGCATCATTGTCCTTATACAACATCCCAACCATTGAGGATATATTTGGTTTAAAAAAACCGGTACCGATAATACTGAGTGTAATACCAATATAAAAGAACTCTTTAGGATTGATACCAATTAGCAGATTACCAAAAATCATAAACAACCCGCCAAAAATCAAAGATTGTTTAAATCCTAAAATTTTATCGGCAAAAATGCCACCGACAAATGTAAATGCATAAACAAATGCCTGGATTGCCCCATACTTTAAGTTTGAATTGGCATCTGTTAATCCTAACTGGTCCACCATGAAGATGGCTAACACTCCGCGCATGCCGTAGAAACAAAAACGTTCCCACATTTCCACCATAAACAAATGCCACAATTGCTTAGGATATTTTCCCTCAAAATTCTGAATTTGCTCTAACGTTAATTTCTGACTCATTGTCTTTAAATTAATAATTGTCTTGATAAGCAACCCGTTTTTCTGTTCAATTGAATCTTTTCTGAAATGGATTTTTTCAAATTACATTATCTAAAATGAAAATTTTTCTTACAATTAAACGAAATCACAATCTGCCAAATTAAGTATATTTTTTTACACTTTTTTCACTTTTAAATGCAAGTTCAAATTAAATATGGCTTCATTGCTTTCAAAACAAATATATAGAATTAAAAATCAAATAATTACAAAAAATACATTTGACATTTTCAGATTAAAATTAGATAAAAGGAGTGCTATCCTGCAGGCATTTCAACAAATTATATCCATCAATCAGAGAGATCAATTTACAATATCCAGCGTCATTTATACAGGCTTTAAATAAAGACATGGGGCTATGAACATTGATAAATTCTATTCTGGTTCAGCTCCGGCTGCTCCGGGCTCGCTAGCGCTCGGTACTCCTGCGTCGTACCAGGCCCTGCACATCCGGCAGCCCCTCTTCAGTAGAATATCAATGGGGCATTGCAAATACACGCTTTTGAAATCTGATGGCATTCCATGATTGATTGTAACGTAACGCAGATTTACTGTTCAGAAATGCTTGTATGCAGAAGGGCTGCGGCAAGCGTTGGTGGCGAGGAACGAGCCAGTGTATTTTTGCAGGATTGCCCGGGGATACGTTACACTGTAAAACGCACCTGCAAAAATACACCGAGCGCAGCGGAGCCATAAGCCCGCCGGACAAATGTTCAAATATATTCCCAATGCCCACAGCCCCAAATAAAAAATGCAGTTCTTTTTGAGAACTGCATTTTTTTCAATGTATGCTTTAAGTATTATAAAGTGCGTTTTACTTCTTCTTCTTCGAAAGCGACAATGATATCGCCTACCTGTAAGTCAGTGTAGTTTTTAACCGTCAAACCACACTCGTAGTTGTTGTTCACTTCTTTTACATCATCTTTGAAGCGTTTTAAGCTACCCAACTCTGCGTAAGCACCTTCGGCACGTGGATAAAGTAATGCATCGTCGCGGTAAATACGGATTTTGGCATCACGCTTAATTTTACCACTCAATACATAACAACCTGCTACGGTTACTTTATCAAATTTGTACACTTCACGTACTTCTACGTTAGCCACTTCTTTCTCTTCTATCTTAGGTTCTAATAAACCTTCCATTGCGCTCTTAATATCGGCAATAGCAGAGTAGATAATTGAGTATTGCTTGATCTCGATACCTTCGTTCTCTGCAAGACGTGCTGCCTGTTGGTTTGGACGAACGTTGAAACCAATAATAATGGCATCGGATGCGCTGGCTAAGGTTACGTCATTTTCGCTGATAGCACCCACACCTTTCAGAATCACGTTTACAACGATTTCTTCAGTGCTCAGTTTTTGTAAGCTATCGCTTAATGCCTCTACGGAACCATCCACGTCACCTTTAATGATCACATTCAGTTCTTTAAAGTTACCTAATGCGAGACGACGACCGATCTCATCTAAAGTAATGTGCTTACGGGCGCGCATACCTTGCTCACGAAGTATCTGCCCACGTTTGTTGGCAACTTCTTTTGCTGTAGCTTCATCCTGGTAAACTTTAAATTTCTCACCGGCCTGCGGCGCTCCGTTTAAGCCTAAGATCAATACCGGTGTAGATGGTTCTGCTTTTGTTTTCTTAGTATTGCGGTAATCGAACATGGCTTTTACACGACCATAGTTCTGACCACTCACTACTAAATCGCCTTGTTTTAAAGTACCATCCTGTACCAAAACTGTGGCAACATAACCACGGCCTTTATCTAAAGAGGCTTCTACAACCGCACCTGAAGCATTTTTAGTCGGATTAGCTTTTAAATCTAACAACTCCGCTTCAAGCAATATTTTTTCTAATAACAGATCTACATTCAATCCTTTTTTGGCACTTAATTCCTGGCTTTGGAATTTACCGCCCCACTCTTCTACCAGAATATTCATTTGCGATAATTGCTCATAAATTTTCTGAGAGTTAGCACCATCCTTATCTATTTTATTGATAGCAAAGATCATTGGTACATTGGCTGCCTGCGCATGGCTGATGGCTTCTTTTGTCTGAGGCATCACCGCATCGTCCGCTGCAATTACGATTACTGCAATATCGGTTAACTTAGCACCACGGGCACGCATCGCTGTAAAGGCTTCGTGACCCGGCGTATCTAAGAAAGTTACTTTTTTGCCGCTTGCTGTCGTTACATCATAAGCACCGATGTGCTGGGTAATACCACCGGCCTCTCCGCTTACTACGTTCGCTTTACGGATGTAGTCAAGTAATGATGTTTTACCGTGGTCAACGTGGCCCATGATGGTAACGATCGGTGCACGAGGTTCTAAATCGTCCGGATTATCCACTTCGTCTTCTTCTTCAAGTTCCGCTTGTTTTTCCATGTCGATAAACTCAACCTCAAAATCAAACTCGCTTGCTACCAATTCAATTACTTCCGCATCTAAACGCTGGTTGATGGACACCATCATACCCAGGCTCATACACTTACTGATTACTTCGGTAAAACTTACATCCATTAAGCTGGCTAATTCGCTTACGCTAATGAACTCGGTCACCTGTAATTTCACATCGCGGTCTAATTCGCTTTGCGCTTCGGCCAGTTCACGGCGTTTTTCACGGCGTGACCTTGCTTTTACATTTTTACCGGAGTTTTGCTTGCCATGTAAACGGGCCTGTGTTTCCTGTAATTTACGTTGAATTTCTTTCTCGTCAATTACTTTATCTTCACGGCTGTTGCCGGTATTATTTCTATCGCCGCCACGTCTGTCGTTATGGCCGCCTCTTCTATCGTTCCTGTTTCCGCTGCCGCTGCCCGGATGTCCTGGCTGACCTGCTAAGATTGGTTTACCAACACCACTGCCTTCTCTGCGTGGTTGTTGAATAGTCGGGCGTTGTTGGGTGCCACCTTGTGACGGTGCACCTTGTCCCTGGCGAGGTTGCTGACCGGCATTGTTACCGCCAGGTCTGTTTGCATCACCGCCAACCGGGCGTTTATCTAATGGAATCCGCTTACGCTTGCGCTTTTCACGATCGTTATTATTAGACTTTGGCCTTGTTTCGCTATCAACAGGTAATTCAATTTTACCTAAAATCTTAGGTCCGCTGATGCGTTCTGCCTGGATATTTTCAATTACCGGTGGTTCATCCGGTGTTGGGGCAGGCGCCTGAACCTGTGCCGGTTTTTCGGCTTCCGGTTTAGGCTTTACTTCAAACTTTCTATCAGCTTGCTCTTTTTTCGGAGCCGGCTGTTGCTGAGGAGCTTGAGGTTTCGGCTGGTTTTGCTGACCTTTATTATTAGGCTGACCTTGCTGCGTTCCTTTTTGAGGCGCCTGAAGGTCTTTATTATTTTGCTTTCTTGGTCTGGTAGAAGAATCGATGCTGCTAAGATCGATCGTACCTATTACTTTAGGGCCTTCTATACCGGGAGCATCTAAGCGAACAGTTGTATCCACTGGTTCTTCTTTTGTTGCTTCTGCAGGTTTTTCATCTTTAGCAGGCGTTGCCTCCTGGGATGTTTTAACTTCTGCTACTGGCTTCTCTTCAATTGGCGTTTCTTTTACTACCGGTTTTTCTGTCACTTTTGGTGTTTCCTGAACAGTAGTTTCTACCGGTTTTACAGTTTCCGGCTGTACAGGTGCTTTTACCTCTGCCGCCACTGGTTCTACCGTAATATTTTTTTCTTCTTTAGGTGCTGCTACCTGCTCGGGTGCCTCTTTTTCCTGAGGTGGCGCTGGCTTGGTCTCTATTGAAGGTTTGATTTCATTTTCAATCGGAGCTGTTTGTTTTTCAACAACCGGTGTTTCTACAACAATTTCTTTTGCTGGTTTCACTTCCTCTTCTACTGAAATGTTTGATAGAGGCGCATTATCAATGTCCTCTGCTTTAGTAGCTGGTGCAGGTTCTGCATCTGTAACCTGCTGTTGTTGTTTTCTAAACTCTTCTTCTTTTTTTCTGCGTGAATCAGATTTTTCGCCTTTAGGCAAGTCAATCATATTGCTTTTTGCCTTGGCTACTTTATCACTTTGAAACTCTTTTTGCAAAGCTTGATACATAGGCTCACTTAGCTTAGCTGAAGGCTTCAAATCTTCGCGCACAAATCCTTTACCAACCAAAAAATCTACTAATGTTTCTTGGCCGATATTAAATTCTTTGGCAGCTGCCAATAAACGTGGTAATTTAATTTCAGACATTCTTTGTTGTGAATCGTGAAGTGAATCGTGTGTTTAAAATGTTGTTATATGTGCGTGTGTGCTATCTATTTTTTGTTAATAAACAGACGATATATCTTAAAACTTAAGCAAACCTACGAGGTTTTGCTTAAGTTTTAAAAAAAACGGCTTATTCTCTGTCAAATTCTTCCTGTAATACGCGTCTAATCTCGTCAATTGTTTCTTTTTCTAAATCGGTACGGCGTTCCAGTTCGCTTGCGCTTAACTGTAATACGGCCCTTGCAGTATCACAACCGATGCGTTTAAGCTCTTCGATGACCCAACCGTCAATCTCATCTACGAATTCTTCTAAATCGATATCGTACTGGCTGTCTTCTTCTTCGTCATTATCGCGGAATACGTCAATATCCAATCCTGTAAGTTCACAGGCTAATTTAATATTGACACCGCGTTTACCAATTGCTAAACTTACCTGGTCGCTTGGCAAATACACATCTGCGTGTTCACCGTCCTGGCCGATTGTAATTTTAGAAATTTTTGCCGGTGTTAAAGCTCTCTGGATTAACAACTGTATATTGGTAGTAAAGTTGATCACATCTATGTTTTCGTTCTTCAATTCGCGAACGATACCATGAATACGACTACCTTTCATACCTACGCAGGCGCCTACCGGGTCTATACGGTCATCGAAACTTTCTACTGCTACTTTAGCACGCTCACCCGGTTCACGAACTATTTTCCTGATGGTGATCAAGCCGTCAAAAATTTCCGGAACTTCTACTTCCAGTAATTTAGCTAAGAACGTTGGGTGTGTACGACTGATAATAATAACCGGGTTATTATTTTTCAGCTCTACTTTTTTAACGACTGCTCTTACAGTATCGCCTTTTTTGAAAAAATCCTGAGGGATCTGCTCGCTGCGTGGTAATAACAACTCATTATTTTCCTCATCAACTAATAAGATCTCTTTTTTCCAAACCTGATAAACTTCGGCAGAAACCAGTTCTCCTACTTTATCAGCATATTTTTTAACTAAAACATTTTTCTTTAAATCGCCGATACGGCTGGCTAAAGTTTGCTTAGCTGCTAAAATGGCTCTTCTGCCAAAATCGAAAAGATCGATTTCTTCAAAAAGCTCTTCACCTACTTCAAAATCCGGTTCTATTTTGATAGCATCGCTATAAGCAATTTCTTCGTTCGGATCCATTACATCACCATCTTCTACGATAATGCGGTGTCTCAATATTTCCAAATCGCCTTTTTCAGCATTTACAATAACATCAAAGTTTTCGTCGGAACCATATTTTTTACGTAGTAATGTTTTAAATACATCTTCTACTACTTTCATTAAGGTAGGACGATCTATATTTTCAGCGTCTTTAAATTCCTGGAACGCTTCAATCAGATTAATGCTGGCCATAGTTATCTTTATTTACAATTAATCCTCAATTATAGATTACGCAATGGCTAATTGGTAACCCTCCATTGATGATTGTTTAAAATTTATTTTAAAATTTTACTTCTACACTTGCGCTTTTTATTGCTGAAAACTCAAAAACCGGTTGTGTGATTGTTTGTTTTTTACCTTTCCCGGTTATTACTTCCAACTGGAAGTCGTTATCAGAAACATTGATTAGTTTACCTTCTACTACTGTATTGTCCAATAATTTAACTTCCAGGTAGCGGTTAATATTTTTTATAAACTGGCGATGTTTTAATAATGGTTCTCCGATACCGGCGCTGCTTACTTCTAACGAAAAGTCTCCATCAGGAAAATAAGCGGCTTCTTCAATCTTCGCATACAGTTTCCTGTTTAGCTGTACACATTGTTTAATAGTAACACCATTATCGCCGTCTAAATACACTTTAATATTATTGGTAGGCTTTACTTTTATTTCTACCAAAAACAACTCTGGTGTATCGGCTATCAGTTCGTTTAAAAATGCTTCAACTTTTTCTATTACAGGCAGATTAGCCATGTTTATTCCTTTTTTTACTGTTCTAAAACAACAGGAAACGAAAAGGGAACGTTTATCGTTCCCTTCTGTATTCTGCTCATCAGTGATGCAAAGATAGTCTTTTTTTGTTTACAGACAAAAAAACCATAAATGCAAGTTGTTAATTTATTGATTACCGGTCCCAACAGAATTGCTGCGGAATCATGCTATTGCAGCAGCCGGGTTCACTACTCATATCCACGACAATTTAACGACATTTGTCATTACCTGTTGGATGATATATTAATGAATGTATCTGCAATTGAACTTAACCTATATTAATTTCTATCTCCGGCATCGGGTCTAACTTTGCATTATAAATAAAAAGGAGACTAAAATGGCTACAAAACATATTGCACAGGTATTTGATCCGCGTACCCCACATTTCGTAGGAGACGGGTTCAGAGTTCACAATTTTATTCCAAGCGTAGTACCAATGCGCACGATGAGTCCTTTTATAATGCTGGACTATAATTCTAAATACAGTTTTCCTGCCAGTAACAAACCAAAAGGGGTTGGCGTTCATCCGCACAGGGGCTTCGAAACAGTGACGATCGCTTATAAAGGTCGTGTGGAGCATGGAGACAGTGCCGGTGGTGGTGGTGTGATTGGTGAAGGGGATGTTCAATGGATGACGGCTGCTTCCGGTATTTTACACAAGGAGTTTCACGAAACTGAATGGAGTAAAACCGGTGGTGAGTTTCAAATGGTGCAGCTTTGGGTAAACTTACCTGCAAAGGATAAAATGAGCGCTCCCAAATACCAGGCGATTGAAAATGCTGCGATGCCAAAAGTGAATTTACAGAACAATGCCGGGTTGGTAGAGGTAATAGCGGGGGAATATGAGGGTGTTAAAGGTGGTGCATCTACTTTTACCCCAGTGCACTTATTAAATGCAAAATTAAATACGGGTGGTGAAGCAAGATTTGAATTTCCAGCGAAATATAATACTGCTCTGATAGTGATTGAGGGGGCTATTACTATTAATGGGGAAACTGAAGTAACAACAGACAGGTTTGTTCATTTTGAAAATAAAGGGGAACAGTTTAGCATCAGGGCCAATGAGAATGCTGTGGTACTGATAATGAGCGGTGAGCCTATTAATGAACCTATAGCGAGTTACGGCCCATTTGTGATGAATAACCAGGCAGAGATTCAACAAGCCTTTCTTGATTTTCAAAACGGCAAGTTCGGACATTTAGAAGATTAAGGTTTAATCCTTTATTATTTTCCGGTTATAAAATATCTTCTGTTTAATAACAAAAAAGAGTTCTTCCTAAATAACCGGAACAACTCTTTTTTGTTATTAACTACTTTGTATTAGTTGAAAATATATCTTAAACCAAACTGCATGTAGTAAGTGGAAGATAAACTGACATTGTTACGGAAAGTAGATTGAACCGGTTGGTTACGATCTGTTTGTAAACGGAATGTTGGTTTAACTGTACCTCCTGCAACTAAAGCGTTCTGGTTAGTTGGTACTAATATACCGGAAGCATTAACGGTTTGGTAAATACCCCAGTTTTTATTCAATAAGTTACCAAAGTTGAAGATATCGATAGTGAACTGTAAAGTATTCTTGGTTTTTCCAATATTAGTAAATAAGTCCTGAGCTATTTTCAGGTCAAACTGATTTCTCCAAGGCATTTTAGCGCCGTTACGCTCTGCGTACTGCCCTCTTCTTGAATTCAGATAAGGGTCATTTTCTACCATACGGAAGAAGATATCGCTTTGCTGTCTTGCGGTGTAAAGAACGCCGTTATATGTAAAGTCAGTAAATGTAATTTCTGAAGCATTTTTCGGAACATAGATCAGGTCATTTGAACTTTGACCGTCACGGTTGAAATCTCCACCATAGGTATAAGAGTAACGACCCTGTATAGATCCTTCATAAAAAACAGAAACAGATGTCGCCAGGTGTTTCAAATATTCTTTTCTGTATGAAATATTAGCAATGAACCTGTCCGGCACTACATAGTTGGCATAACCTAAACCAGGAGTATTACCAGTACGATAAGTTTGTGTGATAGACCATGTGTTTAACAACTGATCTCCACTACCATCGTAAACGTTTTTAGCATAACTTCTAACATAGGCAACGCTTGCGTTAAAACCTCTGCTGAATTGTTTTTCCAATTTACCGGTAAAGCTTAAATAGTGACCATTTTCGTTAGAGTTGGTCAAATAAATAGCATTTAATGCACCAGTTGCACCTGGTACGGCCTGACCTGCGCTATTTATTGTATTAATATATTTTGAAGCGTTAGCACTTGGATAAATAGGTCTGTTATCCGGATAACCTGTAACATTTAATGCTGTTGGTTCAACCAGGTTGACATTTTTACCCATTGCCTGATTCATATCTTTATTGTAGATAATTTCTACTGTACCAACCAATCCCCATGGCAATTTAGCATCTAAAGCTAAACTTGATTTCCAAGTTTGCGGGAATTTAAAGTCAGGATCCATTGCACTTAATGCACTTGGTATGGTTGTACCGGCAGCAGGTTGAGTGGTTGGATAGTGTGCATTTATTTCCGGGCTAAACTTAAAGTTTGCCGCATCTGCACCGCTAAACTGTTGAGTGATCTGAATTAAACCGGCATCACCTGACTGAGCAACGATCCAAACTGTAGGTACTCTACCGGTAAAGATACCGCTACCACCTCTTAACTGTAAGGAACGATCGCCTTTGATATCCCAGTTAAAACCTACTCTCGGGCTTAACATTAAACGGTTTTTTGGTAATACGCCTGTGTTATATTTGATACCTTCGCTAAATGTCAGTTTCTCTACCAACGGATGGGTCTTGATCTCTTTAACATCCAGGTAAGTTGGCATATCAGCTCTTAAACCAAGTGTTAAACGGAAATCTCTGCTTAATTTCATCTCGTTTTGTACATAAGCTGAGTATTGAGCAAATTTAAAGCGAGGGAAAGCCTGCTCGTAGTTAGGTAATAAAGAATAAGTATATGCAAAGTCACGCGGAGATGCACCATTCACGAAATCTTCCCATGAGTTGAATGTGTAATAGTTGGTAGCAAAACGTTGGAAACCATTCTTAGTTGTTTGCATATCTGCCTGAATACCGGCAGTCCAGTTATGAATACCAGAAGTCCAGGTTAAATAATCTACCAAACTGTAAGACGTTACATCTCTTAAATTACCATAGCTGAATGGCTCATAACCAAAGGACGTGAACGGAGAACCGTCTTTTAAGATGTCCACAAAAGGAAACACCTGGCTATCTGAAGTTCTAGGGTCGTTCTGGTTGGTTCTTGATACGCGGAATGTATTTGCTACTTTACCAAAGGTTGAGTTCAGCTCTAATGCTAAAGAATAGAAGTTTGCAGCCTGGTAATAGTTAGCATTTTTGAACCATAACGCATTTATGTCCTGACGGCCTGCTCCACTTGCGTATGCTGTTAAAGGCGAACGGGAGGTACTTACAAAACTTGGTGATTTACTTTCTACTCTGCTGTAACGTACATTTAACCTGTGATTTGAACTAATATTCCAGTCTACCCTGGCCATAATTCTTGTGTTATCACTTACGTTGTCGTACCCTTCGTAAGGACCGGTTTCATAACCGTAGGTTTTTCTTAAATAATCGCTGATAGCATCTAATTCAGAAGCTTTTGGTCTTGCAACGTTCGGATTGCCATAAGGATTAGCATCTGTTGCTGCAAAGTTTCTCTGGCCCGGAGAGGTTGTTTCACCTTTCTCTAAGTTTACAAAGAAGAATAGTTTATCCTTGATGATTGGCCCGCCTAAACGGAAACCGATCGTTCTGTCTTTCATGCTTTGTTTAACAAATTCATCGGCGCCAACTTTATTGCCCTGTTGCTTTTGGCTGCGCCAGAAAGTGTATGCAGAACCTTGCAATTTGTTGGTACCTGAACGTGTTACCGCATTGATTGCAGATCCGATGAATCCGGATTGCTTTACATCATATGGTGTTACGTTTATTGAGATCTCTTCAATTGCATCTAATGATATTGGAGAACCGTTTGCTGGTAAGTTACCACCGATACCAAATGTGTTATTAAAGTCAGAACCATCTACTGTTATGAAGTTTTGCCTGTAGTTACCACCACCAATTGAACCTGTAGAAGTTGAAGAAGCCTGAGGTGTTAATCTTGTAATATCATTTAAACTTCTGGATACTGTTGGCATTTTATTAAGTTCTCTTACGCCAATACTGGTGGAACTTCCTGTTCTCTGGGCATTTAATACAGAGTTTTTTGAAGTACCAACGACTACAACATCCTGTAAGGACCCTGTTTCGCTGCCTAATTTTATGTTTAATACATATGGATCGCCCAATTTCAGATAAATATCACTTTCCTTATAAGTTGCCTGCCCTACATAAGAAATAGTAACATCGTAAGGACCGCCTACACGCATATTACTAATTACAAAAGTACCATTATTGTTACTGGTTGTACTGTATTTGGTACCTGAAGGTGTATGCACCGCTATAATTGATGCACCTGATAGATTACTGCCTTCATTTGATTGTACAGTACCCGTAAGGCTACTGGTTGTTACCTGGGCGTTAACTGCCGCAAACGGCAATACTAATAACGCCAATAAGTAAACAATGAATTGTTTCATGTTTTTTAATTTAGTTTAACTAATCGATTGCAAAAGTCTTTATTGTAGATAGTTTAACATGCATCCCTGGTTTAAGAAATTGTTACCAATTATGCTGTTAAATAAAACATATTTAGTTAGTTATAATTAGTATTAGTAAGTTGCCAGTCTATTATGCAAAAATAGCCTTTTTGTTAACATAGTATTAAAAACAATTAAAATGAAGTTAAAAATTTAAAATATTTTCAATTTGTCTATCAATATCTACATTTTCAATCAAACGTTATAATATACGTTTAATATTTGATAACATCTTTCAATTTTATTTAAAAACTATTGAATGAAGTTTTACTTCAATATTGGTTCTGAATTTTTGTAAGCAGTTTTTATTGTTCATCTAATACTTAGACAAAGTTCATATTGCAAAATGCTGCACATCGCTTTTATTTAATTATTATAAGTTTGCAGGATGGCGAACCATTTTTTCCAATTCAAACAATTTACCATTACACAACAGCATGCAGCTATGAAGGTTACAACTGACAGTTGCCTTTTTGGAGCTGTTGTAGCTGCCAATGTATCTGAACCTGTACAGCGGATGCTGGACATTGGTACGGGCACGGGCCTTTTGAGTTGTATGATTGCACAGGTGCTTCATAATACTTCAATTAGTGCGTTAGATGTGAGTGAGGAAGCGCTGATTGATGCTGAACATAATATTTCTGCCGGGCAATTTGCAAATATTAATACTGTTCACTGTGCATTGCAGGATTTTGTAAGTGTGGAAAAATATGACCTGATCGTTTCCAATCCGCCATTTTTTGAGAATCAATTAAAAGCTCCTGACAGACTTAAAAATATTGCTCATCATGACTCCGGCTTAAGCCTGGCTGAATTATTGACCGGTGTGCAGGGATTACTGGCGGAGAACGGATGTTTCTGGGTGCTGATTCCATTCTACCGGTATCTTGAAATGATTGGGCTGGCCGCTTCTTACCACTTGTTTCCTTCCAAGGTTTATTTTGTAAGTCAATCACCTAAACATCCTTATTTCAGATGTATTGTGCAATTTATGAACACGAAAACGATGATTGATGAATCTGAAATATTGATCAAGGATGATAATAATGAATACACTGCTGCTTTTACTGAACTTTTAAAACCGTACTATTTATACCTGTAATGCTGATTTGGCTTTCTACTATCAGGTGGTTCCTACGGGACCGGATTAATCTATTAAATATTTTTTTCAGTAAGATGATGCTGAAAACGAAATGATTTATTGATTATCAGTATATACTTTACAATATAGATTTTACCTCTTAGTTATTCCATATGTGATTGTATCAATAAAAATTACACTATTGAGCCCCATAACTCAGGTTCCCAGTAAGTTGATTGATGATGAATTGCTGACGGGCTGCTGCATGCGTGGGTGCCGACGCAGGAGGCAGTACGAGCGCCGGGCGCGAAGTACCGAGCGTAGCGGAGCCCTAAGCACGCAGATGAAATGCTGAGATGGATACGGATGCTGAAAGCCCCAAATAAAAAAACGGATACCTAAAGATATCCGTTCTGAATGATTTATGATAAGCTCCTACCGGGCAAAATAAAAGAATATAACCAGGTAAATCCACAGTATTCCTATGAAATGCCAGTAAATGGAAAATACTTCTAAAGGCAGGACCCCGGCACGTTTTGATTTCTCCGGTGTGCTGTAGCGGAACAATAAAATGAAAATGGCTACTAATCCGCCTAAAATATGTAGTATGTGAATGCCTGCTATTACATAAAGGAATGAACCTGAAACAACGCTGCCGGCACCTATCATTTTTACGCCTGAATTGGTGACTTCTTCGAACCCTTTTAACTGGAATGTAATAAATAAAACACCTAAAATGGCTGTAATGAGGAAAAACGGCAGGATGGACTTCCCTTGTTTGAATTTTTGGACACAAATATATAAGGTTACGCTGCTGAGAATAATAAGCGCGGTACTTACCCAAAAAATTGATGGTAAATCGAAGCTTTGCCAACTTGCCTGGTTGCGTTTTACCACATATGCGCTGGTAAAACCGCCAAACATCATGACGATACTGGCTATTGCTACCCACATTAAGAATTTAGACGTTGGCATCTTTTTACTCTCTGTCACATTTGCATTAACAACGGTATCCATAATATATAAAATTTAAAATGTTATTTTATCTGCATAAAAAATCAGGAAAACTACGGGCATGTAGATGTAGCTGCTGAACATTACCCGTCTTGCTGCTTTCACGTCCATTTCTTTGTACAACCGGACACATTGAATGGTCATGGCGATGTTTGCTGCCAGTACTAACCACATACTCATTTGTCCTGTTATACCTAAGTAAAAGGGTAAAAATCCAAAAGGAATCATTGCTACTGTATATAATATAGCTTGTATGGCAGTGTTTTGTGTTGGCTCGTTCTGGTTTGGCAGGAGCTTAAAGCCTGCACGGGTATAATCGCCATGTGCTACCCAGGCTATAGCCCAGAAATGCGGGAACTGCCATAAAAATTGTATGGCAAAAAATGCCCAGCCACCTGCTGAAAAATGATCTGCCCCTGCTACCCATCCTATTAAACATGGCATAGCGCCGGGTATGGCACCGACTAATACAGATATTGCGGAGACTTTCTTAAGCGGGGTATAAACAAAGCCGTAAAGGAACAGGCTGAATAATGATAATAATGCGGCAGACCAGTTGAAAAAGTATGCCAGGATAAAAGTTCCTACTGCAATAGAAACTGCTACAACGAACCAGCCTTCGGTTACGCTCATCCTGCCTGAAGCAATGGGCCTGTTGGCAGTGCGTTTCATTAATTTATCGGAATCCTTTTCGTATATCTGGTTAATGGCATTTGCCGCACCTGTTATAAGTATGCCTCCAATGGCTAAAAGACTGACCATCTTAATATCGAACTGTATACCGGGAACAAGTAAATAAGTAAGAATGGTGGAGAATACAACCGTTATATTTAAAGTAAACTTTATCAGCTGCTTGTAGTCATTGACCTTGGCAGAGAAAGGTGATATTGCTTTAGTTTCTGTAGTCATTTATAATAAAGTGCGATCCTGTTAAATTGGCGCAAAGGTACTGCAAAAAAATACCTCCAAGTATCCTGGAGGTATTTTTTATAAATATTTATCTATTTTAAATTAGTGTGCTTCTGACTCGTTTTCTCCTACCGGAACATTCTGAGGGATGAAGTCTACACCATCTTTACCATAGTCATATGCCCAACGGTGCACTTCAGGAATTTCTCCAGGCCAGTTGCCGTGTCCGCAATCGATTGGTGTTGTCCACTCAAGCGTGTTACTGTTCCAAGGATTCGGATTCGTTAACTTACGTCCTTTAAACATTGAATGGAAGAAGTTGAATACGAATAAGAACTGTAAGAAGAAACTTACTATAGATACGATAGTAATAAATTGATTTAAACTACCAAATTGTTTAAATGAAGCCCATTGGCTGTAATCGTAATAACGACGTGGCATACCTGCTAAACCTTCATAGTGCATTGGCCAGAATATAAGGTAAGCACATACAATTGTTCCCCAGAAGTGAATGTAACCTAATGTCGGGTTCATAAAACGGCCGAACATTTTAGGAAACCAATGATAAATACCTGCAAACATACCGAAGAATGATGCTACACCCATTACAATATGGAAGTGGGCAATTACAAAGTAAGTATCGTGTAAATGGATATCTAATGCTGAGTTACCTAAGAAAATACCTGTTAAACCACCTGAGATAAATAAGCTTACAAAACCTAAAGCGAATAACATGGCAGGTGTAAAACGGATATTACCTCTCCAGATAGTTGTTAACCAGTTGAACACTTTAATAGCAGAAGGCACCGCAATTAATAATGTTAACAATACGAAGAATGAACCTAAGAATGGATTTAAACCAGACACAAACATGTGGTGCGCCCATACCAGGAATGCTAATACAACGATCGCAAACATGGACATGATCATCGCCATGTAACCAAAGATTGGTTTACGTGCGTTGGTTGAAATAATTTCTGAAGACATACCCATTGCCGGTAATAAGATGATATATACCTCAGGATGTCCTAAGAACCAGAATAAATGTTGGTAAAGAATTGCTGAACCACCTTCATTCGGTAAAATTTCCTGTGTAGCCTGAACGAATATATCGCTTAAGTAGAAGCTGGTACCTATGTTTCTATCGAAAATTAAAAGGATGAAACCACTTAATAATACAGGGAAACTTAATAAACCTAATACTGCGGTAAAGAATAAGGCCCAGATGGTTAACGGCATTCTTGCCATTGACATACCTTTTGTACGTAAGTTCAATACAGTTACTACATAGTTAACCCCTGCCAATAACTGGGAAACCACGAATAGGGCTAATGAAACCATCCAAAGATCTGCACCATGCTTGGAGCCTGGTGACATTTCATGTACAGCACTTAATGGTGGATAAGCTGTCCAACCTCCACTGAAAGGACCTGTTTGAACAAATAATGAAGAAATCATTACAATACTTGCTGCAAAGAAAAACCAATAGCTAAGCATATTCATTAACGGGCTGGCCATATCTCGCGCACCAACCTGCAAAGGAATGAGTAAGTTGGAGAAAGTACCACTTAGACCAGCGGTTAATACGAAGAATACTAATACTGTACCATGCATTGTAACCAACGCATAGTAAAACTCTTGTTTAATTTTACCGCCTTCTGCCCATTTTCCTAAAATATCTTCTAACCAGGGAAAAGAAGTGTCAGGAAAACCTAATTGTAAACGGAATAATACCGAGAACAAACCACCAATGATAGCCCAAACAATACCAGTGATGATAAATTGCTTGGAAATCATTTTGTGATCCATGCTGAATATATACTTGGATACAAAGCTTTCCTCGTGATGATGATGTCCACCTTCGTGTGCTACATCATGCATATTTAACGCTACTTCGTGACTCATACTTATGAATTCTTTCTATTAACTATTTTTCAATCTGAGTTGTGCAATAACACAAAACTCAACCGGTTTTTAATTATTTAGTTGCTTTAGCTACTACTGAATCAGCTGCAGGAGCCGCTTCTTTTTTAGCATTAGCCGGATCTTTATCCGGGAAAGCTGCAAAATAGTTTGGCTTTACCTCAGACATTATTTTGTCAAACTCTTCCTGTGTAACTACTTCTATCACACCTCTCATTGCGTAGTGGCTGTTTCCACAAAGCTGATCACAAACGATCTCATATTCAAATTCCTCGTTCTTAGTTTCAGCGCGCATCTCTGCAGTCGTTCTGTTTGGTGTAAACCATAATGTAGTTGGTATACCAGGAACCGCATCCATTTTTAACCTGAAATGTGGTAAACCTACATCATGAATAACATCTTTAGATCCAATAATCAATTTTACAGGAACACCTTTAACCAAATACATTTTAGATGGCATTAAATCATCGTTGTTATGACTATCCGCCCAATCCTGTCCTAATACATTACTTTCTGCAGCATTGATTAATTTGAAAGATCTTTTACCTAAAACTTTATCATTACCCGGGTAACGGTAAATCCAACCAAATTGTTGACCGGTAATTTCTACTACCATTGAGTTTGCCGGTGCATCACCTGTTATTTTGTACCAGTGACGTAAACCAAAAACAACCAAAACAGTAAGTGCGATTGCAGGAACAATTGTCCAGATCAACTCTAAAGTATTGTTATGAGGGAAGTAGAAAGATTTTCTACCTTCTTTCTCTCTGTATAAATATGAAAATACAAATAAACAAATTTGAGTGGCCACAAAAATGATACCTGTGAGTACTAATGTAATGATAAACATTTTATCTATTTCTTTACCCTCTTCAGAAGCTGAACCCTGAGGGAATAAAGTCATAGGCGTTAAATGTTTATGACAGTAGTATGCACCAATTAAACCAACTACCAGGAACACGATCATTAGTACAGCATTAATACTATTTGCCTGTTCTCTACTTTTCTTTTCGCCCTTAAGCACGCTGACATATTCACTTGCCTTGGCTATTTGAAAAATAACCAGGAAAATCATAAAAATCATCGCCAGCAGCATCCATATATTCATAACTAAATATTTCTAATTCTTATTAATTATTAAATTAAAACCGATTGCTTTTAAATTATTAAGTATGATGTATAATACTCTCTTTTAATAATGGATGATGCATTGGTACCAAAGGAGATTTAGATAAGCCTCTACCAACCAGCAATATTATTAAACCCACATAACCAATTGCCACACCAATTTCAAACCAACCGATAGAACCGTGAGCTTTCATTGTACTTGGAGCAACCATTAAGTAGAAATCTAACCAGTGACCGAAAATAATTACAACAGCCGCGAAAGTAACAATAGTATAGTTTCTTTTAGCATTTGCCTTCATTAATAATAAGAACGGTGTTACAAAGTTTAAGATCAGGTTCAACCAGAATAACCCTCTGTATTCCCCATGCATTCTTATTCTGAAATATTCAGTTTCCTCAGGAATGTTTGCATACCAGATCAACATGAACTGGCTAAACCACAAATATGTCCAGAATATAGAGAAAGCAAACATGAATTTTCCAATATCATGCAAATGCTCTTTTGTAGTAAAAGGAAGGTGCCCCTGGTTTTTCAAATAAATAATGTAAAGCGCAATTAAAGCCATACCTGCTACAAAAGTAGAAGCAAATACGTACCAGCTATACATAGTAGAGTACCAATGCGCATCAATACTCATTAACCAGAACCAAGGAATAGTAGAAGCTACTGTTAAACCGAAACATACAATAAATAAAGATGCATGCACGGAGTTTTTGAATAACCATTTTTTAGCGGTTTCAGTGTCCATAGCCGTATCATCTGCCTCACGGCTTATTTTACGCATTTTGGCACCGAATATTGTCCAGCCACCAACAGCTACAATTGTCCAGATTACAAAGAACGGCTTACTTAAAAATCCACTTTTCCCAAGTATGATCTTATCATTTTCCCTGGTTACAGTGTCCATCCAGTGATAAATATGTGTTTGGTCTGTAAACACAATCGCCAGTAATACAACCAGTGCCAATACACCAAAAACAGGTACTAATGTACTAATTGCCTCTGCCACCCTTCTGAAACTGATTGTGAAACCAGCAAAGCCTAAAGTAGTTGCGCAAAGAAAAAACATTGCAGCATTTACTACTAACAAGAAATAAACACTGTTTTGTAATAATCCTGCCCAAAACCTGGTTTTGCTGTGTTCATCGCCGCTAAAACCAAGTAAACCAATACCTGCCAATAAAGTAAGGATACCTATACCAGTAAGGATAGTCCCCCATTTCTTATTTCCTGCAGATTGTTCAAATGTATTGCTGTAAGTAGCCATTATAATCAGTTTAATACTATTTTCTGATATTAAATAATTCTATTGTCTTAAATTTCAGTTCTTTAGAACCAAATGCTATTCTCATTCACCAGGTTAGTGTGCTGCTGCCACAGTCGCTGTTGAATCTGCAACAGGTTCTGTAGGCGCTGGAGCATCCTGGTTCACTTTACCTTGTTTTACCCTGATGTAGTAAATGATTTCCCATCTTTGTTTCGGCGTTAACTGAGAAGCATAACTGCCCATCAGGTTTCTGCCATAAGTCATAGAATGGAACATTGTACCGTCAGCCATTTCCAAAGTCATTAAATTCTTTGGCGCTGCAGGATAAGGACCATCGCCATCTTTCCAAAGAGGACCATTACCATCCAGTTTAGCGCCATGGCAAATACCACATTTTACCAGGTATTTACGCTCTGTTTCCTCCAGTTCTTCCTTGGTTAAAGAAGTAACAGGGTTTTTCACAAAACGTGAAGCATAATAATTTGCTGTATCCCCTGCTTTATCAAAAGCTAAAGGATAATTATACTTAGTATCATTAGAACGGCTTACAGTACCGGATACTGGTAAGCTGTTATAAAAAATCTTTACATCGCCATCTGCAGAATGCCACGCATTCGCATCAGTAGTAAATTTGTTAGAATCCAAAGGTGCATATGTTTCGTATGCGCGGCTGATAGCCATATCCGGCATATAAACTTTACCTGTACTACGTTTATCGCGACCACAAGAAGTTAATGCTGCTACTCCAACAATTGCAAGAAATATAGAAGTATTTATTTTCATTATCTCAATTTTCTATTGTTATTTCTGCTTTTATAATTAATGAGCCGCTTTTACCAAGTCTTGCTCTGTATATTTTTTCTCTTCCTTATCGTAGGTACCGAACCACCACTCAGATTCAGCAATTTGTGTGTTGATTTCAGCAGCACCCAATTTAGCCAAAGTAGCAGTTGCATCTGCTTCAGTACTATCAGATGTACATTCTATCACCACTACAAATTTATCATCGGTTGCTCTTTCGTGGAAATGATGTTTTCTTACAAAAGGCGCGAATTTACATAAATAGCAGAAAGTAAGCACCATACCTACAGCTGCGCACATTACTGTAAACTCAAATGTTATTGGAATTAATGACGGCAATGGAAAATGAGGTTTACCACCAATGTTCAAAGGCCAGTTGGTTGTAAATACCCAACTCATAAAGCTTAAAGCAATGGTAGTACCGGTCATACCATATATAAAACCTGCAGTATGTAAGCTTGTTTCTCTCAGTCCCAAAGCTTTATCCATACCGTGTACAGGATACGGGGTATAAACATCATGAATCTTGAAACCTTCTTTTCTTATTTGCTTTACAGCATCAAAAAGCGGTGCTTCATCATCATACAATCCAACAACAAATTTTTTTATACTCATATATTCCTCCCAACCAGTTAAGGTCTTAGATTGAATTCGATTTTTAACGTAGTTTACTAATTACTTTTAATTAATGATGAGAGAATTTCTTAGTGAACTCTTCAATTGAATCATTCTCCAGTTCATGTCTAAGCTCTTCATTTTTATATTTGTTACCACTTTTCTTCAAGATAGATTTAACCTCCGCAATCGCAATTACAGGGAACCATTTTGCAAATAAGAAGAAACAAGTAAAGAATAAACCAAATGTACCTAAGTAGAAACCGATCTCCCATGTACTAGGGCTATAGTAGTAACTCCAGCTACTTGGTAAATAATCTCTGTATAATGAGGTAACGATAATTACGAAACGCTCAAACCACATACCTACGTTTATCAATACACTCATAAAGAATGTTACAGTTAAGTTTCTCCGCAGTTTTCTGAACCAGAAAATTTGCGGGCTGATCACGTTACAAGCCATCATACCCCAGTAGCTCCATCCGTAAGGACTGAACAGGTTAGCACGGCTATAGTAGAAAGCGTAACCTTCATATGGGTTCTGGCTATACCAGGCCATAAATAACTCAGTAATATAAGCAATCCCTACAATAGAACCGGTCAGTACAATTACCTTGTTCATCACTTCAATGTGTTCCATTGTAATGTATTCCTGCAGGTTTAGCACTTTACGGGTAATGATCATTAATGATTGTACCATCGCAAAACCGGAGAATACCGCACCTGCCACGAAATATGGAGGGAAGATCGTTGTATGCCAGCCAGGAATTACTGAAGTAGCAAAGTCAAAAGATACGATAGTGTGTACAGAAAGTACTAAAGGAGTACTTAAACCTGCCAATACTAATGATAAGCTCTCAAAACGTTGCCAGTGCTTGGTACTACCGGTCCAACCGAAAGCAGCCACACCATAAAAACGCTTGCGCCATTTAATTTTAGCACGGTCTCTGATCGTTGCAAAGTCAGGCAACAAACCGGAATACCAGAATAATAAGGATACAGTAAAATAAGTAGAGATAGCGAATACATCCCATAATAACGGAGATGTAAAGTTCACCCATAAAGGACCTCTTGTATTAGGGTAAGGCATTACAAAGAAAGCCATCCATACACGTCCCATGTGGAAGATCGGGAATTGGCCTGCACAAATTACGGCAAAAATCGTCATTGCCTCAGCAGCACGGTTTACACCGGTACGCCATCCCTGACGGAATAATAATAAGATCGCGGAAATCAAAGTACCGGCGTGACCAATACCAACCCACCATACGAAGTTGGTAATATCCCAACCCCAACCAATGGTTTTATTAATATTCCACTCTCCAATACCATAAGTTACCTCACGATATACACTATACACACCAAAAATCAATAGCAAAACAGCAATTGTGAATCCTATTTTCCACAATTTTGATGGTGTAGTTTCTATCGGCTTTAAGATATCCTCCGTAATCTGGTGATAATCTTTGGTACCATCAATCAATGGTCCCCTAACTGCGCTTTCGTACTTAATTACTGACATATTGTACTAAGATTTGAACTTTCTCAGTTCCTTTTCTTTATATCAAATTAGTTATTCTAACCTTCTTTTTTAAACCGATTTTGGGGGTGTCCCTCGTGCCTCAGGCCGGGCTATCCGCTGTATCTTTTTGTCGGCTTGAGGCCGAACAAAAAGGATGCCGCTTCTATCCCTCACCCATTTAGCATCAGTTCTTTTACTTCAAACTACTAATGTGCAGTTGCAGCATGTAGCTTATCTCTCATTGCTTTTTCTGCATCTATAGCAGGATCAACATCATTATCACTAGTATTACGCAATTTAGCTAAATAGTTCACATTTGGTAAAACGTGTATCATATCTAAAGAGTAGTACAATCTGTTAGGATTTTCACGGCGTACTTTAGAAATTTTACTGTTTTTATCGTTCACATTACCAAATACGATACAACCGCTGGCACAAGCAGAACCACAAGCCATGTGAAGATCTTTATCTTCCAATGGTCTGTTTTCTTTTTTAGCAGTTAATTTAGCGTCTTGTAATCTTTGTACACAGAAAGAACATTTTTCAATAACACCACGGCTACGCACTGTTACATCAGGATTTAACACCATTCTGGTTAAATCATCATTCATTTCCATTGTCACATCGCTGATGCTGCCTTTCTGATTATCTTTAAAGCTGTCAGCTCCTGTATAATCCGCCCAGTTAAAGCGACGTACTTTATAAGGACAGTTGTTCGCACAATATCTTGTACCGATACAACGGTTATAAGTCATTTGGTTCAAACCTTCAGAGCTATGGTTCGTAGCAGCTACCGGACAAACGTTTTCACAAGGAGCGTTATCACAATGCTGACACATCATTGGCATATATACCACACCATTCACATCATCCGGGTTCTTATCATCAGTTACAAAGTAACGGTCAATACGCAACCAGTGCATATCGTGACCACGGGCAACCTCACGCTTACCTACAACAGGAATGTTATTTTCAGCATTACAAGCTACCACACAGGCACCACAACCATTACAGCTGTTAAGGTCCACACTCATACCCCAGTGAATTCCCGGACGGTCATTCAGCTTAGGATCATATAAACTTCCCTCATTTCTGAAATCACCGGTTTTAGTATAGTGATGTTGCAAATCCTGGTGAGCCCATACGAACATTTCAGGATGCTTTTTATAAGTAGCCAAAGTTGTTTCCTTCACCACCTCCACACGCTTATAGTTCAAACTATCCGTATAAGTCATGTGAGTTTGTGTTTGAGCAACTTCGTACCTGATACTTGTTTTCTCAAACTTAGATACATCTGCAAAGTTTGTAACCGCGCCGTTTTTGCTGCTTTGGAATACATAAGCATTCTTACCAACACCATCAACAGCAACACCTACTTTCTTGCTTCTTCCGTAACCCAAAGCAACACCTAAAGTATTCTTTTGGATACCAGGAATAATCAACACCGGTAGTTCAAGTTCCTTACCGTTAACAGTTACTTTAATAACCGGTTTCATTGTATCTGCCTCGTAAGCATCTACCTGTCCGTTATTAGTAATGTCTATGCCTAATTGCTCCTTAGCTGCCGCTGCAGAAATAATAAAGTAGTTATCCCATGTCGCTTTAGAAATCGGGTCAGGCATCTCCTGTAACCATGGGTTACTTGCCTGAGAACCGCTACCGATACCTACTTTCTCATATACAAATACCTCAAAATCGCTCGTAGATACCTTAGATGCCTGTAAAGCGCTGATTGCACCCGTTACAGCACCTGCATTATGGGTAGCTGCCGCAAAAATATTTGCATCAGCATTAATAACACCGGAACGCAAAGCATTATCCCAGGCCTCGTTACTACCTAAACGTTGTAACCAGTAAGCCTTTAAATAATTAACGTAATCACCACCATTACTTACGACTGTAGCAACACCACTCGTCGTTGTACTTGTACTGTCAGAAACAGCAGTAGCAACCACCGCAGCCTTACCACTACCCCAGATCAATAAGCTATCCTGCCATTGACGGGTTTTGAATAACGGGTGAATGGTAGGTTGAATAAATGAATAGAAACCTGACTTAGCTTCTGCATCACCCCAACTTTCTAAGAAATGATTATCAGGAATAACATATTTACAAAGCTCAGTTGTTTCATCCAAACGCGTATTGAAAGAAATAGTCAATTTAGTTTTAGCTAAACCGGCTTTAAATTTCTCAGCGTTATGATAAGTATAAGCAGGATTAGAATCAACAATGAATAACGCGCCAATAGCACCAGCATTCATGCCTTCAACCAACTTATCTATTTGACTGTCAATAGCTTGACGGAAATTAGAAGTATATGCCCAGTTAATAGTAGTACCATTTGCACCAATTGCCTCATTAATAGCATTTACTACCACCTGGATATTTACATCATTGCTGCCACTTACTACTAATGCAGCACCCTGAGCAGCTTTTAAATCTTTAGCAGCAGCTTCCAATCCAGCTTTTAATTTAGCATCAGCAACACCTGTTGCTGAACCTGTAGCTACAGCATTGTATAATGCCAATGCTACTTTACCAGCTTCAGAAGGACGGTGAGTATAGCGCAAATCAGCGTTTGAACCCGTCATACTTAAGATACTCTCAAACTGGTAGTGGCGGCTCATTTCATTCTTATCAGAAAGTTTACGGCCTTCTGCATACTGGAATGAAAATTCTGTAGGACTTAACCAGGTACCTAAGAAATCCGCACTTAAACTAACAATTACTTTAGCTTTATTAAAATGGTAAGAAGGCAATGCCTTTCTGCCATAAGAAATTTCGTTAGCTAATATCTGACCAGAGTAACTTACCGCATCATGCATTACATGGTAGCTACCAGGGAATTTTGCAGTAAACTCTTGAATTAATTTTAATGAAGTAGGAGATGTTAATGTGGATGTTAAAATAGCAACCGGCTTGCCACCCAAAGCAGCTAACTCATCAGCTATCTTCTTATCAAAAGCCTGTAAAGAAGAAATTTCTTTCACTTCACCTTCAACAATACTACCCGGAAATTTGATACGCGCAGTATCATAAAGATCCAATACCGCAGCCTGAGCTCTTGCACTGGAACCACAACGGTGGATAGCACTTTCTTCATTGGCATCCAGTTTAATAGGACGGCCATCACGAACTCTTGCTACTAAACTTTGTACATCACCATCCTGGATATAGGTAGTGGCATAATATTCAGCTACACCAGGGGTAATAATTTCTGGCTTATTAACAAATGGTATCGCTTTTTTTACAGGTGTATCACAACTAGCTGCTAATGCTGCTGCTGCTGTACTAAAACCTAAATATTTTAAGAAATCTCTGCGTGGAGTTTTTGCGTCAAGTAACGATCCCCCGGTTTCAAAAGGAAGGTCTTCTTTAAATTCATTCTGCGCATCTGCCTGATGCTTTGCAGTCTGATTCCGTTCCCCAAAACTTTGCCAGATTTTATTACTCATATTCCTACTATGTGAAATTTTGATAAATTTATTCGTTCAATTATTGCTAAATTCTTACCTGGTATTAGCAGACCAGCTATTTAATTAATAGTGACATTTTTGACAGTCAGTACCACCGATTGTTTCTACCGTTACGCTATCCAGTTTACCGGATTTTAAATCTTCGTGGAATTTCTCGTAAATGCTGTAGAATTTGTTACCGGCACCGGTTGCAGAATCATAGAACTGTACTTTAGTTGTACGGTGACAGTTTACACACCATCCCATGCTTAAGTCTGCGAACTGTTCAACTTCATCCATTTTCTGAATCTCACCGTGACAAGTCTGACATTGTACTTTACCGGCAACAACGTGTTGAGAGTGGTTGAAATATACGTGATCAGGTAAGCTATGGATTTTAACCCACTCAATTGGTTTAGCCTTAGACGGATCCCAGGCCTGGCCATGAGTAAATCCTGCGGCGGCATATAATTTTTGAATTTCCGCAGTACCATTCACCTCTTTACCTTCTGCTGTATATAATTGTTCACCCTTATACTCGTTAATGGCCATGTGACAGTTCATACAAATATTCACTGATGGAATATTCGCATGTTTACCTTCCTCAGCACCACCATGACAGTATAAACAGTTAATCTGGTTGATACCGGCATGCACTTTATGGGAGTAGAAAATCGGCTGTTCAGGCATGTAACCCTTTTGACGGCCTAAATCTACCGCACCTTTAGATAGGAAGAAACCAAACAGAACTAAACACAATACAGCGAAAATACCGATGTAAGTTTTGTTCTTGTAGATGGCTAAGATTGGTTTAGATGGCACACCATCTTTAGCTTCCTGTAAACGACGCAGACTACCATTTACTGTTAACATTACAATTGCCAATACAGCCATTGTTAATGTAATAATAGCAAATAACAGGTTGTTGTCGTCTTTCTCAACAGGAGCACCAGCATTTGAGCCACCAGCTTCCGGGGCCTTTTTTGCGGGTGCAGTCTCCACATAATCAATAATTGCAGAAATCTGCTCGTCAGTTAATGAACCGAAAGTGTTCATCACCGCCGGTCTGGATTCTGACATTTTCTTAGCGTACTCACTACCTGTTGCTACTGCTGCACTCCAGTTCTTGATCCATAAATGCAGTAACTTGTCGTCACCCCAACGCTCACGCATACCGCGCAATGCAGGACCTGTTAAATCATCATCGATTTTATGACAACTAGCACAGTTTGCATTAAATAATGCTTTACCATCTTGTGCATGTACTTGTGTAAAAGCACATATCACTAATGTTAATAACGTAATTAATAAGTTCTTGCTGCTGTATCTTTTATTCATAGCTAGCTGAAATTGTATTTCAGTGGAAAAATTAACCCTTTGGGGGGCAAAAATATGACACTATGCTGACAATTCGCCCAAAAAACTCTTTTTTTTTAATCATTCATTTTTACTATAGCTAAGCACTGCCATTTTAACTCTTTTTTTTAACCGAATAATCACCTCCTTTCTAAGGATAATATTGTCTTTTTTTATATCTAAAATAAGAACAAATTAATAAATATCAGTTATTTACAAATATTATAAATATAAATTCATTTTCAAGCAGTATAAAAATATTTAAAAAAAATATAATTAATAATTTAAAAGATTTGAAGGAAATTTTTCTTTAAAAAAGTTCAAACCAAGAGAAAAAAAACAGGAAATTGACCCCGATTTTGAGCCCATTTGTTAATTTTTCTTAACACAGTTATCCACATAAAACTTTTCCCGAATTAGAAATATCGCGGCCGATTTTTTCCCGAATTTAAAAACCTGGACATCTTAACTGGCTATTCATTTATGCTCATATTTTTCTAAAATAAACACGGCAGGACTATTCTGAAGAGCCAGTTTATAGTCATCGGTAAGTATAATTACCTAAAATCATCGAATCCGGATAGGGTGATAACTATCCTGCTCTAAGTTTATGCAAAAAATAATATGTGGCTACTGAAGTATGAACGCAGGTGAAGAATGATACATACTTTGCACTATAAATAAAGCCCTCATAACGAGATGGCAGACTGGAATGGCTCCGGGTTTACAAAACGACAGCAGGGCGAATTCTGAAAAAGGATAAACAAACAGCAAATCCTGAAAACAAAAAAGCCATCTCATCAGATGGCTTTTCTTTAATAATTTATAGTAAAATTAAAAACTAGGTTTAACCGGCGTTTGAAATTTTGGCATTATAACTTTTTGATTAGTAGGAATCATCATTGTTTTGTTTCCTTTTTTTATACTAATAACAGATTTAACAGAGTTTTCTCCGTTAGTATTAGTGCTTAAAGTAGTACTATTGTTTTTGTAAACAACACCAGTTTCTGCACTGAATATGTTTGAAGAAAATTTCTTAAAGTCAAAAGTGGAAAATTTAAACGCAACCGCAGTTTTAGTTTTACTATTGTCCTTTGCAGCAAATACATTTTGTACTGCCAAAGAACAAAATAATACCATAGCAGTTGCAACTACAACTGTAAAGTATTTTCTTGCTATAACAATAGTCCTATTCATAATATGCAAAATTAAGTGAAAATTATAATTATAACAAAATATTTAACGAATTATGTTTAAAAAATATTGTATATCCCTATAGATTTTAACCATTGTTAATAAAGTTCTTTTTTAATTAACAAAAAACATCCTAACTTTAATACAAAGCCAGAAAATATGAATATGTACGAAGACGATGATTATAAAGAAGATATAACTATTTTGCTGGAGAAGTATCAACAATTAAAGCTAAAAAGAGGGAATCCGTTTATCGCAGAAGATGAATTTGAGATTTTGTTCAATCACTTTAATTCTTTGGGACAAAAAAATCCGGCAGCCGAACTAATAGAACGAGCTTTGGAAATTTACCCTTTTGCATCCAATCTGCTCTTTTGTAAAGCAGAAGTTTTTCTACAAAGGCGAAAGCCTAAACAGGCTTTGGAAATTTTAGATCATTTACTGGCCGATAACGGCTTAGTGGATGATTTTGCTTTAATGAAGATTGAGTGCTTATTAGAGCTCAAAGAAACCGCAGAAGTAGACACTATTGTGTCAGAATACATTGACACCAATGAACAGGAGGATACAATTGAGTTCCTTTTTGCCCTGGCAGATATCTACGACGATTATAACTTTTGTCAGAAAGTGTACGACACGCTGGAGCAGATTTTAAAAATGGAGCCATCAAATGAAGAAGCCCTCATTAAAATTTGTTTCTGGACAGATTATACCAATAGCGGAGAAAAGAGCATTGCCCTACACAGTGCCATTATAGATGAGCATCCTTATTCAGATTTAGCATGGTTTAATCTTGGAGCAGCTTACCAGGGATTAAAACTGTATGAAAAAGCCATTGATGCCTATGAATATGCATTAGTAATCAATGAACAGATGGACCTTGCTCATAGAAACATGGCTGACGCCTACCTCAGGTTGAAAAAATATAAAGAGGCCGGAGACTCTTTAATAAAAGTAATAGAGCTTGGTAAAGCAGAAGATGTCATTTTTGAAGCAGTTGGTTATTGTTATCAGAAATTGAAAAACCTGAAATTAGCCAGGTTGTATTATAATAAATCAGCCCAGTTAACACCAAGTGACTGTCATATTTATTATAAGATCGCAAAAACCTACGCTACAGAAAAAAGATGGGACAATGCCATAGAGTTTGTTCAAAAAGCACTGGACATCAGTCCGGCACAGGCAGATTACAATCATTTTATGGGTGAATGTAAGCTCGCACAGGGTAAAACGCAGGAAGCACAGGATAGCTTTGGACTCGCTTTATTAAAGCGGCCAAAAAACCTTAGTACGCACGAGATGTTTGTAAAATGCCTGCTATTAAACAAACATTACGATCATGCAATTACCCAGCTTAGAATATCCGCAGTAAAAATCGGGACTAAACCCATATTATTCTATTATATGGCAGTCGCTAATTTAGGCATGAAAAACATAAAGGCCGCCGGTGAGTTCTTTATAAAAGGATTTCAATTAAACCCAAGGCTCTATAAAAGAGTATTGGCAGATTTTAATGAAATTTCTGTTTTAAAAGACCAGAAAGATCTGGGCGATAAAAAGATAAAATCATAAACAAGGTGTCAGGATTGTTTCTTTTCTTTGTGGCCTTAAAATAAATGAAAGAAGCAGCAATGAGCTTAAAAAGAATATCCCGGTTTATTGTAATCATTTGGCTGTGCTGCTCTGTGGTAGCATGTAAAACCGAATCCCAAAACAATGTACTGGAAGTAAGTGGCATTATTACAAATGCAGCAGGCAGGAAAATCAGCTTAATGCAGGTGGACCTGAACAACTTTGAAAGAATAATTACCGATACCCTGTTTACCATAAAACAGGATAATCGTTTTTTTGTCACCGCCTCTTATGAAAAAGACGGGCTGTACCAATTATATGTAGATAGTAGCTTTTATATTTTATTAATCGCCGATTCCGGGAAAATAAAAGTAAATGCAGATTACAAAAACAAAGATGGCTATGAAGTAA
The DNA here is from genome assembly GCA_027854065.1 of Polluticaenibacter yanchengensis. Taxonomy (GTDB): domain Bacteria; phylum Bacteroidota; class Bacteroidia; order Chitinophagales; family Chitinophagaceae; genus Phnomibacter; species Phnomibacter yanchengensis. Next base: position 24,694 of record JAQGEF010000006.1, on the reverse strand, counting down.
GCGGCTCCAAAGCAAGCCTCGCATTATTAGATTACTACAAAGAAGTAAAAAAATATTCCTTAGAAAAAAGAACGCTTAATGAACAAAGAAAAGCCGTTAGTCTTTTAAGCAAAAGAGAGATTACCGATAGCGCCAGGCAGGTACAACTCTCCGCTATAGATACGTTATTGAAAAAAAAGGAAACCGCTCTTTATCACTTAGTATCGAATGAAAGCAATGCCACAGCGGCGTATTTTAAGTATGGTATAGCAAAATCTATTTTCCCGGCATCCTATTTAAACGATTTGGTCAAAACACTTCATACAAAATTTCCGAAACAACCTAAGTTACAGGCATTATACAGCAGTTTGGATACATCAAAACACTATCTGGACTCCACACAAATTGTAGATACCGCCAGAACAATTTTAAATAATAAACTATTAAATCAGGAATAATGAGCCTCTATAAAGAATTAAAAGTTAATAATTATTACATCATCCAGGAATCGGAGAATGCCAATTTAGAATTAGTATTCGTTATCATGGATACATCTAAAACGCTCTTACTGGAGTTCCAGGATGAAGACCAGAATTTAAGGTGGGTAAGAAAATCCGACCAGCTATTCGATATCGTAGATAAATTGACCAAAGAGCAGGCCGAAGAATATGAAAACATTTTCGATGATGAGATAACTGCCGAAGAAGATGATTTTTCAAGCCTGAATACCGTTAAAGATCTCGAAAAAGCAATGATAGAACTTAAAAAGAAGCTTGATCTGTTAGATGAGCTTGAAGATTATGCAGATGAATTTGAAGATGACGACGACGACCTGGATGATGACAATGACAGCGATGATGATGACGATGACGACGATGATACCGATGACCGAATCATAAGAATGAGTAAGAATTAAAAACAGAAAGGCTGCCTAATGTAGAAGGCAGCCTTTCTGTTTTATTAAAGATTTTCAAAAGCGTAAATCTTGCTCACATCAGAAGAATTATCCAACTTGCTGATAGGTTTTAATAAACCATTATACAAGTCATAAACCCAACCATGCACCTGTATTTGCTTACCTTCTTTCCATGCGTTTTGAATAATGTTCGTATTAGCCAGGTTAGTCACCTGCTCCTGAACATTTAATTCAGCAAAACGATCTGCTCTTGCATCAAGATTTTCGATAGCGTCCAATTCCTTTTCATGCAGGCGATATACTGTTTTAATATTTGACAACCAGCTGTCCAGCATACCAAAACTTTGGTTACTCATCGCAGCTTTCACGCCACCGCAGTTATAATGCCCGGCAACTATTACATGCTGAACGCCCAGATGAACCACTGCGTATTCCAATACGCTCAATAAATTCAAATCGGTATTTACTACTACATTAGCAATATTTCTGTGAATGAATATTTCACCAGGGTCAGTACCCGTTACTGTATTAGGAGGAACCCTGCTATCGCTACAGCCAATCCATAAATAAGGCGGCTTTTGCATCTTTGCCAGATCACTAAAATAATTAGGATCCTCCTCCTTCTTTTTATTTGCCCAGGTAATGTTATTCTCAAAAATCTGCTCAATAGTTTGAAATGACATAAATTTTACTTTTAATACTTATGAAATAATTTTTAATCTTAGTTTAATAATTGGGATTCCTTCCCCTTTTTACTATCGTTACCGTTTATTTTTAAATAATCGTTCAAAAACTCATTATAATCCACGAAATCATCACCACTTTCCTTATGCGTATTTTCCAGCCCGATATCCGCTGCAAAACCTATAAACTTAACGGTAATATTCCTTTCCTTACTTACCACTTCCCGGAACTCTTCAATCTCAGTGAGTACATCATAATCAATATATACCGTATTTGAACCATCAAAAACCACGGTACTGTTCTCAGGCAGGTGGTCCAGCGTAAGCTTAATACTCGCTTTATTTAAAAACGACACTTCCTGCGCCAGTTCCAGCCTGATCACATTGCTGTCGCCAGACACTGTTTTATTGAAGAAATAAGGCGTTTTTAAATTATGCCTTAATATGTAAAAGATACTGATAAGAAGACCCAGCGCAACTCCCTTCAATAAATCTAGTGCAAATACCGCAATAACTGTAATTACAAACGGGATAAATTGTTTTTTACCCGCATGCCACATATGCTTAAATATTGCAGGACGTGCCAGGCGGTACCCTGTAAAAATTAAGATAGCTGCCAATGCCGCTTTAGGTATTAAATTCAGAATAGCAGGTATAGACGCCACACAAACGAACAGTAAAATACCATGAGTAATCGTTGCTATTTTTGTTTTTGCACCCGCATTGATATTCGCACTGGAACGCACAATTACAGATGTTATCGGCAAACCACCCAAAAAGCCACTCGCCATATTACCCACACCTTGTGCCAGCAACTCTTTATTGCCGGACGTTGTTCTCTTCAGCGGGTCCAGTTTATCTGTCGCCTCTATACATAACAACGTTTCAATAGACGCCACTACAGCAATCACCAGACCAGTCTGCCATACCAAGGGATTCGTAAACCCGGAAAAGTCCGGCGAAATAAACTGGCCAAAGAACTCAGAGGCAGAATCCGGGATAGGCAATTGTACCAGATGTGAATTACTTAAATACAAATCCGGGGCAACACTTGCAAACAGGTTATTCACCAGCGTACATATAACTACCACCATTAAACCCGCAGGTATTAACTGCACTTTTCTGAAAGGTTTCGTTGTCCATAATATCAACAGCCCCAACCCAAGCAATGTCAATATAACCGCTCCCGGCTCAATATGCTTTAATGCTTCAGTAATATTGGAAAAAGCGATGCCGTCCTCTGCATCAACCATGCCTGCGGCAGCATTCGGATTGCCATAGCCCGTAGCATCCGGTATTTGCTTATAAATAATAGTAATACCAATACCCGCAAGCATCCCCTCAATAACACTGGTAGGAAAATAAGACGCAATTGATCCTGCTTTCAATAAACCCAGTATTAACTGGAAGAACCCTGCTACCACTACTGCACAAAGAAAAATTTCAAATGCGCCCAATTGTTGCAATGCTCCTATAACGATAGCCACTAAACCGGCAGCCGGGCCACTCACGCTTAACGGAGATTTGCTAAAAAAACCAATGACCACACCACCGATAACACCCGCTACAATACCCGAGAACAACGGTGCCTGCGAAGCCTGAGCTATCGCCAGACATAATGGTAACGCAATAAGAAATACAACAACACCTGACAGCAGGTCTCCTTTTAAATTCCAAAAAGGACTTTTTCCAATACTACTTTTCATATAAACTTTGAAGAATTAATAAGAAAATGTACACCGTCAGCACAACTATACTTCACTACTACACTTAAGTATAATATTATCAGGTCCGGAAAAGAGCCAATCAATACTAATCAACATTAGGATCAATTATACGCTTCCATACTATTCGCCAATAGGGATACAGTTCTTGAATATAAAAACAAAAAGATAATGCCAAACACATGAAGCCTGTAAGTGTACAGGCCTGTTTAGCCAAAGCAATTAACAGTTGGGAGGGGGTACATGAATTTCTACCGAAGGATGAGACGGAATATTGTCCGTTAACTGAATGAAAGAAATATCGGTAGTTTTATATAAATTATTACCATAGCTGAACTCCGTATGAAAGTGGATCACTTCATTACCAAAGTTGTTAAGAGGTTTATTCTCATGCACCTCCGGAGAAAGTTCTTCCACAAGCTGGTTGCTCGATAATAACTTGCCCACCTCTTTTATTGGCAGGAAAGTCATGCTCAAGATAACAAGTAGCATTATATTTATAACTTTCTTTAACATATCGCAGCACAAATATAATTGCCGATTTGGAAAAATCCACAAATTGCCTATTAAATTTATGTGAATGCCATAAATTTTGGTTTTTCTTAGATTTTCTCCATCACACCAATACTAAAAAGAGCAAAGTCATATTTTACAGGATCCTCGTTATCATACACTTTAAGAGCCTCCGTAAGTTCCCTGGCAGCCTGCCAGTCATCCGTTGGCCGTTCCAGCAAGCCCAATCGCCTGGCCACGCGCCCCACGTGCACATCCAGGGGACAAACCAGTTTACCCGCATCAATATTCTGCCACAATCCAAAGTCCACCCCATTATCATCCCTTCTCACCATCCAGCGCAGGTACATATTAATACGCTTGCAACTGCTCCCCGTTACCGGCGATGATACATGTTTCCTGGTCCGGCCCAGGTGCGGCAGGCTGAAAAACAATTCCCTGAAACCCTTTAACCCGTTCTCAATAGAAGTATCATCCGGCAGAATACCACGCGCAAACGCCGTTTCAAGGCTTTTATGCTGCCCGTAATACCACTTAAAAAAAGAAATAAAGTACAATAAATCATCCGTCTGAAAAGTCCGGTGTTTAAAATTCAGTAACCGTTTAAGCTCCTTATCTGCCGCATGCAATATAAAATCATGAGGAGCATTATCCATCAGCGCCATCAACTCAAGCGTCTTATTAATAATCGTCGTTCGGTTACCCCACGCGAATATAGAAGCAAAGAATCCCGATATTTCAATGTCCTGCAGCTTCGTAAACCGGTGAGGCACACTAATCGGGTCCCCACTTATAAAACCCGGGTTATTATAAAATTTCACCTTATCGTCCAGCAATCGCTTAATATCCGCCATTTCCATTTTTATTCCATTATAGTCAACAACAAATTACTTTTTGGGGCGTTCATCCCCAACTCTTCCCTTCAACACCGGATCGGCGTGCTTATGGCTCTGCTACGCGCGGTATATTTTTGCAGGAGCCGTCTATTATTAAAAGTATCCTTAGGAAAATCCTGCAAAAAATATACTGCCTCCTGCGTCGGCACCAACGCATGCCGGAGCCCTTCAGCTAAATTACTACTATTTAACTGCCTGGGATACTCCATCTCCGCCGTATATGATTGGAAACATCATCCCTATTTCAGTTTTAGCCAATTCACCTGCAAATATTCAGAAAAACAAACAAATCCATTAAAAATCCAATCTGGCCCAGGTCCGTAAAAATTCCTGTCCCTTTGCAAACACGGTAATTCCTTAAGCCATACTTCCCCGGTTGTTCCAAATAAAAACCGGCCACCAGCCAGAACCAGCACATTATATCAACAAATATGCATATATTTATACCAACAAAGCCTTTATAATTCGCAGTTTATTTTACTAAATTGCAATCCTTTAATATTTTCGCACGATCACTATATGCTCGTAAAAACCTTTGGCAGCGCCGTATTTGGAGTAAACGCCACCACCATTACAATAGAAGTTGACATTAACAACCAGGGACTTCCAGGTGCCGTTATTGTTGGCTTGCCCGACAATGCGGTCAAAGAAAGCATGCAACGCGTAGAAAGCGCCATTAAAAGTAATGGCTACAAAATGCCACGCACCAAACTGGTTGTCAACCTCGCTCCTGCCGACATAAAAAAGAGTGGCACCGCGTTTGACCTGCCCATTGCACTTGGCATACTGGCAGCTTCAGAGCAAATTCAAAATACAGATGCCTTAAAAGATTATGTCATTATGGGCGAATTGAGCCTTGACGGAGAATTGAGGCCAATCAAGGGAGCATTGCCCATTGCCATCCAGGCACGCAAAGAAAACTTTAAAGGGTTTATCCTGCCAAAGCAAAACGCTTTGGAAGCAGCAATTGTGAACAAATTAAAAGTGTACGGCGCCCAGCACTTATCTGAAGTCATAGATTTTATTGAAGGCAAAAACACGATACCCGAAACAGAAGTAGATACCCGCGAAGAATTCTATCATTCCCAGTATCAGTTCGAAATAGATTTTGCAGATGTAAAAGGACAGGAAAATATAAAACGTGCTTTAGAAATAGCGGCAGCCGGGGGACATAATGCCATATTAATCGGTCCGCCGGGAGCCGGCAAAACGATGCTCGCAAAAAGACTGCCAACCATATTACCGCCATTAAGCTTAATGGAAGCGCTGGAAACCACTAAAATACACAGTGTGGCCGGTAAGTTGCCGGAAAACGCCACATTGGTCAGCAAACGGCCATTCCGCAGCCCGCACCACACCATCAGCGATGTGGCATTAGTGGGCGGCGGCGGCAATCCCCAACCGGGAGAGATCAGCCTGGCACATAACGGCGTTTTATTTTTAGATGAGCTACCGGAATTCAAAAGAACGGTTTTAGAAGTAATGCGGCAGCCAATGGAAGAACGCCGCGTAACCATTAGCCGGGCAAAAATGAGCCTGGACTTTCCCGCATCCTTTATGCTCATTGCCAGCATGAACCCCTGCCCATGCGGGTATTACAACCACCCGGAAAAAGAATGCACCTGTGGCCCCGGTATGGTACAAAAATACCTGAATAAAATCAGTGGCCCCTTATTAGACAGGATTGACCTGCATGTGGAAGTAACGCCTGTTCCCTTTAGTGAACTAAGCCGGGCCAGCCGCAGTGATAATAGTGAAACCATTCGCCAGCGGGTGATAAAAGCCAGGGAGATCCAGCAAACCCGTTATGAGGGTACTGAAAACGTTTATTGTAATGCGCAGATGACCGGTAACCAGATGCGGGACTACTGTGAACTGAACATAGCCGGGGCTAAAATGCTGAAAGTGGCTATGGAAAAACTCAATTTAAGCGCCCGTGCCTATGACCGTATTTTAAAAGTAAGCCGCACCATTGCAGACCTCAGCGCCAGCCCGGACATTAAACCGGAACATTTAGCGGAAGCCATCCAGTACCGCAGCCTGGACAGGGAAAGCTGGGCCGGTTAGTTTCACTCACAGGTATCTTTTTCAAAAAGCTCAATAAATATTCTATTGATCCGGGGCTGCAGGATATGCAGGGCAGCCGCCAAGCGGCTGGTGCCCGGCACCGAGCGCCAGCGAGCCCGGAATAGCCTGAACAGGTGCTTTATAGATATATAATGATGAAAGCCCCAATAAAAACAAAAAACAAGTCCCTTATTGCTCGCCATTATTTATCAATTACCTTTGCCGCATGAAAATCTTAATGGTATGCCTGGGCAATATTTGTCGCAGCCCATTAGCGGAAGGCGTTTTACGGCATAAAATAAAAGCAGCGGGACTGGACTGGACCGTGGACAGCGCAGGAACAGGTGGATGGCACGCAGGGGAACCTCCCCATCATGGCTCTCAAAAAGTAGCAAAATTATACGGAATAGACATTTCAGAACAAAGGGCCCGTCAATACACGGCTGCAGACATGAATCATTTTGACATTATTTACTTTATGGACAGTCAGAATAAAATTGACGCAAAAAGAATGTCAAACGGATTGTGGCAAGATGATAAGGCGGAATTGTTTTTAAACGAACTTTACCCGGGCAGGAATAAAGGCGTTCCCGATCCCTGGTACGGTACGGAAAAAACCTTTCATGAAGTGTACGACATGATAGATAAAACCTGTGATATAATTATAAAGAAGTATAGCAATAAATAAAATGGCAAAAGTAAATGTAAACTTACCGCAGGGCACCAGAGATTTTAGTCCCGAAGTGCTGAGAAAGCGTCAATATATTATTAATACCATCCGGTCTGTATTTGAAGTATATGGTTTTGAGCCGCTGGAAACCCCGGCAATGGAAAATCTGAATACCCTGATGGGCAAATATGGAGAAGAAGGCGATAAACTGATCTTTAAGATACTGAACAATGGTTTGGAGCGTGTGGAGAAACACGAGAAAGCCAGGGCCGCATTTGATAAGGTACTGGATGGTAAAAATACCCCGGACCTTACAGAACGGGCATTACGTTACGATTTAACAATACCGTTTGCAAGATTTGTGGCGATGAATCATGCACAACTCACATTCCCTTTCAAGCGTTACCAGATACAGCCGGTTTGGCGAGCAGATAAACCTCAGCGTGGCCGTTACCGTGAATTTTACCAATGTGATGCTGATATGGTGGGCAGCAAATCCTTACTTAATGAGGTAGAATTGACTAACATCTATGCATCGGTTTTTGACAAACTGAACGTACGGATCCAACTGAAAATAAACAGCCGTAAAATACTGGCAGCATTAGCAGAAGTAAGTGGCGGGGCCGATAAAATGGTGGATATTACCGTGGCCATAGATAAACTGGATAAAATAGGCCTGGAAAAAGTTCAGGAAGAATTGCAACAGCGCGGTCTGAACGATAGCCAGATAGAAACTATTACCAGGTACCTGCAAATTACCGGTAGTAATGCGGAAAAAATAGCGGCCATGAAAGCTTTACTGGGCGATAATGAAACAGCGAAAACCGGGTTTGAAGAAATAGAATATGTGCTGAACCAACCTGAAGGTATTGCCACCGAATGCCTGGATGTAGACTTTACCCTGGCACGCGGCCTGAATTATTATACCGGAATTATTTTCGAAGTAAAAGCCCTGGATGCCAGGATGGGGAGCATTGGCGGTGGCGGCCGTTATGATGACCTAACAGGCTTATTTGGCGTACCGAATATTCCTGGTGTTGGTATTAGCTTTGGACTGGACCGTATATACGATGTGCTGGAGGAATTAAACCAGTTTCCAGCCAATGTGAGCTCAGGCACACAGGTATTGTTTTTTAACCTGGGCGACGCTGAAAGCAAAAAAGCATTTGAACTAATGCAGCAACTGCGCAATGCCGGCATTGCCAGCGAACTGTATCATGAAAACAGCAAATTCGACAAGCAATTTAAATATGCCGAAAAGAAAGCCATTCCATATGCGGTAATCCTTGGTAGTAAAGAGCTGGAAAACGGGGAAGTCATATTAAAGAATTTACAAGCACGTACAGAAGAGCGTTATTCATTTGATAAATTAGCGGAGGCGCTTAAATAAGCTAATAAATATGCTATTAGAACTTAAAAATATCAGTAGTCTGCACTTAAACGGTGCAGACTTTATTTTGAAAGATATCAATATCTCTATCCCGCCATTGCAAAAAACAGCCATTGCCGGAGAAACCGGTTCCGGGAAAAGTAGTTTGCTGAAAATAGCAGGTGGTGCAGGGGAGCCTGATACTGGTGCTGTTTATTTTAATGGGGAGTATGTAGAAAGCATGCGTGAAAAATTGTTGCCCGGCCATCCCGGCATCGCTTCTCTCAGCCAGTACTTTGAACTCCAAAAAAATCTGCGGGTAGAACAGATTTTAGAATATGCCAATAAACTAAGTGCCAAAGAAGCCAAAAAACTATACGAGATCTGCCATATTCAGCATCTGCTGAAACGCCGCACTAATGAGCTATCCGGCGGAGAGCGTCAGCGGATAGCATTGGCAAGATTGCTTACCACTAAACCCAAATTACTGATACTTGACGAACCGTTCTCTAATTTGGACATGGTACATAAAACCACGCTTAAGCAAATTATCAACGACCTGAGTGAGAAATTGAAAATTACCGTACTCATGGTATCGCACGAGCCCACAGACACACTCAGTTGGGCAGATTACCTGGTTGTGATGCGTGACGGGAAAATTATTCAGGAAGGCACCCCTGAAACGATCTACAATCAGCCTGTCAATAGTTATGTAGCAGGGCTATTTGGTTATTATAATGAGATTGCCGATACCGCCATCTTAAAAAAGCTCGGCGTAAAATTCACCGGCCCCTCAATAATTCTTCGCCCGGAGCAGCTGTCTGTAACCACTAAAGACAATAAATACAAAATAGAAGCAAGTTGTATCAGGCGCCTTTTCTTTGGCAGTTACTATTTATGTGAATTTATACTGGAAAACGGACAGCAGGTTTATCTTTATTTCAATGCTGATTTGCCAGAGATCGGTGGCAAATACTTTATTGCGTTAGTTAATTGATACGGTAACACCATGCCTGTATCGTAACTTCTTTTGGCAGATATTCCCATATCCTACGGATATGTGGTGGAACATTCAAAATAGTGACATCTTTAATTGTGGATTTGTTGTGAATTGATGTGACTAATTTAAAAATAGAAATCGGAAATTACTGTTTACTTTGCATACGTGGTATTTAAAGATGTTATAGGACAAAAAGAAGTTCAGGACAAATTATTGTCGTTGCAGGCTAACAATCGTTTGAGTCATGCCTTATTATTTATTGGTAAAGAAGGGAGCGGTGCATTAGCCCTGGCAATGAATTTTGCCCAATACCTGGTAAGTATCAACAGCAAAAAAGCACCTAAAGGACCTGAGGTTGCTGATTTATTTGGCAGCTTTACAGCATTACCCCAAGAAGAACCACCTACCGACAACAGCAGCGAAGAGCACTATATAGATAAGAAAGCAGCAGATTTAATGCATCCTGACCTGCATTTCTCCTACCCTGTGGTGCCTAAGAAATCGGGCGACAAGCCATTATCATCCGATTATATATCAGAATGGCGCCAGTTTTATAAAACAACACCTTATGGCAACTTATACGACTGGCTGCAGTTTATAAAAGCGGAAAACAGGCAGGGAAATATTACATCCGACGAATGTATGGACATCATCCGCAAACTAAACTTAAAGGCTTTTGAAGCGCCTTATAAAATTTTGGTTATGTGGATGCCTGAAATGTTGGGTAAAGAAGGGAACAAATTATTAAAACTGATTGAAGAACCACCGGCAGATACCTTATTCTTACTGGTTGCGGAAAACGAAAGCGAGGTTTTAGGAACCATTGTCAGCCGTTGCCAGATTGTAAAGGTAAATCCTTTACCGGACGAAGATATCGCTGATGCCCTGGTGAACAGGTACGATGTGCCACCGGAACAGGCAAGACCTCTCTCACTGGTATGTGATGGTAACTTTCGTGAGGCACTGCACTTATTACAACATAACCAGGAAAACTGGAACGCTATTTTACGGGACTGGTTGAATGCGACGGTTTGGCGTGGCGCAACAGAATATAAGCGTTTTGAAATGCTGAATACGGTGGTTGCTACCATTTCCGATTTGGGCAGGGAGAGACAAAAGCAGTTGTTACGCTATTTTATACAGCTATTGGAACTGAGCATACGCATCAGAATTATTGGAGAAGGGAAACTCAATTTGCCAGCAGAAGAAAAAGAATTTGCACTCAAGATTAACAAAATAAGCGGGATCAGCACGCAGCAGGCAATGGTGAAAGAACTGGAAAATGCGGTATATTTTGTGGAACGTAACGCAAATGCAAAAATGCTTTTTCATGCACTCACAATAAAGCTTAGACGTATTGTGTTAGATAAAACGTTATTTTTGACGCAATAGATTTTAATTTGCCTATATTTATAACGCGGATTAAATGACCGGAATATATAACGTATAGTATAAGGTAATAGCGTTCATTAAAAAATGTTATTACAAAGAGATTTGAATTTTATTTTAAACATATATATAAATAGTTTGTAAACAATAAATTGTATTAACGCAATAACGAGCTGTCATATACATAATAAAATCAGGTTACTAACACGTACACTTAAAGTAGGTTTATACTATAGGTGTATTTGTAATAAAACATACTTCTACTTTTAATATTTCCTCTCATTTTTTGTGTTATCGTATTTTAAAATCGATAAATAATAATAGGTTATTTGTTGTTTTATACACCAATAACTTGTTAAAATAAAAACATTACGAGCACTTTTTAATTATAAAAAAATGGCATGTGGAAGTTGTGGTACGGGTACACCAAACGGGTGTAAGAGCAATGGCGGTTGTAGTACCGGCAGTTGTAACCGTATGAATGTACACGATTGGTTGATGAACCTACCGTTTGCAAACCCGGAGGGTAGCTGCAAAATAGTAGAAGTAAGTTTTAACCAGGGAAGCAGGAAAGACTTTTTTAGGAATAATTCATTACAACATTACTTTAAAGGTGAATTGATAGCCGTAGAAGGTGTTGCAGGATTTGATGTTGGAGAAGTTTCATTAAGCGGGGAACTGGTACGTTTACAGATGAAGAAAAAGAATGTAAATGAACTGAATACCGACCTGAAAAAGATCCTGAGAAAAGCGACCCAGACGGACCTGGACAAAATGCAGGAGAACAAAGCACGCGAAAAAGAGGTGCTTATCCGCAGCCGGGCAATAGCCAGGCAGCTAAACCTGCAAATGAAAATAGCCGAAGTAGAAATACAGGCAGATGGTAAAAAAGCGACTTTCTTCTACATAGCAGATGACCGCGTGGATTTCAGGGAGCTGATAAAAGTATATGCCACAGAGTTCCGCGTAAAGGTTGAAATGCGCCAGATTGGTGCCCGCCAGGAAGCCGGTAAAGTGGGTGGTATCGGAAGTTGTGGTCGTGAATTATGTTGCAGTACCTGGCTTCAGGATTTTAAAAGTGTGAACACAAATGCTGCCCGTTACCAAAACCTGAGCATTAACCAAACAAAACTGAGCGGACAATGTGGTCGCCTGAAATGTTGTTTAAACTACGAGCTGGATACCTACCTGGATGCGTTACAGGATTTTCCTGAAAATGCAGATTTCCTGGAAACAACAAAAGGCAGGGCAATGCTCATCAAGAAAGATATCTTCAAAAACCTGATGTGGTACACTTTACCGGACAGTAACAGACTATACCCGTTAACCATAGTGCGGGTTAAAGAAATTCTTTCCTTGAACCACCGTGGAGTGAAAGCAGATGAATTGCAACCTGTAGAATTATCCGCTAATAAATCAAAAGAACTGGAACCGGAATTTGTAGATGTTGTTGGCCAGATAAGCTTAAAATCTTTAGACAAAAGCAGTAAGCGTAAGGACAAAGACAATAAGCATAAAGCGAACAATAAAAACATCGACAGAAAACAACAGGGCAACAGACCTGAAGCCCCGCAATCTGCCGAAAAACAGGTAAGCCATTTTGACCGGAAAAAAGAAAAGCAGCAACAAAATGGTGGTCAGAATAATAACAATAACCAGCAAAGAATAAGGCAAAGGCCAGAACCGGCTGAGAACAGGAAAAGCAGGGAGTCACAACCTCAGCAACAGCAACCTGTAAAAAAGATTCATGTTCAACCGGCGGAAGGGCCTAAAGAGTCAAATCCCGCTATAGATAATTTAGCGTCTAAAATACTGGCATCTACCGGTAGTGACAAAAAGCCTAATAATCAAAAGCCTCAGCAGCAAAGAAATCCAAACAAAGGACATCAGAAGAAACCGCCTCATCATAGAAGGGACGAAAAGAAAGATAAAGAAGATTAATAATAGAAAGCGGGTAAGTGACGTGTCACTTACCCGCTTTTGTATAACAAAGGCCACTTAAATTAATAGCCAGGATTCTGAGAAATCACTCCCTTGGTAGCATCGACCTCGCGCTGCGGGATTGGGAATACCAGGCTATTGTCATTCCATTCATAATCTCCTGTTGGCAGGCGTAAACGTTTTAAGTCGTGGATCCGCAGACCTTCAAATAATAACTCCCTGGTCCTCTCCTTTAGAATATCATCTAATGTCGGGTTGGAAGGCGCCGTTGTATTTGTACGAACAGCATTAACCACCATCGCTAAATCCTGGGCAGGCGTTGCACCTATATTAGTATTCAATCTTCTGTTGGCTTCAGCACGTGTCAAATACATTTCCGGGATACGGATAACCGGCAGGTTCTGGCTGAAAGATTTCCATTTTCCACAATAAGTATTACCGGCCCTGGCTCCTGTACCTATATAATACCATTCTGACTTTCTTAAATCTGAAGCCTCATAAAAGTCATCCGGTAAATCAGCATTTACACGTACATCCGCCCTGCCAATACCAGGTAAACTGGCATAAAACGTGGCCATACCATCGTTAGCGGTACCGGCATTGTTCTGGTCGGTTTGTTGTATTTCAAAAATTGACTCTTTCGTATTTTTATTGGAAAATACGGCAGACACAGACGCATTTGGCACATAAAGGCCACTTTCAATAACTGCGCTGGCAGCATCACGTGCTTTTGCATAATCACCTTGCTGTAAATAGACCCTGCTTAAAAATGCATAAGCGGTATATTTTGAGGCTCTGAAATCATTCTCTTCTGGTAGTAAATTGGCTGCTTTTGTTAAATCATTTATTATCTGAGTATAAACCTGGGCCACCGTGTTACGCGGAAGAATTTGAAATGCATCTTCTTCATTATTGGTTGGGCTTGTTTTAATAACAATACCTATGTCTGTTGCTGCTGTTGCTGCAACATATTGTTTGGCATAATAACGTACCAGTTCGAAATGAAGAATACCTCGCATAAAATAGGCTTCTCCTTCTACTTGTAATTTGAAATCAGCATCTTTTATCTTATCCAGATTGGCCAACGCCAGGTTCGCGGTATTAATACCATCATAAGCACTTACCCAGGTTCTCCTGGCTTCTTCATTAATGGTTGCCATTCTTTTATTATAAACTTCTCTGAAACTTGTAAAAGTTCCTCTCCAGGTACAGATATCATCGCCACCCATTAACTCCGGCAACATTAAAAAGTTAGTGCCATACATAGATCCGCGCCCTAAAATGGAATAACCTCCAATAATCAGCGCATTCAGATCTTCATCATTTTCCAGTGCTGTAGCAGCATCTATCGATTGTTTTGGTGTTACCTCCAGGTATTTGCTACATGAAACAGCAGAACTCAGAACAGTAACAGCGAATATATATTTTAAAATAGTTTGCTTCATAATTGTATATTTTACAGACCAACATTAACACCTACTGTAATTGTTTTAGCTTGAGGTGGGGTATAAAAATCATGTCCAAGGTTCACATCGCTGATGTATTGCGTATTCACCTCAGGATCATAACCGGTATATTTAGTAAATGTAAATAAGTTAGACGCTGCAACATAGATCCTCAGTGACTCTATTTTCAGTTTGTTTAAGCTGGTCTTTGGAACATTATAACCTAGATTGACGCTTTTAACCCTGAAATAAGAACCGTCTTGTACCCATCTGCTGCTTTTGGCATAGCCATTACTTTCATACCAGCGCGGTTGAGGAATATTTGTAATATCTCCCGGTTTCTTCCAGTAGTTCATCTGATCGACAGTCTGGTTATCAAAATAATCGCCATTTACACTTTGGAACATACCGGCAATGTTGAAAATATCTCCGCCTTTTACAAACTGGGTCTGGATATCCAGGTCGAAGGCTTTAAATGTAAAGCGGTTGCCCCAGCCTCCATAATATTTTGGATTAGGATTCCCTACTACGGTATCTACTGCTAAAGCAGGGTTATTGGTTGTTTTCCCGTCAGCCATCATATATAAGGCATCCCCGTTAGCCGGATCCACACCCATATATTTTAAACCGTAAAACTGGCCAAACGGCTGTCCCTCTGCTAAACGGCCCATTGTTCTGGAGCTAGGGCTTACTGGATTTGTTAAACGGGTTATTTTATTTTTGTAGGTAGATATATTAAAACTCGTCCTCCAGCTAAAATCTTTGCCTTTTACCACTAATGCGTTAATGGTAGCTTCAATGCCTTTATTGGTCATATCCCCGACATTTTTTTGTATAACGGTATAACCATTAATAGCCGGTGTAGGCACATTAAACAGCAAGTCCTTTGTTTTCTTGGAAAACACGTCCAGTTCACCGGTAATCCTATTGTCAAACAATCCAAAATCAAGACCAAGATCAGCCTGGTTCGTAGTTTCCCACTTAAGGTTATTATCGCCAATTTGTGAAGTAATTAAACCGGAAAGGCCGTAATAAGCTGCCGCTACATATAAACTTCTGCTGCTAAAGTTGCCAATCTCCGCATTACCCGTCAACCCGTAACTGCCTCTTAATTTAAGCAAACTGATCACATTTGAGTTATTCAGAAAGTTTTCCTCGCTTAAGATCCATCCTAAACTAACAGAAGAGTAATTTCCATATTTAGAGTTGGCACCAAAACGGCTGGAACCGTCCCTTCTAAAACTTGCACTGATCAGATATTTATCAAATAGTTTATAGTTTGCCCGTGCAAAATAAGAAATGAACTTGAATTCAGTTTCTGTAGAAGACCCGTCAACAATAACTGCGGCAGATTCAATTTTTGTAAATTTAGCATTTGGGAAACCACGGCCGGTAGCTCCAACCCCTGATGTGGTACCTTTTTGGTTCTCAAGACCTATTAAAACGTCAAAATGATCGTTTTCAGAAAAATTAGTATTGAATGTCAATGTATTTGAATTGGTAAATACTTTTGCCGTTACCTGGTTATTGTAACTATAACCATTCGGTGCGCCATCCAACGTGTTTGCTCCTAGGAAGTTTTCTTCCTGCAGGTTATTAAAGTCGATACCTGCCTGACTTCTGAATACCAGTTTAGGAGTAATTCTCGCTTCTACAAAAGCATTACTAATCGTACGATAGGTTTTATTTAAATTAAAATTACTACCATCAAACTCCAACAGGTTATTATAATACAAGGTATTGGAATTATAAGTACCATCAGGATTTCTTACCGCCTGTATTGGAGGGATCGCATTCAACTGCATTGGGTTACTGAATGCATTATCACTTGCTACCGCGTAATTATAACTTTGGTTCAACATAATATTAGTACCCAGCTTAAAGATGCTGTTAAGACTGTGCTCAATATTAATGCGGCCGGATGCCCTGTTCAACCTGTTGGCGTAAACAATGCCCTTTTGATCATTATAATTGGCGCTGATCAAAAATTTGGTTTTGGCGTCACCACCTGAAATGGATGCATTATACTGGCGCACATATCCATTCTGAAAACTATAATCGCTCCATTTGGTATCATTGGTACTATTCCAATCGTCTGTGCCGGTTTCATCTGCAAATAACTCTTCTGCATCTTCTCCAATGTTTTCTGCTGCAGCTGTAAATAATTCCCTGTATTGCGCAGCATTTAAAAACTCCCCTTTTCTTGTCGGCGTACTCCAGCCCGTGTACACACCGGCACTTACTTTCGATTTGCCTTGCCTACCCGATTTGGTTGTGATCAACAATACACCATTGGATGCACGGGAACCATAAATAGCAGAAGATGCCGCATCTTTCAATACTTCGATGGATTCTATATCATCAGGATTAATAGTTGCTAATGGATTATCTCCCTCATCACTGGAACCAATTGCCTGGTTAACAACCGGCACACCATCTATTACTACAAAAGGTTGCTGATTGGCCGAAATAGAAGATATACCACGTACACGTAGCTTAATGCCCTGGCCTAACTTACCGCTACCGGAATTGATAAATACCCCGGAAGCCCGGCCTTGTAGCGCCTGTTCAACAGATGGTAATGGTAAGTTTGCGAACTCTTCTGACGTCACTTTTGCAATAGAAGACGTCATATCACGCTTTAGCCTGGTACCGTACCCAACTACTACTACGCCATCTAAATCATCTTGCGGATTAGTTTCTTTTAAAGATAAAACAGCCGGGATATTATCTACACCAAACTCTACTGTAGTAAATCCTAAAGCTGAAAAAACCAATGTTTTTACAGAGGCCGGCAAACTAATCTGGTACTCTCCTTTATCATCTGAAGTAGTGCCTAATGTAGTGCCTTTTGCCTGAATTGTTGCGCCTGAAATGGCACTCCCATCTTTGGAATCTGTTATTTTGCCTTTTATTGTTTTTTGAGCATAAGAATACACATCAATTAAACAAAAGCAGGCAATTAACAATGCTGCAATTTTTCTCATGTTAATTAATTTAATAATAGCACTTAAGTTTTGATAACAGTCACATAGATTTCATTCTTGAAACCTTGTGAGAGGGTGTATAGTTTTTTTAGTATTTAAATTCAGAGTTTACAAATTTGATGCCTAAATTTTAAAAAATCAGCACCAAAATATACTCTCCAACACAAATTTGATAGTAAAAATTTAATTTTCAAAATTTAATGTTAAAAAACTGCATTTAACAGTAAAATATTTTGACGCGCCGAAAATTGGTGAAACCTTTCGCGAAACGTTCAATTTATAACTTTAAAAATTAACGCTGCCTGCTGCATCGCTGCGCAAGGGATTGGCAGCAGTAGCCCGGATTCCATCCCTGGCATCAGGAACAGGTTTAAAAAAGTAGTCAGGATCTTGAAATGAATAAGCGGGGTGGAAACGGACTACTGCAGAAAGCCCGACCCTAACAATAAAGCGGCTTTTAAGCCGCTTTATTGTTAGGGATGCGCCCAAAAAAGAAAAAATTACAGCACAATATTTTGAGGAATTTTGCTTTTTGCCGGGTAATCGGTATTGTAATGCAAACCCCGGCTTTCTAAACGAAATTGGGCACCTTTTACAATCAGGTAAGCCACAGTAATCATGTTTCTAAGTTCACAAAGTTGCGGGGAAACAATGCTGCTTTTATATAACTTTTCTGTTTCCAGGTGTAATGTATCCAGGCGCGTACTGGCACGTACCAGGCGTTCATTATTGCGCACGATCCCTACATAGTCCGACATCAACATCTGCAACTCTTTTAAACTTTGCGTGATCATGATCATCTCTTTGGGATTAGTAGTACCATTGGCATTCCAATCCGGGAACAGTGCTTCGATATTTTCTGTATTGCTGATATAATTCGATTGCTGTGATTTGAATATTTGTATGGCATGCGCGGCCCCTCTGTACGCGAAAACCATAGCTTCCAGTAATGAATTGCTGGCTAAACGATTGGCCCCATGCAGGCCTGTACTGGTACATTCACCTGCCGCCAATAAAAAGTGGATACTGGTTTGGGCATGCAAATTCGTTTTTATGCCGCCACAGCTATAGTGTGCAGCCGGAGAAACCGGGATATACTGCTTAAATACATCAATACCGATGCTCAAACATTTTTGATAAATGTTGGGAAAGTGTTTTTGAAACTTTTCCTGGTCCATGTGTGTACAGTCGAGGTACACAAACTCGGTACCTTCAATTTTCATCTCATTATCTATAGCACGCGCTACAATATCACGAGGTGCTAAATCTCTGCGCTCATCGTAACGTTCCATAAAAGCTTCACCTTTATGGTTGCGTAAAATACCACCGTCGCCGCGAACCGCTTCTGTTATCAGGAAGGACTGGCCCCGTAATCCATTTTCATATAAGGCAGTCGGATGAAACTGGATAAACTCCATGTTTTCAATTCTACCCTTGGCCCTGTAAACCATTGCAACCCCATCACCTGTAGCAATACCTGGGTTAGTAGTAGAACGGTACACCGCACCATTGCCACCCGTAGCAATAAAGGTGACTTTCGCTATTATTTTTTCTACATGACGTGTTTTAAGATTCAGAACATACACACCAAAACATTCAATATCCGGTGTGGTTTTCATAACCAGGTATCCCAGGTGATGCTGCGTAATAATATCGATAACAAAGCAGTGATTAATAACTTTAATGTTCGGCAACTGTGATACTTTATGAAGCATGGCCCGCTCCATTTCTTTTCCGGTAACATCTTTATAATGCAGGATCCGGTTTTCGCTATGCCCACCTTCCTTGCCAAGCAGGTACTCTCCGTTCTCATCTTTATCAAAATCCGCCCCCCAGTCAATGATCTCCTGGATGCGGGAGGGGCCTTCATTGACCACTACTTCCACCGCTTCTTTATTGCACAAGCCATCACCCGCTATTAATGTATCATCAATATGCTTTTGAAAAGTATCAGTATCAAAATTCCACACACCGGCTACCCCACCCTGCGCATATTTTGTATTGGTTTCGTCGCTATGAGTTTTTGTTAAAACCAATACTTCTTTATCCGGGTAAGCTTCGGCTACCTTTACCGCATAGGTAAGACCTGCAATGCCGGAACCAATTACCAAAAAATCTGTTTGCATCTGATACTGTTTAATCTTACAAGTTTACATATTTTTTGATATTCTGAACAATAAAACATGGATTATTAATCTTTAAAAGGGAATTTATGATATCAGAAACATTTAGAGATAAGTAACCAACGGCAAGATTTTTACAATACGTTATATTTGTTTTCATAAAAATAAGGAGTAATGAAGAAACTTTTTTGGTTGACCGGCTTACTATTGGGAACAACTGATACCTTAACAGCCCAAACTCTTTTTAACTACGGCAATCATGCTGTAAACAGCGCCTCTTTTATACGCGCTTACAATAAAAACAACAATGGCAAAACCCTACAGGACGGTGGCAAAGAATATTTGGATCTCTACATTAATTACAAGCTGCGCGTCCAGGCTGCAAAAGATGCCCGGTTAGACACCATACCCCAGATCATTGATGATTTAGACAGGTTCAAAAGAGAAGTTGCTTCAAATTATTTTAATTCCGAAGCAGGCATGAAAACCCTGAAAGAAGAAGCTTTAAAAAGGAAGAAACAGGATATTTTAGTTCAGAAGATATTTGTACCCTTTGAAAGTATAGAAAATACCGCCAGGCAAAAAGCCTTACTTAAAATAAATGAGGCCCATAAAGCCTTAGCAAAAGAAAGCTTCGAACAGGTATTATCAAAATATGATGGAAACCCTTCAAATATTGCCAATAAAGGCATCTTTGGCTGGGTTACGGTTTTTAATCTGCCTTACGATATGGAGAATGCCATATATAGCTTACAGGATGGCCAATACAGCAAACCGGTTGAAGGCTCCAAAGGATACTATATATTTAAAAGATTAAAAACAAGGCCCGCCGCAGGTAAAGTGACCATTGCACAAATACTGATACCTAACAGAGCGGTAAATGACCCTGAAAAAAAGATAGAAGAAGCCTATAATAAAGCTTTAAAAGGAGAACCATTTGAAAAATTGGTAGCAGAATATAGCTATGACCGCCTGACCAATAATAATGCAGGCTTGTTATCGCCATTTGGAATTGGAACATACGCCAGCAATTTTGAAGAAAAAGCATTTGGTCTGAATGAGCCCGGTGAACTGACCCAACCATTTGAAACCGAATCAGGATGGCATATTTTAAAACTGATCAGGAAAAGTACTTTTCCTGATGACCTGAGCAAAAACGAAGAGGAATACAGGAACTTCGAATATGAGTTTAAAAATGCTGCCAGGTTAAAAGACTCTAAAAAACGCTACCTGGAAATGAATTTAACAAAACTGGGTTTTACGGATAATGTTAAAAACAAAAATATTTTGTGGAACCTAACCAGCGATTTATTGAAAAACGGTGTATTAGATTATACAAAGTATAAACCTTACAATAAGAGTTCAGTATTGTTCACATTTGGAAACCATAAAACCAGTCTTGCGGATTGGGAGAAATATATCAAAAACGGGCATGACCTGAACAAGCTGAAAAAGCAATCAGCATTTGATGAAGAGTATCACGAATTTGTGCTGAACGAAGCTGAAATTCAGTTTATAAGAACAATTGAAAAAACAGATGCCGCATCAGCAGCATTAATTTCAGACTTTAGTGATGATAATTTATCATTTGAAATATTGGACAGGAATATCTGGCAAAAAGTACAGAATATCAGTGACCCTGTTTTAAAGGCCTTTTATACAGAGAATATATCAAAATATGTGTGGCAAAACAGTGCCGATGTTGTACTCATAACAGTTATTGGCAGGCAGGAAGCAGAAAAAGTATATGATGAGATTATTAACAAGGGAAAAAAGATACACGAACTGTTGCCGGAATATCCCAACCGCATCATGATCGATAGCAGCAGGTATGAGTATGAATATATCCCCTTAACAGAAAAAGAAAATATAAAGAGCGGTTATACATCACAAGTAAAAGCCGTAGATGATTTTCAAAACCAATACCTGATTGTACAGGTATTGAAAACATATCCGCAGGGAGAACAAAAAACATTTGATGAGGCCAAAGGCGCTGTAATAAGCGACTACCAGAATCAGTTAGAGCAGAACTGGCTGAAAGACCTGAAGAAAAAGTATCCTGTAAAAGTTAACGAAGCAGAAGTTAAAAAGCTGTTTAACAAATAAAAGGATTTAAACCTTTTAGCAAGGTATTTGTCTATTCATTTATTAAACATTAGAACGTATGAAGTATATAAGTGTGGTTTTAATAGCTTTCATATCAATGATAGCTACAGAAGTAAGTGCAAAGAAAAAAACAATGTACATCAATCATCAGTATGTAAATTGTACAGGAGTAGCACCACAACAATGCCTGCAGGTAAAGTATAATGAAAAAGACAACTGGCAGTATTTATACCAGCCCATTGAAGGATTTACATTTGAGCCAGGCAACGATTATGAAATAGTCGTTAATGAAAAAAAGCTTTGCAAAAAAAGAATACCGGCAGATGGCAGCAGCAAAAAAATCAAACTTGTAAAAGTGGTAAATAAAACGCCGGTAATGAGCGTCGCGTTGCCACAAACATCATTAACCAATGATTGGTTCATACAATCCATTTTAGTAAATGGCGTATTGACAGATGTTAGCAAAAAAGGATTTACTTTAAAAATTGATGATAACACTCAGCGCTTCAGTGCCAGGTTCTGCAATACAATAGGTGGTAAAGTAGAAAATGGGTTAGGCCATACCTTAAAATTCTCGCAAGGTATGAGCACTAAAATGTATTGCGATGATATACCATTTGAAACCGCTTTTTCCAATATCATCAATCAGGCAGATAATTTCGAAATTGATGGTAACGGTGGTTTAATCATTAAAAATGGCAATGAATCTTTAATGGTCTTATCAGCGGCAAAAGAGATAGCCTCTGAAACCTTAGAAGCATTTAACTATAAAGGCCAGTGGAAGTTTAAAACCTTACTACAAGGTAAAAATAAAACAGATTTAAGCGCCTACGGTAATACCATTACATTGAGTAACAACGGAGAAAAAATATCAGGTAAAGCTATCTGTAACGGCTTTTTCGGAACACTTTCAATAGATGAACAAGCTAAAACGATCGGTTTTGGAAATATTGGAGCAACATTAATGCTATGTCCTGGTAAAGATGCCGAAGTTGAATCATCACTGTTCAAAGTATTGAATAATGCAAAAAAATACGAAGTAAAAGGCAGTTCGTTATGGTTATCAGATGATAACGGTAATAAAATTGAACTCATCAAGTAAGCTTCAGATATTAATTTTTACAAATAGATCAAATAAAAGTCCTGGAGCATTTCCAGGGCTTTTTCATTTGGGGCTGTCAGCAGTAATCATTCTTCTCAGCATTTGTTCCTGCTGCTTTGGGGTTCGCTGCGCTCCGTACTCCTGCCGTCGTACCAGACTCGTACCTCGCCTGCCCACGCATCAGGCAGCCCTTATACAGTATATTATTGATTGAACAGTTTTCCGCAGATATCGCAGAAAAAATACATCCGCTGATCAACACTGATCTTTTTAGGGTTCATCTGCGATCATCTGCGCAGAACATCTGCGACAATCTGCGGGATTATCTCATTATTATTGTCTTGTCCGTTGCCATCTCTGGTTTGGGATAAATTAATGCTGATGAGCAGCGAGCATATTCATCTACCAACACCCTTGCTATATCAATTGCATAGTTTTCCACAGATATCGCAGAGAAAAATACATCCGCAGATCAACGCTGATCTTTTTAGGGTTCATCTGCGATCATCTGCGCAGAACATCTGCGAACATCTGCGGGATTATCTCATGATTATTGTCTTACCCGTTGCCATCTATGTTTTGGGATAAATTAATGCCGTAGAGCAGCAAACATATTCATCTACCAACACCCTTGCTATATAAATTGCATAACTTTCCGCAGATATCGCAGAGAAAAAATACAACCGCTGATCAACGCTGATCTTTTCAGGGTTCATCTGCGATCATCTGCGCAGAACATCTGCGACAATCTGCGGGATTATCTCATTATTATTGTCTTGTACGTTGCCATCTATGTTTTGGGATAAATTAATGCTGATGAGCAGCAAACATATTCATCTATCAACACCTTTGCTATATCAATTGCATAACTTTCCGCAGATATCGCAGAGAAAAATACAACCGCTGATGAACGCTGATCTTTTCAGGGTTCATCTGCGATCATCTGCGCAGAACATCTGCGACAATCTGCGGGATTATCTCATTATTATTGTCTTGTACGTTGCCATCTATGTTTTGGGATAAATTAATGCTGATGAGCAGCAAACATATTCATCTATCAACACCTTTGCTATATCAATTGCATAACTTTCCGCAGATATCGCAGAGAAAAATACAACCGCTGATGAACGCTGATCTTTTCAGGGTTCATCTGCGATCATCTGCGCAGAACATCTGCGACAATCTGCGGGATTATCTCATTATTATTGTCTTGTCCGTTGCCGTCTATGTTTTGATATAAATTAATGCTGAGGAGCAGCAAACATATTCATCTACCAACACCCTTGTTATATAAATTGCATAACTTTCCGCAGATATCGTAGAGAAAATACAACCGCTGATGAACGCTGATCTTTTAGGGTTCATCTGCGATCATCTGCGCAGAACATCCGCGTCAATCTGCGGGATTATCTCAGATTTCAGTTCACCTACGGACACAAAAAAGCCCCAACTTCGCAGCTGAGGCTCTCTCAATAATTACGGCAACTACCTACTCTCCCACATTGCTTTGCAGTACCATCGGCCATAAGGGGCTTAACTTCTCTGTTCGGAATGGTTAGAGGTGGACACCCTTGGAATAATCACCATAAATTCTTTAAGATAATTTTCATCAGCAACAGAGCTAACTACTCATTCTCTCATAATAAGATCATATCGAAAATATATAGAACTTGTTTTTCATTTTTCACTACTCACAAGTACCTAAACTAATAAATAATATTAAAGCTTACGGGCTATTAGTACTACTCGACTTTGCTGTTACCAGCTTTACATCTATAGCCTAT
>JAQGEF010000059.1 GCA_027854065.1 Polluticaenibacter yanchengensis | reverse complement strand
CAATGATCACGTAGCAACCATGTACTGGTCACGTGACTGATCATGCACTGATCACTTAATTGATCATGCACTGATCACGTGACTCATCATGCACTGATCACGTGGCTGATCACACACGTATCACGTGACTGATCATGCACTGATCACGTGGCTATCATGCACTGATCACGTGGCTATCATGCACTGATCACGTGGCTGATCATGCAATGATCACGTAGCTACCATGCACTGGTCACGTGACTGATCATGCACTGATCAGGTAATTGATCATGCACTGATCACGTGACTGATCATGCACAGATCACGTGACTGATCATGCACAGATCACGTGACTGATCATGCACTGATCACGTGGCTATCATGCACTGCTCACGTGGCTGATCATGCAATGATCACGCAGCTACCATGTACTGGTCACATGACTGATCATGCACTGATCACATAATTGATCATGCACTGTTCACCTGGCTTATCATGCATTGATCATGTGACTGATCATGTGCTGATCATGTTTGGTGTCACACACTGATCATGTGCCTCTGGAGGCAATGAACATAGAGCTGAGTAGGCAGGAATCAGTCAGCAGGCTATAATCATGGAACTCACCTCTGAGAAATCATGCTGCTCAGCTGGCAATAATCAAGTAGATGAGCAGGCAGGAATTACGCAGCACAGGTGGCAATTGTCAAGGAGATGACAGGCAGGAATCGTGCAGCTCAGCTGGAAATTGTCAAGCAGATGAGCAGACAGTAATCACGCAGCTCAGCAGGCCCTGATCACGTGACTGAGCATGCACTGTTCACGTGGATGATCACACACCTATCACGTGACTGATCATGCACTGATCATGTGACTGATCATGCACTGATGACGTGGCTATAATGCACTGATCACTTGGCTGGACATACACTGATCACGTGCCTGGTCATGCACTGATCACGTGGCTGATCATGCACTGATCACGTGACTGATCATGCAATGATCTCGTGTCTGATCATGCACTGATCACGTGGCTATCATGCATTGCTCACGTGGCCTGTCATGCAGTGATCACGTGGCTATCATGCACTACTCACTTGGCTGATCATGCAATGATCATGTAGCTACCATGTACAGGTCACGTGAATGATCATACACCCATCAGGTGACTGATCATGCACTGATCACGTGGCTATCATGCACTGATCACGAGACTGATCATGCACTGATCACGTCTATATCATGCACTGATCACATGACTGCCCATGCACTGATCACGTGGATGATCATACACTAATCATGTGACAGATCATGCACTGATCACGTGGCTGATCATGCACTGATACCGTGACTGAGCATGGACTGATCACATGACTATCATGTAGTGATCACGTGACTTAATGGCGCTGATCATGTGACTGATCATGCGCTGATCATGTTTGCTATCATACACTGATCATGTGCCTCTGGAGGCAATAAACAAAGAGCTGAGTAGGCACGAATCAAACAGTCAGCAGGCAATAATCATGGAACTCAGCTGTGAGGAATCATGCTGCTCAGCTGGCAATAATCAAGCAGCTGAGCAGGCAGGAATTACACAGCACAGCTGGCAATTGTCAAGCAGATGACAGGCAGGAATCGTGCAGCTCAGCTGGCAATTGTCAAGCAGATGAGCAGACACTAATCACGCAGCTCAGCAGGCCCGGATCACGTGACTGAGCATGCACTGTTCACGTGGCTGATCATACACTGATCACGTGATTGATCATGCACTGATCACATGGATATCATGCACTGATCACGTGGCTGATCATACACTGTTCACGTGTCTGACCATGCACTGATCACGTGGCTGATCATACACTGCTCACGTAACTGATCATGCACTGATCACGTGGCTATCATGCACTGAATACGTGGCTGAACATGCACTGTTCACGTGGCTGATCACACACCTGTCACGTGACATAACATGCACTGATCACGTGGCACTCATGCACTGATCACGTGGCTGATCATACTCTGCTCACGTAACTCATCATGCACACATCACGTTTCTATCATGCACTGCTCACGTGGCTCGTCATGGAATGATCACGTAGCTACCATATACTGGTCACGTGACTGATCATGCACAGATCACGTAAATGATCATGCACTGTTCACGTGACTGATCATGTACTGATCACGTGACTGATCATGCACCGATCACGTGGCTGATCATGCACTGATCACGTAATTGATCATGCACTTATCATTTGGCTGATCATGCACTGATCACGTGGCTGATCATACACTGATCACGTGACTGATCATGCACTGATCACGTGACTGATCATGCACTGATCACATAATTGATCCTGCACTGATCACATGGCTCATCACGCACTGATCCGGTGGCTGATCACACACGTATCACGTGACTGATCATGTACAGATCACGTGAATAATCATGAAGTGATCACGTGGCTATCCTGCACTGATCACGTGGATATCATGCACTGATCATGTGGCTGATCACACACGTATCACGTGACTGATCATGCACTGATCACGTGGCTATCATGCACTGATCACGTGGCTGATCATGCAATGATCACGTAGCTACCATGTACTGGTCACGTGACTGATCATGCACTGATCACGTAATTGATCATGCACTGATCATGTGGCTGATCATGCACTGATCACGTGGCTGATCATCCACTGATCACGTGACTGATCATGCACTGATCACGTGACTGATCATGCACTGATCACGTGGCTATCATGCACTGATCACTTGGCTGGTCATACACTGATCACGTGCCTGGTCATGCACAGATTACATGACTGATCATGCACTGAACACGTGACTGATCATGCACTGATCACGTGGCTATCATGCACTACTCACGTGGCTGATCATGCAATGATCATGTAGCTACCATGTACAGGTCAGGTGACTGATCATACACCCATCAGGTGACGGATCATGCACTGATCACGTGGCTGATCATACACTTATCACGTGATTGATCATGCACTGATCACTTGGATATCATGCACTGAT
>JAQGEF010000058.1 GCA_027854065.1 Polluticaenibacter yanchengensis | reverse complement strand
CAACGTTCCAGATCCAGAATCCGGTAACAGGCGCAGTTTATACCTGGTACAGTGCAGCCACCGGTGGCACACCATTGACAACAGGCACCAGCTTCAGTCCGACCAATATCACCGGGCCAACTACTTACTATGTAAGTGCCAACTTAAATGGTTGTGATATTGCTCAGCGTGTATCAGTAAGCGCGTTCATCAAACCAGCGATCATAGCACCGGTAGCGGTAGCAGATTCAGTAGGCGTTCGTGCAGTTAAGTTCACATGGGCAGCCGTTGCCAACGCTTTAGGCTACCAGGTATCTACCGATAACGGCGCTACATGGATCACGCCTTCCAGCGGAACAAATGGTTTGTCACACATTGTTTCAGGCTTAAATCCAAGCCAGCAGGTAAGTTTAATCGTGCGTGCTTTAGGTGAGTGTCAAAACATGAATTCACAAGCCGTATCAGCCACCACTTACACAGATGTGGTATTTGTTCCAAACAGTTTCACACCAAACGGAGACGGTACCAACGATGTACTTAAAGTATATGGTAACGAGATCAAAACATTAAGATTCTTAGTGTTCAACCAATGGGGTCAGAAAGTATTTGAAACAACCAACGTTCAGGGCGGTTGGGATGGTAAACAGGACGGTAAGTTACAACCATCAGGAGTGTACATGTACGTTGCTACCATCGGCTTGTTAAGCGGTGAAGAGATCACCAAAAAAGGCAGTGTGAACCTGATCCGTTAAGGATAAAATAACACGAAGTT
The DNA here is from genome assembly GCA_027854065.1 of Polluticaenibacter yanchengensis. Lineage (GTDB taxonomy): Bacteria > Bacteroidota > Bacteroidia > Chitinophagales > Chitinophagaceae > Phnomibacter > Phnomibacter yanchengensis. Next base: position 2,286 of record JAQGEF010000058.1, on the reverse strand, counting down.
CTTTAGATAGAATAGAACAAATGCATTATGGGCTGTGGTCATAGTTAATATGATTGATCAAAAGTCCGGTGTGCTGCAGGGTAACGTACTCGCTGTAAGAGTTGTTTAATTACAAAATTGCAGCGGGCTCGTACCAGCCGCTCAGGCGGCTGCCTGCTGCCCACCGCAGCCCGTTAGCTTTAGTGCATTTATGTATCTGACGTTAAAATATAACTACTACACCAGATAATGGTGTAGTAGTTTATACGTTAGGTTTTCATTAATCGTACAATTAATTGAATTAAGAGAAATCTCTGAAATATAACCTGAAGCCTGGGTGACTAACAGCTTCTTTAATTTGGAATGTGAATTTGAAAAGTGTTTTACAATGAAAAAAATCTTGCTAATATTCATCGCACTACTGACTTTGTTTTCTAAATCAGATGCACAGAATATTTCAAATAAAGGAACTGAATTCTGGACATCATTTCCGCACAATGGTTCTTTTGAAGTCTATACCGGGTGGTTAGATACGCCTAAGCTGAGTTTCGTTTTTAGCGCAGAGATGGATGCCAAGGTTAACATATTTATTAATGGTACATCTTATAAGCAAGAGATATCCGTTCCTGCCGGAACAGTAGTCCGTTCCGCAAATATGCCTTTGGGAGAGAGAAGTATGCCAGGGTCTCCTTACAACACAATGCTGGTTAGCAGGTTGTCAACATTTCCTGGGGGCACTAATTCAGAAGGGGTATTTAAAAATAAAGCCATCCATATTACAAGCGATGTGCCGGTAACCTGTGCACAGCAGCTGGTGCAGCCCGCTGCATCCTATGCGGCCATGTTATGTCCCGTAGATAGCTGGGGTTATTCTTATAAAGTACTCACCTTAGACCATACGATAAATGCACGGGTTCCTCAACCAGGTAGTCCGGATAATCAATCCACCAATAACTTAACAGGATATCCCAGGTTTGCATTCGTAAATATTTTAGCCCATTATGATAATACTAAGGTGCGGTTTACTCCCACACATGAAACAAGAAGTGGATTGCCGGCAAACGTACCTATCGAAATTGTATTGAATAAAGGAGAAGTTTATCAGAGCCTGGCAAATATTACATTAGCCACATATAAAAATTCCAACGATTTTATAAATTCAACTGTCGTTTCAATTGCAAACAGCGATGGCGTATGTCTGCCTTTTATGGTATCTGTAGGTACCAGTGATAACTATACCAAATGTGACACTGATCCATTCAGAGATGTAAATACCGGCAGTAGTTTTTACGCAGAAGACCCTGCTTTTCAACAATTATTTCCGGTAGAAGCCTGGGGAAGGAGGTATGTAACCATTCCTTCCTCAAATTATAACAATCCAAGTGTCTTAAATCAGAATCTATTCAGGGTAATGCCAAAAGATCCTGGCTCCACTATTGTAAAAAGAAATGGAGTGCCATTGACAGGCCTTACAAAAGGGTACTACGAATTCAGAAGTAACACCGCAGATTATATAGAAGCAGATAATCCTATCCAGGTACTACAAATATTTCCATCCCAGGGTGCTTGTGGCTACGATGGGGTAGGTGACCCGGAAATGTTCTTCCTCAGCCCTATAGAGCAAGGCGTTAAAAAAACAGCATTTTTAAGAACTAATAAAGCGAGTATCGATTATAATTACATGTCCTTATGTATACCAACTATAGGTATTGCTTCTTTAAAAATAGATGGTAAACTTAATAACTATACAAGTGCATTTCCACATCCGAATTTACCGGGTTATTCTATCGTACTTAGAAACTGGCATACACGTTCTAATACAGATGTCCGTCCCGAAACAATGTGTACTGTAGAATGTGACACCACCTTCATTGGTAGTTCTTATGGCTTTGGAAACGCCGAAAGCTACTCCCTCAACGTAGGTACTTATATCAACAACCTCAGTGGTTATCCAAAAATCAAAAACTCCTACAACGACAGCGATACTACCAACTTCTATGCCTGTGTCAATTCACCTGTTGATCTGTACGTTTCATTACGATATGAACCAACCAAAATCATAGCACAGTTCACTAAAAGTAATGCTGACATTATAAATCCAAAGGATATTGTCATCAATAATCCTAAGTATGTATCCATAGATGAGATCTACGGAGTACCCTATTACCGCTACAAGATCATGGACAGCGTCATGTTCTCAACACCAGGCATCAAAGATTTATTAGTATTCGCCTCCAATCCCAAAGTAGAACAATGCGATAACACAGAAAAAATTCCATACAAAATAGAGATCAAAGACGCCATTCA
>JAQGEF010000057.1 GCA_027854065.1 Polluticaenibacter yanchengensis | reverse complement strand
TGCTACGCATTAGAAAATTACAACTTTTTTGTCTCTTATTTTTAATCTTTAATTCCTAATGCGTAATTTGGGTTAAAGCGTAAATCATTCGTATTAGGCTGAAACATTCTTCGCTCTCTAATACCTGGTCATTTTGACGAGGTGAATTTGAAGCTACTTTGCTATTGAGGTAACCCGAGGAAAAATCCCGTTGATATTAATAAGGAGAATTTTTCTTGCAAAGCTCGAAAATGAGATGAGATTCTTCGCTGCGCTCAGAATGACGGTTCAGTGAATTGAACTCCTGTTAATTTGAAGGTGTCTGTCATTGGCAGAGTGGGTAGTGTGGTATTGGTTATTTGAATTTGCTATAGCTCTGCAGCATTGTGGTGTGATTGGGTGTTTTTAAACCCACCCCTGCCCCTCCCAGGAGGGGACAGAAGCATGAGTGAAGTGAGATATGAGTGGTGGTGGATTGTTTTTTGTTTTTTTTACCCACCGCTGCCGCTCCGAGTGAAAAAATTGCTACTTCAAATTAATGTGTAGATGACATACGTTTAATAATAATTAATTTATTGCATCAATTAAAGCGTAAATCATTCGTATTAGGCTGAAACATTCTTCGCTCTCTAATACCTGGTCATTTTGACGAGGTGAATTTGAAGCTACTTTGCGATTGAGGTAACCCGAGGAAAAATCCCGTTGATATTAATAAGGATAATTTTTCTCGCAAAGCTTGAAAATGAGATGAGATTCTGCGCTGCGCTCAGAATGACGGTTCAGTGAATTGAACTCCTGTTAATTTGAAGGGGTCTGTCATTGACAGAGTGGGTAGTGTGGTATTGGTTATTTGAATTTGCTATAGCTCTGCAGCATTGTGGTGTGATTGGGTGTTTTTAAACCCACCCCTTGCCCCTCCGAGGAGGGGACAGAAGCATGAGTGAAGTGAGGTATGAGTAGTAGTAGATTAGTAGTGGTTGAGCATTTTTATCTACTACTGTTTATGTTATTTATCATTTATTTAGACTGTATCAACTTTTCAAGCCTTGCCATCATATCATCTTTTTCCTTTAGCATTCTTTCATATAACGCAATCTTTTCATCATGCAATTGCACTAATTTATCAATAGGATGAAAAGTGCAATGATTATTGTAAGTATCATTAAAGCCAATAGCATTAGAACCAATTGCACCATTAAAACTATCAGTAAATGTATTCGCAATTATATTTATAGCTTGTTCCTCATCAAAATTTTCGATGGCCTGGGCTGGTATTTTTAAAATGGCTGCTACCTGTTGTAATATTTCCATATCAATAGTTTCTTTCTGCTCCAGCAGGGATACCTTTTTTTGATTCCAGTCATCACCTAGTTCAAAGGCCAGTGCCTCCTGCTTGATACCCAGCATTTCCCTGAAACGCTTGATATTGTGTCCCTGGTGTATGGCTTTGTTTGGCATAGCGGTATGTGTCATAATATCAAATGTAATATTTTTTTTAGTTTGGGTGCAAGGAATAATTTATACGGTAAAGGGGATAATTTAATCTCTAAAGTACTTAATCCCATTTTCACCAATAAAGCCAATAAGCCGCCCCTTTTCAGTTGCCCTAAATAAAACAAATCCAGAGTCGTTGAAACTTAATTCTGAAAATCTTTCAATATCTGGAAGAGATGGGGGAAATTCGAGAACCCGATTTTCTCTAAATACGATAAATCCTTTTTTACCAGCCTTGCCAGTTATAAAAATATTATGATTATATGCATGAATGTTATCGTATTTGAATGGAATTTTTACAGTTCCGTTGGTGCTAATAATACCTACTTTATTATCTTTTTTTGCAATGATAACTGCTCCATGCAAGTTGATATCTCCTATACTATCATACGCAGGGGTTATCACAAATTTATCATTCCATAATCCTACTTTACCATTTTTGTAAGTATAGCATGTTAGATCATAATATAAATCTGGTATTGCCACTACTGAATCTAAACGATAGTTTGCTTTTATCTGTTCTAAAACCTTATTTAATTCTGCTTCTGCCTGATCATTATTTTCATCACTAGTTATACTTAATATCTGGTCTGGTTCCGGTGGTGCATCATAATTATCTGAGCTAATAGGGCGCTTGAAACTTTCACCCTTTCCAAGTGTTGTATAATACGTTTTTTTCCCTTTACTATTAACCGGAACTAAATAAATACTATCGCCCTTTCTTGCATATAAACTTTCTTTGATGTTTCGATAATTATAGTAAAGATCATCGTATATCATTGGAATGATCTGTTTCCCTGTTGTCGTTTTTAAACCAAATTTACCATTATCATCCTTCACCCATACAAAAACATCATCGCTTACAGGATTAGCCCAAGTTTTGAAAACACCATAAATGCCACAGGTATCAAAAGACTTTATTGTTACTTTACCGTTAAAATCAATAATGTGTTTCTTATTCTTTTTTGTAACTATCAGTAACCCAGTATAAGGATCTTTTCTGGCATTTTGATATTCCGGTTTAATTTTGACAATTCCGGCCGTATCGCAAAAGCCCCACAGATTGCCTACCCGGTATGGAATTAATACAGGAGGCTGCGAAAAAGAGATGATAGAACTTAGGATAATCAATGTGAATATAAATGTGCTTCTCATCTTTAAGTTGTTTTTTTAAAAGGTTAGTCATGCACTAAATGTATGACCGGGTTTATTTAATTATCAATACTATTTATATATCTGGCTATAGACTTTGCCATTTTTTGAAAACCAAATCACTACTTCTTTCCAGTCCTGTTCTTCTTTGTCCCAGAACTCATCCAGCAAGCGTGCGGTTATATTCATCATGTATATTTCATCACCGGGTGTTACGGGTTTTAGTTCTGATTTATCTTCATTTTCTGAATAAAAATAATCGCCGCTAATATCTGTTCTTCCGTCTGCATTTTTCTCTCGCTTGATGCTATATCCTGCCCATTCGTAAGGAAAAGAGAAATTCGCAAACAGGCAATTTGCCAGGTTTTGCAGCAGGTAATCGTCCGACAACTCATCGGGCATTGGCGGTGCATCGGGATAAACCTCTTCGCCGTCCAGTTCAAAGTCCTGTGTGTAATCTTTACCGTTCCGCTGTACCGTAACAAATAAAGAATCATACTCTACTTTCGGGTTCTCTTTACGGTAACACTCCTGTATGAATAAAAACAATTTTTTAATATCATCCGTTATGTTTAGTTCCTGTTCTTTATCTTCTGCCTGCTCTTTATCCTCCTTACTTTCCAGGGAATCATATAAATACAAGCCGGCGTAACCAGTCCAGCCTTCTTTATTATGGGTAATACCATAATATCCGCCATCCCATAATGGATCGTCTTTGTATGTGACCATTTTATTTAACTGTTCAAAGGCTTTCTCAAGCGTTAAATTTTCCAGGTTAAATACGACATGGGGTTTAGGTAGCCCTATCTTTACAGGCTCTTCTATTTTCTCTGCTTCTATTTCCGGTAGATACCATGCTCTAATCTTCCCTTTTTTTGATTTTGGCAGGTATTGTTCAAATTCATCTTGTACGGACTGGTCCCATGATTTAATTACCTCTAAAAACTCTTTATTTTGAAAGATGAAGGAAAGTTTATTAACTTTTTCATTGACATTAATTTTCTTGAAAATAGGCCTAATATCATAGCTTAACTGTATAAAATTCCCTTGAATATTATCTCCGTTTTTTAGGGTTAAGTTTTGTTCCCATGAATAAGAACCAGATGAACCAGAACCAGCTATAATACTACAAAGTGCATTATTCCAATCTGGATTTTTTTCACTCAAATTTATTTTTATTTCTTCAGTAAGTTCTTTAAGATACTCTTTTTCAACTTCTATTTCCGGTAAATACCATGCTCTAATCTTTCCTTTTTTTGATTTCGGCAAGTATTGTTCAAATTCATCCTGTACGGTTTGGTCCCATGATTTCTCAAACTTTTCAGGTTTCTTATCTTTATATATAAATAGTAGTCTATTTACTTTGACATTTTTATTTATTTCTAAAAATATTGAATCCAGCTCGTTTCTTATAGAATTTAACCAAATCATTCCGCCATTTAATAAATTATTATTTTCATCGAAAACTTCTTGCTTTATCCCAAATTACGCATTAGGAATTAAAGATTAAAAATAAGAGACAAAAAAGTTGTAATTTTCTAATGCGTAGCATTAGATATATTTTATGATAGATTTCCCTATAAGCTTTACCAGTAAAGAGATTACCCCTTGGGGTGGCATGGCATTTTTAAAGCAATTTCTAGACAAAATGCAGTTTTCTGAC
>JAQGEF010000056.1 GCA_027854065.1 Polluticaenibacter yanchengensis | reverse complement strand
CCTGTCAATGCAGGGTTCAGCCATGACGGATGCATGTAGTATTGCGAAAAATGCGGATCTACCTGCGCACTCACTTGTTTGCCGCTTAACAGCGCAAACAACAACAATCCGGTGGTAAAGATCTTTTTCATCTGCAGTTATTTTGTTTTTTAATTACTTAATTAAGGTTACTGAACCTTTTAATACGGGACTATTATTTTTCAAATCAATCAAATAATAATAAACGCCCACCGGTAAAGGACGGCCTTTGTAAGACCCATCCCACTGGAATTGAGATTTATTACCTTCAAAAACGATTTTCCCAAACCTGTCAAAAATCTGAACTCTTGCGTAAGGATATTGAGATATATTTCTGATATGCCAGACATCATTAATACCATCGCCATTGGGACTAAAGGCATTTGGTACAACTATATCTAACAAAAGATTGATTTTAAATTCCGCTTGTGCTTTACAATTGTATTCGCCCTCTACCACTAAAGTGTACACCACATTTTCCGTCACCTCTACACTTGGGTTTAAGATCTCTGATGAGGATAAACCTTCCACTGGAGACCACCTGTATTTAAAAGCACTGATACTGTTTACGGTCGGGTTCAGATTTAAAATAGTTCCTGCTTTAACTGTGTATTCTTTCACATTGCCTATAACTGGTTGCTTATACACTGTTACCTTCTTTTCTAAAGTGTCACTAATACAGCCCTGCGCATCAAGCACCCAATGCAATACATCAAAACTACCATCGCGGGCAAAACTATAATCCAGGTCTTTACTATCGAATACCTTGTTATTTACTGACCAATGCCAGGCAACCACACTGGAACCTGCAGATGTACTTTTATCAGTGAATATCACGTTTTCATTCTGGCAGATTTTGTCTGTCATTTCATTATCTGCTACCGGGCGGTATTGAAAATTTCCAAATGATTTCTCAACTTTACTGATACAGTTTTCTTCCGTACTAACTGACAGGGAAATAGTATAAGTACCCGTTCCGGCATATATATGTTCAGGGTTCAATTCTGATGAAGTATTTCCATCGCCAAAAGCCCAGGCATATTTCAGATTATTCAATCCTGAAGTATTTGTCAGGTTTTTAAATACAGCAATTCCATTTGGCATACATACCAGGTCCGGCAGTTCAAAATCAGCCTTTGGCAACTCCTTTATTGTATAAGTCAACTTCGTACTGTCAGATATACAGCCATCAGCATTATCCGCATATACCAGTAAATCATAAACCCCGGATTTATCAAACCGGTGCTCGAACCGGCTGCTGCCTTCCTGAACTATTTTATTGTCAATTAGCCAGTAGGTTTTACCAAGATTATTTTCAGCGTTTAAATTCCATATTGACGCCACATTCAGACAAACACTTGCCGGTTTTTCCAATGTCACTACAGGTTTGGCAAAGACTTCAATAGTTTGCTTTACTGAATCTACACAACCTGCATTTGTTTTGTACAAATACCAGATATCATGAATGCCTTTCCCTGCTGTATTGGGATTAAAGTTGCCGGCTGCCGTTACAGATGTACCTTTATAAAATCCGGTACCTGCAATATTGTTTAATACAGAGGCTTTCGCAACTGAAGTTTCCAGGCTGTTTTCACACAGCGCATTCAACAGTTTAAACTCCAGCAACGGATTCGCCTGTAAATCAAAACTAACAGTATTGGTATTGATACATCCTTTTTCCGTTTCTACACTTAATGAAACAGAATAAGTTCCCTCACTGCCATAAATATGTGTTGGAGACTGCTCCTGGGAAACTGCTCCATCCCCAAAACTCCAGTTATACCTGGACAAAGCAGTACCATCCGGAGTGGTCGTATTTTCATCGAAGAGAATACCATCCGGGTTATAACAGGCTAATTTATTTTCTATGTATACATGAGGTTTGGCAAATACAATAAAATCCATACTTGCAGTATCACTAATACAGGTTGAGCTCAGTTTTACAACATGTTTGAGCGTTAAAGTATCATACCGCTCAAAAGCGCGGATTATTTTTGCTTCAGTTGTAGTTGCATTAATGCCATTATCAAACTCCCAGTACCATTCTTTAATATTCGTAGCCGCTGGTATAATACTGGAGAACTCCAATGATTCACCCTCGCAGGCAAACGGTTTACTGATTTCTATTTTTGGCAGCTCCGGCTTAGCAACCAGGCTGAATGTTTTACTGTTTTCTGCAATACAGCCGATACTATCTACAGAAATAAGGTCCACAGTATAAGCACCTTCCTTAAAATTCTCTGTTATTTCAATACCGGTTTTCTCATTGGCATTATTGAAATGCCAGATCCAGTTATATAACTTATCTCCCTCGCTGTTCTTTGCCTCTCCTTTAAATTTTATATCCTCCGATACCTTACAGTTCTGATAATCGAAGTTAAAACCGGCAGTAAATCCTTTTTTAACGTCTACTTCTATAGTTACCTCTTCACTGTTATTACAAGTTTCAACTTCCGGGCTCGTTGCAATTAATTTAATCAGTTTAGTTCCTTCTTTTAGAAATCTATAATATCCCGGCAAAGTGACTTTATAAAACGGTACGCCGTTCACATTTACGGTTTCTGTTATCGCTGGGTTATTTTGTTCTACGCTTTGCGCCGGTGTCATTTCCCCGTTCAGGTCATCTAAAAGCCATAATAACCTGGTTGGCTTATAACGTAACATTACGGATAATTCAAGCGGTGTGTTTACGCAGGTTTCCGTACTACCAACACCAAATGGATTATACTGATTTTTTATAGCAGAAAAACCACTTAAATTTCTCAGATTGGTGCCTGCATTGTAACCATAACTCTCTGCATTTCCCAAACCATATGTAATAGCGGTAAATGCAGAGTCACTTGATACCAGGCATTGTGCCTTAGATGCCCGCCATCTTTTAATAACAACAGAATAACCAGCTTTGTTCGGATGTTCAGTGGTATAATTCCAATTATTATTTTGGCCATCGATTACTAAAGAAGACAAGCCTTCTGTAGGAATTATCAGGCTCAAAAAATTGTACTCAATATCTTCCAGGTTTGTTCTGTAAAACCCGATTTTATTAATAGACTGTTCTATAGGACTAATGATAATCAATTCCGGATCACCAAGCCCCACATAATTGCAGGCACTGGCAGATGGTAAATATTGAGCGACCATTACCGGTTTATCTGCTTCAATATAATCCGGCTTATCGCTTTGATACTCGTAAAAATTACCATTCAACCCATACAGGCGCTGACCATTTTTCTTTACTATAGTAGTAGGATCTTTTACTAAAATCCTGAAAACATTCAGATTGAGACTTGCCGGCCTTTGATCTACACTCGATGGTGTTGTCAGGTATTCTTTTCCCCATGCCTGGTAAGGTAAAATTTGTTGTATCAGGTAATCCCCGCTACCTCTGTTTGCCAGACATGCAATCTGTACCCGGCTGCTGCCGGAAAACACTCCAATAGGGAAACATTCACCATCATCATTGGCAATAGATGTAATGGAGGTACCAGTAACATCCCTTGATAAAACCTGGCTAACACCTTCTCCTAATACCTGATAAATTTCTCCTTTATTCAGTGTTATATCAAATGGTACATTCGGCATATTACCATTCCTTGTTTTAACGCTTGGTATAATCCTGACTTTGGTATTATTTTCCTTCGCCACTACAAATACCCAGGAAAAGCAATCATTATTCGCCCCGTCACTTACCCCCGGTGTACCTGACCCAAATTGTTGAAACGTATTTAACGAAACATAAGAATAGCCCCAGGTTTCTACAGGCATCAGCATTGTTGAACCCGAGCTCAAACTACCATATACATGAGCGTATGCTACAATTGGTTCATCACTTTGTATATGTATGCCATGTTTTCTGAAATACCCTTCAGAGTTGGTCCCTCCGGGATAGGTAGATGGTGCAGAATAAAGTCTTGCGTCTATAGTGCCTCTATCTTTGGGGATTAATTTCGATTCAATAACAGTGTTCGCTGCTACAAAATATTCTTCTCTATAATTAGTGCCGTTGATTGTGACAACAACATTCGTTGCTTTCTCGGCACTAAAATATAATATCATTTCCTGTGAGTTATTATTCCCAAACAACGTTTCCATAAACTGATGATGGCCATATCCTACCCAAAACTCTCTTCCTTTATTGGAGAGAGATTGAGCGAATATGCTATTGAAAGCCGTCATCATTATTATGAATAATATTTTTATTTTTACCGTCATACTTCACAACTATCAGAAATAGTTTTATCCTCACATTTTTTATTCAGCAATCTTTTATGCTGGTATTTAGTGTTATTTTATTCTGTTCTTATATACCCAGCCGGTATATTTAAACTACTACTTATCTAAGCAGTGTTACGGAACCTTGTAAAGGTGGTTCACCGTCTTTAACTGTAATGATATAGTAATAGGTTCCTACCGGTAATGGTTTGCCGTTTTTGGTACCATCCCAGGGGCGGCTATAGCCGATGGAAGAATATACCAGCTGTCCTTGCCTGGAGAATACCTGTACTTTACAATACGGATAATCTGACAGGTTTTCTATGACCCAGTAATCATTGATGCCATCTCCGTTAGGACTGAAGGCATTCGGTACTTTGGATACGGTTCTTTGTACTCTTATCAGTACATCATCGGTTACTTCGCAATTGCCGTCTTTGTTGGTGGCTGTCAATATAAAGGTTTGTTCGCCGTTTGCCAGGTAAGATGGGGTTAATATGGCTGGATTATTCAATAAACCGGCCGGTGTCCATAATAAACTGATCTCACTCAGGTTATTGCCGGTGGTCCCTTCAAGCTGGATGGTGGTGCCAAACTCTACGACCCTGTCTTTTCCTGCACTTATCACCGGTAATACCTGTACTCTTATCTCCTGTGAAACAGGGATATTGGTGACACAGCCTATTTCATCTGTAGCTTTGAGGGTAATGGTGTAAGTGCCGCTCCTGGTGTAGCGCACTGACGGATTGGCCTGTGTACTGGTGGTGCCATTCCCGAAATCCCATTGCCAGCTTTTTACCACGACGCTATTCAATACTGATGATTTCAGTTCTATGGTTGAATTCTGACATGGATTGATATCTGATGCTGTAAAGGCAATATCCGGACCTGATAAAAATACGGTTTTATTCAATGTTTTGGTCAGTTCTGCTTCGCAACCGTATGTGGTTACTGCTTTTAATTTTACCGGGTAGTCTTTGATATCGGTGAATACATGCTCCATATTGGTAGTGGTGTACAC
>JAQGEF010000055.1 GCA_027854065.1 Polluticaenibacter yanchengensis | reverse complement strand
GCATTATCTATCTTACCATTCACAAAATTCACACCCTTATATATCGCTCCGATATTCTTATACGCTCCACTCATATCTCCATAACCCCAATACGCAGGATAATTCACATTGTAAACTGGCTGACCATACTCATTATTCAACTTACTTACAACCACACTGCCTGTCTCTGAATCATACAATAAATTCTCTGTACTGATCGTACTACCATAATTCCTTACCTCAATCTTATCCAGAATCGAACGGTAACTAACCGTCTTGGTACATGTGATCTCATTGTACTTATTTACACTGTTCGAGGTTATTGGGAACAACGTTCCTACAGGGAAAAAAGTGAAAAACATCATCTGCCCTTCAAAATCCTTCCCATTCACATTCACTGAATACTCACGTGTATCTGTCATTAATTCTATATCTATGCCTATATTACCGGAACGGATCTTTCCCCCCTCATTAGCATAGATAAAATTAACCTTATCATTCATCCCGTTTTTGCCAGTATTCTTATAATGATAACGCGTCTCGGTTATCGCCGTCTTCATGTCCGATGCAGAATATGACTGTTGCGATTTTTGCTTGCCATGCATATCATTGATCCGAACTAAAAATCCCTGTGAAATCGTGCGGCGCTCAAAGGTCCGGCGTACAAAAAAGTTAAACTTCGATGAGGTCGAAATCGATTTATCTGACTTCGGATCTAATTTCGTATACTCTGAATAATACGGAAATTCCCTGGCTGTATAAAACTCACTGACCTGTTTACCTACCTTGGATTTAATGTCTGCTTCTGTCGGATGTTTCCCGATAGACTCGACCGTTACTTTGGAATACCCCACAACAGGTGCAGGGAAAAATCCATCCAGTAACGGAAACTCTATAGCACCATAAGTAGTCGGACCTAAAGGCAATTTATCTTCGATTGTTAAAATACTTAAAAATGGATTTTCATCATTACCGATAGCCGGTTCATAGTTTGCAACACCACTGCTGATCTCTTTCTCTACACCATTGATCAACTCCTTTGTCGTATAGCTGTACTTCTGGCCATATACTGACGTAAACTGACCGCCTGGGCCTTTGTCTGTCATCTTATTCCAGTTATCACGGATCCTTACCTCTTTTACACGACTTCCTCCTCCAAACTTCCTCCAATAAGGATTGTTCAGTCTTACAAAGCTTTCTGCAGGGATCACTTCACGTAACTTATTTTCTTCTATAAAATAATTCATAGGGGAATCAAATAAACGGTCTAAACCGCTTAACATGCCGACAAGAATACCGCCTACTTTATCTAATGCGCTTCCGTCTGATAAATCATAACCGGGATAAGCATACTTAGGGAGCTGAAGACGTAAAAACTCTAACGCTGATACTGTAAAAGGACTATATCCGTTCACTTTTTTAACACGGATCCACCCCACTTTGCCTACACCGGAAATATCTTTGATTCCACATTCAGGTTTCTTATCGGCATTATCCACCACTATCTCCGCGTAAGTAGGGATATATTCCTTTATATTGCCTTTTACTACTATAGCCATTTTTACGGACAGTTGTTTTACCCCATCCAAATAGGACGCAATAAACTCGTCCCGGGTATTAACACTCGCCGGTAGTTTTACAAATAAATGGTCGTACTGAATACTTGTTCCCGCTACCCTTTCATATAAATAAGACCGCTTTAAACTACTGGAATAATTAACATGATCCGGGCCGGAACCAAAACCGTAAACCTCCATCATGTCCATCGCTCTGCGGTTTTGTACATAAGCGTAATCATCTATCTCATAATCAACTTCTATCTGACCGCCGGAAGGTAATAAGATTTTTTTCAGGCTCCAGGCTCCCGCCTTTTTATCCAGAGAGGCTTTCTCCGACTGTGTACGCCCCTGACTGGTATAAGGATAATCTCTATTCTTCATCCCATTGGCGTTACTCCCTTTATAAGTGCCCCAGCGGTCACTTACATTTAACTGATAACCAGGATTATCTTCTGAAACTCCACTTGTATTGCCATAACCAAAAACATATTGTTCCTTACTGGAACGAGTCACTCCGTTATAAGTAAAATAAATCTTTTTCAAGGTAAGTTTCCCCTTATTGCCGGATGTTGAACTACTGGTCGCATAAGAAGGACACAACTCATAACTATACTCAAAATTGACTGACTTGACCGGTCGGGCCTTTGACAAACCATTTTTTGCCAAATCCGATTTATTGTACAGATCAATCCGGTCTAATTTCTGGATCGATTTATCATTAGTCTTTAATATATATCCGTCATCACCTGCGTTTTTTGTGAAGCCGTTGATATCATCTCTATCCGATGTATGGAATATGGCGATCATACTTTTTGACTCTACCGATTGCAAATACCAGCTCTCACGCTTACCTGTAACGATCATGCCCTTATCATCTTTGTCATCAGCAAGCTTTCCAGGCAAAAAGTTTACCCGATTATCATACGATGGGGTACGCCACAGGTAATCATTCCAGTTATTTCCTACTTTTTCCACACGCTTGTAATTAAACTTTACAGCATTCCCCAAATCATCATCTGTGATCCCGTCACTGGTTACATCCACGTAATCCGGTGACAATAAACCTGTCAATAAGTAGGAATGCGCATAACCGGGGGTCTTCGTGCGCTGAAAATAGCCATCACGATCTGAAATGTTGGCCATCAAAGCTGAATTTTTATGCATTTCTCCAACATTCGCTAAACTCAACCCAGCTTCCGTATCATCATTACCAGTCGTGGAAAAAACCAACTCTTCCTGCTCTATATTATAAACAGGTAAGCCATAAACATAAAGACTACCGTTGGTCTCTAAGACATTCACCTGAGAAATATGATTCTTTTTACGGTAACTCTCTACTCCGGCTCCGACTCTCTCCATTATCGTTTTAGACAATAAATCATTACTACCACCATTATAACCCGTGTTTAACTCATGTGACACAATCTTTGTTTCCAAACCTATTTTTGACGCTTCTTCCGCTGTTAAATAAGATACGACCTGTGTCCGTTTTCTTCTATCTGCATTTTTGGAAATACCAACATCCGGTAAAGACATCCCTTGCTCAGAAAACTGTTCTAAAAGCGGCCTGATAACCGGGTTCACCTCATCTCCTCCTAACTTGTATCTTACCAGCTTATCGTTACCTATACCTGCATATTGATTTTCCAGGAGCACTGTATTCTCTCCGGGATTGCGGAAATAACTATTCTCCACCAGCCCTTCATTGGTCTTGAAGGCGGTTGAATGACGTAATAAATTGCCTGCGGACCAACCGCTCACCCTGCTGGGAGTTTTCGTTAGCGAAACATTCCCCCCATACTGACCGGGTGGAGATGCCTCCAGCCCGATGCTGGCACTCTTATTTTTTGATTCTGACACTGTTTCACGCATAAAACCAATATCCGAACGGAATAAACGCACATTCCCTCCTACACCCTCTCCGCTTATATTAAATACATCATAGGTATATTGTGGTACCGAGATAACAGGTGTCTCGCGCAACACTTCATTATCATTGGTACGGGTATAATCCATGATATAACGGTCATCATAAGTAGCTTTTTCGTTATACAACATCCCCAACATCGGTTTATAAACCGTCATGTCTTCCGATTTTATCTCGGACTTTTGCTTGTACAATAATAATGTCGCTGTTCCTTCTATTCCCCAATAGGCCAATCCTAATTGCATCTGTCCTACCATATTGGAATGTGTAATAGGATTTTTTATTACAGGAAGATAGCTAGGCTTTGCAAACGATATGGTATAAGGACTGGCATGACTATTACCAAGGGAACCAATCTCACCTCCTTCCTTATTTTTTAAAATCTCATTAAAACTTGTCTGACCACTTAACTGGATCGATTTAACACCTACTGCGGAATTGATACTTGTAGAGGCTCCGGTACCTAGTCCCCAACTTAAATTATTGACTTTATTGCTGATGGAAGCGCCTAAGGATGCACTCGGGCTAAACGACAAGCCATCGCGGGAGCTTAAGCCAAGATTACCGTTGGCACCGAAACGTGCAGCAAAACTATTCTTGGAATTTTTATCTAACATGTTCTCGCCAAACTTGTAGGTCATCCCGCCTCCTATCGTTTTTTCCAGAGCAGGACCCAGTTTGTTGTTAAATGAAATACCTAAACTGGTGGATACATTAAACTGTAATTTCGGTAACGGGGCCTTCGTCTCTGTACCTGACCCGCCTGGAGTTGACGGAGTTGTAGTAGTACCGCCCGTTGCCCCGTCTGTACCGGTCTCTGCACCTTTAAGCATGTTTTTAAGCCCTAAGACTTCTGCTGTATAAGAAGCTGTTACTCCCCAGGTAATATTAGGCTTTACATTTTGCTCCTGGACTTGCTCCTCACTGCCATCAAAATCATCAGGCACCCCACGCATGTTACGGGTAATCGTACCAGGGTTGATATTCCAGCCTAAACCGACCCAGCTCGCATCCTGGTCCATACCAATATCCCCATTATAAAATATATTGACAGGATAACCGCCAACATCCAGCAAAGGAATGTTGTAACTAAAGTTACCGGTAAACAGATCTACCATATTATCGGTACCGATCGATTTAAACGTTGCCATCTCCGGTTGGGAGGGGCCACCTGTATCGTCTTCTTCCTCTAATGATAAATTACTGTTATAGATAAGCTCCTTTTCAGTCTGGTCCACCGTTAAAGGTTCTTTTTTATCGATTGCCTGGCGGGTGTTCTTTAAGTTACGGCTTATCGAACGCCAGTCTATCATATAGCTTTGTGACGGCTTTTCTTTCTCGCCCAATAAACTGAATTCCGTCTTGCCTGCCATCACATCTAATGGCAATATGCCCATCGTAAGGGCAGTTAACAATACCAACGAGGCCGGCTTTTGGAACTTCGATAAAAACAATATCATAGACACTACGATTTATTTAATATTTTACTTAACTGCTTTTTTATTATTCTGCTCTGCTAATCTGCTATACGGAACGGTGAGCGTTTTATAGCACCGCCTTCTTCTTCTATTTCCAGCTGATAAATACTCCCTTTTTCCAAATTTCCCGGAACTTTTAACTGAAGATAATTTACGCCATAAACGACAGAGCGCTTATAGCTCTTTAATAACCGGCCACTGCCATCTTTTATCTTTAAGGGTAAGGTAGCGTTTTCTGTAAAAGAGTAATACTTGATATTTAAGGTACTACTATCTAATACATAGACTCCTTTTTCCTGGCTGGAAAAGCCATCTATCTCTAAAAAGGAAGTAAACAGGGTATCTAATACAGGTACCGTATCCTTCAATCTGAATTCCCATATCTGGCTCTTGCCACCATAATAATCGCCGTTGCGGGCGGTTACCTGCCACGCATATACCTTACCGGTATCGAGTGAGATCCAGGAGGAGGGATATAATGCGGTATTGGTGCGGATATTCCCTAAACTCCACACCGGTAAATTACGCTGGATGGCATCGCCTTTTGACTGGCCGGCTTCTACTTCTACCAGCACTAACTCGTAATTAAGATTGCTGAAGATCGTCAGCGGCATGGGTGCTGTCCAGATGAAATG
>JAQGEF010000054.1 GCA_027854065.1 Polluticaenibacter yanchengensis | reverse complement strand
GAATTTAACGAGTTAGATGAAGACCTTGGCTGGCATGATTTTACCTTGCGGAGTTATGATCCGCAGATTGGCCGTTTTTTACAGGCAGACCCTTATGATCAGTTCGCAAGTGGCTATGTAGGGATGGGGAATGATCCGGTGAATGGGGTGGACCCCAGTGGGGGATTTGTTTCGCCAACCGGTTTACTGGATGTAGTGGTTACAGCAGGTCAATCAGCTATGCAGGTAGTGAACAAGGTTGTTTCAATTGCAAGTTCCGTCTTTTCGGCTTTTGGGATTTACTCTTCTGTTTCGTCAGGTAGTAGTGATGTTTTTAAAAAGGAAGGCAAAGAGTTTATTGATACAAGTTTAGAAGAGGTCGTAATAGAAGGAAAAAAGTCTGCCGGTAACAGCTACAAGAGTGTTATTGATAAGATGAATAGCCTGGATCCTAAAAGGAGGGCATTAGCCGATCTTTTTAAAAACTACAAAGAATCAGGTGAGATAAGGCAATATAAGCCAAATTGGGTAGACAAATGGAGCAAAAGTGATAATAATATTGTAGCTAAAATCACCTATGAAGCTGTAAATAGTCCTTATTTATTTTTACAGGCAGTAACTCCTTGGATCGGTCATACAAATGCAATAAATTTAAATGGAGAAGCTGCTACTATTACTCAAATACAGGATGGAGGTGTAGGTACATTATTAATGATGGCTCCTCTTGCTGGTAATGGCTTAAGGGTAGGGACAACTATAACTAAGAATTCTATAATACATGGATATAAAGTATCTAATCATGCATGGAGGAAAAGTGGATTAGGTAGAGGGGCAACTGAAGAAATGGTTAGTGAAGTTATAATAGGAGCAAGAAATGCTGGTACTGTTGTAATAGAAACTGGTACAGGTAAATTTGCTGGGAATGTTATTAAAGTATATGATCATAATGGTATTAAAGTTGTAGTTGATGAAACTCGAGAATTAATATTGAGTATAAGACCTGAAAGTGGATTTACTTTACCGTAAAAAATGAAATTATGAAATATGAATATGATAAAGAGGTAGATGGATTATATATATGGTTTGTAGATGATGTTGATGGTGAAAAAGAAGATTATGAGCAAGAAATATGGCCAATAGAATTGAAAAATGAAATTGGTTTGCTCTTTAGTAAAAGAGGAAAACTTTTTGGATTGGAAATAATGCCAGCTTCAAAGTATTTTGAACAAAAACAATTGGACGATATGATATGACTTTGTTCACCACTAGTTTTTCGGGCTCCCTCTATTGATCCAGAATGAGTATGGATATTTTTACATATGCGTACTGGTCAATTTTCTAAGATTCTATAAAGAAGTAGACAATTATCTAGTATTTAGTTAAGAGAGGATCAGTTTGCAAGTGGTATGTTGATATGTATGGGAAATGACCAGGTGAATGGGGTAGATCCTAGTGGTCGCTTTTTTTCTTCTACTATCTCTGCTGTAACTATGGTGGGTTGTCCGGGAGTATCTGGCTTGGCGTCTATAGGTTACTCTGCTATGTCAACAATATCAAGTTTAGCCAGTTCTTTCTTTACTATTGCTAATATTACTGTAAGAAGCATTAATGATGGAAATATAAATACCGGAAGAGGATTGGTTTTACAAGGAGCTCAAAATGAAGGAAGTACTGACTTAATAAAAGTATCAATTTACCACTCTGAAGAAGAGTTAGAAATGTATAAAAAAGATTATAATCCAGAATCAGGTGCATATTTATTTGCTGCTGTTACAAGTTTAGAAAAAGCGGTAAGTCAAGTTGAAAAAATCATTATTATGCGTTTGGCTTAAAGATCGCAAGTTTGAGCAGTCGTTCATTTGGTGCTCCTAATAATGCTTACGGTTACCAGGGAGAATTTAACGAGTTAGATGAAGACCTTGGCTGGCATGATTTTACCTTGCGGAGTTATGATCCGCAGATTGGCCGTTTTTTACAGGCAGACCCTTATGATCAGTTTGCAAGTGGCTATGTAGGGATGGGGAATGATCCGGTGAATATGATTGATCCAAGTGGAGGATTTGCCGGTATGGGAGTTGGAGCAAGTATGCTTACAGGAACAGTAGGTGGAGCCATTATTGGAGGTACAATAGGCCTTTTAACAAGTAATAATGGAGAAGGTGCTGGAAAGGGTGCTTTAATTGGAGCTCTTGCAGGAGCCTTTATTGGATCTGCCCCAACCTTAAACACAAGTATACTCGGAAATTTGTTTGTTAATTCAATAAGTATTGCTACAAGTACAGCCAATATATTTATGAATATTTTATCAAACGTCCCACAGGGAGTAACAACTAATTATCAAGTTAGAATTCATGTAGGGCTTACTTATAAAGTTGGAGATGATCCTGATTATAAAAATTTGTATTATACTAAAGGAGGTCATGTCGGTATTGAATATAATGGATCTGTATATAATTACTACTATAATCCAGGTTATAGTTATAAAAAAGTATTAAAGCTTTTCAAAGCCTCCATGTATAAAGTAACTTTATTAGAATATTTGCAAGGGGATGGGAATCACACATATGCAAATGGGGATATGGATGGAGATGGTATAGCGGATATAAAGGGATCTGATTCGTATTTTACATTGAATTTAACAGAGAAGCAATATTTAAAGTTAGGTAAAGTGTTAGAAGAATATAATAAGGGTATGAGAAAGGTACCAAAGTATGGAATTCTTGGAAAAAGGTGTACATCAATGGCGCATACTGCATTACGAAAAGCTGGTATTAGACCCATTATTTTAGGTTTTTTAAGAGTGTTTAGTCCTCATCAATATTATAAATATTTAAAAAAGCGTGGTTATGTTGAAACTGTTATTAATCCTTAGTTTATTATGTTATACTACGAATTCTTTTTCGCAAAAAAATAGTAAGAGAATTGATTCAAGAATTAAAGACACAATTTCAACAAACCGTCTTGACGGAATTTGGAATGTAACACATATAATTGAACAAGAAAACGAGGAGATAGACTCTTTAAGTAATGTTTATATCAAAATTAACGGATGTAATATCGAACTTGTTGATGCGAACAAGCAGCTTTTGGGTAAAGGTGTTTTTAGTTTACAAAATGATAGTACATTTTTATTTGTTTTCTTTAATGCTTCGTACTTAAGATATCGATATCAACTTCAATATTCCGAAAAGTTTATTGAAAAGTTTATACATCTATCAGAATATAATGTTATAAATATTGTTAGAAACCCTAAAGTTGGAGAAACTTTTTTTAGAAAAGTATTTCATTTATTGACCAAGATAGATGAATATAAATTAGAAGGAAATCGTTTAATGTTTTCTAGTAAGAAAGGATTGAAACTATATTGTAAAAAGTCTGTTTAAAAAATAAAAGATATAAAGATAGCATTGGCATTATTTCATGCCTGTAGGTAATTTATATGATGCTTATATTGTAAAAGTTGGATGAATATTTTGGTTGGCTTGACTTTGAATTAAGAAGCTATGATCCGCAGATTGGCCGTTTCTTACAGGCAGACCCTTATGGTCAGTTCGCAAGTGGCTATGTGGGTATGGGTAATGACCCGGTGAATGGTGTAGATCCTAGTGGTGGCTTTTTTTCTTCTACTATCTCTGCTGTAACTATGGTGGGTTGTCCGGGAGTATCTGGCTTGGCTTCTATAGGTTACTCTGCTATGTCAACAATATCAAGTTTAGCCAGCTCTTTTTTCACTGTAGCGAATATAGCTGTAAGAACGGTGAATGATGGAAATATTAATAAAGGAAAGGGACTTTTTTTTCAAGGTGCTCAAAATGAAGTAGATGTTGATTTAATAAAGGTGACAATTTATCATAGTGAAACAGAACTTGATAACTTCAAAAATGATTTTGATTCAAAAACAGGTTCATATCTATTTGCTGCTGTTACTAGTTTAGAAAAAGCGGTAAGTCAAGTTGAAAAAAAATTTGGTAAAAGTAAAAAGTTTACTACAATAATTATTTCATCTCATGGAACAGATGAAGGGGCTGCTTGGTTGGAAAATGGATATGGATTAACCGGAGATATGATTAAAGAATATACAGATGGTGAAGGGGTATCCAAATATTCACCTGAGTTTAGAGAAAAAATAGTTAATGCAGTAAAAACACTGAATACCTTAGTTCAAAAAGTAAAAAAAGGCGGCAACTTGGTAATTCAAAAATGTAGTGGAGGCAATCTTGATGGTAGTGATTATTTTGGTAGCAATGTATTAGATTTAAATTGTGGCATAAATGTTTTTACTAACAGTTCTAATACTGTCGATACTTACGAAAAAAACCTTAAATCAAGTTTATTATATCAATCTGGTTTAAATTATATTAAACACAATGGTTCCTGGACTCAACATAGAATTGATAAAAAGAGTCAACAGAAAAAGAAGGTTAGACTAAATAAAAAACAACTATATCCAAATTATGATGGGACGTTTAAAGTTTTATAAATTAATGGCCTTTATTGTTTTTTTTACAAAAATTGCTTTGTGCCAAACGAGTGTTGGATACTTAGGTCAATATCAAGGTTTAGTTGAATATACTAAATCAGATTTTGAAAAGAGAACTTTTTTCTTTGATAATGGAAGAGAAATAAAAGCTTCTTTTCAGAAAACAACATTTACTTATAAAAATGGTATTTCAATGCGAAAGATAGTTGATAAAAGAGGGCGTATTTTATCATTAGACAAAGAAATGTATGATTCTGTAAATCGTGTTTTAAGTGCTGAATATATAGATAAACAAATACCTAACTTACATGTGTTTAAATTGTTATATTATGATATGATGAATAGACCGATTAAAATAATAACTGAAAATAATGTATATAAAGATATTGTTAATTTTAATTATTTAACGGATGAACAAATTAAGGTTAATAGACAGTATGATAAAAAGATGAATTTATTAAAGAAAAGTAGTGAGCATATTAAATACAATGTTGAAGGAAAAATTAAGGAATATGTTAAATATTGTTATGATGAAATAGATACTTTGAAAAGTATTGAAATATATAAAGATAGTTATAAATACACTTTTCATAATGATACTTTAGTTAAGTCCAAGTATAATACAGTATACGATGGTTCATTAGCAAATAATGCTGATAAATCCTCTCATGAATGTGACTCTTTTTTTGTTGAAAATAGGTTTGTTAAAGAAATTAATTTTCATCCATCTCCTTGGAATTTGGATATGACGAAAACGATACAGGATAATGAAGTTACAGAGGTGAAGTACGATGCTGCAAATAAATTGCAAATTGTAGAAACAAGTTTTAATAACATTGTTCAAAAAAAAATTGTATATAAGGAATATGAAGAAAGATACTTACCAATAGAATATATAAACAGTAAACTTTTAATTTCTGAATATTTTGTTTATGATGAAAAAGGCCGAATAAAAAATCATACTTTAAAATTGGATGGAAAACTTCATGAGGTTCGAATATATGATTATAAGTAATACATTATTGCCTGCTTAAAGTAATGGTGGTCCAACAGACTTGGGAATAAGAAAATCACATTGTAGTTATCACTTGTGGAGTTTTTAGTTAAATAGCTTCCTCTATAAAGCCGACCGCCTAACTCAATGTCATTTATATTGCAGAAGGGAGTGCAATTCGGCGGGGTCAGATTGCAGTTGACGGATCAGCACCATTGGCATTACTGAATATCAAAGTGCCTAAGAACGGGTATTGTATGGTATTTGTGAGCAATGAGAGTGGTGAATATGTGTATTTTGATGATATGATCGTGCGCCACGACCGCGGCCGGATATTGGAGGAAAATCATTATTATGCGTTTGGCTTAAAGATAGCAAGTTTGAGCAGTCGTTCATTTGGTGCTCCTAATAATGCTTACGGTTACCAGGGGGAATTTAACGAGTTAGATGAAGACCTTGGCTGGCATGATTTTACCTTGCGGAGTTATGATCCGCAGATTGGCCGTTT
>JAQGEF010000053.1 GCA_027854065.1 Polluticaenibacter yanchengensis | reverse complement strand
AACACCCCTTGGAAACCCCCATTGTAATAGTAATATAATTTATAAAATAGCTGTATTTAAGTCCAAAGGCTGCGGCAGGCGTTGGTGGCGAGGAACGAGCCAGTGTATTTTTGCAGGCATACTGTTTGGTATTTTTGTCCTGAAAGTGCCTGCAAAATACACCGAGCGTAGCGGAGCCATAAACACGCCGGACAACTGTACAGCAACGTTACAAAAGCTGACAGCCCCTAATTCCTAACGTCTTAATAAGCCAACAGGTAAAATAATCTCAAAATAATTCGGGTTAGCATTACCGGCTATTTCTTTTAAAAGGCGGCTGTACCGGAAACCGATATTGATATCTAACTGGTTCCATAAATTACCTTCTATAAAAGTCTCGTTGCCCACACTTGCAATATTAGCTTTTACAAACCGGCGGGTATTATGCAGCCAGTTATAATCGAAAAAGAAATTGGTGCGCACGCGGTTGATATAAGCGATATGTCCAAAACCCCAATCAGGATACAAAACGGGTAAATGATAATTAACACCCACTTTATACATGCGGTTTGTATTGATGTTTTTATACCCGCGGGCGAGGCCGAATGCGTTGGCAAAAACCACTTGCTCTACGGTATCTCTCAACTGCACGGAGGACTGTAATACCAAGGAATGCGAAGGAAATAAGCCGGGTAAATACAGATTGCCGGATGCATTGAACTGGTTAGCTTTACTTGAAGATAACAAGGTATTTAACTGGGTGTTTACAGCAAAACCAAACCTGGGATTAATATGCATTCTCGCTTGCTGGCTGTATTGACTATACCGTACACCGACATTTAAATAGCTATTGTTCCGGCTGCGGATGAATTTTTCACTGACGCCTTTGGGCAACACCTGCTGATTATTGACAGACGTATTAATGGTTAAATTCTTATAGGATTTGCCGTAAGAAAAATTTAAAGGCAACTGAAAACCTGCACCAATATTGGAAACATTAAAATACAGGGTGGTATCTTTATTTAATACAGTATTTCTGTCCCAGGTATAAGAGCCGGTGAGATACGGCATTAAATAAGTGCCGCCGTACATTTCGGAAATGCCCAGTGTGCTGGAAAAATCGTTATTATTAAACCTGCAATAGATTTCTGACTGCAAAGTATTTAAAACATTTTCTCCCAACAGGGATAAGCCATACACCGGGTCATCCGCTTCTACCTGAAGGCTATGAAAGTTAAAGGGCTTATGCCATTTACTGTATTTTTCTATAGTGTAAGCTTTCGCTCCCGCTACTTCTACCGGTTGTTTCTGAATGGGAAAAAGTGTTTCCTTTATCTGCCTGGCATCATCATTTAACGGAATATCCAGAACAGGCAATTTTACCAGCTTAAAGCCGCCGGCGGTAAATGTGGTGCTTATTACAGAATCTCCCTGCAAATACCCCTGGTACAAACCAACATTATTCTGCCCTACTATTACCGGTTTTCCTTTTTTCATTAAATCTAGCTTCACTATCGCATCGTTGCTATTTGTACTGGATGTGTATAAAAGCTGGTCATTCTGAATAACCGGGTACCCGATGATCTGTTGTTTAAATTCTGAAAGTGCGTTCATTTCATTAGTGCCGGGCGTCCATTGCTTCCATGCCATTTCTCCTTCTTTATTGGCAACGGCAAACAGAACTCTTGAATTATTAATAAACTTAGGAAACTGGTACCTTTCACTAACTGACCAGGCAGATGTATAGATCTCTCTGCCGGAGTTTTTATCTAAAACCACCAGGCGGTTATTGCCGTTACCTAGTAATTCAACAGTCACAATTATACTGCCGTCAACGGATATATCCGGGGCAAAATACCTGGCTTTTAGCGGGCCGACTGTTTCTGTTTTCCCCGTCAATACATTTAACACCCTGACAGGCGAATAAGACTCGTTTGTCCAACGGGTATCAGGCCTGTATGCGGTGTAAACGATTAAATCATTCTTATAACTGAAGTAATCATTAAGACTGATATCGAAAGTAGCAATTCTTTTCTCAATGCCATATTGATCTATTTCTACAATTGAGGGCACCAGGTTATAACCGCTCTTGTATGCAATGATCGTGTTTCTGCCGGTTGGATTGGGATATTTGTAATGAACGACCTCTTTTGTGGCTGCAGTTATAAAGGTTTCATTGTTTTGTGGCTGCACTTTACTGTTAAATTCATTAAGGGCATTTGTATAAAATGTTTTATAACCGATGCCGAAATTTCTTTTAACCGCTTTTTGAAACGGGTATAAAACTCCTTTATAGGCTGCGGCCTCCTTAATTACTTTCTCCCAGGCCTGGTTGCCATATTTATTATAGCCGTAAGCTGTTAAAATATAACCTAACTGGTAATGATTGGGAACATAGTCCTTATAAGAACCATTGCGTAATTTTTGAAAGCTATAGTTTTTACCTGCCAGTTTCAGGCTTTTATATCCCATATCAAAATATGCCAGGCTACCCCTGCCCTGTTCCGAAAATTTTGTTTCTGCCCACACAGCATCACCTTCAAAAAACCAGTTAGGGATGGCCATGCTGTTCAATAAATCCTGGCCATAGTCACCAAACAGGGCCCGGCCAAATTTAGACAGGCCTACATTCAGGTTGCTGTACTGAACAATATGCCTGTACTCATGCAGTGTGAGCGCATTTAACCAGGGAATCGCACTTAATTCAAATGACTGGAAGGGTGCTGTGGTATAAAATTCACTTCTTGACGGACCCAGCCCCACATAACCATTGCTAATGGTATTGTTTGGTTGTAACACAATGTTGAAAACCTTATTGGTATTGCCTATTTGTTGCCGGTATAAACTACTTGTACTATCAATAATACCTGTGGCTATTTTTGCCAGGCTGTCCAGTCCTTTTGGAAAAATCACCCTTGCATTCGGTGACTTTAATATCTGCCATTTTGTAGCAGGCCGGTTACCACCAAAATTCTGCGCTTTCCCAATAGAAAGGATAGCTGTTTGAAGTAAAGCCAATACCAGTAATTTTCTCATACATCTCAACCATTAATCTTTGATAAAAATCCGCCTGATACCATTAAAAATAAAAGGAGGCATTACATTTTTAAGAACGCACGCAAAGGCAGTAAAACGTTTCATAGATTTATCCGCTTCAACACCTTTTCTGTCTTTGAAAATAGTGCCATGCATGTCCTTAAAAGCGATCGTTTCATTTTCCGGCCGGCCATTGGTGTAATAGTATAATGCAAAACTCTTTCTGCTCCTGTCATCCGGGCAGTTTAAAGCATCCGGGTGCCCGTGGTAACTTAAAGAAGTTGTAGAAAATATGGCCATCCTATTAAACAACGGAGCTATTCCCACTTCCTTTTTCTGCAT
Source organism: Polluticaenibacter yanchengensis (assembly GCA_027854065.1). GTDB lineage: Bacteria > Bacteroidota > Bacteroidia > Chitinophagales > Chitinophagaceae > Phnomibacter > Phnomibacter yanchengensis. The sequence goes on along the minus strand of JAQGEF010000053.1, from coordinate 2,782 downwards.
GCTTTCATCCCACAACTCAAAATCACCACCATATTCCGGCATCCAGTCTTTGTTTAAATAAACCAATACATTTATCCGTCGGTCCAGTTGCGTTGCCTGGTGCTTATTAAAGTCGGCATGAATTTTAAGATAGCCGCCCTTCTTTATTTCATGATAGCCGCCACCCTGGAAATACGGGTCAGGCAACAGGGTTTCATTAATACCTGTCAGTGTGTTCAGGAATTTTAAAAAAGGCTCAGAATTTAAAAAGTAAGCCAATTGTTTTGCCGATGGACTGAACTGCCCTTCTCCTTTTGATGCCAGCTTCAGTTCCGTAGGGCTATTATAGCTGGAAGCATTAACTGTTCTCAAATCCGGAAACTCACTTAAAACCGTATTAAGAAAGGATTCATCAAAAAAGTTATCAAAATAGATATAAGGAAAAGGATGTGCCTGCTGGTAATTACCGGCATTTCTCTCCGCTATAAATGTCAAATCCCTGTAAGCCTCATTCAGTATATTCATATTAGTTTCACCGGTTATTAATAATGCCCAAATATAATCAGTTTCAGGCTATATCATTACTATCCCTGACTTCCTATTTTAGTAAAAAAATCAATCGGTCACATGAGATTTTGAACTTTGGAGATCATTCAACGCATTATTGCCATTGAACATCAGTATTGGTTCCAAACATTAGGAATTTGATATCATTTCCAGGTAGTCTCCGCACCAAAATATTATTTACCTTTGGAAGATTAAAAATCTGACAAACAATATGACTTATACAGCAGACATTCATAAAACACCAAGAGTATATTTACCACAAACCTTTACACTACAAAGCTGGGCCGACCTGGAGCCATATTTCAAAGAATTAACGGGACGCCCGATTCATAATAAAACAGAACTGGAACAGTGGCTGAAAGACAACAGTGAACTGGAAGCTGCTATTAGTGAAGATGCCTGCTGGCGCCAGATAAAAATGACCTGTGATACAGAAAATAAGGAGCTGGAAGCCTCTTTCAATGATTTTGTAATGAATATCCAGCCACATATTCAGCCTTATGCAGACCAGCTAAATAAAAAACTGGTGGAGACCCCATTTGTAAACGAATTAGATAAAGACAAGTACTTTACCTACTTAAGAAATGTTCGCAAAAACATTGAATTATTCCGGGAAGCGAATATTCCGTTACAGGCTGAATTAGGCGTGTTGCAGCAGAAATTCGGCCAGATCACAGGTGCTATGACGATTGAACACAAAGGCAAAGAATATACTTTGCAGCAAGCCGGCAAATTCCTTGAAAGCCAGGATCGTAAAGAACGGGAAGCAGTGTATATGAAAATCCAGGAACGCCGGTATAAAGACAAGGAGACCTTGAACGAATTATACAGCTCACTGCTGGAAAAACGGCAACAGGTAGCTGAAAATACCGGTTTCAAAAACTATCGTGATTATAAGTTTAAAGAATATGGCCGCTTCGATTATACACCGCAGGACTGCTTTGCTTTTCACGAAGGCGTTAAACAACATGTATTGCCAATTGTGGCCAAAATATACGAACACAAAAAACTGAAACTTGGTTACGAGGACTACAGGCCATGGGATACCGAAGCGCAACCTGAAGGTGTACAACCATTACGTCCCTTTACCAATGGTGAAGATTTATTAAACAAAAGCATTACCTGCTTTGAAAAGTTGAACCCGTTTTTTGCTGACTGTTTCCGCAAAATGAAAGATATGGGACATTTTGACCTGGAAAGCAGGAAAGGCAAAGCGCCGGGCGGTTATAACTGTCCTTTGGCAGAAAGTGGCGCACCATTTATATTTATGAACGCTGCCGGGCAAATGAGCGATGTAACCACCATGGTACATGAAGGCGGCCATGCCGTACATAGTTTTTTAGCCCATCCTTTAGAACTGGCGGCTTTTAAAGAATACCCGATGGAAATAGCTGAAGTAGCCAGCATGGCCATGGAACTTTTCAGCATGGACCACTGGCAAAGTTTCTTTGATAATGAAGCCGACTTAAAACGCGCTAAAGCACATCAACTGGAACGTAGTATTTCCGTTTTCCCATGGATTGCCACCATTGATAAATTTCAGCACTGGATATACGAAAATCCTAAACATACTTTAGAACAGCGTGCCGATAAATGGGTGGAGATCTTAAACGAATTTTCTACAAACGTTGTGGACACAAGCGGTTTAGAGGAATTCAGAAAATACAACTGGCAGCGCCAACTCCATTTATACGAAGTACCATTTTATTATATTGAATACGGTATTGCACAATTGGGTGCAATTGGTTTATGGATGGCATACAAGCAAAATCCTAAAATGGCTTTACAGCAATACATGGATGCATTAAGTTTAGGTGGTACTAAAACATTACCGGAACTCTATAAAGCTGCCGGCATAGAGTTTAATTTCTCGCCTGAATATATTGGCAAACTTGCCAGTTTTGTCAACGAAGAATTACAAAAACTATTGGACTAATCATTGTATACCAACTGGTATATTTACAAAAGCAACACATCATCGTGTTGCTTTTTATTTAGGGGCTGTCAACATTTATTCCTTTATTCAACTCCGGTCCGGCGTACTTTGGGGTCCGCTGCGCTCCGTCCATTTTTTGCAGGATTCCCAATGAGAAATTTACCTGATGAATCCTGCAAAAAATGCACCGGCTCGTCCCTCGCCGCCCACGTATGCCGCAGCCCAATGTCATTTAGCTAAGGATATACTAGAAATAAGAAAGCCATTGAAAGTCGAACTTTGTTTTTTCTCACAAAATTC
>JAQGEF010000052.1 GCA_027854065.1 Polluticaenibacter yanchengensis | reverse complement strand
GTCAGAAAACTGCATTTTGTCTAGAAATTGCTTTAAAAATGCCATGCCACCCCAAGGGGTAATCTCTTTACTGGTAAAGCTTATAGGGAAATCTATCATAAAATATATCTAATGCTACGCATTAGAAAATTACAACTTTTTTGTCTCTTATTTTTAATCTTTAATTCCTAATGCGTAATTTGGGTTTAAATGATTTTCATAATATTCTCTTTTATGCTTTCAAAAAATTTATTATTTTTTATGACTCAATTACCAATCTTCTATTAAAGAAAAGCAGGCAATCGGGCTATTGTGCGTATTATCCGGCGACCAATACCCATCTGAAAATTCATAGTGATAGGTGCATTGCCAGGTGGTGGCATTAATTTTTACTGTATTAGTATATCCCCTAACGCCGGTTTCACAAACCCCGTTCACTACTCTTTTATTCTCGCCTGTACAGTCGGGTATGGGCGTACAGTTTCCGGTTACACCTATGGTTACCCAACGGGTTTGTAGGTAGGTGTCGCTACAAAAACTTTCATCGCGTTGCTCCTCCTGTTCATAACCATTGTAATTATTATTTGCCCCCGTCACTATACATTTTTTTAAGCCTGTGGCCACCCAGTTTGCAGTTGCTCCGCCGCAATTGGTGATGGTATCCAGGTAGCGGTAACGGTACTGCTGTATGATATTACTGTCAATATCCCTAATGACTCTTAAACGAAGGAAGGGGTCATAGCTATAATAGCTTACATCGTTCTGCAGGTTATTGGATTTGGCTACAGCTCCAACAAAAGTTTTATACACTACTGTATTCATCACAGATGCTGTAGGGCTAAGATGCAATTCATCAAGCAGCAGACCGTTAACGACCACGCTACCGGGGTTAGTAAGTCGTATGGCGTACAGTTTCCAAACTCCTTTTGTCTTTAATAAAGCGGCTAATGACCCATTTATGAGAGGTGCTGTCGCATTTTTCGTCCACACAGTAATATCGTATTCACCCGGTGGCAAGCCTGTTTTTTGTACCGTACCGGAAATACTTTTACTGCCAGTAAACCCATCTTCGTGATAGGTGGGGCTACCGACAAACTCCCAATTACCCATCGCTGTCGCATCTTCAAAGCTGGTGTAGGCAACCTGGTCGGCTGAGGCATTCATAACTTCTGCTATCGGGTACATTTTAGCATGTCCCCAGATATAAGAAACAGGATTATCGGATACCTTTCTAACCTGTAATATATTGCCCGCACTATCATATTTTTCAAACAACATCCGTGCAGCCAACACATCGTCTTTAGATGATTTTACTTTGATGGTGTCAGGTTTTATAATATCCCAGGAAGGAAACCATTTCTTATAGGACGTTTGCTGGTGTTGCTGTAATACAGCATTGCGGGATACTTTGCTTTCCACCGGTTGAGAAATCATATTCCTGGTCACCATTTCACTAAGCACCGCATTACCAGTATAATCAGTGGGATACTTTTGCTCTACTTTCAGTTCATTATTTTTGCTGTCAAATGTAGTGGTTGTAGCAGGTAGTATATTATCAACCGAATTGTACGTGTATCGTACAGAATCATAAGACGATACATTGTTCCCTGCATATGTTTTCGAAATACTGGCAACCTTCCTGATCCACCATGTTTCATAATAATACCGGGAAATATCATAAGCGTTTGCGAATATTTCCAGGTCATTGGTCATATATACCGGTGTATATTTCTTTTTGAACGCCATGCCGTACACTTTGGAGCCCACTTTCACCGTATCGTACCTGTCATATTGTTCCTGTACCGTAGTAAAATTTTTGTCAAATACCCTGGTATATTCAGTCGACCCGTTTAAGGTCGGGTGATTATCTGAGGGCATAGCATCCACAGTTTCACCCCAATCCTGCACATTTGTATAGGCCTTGGAGGGATAAAAGAACTGGTATTCTGTTCCTCCGTTTGCAAATAATGAATCGTCACTTTCTATCACATTCCTGTAGTATATATGACTACCGTTAAAGCCGCTGATATTAAAAGTCGTGTTAGAATTGTAGACGAGATAATTACACAGTGAACTGGCCTGCGGTATGCCGGGCATACTACAATAGTCGTATTTGGAACCTGAAGTGCGATAGTTGATATGCTCCACGGCAACACCTGAACTGAAAGCCAGGTTATTTAAAGTTGCGTAGCGGTAATACTTACTATGTGTACTGCCACTTTCCGGGCTGGTATATTTAATTTTCCGGAGCCGGATGCCGCCAATAGGAACATTGGCAGACGAATAGGTTGGTCCCGCAGCCGTGTCGTATTGTATCCGGAATTGTCCTGCGTTTTGCCAGTCGTTCCTTATCTTCATTTCCATCCGGTAAGTTCTGCCGGGTTTCAATGTCTTAGGACTGGTAAAGGCACTATTGTCATTCAAATAGGTCTGATAAATGGTATCGGCACCTTCCTTTAAATAAAACTGGACAATCCGGCCGGATGGCGGCGTACCAGTTCCATGATAAATAGAGAACATTTCCAGGGTAACATTTTGCTCATAAGGAACAGTAAAGGAACTGGAGAAGTAAGAGTAATGTGTATTTGAACCCTGGTAGTTACCGGCAAGCTCTATAATCATCGGACCATAAGGATTCTGAAAGGAACCCACAATAGAATTGGGCTCATAAAAAAACTCTTCTTTACCACCGGTAGGATAATGCACAGCCGTCAATACCCCCCGTGAGGCCGAATCTCCATTGGGACTTCTATCACCGGTCATGGCCGGATGTGGTGTACCATTACCCCAATAAAAATCAGCGACACTTTGCAGTAAATTTCCGGGGTTGCCATTATAGAACCCCCAATGATCCTGCTTGGGTGAGTTGGGTTTAGGTACCAGGTCCATACGATTATAGGTGAATACATAATCATGATTGATCTCTTCCAAAGGTTGCAAAGGATCAGTTGTCACTATTTCTTTATCCGTTAGCTTAGTAAGGAAAAAACGGCCCACAACGCTGGTTGTACCATCCGGTAAAATAGCGGAGCCATCAAAACCGGGCGGATCGTAATAGTCAAATGTAAATCTTTTTAACCTTGTCGATCCATGATTAACCGTAAAAGACTTTAACCGATTATCACCGCTCATATCAGGGCGCCCTTCATGGTTAAAGCTGGCGGTAAGACCACTGGAGGTAGTTATACTGGACAAATACCGTGAATAGTATTCTATCCTGTTGGATTTAGCAGTAAGGTCAACAAACTGACCGGGAGCCGTACAGGTACCGCACCAGTCCATGTTGATAGAACCATGACCTAATCTTAAGGTTTGCGAATAACCGGAAACCGTCAGGACATTTATACTGTTATAATTAAAATTGATCCAGGCACCGCCGGGAATTTCTATCCGGTATAAAAAGAAAGATGTTTTAGTCCTGCTTTTATTTAAGGCAGATATATCAAGATTATAAGTAACTGTTTTTTCATTCGCCGCATCTCCGAATTTATATTTAATGCCATCTGTAGTTGTGATAACAAAATGTTCTCTTGCTCCAATGGCTTCCACCTTAACATTGGAATGACTGATGAGCCTGATATTGCCCAGGCTATCAAAAATAAATTTCCCGGAATATCCGTTAAAAGAAAAATTATATTCATCCGGTTGTGTGTCGTAGCTGGTGGACTCACTGGTAGCATCTTCACAATAATCAAAATTGGCCTGGTCTAACGCAAAAAAATTAGATGGCGGATATATGGGGCTTCCGAAGTCATCGGGGTCGTCTTTTACCAGGCGTGTAATTACCCCATTAGCAATCAGCGACCAGCCATAACCTACCCTCGATGAAGGCTCATCGGTTCGCAGGCCCTGGCTGGAATAAGACAGGGCAATCGGCCAGCTAAAACCGTTCACTGCTAAAGTATATAAAGGCACGGAAGCGCTTATTGCTCCTGTTGAAAGGTTTGCCGAGCCCAGTGCATTGCGTATAATACCTGCCGCTTCCGGCGATGGCGGTAATACCTGGGGAATTTTAGGGTCTTCCAGTAATGAGACCTGTCCTTTTACTAATGTAACCAATAAGCAAAAGAACAGCGTTATCAGGGTGATTTTTTTTGACACCATTGGTTGCTTGTTTTATAATCCATAACCCACCCTGAACAACACGGGTTGTGTCCTCGGTACCTGCTGGTAACTCAGAAAATCCCATAATAACTTCACGGAGGTTTTTTTGAATATTTTTGATTTTAAATTGGTTTGTTTGCTTATGCCAATAAGGCCACTCTGTTGCCAGGCCCTCAGGTCTTTTAAGGCGGAGATGTTGTTAAACTCATTACGGTAGTTCTGTTCATAACCTCCGGTTAGCCAAAAGCCTCCCTTAATCTTCCAGTCCACAAAAGATCTTACTCCTAAACCCTGGTGGGTAATCCGTATTTTTTGTATGTTTTCCCCCCATCCAAGTTTATAGCTCATTCCTATTCCTATTACACTTTTATCATTTATTTTGTACCCTGCATTCAGTCCTATATCACTGGTTACGGGAAAATAGCTACTCCCTCTTTGGCTTTGAAAATCAGTACTAAAATCAATTCTGTCTCTAAATCTTTTTACCCGCTGGGTATTAGGCTTAAAACCCTCCGGCATTTCTATATCATTGCCACCGGTGTTTCCCAACTGGCCACCAAGTTTATTTTTTAAGCTGTTTAGTTGCGATTGGGCATCCTGCATATTATTGCGAAACTGGTCCATAGCACCCGGTGCAGATAGCTGCTGCTGTAGTAAAGCGTTTACCTGGGTCCTGGTTTGTAAGCCCGCCAAAGAAGCATTTAAGGTAGCCGGATCGGAAGGCGTGTTGCCAGGCAGCCTGAACAGGGATGCCAGCTGGCTGTTCTTTTGCATAAAATCTTTGAACAGCTTTGTCCGGCTAAGTAGTTCAATGGCTTTGCGTTCGGCTTTCTTATAGTCTTTAAGTATCTCTTTGTATTCGTTTACCTGCGCCTGGTAGTAATATACCTGTTTGTTAATCTGCTTTAGTTCTTTTACAAAGCCAACGCCTTGTAACTGTTTGGTAAGGCTTTGTTTACGTTCTTTAATAAACTTATTCACCAGTTCTGCTTGGTTAAACTGTTGCTGAAGCCCCTGTACCTTATCCATAGCACCATTTAACTGGCCGCCATTATCCTTTAGTTTTAGTAGCTCGGGGTTCTGTTCTAAAAATTTCAAACTGCTCGTCAGTGTATCTAAGGATGGGAGATAGGTGTTGCTTTTTTTACTAAGTTTGTTTAAGTTCTGTTCCAGTTTTTTGTATTGTGCTTCACTTTGGGTCATTAGGGCCTTCGCCTTGGCACTATCAGTCTTTTGTAGTTTTTTAATAATTCGGGATTCTTGCTGTTGTAGTTGTTTTAAAAGTTTCTCTGTCTTTTTATCCAGCTTCTCTTCCAGTTTACCCGCTGTTGATTTAACGGATTTTATATAATTAGCCGATTTCAACAGGGATAATGTATCATTTGCCTGTGCAAATAATTTTACGTTGCTAATAAATAAAAGCAATACAAACAATAGCAGTATGGAAGTTGTTTTGGTCATCTTTCGAAATATTTTCAAAAGTTAATAGTTGGGTTTCCATCTCCTTCACTACGCGTCAACTAATTCCTGTCTCTATATTTTATATGGGCTAATGATAATACTTGGTGAAAAATCTCATATATCTGGCTTCTCGTTTTTATATGCCGCTGGCAATACCATGCTTTTCGCATAGTGCAGTATTTCTATACTTAGAGCATAAACATCTTAAATACTAGATCTATTTATAAATGTTTTACATAAAAGCAGGGTTGGAAATGTAATTTTCAGAATAAGTAATCACAAAAAGAAAACTACAATCAGTAACCACTGTAAGAAAAAAAATAATAACCTTTTTAAATGTAATTTTTGTTCTAGCTTCTTTTAATAAATAGTATTAATCTTGGATTTAACAGTAAAAGCCAGTATCCACACGGTTTTAGTTTCGGTATTGCTTAATAAGAATGTAAATGGTTATGTGCTTATGAAGCCTCAAATATCAGCATGGCTTTAGCTGTATTAAATTAAAACTACAAAATATTTTTAATTGTGATAACATTATTTAAAATAAAAATAATATTATTTAATAATTTCAATAAATAACTGAGTTAGTTCGATAAATCTCAAATTTTTAAAACAACATTTGTAAATAACTGCATAAAGCATATGAATCGTCCTAAAATAAGTTGACGGATATACAAATATTAATTAGTTCCCTGATAAAGTAAAAATTTATCAGGGATT
>JAQGEF010000051.1 GCA_027854065.1 Polluticaenibacter yanchengensis | reverse complement strand
ACGGTATTGATAATGGTACTGGTAGTGCCTGTATTTACTACAGGGTTCTCATAATAGTATTTGGTAGTAGCAGAAATGAGGTCACCACCCATTACTTTCAGCAGCTGGTTAGGCCCAACAGGTTTGCTGCTGTTTAGGCGGCTTACATAACCGCTTGTATTGCTTGCCCAGCCAATACCGCTCACATTGGCTATACGGGTCGTGGCTACTTCATTGCCAGCTCCCACGTTGCCAAAAATACCTTCTTCCACTGTTCCCCTGCCACCGGCCGTTTCCATACTGGCCGTAGCCAGGCTGTACTGCACTTCTTCCGTTAGTATCATCCGCGTATCCGCCCTGAAATCAGATATAAAATAATCAAACACACCGTTTGTTCCTCCGGGTGTTTCTATATTTCCTGTGCGCACATGCGCATCATAACCGTTGTTGTCATCTACCGGGGTTATTATCCGCAGCTGACCTTCCGTCGTATTGATAAATTTAAGAGACTCCCCCGGAGCATTTCTTGTATCGCTTTCATATACAAAATTTCCTACGTACAAATACTCCCTGATATATGTGGTAGATCTTGTGGGGCTATAACTTAAACTGCGCTTTAATTTTCTGCCATCCGCATCATAAGTGTATGTAATACTGTTCAGATCCGTTCTCCCGCCAAAATAAATCTTTTCAGGCTTATCCAGGTAATTATAATCCACACCAATACCCGGCTCGCCTCTTGCCGTTCTTCTTACCCCTTTATTCAGATCTACGATGAGGTTCCCATTGGCATCATATACATAATCATCGCCCGTATTACTGCCGTCCTTAAAATCATTGTTAGCGCCGTTCAGGGTGGCACCAACTGCCGTCTGGTCCGTTACTTTCAGCAGCTTATTACTGGCACCGCTGCTGGCATAAGCATAGCGCAGGTCATCTATTACCACCGATGTTGTCTGCCCTATTATATAACCTTTCTGGCTCATCGATTTCAGGTTCCCGTTCAGGTCGTATTCAATTTTACCCGTATAACCTCCTGTAGAGTAATCCAGTAAACTATTGCTCCAGCTGCCACCTGTTTTCTGTTTAAAATCCGCATTCAATAACCTGCCTGCATTGTCATAGGTATAATCAAATTTACGCTGTTCATCATCACCCATGGTATTCCATACCTGGCCGCTCATCTGTCCGTTCAACCGGGTACTATTGAATATACTTTCAGTTTTATCATATCCCAGGAAATAGCCGAAAAAATGGCCCCATTTATTGTAAGTACCGGCTTTGAGCGCATAGTCCTTATTCACCCCCACCATGGTACCCTGTATATTATAGCTGAAGTTCTGGCTTTCCAATCCCCCTCCCGCACTGCCTATCCCGGCAAAATGCCCGTTATAATCCGGGGACAGGGTTTTCTTTTTCAGCCGGCCCATATCATTGTATTCGTAAGATGCCATTTTCTTTACAGCACTGGCGCCAAACTTCCGGTACACTTCCTTCGTCCGCCAGATTTTGTCAAAACTATAAGTCGTATGAATTTTATAATTGTCAAAGGGCTTACCCGGTGCGCCATGCTTTTCATTTACCGCCAGCTGTTTCCCGTTCCAGTGGTACTGCGTCGTTGTTATATCAATCCCACCTAATAAATTCTCTTCCAATGCCTGTATAGCATTCCCTTCCTCATCATAATAAAGACTGCTTTTCTGAAAGGTAGCTGTACCCAATACACGGGTATAAGAACCTGTTACCATACCGTTAGTCCTGTCCGTTTTTGCGATAGGTAAGGCATTTGCCACCGCAGCAAACTCACCTGCAGCCGGTGCCGTATAAGCTAATGTGGCAGCTGTTTGATAGCCATCATAAGTCGTCAGTTTTAGTATCAAGAAATGCTCGGTATCACTGATATACTCATCCCAATAAGGACTTAATACCGCATTTACCGATATACCGTCTCTTTCAATGATTTGATTACTGCTACCATGTTCCTCATATCTTGTTACAAAATCCTGCAGTGTTATATTCCTGTAATATATAAAGCGTACCACCTCCCTGTCATAAGCGTCATACATATGTACCGTCCACTCGTTCGGCGATTTTGCTCTCTGGTTACCATCCTGGGTTGCGGCCAGCCGGTGTCTCAGGTCATACACCATGTATAAGGGTTCTGTACCCGGTGTTTTTTTGATAATAGTCCGTCCCTTTTTATCGTAACCATATAAAAATGCATATTCATTCAGGGCATTAATTCCCTGGGCAGATAAAAAGTTCCAGCTTTGCGTATACAGGTCTTTTACGCCCTCCGGCATTACCTCGCATCGCAGGTTGCCAAATACATCATAGATATACAAGGTACAGATCCAGCCATCATAGTTATTAGCAGGGGCCTCTGCCAGCTGCACTTTTTTCAGCAGCAATAACCCGGCACTGTTGTAAAACTCTATTACCTGCTTGCCATATTCATCGGTAACGATTCTTTTCACCAATGTATTACCGGCATAATAAGTGCCGGTTTCCAATACCGGTTTGTCTGCAAATAAGATGCCTATTTTAAGTTTTGGTACCTGGTCAGCAGCCGTGTTCACATCAAAAACAACAGTGCTGCCCGCTGAAGCGTTCCAGGCCATTCCTGCGTTTTTAGCGTTTACCATACTACCAAAAGGATCATTGGTATAAGTCAGTTCCGAATAAGGCTTCGAGTCGCCGAACCGGCTTATATAGTAAGCCTGCTGCAAAGCAACGGAGCTTTCCTTAAACTTACCGGGACTGTTGGTGGTAGAATAGGGCAATTCATTTTTAACGGCTCTACCAAAATTATCGTACTGCTGATGCGTCACAATATCGCCCCAGGCACCGGATGGCAGGTCTGGCGTCGCAATACCGGTACTTACCTGCTGGATGGGCCGCTCAAGTCCATCCATATAAGTAGTGGACATGAATTTTTCTCCAATTGGTGCATCTATTACCTGTTGGAGGGAGGTTTTCCCCGGTACCAGCACATCGTACGCTCTTACAAAATTCCTGTCTTCCCAATTGGCAGATACCAGCTCATATTTTATGACATTCGAATAAGAGATATTAGCACCGGTTCCGGTTCTTCGTCTGTAATAAACCGTTTCAGTTAAGGGAACAGAAAAAGACAAAGAAGCGGAAACAGCACCTGTAATATTTACAAAACCGGAACCGGCATCCGTGCTTTTTTCCCATTGATGAATCATGGGTATGGGAATAATAGTTATATAATCCGTCACCGGTATGATAGTGGATGGCGTTTCCGCATTAGTAAACGCATAGCGGTTATCTGTAGACCGAACAGCAAAATTAAACGACTGCGTAAAGCCATTCAGGCTGATGCAGCTTAGAATCAATATAATGACAAATAGATTGATTAATTTGTTTTTTCTCATGTTCAATTCAGATTTTGTAAATTTTCATAACAATAATGATTCTGATAATCTAATTTTTCACCCACCCCAACCCCTCCCGGGAGGGGACAAGAGCCTATATTTGGAATGTTGCCAGTACAAATGACTTTCAAACGCTTTACGATACTCTTCTCCATTACATGTATAACGTGTCGTACCTACGCACTCAATACACCTGATTCATCTTCATTTCTACCATAATGTCGTCCCTATGGGACTAAATACAGCTAATTTGAACGAACCTCTACCATAATGTCGTCGTTACGGCACTTAACGCACTTATTTCATAATTGCACTCAAAAGAATACAACAGTCCTGTTGCCGGGAGAGAACCGGAATCTCCATCCGGCTACTGATCCTGGTACTTTTAACCCATCCCATACCCCTCGCTGGAGAGGATAGGAGCTTTCAGTGTGAATAGTAAAAGCTGATTCAATAAAAACCGTTTACACCGATCGGTCTTTTCACCAAACTATTTCCTACTCACTACTTACTATTCACTACTTACTACTCACTCAGTTAATAACCATCTCCTTAATTGCCTTATACTTTGTAAACTGCTCCCGGGTCAATACTGTTTTATACAATGAATCCCTGCTTTTTTCTACCTTTCTTAACTCCCTTTTCAGGGTTTCCATATTGTTTTTATATTGCTCTCTCAGTGCTATTTTTTGTTTATAGAGCGCCACATTAACTGTGTACACTTTATGTTTTTCCAGGTCAGTGAGCTTTAAGGAATCTTTTAACGCCTGGGCATACTCAAATTCTCTTGTTAACCCGGAAACTCTTTTTTTACTGCTTTGCGCCTGGGCATTCAATATTAAACAAGATGAGATATTAATGATGAGCAATAACCATTTTAGCATATTTAATAATTTTTATTATAAACAATTTGATGCGGAAGTTTCGCTAAATACATAACTATAAGAACCATCGCTGAACTCATACCTGAAAGTACAGTTATAGCTACCATAGCCATCCGGCAAAGAACTTAAATACACTTTTACGCCAAATTCGCAGCTACCGTCGATACATGCCATTCCATTCATGTATACATAGCTATCACATTGGGTACAGCTAATCATTGGCGGACATTCAAAACCTTCCGGCATCGGTGCCGCTTTCCACTCTTTCATACCATGGCTCGGACTATTCGGGTTTACGTCGGTATATAGTAACTGGTACTCACTTGGGTAACCCGGCCCCATTTCGGAATAGCAACGCGACTGGGCCATTTCATCTGCTACCCATATAGGATCGTAGGTCATGACACAACCACCGGTTCTATTAGCAGTAATCTGGCCACTTTCAGCTATTTCCTCCGCAGCCTTTTCATTGGCTTCGGTTTTCGTGAGCGCAGCGTATTTACCGGCAGGCACCGTGTAGGTATATGGCACAGGTAACAGTCCCGCATATTCATCACAGTTCTCATTGTAAAAGGTTTTGCTTATGGCATCATTGTAAAATAGCTGGATGCAGGTGGCGTTAGTATTAGCATAATTCTGCGCATAATTCTGAAATTCGATATCAGCCAGTATATCAGCATCTTTCTGGCTGATGGCAGAGCTGTATTTTGCAGCCGGTATTACAAATTCCACACTGCCTCCTATATAACCGGCCCCACAATTATTTTTATAAACCAGTTCCCTGTATTCCTTGTTGTAAAAGATATTCGGACAAACAGCCTGTGTTTTTTTAGATCCGTACTCATACATTTTTATAATATTACCATCCACATCTTTTACAGACTGCAGCCTTCCCATTTTATCATAATCATAGTATACCAGCCTGTTATTGATATCACATTCTGCGGAGATGCCTACCAGCGGGTCGTAAGCTTTGGTAGACATCCTTGCATTGAAGGGATGCAACCTTAATTCATCAATTTTACCTACACCGGTTATTGTAAGCGTTGTAGTAGGATCTGTCCATACTTTATACTCGTAGTATTTCAATCCCTTTTTCGTTGGCCCCTGCTTAGATGGCATAAAACTTAATGTACCTAAAGTCACCACCATATCATCTGATGCCCAAAAACTTAATGTATAGTTACTTTGGATGAACCCAACATTCGATTTAAGAATTGAATTAGAAGCATTCATCTGCAAATAACGCTTTCCTGTAATAGTGGCGCCACTTACAAAATTTGGCGCACCGGTAACCTGCCATCCTCCTAAATCTGCATTTTCTTCAAAACTTGTATAAGCAATCGCTTCATAATTTATGGTGAAATCCGCATCTGCTATCATTGCTATTGTTTTCTTTTTATCATAGCCGTATATATAGCTTAGTTTTCTCCTGCCATCATTCTTAAGGCTGATTATTCTGCCATCAATATCATAAGTATTTTCCAGTACTTTTTTATAGCCACTAACAGCCAGATCATTATTATCCCATCTGTAAGCAGTTTTAGATAAGATTCTTCCTGAAGGATGTACTGCTAAGTGACTCAAATTGCTATAAGAAACTTCTGAATTAGCTCCGGACATTTTCTTAGAATCCGTTTTTAAAAGAAAGGGCTGAATTAAACCCAGATTAGTAACCCTGTCCCTGGTAGCTAAAAACTCTGTAGTGGAGATATCGGTGCTATTAATAATGTCGATAATGGTGCTATGATCTTCATAGGTGACCGTATTGGAAGTACCATCACTATTTAAAGTGTAGGTTGAACGGACTAAAAATGTATTGGGCGTGTATAAGTAACTTTTCTCGGTTTGCACAAAACGAGTATTGTTTACTTTACTATATACCTTTTCGATCGTTTTATTTAAACCCACCCAACCGGTGTACACATTATAAAAGCTGACATCAAAATAACTATTACCGGTATTGGTAAAGCCTTCAGGCAGATCGTATAAATACAATGCATCGTCCATCCATGCTGTATGTTTCCTGGATTTATGTCTTTTTATATCCGTATTACACGATAACAGATTTAAATTAACTTTAGAATATGACACAGAACCTCCCGGATTACCGTAGCCACTAAACATGTTACTGGTGTACTCATTAATGGTTTCTTTTACTTTATTATTACCGGCATCGTATACAATGGTTTTCTTTGGCAATCCATATAACCAGTATGCATAGCGCTGTTTCATATTGAAGCCCGGATTCAGTGGTTCCCAAACCGCATAATCATCATTGCTGGTAAACTCATGGACGATCTTCCCTTTTTCACCATTATTATCTGTTACCAATACTCTTTTGTACTGGATGGGCAGCCCATTGACGGAATTCAGATCCTGGTTGACATACATGACCGTTGCTTTCACCTCGGATTTCTTCTGACAACTTAAAATAATATCAACAATTTTAAGCACTACCGCCAGCGCAAATGTATAGGGATTACTTGATGAGACCGCCATTAAAAAACTGACTACGGTGTAACCAAAAGAAGCGGCAGAGACAACTTCCAAAACACTGGACAAAACCTGCATAAAATTCGGGTTATAAGCACTGTACCTGTTAAGAATGCCCGGGTATTTATAATCTTTACATGTACCGAGCCATTTTACAGAGCCTCTCTCCATTTTATACTCATTGACACTTTCTATTTTATGCTTTAAATCTTCTACACCCCAAAGAGAAGACTTGTTATTTTCCAATATATAACTATAAGATGTTTCCATTGGTGTTAAACAGCCGTTCGGCATTGAAGCATCATAATTAATGATTTTAGAGACGCTTACGCCGCCATAATTGACATCGACACCGGCTTTTGTATTTTTTCGCTGAGAATACTCATAAACGACTTTTGCCTGCTTGGGCGTTGTAATGCTTTTTAACAGTCCATTCCTGGCATATCCTAATTTAGGATTTTCTAAAATACCGCTAAAGCCATGTCGCAGAAAGCAAATACCACGATGCCTTTCATCATCAATTTTTTCGATATCAATATTTTTCGGATCAATTGTCTCATTAAAATAACCTACCGTATTGGTACCATTATAATAGCCCCATAAGTCTTTAGTATAAGTAAACAGAGGTGGGACAATATCATCGCCAGTACTTCCGGTATAATAATCAAACAAATAGGGTTCGTCCTCGTCTTTAAAATTATAATATTGTTTTTTTATCCCGGTTAAATATAAACGGGCGATATTTTTTTGAAGGTCTGTTGTTGGAGTGCCATACCTGTTTAGAAAGACATAGCTCTGTTCTAATATAATACGTGATAACAAATCGGTTTTATATTTTATATCTATTGAGGACAAGGCTTTATCTCCGGTCAGGTCAAACCTGTCTGCCCCATAATTAAAAACAATGGAATGCTGATCCGGAAAAACCACAGAAGAGATTACCGGTAACCTGGAAATACTTTTTCTAAGAGAGATAATTCCATGATTCGCTTCATCATTCCACCTGAAGCCATACCCTGCTCTGGAATTGATGTTGCGGTCGGTATAATTAAGGACCACTTTATTGTTCGTATTGTATAAAGTCACATCACGGATTTCTGTTAAAAACCAGCCAGCCGTTACCCAGGGTCTGAATGTATTTACATCATCATAATCACTTTCATAGTATACCTTCCATTCCTTAAAACTCGGCTGGCCATTTTTCCTGTTTCCCTTAGAATCACAATGGTCCTGAATCATCAGCTTTGTTAAATATTGTTTATTAAAAACATATTCCAAACCTGACTCTCTATCTAAAATAGTAAATCCTGTTATTGAAGTCCGGATCTGATTAGCTGCCTGTGTGGTGATATTAGTGGTGAAATTGATCTTCAGATTTGAATACCCTAATGTGGTGCCTGTCATCGTGTTTTTATCCAATATAAACAAGCCGGATTTGCCATTAAAATTAAATGCAAAATAATCCATCTCCCTGTCCGCACCTACTTCCATATGCTCCCGGTATACCTGTCCTGATGACTTATGGATAGGATAATTATGGATATTTACAGGAACGCCTTCTTCTATGGCCCTGCTGTTATATAAATATCCCGGTGGTATTTTTTTCAGATCATTGTGCCTTTCAGGAATATACTGAAGATAGGGTACCTGGTCATCCGGCTGCCCAACCTGAATACGCATAATACTGCCGCCTGCATTTAAGCTCCAGCCCTGGCCAACATTGGAGGCCACTTCATCTACCCTTAACCCGTTTTTAGAGTTGTAACTGATGGACATGCCTAAATTAAGATTGCTTAAATCGTCACTCCAATTAAACCCAAATTACGCATTAGGAATTAAAGATTAAAAATAAGAGACAAAAAAGTTGTAATTTTCTAATGCGTAGCATTA
>JAQGEF010000050.1:3214-8655 GCA_027854065.1 Polluticaenibacter yanchengensis | reverse complement strand
TAACCATTGCTTTCTAAAGAACCATCACCATCTCCACCATCTTCTACTTCTTCCACTAATATATTATCCAACCAGAAGTATCCCTCAGGTCCCGTATAACTTACCGTCTCGAACAACCAACGGTAATAACTTACTGTAGGTGTAAAATAAGTGACATAACTGCCCGATGTCGTAAGGCTTGTTACATTTGTTGACCATTGGTAGGCCGGTGTAGAACCCGGTGCCAGGTAGAACGGCATCGTGATGCCTGTACAAGTACCCATATCTATCGTAAAGCTTATCTTGTACGTTTTACCAACTTTCAGGTTCAGTACTTTCATCACCGTACCCCAAGGCGTGTTCGCCCATACCTTCACACGGCCGTTGTCTAACGTAACTGCAGATGAACCTCCATATGTAACCCAGCCATCTAAACTATTATCAAAGGAGGTCTTATGTAATACTTTATTGGCATTACCTCGTTCGCCCTCACGCTTAAACGTCCTCTCCGGCATCGGGGAACCAAATGCATAATAATCAGTGGCTGTCATTACCTCGGCCTTATAATAATCTACCAGGGTATTGGCGCCGTTCGCTACCTGTAGCTTGCGGTCGCTGATCACCATCATCACATTCCCTAAATGGTTGCTTAACTCAAAGAACTTGTTGCCACGTGTAAAGTTACCTGTTTTGCCGCTATAATTTCCGGTCTTGCCCGGTATCGGCATGCTTGCGCCTAATGCCATATAACCATCTACCGTCGTATTGGTATTGTGTACTCCTAAACGGCTGCTGCCATACATATGGTTCTCTATATGTTTCAGGGTTGTGCCTTTGGTAAAGTAAACGGCCAATGTATTGCCCTGCGCGTCACGTACATACCAGGTCGTGCCTTCACTGGTGGTCTTACTGATCCGGTTACCGCCCGCATCATAGCTGTATGTGATCGTATTGCCGGCTTTGGTGATGCTGGCTATCTTCCCATATACATTCCAGCTGATATTGGTAATTTGCTCCGATTTATCCTTTATTAAATTCCCGATCTGGTCATAGGTGTAATTGTATTCTAATACACTGCCGATCCATTCATTATAACTTGACTGATCATTGATATCATCAGGGAATAAATTGGTGGTGGCTGGATCATCCGTTACATAATTTAAACGGTTATTCGTTGGATTATAGATATAATTAATATAATCCATATTCGGGAATGTACCGTCCGGCCTTAAACCGTTACGCCAGGTAAATGTGATGTTACCGTTAGGGTCATAATTAAACTGCTCCGGTGTAAAATAGTGAAGCGAGTGGTAATCACTGGTTACATTGGCTAATGTTTTGGTGCTCTTTAATCTATTCAACTGATCATAGCTGTATAAATAAGTGGTCGTATTACCGGCTATGGTTTGCGGGCCACCGTTAATCGGTTTGAAGTTGACACCGCCAAAATGGGTACTCATTGCACGGATATTCCCATTGTATAAATTCAAAGCAGGGTTGCTCGCGTCCGCATCCCCAAAACGGATATGCACATTCTGTTTGGATGTATTGATTGGCTTGTAATCGCCTACATAATAATCTAAAGAAAATCCGAATATATCCCGTGCTACCAGTTTGTTGGCATTATTGCTGACGACGGTATTGCCATCTAAACCAGGATCTTTGCTCTCGGATATTACGGTACTATTAACGCCTTTGAGCCAGCCTTGCAGGGTATAAATATAATCTAATCCCTGTACCCGCATCTGGCCTAACTCTGTTCTGGCCAATGGCCCATGCTGGTAATATTTGTATTCGGCATCGCGCTCCCAGTAAATGCCGTCTTTGCTGGTAAAGGCTTTGGTAAGCTTGTTCTCCGCATCGTACTCATAGCGGTGCTTATAAGCATCTTTAAAGCTGCGCAGTACGCCTGAGGCGTCGGTAAACTCGGGTTGGTAATTTACTTCATTGACTTTGCCGCTGATCAGGTCGTACTTGTAAGACACGATCTTATAGCGGTTAAAGCTGCTGTGTAAACTATTCATGACGCCTACACGGTAATCATGTAACAGGTTCGCTACATTGCCATGAAGGTCATAATCATAATAAGTGGCTGACTGGTAATTATTATGATTGGTGCCGGCTCCAAACTCATTGATATTAGCCAATGCTGTATTATCACTGGTTATCACGGCACTATAACTTACCCTGTCTCTCAGGTAATGTTGCACAAAACGCTCGGAACCGGGACCATCCGTTAAAAATACCTTGGCCTCATTATAGTAGGTGCGGGTTATCTGTGTCCGGGCACTGTTGTCTATCCATGCTTTTAAGTTTACCGGAGCAAGGGCTGTGGCCACCGTCATTGCTACGGTGGTCGTTTTCTCTCCTACTTCTATAATACGGCCTAATTTATCGTATAAAGTGTACGAGTATTTATTACCTGCCAACTGCTGCGCATTACGGCTGACCACTAATCTGCCTAACTGGTCATACCAGAACCTGGATGTGCCTGCATCCGGTGTCGTTTGGGATATGACCTGGTTAAGTGTATTGTAATTGTAAGTCGTCAGAAAACCATGTTCAGGCACATTCCTGGTGGTTCCTGACCCTACTTTTGCCGCATTATTCTGACGGTCTGCTTTTACCCGGGTGAGGTAAGGCTCAGAGGTCTCTGGTTTTACGCCTTTTGGAGGAACTGTTTTTACAAGGTTGCCTGCCTGGTCGTAATAATACAGGGTATAATGATATTCCTTGTTCGTATAGGTAACACTGAACTGCTCGCGGCCTTCCGGTGGTGTACACTTGGCACGGTACAAACGCTCAAAGTCCTCTGATAAGTCTCTTACATAGGCTTCATAGCGTTCGCGGCCAATGAGGATGGACCTGAACTTTGCATCACGGCATGGGTCTTCCGGGTCTAAATTCGGCAAATCGGAAAGTGGCTTGCTTGTTCTGCACAATATAGTAGTGGAACCGCCGACAGTTATATTACACTTATTATTTAAATAATTATAGTAATCGCTGGCCAGTAATTTAAAACCGGTCTTAAAGTTAACGTATTTGGCAAACAGGTCCGTGACCATAATGGAGTTCTCTGTATTGCCAAACAGCACTTCACTGGCGATTAAAGGACGATGGGCATACTCGGCCTTGAAGGCTGTATGGAAGTTCTTGAACGCAGTACAATCATAACAAACAGGGGTCTCTCCGCATTTTAAAAAGTTTGGTAGTACTTCTGCTTCTGATAAAACAATGGTATCACGCCCGGTCTCACAACCTACTGCAAGGGCTTCCATCACGGGCTCGTCTGTTCCTTTTTGTAAACTGGTCCCTCCTCCGTTTGAGCGACATATTTTTGAACAGTTCTCCAGAAGCGATGCGTAAAGCGTGGCACTGATATTATCTAATTTCTTACCACTCAAATAATCATTAAAACCGTTGATGGTTGGGGAACTGTTGCCGATACTATTCAAGTACTGGGTATACTGGGACTCAAATTTCTCACATTCACACTTCGCTACTTTGATGACCATATCGCGGACCAATTTACGGCCCATGCCATATGGTTCAGGTGTCAGCACGTTGTACGGATGACATAATTCACTGAAAGATATCCCATAACTGCTAAAGACACTTTTTACGACACTCTCAAAATTTTGCGATGCATTGTTCTTTAAACTGCTGGAGCCACCGATAATATCTGAGGCCTCGCAAATACTTTTAAATCCGTTCGTGATTGCTGTTAATATTGCTTCTTTAACAGCCGGGGCTTTGCCATTAATCTGATCGCAATCCTTGAACATGTCTCTCCAGTAAATGATATAATCTTCACAACTGACTACTTTTTGCTCTGCAGCTTTAGCATTCACGTCACTTTGAAAATTTGCGGTGGTGTAACCTGTGCGCATCATTGCTAACTGACCGGCATACATGGACGCTAACTGATCGTTGGTAGCAAAATGTAACTTGTACCCCTGGCATATTAAGCGGTCTTTATTGCTTACTGCTCTTTGTTGCTCCAGGTAAGTATTCAGCAGTACGGTGCGGGCATTAACATATAACCCTTTAAACGTTTGCCATAACTCATCTTTTTGTTTATCCGTCAATCCGTCAAATGGATATTTGTTACTCGTATTAATAAGGCTGGAACTGTAACACGCATTCTGATTGGCAGCTAACCCATCTCTGCAACGAACCAGGAAGTTGGCAAAATGCCAGAAGTTAAACCGCTGTGTGCCGGTAGAATTGTATTTTAAATCCGGATGATCTACACGAAGGTAGTTTTGCATCGTGGATAAATGGCCGGTGGCTGTAGTAAAAAATGGATCGATATCTGACAACAGGTATTTGATGGTACCATTGTCCATAACATTGATCTTTCCCGTACCATCTGCCTTTAAGAAACCATTGGTAACTGCTGCTGCATAAGTATCAGTATTCTTTAACTTTTCGAACCAGAGATTGGAGCTTGTCATGCTTTCATAAAAAAGCAACTTCGCATACTCCGGATGGTGGGGTAATAGGGAAACCGCCCACTCTGTTTTAAAATTCGTTATGTATTGTTGTTTATACAGAGGGCTGTTTGCCTCAAATTTACCGTTGTCATAGTCAATAGCAGTACCGGCACTGTTACGGAAAAAATTATCAATATTACCATACTCATCATAATACTGACCTGCCGTAGTAGCATTGAGTAAGGGCTGCTTGAACTTGGCTTTGATACTGCTGGTCTCATAAAAAATATCATAGCTGTTGAACATGGACGGTGTGAGATTGGTTGAGCAGGTTGCAGCTGGTGCAACGCCGAGCGCGTATTGCCCGGTTAACGGAACCATATCGGCCAGCATCATTTCACGTATGTTCAGCGCATCTGTTGATACCGTCCCGCAGATTTCTTTACACTGCTGCTCACGCTTTGCAAAACCAAGATCTATTTCTTTCTTTAGATCGGCATCACTTAAATAATCTGCTTCTACCTTACCGATATTGGCAAGGTACTGTGCTTTATAGGTCGCAAAATTACCTAAAGCGGCTTCACAGGCTGCACAGTCAAACACCTGCTCTCCGGTGGATGCTTCACAATTAGAACTGGCTTTTAGCTCTATCAACGCTTCATCTATAAAGGTCTGCTCACTTTTCTTTATCGCGTTACTTAAATAACTTTGTTTATAAGTAGCCAGGCTTGCTTCATCTATCTTCAATGTCTTTCTGACTATATAAGAGCCTGGCGCCAGATCATCGGCCGTGAACGTGATAATATTATTATTGACGCCGGTACCTGTAAACGGCGCTGAACTATTTGTCCGACAAACGGTTTCACTTAGATTCGTTTGTAAATTATTAAACGATTTATTCAATATCTCAACACCTGTCTGCTCATTAACCACACTGAACTCTACTGTATATTTGCACTCATAACAAAACGGAGTGGCTATTCCTGGTATATTGATGCTGAAGGACTCGGCATTGAGATTATAACG
>JAQGEF010000050.1:0-3204 GCA_027854065.1 Polluticaenibacter yanchengensis | reverse complement strand
AAATCATAATCGCCTAATGCAGGCACCAGAATCGAGGTCACTGATTCTATTGAACCGTCCGCATTTACTTTATTGTTCTTATACAATAAATCACGGGTTACCGTACTTTGCAGCTGGGGATGATAGGTCCCGCTGATATTCAGGGCTTCCACATGTGCAGGCGCATCTCCGGCAAGGGCTGTCGCTACTGTTCTGCCGCTCTTATCTGTATAACTCACACTCATCTGGCCATTGGCATCACTCACCATACTTTTCATATAGTGATTGACATAACCGGCTTCTACACCGAACAAGGCATCCAGGTCTTCCTGAGCTGGGGTTCCGTAATAATACTTGGTCTCGTGGGTCGAACCCAGGTTATGTTTGGCACCTACGCCTGTTTGTAATAAAACACGGCCGGTCGCATCAGGCATATATTGCGTATACGTATAAGGATAGCCTTCCGCATCCGGAATATACGCTTTCTCGCCTGTTAAACGCTCTGCATTCGAGGCGCTGTAATAATAGCTGCTCCCGGTGCTGGTTAATAAACCGGGAAGTGTATTGTTGGCTTTTAAATCAAATATATTGGCCGGGTCGGTTTTCTCACTCTGCCCGTTCAATCGGTTAAAATCATTGAAATACTGGATAGAACGATTGGTCAGGTTGTCTATCGTAGGTGCCGGTAATATCTGGATGGCTGCACGGCCTTGTTTATCATAAAAGGTTTCTGCTACAATGGTACGGTTGGTCACATTGTCTTTGGTAACTGTCTGCCGCGAACGCAGGCTACCGTCAAAATACTGCATCACTGATTTGCGTTTACCTTCTTCGGCATAACTGGTCGTGCTCTGCCAGTTAAAACCGGGTTCATGGCCTGTATAATTATAGGATACCGGTGTGGTCCACTTACCGGTTCGTGTGCCGGCTGTTATATCATGATTGACTGCACGGACACGAATATACACTTTGCCTTCTCCGGGGTAATAAAGGGGAATACTATAATTTAACCTGTTATAATCTAAATCTACTCTGGTAGCTCCTGACTCAAACAGTAAATTATAGTCTAAAACGCCGCTTACTTTGTACAAATCCTCATCTCCGGTCTCTACCCAGGCCCACTCCAGTTGGGTACCATTGTTACCTGCATTACCAGGCCAGCTCCAGCCTACTTTTAACTCATCTGCGGCATCAGGAGTTCCTAATGTCAGCGAACCAACCGGGGACACTCCGGACAAAAGGCTTACCTGCTGAGAAACACGGATCTCATTATCCAGCCGTAATAAATTACGGATATCAACACCGTTAATACTGGATAACGGACTGCTGATTGATAAAATCTTAACATTTACATAAGGGGCATCATAAAAATAGTAATAGCTCTTATTATCATAACTTGTATTGGCGCTCTGGGCATAACTCACCGTTAGTTCTACCGGATTGGATAACGTTACTGCATTGGCGGCTGTTGTTCCATACTTTACCTCAAGACCGACTGTGATCTTGACATTTTCTGTTAAATACTGAGTGGCCTCCTCTATAAAGGATAGCGTTAGCACATTCGTCAGTTGATAACCCGTACTCCCGCCTGGAACTGTGTATTGAAGGAATCCACTTTGATTGACATCAAAGGCTTTATTATTTCCTGAAGCCACTACTCCTGTAAATGTACTTACTTCTGTGTGCTTCAAGCCAATACTCTGGGAATACAAATAAACAGGGGTCATTAAGACTAATAACAGAAATAATGATAAGTAATTTCTAAACAACCTCTTCATACGTTTACTATATTATGATTATAAGCCTATTTATAATAAGTTCTGATTAATGATTAATATCCACTACCTGTACAATAAACCTGATACCGTACAAGGGAGTGACACAACAATGCTTAATAGCATTCAAAATGCCTGTCCAATAAATATTACTGCCTTAATTACTGATTAAAACATAATCCTTGAACCGTTCGGTTAGCTCCGGGCCGTTTTCTCCTGACTTTAATACGAGGGCCCGGGATAATGGCAATGCTCCCGTGACCGATTCACGGTAACTGTACACCAAACGCTGGCGCTCTTCTATATGCAGCCATACCCAGTCCCCCTCTTTTGACAGAATCCTGTACCCTGGATGCGCTGTATCTGCGGCTTCAGGATGAATCTTTGTATCAACCTTCAACACCGTATTTTTCATGTACTCTACTAACGTTATCTCTGACCGGTCTTTGTTATAATGGTAGAAAACCTGCTCCCTGGGAATTTGCTTTGCATAAGCATAGTCCTTAGACGAAAAAATGTAAATAGTCTGATTCCCTGATTCTGACACTTCCTGGCTGTACTGCTTTAAATCACCGGCCAACTGCTTGCTATAACTGCTCAATAATCCGGTACGACTAACCGTATCCGAAGCTACTGCACGCTCTATACTAACCTGCTTTAAATCATGATCTATCAGGATCACCAATGAATCATCTGACAACTGCTCGTACTGATCTGTCTTCATATACAACGATTTGCCACGATACATATAACTACAATCTGTCTCTATCGTATCTGTAGAAGACAAATACTCATAACGGATCTGCACATCTAATGAAGGTTGATGCCAGCGCTGGAAGATTTGTTCAAAATCAACTTTAACGCCATCCTTCAGCTTTTTCTTTCCTGCATAAACATCCAACGACTTTAACAGGCAAATAAATGAAAACAACAATAGCTTATTTGTTATATTACTGTATCGCATTAATCACTTTTTGTTTGGAACTACGTGTCTCATTGATCGTCTTTATACCCTCTACTGTCTCTGCCTTCGTACGGATCAATGTCCCTTCCCCATCATACTCATAATACTTGGAAAAATTATTGGCATCCAACTCCGCAACTAAACGAAGATTCACAGGATCATAAACATAGGACTTCATATTACCATTATATGGATGAATACGCAAATCATCAAAATAGACATTGCCTCCTGAACTGTTATTAAAACTCAGCTGAAGACTCGTTGTACTCGCTGGTACTGTAAACACCCCCTCAATACGCTGCCAGCCCTCTATTATAGGACCGCTCGCCTTAAAAATACCATTCGGTATATTTAACGACAAATAACCATCATTAAACGTGGTCTTCCCACAAGGAACACCCGTCACCGAATTACCACAATCCTCCTTAACCCAACCGCTTATAACCATACGCTTATCCTTCGGAATCTCTAAAATTCCATTTAACA
>JAQGEF010000005.1 GCA_027854065.1 Polluticaenibacter yanchengensis | reverse complement strand
TCTTTTTTATAGAGCCACTTTTTGCTGTATTCATTGGATAAGTCAACTTTTGTGTCAACTTATTTCAGGACCATACAGTTATTACAAATAAAAAGGCAGCTTTCTAAATTTTAGAAAGCTGCCTTTTATAAAAGAAATCAATAATTAAATATCGATATTGGCATATTTGGCATTTGATTCAATGAATTCACGTCTTGGTGCTACTTCTTCACCCATCAGCATGCTGAATACCATATCCGCTTCAATGGCACTTTCAATAGTTACCTGCTTCAATGTTCTGT
This sequence comes from Polluticaenibacter yanchengensis, assembly GCA_027854065.1. Classification (GTDB taxonomy): domain Bacteria; phylum Bacteroidota; class Bacteroidia; order Chitinophagales; family Chitinophagaceae; genus Phnomibacter; species Phnomibacter yanchengensis. The sequence continues at coordinate 268,594 of JAQGEF010000005.1, read as the reverse complement.
TAGCCGGGTTCATGGTCGTATCACGAAGCTGGTCAGCATTCATCTCACCCAAACCTTTATAACGCTGTACCACAACACCACTTTCACTGCCGCCGCCAATTTTATCTATCAGGGCCCTGCGGCCTTCCTCGTTCCAGGCATATTCCTGAACCTTACCTTTTTTTACCAGGTATAATGGTGGTTGGGCAATGTACACATAACCCTGCTCTACCATTTCCTTCATATAACGGAAAATGAAAGTAAGGATCAGCGTGGCGATATGGCTACCGTCCACATCGGCATCCGTCATAATAATCAGTTTATGATAGCGGAGCTTGCTTAAGTCCAGCGCTTTTGGATCTTCAGGCGTACCGATTTTTACCCCTAAAGCAGTAAACATATTGCGGATCTCCTCATTGTCGTAAATGCGGTGTTCCATGGCTTTTTCCACGTTCAGGATTTTACCACGGAGTGGTAAAATAGCCTGGAAACTGCGGTCACGGCCTTGTTTGGCAGTACCACCTGCCGAGTCCCCTTCCACAAGGTATAACTCGCATTTGGTAGGGTCCTTTTCAGAACAATCTGCCAGTTTACCAGGTAAGCCGCCACCAGTGATACCACTTTTACGTTGTACCATTTCACGTGCTTTACGTGCTGCTGCACGGGCCTGTGCCGCCAATACTACTTTTTGAATAATAGTTTTGGCTTCTTTTGGATTTTCCTCCAGGAATATTTGTAAAGCCGCTGCTAAAGTAGACTCTACCACACCTGAAACATCACTGTTACCTAATTTGGTTTTCGTCTGGCCTTCAAACTGCGGTTCAGGTACCTTTACACTAACGATGGCGCTTAAGCCTTCACGGAAATCATCCCCTTCAATCTCCACTTTCGCTTTCTCAAACATGCCTTCTTTCTCACCGTATTGCTTAAAAATACGGGTAATGGCACGACGGAAACCGGTAACGTGGGTACCGCCTTCAATAGTGTTGATATTATTTACATAGCTGAAAATATGTTCACTGTAGCTATTGTTATAATTCATCGCCACTTCTACTGCTACATTCGTATTCGCATCGTGTCCTTCACAAAAAATAGGTTTTGGAATAATCACGTTACGATTGGCGTTCCTGTCCAGCATTTCTACAAAGCCGACAATCCCATCCTCGCTGAAATATTCAGAAGTGTATGTTTTACCATCATCATCTATATCCCGAAGGTCATTAATAACGATTCGGATACCTTTATTCAGGTAAGCGAGCTCTTTAAGACGTGCTTCCAGAATACTGCGGGTATATTCGGTGGTTTGCTGGAAAATAGAACTATCAGGCCAGAAATGCACGATGGTACCTGTAATATCTGTAGTTCCTATTTCACGCACCGGGAATTCAGGAATACCTTTATGATAGATCTGCTCAAAAATTTTGCCATCGCGGTGTACTACTGCATGCAGTGTTGTACTTAAGGCGTTCACACAACTGACACCTACACCATGCAAACCGCCGGATACTTTGTAGGTATCTTTATCGAATTTACCACCAGCGTGTAATACGGTCATTACAATTTCAAGGGCACTCTTTTTTTCTTTAGTGTGAATGGCTGTAGGAATACCACGACCGTCATCTTTTACGGATATACTGTTGTCTTCGTGTATTGTTACTTCTATATTTTTACAATAACCGGCTAAGGCTTCGTCAATAGAGTTGTCAACTACCTCATAAACCAAATGGTGTAACCCCTTAATACCTACGTCACCAATATACATGGCCGGGCGTTTGCGTACGGCTTCCAGGCCTTCTAAAACCTGGATACTATCAGCGCCGTAATTTGGCTTTTGTTGTTCTAATTCGTTGTTTTCTGCACTCATAAATTGATTAATAGAATGTTTAAATTCTATACGCTCTAATAAATAAATTTTTAGATAAAGAACCGGTTTGAAAATGAATTAAACCGTTCCGTAATAGAATAGGCAAATATACTGAAATTCAGGCAGAAAACCATGTCTTTTAAAGGCTCAAAAGCTAATTTTTATTAACAAAAAAACATTTTTGAGAGATCTTTTAATCAATTGATTATAAGTTAATAATATATTTTTTGTTTATTTATTTTGGAGTTGCTAACATTTCCGGTTCAGGAAATGTTTTTTAGGCGGTTTTTATGTGTCTTTCTTTTATGAATTTTACAATTTGCCGGATGAAATTACAGGTTAATGGCTGGTGAATTTATAGAATGATTGAGATGATCCTATAATTTGTAATTAATTGATGATCTGGCAATATATTTGCCAGAATTATTTGTGAAAATATATTGCTGGTATTTTAAGTACATAAACCACAACGATTACCTCTATGGACTTCACGAGTATATAATCTCGGGTAATCGAATTAAAGCTATAAATAATGACAATAGAAGCATTAAAAAAGGAGTGTATCGTAAAAACCAGCAGGAGCGGAGGGGCAGGTGGCCAAAACGTGAATAAGGTTGAAACTGCTGTAGAACTGCTTTGGGAGCCTGCTATATCCCAATTGTTGACAGATGAGCAAAGGGCATTAGTAAACATTAAACTGGGAAACAGGATCACTAAAACCGGTATTCTGATCATCAAAGAACAAAGCCACAGGACTCAGTTGCAAAATAAAGAAACGGCTTTTAAGAAACTGTATGCACTTATTCAAAATGCTTTGGTGGTAAAAAAGTTCAGGGTAGCTACCAAGCCTTCAAAAGCATCTGTAGAGCGAAGAATTGATACTAAAAAGCGACAATCGAATAAAAAGCAGGATAGAGGCTTTAATAAATTTGATTATTGATTTATTAGTAATCGTTACTTGAAATAAAGATATTTTATCAGGTGCTTAAAAATAGAGGACGTTATTTACAAAAGTATCTTAGATATTTTACTCCTTTGAAGTTATTCGGGATATGGCTGATTATATGTATTGCATTGATATTTCTGCAAAGCATTGGCGATGGTTATCTTCCGCATTATTGGGAGTTATTTATCTTAATATTTCTAGTCTCACTAATATTGATATGGGTTGATTACTTATTTCTGAAACGAATGAAGGCGATAAAAAAAGTGATTATTGTTGAATTGTTGCTTATAGTTATTTTAGTTTTATTATGGGCATTAATATTTAAATAAAAATTTATTATATCACCTGCTCCTGTAATCTCAGCTTTTTCTTTTGCTGGTGTTTGATACGCACCACCTGGAACAAAACAGTAAAGATAATAACACCCGTTCCTAACAGGTAAGTGTCTTTGAATGTTTCTGCTTCGTTAAAGAATAACAAAGCCATTATAATGCCATAAACCGGTTCCAGGTTATAGGTAAGCATCAAGGTGAAGGAAGACACATGCTTCAATGATTTTATCTGGAGTATAAGTGCCCAAACGGTACACAACCCTGCCAATATAATAATCCACAGCCAGTCCATTCCCTTTGGCAGGAAAGTTAAGCCACCATCAATGTTATAGTAAACCGGTAAAGCAAGATTACATAAAATAAACGCGCCAATCATTTCCAGGTAAGTGAGTGGTACCGGTTCATAGCTGTAAGTATATTTTTTATTCAGTATGCCATATAAAGCGCCGAATAATGCTGCCAATAGTCCTAAAACCACAGCAATACGATGTGAGTCGGTAAAATCGAAAATGAGCGAAATGCCATATAGCGAAAGTAGTCCCAGGCAAAGTTCAATCAATGAAAACCTGGTTTTAAGAATCAGTGGCTCTAATAACGAGGAGAAAAAACTGGCTGCAGATAAGCATACCAATGCGATGGATATATTGCCATACTTCACACTGCCAAAAAAGAACAACCAATGGATCCCTATAATAAAACCAATACCTACAGCTTTACTTTTCTGTTTGAAATTAAGGGCCCTGGATGAGCTGGATTTATTGAAATAGATAAAGATTAGTAAAATGAGAATGGTGAAAACCATGCGCCACCAAACCAAAGATATTTCCGGCATGGTGATCAGTTTACCAAGTACTGCCGTAAAACCGGCCAGGAATACGGCAGTATGTAATTGCAGCAGTGCTATTTTTAACTGGCTTTTGGAACTGTTGGTGGTTGATGCTCCTTCGTGGTTCATAATTATTGACGGCTAAATGGCTATCTTTTGTATAAATGTTTGAAAGTTTTGAACTTTTTGCAAAACTCTTTTTAAATATCTGCCTGCCACCTGGAAGCGTAAGGGATTGGCAGCAGTACCCCGCAAGCCGGCCGGTGAAAATAAGCCTGTTTACAAGACTACTAATATGCCGGCGAGGAGTACTGCCAAAAGCCCGGCCCTTTGTGCCTGATACTTTTGAGATTACTTTTTAGCGGTAAAATTCAAATCGTAATTGTTGGCACAAAGGGTACGCCCAAATAAAAGGAGAACAAAGCTACAGGATTTATAAGTCATAAAAAAAGCGGCTGTGTAAAACAACCGCTTTGAGAATTTACCTTTTCGCCATCACATTTTCAATTGTTGGCTTCACCGTTGTTTTTGCAGCATCCGGCGGATGAAGCTTTACAATACTTGGTGCAATAACCAATGATACAATTGACATTAATTTAATTAAGATGTTCATTGATGGACCGGAAGTATCTTTAAACGGATCTCCTACGGTGTCACCGGTTACAGATGCTTTATGTGGCTCACTCTTTTTATAATAGGTTTCACCATTAATATTTACGCCACTTTCAAAACTTTTCTTAGCGTTATCCCAGGCACCACCGGCATTGTTCTGAAACATACCCAGTAATACACCCGAAACGGTTGCTCCTGCTAAAAAGCCACCTAACACTTCTGCGCCAAACACAAAACCGATAATGATAGGAGAGAGAATGGCAATAGCACCCGGCAGCATCATTTTTTTGATAGACGCCTGGGTGGAAATAGCAACGCATTTGTCGTATTCAGGTTTACCGGTACCTTCCATAATACCTGGGATAGACTTGAACTGGCGACGCACTTCTTCTACCATGCTCATGGCCGCTTCTCCCACTGCACGAATGGCCAATGAAGAGAAAATAAAAGGGATCATAGCGCCCACAAATAAGCCTGCCAATACATCCGCTTTATAGATATCAATACCGTTAATTTTAGATATACCTACAAAGGCCGCAAATAAAGCAAGGGAAGTTAATGCTGCACTGGCAATGGCAAAACCCTTACCGGTAGCTGCAGTAGTGTTGCCCACCGCATCCAGGATATCTGTTTTTTCGCGGACATCTTTTGGTAATTCACTCATTTCGGCAATGCCTCCGGCGTTATCCGCTATCGGTCCGAAGGCGTCAATGGCTAATTGCATAGCTGTTGTTGCCATCATACCGGCAGCAGCAATAGATACACCATATAAACCGGCACATAAATACGAACCGTAAATACCGCCGGCCAATACCAGTATTGGCAGGAAAGTACTTTCCATGCCTATAGCTAAACCACCGATAATATTGGTTGCGTGACCGGTAACAGATTGACGGATAATACTGTTCACCGGGCGTTTGCCCATAGCAGTATAGTATTCCGTAATAATGCTCATTAATGTACCTACCAGTAAGCCGACAATTATAGCCCCGAATACACCGTTTTTGGAGAATTCATGACCTCTCAGGCTCAGGGTCTCAGGTAAAAGATATTGTACTAAAAAGTAACTGGCAATAGCTGTTAAAACTATAGAACCCCAGTTGCCCATATTCAAAGCTTTTTGAACAGCGATGGTATTTAATCCTGTTTTGTCAGATACTTTTACGAACAGGGTACCTATAATAGAGAAAATAATACCCATTGCAGCTATCAGCATCGGCAAAAGAATAGGGGAGAACCCTGCAAAATTATCAGCAGCCGTTGTTTCACGTCCCAGCACCATGGTGGCTAAAACAGTAGCAACATAACTCCCGAATAAATCGGCGCCCATACCGGCCACATCACCTACATTATCGCCCACATTGTCTGCAATAGTCGCAGGGTTACGTGGATCATCTTCAGGAATGCCGGCTTCTACTTTACCTACCAAATCCGCACCAACGTCTGCCGCTTTGGTATAAATACCGCCACCCACACGGGCAAATAAAGCGATACTTTCCGCACCTAAACTAAAGCCGGTAAGCACTTCGATGGTCATTTCCATTTCGTGACTACTAACTGCTGCTTCGGGTGCAAACATCATTTTTAAGACAATGAACAATGCCCCTAAACCTAAAACAGCCAGGCCTGAAACACCAAGTCCCATAACCGCACCACCTGTAAAGCTTACTTTTAGTGCTTTACTTAAGCTGGTACGCGCTGCCTGTGCTGTACGCACATTGGCTTTGGTAGCGACTCTCATGCCTATAAAACCGGCCACTGCACTAAAAACAGCACCGATTACAAATGCGATGGCAATGGACCAATGACTGTTTTCATTGCTAAAGCCCATTACGCCTAACAAAATGGCGGCAATAATTACAAAGTAGGTAAGTACTTTATACTCGGCTTTTAAAAATGCCATAGCGCCCTCCGCTATATAATTACTGATTTCTTTCATGCGGTCATTTCCCGCATCTTGTTTTCCTACCCAGTTAAATTTTAATAAGGTGTAAATTAAACTTAATACTCCAATAGCCGGAATCGCGTAAAGCAGTTTTTCCATAAATCAACAAGCGTTAAAAAATAATTAAAATTGTAAACAAATATAAGGGGATTTAGTTATGCAATTGTTACCGATAACGATTTCGCTTGCAAAAAATGTGTATTTTATACACAAGTTGTTAACTTTTTTAGTTTTAAGATAATATTGATTAAAAAATGTGATTTTCTTGTATCATTTTTTGCCCGAAACTTCGTTATTTTATAATTAATCGGTCGTTTATACATTCGTATATCCGCGCTACTTAACTCATACTTAAATTCTAGTAACATGTTGTATAAAGGTTTATATAATGTAGCCCGTCAGCTGTTAAGCCCGCCAAGCTTTTTTAAGTACGGACTTAATTATTCTCCTATGTACAGGCGTACTACAGGAAGAATCGTTTCAGTGTCAGAAGATTTAAAAGAGGTGAAAGTAAAATTGCCTTTCAGCTACAGGAATATGAATATGGCAGGCACCATATTCGGCGGTAGTTTATTTGCTGCAGTAGATCCTATCAGTATGGTGCAATTGAACTTTATACTGGGTAAGGATTATATCATCTGGGATAAATCTGCGGAAATCAATTTCAAGATACCGGCTAAAGAAGATGTCTATATCAAATTTATCATAGACGACAATATGCTGGATGAGATAAAAGAAACGGTGAGCAGGCATCAGAAACATGACCTCACACTTCATTTACTGGTAACAAATGAAGCAGAGACCAAAGTGTTCTGCGTGGTAAATAAAGTAGTGTATATTGCTGAGAAAGAATACTATATGCAAAGAAAGCGGGCACACGCCTACAATTTAATCTAATTATCTTTCAATATTGTTAAAAGCAAAATATTGCTCCTGGACTTCGGCAGGTGTTAATGCGTCCGCCAGGTCAAATGTGCCGATTTTAGTACGCTCCAGTTTACTTAAGTAACCACCGCATCCCAATACTTTACCAAAATCGTTTGCAAGGCTACGGATATAGGTACCGGTGCTGCATACCACGCGGAAATGTACCTGGTTATTTTCGAATTTTGTTATCTCAAATTCGTGAATCGTTACATTCCTGCTCTTCAGTTCCACGTCCACTCCCTTACGCGCAAGTTCATATAAACGCACGCCATTTACCTTAATGGCAGAATGTGCCGGGGGATACTGTTGGATCGCACCCAGGAAAGGTGTTGTCGCTTTCTTTATATCTTCAGACGTTAAATGTTCATAAGGTTTAAAGTTGATGGGTTCGCTTTCCAGGTCATAGGTAGGTGTTTCAGCACCGATAGTGATAATACCGGTGTACTCTTTATCCATACCCATGTATTCATTGATCTTTTTCGTGCTTTTTCCCGTACAAACAATCAGTAAACCTGTTGCTAAAGGATCTAATGTACCTGCATGACCAATCTTTTTGATTTTGAAAATCCAGCGCAGTTTTCCAATCACATTAAAAGATGTCCATTCCAGCGGTTTATTAACCAGTAAAGTTTGTCCTTCTAACAATTGTTCCTGCGTGTACATGTGTCTGATTTCAGTTTCAAAAGCGGCGAAGATAAACCGAAAATGCTGTTTGTGTCATGTTTATTCATAAATGGGCAAATAATTTTCCCCATTCTGTTAACCGTAACGTTTTGTTAGACTTTATTTTGCGAAATTTGCATTCATCAGAAAAAAACAGATCTAGTTATATGAGCGAAAATATAAAAGAACACGTTCGTTGTTTTATCATAGGCAGTGGCCCGGCAGGTTATACTGCTGCCATATATGCCTCCCGTGCAGGCCTGAACCCATTGCTGTACCAGGGTATTCAACCCGGTGGCCAGTTAACCATCACAACCGAGGTAGAAAACTATCCAGGGTATCCGGATGGAGTGCAGGGGCCGGAAATGATGGTCGATTTTGAAAAACAGGCAAAGCGCTTTGGTGCCGATATCCGTTTCGGACTTGTTACAAAAGTAGATTTCAGCAAAAAACCGTTACTGTTACAGGTAGATGAGTCTGAATGGTACAGTGCAGATTCTGTAATTATCAGTACAGGCGCCAGCGCTAAATGGTTAGGTATTCCAAGTGAAGAGCGTTTAAATGGTAGTGGTGTGAGCGCCTGTGCCGTTTGTGATGGCTTCTTTTTCCGTAATAAAGAAGTAGCAATTGTAGGTGCCGGTGATACCGCTTGTGAAGAAGCCATTTACCTGAGCAATATCTGTAGCCGGGTACATATGATTGTACGCAAAGGCCCGGACGGCATGCGTGCCAGTAAAGTAATGCAGGAGCGTGTAAAAGCAAATCCGAAAATTAAAATTTACTGGAACAGCGAAACAGATGAAATCCTGGGCGAAAATAAAGTAGAGGCCGTGCGCATTTACAATAGCGAAACCAACACGAAACTGGAAATTCAGGTAAGTGCCTTTTTCGTAGCCATTGGCCACCATCCTAACAGCGATATATTCAAAGGTTTCCTGGATATGGACGAAGCCGGTTATATTAAAACAGTACCAGGCACTTCTAAAACAAATATCCCGGGTGTGTTTGCATCAGGTGATGTTCAGGATACTATTTACCGCCAGGCAGTTACTGCAGCAGGTAGTGGCTGTATGGCCGCATTGGATGCAGAACGCTACTTAAGCCATCAATAGTCAAAACTTTTAATTTACAAAAGCTTCATCATATTCCTGGTGAAGCTTTTTTTATTTTAGGGCTGTGATCATTGATAATCCTTATCAACATGAGTTCCGGCTATTCCGGGCTCGCTCACGCTCGGTGCGTTGCACTGGCTCGTTCCTCGCCACCCTGCATATCCGGCAGCTTTTCGCCGGTAGAATATTAATTAGGCTTTACCCATGTTATATATTGTTATACGCTAACATTAATTGATGAACCGGATGATCATCAAATACGAAATAGAGAATATAAAAAGAGAAGTAGCAAAAAAACTACTTCTCCATATATTAGTGGCAAATATCCACCTTGTTTAATACTTATTGAATGAATTATCTTATATCCGCCATATCAGGAATCGCATCCACTTTATAGGCACCGGCATCCAGTTTTAATTTGGTTTCGGTGAAAGCCTTTAAAGTTAACTCAATATCCTCATCTGTATGTACAGCAGATGGAATTAAGCGGTAAATAATATGCCCTTTCGGAATAACCGGGTACACAACAATTGAACAGAAAATATTATAATTTTCACGGATGTCCATCACCATTGCAGTTGCTTCTTCCACACCACCTTTCATGTACACTGGAGTTACAACACTGTCAGTTGTGCCAATATCAAAACCACGCTCTTTCAAACCGTTTTGCAGTTTCAAAGCGTTTTCCCAAAGTTTCGCTTTATATTCAGGGTGATTGCGTAATAATTCCAGGCGCTTCAGGTTCCCTACAACAAATGGCATTGGTAAACTTTTTGCAAAAATCTGGCTGCGGATATTATAGCGAATATAATCAATAATGATCCTGTCACCGGCTAAAAATGCACCGATAGAAGCCATAGATTTGGCAAAAGTTGAGAAGTATAAATCAATACCATCCTGGCAACCTTGCTCTTCACCTGCACCCGCACCGGTAGCACCCAGGGTACCAAAACCATGAGCATCATCTACCAATAAACGGAACTGGTATTTATCTTTCAGATCTACAATTTCCTTTAATTTACCCTGGTCACCGGCCATACCAAATACACCTTCGGTAATCACCAGTATACCACCCTGACCTTGTTTGTCAATGATCACCTGTGCACGTTGCAATTGTTTTTCCAGGTCGTCAATGTTATTGTGCTTGTACACAAAACGCTGACTTGGAGCCATGCGCATACCATCTATAATACAAGCATGACATTCGGCATCATACACAATAACGTCATGGCGGCCACAGATTGCATCGATGGTACTCATGATGCCCTGGTAGCCGAAGTTTAAAAGGATCGCATCTTCTTTTTGTTCGAAAGCTGCTAATTCAGCCTCTAGTTGTTCGTGTAAATTACTGTTTCCGCTCATCATACGGGCACCCATCGGTAGCGCTAAACCATATTCCGCAGCACCATCAGCATCGGCTTTTCTAACTTCCGGGTGATTGGCAAGACCTAAATAATTGTTTAAACTCCAAACTATCATTTCTTTCCCTCTGAATTTCATGCGGGTACTGATTTCACCCTCTAATTTTGGGAAAGCAAAATAACCGTGTGCTCTCTCGCGGTGCTGGCCAATAGGGCCATAATTTTTTACGAGCCTGTCAAAAATATCTGCCATTTTAAACTCTTAGGTTATAAAAATTTGGTTAATGTAATATTAACAGCGTGCAAATTTAAGGAATTCGGATTGATTTTTATTTTTCTGTTAACTTAGATTAAGATAATGCCAGATTCATCCGTAATATTTTTCATTTTAAAAGAGCAAAGTATCATCATTTTTTATTTGCAAAGATTCATTTAAATATCAGCTGGCATTTGTATAAAAATTTGCATTACAGCAATTGTGAATTAAATTGCAATTAATTATGAAAGTGGCAATATATAGCAGAGGATTGGAAGAAGGACATGAACAGAACTTTTATTACCTATTGGAAGAATTAGCGGCCAATAAAATTGAGGTTTTGTTATACTCCTCGTTGTTGAGTGGCGTAATGTCTTTAACTGCTAATAAATTTGATACTAAAGTTTTTTACAGCAGCAAAGCACTGGATGAAACTGTTGATTTTGTCATTAGTTTAGGAGGAGATGGTACGGTGCTGGATTGCGCCTGCCTGATCAAAGATAAAAAAATACCCTTGGTAGGGATCAATTTCGGTCGTTTAGGTTTTTTAGCAAATATTGGTAAAGAACAAATAAGACTGGCTATAAAAGCCCTGGTAGAAGGGGAATTTACCATCGATCAGCGTAGTTTAATTCATGTTGACGGGAGTGACCCCATTTTCTCCGATGCGCCATTCGGGTTGAATGAATTGGTCATATATAAGCAGGATGGTGTCAGTACCATAAAAGTTCATACCTATATAAACGGAGAATTCCTTAATACTTATTGGTGCGATGGTTTAATAGTAAGTACACCAACCGGCAGTACAGGGTATAACCTAAGTTGTAACGGACCAATCTTATTTCCGGAAAACAGCTGCTTTGTTATTACACCAATTGCACCCCATCATTTAAATGTCCGGCCGTTGGTTGTGGCTGACAGTAATGTTATTTCTTTCGAGATAGAAACCAGGAGCAGTCATTATGTATGTTCAGTAGATACGAGGAGAGAAGTGATATCAAAGCATGTTCATGTAGCCGTACGTAAAGAGGACTTTACCATAGGATTGATCCGTTTTAATGATAATACCTTTTTAGAGACACTTCGTAATAAATTAGGGTGGGGCGTTGATAAGAGAAATTAAAATGCCTTAAAAATACTGCAAACACAACCTGTATAAATAAAGTTATTGATCCTATTATCCATATTCTTAATTCTCACTAAAGTTACAAGTTAATATTAGAATATCTCAATAGCAGCACAATTATGAAACGGATAGCCAGAGATATTCTAATAGTTGCCTTGCCCTAAGGTCAATTAATTCCATAAAGTGCCATTAAGGCCTATAATTATACCAATCCAGATTGAAAATACAAATGCAATGATACTGCCAATTAGCAATAATGTTTTTACAGTTTTGTTCTGTGGCTGAAAAATTCGGTTTGCAAAAAATACCAGGCTGCCAAACGCTACAACAAGTGGTGTAAGAAGCAGTGGTTGCATCCTCCAGTTATTGCCCCATTCCGGCTTTGGATTGTTCACTGTAAATACAAAAAGGGAAATAATTACGAGGCCTGTAACCAGGCCTGTTAGCATTGTTTTAGCAATTGTGGCTGCACTGATTTGTCTGAAGTTTAAGAATAATCGGTTCATTATTTTTGATGTTTATTTATAAAAAGTACTTTGTAAAACAAAGTTGATGCAATTATTTCATCTCACCAAAAAAAATGATAATAATAAATTGAAACTACATAACTATAGTAAGTAATAGCTTTCAATTGATATTGTTGTAACCGGTTAATTCAGCTGATCTTTAACAATAAAAAGTCAACTGAAAACACTGAACAACCTTTTATTTTCAACACTTACCATACAGTTTCTATTTTTTTCTATACATTTATCTCTGATCAAAAAATTGGCGGTGAGTTCAGTTAAACGACTAAAAATAGGCGAAGGCAAAATCAGTGGATACATTTCTATCTTTCTGGCAATACTGGCAATAGGCGGCATACTTTGTTTTAAATATCCTGAAAGATTAACTACTCCTGAATTCAGGGAAGTGTATACAGGGGAATCAATGGCTACTTTAATGATAGCCGTAGTTGTAGCATCTTTCTTTTTCGCACTTTTAAGCATCATACTCAGTAAGAAGCTGAAATTAGCGTTTATTGGTTCGCTTCTGGCAGGTATTGCCACATTGTTGGGAGCTTTTGCTATGGAAGGCAGGGATGTAGAAAAAACTTCCTGGCATATCGGATTGGATTGGTTGCTGCTGGACCTGTTACTGATGACAGTGATATTTATACCATTGGAATTATTTTTCCCAAAACGCAAGGACCAAACAAAGTTTCATGAAGAATGGCGCACGGACCTGGTATATTTTGCCATCAGCCATTTGTTTATACAATTCTTTGGTGTGATTACCCAAAAGCCCGCATTATTGTTTTTCGGTTGGATAGGATTGGATAAAGTACATGAATGGGTAGCCCAGTTACCATTTATTGCAGGGTTATTCCTGGCATTTTTTGCAACAGACCTCTTTCAATATTGGGCACACCGCATTTTTCACAATCATGTTTACCTGTGGCGTTTTCATTCCGTGCACCATTCCACACAACATATGGACTGGCTGGCAGGTAGCCGCACGCATTTTATAGACATATTTTTTACCCGCGCCATGACATTTATACCATTATATATCCTTGGGTTTTCACAGGAAGTATTTAATGCCTATATCATATTTATAGCCATCCATGCGGTACTCATACATTCCAACACCAGGATCAATTTTGGGTTTATCAGGTACATTTTTACCACTCCGCAGTACCATCATTGGCATCATTGTGAGGATCCGAGATATTACGGTAAAAATTTCGCTTCAATTTTTCCTTTTATAGACTGGATATTCGGCACTTATTATTTACCGGGAAATACCTGGCCGGAAGGCACAGGTGTACGGGAAGGCTCATACCCGAAAGGTTTTATAAAGCAAAGCATCTATCCTTTTACCAAAAGTCCTTTCGATAAAGATCTGAATATGGAAGAAAAAAGCGACCGTTAAATTATCCGGTCGCTCTGGAAGCTGAATTATTATTAAATTTAGGCAGCTTTCAAGGCCTTTTGGTTATTTGTTTTGATATAATAAAAAGTTAGTAATACACCAATGCCGGCCATGCCGATACCAACGAGAGAAGGCGTGTTATAGGCCAAACCATATGTAATAGGTAATCCACCTAAAAATGCCCCCAGCGTATTACCCAGGTTAAAACTCGCCTGGCCGGCAGCGGCAGCCATTGTTTCAGAACCTTTAGCAGTACTGATCAGTAATAATTGCAATGAAGGCGAACAACTAAACGAAGCCGCACCCGTTATAAAAGAAAGAATATATGCCAACGGTGTAATATGGGTGATGTAATAAATAAGCGTCAAACAGACCACCATTGCACCGAAAGATATTATAATCGCTTTCTGAGGACCGATCGAATCACATAATTTACCACCCGCAAGATTACCCACTACCATGCCCAATCCCACTAATATCATAACCATCGGTACACCCGACTCATCAATTTTTGCGATTGTTGTCATAAGCGGCGCTATATAGCTGATCCATGCAAAGAGCCCGCCGGTACCAATGGCTATCATAAAAATAATGATCCATGCTGTTTTCGTCTTAAAATACCCCAGTTGTTTAAAAATATTGCCATCGCTGTTATTAGGTAAAGCAGGTAACCATTTATACAATGCCATCATAGTGATGATTCCGAAACCGCTGATCATTAAATAGGTATAGCGCCAGCTGAAATGATGCCCGATATAAGATCCTAGCGGAACACCGGCAAGGTTCGCCACTGTCATGCCGGTAAACATAATGGCAAGTGCCTGTGCCGCTTTACTTTTGTCCACCAACCGCGTCGCCATTACACCACCAATACCGAAAAAAGCCCCATGTGGCAGTCCGGATAAAAAGCGGCTGATCATCAGGGAAAGATTATTGGGAGCAATGGCAAATACAAGATTGAAGACAACAAATGCCAGCATCAGGTAAAGCAATACCTTTTTAGGAGGATATTTTGAAGTATATAAAACTAAAACCGGAGCACCCACTACAACACCTAATGCATAGAGCGCGATTAAATGTCCGGCTGTTGGTATATCAATTTTCAGATCCTTAGCAATATCAATCAACACACCCATCATCGTAAATTCTGTCATGCCAATGGCAAAAGAGCCAAAAGCCAGGGCTAATAAGCCTTTATTCTTCATCTATATAAAATTAAGCGGCAAAGTTAGAGAAGATTAGAAGAAGCCAATTGTATTTTTATAGTATTTTGTTGTAGAAAAATTAAATTCAATCAGCGGTGTTTTGTACATTCCATATCCTGGTAACAATATTCATATTTATAGCCTGCCCTTTAACAAAATAATTCCTTTAAAATAATATTAATACCCCGATATTTGGGGCTCCAACTAAAAAACAATAAAACTTTTGGATATGGCAAATTGGAAAGAGTTTCAAGAAGCAAATAAGGACCGCTTTTTAAATGAATTGCTTGAATTATTAAGAATTCCAAGTATCAGCGCCAGAAGCGAGCATAAAGACGATATGCTTAAATGTGCTGAAGTAATTAAAGAAAAATTATTATCTGCGGGCGCAGATAAAGTAGAAATATACCCGACACCCGGTCACCCGGTAGTGTATGGCGAGCGCATTACAGACCCGGCAAAACCTACGGTTTTGGTATATGGCCACTATGATGTTCAGCCGGCAGATCCTTTGGAATTATGGCACAGTGATCCTTTCGATCCTACAATTAAAGATGGTAAGATTTTTGCCCGTGGTGCCTGCGATGACAAGGGGCAGTTTTATATGCATATTAAAGCCTTTGAATCAATGGTAGCTTCAGGCGAGGAGTTGCCTACTAACGTTAAGTTTATTATAGAAGGAGAGGAAGAGATCGGCAGCCCGAACCTGGCACCGTTTATTAAAGAGCATAAAGAGCTTTTAAAGTGTGATGTTATTTTAATCAGCGATACAGCGATGATCAGCCTTGATACGCCAAGCATTGATGTAGGTGTACGTGGTTTAACTTATATAGAAGTAGAGGTAACCGGACCGAACCGCGATCTGCACAGTGGCGTATATGGTGGTGCTGTTAATAATCCTATTACTGCATTATGTAATATTATAGCGCAATTACATGATGAGAATAACCATATTACTATTCCAGGTTTCTATGATAATGTTCTTGAATCTACACCAGATGAAAGAGCTCTAATGGCCGAAGCGCCATTCAGCCAGGAGGAGTTTAATTCAGATCTTGGTATCGCCAAAGAATGGGGTGAAAAAGGCTTCACTACCAACGAACGTACCGGCATTCGTCCTACATTGGAAGTGAATGGTATCTGGGGTGGTTATACAGGTGAAGGTTCAAAAACCGTATTGCCAAGCAAAGCATTTGCAAAAATAAGTTGCCGTTTGGTACCCAACCAGGGCAGTCATGAAATTGAGCAAAAACTGATCAGTCATATTGAAAGTCTGGCACCGGACGGTATCGTAGTAAAAGCGAAGCCTCACCACGGCGGAGAGCCTTATGTAACACCAATTGACAGCATCTCTTACAAAGCAGCAGCAGCAGCTATTCATGATGTATTTGGTAAAGATCCGATTCCGGTACGCGGCGGCGGCAGCATTCCTATTTGTGCATTATTCGAACAGGAATTAGGCGTAAAAGTGGTATTCTTAGGTTTTGGTTTAGACAGTGATAATTTGCATAGTCCAAACGAAAAGTATGATATCGCTAACTTCTATAAAGGCATTGAAACAATTCCGCATTTTCATAAGCATTTTGCAGCCTTAAGTGCAAAAGGTTAAGATGATTCAGCACTCATCCATCAAAAGCAACGATTACCAGCGGTAGCCGTTGCTTTTTTAATGTTTTTATGGGCTGTGAGTGGTTGGTCATATACTTTGCATTGGTCCGGCGTGCTTATGGCTCCGCTACGCTCGGTGTATTTTTGCAGGGCTTTTGTGGCCGAATATACCAAAAAATCCCCTGCAAAAAATACACTGGCTCGTTCCTTGCCACCAATGCATGCCGCAGCCTCTGAACAGTTGAACATCTATTGAACAGTACCGGGTGCAGCTGAAGTAAAAGTAGTGGTCTGTTTAGGGCTGGCAGGTACCGGAACGGGAGTTCCGTAAATGACAATACGATGATTAGGTTCCACTATGTGAATAAATTCTGATCAGGGAAAATAGAATAGATTTAACTTTATTTTGATCTGCATTACTCTAAAGTTTTGTATTGTTACAATGTGTAGACTAAATGTTGAAAATGATTGTACAGGATCTGATGCACCTATGCAGTATGCCGTTTTATTTGCAATAGACTCATCATGCTTTATATATTGATGATTAGTATTGAAAATGCTGAAGGGCTGCGGCATGCGTTGGTGGCGAGGAACGAGCCAGTGCGCCGCAGAAGCACCGAGCGTAGCGAGCCATAAGCACGCCGGACTAAAGTGGCATAAAGCAATAATGTTGACAGCGCATAATTTTAAAAAAATAAAAGAGAACCGGAGCTTTACCAATTAAAATGTGGCGATTTTTAAAAAACAGGCAGTTTAACGAAAAGCAATTAAGCCTTCTGAGGCTGCTGTATATTGGTACCTGTTATACTATAGGCGTAATTGCACTTTTGCCTTTAACCATGATTATCAATAGATTTATGCCGCCTATCCAGTTAGGTGATATGAATATTGATATCCTGGCATCCCTATTGACCTGCGCATTACTCTTAAGATTAATTATATGGCTGTTAAAACCTTTGATAATTCCTGCTACCATTTTGTTTATGGGATATTTAACTGTGAACGGGTGGATGAATGGCTATAGCTGGGGAGACTTTACAGAAGATTATACCATTGCAATAGAAAAAAACTGGCTGGAAAGGGAAAATAAACAGACTGATTTATTGACAATAATGCCTTCGCCATTGGAAAATGCCAGTAGCATGGGTACGCGCGAAGTGCGTGATAAAGTGATGATGAAAGATTCCCTGGTAAGGAATTTTGCAGTAGAATATTCTATTAAATATTTCTCAAAATATCATAATAAGTATGGAAAAATAACGCGGTATTTATCTTTATTCAAGTATATCAACAATAACTTTAACTATGTACATGATACTTACAGGGATGAATATTTCGCATCGGCACGGGAGACGATCATGAATGGTTTAGGCGGCGATTGTGATGATCATAGCATCTTGATGGCAAGTGCCCTGATGAGCATAGGTGCTAAATGCAGGCTGGTAGTTATAAGGGGACATATGTACCCGGAATTATTTGTAGGGTCGGAAGCGGACTTTGCACAGATGCAGAACGCAATTATTGAATTATTCAGTGATCAAAGAGTCCAGAAATTGCATTACCATATTACAAACGGGGAATACTGGATAAACCTGGATTATACCGCCAGGTATCCCGGCGGCCCTTATATGAACAATGATATCCGGCTGGTTATAAACCTATAATATTGTTATGAAATTGTTTTAACAAGCATTTAATTACATTGTATATTTATAATATTATTTAGCATAATAGTTGCTGTAATGTGAAGGAAAATATAAAAATGAAGAAGTTTATATATACAAATACCATACTGCTGATATCACTGATGCTTAATCAGAATCATGTTTCAGCGCAATGTAAAACCTATTTAATTGGCACAAAAGGGGATACCTTAAATTGCACGGATGTGAACGGGCTGAAACAAGGTGTATGGATAGAAAAGACGCCTGAGTTACGTGGTAACCCGGGTTTTGATGAAGAGGGTGTATATAAAGATGGCAGAAAAGAAGGCACCTGGCGGCGGTTTTCGTTGCAGGGAGATATAGAATATGTACAGCAGTATAAGTGGGGCTTATTAAATGGCAAATCGGTTTTTTACAATTTGATGGGCATAGAGAGAGAAGAGAACTGGTATGCCATCAATCCTGATAAAAAATATGATACCATTGATGTACCTGACCTTTATGATATGAACAAATCTAGTTCGGTGGTTGTAAAGAATGAGGGAAGAAGCATCAAGCATGGTACATGGAAGTATTTTGATCCCCAAACAGGAAGAGTACAGCGCACCGAAAATTATTTTAAGGATAGTTTGGTAGATGGTTTGGCTGCTTTTGGTGTAACCAATAAATTTGCACGTCCTGTAAGAGATACCACCAAACCGAAATCGGAAATTAAGAAGCCCGATGCATTATTAGAGTGGGAAAAGAAGAACGCAGGCAAGAAAAAAGTGAAATACCAGGACGGAAGTACCGGTATGTAATGAATAAAGAGTTTTTTACAAATTATTATAAATTATAAATGACAAAGGCTGTTAAGATACTTTGGAGCGTTTTCTGGATAGGGCTATTGAGTATAGTCCTATTATTTGTTGGGGTGAACTATGGTTTACTGGGGACCATGCCATCTTTGGAGGAACTGGAAAATCCTTCTGCATACGTGGCATCGGAAGTATATGCGGATGACGGTTCGCCAATGGGCAAATATTTTTTGGAAAACAGGAGCCCGGTTAATTTAAAAGATATCTCTCCGAATGTGATTAACGCATTGGTGGCTACAGAAGATGAACGTTTTTTCCTTCATAACGGCATTGACGGAGAAGCCTTGATGCGTGTAGTGAAAGGTGCCGTTACCTTTAATAAAAGCGGTGGCGGTTCTACTATTACCCAGCAATTGGCATTGGCCATGTTTGGGGATGACCGTGCCACGAATAAGGTAAAAAGGGTGACGCAAAAATTGCGGGAATGGGTGATTGCCGTAAAGCTGGAAAGACATTTTACCAAAGAGGAAATCATTAATTTTTACCTGAATAAAGTTGAGTTCAGCGATAACGTATTTGGCATAAGGAATGCTTCGTTGACTTTTTTCCAAAAAGAGCCGGACAGGTTAAGTGTGGAGGAAGCAGCGGTATTGGTAGGTATGGTAAATGCGCCTACCCGTTACAATCCGCGCAGAAATCCGAAAGCGTCCATGGACCGCCGGAACCTGGTATTGAGCCGTATGGCCAAAAATAATTTCATTTCGTCTGCACAGGCAGATGAATTAAAACGTAAGCCAATAGAATTAAATTACAGAAAAATAGATATCAGCCAGGGTATTGCACCTTATTTCAGGGAAGCGGCAGTAAAGGATGAAGTCAACAGATTATTAAAAGACCTGCGTAATGCTAATGGCGACAAATACAATATATATAAAGATGGCTTAAGAATTTATACCTCTATCAATCCTATTGCGCAACAATATGCAGAGGAAGCAGTGGCTAAAGGCATGGCGGCCAATCAAAAAATATTTAACCAATATGATTTTGTAAAAACAGGCTCTGTATTTAACAAGCGTCAGAAAGAACTGACGAATTTTATTAAACAGACTGACAGGTGGCGTTCTCAGAAGCAGGAGGAAATGAGTGATGAAGATAACCTGGCAACGTTTAATGTAAAAGTGCCGATGAAGATCTTTTCCTGGAACGCAAAAAGGGAAATAGATACGGTAATGACACCATTGGATTCTGTTAAATACATGAAAACCCGTTTACATACCGGCTTTATGGCAATGGAGCCACAAACAGGTTACATTAAAGCATGGGTTGGCGGTATCGATTTTAAAACATTCAAACTGGACCATGCCAATTTAAAAATGAAGCGCCAGGTAGGTTCTGTTATCAAACCAATGTTATATTGCCAGGCGGTAGAGGAAATCGGTTTTAACCCGGCAACACCTTTGCCGAATGTACCACAGTATTTCCAGGGAAGTGGTTGGGTGCCTGCCAATAAAAAGGGTGCCAATGGCGGTTCTCCGGAAATGGCGAGGGCGATTGCTTTATCCTTAAACGGTAGCGCTGCCTATTTAATGAAACAAATCGGTCCGACCCGTTTTGTGGAATTCTTGAAGAAATGCCAGGTACAGACGGATCTGAAACCTTTCCCTTCTATGGCGTTGGGGAGTTGTGATCTGAGCTTGTTTGAAATGATGTGGATGTACTCCATGTTCCCGGGCAGAGGATTTAATGTGAAACCGC
Organism: Polluticaenibacter yanchengensis; assembly: GCA_027854065.1. Lineage (GTDB taxonomy): Bacteria > Bacteroidota > Bacteroidia > Chitinophagales > Chitinophagaceae > Phnomibacter > Phnomibacter yanchengensis. The sequence continues at coordinate 247,702 of JAQGEF010000005.1, read as the reverse complement.
AGATAATAACAAGAATTGAGGACAGGAATGGTAATTTATTGGTGAATGTACTGCCACAGATAGAAGAAGTAATCAGCGAAAATACAGCTTATACAATGGCTAAAATGATGACTGGCGCTGCAAAATACGGTACTGCTACACGGATGAAAAACTATAAAATAGGTGCAGTAGAGTTTGCCTGTAAAACCGGTACAACCAATGATAATACGGATGCCTGGTTCATGGGTTATACACCGGAATTACTTTGTGGAGCATGGGTTGGTGGCGATGAGCCCTGGATACATTTCCCAAGCTGGGCATCTGCCGGGTATGGTGGTTCTGCAGCTTTACCGATAGTGGGCAGTTTCCTGCAAAGCGTTTATAACGATTCTAAACTGACCTATGATAATAAAGCGCAATTTATAAAACCGGAAGTGGAAGCAACAGATGTTTTCTACGACTTTAATAATAATAACAGTGGTTTCGTTTCACCTGAGGCAGAAGGGGAGAATATGAATAACGGTAACGAGAGTGATTATGGCGATTTCAGTAATCAATATGAATCGAATGACATAGAGGCAAAGACGCCGCCAAAAGAAAGTGATAAAGCTAGTGATTACGATGAAGTAAAACCTGCTGCCACTACACCAAAAGATAATAAAGAAAAAGACAATAAGGATAAGCCTAAAGATAAGGAGCCTAAAAAGGATTCAACAAAACCCAACAGTAATCCTGCCAATAAGCCGAAAGCGGTGATGCAGGCACCTGTTAAACCTAATTAAAGGGGATGGTTTTATCCCATTAAAAAAGCGTTCATTGTAAAATGAACGCTTTTTTAATGGGGCTACTGGCAATTATAACCGTGGCAAATGAACTTCGGCCATCATACAACGGACACTGCCACCACCATTTGTTTCTATTGTTGGAATCGGGGCATGTATGATGGGGTTGAATTGTTCTATAATACGGATTTGTTCATGAGTTAAACTATTATAAGCACTGTCACTCATTACTAAGAACTTTTCGCCATGAATATTTTGTACCTGCAGCATATTGCCGGCAAAAGCATTCACTTGTTTTAATGTAATAGGAATGATGGTTTTATTGGTATTGCTGAACCACCGGTTCAATACTTCCTTTTCACTATAATCGGCAATGGTTTCATAGCAGAAGATAATGTACTTATCCGCCACACACATCATCACATTGGTATGGTAAATTGGATTTTTGTAATTATCTACCGCATGGAAATACGCCGGTTTATAATTGATAGCCGTACAAAATTCTTCCAGTAATTTTTTATCAGTTCTTGGGGAGAGACAGGCATAAGCGATGTGGTTGTCCCTGTCCAGCACCATGCTGCCGGTACCTTCCAGGAATTTATCCTGCGATTCGTAATGAGAGAAATCGACAATATTTGTGATGCTGTATTGCTTTTTCAGCTGGTCTATAATATCGCTGCGACGTTCTAACCGGCGATTAGCTGCGAACATAGGATATAAGACAACAGTACCGTTGGTATGAAACGAGATCCAGTTATTGGGAAAGATGGAATCCGGTGTATGTGGATTTTGAGTATCTTCTACAACGGTCACATTAATATTGTGGCTTCTTAAAATTTCGACGAAATTATCAAACTCCTTTAATGCATTTGCCTGAACACCATTTTGCTCTGTTTGCTGCTGAAACGCATTATTAACGGCCGTTTCCGCATTGTATCCAAAAGCTACCGGGCGAATCATTAATATATTGGAAGTTGTTTGCATGGTTTTAATTTTTATAGTTGCCAAGATAGGGAAAAGATTTTATCCGGCAAGGTTAAACATAAAAGCCGTAACTATCATTAGTTACGGCTCTATTATAAGTGCAGGTAAGACCCTGTATTATTTAGCGTTCTTTACATATTTTTCTAGCCATTGGTATTGTTCCCAAAGCATGTGTAATATGTTTTCTTTAGCGGCATAACCGTGGCTTTCATATGGTAACAATACGAAACGGACATTACCACCGTGACCTTTAATGGCATTAAAGAAACGGTCGCTTTGTATAGGGAATGTGCCCGAGTTGTTATCCGCTTCACCATGAATCATTAATAATGGTGTTTTTATATTATTCGCATAGCTGAAAGGGCTCATGTCGTAATATAATTTCGGGGCCTGCCAGTAAGTACGGTCTTCGTTTTGGAAGCCAAATGGTGTCAGTGTTCTGTTATAAGCACCACTGCGGGCAATACCTGCTTTAAACAAATTGGTATGTGCCAGTAAATGAGCGGTCATAAAAGCACCGTAGCTATGGCCGCCAACAGCCATGCGGTTTTTATCGCCCACGCCCATATCAGATAATACTTTTACAGCGGCTTCTGCATTCAGGTGCAATTGCTCTATAAAATTATCGTTTGGTTTCAGGGAGTCGTTTTTAGCAACAATAGGCATTTCTGCGTTGTTAAATACTGCGTAACCCTGGGTAACATAGGCAATAGGGGAGCCATAGCTCATCAGCGTAAAACGATGCTCACTGCCACGTACCTGCGCTGCATCACTTGCGCTGTTATATTCGCGCGGGTATGCCCACATAATTACCGGCAAAGGCCCGTCTTTCTTAGCGTCGTAGCCTTTTGGTAAATACAGGTCACCGGTCAGATCAATGCCGTCCGCACGTTTATATTTGATCTTTTCCTTACTCACACCTTCCAGTTGAGGATATGGGTTCTTAAAGTTGGTCAACTGGATATCCGCAATGCGTTTTTTAAGATTTTTTAACCAGTAGTTAGGGACATCGGTTGTACTTTCTTTCCTGGTAATCAATGTCAGGTTTTCAGGGTCTACGATATTTGTGATCGTTTCATAATAACCCTCCGGACATTTCCAGAGTGTATCAATTTTCTTGCTGTTCAGGTCCAGCGATACCAGGAAAGGGTAATCGCCTTTCGGTGAACTTCCTGTATTGTTCTGCAGCAAAATACTTTGTCCGTTGTTAAATGTCTTGATCACATCTATATTGTACTGATTGCGCACCGTAACAGGCGTTCCCGGATTAGAGTAGGCGTCTGTCGTAGACCGGGTAAACAGTTCCTTCACTTCACCTGTGCTCGGGTTGTAAATATTGGTGACATTGGTTTGCTTACCAGCCAGTCCCTCGCTTAAAATGGCAAATTTTGCATCCCCCCAGTTAATACCACGATAGCGCATTTTTGTTTTTACCAATGATGTTGGTGAGGCAGTAAAAGGTGCTTTTAACGCCAGCACTTCATCGCGGTATTCTGCTTTATTTTTAATTAAACCGCTGTCCAGCGCTACTGCCCAGGTTACAGTATTTGGTTCATCACTTCTCCAGCTAAAGCCTCTTGGTACATTCTGTATATTGTCCCTGCCGCTCGGCGTTTGTTCTGAAGAAGGATTGTTTGCTAATGTTTTCAATACTTTGCCGTTGATATCCGTAATAAAGGTACTGGATGGAAAACCCGATGCAGGCACTATGTATGAAAACGGTTTTTGAATGGTGCGTACTAATAAGTATTGCTTGTCCGGCGATTTTCTCACACTGCTGTAAATGGCAGGTTTGTTGATCAATGTTTCTACACCGCCGGTATTTTTTATTAATTGTGTGGTACCGTAAAATTCAAATAGCTGCTCATCGTAAGCAGATTTTATCATGTCCTGGTAAGTACGTGCAGGTGCCTGAGAGCCGTAACTTTCCTGTATGGTAGGGCCAACCGGTGCTGCCGGTGCTTTTGGTGCGGCAATCGCAGGTTTCACTATGCCATAATAAAGGATGGTTTGATCATTCAGCCAGCTGTAGCTGTTCATGATCAGGTTCAGCCTGGTTTTATTTACTTTAGTAGCTATACCCGTACTTAAAGGAGCGGTATATAAGTCAGAAGCTGTTTCGTTGGTAACAGTAAAGCTGATCTTATTCTGGCTGGGATTAAAACCCATATTGTCAATCAAAGCATTTGCAGGTAAGCCTTTTAGGGTAACCTCCTGGTTCGTTTTTACATTTTTGATCCAAACTTTATTAATGTACCGGTTCCGGCTACTGGTAAAATTAGTAGGGGTAATTCTTAAGCCGGCTATTCTCAGTTCAGGCAAAGCCAGTTCTGCAACACCGGGAAATGCATCACGCTCCAGAAAGACCATCCAGTTTCCATCGTCACTAAATAAAACACCCGGGGAACCCTTTGCCAGTATTACATCCGAAATTTCGGAAGGCGGTACCTGGTACCTGGAATTATCCTGGGCAATACCCTGTGTTTGCAACCCTGCAAAAAGTAATCCGGCATAAAGCCATTTGTAACTAGGAAGCTGTTTCATTCTTTAGTTTTATTAGTTTTTAATAGTTGTTTATTATGGGCTGTCAGCTTTATAAAATATACCAAGCGGTACACCGGCGAGCTTATGGCGCCGCTACGCTTGGTGTATTTTTCAGGAGTTACTTTAAATAACAGGATGGTCCTGTTTTATCCTGAAAAAATACACTGGCTCGTGCCTCGCCACCAACGCATGCCGCAGCCCTTTATCACTGGTAATTCTATTAAGCAGCCTTATTTATTAAGCTTTCTCTAATTGCCTGCATCAACAGTAGATGATATTGACAATGCTGACATTAATTGGACGGTGAAACCTCCTGAACCTATTGCTATAGCATAGAGTATTTTCACATTATTCTTATGCAATCGCTTTATGTATAAACAATAGACCCAACTGTTTGAAGAATATTTCAAACACAGGCATTACTTTTGATAGATAGTAGTACTGTGGTTGCAGTGAGTGACACAACGATGTTAAATAGTAATCCCATTGCCGGCTTAATAAATAAAAATATAAAATGATGGAAATGCGTAGTAATTTTTTAACGATCCTCTTTTATGTCCTGCTTAGTTTTCCGGCATCTTTTTTAGTGATTTTAGTCCTAGGCTTTTTAGGATTTTAGACTGGCTGATAATGCTGCCGTTTCCGTCGCGCAACTGGTTAAAGGCCTGCTTATAGCTATTTTCAGCTTTTTCTATGTGTTTGCCAATATCTTCCATCGAATATACAAAAGACACGCATTTTTCATAGAGCAGTTCGCCACGTCTGACGATTTCCATGGCATTTTTATTTTGTTGCTCCCTGTTCCAAAGGTCACTCATGAGTTTCAGGCAAGCTATTAAATTGGTTGGACTAATTAATAAAACCCGTTTTTGGTAAGCGTATTGCCAAAGCTGTACATCACTTTGTATGGCCAGCAAATAGGCAGGTTCAATAGGTATAAACAGCATTGTAAAGTCCAGTGCAGATTCCAGGTTGTCATAATTTTTACTGCTTAACAGGTCAATATGGGTATAAACAGAACGCAAATGTTCTTTTAATCCCTGGTTTTTTATTTCAGCAATATCACTGTTATGCCACTTATCATAAGCCACCAGCGATACTTTCGAATCTATAATGATCTTGCGGTTATCCGGTAAATGTACCAGTACATCCGGGCGCAGCTGCTTTCCTTCTTCATTGTAAATAGTTGGTTGAAGCGTGTATTCCCTGTCTTTACTTAATCCTGATAATTCCAGTATATTCTCCAGAATCACTTCACCCCAGTTACCCTGGGTCTTTACCTGGTTTTTTAAAGCATTGGCCAGGTTGCTGGCTTCCTTACTAATGCTGTTCGTGTGTTCTATAAGGTCCTTTACACGGGCCTCCAGCGTAAAGCGTTCTTTGGATTCTTTGTCATAAGTTTCTTCCACTTTTTGCTTAAATGCGACAATGTCCTCTTTCAGCGGATTGAGAATGCCCTGGATATTTTGGGCATTATGTTCGGTAATCTGTTGCTTTTTATTGTCCAGGATGTCCTGGGCCAATTGGGTGAAATGTATTTTATTCTGGGCCTGCAAATTTTCGAAATGTTGCTTTTGCTCTGCCAGTTGATATTGCAGTGCATTATTCCTGGCATTTTGTTCTGCCAGTAAATTTTCCGTTTTAGATAACAGTTGCCGGGTTGTTTTGAATTCCTCGTTTATGGATTGCAGTTTGCTGCTGATTGTCTCATTAATAGCCTGCAACGATTGCAATTGCCATTCCAGATGATGATTGCTTTTCTGTAATGATTGTTTTTCGGAAATATTCTGTTTGTTAATGGCTATTTCTTCATCAATACCGGATTGCAGATCTGAATTTTGCTGTTCCAGGTATTCGATCTCCTTGCTTTTTAACAAGACAACCTGTTTTATTTCCGTTAATTCTTTGTTAAGGGCACTGTTTTCATTTTTTGCGTTTTGATTGTCGGTTGTTAATAATTCATTTTCTTTTCTTTTTTGATTTATTAGAATTTCATATTCATTTACTTTCAATAATTCAAGATTATACAATTGTAATAGCTTTGTCTGCCGTTTATTTAAAAAATATACAATTAGTAGAATTATAATAATGGCTATAAAAATGATGGCAAAGGGAAGTATCGTATTCATTTCTTTCATAAAACGGTAGAATTATTCTGCCTTGCTAAATTAATTAGTATTTTGCTATCTGCATTCATAAATGACTTTTATATTTTTGTCGTCTTATTATTTGAATTCTATTGTTTGTTATTTGTTCCAGATAATTGGTTACCGGATAAACTATGAGATTATTTTTATTTATTGCTGCTATCTTTTCGTGTATATTTTTGAGTGCCCAGACACAAAAAACAGTTGACGGATATATAGCTGATTCAACAGGTTTTAAAGTTGCATCTGCCACTGTAAAACTGCGTATGGGTAAAGACAGCCTGATGCAGTTGTCCAACGATTTTGGTTATTTTAAGTTCAGTACCTTTTATGCCGGTAGCAGCATCCTGGAAATTTCGTCAATGGGTTACAAGTTAGCCCAGTTAAAATTTGTCCTGGCTGACAGTCTTACTCATTTTCCGTTTGATACTATTTACCTGCGCAACGAAGATTCCGAACTGGATGATGTGGTGGTGACTTCTACGATGGCGGTTAAGACCATGGAGGATACCGTGCAGTACAATGTCAGCGCATTTAATTACAGGGAAGGTGCACCGGTGGAAGATGTGATTAAAAAGATTCCCGGGGTAGAAGTAGATAAAGATGGTAATATCTCTTCTCAAGGCAAAAAGGTAACCAAGATAAGGGTAAACGGTAAAGAGTTTTTCGGTGGTGATTTACAAACGGCCACACAAAACCTGCCTGCTGATATTATTGCCAATATCCAGTTTATAGAGGATTATGGGGAACAGGCAAACCTGACGGGTATTAAATCCGGAGAGCCGGAAACCATTATCAACATTAACATTAAAAAGGATAAGAATAAAGGTACATTTGGTAATGCGACTGTTTCAGGTGGTTCACGGGAACGGTATGGTATCAGCGTGAATGGTAATAAATTCAAAGATGACAACCAGTTTTCTTTCCTGGCCAATTCCAATAATGCCAATACGAATGCATTCAACTTTTCCGGTGGGAGAGGTGGCGCAATGTCCCAGGGCAATAATGTAGGGGCGAATGGTTTTACGGTCAGCAATTCCTTAGGATTTAATATGCGCCATAAGTTTAACGAAAAACATGTGGTGTATGGCAGCTATAGTTTTTCTAACAGGCGTAATAATACCTCAACGACTACGTTCGCGGAAGATATTGACCCTGATAAGATCAGGACAACCAATTCCATGAGAGAGTCCAAAACTAATTCCAGCAATCACCGGGTGAACCTGAACTGGGAATACCAGATAGACAGCAGCATGTTCCTGAAACTGACGCCTTATTACTCCATAAATACGGGCAGAAACAACAGTGCGAGTTTGTCGGATATTGTCAGAGATCTATACTACACCAACAGGGAGAGTATGAACCGTGGCCATAACAATGGTGCGAATTTTGGTACGGATGTTATCTTTAATAAAAAGTTTGGCCACAACGGCCGTAACCTTAATACTGTATTAAGCTTCACACAAAACAACAGTAATAACGACGGTACCAATTACAACCATTATATCAATATTGATTCTACTTATATTCCGCCTGCGATACAGGATACCATACAGAATTTATTAAGCGAGGGGCTGAATAATTCTATTAAGAAGGAAGCGAAACTTTCTTATGTGGAACCTTTGTTTTCTAAAGCGGGCGCTAATGCCATGCTGGAGTTGCGTTATGAATACAGCAATACGGTAAACAATAACGATAAGGAAGTTTTTAATGTTCTGAATAACGGTCAGTTGGAAATGAACCAGAACCAGACAAACTATTTCGATTATAATTTTACCACCAACCGGATCGGTATGAACCTGAAAGGTCAGCAGGGCAATTTTAATTATGTGGTTGGTTACCTGGCACAGCCGGTTAGTATGGAAGGTATCAATATTTCTAAGAATACGGAAGTGCGTTACAGCAATAATGTATGGCTGCCTAATGCGCGTTTTGTGTACAAATTCAATAAAAACAGTACACTGACGGCGAATTATGATGCCCGCAGCACACAGCCAACCTATAACCAGTTACAACCTATTGCGGATAGCAGCAATTTAAATAATGTGGTGATTGGTAACGCGGAGTTGAGCCCGGAGCGTAACCAAACCTTGGACCTGCGTTATTCATTCAATAACCGTAAAACGGGTGCTAACTATTTTGCTAATTTTACCACGAATATCATCAATGATAAAGTAGTGGTGAACCGCCTGAATAATACTTCGGGTACAGGCCGTACCACGACTTATTTAAATGCTGATGGCTTTTATCGCCTGACATTTAATACGGGTGTCAGCATTCCGTTGCACAATAAAATGTTTAATTTGCGCTTTGGCATCAACACCACTTACGATAACAATATTTCCTATACGGACAATTTTAAAAACAAAGGAGAAAACTGGAATATCCGACCGAATGCTATGTTCCGTTTGGATATACAGGATGTGGTGGATCTAAGTCTTTCCGGTAGTTATACCTACTACAATACACTCACCAGGTTCCAAACTTATAACCAGAATAATATTGCCCGTACCACGCAGTTGAGCCTGAATGGCAAGAACTATTTTTTTAAGGATTTTACTCTTGGATACCAGTTATCTAAAGTGTACAATACCGGTTTCGGCGTGTCCAGGAATCCGTTTATCATCAACGTGTATGCGGAATACCGTTTCATGAACAAGAACGCGAATGTCCGTTTACAAGCTTTTGATTTGTTGGACGAAAACACAGGCATCAGCCGAACGGTTTCTGCTACTACTATTACTGATAGTCAAAGCAATCGTCTGGCGCAATACTTTATGCTGTCGTTTAATTATCGTTTGCAAAAGTTTGGTGGTAAAGCGGCTTCGGGCGGAAATAACAGGGGCAATAGAGGGTAGTAGATTCTTCGCTGCGCTCAGAATGACTGTTGAGTGGTTAGAAGGACTTGAATATCAGTCATTTTGACGAAGGGAACTTGAAGGGTACTTTGAGTTGGGTGTAACCCGAGGAAAAATCCTCTTGCTATTATTGAGAAGCCTTTCTTCACTTTATGTAGAAATTGGTAGTAGATTCTGCGCTGTATTCCGAATGACTGTTGAGTGGTTAGAAGGCTTTGGCTCATTATCATTTTGATGAGGTGAATTATAATGTGCTATTGTTATATTTGAGTGTTGAATCGCAAATTCAAAACAGATTGTAATGACATTTGACCTTGATAATTATAAAATTGTTTCTAAAATATACCTGGGAACCATTCTTAAGATTTTCTTTCAAAATAATCACTATACTGACGATATGAAAATTTGAGAAATAATAGATATTCTTGTTTTTATTGAAAATGTACATTCTGAATGGAAAATTCAGACGTTGAGACTTGATAAAGAAGGTAGCTCATACAACCTGGACCTTTCACTTAGACTGCAAAGACCAGAGATTAAAAGATTTCCGGAAGTTTTCATTTTTACAGATAAAGCTTGTACAAACTTCTGCTTTAGAGCTGTTGCAAAATGGATAGACTTTAGAGCTTGGACTGAAAAAGATATGTGGTTGAAATAAAAAATATCCTAAGTCTAACAAATATTAAATATGATATCTTGCTGGCTTTGCCCAAGAACTACCAACTTAAAAGAATCCTAAAGTAAATGAGATGCTTTCTGATCTGGTAATGTTCAATATCGCACCATTAGATGAATTTGGAGGAAAGGCCACAATTCACTCAATCAATGCAAGAAGCCACTAACAGTTTATTTATATTTGCGGGAAGTCATCAATATAATTTGTATAAAAATGAATAACAATAAAAGGACTAATTTAAAACGCAAGTTTAGATACACTATAAGTAAGCTTACCTGGGTAATTCTTTTTACAATAGGAATGAATACTTTGGGATGTATGAAGGAAACTACTAATGGCAATGAATATTTTATTAAATACGAAGTAAGTAGCTCAACTACAAATAGTGGCGGCAAGCTGAATGTTGTATTTAATGACGCAAATGGCCGGAGTAAAAGTAATGTTATCGGTACCCTTACTTCCTGGGAAGTGGTACTCGGACCTGTAAAAAAGGGTTTCAATGCAACCATTTCAACTACAAAAGAGGGTAGTCCTGATGACGAGTTGAAATTGAATGCCCAAATTTTTGTAAGCAAGAATGGTAATGAATTTGAGCTGAAAAAAGCTGATAAAAGTGATGTGCCGAGAAGTTCCCTTCAAGTAAGTTATACAATAGATTATTAAGTGGCTGCAATTTACTGTGTCGCAGCTGTAGCTAACTATTAATTATAAGGTTAGTTGCAATCAATAGTTGGATGAATAGAAAAAAACAGGAATTATCAGTTTAGCTAAAATTCTGCTCTGAACTCGATTGGCACCATTTGTGTTTTCTTCTTAAAATTTGAAATTTTAAAAGACATTATAAAATGAAAAAGTTACAATTTAAAATTGAAATAAACGCGCCGGCACAGAAAGTATATGAAACAATGCTGGGTTTGAAAGACAAAGCTACCTATGAGTATTGGGTGTCGGCATTTAATCCTACTTCGACTTATGAAGGTAGCTGGGAAAAGGAAAGTAAAATTTATTTTGTAGGTACGGACGAAAGCGGCAAAAAGGGTGGAATGGTCTCTGAAATAGAAGAGCACCAACCGGCGAAATTTGTATCAATAAGACATTACGGCTTTTTGGTTGGTGATACTGAAGTAACGACAGGTGAGCAAGTTGAAAAATGGGCAGGTGGCCATGAAAATTACACTTACCAGGAAAATAACGGTACAACCACATTAACTGTAGATATGGATACAATAGACGAATACCTGGATTATTTTGAAAAGACCTACCCGGCAGCATTGGCAAGATTGAAAGAGATTTCTGAGCGATAATATTATTATGATTAAAGAACTATTCACCATCATTTTCTTGTGTTTTACAAGTTCTGCGACTTTTGGCCAGGAATTAATGATCCCTAAAAATTACATCATTAAAGATTCACTTACCGGGGATTTGGACAATGATAGTATAAAAGAGCTTATTGTAGTATTTGATACGGAAAAGGCATCTGAAGATTTTGAAAATGTACCGCGGGAGTTAATAATCTATAAACTTAAAAAAGGAAAGTGGGCTGAATGGAAAAGATCAAAGCAGGCAATTTTCGGCAGTCGTGAGGGTGGCATGATGGATGATCCCTATACGGGAATGATTGTAAAGAATGGTGTTCTGGAAATTACACATTATGGCGGGAGTAGCTGGAAATGGTCGCATACTGATAAATACAGGTTCAAAAATGACGATTTTTACCTTGTTGGCTATGAAAGCAGCAATGGCAGGATTTGTGAATATTGGTTGAATGTAGATTTCAATTTATCTACAGGTAAGATAATTGTCACAAAGGAGTTTGAGGACTGCAAACGTTCCGAACAAGAAATTTATAAGCGTGAAGATGAAACTTTTTATAAACGAAACCTGAAAATAACGCTTGAAAAAAGACGGCTTAAAGAAATTAAAATAGTTTCACCAAAATATAAACATGAAATATACCTTTAGATAGATGCTGTGTTGATTATTTTGGAGTAGATCTGAGACATATATCGGTTTGGGAATAAAATAAGTCAAAGACTTATTGAATATAATTCACAAGGCTGCTTCGCAAGACTTGCGAAACCAAAAAAGATTGGATAAAAATCATTAACCATATTTGCTTTTATAATGTGATAGCAATAATAAGAATTCAAAACGATTAATATCTAGATTAGTAGTGTCTGCAAAAAAGGTAGTGTTATTTTGGTTTACATCGTAATACTCTATATTAAAACCAATCATGTTTTTTTGCTCTGTCGTGAATTTCCAATCATAGATACTTTTCCAGGTGATTAATGTATTATAATAAAGTAAGCCCTCTTCTGTAAATGACATCACTATATTGGCAGATGTTGGCTGTTTTTTATTTTTTTGCCATTTGTAAATGGAATGTAAAATCGTAATAATTAATAATGCATTATACCACCAATCTATATGAGCTCTTTTATAAGAAAAATATATCAGGAAAGCTATACATAAAGTAACTATTATATACGGGAAACCTGCTTTTTTATACCCAATTTTAGATTCTAAGTCATTATTATTTAAAAATTCTTCAGTACTATAAGCGGGCTTATAAACTTCTGTCATCAATTCTTCTGACAGCTCAAAAGATATATTATTACTCAAATTTGTTCTATCTAAAACATCATATAGAACACCTGGATAAGGTGTTCTTCTTATAAAATAATTGATAATATATAACCTGATAAAATAGAATATTACTGCAAGTCCTCCCAATATTAATTGAAAAAAGAAAAATGCCCCTTCTTTAGATTGATTTGCCAAGGCAAGAGCCAAAATTATAATACCAAAGAATAATAGTATATAAGAATATTCGATGAATCGAATGATGTTTTTTAGTTTCATTAGTTAATTGATATTTATAATGTGTAGCAAAGGTAATAATTAACTAATTACAAAAATCCAAGCGTTCATTGAGATTCAATGAACGCTTTTAGTATTATTAAAACCTGTTTATTTACTGTACAGATTCATAAGTATTCTGAACAGTTACTTCAATCTCTTTTGCAATTTTGGTGATAGCCATTCCTGAAGGGTTAATGCCGAAATCTTCACGTTGTACTTTAAATACTGCATTTGAGCTGATGGCACCATTATTAACCGTAATGGTGCAGGTTGTGGTTATTTTTTTTGTGACGCCTTTTATGGTTAGGTCTCCTGAAACAAATGCGGGATAAGTGCCGTTTGCCTTAAAGTTGATGGCTTTCAGGTTGGTAATTGTTCCTTTAAAACTAGCGGTGGGGTGGAGGTCACTATCCATATAAGCCGGGTCATTGAAATGCTTTTGCATGGTTTTGTTTTCAAAGCTGAAAGCTTTAATGGAAGCTGTAAATAACAACTCACCGGTACTGCTGTTTAAAGAATTGACGACCTCATTGTTATCTGCTTTAATGTCTTTAACCAATGTGCTGCTGAAAAAACGGATATAGCCTTTTTTAGTGGAGTAGGTCTGGCTCCATAAATTTTGTGTGGCACCGGCTAATAACAGTATCAATAAGGCTTTTTTCATGTGTTTTAAATTTTGCTTTTTATAAGACGTATCTGACTTTGTAAAACCATCTACGGAAATATTGATTTAACATTCCCATTTGAAAATGATTTTAAAAATGAGAAATGGGTTCTTTGCTTCCTGGTTTAAATTTAATCCAAATTGTATTTTAAAAGCCGGATATTTATTCTGAAGATGAAAAGCTGCGGGATGTGTGGGCAGCCTGCAAGGCTGGTACAGCAAGCCTTTGGCGCAGCTGTACGGTACCCCAAAGCAGCCCGTACAAATGTACGGCAGACAGCAAAAGCTGAGAGCCATAATGAAAATCATTCGTCATCCCAGTCATCAAGGCTCATCTGAAGCTCATTGCGGGCATGATTGTCTTTTAGTTTGGTAGCAATTTCAATCCCTTTTTTATAAGTGGCAATGGCTTGCGGAATATTATTTTGACGCTCGTATAATTTTGCTAAATGATAGTAGCTGCCAATATAGTTTTCGTCTATGGAAAGTAGTGTGGTGAAGGCTTCCAGGGCTAATTCATCGTTTTGAATTTTTACATATTCCAGGGCTAAAGCATGTCGTAAAAAACAATCATTTGGCTGTTCTGTTAGAAAATTCAAAAGTTTATTAATTTTTTCCATTTTAATTTTTATTTATCATCAAAGTTTTGCTTTATTCGATAGTAATTCTATATTTGTAATAGTTGTTTATGCAACTATTTTTTTAATTGCTATCATAAAATAAACGCTATATGAAAATTTTGGTTTGTGTGAGTAAAACTCCTGACACCACTGCAAAAATAGCTTTCAAAGACAATAATACGAAGTTTGATGAAGCGGGGGTGCAATATATTGTAAACCCATACGATGAGTGGTATTCTTTAGTAAAGGCATTAGAGTTAAAAGAGAGTGGCGTTGCTACGCAGGTAACATTGGTAAACGTGGGCACTGCAGATGCGGACCCGATTATCCGTAAAGCATTTGCCATTGGTGGCGATGATGGTATCCGTGTTAATTCCGATAACAGTGACAGTTTTTTTATTGCGTCGCAAATAGCTAACGTGGCTAAAAACGGTGGTTACGACCTGGTACTTACCGGTAAGGAAACGATTGATTTTAACGGCAGCAGCATTGGCGGTATGGTGGCAGAATTGCTGGACGTTCCATATATCAGTTTAGCCACAGATGTAAAATTTAACGGCAATACAGCGACTGTGAAACGTGAAATTGAGGGGGGCGATGAAACAAATGAAGTGAGTTTACCATTGGTGATCAGTTGCCAGAAAGGTGTAGCTGAACAGCGCATTCCGAATATGAAAGGCATTATGGCATCCCGTACGAAACCATTGGCTGTACAGGAGCCAGTAGCGGCAGAGGCTTTAACAACAATCAGTAGTTTTGAAACACCGCCTCCTAAAGCGGGCGTGAAATTAATACCTGCAGACAATGTAGAAGAATTGGTAAGATTATTACACGAAGAAGCAAAAGTTATTTAATTCATTTTCAAAATTTACAATTATGTCAGTTTTAATATATTTGGATCAGGCAGACGGTCAAATAAAAAAATCCGGTCTGGAAGCAGCTAGTTATGGTGCTAAGGTGGCAGAACAATTGGGTACCACCGCTGTAGGTTTGGTTTTAGGCACAATAAGTGCAGAAGCAATTAAAGCCGCCGGTAAATATGGTATCAATAAAGTATTACAGGTAACAGATGCTTCGCTGGATGCGTTTGATGCACAGGTTTATACCACAGTAATAGCTGAAGTAGCCACACAGCAAAATGCGAATGTGATCATCTTTAGTCATAACGCTAATGGTAAAGCCGTGGCACCCAGGTTAAGTGTAAGATTAAAGGCTGGCTTAGTGGCCGGCGCAGTAGCTTTACCGGATACGTCCAATGGTTTTATTGTAAAGAAATCCGTATTCAGTGGTAAGGCGTTCGCGAATGTTGCTGTAAATACAGCTGTAAAAATAGTTTCCTTAAACCCTAATGCTTATGGTTTAAAAGCTTCCGGTTCCGGTGATGTAGCTGTTGAAAATATTTCGGTAACGGTGCCGGCTGCCAAAGTAAAAGTAACCGGTAAAAGTACGGCTGCTCCTGGTGAAGTACCTTTAAGTGAAGCGAGCCTGGTAGTAAGTGGCGGTCGTGGCTTGAAAGGACCGGAGAACTGGGGAATTGTAACGGACCTGGCACACGCATTAGGCGCGGCTACAGCCTGCAGCCGCCCGGTAGCAGATGCGCATTGGCGCCCGCATAATGAGCACGTCGGTCAAACCGGTGGTGCTATTTCTCCTAACCTGTATATTGCTATTGGTATCAGTGGGGCTATTCAGCACCTGGCTGGTGTCAACAGGAGCAAATATATTGTAGTAATTAATAAAGATCCGGAAGCACCATTCTTTAAAGCCGCTGACTACGGTATCGTGGGGGATGCGTTTGAGATTGTTCCTAAAATAACGGAAGCCGTTAAAAAACTGAAAGCATAAGATATATAAGATATATAAAAAGTAAAAGCGTTATTTTCATAACGCTTTTTTGTTCCCCCTTAAACCTAAATATGGTAACCTTCTACAAGGTATTTTTAATTATGTGATATTGTAAAAGCATTAAGATTATGGTCCACTGCTTCCAAAATATCTTTCCACCTGTTATCTGCCTGTAGTTTGCTTAATGCGGCAGCATCTTTATGCAGGTAGATATTTGAGAATCCGCATTCTTTTACCAGTTTATTCAGGTATTTAAATGCTAAATCAAAGTTTCCTATTTTGGTGTTGCATATTACTGCGTTTATACCGTGGATGATGGTAAAATAACTGCTGGTATTTTTAAAAAGAGCGTTGTAAATTTTGGCAGCATTTTTGTACTGTTTCTTTTCGAAGAGTGATTGTGCGTTTATAATAGAGTCACTTAACAGTTTATTACTCTCAGCCATGTTTATCGCTGAAGAATCGTTGTCGTTTATATTTTTAGCCGTAGCACTGTAACCAGTAAGCAATGTGAATGCTATTACGAAGGTTAAAATGATAGAAATATTTTTCATTATATTTTCTCTCTTTTTTAATAGGGAAGAAATTAATTTCCGTTAAAGTTATTTAATATAATCTTAACAGATGCAGTGCAACTTATTAAAGTTATCCACATTTTTTCATATTTCAATATTTTCCCAAATACCATTAATGTGCTTGAATATATTTTAAAACGCTGTTTATTGAGAGGATATTGTTAGATATTTTTTAAATTAATGCAAACGATTGCTTTATACTAAGTTATCACGAAAAATAATTTCAAGCATATTCACTCCGGAGTTTCACCTGTTTTTTTATGTCAATTTGTCCGTTTTTTTCAATTGCATAATATTTGAAAGCATAAATACACTTATATTGCCGGTGCAATAGAATCAATTTAAATTAATAAGCAAAAAGAAAAATCACATATATGGAGTTTGGAAAAGAATTTGAGAGATATGCGGTAAAACATCGCGGCATTAGTAGCAATACTTTGGATAGTTATATGAAACATAGTGCACCAAAGGCGGTACAGTCAGTTCCAGGTTTCGGTGGTGTTCCTAATATAACATCTTTAACACCAAATATTATAGAAGAGCGACCAATGAACATTGCCGTAATGGATGTTTACAGCCGCTTAATGATGGACAGGATCATATTCCTGGGATATCCTATTACTGACGAAGTGGCAAATATTGTTACCGCTCAGTTATTGTTTTTGGAAAGTACAGAACGTACCAGGGATATCCAGATGTACATCAACAGCCCGGGTGGCAGCGTGTATGCCGGTTTAGGTATGTACGATACCATGCAATTCATTACACCGGACGTTAGTACTATTTGTACAGGTATCGCTGCCAGTATGGGCGCCGTATTAATGGCTGCCGGTACCGAAGGTAAAAGGACTGCTTTGCAACATAGCCGTATCATGATCCACCAGCCAAGCGCCGGTGCTATGGGACAGGCTTCTGATATAGAGATCACGGTGAATGAAGTAAGAAAATTAAAGCAGGAATTATATGATATTTTAGCGTATCACAGCGGTCAGACCGCAGAGCAGATCGCTATTGATAGCAACCGTGACAAGTGGTTAACGGCCCCTGAAGCAAAAGAATATGGATTAGTGGATGAAGTATTAATTACCAACCCAAGAAAAGCTAAAAAATAATTCCGGTACAATTAAAATATAACAACATGAGTATTTATAATAAGAATATAAGATTTAACGAAGAAGAGGAAGAAGAAGAACCGTCAACAGGTACTCCGGAAATAAACATGGAGAAAATGTTCAGCGGCTGGCAGTTCGATAAAAAGTTCATTGAGCAACGCAAGATTTTTCTTTGGGGCGTAGTGGACGATAAAAGCTGCAAGGATATAACTGCGCGTTTATTGTACCTGGATGCGATCGATCCTGGTAAAGAAATTACATTTTATATCAGCAGCCCGGGTGGTTCTGTTACCAGTGGTATGGTTGTTTACGATACGATGCAAATGATACAAAGCCCGGTAAGTACAGTGTGCATGGGTATGGCTGCCAGTATGGGATCCATATTATTAAGTGGTGGTACCAAAGGTCGCCGTTTTATTTTCCCAAGTGGCGAGGTAATGATCCATCAGCCAAGTGGTGGTGGCCGTGGTACCAGTGCGGACCTGGAAATTATGGCACTACAGATACAGAAAGCAAAAATAATGGGTGCAAAAATATTAGCGCAAAATACAGGGCAGACTGTTGAAAGAATTCTTAAGGATTTTGACCGCGATTACTGGATGGATGCCAAAGAAAGCATCGAATATGGTATTGTGGACGGTATCCTGGAGAAAATTTAATACAATTGCTGTTTGTATATAAAAATGCCCGGTTGTAGCCGGGCATTTTGTATTTGGGGCTACGAGCATTGGTAATACGGTACGGCATTAGTCCGGCGTACTGCAGGGTAACGTACTCGCGTTGCGCACACCAGTAGCCGGGCTTATACGTGCTCGTACCGGGCGCAAGGCGCGCCCGCCTGCTGTCCGCCGCAGCCTTTGAACATTAAAATATCAATGGAACTATTTACTTATTTTTATTAATGAGCTGCATTAATTCTGCAAAGTTGACCGGCGCTTCTTTATTGTCCAGGTCTATTACTATTAAAAATCCCCTGGGATCAGGCGATGCTGTAAATGCATTGACCAGGTCCAGTTGCGTACTTGTAATAAGTTTTCCGGAATGCTCATCCCATATCTCAAGCCCGGTAATGCAACCCAGCGTTGGTATATAAGGTGCATAAGTCTTACCGGCACTCCATCTTCTGTCCATAACAGAACCATGAATAATAATTTCCGAACGACCGATTTTACCTGCATCGAAAGCTTCCATTAAGCCGTTCCAGTTCTGCCAGTTTTGCGGCACAAACCGCCTGTAGAAATATTCCGATGAATCCAGATCCGATAAACAATAAATATCGTGAGAAAAGGTTTGACGGTCCACTTCATACATCATTTTGGCCTGTATATTTGGTGTTGGCCCCAGGAACGTATTGCGGGATATCGCCGTTCCCTTAATGGAATAAATGCCTTGCGGCGTATTGCCGTTCGTTACAAAATAAGGTAATCCTGAAGCTGCTTTTGCCAACTGGGGAAATACCGCAACCTGGTTGCCGGAGTCCTGGTAAAAACTGCCATCATTATTCTGCAGAACAGCCATGCCCGGGTATCGCCTGTTCTTACGCTGGAAACTGTAGATCACTTTAAAGCCATGCGTCCGCTGCCATGCAAACAAACTATCTAAGTCGGGCAGGATGATGTTGCCGGTATCTGTAAGGTTTTTCAATAAAGTCTTAAGTTGCCATTGCTGGCGCGGATTGGTCGTTAAATTTTTACCGGCTTCAGTAATATATTCATAATTCTCTTTAGTTGGCTTTTGATTAAAGAGATACCTGGCAGCGATGGCGAAATCGCGGGTGGTCTTCAGTTTGGGCACCAGCTTATAAATCCGGGAATAAAATTGTTCAGGGTATAATCCATACACCAGTTCCAGCATTGTTGTCTGGAAATAGGGTGGAAGTACCTCGTAATTTTTCATCAACTCTGTAATGCCGCGTTCTATAGATGGATTATTGATGCTGTATTGGTTAATCTCCCAAAGCATCAGTTCCAGCATTTCCAATTGCTCTTCATCGTTGGAGAATTTGAAAGTGTCCAGGTAGTTTGAAAACGTTTTTATATTGGTATATAGTTTATCCTGAACTTCTTTCCTCGCCTTATCCGACCGGATGCTGTCTTTAATATAAAACGGTTGTGCACTTGTATATACCGATATGAAGGTAAATATTATAATGAAGATTCTAACAGGCATTAATCAGGAGCTTTATTAAAGACTAAGATAGTTTAAACACGAAAAGGTTGCTCTATTAGCAACCTTTAGTATCGTTAAATATTGTAGAAATATTATTTAGTTGGCGTTGTACTTACCGGTTGACCATTTGTGTCAACTGTATTTGCCGGTGCTTCAGGGGCCGCCGCCGGAGCAGTAACGCCTGCACCTGTAGTAGGAATGTTATCTAAAGTGCTTTTACCGGATTTAGATGTTCCGTCTTTTATAAATACAGAGCTACTGATACATAACAATGCAATAATTGTTACGAAGATCCATGTAGCTTTATCCAATACTTTATTCGTTTGGTCAACACCCATGAACTGGTTACCAATACCAGCCATGCTGCCGCTTAAACCACCACCTTTAGGATTTTGAATTAAGATAACAAAACCTAAGATTAAACAAGCAATTACTATTAATACTAAAAATAAAATAACCATAATCAGTTTATTCGTTAATTTCTTTTATACGGTTTGCAAAGTAATGGGATTTTTCAGGATATAACAAGATTAATTTTCCATAAAGCTCTATTGCTTTACGATTTTTTCCCTGTTTTACTAAAACCTGTGCCATTGCTTCGGTTAAAACTTCTTTTTCTGATAAAGACGCTTTTGCCTGCGCCTCTACCAATGGGTCAATCGGCCCTTCGTTATAGGCGTTCTGAACAATCTTTTTTGTTGTTTTCAGCCACTGCGTAAAACTTTTTACCTGTTTGCCAAAACTATCTTTGTTCAGGTCTTCAGCGGTGATCTCTATACCCTGGCTGGCAAAATAATCTATAATATGGTAGGTTTCATAAGATAGCTTTTGTTTGGCGGCATTTTCATCATCTTCTAAATTGATGCTCTGCAGGGTGGCGAGAATCTTTTCAGCCGTTTCACTGAGCGGATTAAGCGCTGTTTCATCAGGCATTTCTTGCTGCTGGGGCTGTATTTCCCCGGCTTCAATTATTGCTTCCGTTATTATTGTACCCGGCTCTGTTGCTTTGTTATTCACACCAGCAGCAGTCAATTCTTCATTGAATGTTTCCGGTAATTCCGGTGCGATTTCGGTTTTTAATTCTATTTCTTCTATTGCTTCGTTTAAATCCGCTTCTTCTTTCTCTACCAATGGCAAAGTATCCAGGTCCAGCAGTGCTTCTTTTAGCCAGTTTTCAGAACTTTCTGAGCCTTGCAACAAACTATTCAGTAAAAATGAATTGTTGTACCAAAGATTGGCTTTTTGCTGGATCTTAATATCTGATTCGGTGGCTATTGTCAGCCATCCCAGGCCAAACCATGGGTATTCCTTAAGCAAGTCACGCATTTCTTCACCAAAATCAACAGCTTCAAAAGAATCTGTCATTTGCAGATGAAATGTACTTTTTATTTCTTGTAATACGCTGTTCATTGGTTGCTAAAATAATACAATTACCAATTGGAAAATAATCTGTTGAAAACTTCATCGGTCAAACCCTTAATGATTTCCTCATTTAAAGAGGCTTCTGCCTGGTCCAAAGATAAACTGGCGGCAAAAGAGAACATTTTGTTGACAGAATATTCCTCTTCTTTCTGGTTCACGTTATCCTTTAATTTTATCTGTACGGTGACATTTAACTGGTTCAGGCTGGCTGCCTGGTTGGCAATGCCGGAAGTGGTGACAGAGTAATCGGTAATTGTTCCTGTTATTAACCAGTCCGCATCATCACCTTCCACCCGGTTTAGCTTTGTCTGGCCTACAATTTTCTCCTGTAAACGATTGGTAAGGGTTGGTGCCAGCAATGGATTGATATAGCGGGCCCTGTTTTCAATTAAACGAAGTTTTACCGTTTTAATCTCTGCCGGGATACTGATATCTTTAAAGGTATATATCTTGCAACCTGATAAGAAGATGGTGACTAAACCAATCAATATCATTAAAACACTTTGTCGCCTGTGCAATGATGCCAACATTTTGTAAATTATAATTATTTATAAACTTTAATTGCTTCTTTTCTTAGTCCGGTAATGTAATGGATTGATATTACTGGTGATTTGTTATCAAAACCTATTTATTACCTAAACAAACTTACTCAAATTTATTCCCTCCATATCATTCGTATTGTTAGGAGTTTCTTATAATTGGATTGTTGAATAAAATTTCAGATGTTCAAAGGCTGCGGGATATAGTGGGCGGCGCTTAAGCGACGGTCCCGTTCGGTGTTATCTAACAGCCTGAAATTTCTAAAGAATATTGGCTTATTTTGTAACCGCACGGGACGGCACCCCACATTAGCCCGGACAAAAGTTGAATGAAATATCATTGCTGACAGCCCCATATAGTACTTTAAATAATTTTTATAACTTAAAGTATATCAATGATATTACATATCCTCAATATCGTATTCCTTTAATTTCCTGTAAAGCGTCCGTTCGCTGATACCAAGGTCTAAAGCAGCATCTTTCCGTTTACTTTTATGCTTTTTTAATGCCTTAATAATCAGGTCTTTTTCCATATCCATCAGGTTCAGGGACTCTTCTACATGCTCGTGATCGTCGTAATCAGCTGGCTTGCTCGTAATCGTATTACTGCTACTGCTGTTATGTATGATAAAAGGTTGCGCCGGTTGCACGGTTGGTGAACTGCCTGCATTGATGGCCGGCCGTTGAATGGCTGCTTCTAAAGGATGCTCGTCTATAAAGTTCTCATTCATGAACGAAGCGGCATTTTTTACCGAACCTGGGTTTTGCACCAACTCTACAAACATGCGTTTTAATTCGTTCAGGTCCTTTTTCATATCGAAAATGAACTTGTACAGGATATCGCGCTCAGTAGCAAAAGTAGTTTCACTCACATAACCATTACCTGCACTGGTGTTTACGGCCCCTGCCAGTACCGGCAGGTTAGAAGGGTTTTCGCTAAGGAATTGCTGTAAGTCACTGGCTGTTACTAATTTCTCCCGGCTTAGGACGCTTATCTGTTCTGCTATATTTTTAAGTTCGCGCACATTTCCCCGCCATGGATAATTCATCAGCATGGTCTTCGCATCCTCATTTAACTGAACAGGCGTGGTTTTATAACGCTCGGCAAAATCAATGACGAATTTGCGGAACATAATCGGAATATCCTCTTTCCTGTCGCGCAATGCCGGGATGCGGATAGGCACTGAGTTTAAACGGTAGTACAGGTCCAGGCGGAATTTGCCTGCATTGGCCTGCTCCAGCAAATCGCGGTTAGTGGCTGCTATTACACGAACATCTGTTTTTTGTACTTTGGAGGAGCCGACACGTATGTATTCTCCGCTTTCCAATACGCGCAGCAAACGGGCCTGGGTGCCTAAAGGCATTTCACCAATTTCATCTAAAAAAATGGTACCGCCATTCACCGTTTCAAAATAACCTTTCCGGCTGTCTGCTGCACCGGTGAAAGCGCCTTTTTCATGTCCGAATAATTCACTGTCGATCGTTCCTTCTGGAATAGCGCCACAGTTTACGGCAATAAAATTATTATGCTTTCTGGCAGAAAGAGAATGGATAATTTGCGAAAAAACTTCTTTACCAACGCCGCTTTCACCGTTTATCAATACGCTTAAATCTGTACCGGCCACTTGTACCGCTACATTTAAAGCATGGTTCAATAAAGGTGAATTTCCTATTATACCAAATCTGTTTTTAATGGCCTGAATGTCTGTCATTTCGCAGATTTATATTTGAATAAACACTTTATGTATTTTCCATAAAGTATCTATAGTCATTTAATTAAGTGATTCTACTTTACCTATTAATGTACCTTTGGAACAATCTGTTACCCGTACATTTACATAATCGCCTTTTTGTAAATTATAATCTCCTTTAGGGAAGACCAACACTTTGCTGGCGCTGTTACGTCCCATCCATTCGTTCTCATTTTTCTTACTGTTACCTTCAATTAAAACTTTAAATACTTTGCCAAGGTCTTTAATATTGCTTTGGTAAGAAATCTCATTCTGAAGTTCAATAATTTCAGCAAGGCGACGTTTTTTTACTTCTAATGGTATATCATCCGGATAACGGCGAGCTGCTAAAGTGCCCGGACGTTCGCTATAGAAGTACATATAACTTAAGTCGAACTGACTATATTCGATAATGCTTAAAGTATCCTGGTGTTCTTTTTCGGTTTCGGTACAAAAACCGGCAATGATATCAGATGAAATACCGCAGTCCGGTAAAATCTCCCTGATCCTGTCCACTTTTGCTTTGTACCACTCACGGGTATAGGTACGGTTCATCATTTGTAATACGCGGGTATTGCCGCTTTGAACCGGTAAGTGTATGTAATTACAAATATTTTCGTACTTAGCCATGGTGTACAGTACTTCGTCGGTAATATCTTTAGGATGCGAAGTGCTGAAACGTACCCGCAAATCCGGGGAAATTAAGGCGACACGTTCCATTAATCTGGCAAAACTTACTGCTTCACTATCATTGCCATTAACCGGTATAAAGTGATAACTGTCAACATTTTGTCCTAATAATGTAATTTCTTTATACCCTTGTTCGTACAACTCGATACATTCCGCTATGATACTGTCTGCCGGGCGGCTTCTTTCCCTGCCTCTTGTAAACGGCACTACGCAGAAACTGCACATATTGTTGCAACCACGCATAATACTTACAAAAGAGGTAACGCCGTTACTATTTAAACGAATAGGGCTGATATCGGCATAAGTTTCCTCACGGCTCAATAAAACGTTGACAGCTTTCTGGCCGGTTTCAGCTTCTTCAATAAGTTGCGGAATGGTCCTGTAAGCATCCGGGCCTACAACAATATCCACCAGTTTTTCTTCTTCAATCAATTTTGATTTCAGACGTTCTGCCATACAACCTAAAACACCTACCAATAAACCGGGATTTGTTTTTTTAACTTTTTTCAGTTCGCTTAAACGTTTGCGGATGGTTTGCTCAGCTTTTTCGCGGATGCTGCAGGTATTTATAAAAATCAGATCCGCTTCTTCTGTATTCCGGGTAGCGCCAAAACCTTCGTTTTGCAGGATAGAGGCGATTACCTCGCTATCTGCAAAGTTCATGGCACAGCCATAACTTTCTATATAAAAACGTTTCTTAAAAATATTGGGTAAATCGGCAGCCGGTGCAAAAGCTTCGCCCTGGCGGGCTTCGTCGTGTGTTTTGTTACCGGTAAGGCCTTTAAGTTCGTTATCAAGTATTTCAACCATTGTCAAAAAAATATGAACTGCAAATATATTCAATTTCTGACGAATTGTCAGCATTTCTGTGTTTTATAACAATTGCTTTCATTTAAGGGCAGAATGGAGCAGTAAGAAAGGGGCTTTTATTACCGGATAACCAATAAAAACATAAAAATATCACTTTAAAAGCCTGATTTAGCGGGATTTTATTATTTAAAATAGGGCAGATATAGTATCAGAGAAATTATTTTCTGAACATTAATTCAAGTCTTGTTGTTTATTTCTATTTTCGAATAAAATTAGTAAAATGGCATCCGGAATATTCGCGGTATTAGATGATATAGCAGCTTTAATGGACGATGTAGCAGTAGCAAGTAAGATAGCAACAAAAAAAACAGCGGGTATTTTAGGCGATGATTTAGCCGTAAATGCTGAAAAAGCGACAGGTTTCCTGGCATCGAGAGAATTGCCGGTTTTGTGGAAAATCACGAAAGGTTCATTTTTGAATAAGTTAATTATTATTCCTGTCATTTTTCTCTTAAATGTTTATTTACCAATTGCAGTAAAGATCATCCTTATTTTAGGCGGATTTTACCTGGCATACGAAGGGGTGGAGAAAATCATTGAATTCTTTTTCCATAAAAAGCATCAATTAGAGAATCATCAGAGCGAGGTTGAAATATTAGAAAACAGCTCCAGCGAAGTAGAAGAGGCAACAAAAGTAAAGTCAGCCATCTCTACCGATTTTATATTATCTATTGAAATTGTAATTATAGCATTGGCTACTGTTTTGGATAAGCCTTTGAATATCCAGATCATTACAGTATCGGTAGTAGCTGTTGCGGCAACTATTGGTGTTTATGGCATTGTGGCTTTAATTGTTAGAATGGACGATGCCGGTTATAAATTAATCAAACGTTCTAACAGCAAAGGACTTATAAATAAAGTAGGTGTTTTCCTGGTAAATGCACTCCCTGTAATTATTAAATCACTGGCAGTAATAGGTACCATTGCTTTACTGTTGGTATCCGGTGGTATTTTTTCGCACAATGTGGAATACATACATAATATATGGAACCAGATACCGGTAATGCTGAAAGAGTTGATATTGGGTATCCTGGCAGGTTTGGTCGCGTTTGTTTTTATCCAGTTGATCAGGATAGTTATCGGGATGTTTAAAAAAAGGGCTTAAGCTGTAATGCGTTAAGATAGATTAACAATAGTTAAACAATATATTTTACCCAGGGCCTTTATAGTGCCTTGAACCACTTATTTTTGCTACATGAATGTATTTACCCATTTAGGAAAATATACACTAACCATTAAAGGGATGTTTTCCAAACCGGAAAATGCCAAAATGTACTGGAAGGAACTGATGAAACAATGCATGGATATCGGCATTGGTTCCTTACCGATCGTATTGATTATTTCAGTTTTCCTCGGCGCAGTAATGACCGTACAGACGGCTTACCAGCTGGTAGCAGATTTTATTCCCAAAACCACTATTGCCGTTATTGTAAGAGATAGTATGATGCTGGAATTATCACCAACGGTAATCAGCCTGGTACTAGCCGGTGTTGTTGGCAGTAAAATTGCTTCTGAATTAGGCAATATGCGGATTTCCGAGCAGATAGATGCATTAGAAATTATGGGCATCAATACCCGTTCTTACCTGATTGCGCCTAAAATAATGGCATCTATGCTTACAGTACCATTATTGATTTCTTTATCCATTTTTGTGGCCTTGTTAGGCGGTCGGTTTACTGCCCAGGCAACAGGCATAATGGACGTCTTTACTTTTGATGAAGGATTACGTTCAGGTTTTAATGGTTTTAATGTATGGGTAGCAATGATTAAAGCTATTGTGTTTGCTTATATCTTTTCCAGCGTACCGGCGTACTTTGGTTATAACGTACGTGGAGGCGCCTTGGAAATTGGCCGTTCCAGTACATTAGCCGTGGTAGTAAGCTGTATCCTTATCTTATTAGCCGATTACGTCGTAACCCTTATAATGTTAAATGCAGGATGATAACAGTTAAAAATCTATATAAATCTTTCGGTGAGAAGACTGTGTTACAGGACGTTTCCACGGAATTTGAAGAAGGAAAATGTAACCTGATCATCGGGTCCAGTGGAAGTGGTAAAACCGTTTTTTTAAAGTGCCTTGTTGGTTTGTTTACACCTGAACAGGGCGAGATTTTTTACGACGATTTAAGTTTCACGACTTTGACAACACCTGAACGTAAAGCTTTACGCCAGGATATTGGTATGCTATTCCAGGGTTCAGCATTGTTCGACAGTATGACGGTAGAGCAGAATGTGAAATTTCCTTTGGATATGTTTACAAAGCTGTCAAACGCTGAAAAACTGAAGCGTGTTAATGAAACACTGGACCGTGTGAATCTTAAGGATGCGAATCATAAATTCCCTTCAGAAATAAGTGGTGGTATGATGAAGCGGGTAGCACTGGCCCGGGCGATTGTTTTAAATCCGAAATACCTGTTTTGTGATGAACCGAACAGCGGTCTGGATCCGCAAACGAGTATGGTAATTGATAAACTGATCAAAGATATTACCACGGAGTTCAACATTACGACGGTTATTAATACCCATGATATGAATAGCGTGATGGAAATTGGGGACAATATTTTATACATGTACCAGGGACATCCTGAATGGCGGGGGAGTAGTAATGATATTATTTTCAGTGATAATGAAAAACTGAATAAATTCATTTTTGCTTCCGAGTTTTTACAGGATGCAAAAGAAATGCGGATGATTGAAGCAAGAAAAAATAAGTAAATATTAAAATACCAATTGGTGAAATACCGGTTGGTATTTTTGTTTATAATAGTCTGTGGGCCTTTTTAAGGGTAAAAGGGTTAATGATTTTGCTGGAAATAATGATAATTCCTGTTGTTTCAGGTTGCTGCAAAAAGAAACCTCTGCGTTTTAAGTCAGAGGTTAAATATTTTTCAGGCTATTTTTCCTGTTTCGTTTTTTGGGTTATTTTATTGGTGAGATTGTTGATCCAACCCGGTGCGTTATTCTTCAAAAGATTCGTAAGCATATTCGTAATAGGAGCTTTCGCCAGTAGAGGAACAGCTATTCTTGTTAAAAGACCGCTATTTCTCAGCAGCACTTTCTTCAAAAGAAAATTAACAGAATCCCCTACAAAGTTATTGACGATGCCTGCTGATTTATCATTGGACATCAATTTGCTGACACTTTTAAAAGCTAATGTAGTCGGATTCAAATCTTCTTTCAATAATTGAAATTCGTTTTTAAAGCTGGATAATTCCAGGTCAACTTTTAATGCAATACTTTTTTCGTAGTCCAATAGATCCTGGTAGCTGTTTATAATTGGTTTAGTCTTCATCGTCATACATTTTTTTAATGATTATGTTTTTAACAAAAAGCAATAACCTTTTCTTAAATAAAATCATAAATATTATTAATAAGAGAAAAATGCCGGCGGTTAGTAAAAAACCAAGGCTGTTGCTATCAACAAGTGACGCAATCCAAAATGCTAATGCTATTCCTAAAAACAACATTATAAAACTTAAAAGAACAATAACGATAGCCAGGAATAAAGTATTACTACCTGCAGAGGCAATCTTTTTATTTACTTTTATGGTTGATAGTTCATAGTAACTTTCTGCTAAATCAGTCCCCTTGTCTATTAACTGTTCAATTCTGTCTTTTATTCCTTTTTTAGTATCAATATCCATACAGTTGCGTATTTGTATAACTACTAAAACATTCAGAAAGAATATACAAGTGTTATAGGTTTTAAATTAAAAATCTATTGCATATCACGGATTTAAAAATGATTTACAAGTGATAAAAAGCTATCTGGCAATTGCTTGCCAAATAGCTTTTAAGCCCGATTATTCATTTAGTAGATTGATATTTATTGAATCAATTGCGGATTCAGTAAACGTTTCATTACAGTAATGAACCATAACACGGGTAAGGAGTTGAATTATAATTGAGCCTTCGCTTCTTTTAATTTGTCTTCAGCTTTTTTAGCCAATTTTTCACCGGCCTGCAAAGCATCATCAATGGCATCTTCGGCTTCTTCTTTTTTAGCTAATACCAGGTCAGCTAAGTAATCCCATGCTTCGTGCGTTTTTTTATTAATTTTCTTTCTGGTATTGCTTCCTTTATCCGGAGCTAGTAAAATTCCTGCTACTACCCCTACTGCTGCTGCTCCTAATGTGGCTAAAAGTAATTTTGATGTTTTGCTCATGATAATTTCTTTTAAAAGTTTAAGTGATAAATAATTAAAAAATCAGGTTTAATTGAAATTACAAAATATAAACGGCTTTGAGGGTGATTATATAATGTATTTATTTTTTTAACATTCCTGCTACTACAGATATTATAAATAGTACAAGAAAAATAAAGAATAAGATTTTTGCAATTTGTGCAGCCCCGGCAGCGATTCCTGTAAAACCAAATACGGCAGCGACTATTGCAATAATTAAAAAGATTGCAGCGTAACGTAACATAATTCAAGATTTTAATGGTTTAAAATAATAGGCTGATATGGTAAACACAAATATCATGCCGACGGAAATCTGATAAGATCAATACTTTAAAATCATTTCATTTATTAATTAAATCATTTTTCCTTGCTTACATTTTATTGAATTTATTTTCGATTATTTGCTTTTTGTATTTATTTGTTGCTATATTTGGTTACGATATTGCTGTCTTAACAAAATAATAATTGCTATATGAAGTTTAGTACCTTGTTCTTGAGAGGGCTATTAGTTTCACAGTTAGTAGTGGCAGGTAATGGTTACCAGTTGTTTGCACAAACTAACAATTCAGCCCAGGCACAAAAAGTTTCCGGAAAAATTACCGATGAAAATGGAAAACCAATTGAAGGTGCCACCATTCAGTTAACAAATGGTACGGTGGTAGGTGTTTCAAACGAAGATGGAACATTTTCAATATCGGTAGCGCCTACATCTAAAGTACAGATCTCAGCGGTGGGTTATCAAACCATAGAATTGAGTGCCTCCAATCTTTCAGCCATCAAATTAAAGTCTGATGCCAAAGATCTGGAGCAGGTGGTCGTAGTCGGTTACGGTACTCAAAAGAAAAGAGCCGTTGCAGGTTCGGTTGCTTCTGTCGGTTACGAGCAATTCAAAGACCGGTCATTTGCCAATGTGGCCCAATCACTGGAAGGGCAGGTGCCAGGTGTTAATATCAGTACATCGCAGGGTGCCCCAGGTTTTGGGCCGACCATTAAAGTCCGCGGTACAAGTTCCATTACAGCAGGTACGACGCCATTGTTTGTAGTTGATGGTATGGCTTTGGAAAATTTTGATTTAAACCAGATCAATCCACAGGATATCCAGTCGGTAGAAATTTTAAAAGATGCTGCCTCTTCAGCTATTTATGGTTCCAGGGGTGCAAATGGCGTTATTTTGGTAACTACTAAAATGGGTAAATCAGGTAAACCACAAGTCGCTTTTACTTATGAACACGGCATCAGTAAAGTACTACGCAAAGTAGATATGATGGATGCGCAGGAATGGATTAAATATTATATTGATGCAAGAAATAATGCCTGGGTGTTATTAGATCCCGTAAATAATAAAGCAACAGATGGTAATGATAAACGCTCATTGGTTTCAGGTGCCAAAAACTACATGATTCCCGATGATTTTATTACAAACCCGGAAAAGTATGGCGCAGGTACAGACTGGCAGGACGTTATGTTCAGAACAGCGCATACCAATAACATGCAGTTATCGTTAAGTGGAGGCACAGACAAAACCAGCTACCTGTTTTCTGTTGGTTACCTGGACCAGGATGCCGTGGTCATTCAGAACTATTACAAACGTTTAAATATCCGGACGAATATCCGCCAGAAAATTTCAGATAAAGTAACAGTCGGCCTGAACCTGGCCATTACCGGCACACAAGACAGAACCGACGGTACAACCGGTAAAAGTGATGTGATCAGTTTAGGCATCCAAAGCAGCCCGATATTCCCGGAATATAATGAAAACGGCAATCTCGGTTTCCTCGATCCCAATTCAGAATGGAAGCGTTTCCAGAATTATGGTGTACAGCTTTGGAATCCTCATTCATTAATTGATTATGCCGATAAGAAAAACAAAACAATAAACACTTTGGCTAACGGTTATATTGAATACAAACCAATCAAAGACCTTACGTTAAAAGCCAGTTTAAGCGGTAACCTGTTTAAAAATGATTACAACTGGTTCTGGATTTCCAACCAGGGATACGGTTATTCAAGCGTGTTGCCATCACAAGGCCAGTACCGTACATACAATGCATTAAACTGGCAGGCGGAATATACCGCCAGTTACAATAAAACCATCGGAGATCACAGTTTTGGTGCCATTGTAGGTTACTCAGCACAAAAACAACGTTACGATTCCCTTAGTGTAAACGGTAGCAGCTACCCGAACGACATTGTTAGAACAATGAATGCCGCCGGGGTACTTTCAAAACCCGGAGCAGGCAATGGAGCCAGTGAGTGGTCATTATTATCCACACTGGCAAGAGTAAATTACGGCTTCAAAAACCGTTATTTCATTAATGCAACCATCCGCAGAGATGGCAGTTCCCGCTTTGGTGCTAATTCCAAATGGGGGACCTTCCCGTCTGTATCAGGCGCCTGGTTGATCTCCGATGAAGACTTTATGCAAAATGTAAAAGCGATCAATAACCTTAAATTCCGCGTCAGCTACGGAGTTACCGGTAACAACCTGATCCCTAACTACGGTTCCATTTCACTGGTTGCTTCCAGCAGGTATGTAAACGGGTCCACCGCAGTAAACGGCCTGACACCGATCTCCATTGCAAACCCGGATCTTAAATGGGAAAAAACAAACCAGTTTAATATCGGTTTCGATCTCGGTCTTTGGAACAATCGCATCGCTCTAACCTTTGACGCCTATAAATCTGTAACAAAAGACATGTTGCTGAACGTACCGGTACCTGCATATTCAGGTTTCACCACCCAGCTCACAAATATCGGCAGCATGCAAAATGTAGGGGTAGAGCTCGGTATTAATTCGAGAAACATCCAAACCAAAGATTTTCGCTGGAATACCGATTTCAATATCTCTTTAAACAGGAATAAAGTATTGAGTTTAGGTCACGATAATGCACCCATTGAAATTGATGAGTGGGGGTATTTTGTAACAGAAGTAGGACAGCCAATTTCCAACTACAAAGGCTACAAATTTGATGGCATTTATCAAAACCAGGACCAGATCAACAAATCACCGCATTATGCAGGTGCTGCTCCTGGCGATCCGATCATAAAAGATATTAATGGCGATGGCAAAATTGACATCAAAGACAGAACCACTTTAGGCAATTACCAGCCTGATTTTACAGCAGGTTTAACCAATACTTTTAACTACAAGAACTTCGAATTCTCATTCATGCTTCAGGGCAATTTCGGTGGACAGATCTGGAACCAGCAGACACGTTTCAGCCGCTTCTGGAACGATAGCAGAAATTCATACGCAGTATCTTCTAACTATTGGAAATCCGAAGCAGAACCAGGTGATGGCAAAACCTTCAAGCCATATGCTACTTATCCTGCAACCGCGCAAGGTAAAGGCGCATTCATAACAGGTTATTCCGATTACTGGATGGAAAGCGCCACATTCGTGCGTATCAAAAACATTCGTATCGCCTATACTATTCCAAATTCGGCCGTATCCAAAATGCCATTCAAAGATGTAAGAATTTATGCCAATGCGGAAAATGTAAAAGTATTCAGTAACTATTTAGGATTTGATCCGCAAAACAGTACTTACTCAGTAGGCACTTCCTCTAATCCTGGCGCAAATGGTGGCAGCAGTAATGTACCTCCGGGATTAATGCTGGGAGCAGATTATGGCTCTTACCCGATTCCTTTTACCCTCACATTTGGTATTAAAGCTAATTTTTAATGCACCGTTTAAAACAAACTAAACAAGTCAATGATGATAAAGAATAATTTATATAAATACATACTTGCCGCTGGTATTTTGTTTACCGGTTGTAAAAAAGATTTTTTGGAATTAGCACCCATTTCCAATGCCAATGTCAATGCCATTTATAAAAGTCAGCAGGATTTCGACCTGGCAACCAATGCCGCCTACACTTCCTTATACGAAGTATATGCACCAAAAGGCCCGATATCCTTTACCGGGGAATTGTTGTCCGATAACACCACCGTTACCACACTCGCTATATCCGGTTCTTTTACTATTGTCGATCAGCAGGCATTCAGGGACTACACCATTTTCCCGACCAATACTGGGGTCTATAATTTTTGGGTAACACTGTACAGCGCTATTTATAAAAACAATATCGTACTGGATAAAATTGCCGGTGCCAGTTTAAGCGATGCTTATAAAAATCAAATCATCGGGGAAATGAAGTTCCTACGCGGATTGCATTACTTCAATCTGGTACAGCTTTATGGCGGTGTCCCACTGGTAACCAAACCAATTTCCGGCCAGGAAGCGTATGCCATGAGCCGTTCTACTGCCGACGAAGTGTATGCCCAGATCATTAGCGACCTGGAAGATGCCGCCGGCTTATTAACAGAGCCTGGAAGCGAACCGGCAGTAGGCCGTGCCAACAAAGCAGCCGCCAAAACATTGTTAGGTAAAGTATATTTAACAAAAGGCGATAAAGCAAAAGCAGGCACCGTATTAAAAGAAGTATATGATAGCTATAATGGTTCACGTTACGACTTGCTGCCAAATTACCAGGGTTTATTCGGCAATTCCGCCACCTTTAAAAATACCAAAGAGTCCATCTTCGAGATACAGTATCTGGGTGGCATAGGTAATCCATACAGTACTTACTGGACGGTATTTGCCCCATTCGAAAACTTTACCATTACAAAGTATGGCGGTGGCATGAACATGGTAACAGACGATTTGTATAATGAATACGAAACAAGTGATCCCCGCCGTTCCATTTCCATCTCCAACGGCTATACTAAAAACGGCGTATTTGTACCCATTAAATTTCAGAACAAATGGGTAGATGCCAGTGCCGTTGCAGATGGCAGTCTCGAAGCCGCCAATAATAATTTTATCGTGTTGCGTTATGCCGATGTGTTGTTGATGTTAACAGAAGCGACAGGCGATGTTCAATACCTGAATAAAGTACGTAGCAGGGTAGGCTTACCCGCATATGGCACAGCAGGCTATCCTTCACAATATAATACAGTTGCTTTAGCGGTAGAGCATGAGCGCAGGGTAGAATTCGCCCTCGAATTTCATCGCTGGTTCGATTTGAAACGCACCAACAGGGCCGTGACTGTTTTAACTGCTAAAGGAAAAACAGTAAACCAGGATAAGATGTTATTACCGATTCCGGATTATGCCAGAAGACAGAACAGTAAGCTCAGCCAGAACCCGGGATACTAATTTCCAGGTGAAAAATCACTACACTGTGTAAGTGTGGTGATTTTTATTGAGCCATCTTTTATTTTACTATTAAGCATTGTTGTGTCACTCCCTGCATCGGTTGTACTACTATTTCGCAAATGTAGAATCCTCGTTAAACCGCAATGTAAGAAATGATAAATTAGCTAATTCAAAGGAATGATTTATCTAAAACAAATAAGGATGACTATTTAATGTTTAAGCACTATTTAAATCGCTGTCATTTCGACGAAGACAATCGAAACTACTTTGAAATGAAACAGACTGAGGAGAAATCTCCTTAGTATTTTACAGCATACTTTATTCAATGCACTCAGAAATTGAAATAAGATTCTTCGCTACGATCAGAATGACTTTTAATACAGTCTCCTTTTCAAAAAGCAGTGTTGAGAATTCAATATACAAACCCGGCTTAGCGCAATCTGGAGTGGTAAGGAGTAGGTGAAATAGAATTGCCATCTAAAAAAAGCTGAATGAAAATTCAACTGGCGAAGGGCTGCGGTGGACAGCAGGCAGGCGCGCATGGCGCCTGGTACGAGCCCGTAAAAGGTAACAGCCCGAACGGACAAATGGCGAGTACGTTACCCTGCAGTACACCGGGCAAATGATGAATGATCATTCAATAGATAATAGCCCCGGATAATTTAAAAAAATGTGAATTGATGACTATTTACAAGTATGAAAGCGATGGCACATGATAGTCTATTCAAATAGATTAATGATGTTTGTTAACTTGCATATGCAATATTTTAAGCCTTAAAATGGCATTTAGTGGTAATAAATTGTAACACTGTATGAAATCAAAATCTTTAGTATTAGCCTCATTATTAGTTTTTTCACATTATTCAGGTTTACACGCGCAAACTAAAAGCCTGGTAAATACCAGCAACAGTAAATTTTCCAAACTGCATAGTGTAGATATGGATGCTGTAAAATGGACCAATGGTTTTTGGGCGGAAAAAATGAAAGTACTACAAGATTCGATGGTACCAACCATTTGGAATGTATATACCAGCGATATCAGTCATGCATATAAAAACTTCAGGATTGCTGCCGGCTTAGATACAGGCAAGCATAGTGGCCCGACGTTTCACGATGGCGATTTTTATAAAGTAATTGAATCCGTTGCTGGTTTATACGCTGCTACCAAAGATAAAAAGCTGGACCTGATGATGGATTCAGTGATTGCTACTTTAGCAAAAGCACAACGCTCAGACGGGTATGTTTATACAGTAGAATTGATTGCAGAAAAGAATACCGGCAAGAAAAAAAGAGTAGATGAAGGCCTGAGTTTTGAAGCCTACAATTTTGGCCATTTAATGACTGCAGCATCCATTCACTATAGAGCTACAGGCAAAAAAAGTTTATTGGATATAGCAGAAAAAGCAACGGAATACCTGTACAATTTTTACATGAAAGCCTCACCCGACCAGGCCCGTAACGCTATTTGTCCCTCGCATTATATGGGAGTTATTGAATTGTATCGCACAACCAATAACCCCAAATGGTTAGAGTTTGGCAAACACCTCATAGAGCTGAAAGGAAAAAACAAAGACGGTACTGATGATAACCAGGACCGGATCCCATTCAGGGACCAGTTTAAAGCAATGGGACATGCAGTAAGGGCCACTTACCTGTACGCAGGTGTTGCAGATGTATATGCGGAAACAGGCGATACCTCATTATTAAACAGGCTGTATGCCATCTGGGATGATCTTACCACTACAAAAACATATATAACCGGCGGTAACGGTGCATTATACGACGGCGTATCTCCCGATGGTATTTCCTACAAACCGCCTTTCATTCAGAAAACACACCAGGCTTATGGCAGAGATTACCAATTACCAAATATTACGGCTTACAATGAGACCTGTGCGAATATTGGAAATATGCTTTGGAACTACCGCATGTTATTGCTGACAGGTAAGGCCAAATATGCCGATGTAATGGAATTGGACCTGTATAACTCCATTTTATCCGGAGTAGATTTAAATGGCACGCATTTTTTCTATACCAATCCATTAGCGCAGAAGAAAGATTTCCCATACGTCATGCGCTGGATGGGACCACGTTTCGCTTATAATATTTATTCCAATTGCTGTCCTCCGAATGTCGTAAGAACAGTAGCAGAAGTCAATAACTATGCATACAGTGTTTCAGATGATGGCGTATATGTAAACCTGTATGGTGGTAATGAACTGAACACAAAGTTCAAAAATGAGAACCTGCAATTATCCCAAACCACCAATTATCCATGGGATGGCAATATCCGTTTTACTGTAAAAGCGGCGCCGAAAAAATCAGAAACCGCCATTTATTTACGCATTCCTGGCTGGAGTAGTGGTGCCGAAATTTTGGTAAACGGCAAACCGGCAAATGTGACTATAGAATCCGGTGAATATGCTGTATTATCTGCAAAATGGAAGGCCGGTGATGTAATACAATTGAACATCCCGATGCCTGTAATGAAAATAGAAGCCAACCCGCTGGTAGAAGAAAGTAAAAACCAGGTTGCGATAAAAAGAGGCCCGGTGGTGTATTGCCTGGAATCTGCGGATTTTGCTGCCGGTACAGAAATTTTCGATATTGTGATGCCTTTGAAAGCTGACCTGAAACCGGTAAATAAAACAATCGGTTCAACCAGCTTTACCGCTTTGGAAGGAGAAGTACTGTTGAAAACAAAGCAAAACTGGGATAAAAAGCTATACAGGGTAATCACCGAAAATGACGGCTATAAAACAATTAAAGCAACCATGATTCCATATCATACCTGGGCGAACAGAGGGTATACCGAAATGAGCGTATGGGTACCATACAAATAGTAAGAAATAATATAGATGATCAGGGTAGATCGTATACGCCTGGCAATCCATATTGACTTTGTTTTTTTATAAATAATTTCCGGATGGTTTAATTAACGATTGCAAAAGATAATTAATTGAAGGAAATTACTGTAAGTTCAAGCTTACAATCTGGCGTGTAGGGTAGAGGTTTGTGTAAGACAACATATATCCGCTCTGAAATTTATAGTACGAATCATGATGCTATAATATTTTAGAACACGCTTTTTTTATGTCTGATACTAAAGATTGTTATATGAAAATTTTATTCCGGATGCTATGTTTGGTATTATTACCACTTGCAATATTTGCAAAAGATTCAGTGGAAAAATGGGCTCGTTATGAAGCCAGTTTCCAGGCTACAATATCAGGAAATCCATTTGTTGGTATTCCTTTTAAAGCCACTTTTTCAAATGGGAAAATTTCAAAAACGGTTGCAGGGTTTTACAATGGAAATAGCGAGTTCAAAATCCGCTTTATGCCCGAAGAAGAAGGCGAATGGAAGTTTGTGACTAGTTCTTCCCACAAACAACTCAATAACAAAACAGGTGTTTTTATGTGTGTACCACCCACAGGTAATAATAAAGGGCCTGTGAAAGTGGCCAATAAATACCATTTTAGTTATGCGAACAAGGAACGTTACATTCCTGTCGGAACCACGGTTTACGCATGGACACATCAATCCACAGCATTACAATATCTAACCTTAAATACATTAAAAGAATCACCTTTCAATAAGTTACGGTTTTGTGTTTTTCCAAAAGATTATTCCTATGTAAAAGAAGAACCCGAACTATTTGCTTACCATCAATCAAAAAAAGCTGAAACCATACAAGGCAAAACAAAATATTACTGGGATTTTACATCATTTAATATCCCCTTTTTCGATTCGCTGGAGAAAAGGATAGATCAGTTGGACGCTGCCGGCATCCAGGCAGACATTATTTTATTTCATCCCTATGATAAAAAACGCTGGGGTTTTGACAGCATGGGTTATGAAAATGACCTGGTGTACCTGCAGTACATCACGGCACGCCTGGCTTCGTTTAAAAACGTTTGGTGGAGCATGGCCAATGAGTTTGATTTTGTGAAATATAAAACCTGGCAGCAATGGGATGATTATTCCAGGTTTGTATACGAAAATGACCCTTACAGACATTTATTAAGCATTCACAACGGGCTGGAGATTTTTGATAACTGGAAGCCATATTTTACGCATGCAAGTATCCAGAACTGTTCAGCAGTAGAAGATTTCGGAAGAGCGGTTTTATACCGGGACGCCTATG
Source organism: Polluticaenibacter yanchengensis (assembly GCA_027854065.1). Classification (GTDB taxonomy): domain Bacteria; phylum Bacteroidota; class Bacteroidia; order Chitinophagales; family Chitinophagaceae; genus Phnomibacter; species Phnomibacter yanchengensis. The sequence continues at coordinate 209,137 of JAQGEF010000005.1, read as the reverse complement.
GAAAACCGGTTGTATATGATGAAGTGTGTTATGAAGGAAACTTACCACAACGCTGGGGGCGTTTAAGCGGCGAAGAGATGGTTGCAGCTTTCTGGCAGGCAGCCATTGCAGGTACATATGCACAGCACGGTGAAACCTACAGGATGCCCGGTGACACTGTATTCTGGGCCAAAGGCGGCAGACTGGTCGGTACCAGCATTCCACGCATAAAATTCATTCATGACCTTCAAAAACAAAGCAATGGTTACTGGCAGTTAGCAGATGTTTGGCGCGACCACCAGACAGCACAGGTCGATAGCAGCGAATACATTATTTATTTCGGAAAAAAAATGACCAATCAATGGTATTTCAATATTCCAAAAAAGAACGGACCACTTGGTACTGCCAAATACAAGGCAGAAATCATAGATACCTGGGAAATGACCATAACACCTGTAAACGAAGTTTTTGAAGTAAGATCAGAAAGCGATTACAGGCTTATAGACATTAATAATAAGAGCATCCGCCTGCCGGATAAGCCATATCTGGCCATTCGTCTAAAGAAAATAAAATAAAAGATTATCTTTCGAATATTTTCATTTATTTTTGTTTTTAATTGCTGGTTTCGATTTATATTTGAAACGAAACTAAAAACAACAATTTTATGCTTGCAAATCAAAGAAGAGAAAAGATCCTCGAATTGCTGATGGAAGACGGCTCTGCAAAAGTAGTGGACCTTGCAAAGATATTTAAAGTAACCGAAGTTACTGTAAGACAGGATCTTGAGAAGATGGAGAAGGACGGATTACTCATCCGGGAACATGGCGGGGCTTTTCTGAAAAACATCAAAGACCAGGTAAGTTCTTTCTCTGTGGCCAATCACGATCATATGGATCGTAAAGAAATTATTGCCAAAAAATGCCTGGATTTTATCGACGATGGTGATACTATAATTTTAGATTCGGGTTCTACAACCACAGAAATAGCAAAGCAATTGAAAGGAAACCGAAATGTAACTGTTATCACTAATGCGTTAAATATCGCGTTAATGCTAGGTGCTGAGCCAAATATCGAAGTGATTGTTACAGGTGGAGAATTTAAACCACCGACCCTGTCCCTGACCGGGCAAAAAGCGGCGGATTTTTTCAAGGGCATTAATGTGCAGAAATTATTTCTTGCAACTGCCGGTGTAAGTTTAAAGTCAGGATTAACCTATCCGAGCATCAGCGACCTGGTTGTAAAAAAAGCAATGATTGATGCCGCTGAAATAACTTACCTGGTAGCCGATTCCAGTAAATTCGGTAAAAGCTCATTTGCCAGTTTGGGAGCTTTATCGTTAATAGATACGATTATTACCGATGTAAATATCGAAAATAAACACAAACAGCATTTTTTAGAAAACGACATAGAAATTATCATTGCTGAATAGCAAGCAGGAACGAACGATACTTATACATAATAAATACACCAATGAGCAAACAATTAACGATAGGCGTTATAATAGGTAACAGGAATTTCTTTCCCGATTCACTGGTAGCGGATGCCCGTGTGGAAGTACTGGACTTATTTAAGCAGCTTAATATTAAACCGATACTTTTAAATGATGCTGATACTAAATTAGGTGGCGTAGAAACCTTTAGTGACGCCAGGAAATGTGCAGAATTGTTCAAAGCGCACCGTGAAGAAATAGCCGGCGTGCTAGTAGTACTGCCCAATTTCGGCGATGAAAAAGGAGTCGCAGAAACGTTAAGTATTGCCAATTTAAATGTACCCGTTTTAATACAGGCTTATCCTGATGATCTTGATAAACTGGACGTTGCAAGACGCCGCGATAGCTGGTGTGGCAAAATATCTGTAAGTAACAATTTATACCAGTATGGCATAAAATATACATTAACCACCAAGCATGTTACCCGCTTAAATGAAGAGCTGTTCCTCCAGGATTTCAATCGCTTCTTAAGTGTTTGTAAAGTAGTAAAAGGCTTGAAAAATTTACGTATCGGCGCAGTGGGTGCCCGTCCGGGTGGTTTTAATACTGTTCGTTATAGTGAGAAAATTTTGCAGCGTAACGGAATTACAGTCGTAACAGTGGATTTATCTGAAATATTGGGCAATGCCAATAAATTAAACGCAAATGATGCTATTGTTAAGCAGCATTTAGATAAGATAACCTCTTATGCAAAAGTTGGATTGACACCTCAGGATGCACTTATCCAGATGGCCAAACTTGATGTGGCATTGTCACAGTTTGTGGAAGAAAACCAGGTGGATGCCACAGCCATTCAATGCTGGACTTCATTACAACAGAACTATGGTTGTAACGTATGTACCACCATGAGTATGATGAGTGAAAATTTATTGCCAAGCGCCTGCGAAGTAGATGTAACAGGTACATTAAGCATGTACGCCATGCAGCTGGCTTCCGGTACGCCAAGTGCATTGGTGGATTGGAATAACAACTATGCTGCCGATGATGAAAAATGCGTTTTGTTCCATTGCGGCAACTGGGCAAAAGCATTCCTGCCGGATGTTACCATCAGCAATGCACCTATTTTAGGAACATCTGTAGGTGTTGAAAATACTTTTGGCGCATTGGATGGCCGCACACCGGCAATGCCGTTGACCTATGGCAGGATCAGTACCGACGATCCAAAAGGCATTATGAAAGTGTATGTAGGTGAGGGCGAATTAACCGATGACGATTTAAAAACATTCGGAAACAGAGCAGTAGCGCAGATCCCTGACTTACAAGGGTTGATGCAATATGTTTGCCGCAACGGATTTGAACATCATGTGGTAATGAATGCCTCAAAAACAGCCGGTATCCTGGAAGAAGCCTTGGGTAATTACATGGGATGGGAAGTCTATAATCATAGTCAATAGTGAAGCGTTAACAGTTGAGAGATTATAGTTGATGACTTTTTTCAAATAAGATCCAAAGTTATTTTGACGAGGTAAAATTGAAGCAACTTTGAAATGGCAATGACCGAGGAAAAATCCCATAGCTAATTTGGGGCATATTTTTTCGCTGTGTTCAGAAGATTTGATAAGATTCTTCGCTGCGCTCAGAATGACGGTTGCGGGTTTTAGCAGGTTTCAATTATCAGTCATTTTGACGAGGTGAAATTAAAGCTACTTTGAAATGGCAATGACCGAGGAAAAATCCCATAGCTAACATGTGGCATATTTTTTCGCTGTTTTCAGAAGATTTGATGAAATTCTTCGCCGCGCTCAGAATGACGGTTGCGGGTTTTAGCAGGTTTCAATTATCAGTCATTTTGACGAGGTGAAATTAAAGCTACTTTGAAATGGCAATGACCGAGGAAAAATCCCATAGCTAATTAATGTGTGGCATATTTTTTCGCTGTGTTCAGAAGATTCGATGAGATTCTTCGCTGCGCTCAGAATGACGATTGGGCGTATAGATAGCATTAAAACATCGCTTATTGCTTAATAGTAGCAATACCGTTGCAGGGAGTGACACAACGATGCTGAATAGTAGCACTAACGACCACTCAATAAAAAGAAAAAATCTTACAGAAGTAAGATGAATATAAATAAAATTTAAACGATGCTTGTACAATGACAAACGAGCAATTGAAATTGAAATCGATAGAATATAGGCAAAAATTATTGACCTGTATTTTTAATTGTAAAGCAGGCCATACCGGTGGCAGTCTTAGCAGTGTTGATATCTTAAATGTTTTGTATAACGAAATATTGAACGTTTCACCGGAAACATTCAGTTCGCCTATTCGAGACAGGTATATACAAAGTAAAGGACACTGCGTGGAAGTGTTGTTTGTGGTATTGGCAGATATGGGCTTTTTCCCTGAGTCGGATTTATTGACGATGAACCAGTATCAGTCACATTATATTGGCCATCCGACGCGAAAAGTGAAAGGAGTAGAACAAAATACCGGTGCGTTGGGACATGGCTTGCCTATATGTGTAGGTACCGCCATTGCAGCTAAATTGGATGATCAGGATTACAAGGTTTTTACATTGCTTGGAGATGGTGAGATAGCCGAGGGGGCCAACTGGGAAGCAGCTATGGCAGCATCGCATTATAAGCTGGATAACCTTTGTGCCATTATAGACAACAATAAATTACAGATCACATCCACTAACAGAGAGGTGATGAATTCAGACCCGTTAGATGCAAAATTTGAAAGTTTTGGCTGGGCAGTAAGAGAAGTAGATGGTAATGATGTTGGTGCATTAAAAGTATTGATGCAAAGCCTTCCTTTTGAAAAAGATAAACCAAGCCTTATTATTGCGCATACCAAAAAAGGAAAAGGCATCAGCTTTATGGAAGATGTGTTGAAATGGCATCATGGGGTGCCAAGTGCAGCGGAGTACGAGCAGGCGATGGCAGAATTGGAAGCAGCAAAAGCTGTAATTCTTGAAGAACAGGTGGCTTCATTAGTGAATGAATAAATATACATAAAGTGGGGGAAATGACTCAACATATACCGGCAGTTAACGGCAAAGCTTACAAAGCTAATTTAGAAGTATTTGCTGCAACATTGGAACGTTTAGCAGCATCCGATAAACAAATTATTGCTGTTACCAGCGATTCCAGGGGGTCAGGTAAACTGGCACCTTATGGCAAAAAATATCCTAAACAAATTGTAGAAGTTGGCATTGCCGAACAAAACCTGGTGGGAGTAGCTGCAGGTCTCGCATCTACAGGAAAAAAAGTATTTGCGGTATCACCGGCATGTTTTTTAACAGCGCGCGCGCTCGAACAAATAAAAGCAGACGTTGCCTATTCCAATAATCCTGTAAATGTAATTGGTATAAGTGCAGGCGTCAGTTACGGCGCATTAGGCTCTACCCATCATAGTCTGCATGATTATGCAGCATTGCGTGCCATTAATAATATTATTGTAGTAGCACCGGCAGATAATTACGAAACGGAAAAAGCCATTGAACTGGCGGCAGAATCTCCATACCCGGTTTATCTCCGGTTTGGTAAAAAAGCCATGGACTTTCTGAAAGAAGACAATTCTGATGGCTTTGAATTTGGCAAAGGGCGCATAATTGCTCAAGGAAAGGATATTACTTTTATTGCAACCGGTGAAGCGGTTTTACCTGCAGTAAAAGCAGCTAAAAAACTAGCTTCCGAAAAAAATATCAATGCTACTGTAATAAGTATGCATACCATAAAACCTTTGGATACTGATTTAATTAAGCGTGTTGCAGCAAACGGCGCACCAATCATTACTGCTGAGGAGCATAGTGTCTATGGTGGTTTGGGCGAAGCGTGCGCTTCCTATTTATTACAAAATGGTATTCATAATCCGTTTAAAATAGTCGCTATTCCAGATGAATATACGGTAACCGGTTCCCAGGTGGAGATTATGGATCATTATGGCATTAGTGAAGAAGGATTGTTTAATGAAGCATTGAAGATATTGGGTGCGTAAGTGCGAATCAGATTCTTCCGAATTCACCCTGCTTGTACTGGAAAGGCGTCCAAGTAGAAGGGGGCATAATAATTCGTCATTTTGACGAGGTGAAATTGAAACTCTTTTGAAATTGGAATCAATCCGAGGAAAATCCCTTTATTGTTATTAAGGCATTTTTCTTCACTGCGTTCAGAAATTGGATAAGATTCTTCGCTGTGCTCAGAATGACGATAGCATATTTGATTAGTTTTGGCTTCTCCGTCATTTTGACGAGGTGAAATTGAAGTTCCTTTGAAATGGAGTCAAGCCGAGGAAAAATCTCCTTACTATTAATGAGGACATTGTCCTATTAAGTTTAAAAATTAGAATGGGGGTCTTTACTGTATTCAGAATGACTACTACAAGGTTAGGCTCAGAAGGTGCAGGAAAGTCCCTTCAATATGAAAAGATATATTTGAAAGAGAATTTGTTATAGAGAAAAACTGCATTTAAACCGATTGCTTGCAACTGATTGTTTTAAGTGCATTTGTTAGAAAGGTCCGGGCGTTTGATGCTTCGCAGCATTAACAGATTTGCCAATATTTGTTACTGAAAAGATTAAACAAAGCTTTTATGACATTGCAACGATTGTATAGAATATTATTTGTATTACCTGCTTTTTTGTGTTTGCTTGCTTCCTGTAAGCAAAAAGATAAAAAAAATCAGCCGAAGAAGATTGCAATAATCATTTCTTCTTTAAATAATCCCTGGTTTGTGTTTTTAGGTGAAACAGCTGCTAAAAAAGCGGCTGAATATGGTTATGAATCAAAAATTTTCGATTCACAAAACAATACTTCCACCGAATCTGAACATTTTGAAAACGCGATTGTTTCCGGTTATGACGCCATTTTGTTTAATGCAACTGATGCTGATGGTTCTGTTGCAAGTGTGAACAAAGCGAAAGAAGCTGATATCCCCGTTTTTTGTATGGACAGGGAAATTAATGCGGTTGGAGTGGCTACCTCACAAATATTAAGTGACAGCTATTCCGGTTGTGTGAACCTTGGAAAATATTTTGTACAGCAACTGGACAAAAAAGGAAAGTATGTTGAAATTTTAGGCATCGTAGGAGATAATAACACATGGAGCCGTTCTAAAGGGTTTCACAGTGTTGTGGATTTATACCCGGGTTTGAAAATGGTTGCTCAGCAAAGTGCGGACTTTGACAGGAATAAAGCATTGGAAGTAATGGAGTCCATTCTTTCTGCAAATCCTGATATTGATGCTGTATTCTGTGGTAATGATGGTATGGCAATGGGTGCCTACCAGGCATTATTGGCCGCGGGAAAACAGAATAAAGTGAAAGTATTTGGTTTTGATGGTGCAGATGATGTGGTTTCTGCTATTAAAGATGGTAAAATTACAGCAACAGGTATGCAGTATCCTGCATTGATGGCAAATACTGCTGCGCAATTCGCCCATGAATATTTTGGCGGCAGAAAGAACTTTCCTGAAAAGATGCCGGTTTCTGTAGAAATGGTTACCAGGAAAAATGTTGATAATTATGTGGCCTATGGACAGTAATTACCATTAATTGCTTTATTAAAACGATGCTATTATTATATGAAAAAGCTTATTAAGATTGTCGTATTTCTAGCCATATTAATAGTGGTTGGTTTTAAATCTGTTTACTTCAGGAAACTGGATGAAATGCAAGTATCTGCAGGTTCAGGCCTGGATGTGGCCGCCTACACTGCCAACTATTTTAAAGAACTCAATCCACTACTGGATACTTCTGTAAATGTGGTAACACTTTATCAGGCACTTAAGAACAAGGATTTGAGCCTGGTAAAATCAAAAGGACATTCTTTATCATTAGGTAGTTTAAAATACATTATGGTATCCGGACAAGGAATTGTAGCTAAAGTAGACAGTGGTTCTATTATTGTAAACGCTATTAATAATGAAATGGTAGAACCGGTGTACATAGAGACTGAATTTATATTTGGCAATGCTATCAGGGACGCTTCAGGTATTGTAAAGCTGAGCGATTTTACCAATACAACTGATTTGAATAATGTTTCTTCGGAAATTAATAAAACCATTCGTGAAACGGTTGTGAAGCCTTTTGTGAGCACCGTTCAAAAAGGAGATACAATTAGTTTTAACGGTGCGATTGAGATTAATGAAAAATATCTGAATGTTTCAGATTTACAAGTGATGCCGATAAGGTTGAAATAGTTGAAAGTTTTTATTCGCAGTCATTAGGACGAGGTGAAATTAAAGCGGCATTGAAATAGAGATTATCCGTGGAAAAATCTCCTTGCTATTCTATTGGAAAAGGGGATTCTTCGCTGCGCTCAGAATGACTGTTGTGGATTTAGATAGAAAACGAATGGTGAGCCGGGTGAGGGATAGTAGCAAAGTACCCCGCAAGGCGGCAGGTACTAACAGCTATTCAATAAAGGGCTTAGAATGCCGCCGCGGAGTACTGCGGATAGCCCGGCCCTTTGCCAGGATTTGAAGGTATACTGGTTGGTATAAGACATTGTGAAATTGAAAAGCCGGCAAAGGGACACCCCATCATTAATAAAATTAAATGATCATTATCATGTTGAAAGCGGTAGGTATAACAAAAAGATTTCCCGGTGTATTGGCATTAGATAATGTCAGTTTTGAGTTTGAACCCGGGAAAGTGACGGCAATCATTGGTGAAAACGGTGCCGGTAAATCTACCCTGATGAAAATCCTGAGTGGCGTTTACCAGGATTATGAAGGACAGATCTTGTACAAAGACAAGGAGGTGAAATTTGCCAATACTAAAGCGGCACAGGAAAATGGTATTGTTATTATTCACCAGGAATTGAACCTGGTACCGTGGTTAACAGTGCAGGAAAACATATTTCTGGGTAGGGAGATGACGACCTGGCTGGATACCCTGGATAAAAAACAAATGCGCTTAAAAACAGAGGCTTTGCTGAAAAAACTAAAGCTGAATGTAAAGGCAGACGATAAAATTGCAGACCTGAAAGTAGGTCAGCAGCAAGTGGTGGAAATTGCCAAAGCCTTGTTATACGACTCTGAAGTGATTATTATGGACGAACCGACATCAGCAATCAGTGAAGGGGAGGTGGAAGTATTGTTTAAGATAATTGAACAATTGAGGCTGGAGGGTAAAGCAATCGTTTATATTTCACATAAGCTGGATGAACTGTTTAAAATTGCTGACAATTTTGTGGTTTTGAGGGATGGTAAGTCTATTGAGTCCGGGCAGATGAAGAACATCAATCATGATCAGCTGATCCAGAAAATGGTTGGTAGGGAAATTCATAAACTGGAACGAAGTACAAGAGTTCTGGAGAATAATCCCATTCTGACAGTGCAAAACCTTAGCCTGAAACACCCGTACAGCAAAGGAAAAATGTTGTTACACGATATTAACCTGGAATTGAATAAAGGGGAAATAGTGGGCATTTTCGGATTGATGGGCGCTGGCAGGACTGAATTATTGGAGTCGATTTTTGGGCTGAATAATGGCAGGGCCAGCGGTAATATCAGCGTGGATGGTAAACCTTGCAATATCAAAACAGTAACCGATGCTATCAATAATAAATTAGCACTGGTGCCTGAAGACAGGAAGCATGATGGCCTGGTTTTGGGACTGGATATCCGTACGAATATGACATTGCCAATATTGAACAAACTTGAGAAATTCGGTTTTATAAACAGGAAGGAAGAAAAGAAAAATGTAGAAAAGTACATTAAGGAGCTGCATATAAAAACACCGGGTGATAAACAATTAGCCGGGAACTTAAGCGGCGGGAACCAACAAAAAATTGTAATAGCTAAATGGTTGCTGACACAGCCATTGGTGATTATGCTGGATGAACCTACCAGGGGAATAGATATCCATGCTAAAACAGAGATATACAAATTGATAAAACAACTGGCCGCTACGGGCATTGGCATATTAATGGTGAGCAGTGAATTGCCGGAAATACTGGCAGTGAGCGACAGGGTATTGGTGATGTGCGAAGGGGCTATTACTGCGGACATAAAGATAGAAAACGCAACAGAAGATAATATTTTAAAAGCTGCTATTGGAAGCTTAACTGCATAAAGGACATATTTGAATGAAAACCTTGAATAATACGATTTCGGTAGAAAAATTAAGACCACTCATTGCTTTGTTTTTATTGTGCGTGGTATTGAGTTTATTAAGTGATAAGTTCTTAACGGTTAATAATGCATGGAATGTCATGCGCCAGATTTCTGTGAACATCTGCATTTCGGTTGGGATGACACTGATCGTATTGACATCGGGTATTGATCTGTCAGTGGGCTCTGTACTGGCGCTTTGTGGTGCGGTTACTGCCGGACTATTGAAAAATGGCATTCCCATAGAAGCTACCAATACTTATGTCGGCTTTACTTTATTGGGTGCAATTTTAGCTGGATTAGTCGTAGGCGGATTGCTCGGTTTTTTCAATGGTTGGGTGATCACAAAGTTTAAAGTACCGCCTTTTGTGGCCACATTAGCAATGTTGACCATTGCGCGCGGTCTAACCATGCTATTTACCAAAGGTTTCCCGATAAGCGGCCTGGGTAAGGAGTTCGCATTTATTGGAACCGGATGGTTTTGGGGAATGCCCATTCCGGTCTGGATATCTTTAATTGTGATTATCATTGCGTTCTGGTTAACGACCAGGACGAAAATTGGCCGGTATATTTATGCCATCGGTGGCAATGAGAAGGCTGCTAAACTATCCGGTATTAATATTAAGAAAGTAAAAATCACTGTATATGTTATTGCCGGTGTATTGGCAGCAGTTGGTGGCATTATGGTAACCTCTCGTTTGGATAGTGCACAGCCCAATGCGGGTATGAGCTTTGAGCTGGATTCTATTGCGGCGGTAGTTATTGGCGGTACTTCTTTATCCGGTGGCAGGGGCGCCATCCTGGGTACTGTGCTTGGTGCAATTATCATTGGCGTTTTAAATAACGGTTTGGTATTATTAAATGTCTCGCCGTTTTGGCAGCAGGTAGTAAAAGGTTTTGTAATTTTATTGGCGGTAATCATTGATAAAGCGAATTCGAAAGCAGAATAAGTTATCACAGGATATGGATAACATAGGATTTTTAAGTAATAGTGATTAGCATGATTTGAAATAAACCCTTATAGTTTTAATTTTTTCAAAATAAAATAAATGCCTCAATATATTTTATCGATAGACCAGGGAACAAGCAGTACAAAAACAATCATTTTTAATGAGAAAGGCAAGCTTATAGCGGAGGGATCCGCTTTACTGAAAACAAAATATTTTAAGAATGGTTTTGTGGAACAGGACCCCTACGAAATCCTGGATAATGTGAAGCAATCGATTAAAAACTGTATTGTAGATTTTAATGTTAAGGGCTTAAGAATTGATGAAATAAAATGTATTGGTATCTCTAACCAAAGGGAAACATTAGTGGTTTGGGATAAGGCCGGTAAACCGCTTAACAATGCGGTTGTATGGCAATGTAAACGTTCTGTAGATATTTGTAACCGGCTAAAATCGGAGGGTTTAAATGAACTGGTCAACCAAAGGACAGGGTTATTAATAGATCCTTATTTTTCTGCTACCAAACTTATGTGGCTGAAAGAAAATGTTGTGGATATAAAAGATGCTTTAGTGAATGGTGAACTGTATTTCGGTACCATTGATACCTGGTTAATTTACCATCTTACCAATCAGCAGGTGTATGCGACGGATTATACGAATGCATCGCGTACTTTGTTTTTTAATCTAAACACATTAAGCTGGGATAAGGAATTGTTAGAGATATACGATTTGAGTAACCTTCATTTACCGGAAATCCGATTTTCTACGGCAGACTACGGGAAAACAACTTGTTTTGATATATTCCAGCATGAAATAGCTATAACAGGCGCTATAGGTGATTCACATGCTGCTGCTTTTGGTGAAGGCTGCTATAATAAAGGCTATGCGAAAGCCACTTTGGGCACGGGATGTTCCATCATGATGAATATCGGAGAAGTACCTCAATACTCTAAAAATGGCATGGTAACCACTATTTGCTGGAGTGCCAATGGTAAAATTGATTATGCTTATGAAGGCGTTATTGTTAGTTGCGGCGCTACCATTGAATGGGTAAAGAATAATTTACAATTATTTAAAGAAAGCAGCGAAACGGAGACACTGGCGCTGGAAGTTGAATCTGCCGATACAGTTTATGTCATTCCTGCATTTAGCGGGATGGGGGCACCATATTGGAAAATGGACGCCCTGGCTTCTATTATTGGGTTAAACTTTGGTAGCACCAAAGCACATATTGTAAGAGCTGCCCTGGAAACGATTCCTTTCCAGATAAATGATATTTTTAATGCTATTAAGTCAGACTCTGGCATCCAATTGGAAAAACTAATGGTGGATGGTGGTATTACACATAATAACTTTGTAATAAAATCTATTGCAGACCTGTTAACCCAGCCTGTGGTACGAATTGGTGTAACCAATGTAAGTGCGCTCGGCGCCGCTTATATTGCGGGCCTACATGCAGGTATTTACACGGATTTTAAACAATTAGAGGGGCTGCAAACAAATAATAAGACCATAAATCCCACAAATAACTTCGATATCGTAAAACGATACCGTGGCTGGCAGAACGTAACCGATAAGTACTTATAAGAAATCAATATATTTGCTGCAATCAAAATAGTGAACGTGCATATTTGTTTTATTGCTGATGAATACCCGTTGCCGGGACTGGTTATTGGCGGAATTGGCAGTTTTTTATTTAATATATGTAGTAAATTAGTTGAAAGAAATATTCAGGTTACTATTATTGGGTTTTATAAAGTAGAAGAGGATTATGTTGAAACAAATGGTATTAATATCCACTGCCTGAAGAATTCGCAAGGCGGTCGCTTTTTAAAGTGGTATTACAAATCTGATAAAATACAGAAAAAAATAGAAGAAGTTCACGCTAAAAATCCCATTTCATATGTTGAAGGTGGAGATATGGACCTGGCTTTTGTAAAAAAGATACCCGGAATAAAATACGGTATCAGGATGCATGGCGGCCATCATTTTTATTCAAAATATGAAAATAAGCCTCTAAACAAGTGGAAAGCTTTCCAGGAAAAACTTTCTTATAAGAAAGCGGATGTTTTTATTGGCGTTTCACAATTTGTGATTGATGAAACGGCTAAAGTCTTAAACCTGGATGGGAGGGAGGTCTATTTGATCAATTATCCTATTAATACAGAGAAGTTTAAACCTGTAGATAATATTGCTGTAGAAAAATATAGCTTAATGTTTGCCGGTACTGTTTGTGAAAAAAAAGGAATCCGGCAGTTAATATTGGCATTGCCTGCAATATTGGAAAAATACCCGCAAACAACCTTAAATATATACGGGAAAGATTGGTTTTTTCCGGATGGTAGTTCATACATCAATTATTTGAAAAAGGATATTATACCACAGCTTCAGGAGTTGGCCTTTCAAAATATTATATTTCATGGGCCAGTCAGTATCCGGGAAATTCCCCGTAAATATGCGGCGGCGCATGTGTGTGTGTTTCCTTCTCATATGGAAACATTAGGATTGGTAGCACCGGAAGCTATGGCCGTAGAGAAATTGGTCGTTTTTACCAAAGAAGGGCCGGGGCCGGAAGTCATTGAGCCATATAAAACAGGGTTGCTCTGCGATCCGCATGATCCGGAAGATATTGCGGCTAAGATCATATGGTATTTTGATCATGAAAATGAAACTTCGGAGATTGGCAGGAATGCCAGACAGTCAGTTCTAAACAAATTTGGCCTGGATCATGTTGTAGAACAAAATCTTCAATTTCTTAATAAACTAATTAATAATAAGTAAATACTTTCGTGCTGAATTCCGATTATTACCCGCCTTATATTGCTTTATTAGTATGGTTGTAATTAGGTTTTACAGTAAGTATATTTGCGAAGAAAATAAATTATATTAAATGCATATTTGTTTTATAACAGGAGAGTTTCCATTACCGGGGCAACATCATGGCGGAATAGGCTCTTTTGTTGCCAATTTAGGCGAATCTTTAGTAAAACAAGGGTTTAAAGTAACAGTAATTGGCTTAAGAAAAGTAAAAGAAACCGAATATCATAATATAAACGGAATAGATGTTTATTCCATTCCACATGGCAAAAGCAAGTACTTTAAATGGTATGAAAACTTTAAAAGCCTTAACAGCAAAATAGCCGAAATTCACCGGGTAAATAAGATCGATGTCATCGAAACTGCCGAATTAGGATTATTTTTCCTGAAGAAAATACCTTCTGTAAAGTACATGATACGGATGCATGGCGGACACAATTACTTTGCTAAATTTGAGAACAGGCCGGTTAATAAATGGATGAATATCCAGGAAAGAAGGTCTTTTTCCAAAGCTGATTACATTGTAGCTGTTTCCGATTTTGTAGGATCCAAAACAAAGGAACTTATAAATTATAAAAAAGATTACCATGTTATTTATAATCCCATAAACTCAAAAAAATTTTACAATGCAACAAACGAAGCAATTGAAGCGTTTTCAATATTGTTTGCAGGAAGTATCATAGAGAAAAAAGGCATAAGACAGTTAGTGCAATCCATGGAATATTTGGTAGATAAATTTCCAAAAGTGAAATTATATGTAGCAGGGAGATTTGCAAATATTCCCGGTACGTCCAAAAGCTACGAGCCTGTATTAAAAGCGGAAATTACCGATAAAATAAAAAATCATATCGAATTTCTCGGAGTAGTACCAAATACAGAAATGCCAAAGCTGATATCAAAAATGCATATCTGCTGCTACCCGAGTCATATGGAAGCAATGCCGATTGCCTGGTTAGAAGTATTAGCAATGGGAAAGATTTTTATTGGCAGCAATACCGGCCCCGGCCCTGAAGCCGTTATAGATAAACAAACCGGGCTATTATGTAATCCCCATGATCCCAAAGATATTGCAGAAAAAATATCCTGGGTTTTTGAAAATACCAGTTTGGCAAAAGAATTTGGTACCAAGGCCAGGGAATACGTTATTGAAAATTTTGACAACGAAACAATTGTATCAAAGAATATTGAATTCTACCAATCAATAATCAACAAAAAGTAATGAATTTATGAAACAAACAGGCCGGATAATCTCTACCCGGCCTGTTTTCATAAATCCCCTTTCCTTATAAATCTTCTTTCTGAAACTTCCTTACCGGGAAAACACAGTAAAAAACAATCCAGGCAATACAAATTATTAAAGCAATACTTGTTTTAAAATCTCCAAGCATTTCTAAAAACTTACTCGAGATCTTATTCGGCAACAATTGGTCGCTCACCTGTAACGGCATTAAATAAAAACCGATTGTAGAATTGGTATATTTAGAAATAGTCATCGCAATCAGGTAATCCAATAGAATGCCATAGATAAAATATATACCAATAGCCAAAGCAGAACGACGGACTAGCAATCCCAGGAACAAGGCAAATAAAATGTATATGCAGCTTTGTATAAAAAAGTAAAAGACAGAAATCAAAATGTCATTAGTATAGTAACCACTACCACTCATCAAACCAAAAATAACCGCGCAAATACTTACAATAAGTGTACACAGCAAAGCAAGAATAAATGCCAGTAAAATCTTAGCTTTTATAAAATCTTTACGGTCAATACCATCAATAATATTCTGGCGATGAGTCCGGTAAGTGTACTCATTCGTAGTAAGAAATATAATAATAAAACCAGGAAAGTACAACAACCAGCTACTGATCTGGGTCAGCGTATTAAACACTCCCGGAAAACGGAAACTGCCAAATATAAAGCTGCCCGCAGCCTGCATCGCCATGTCACCACTCTCTTTGGTGTACACATCAAAGTACCACCATAAGCTACAGATGCCAAACATGCTTATCACAAATAATGTAAATAAAATCCAGAATGTACGGTAGTTTTTAATCTTCAACCATTCTATATATAATAAATGTCCCATTGATATATTGTTTATTTTTTTAAAATTTAACTAGTTAGTCCTATAAAAATATTTTCCAGACTTTCAGTTTTCAAACTAAGCGTATTCAGTACGATGCCGTTTTTAAAGCAAAGCTGGTTAATACCTTCAGTATCCACCGTTCCCTGTTTTACATAAACCATAATATTGCCGTTGTCAGTTATTTCATGTTTTATATAATGAGGTATCTGCCTGACTGTTTCTAGCAATAGATCATGATTCGAAGCATTGAGTTCAATCATATCGTCCTGGTTCATTATCTGGTTAATCCCACCCTGCACCAGTAAATTTCCTTTTTTTAATATCGCCACATGCGTACAAACCTTCTCCACTTCATCCAGTAAATGGCTCGCCATTACAATCGTTTTACCATTTTTAGCCAGGCTCTTTATCAGGTTCCGGATCTCATTAATGCCCACAGGGTCCAGGCCATTCGTAGGTTCATCAAAAATCATAACTTCCGGGTCACCTAATAAACAAGTTGCAATAGCAAGACGTTGTTTCATACCCAGGCTAAAAGTCTGGAATTTACTAAAACGGCGCTCATACAGGTTCACCTGCTTCAGCACACCATCAATATCCGGATTTTTTATCCCCTTAATAGTAGCCGTAATTTTAAGGTTATCATAAGCCGATAAATAATGATAAAAATTAGGCGTTTCCAGTAACGTCCCGATTTTTTTTCTTCCGTCAGCAGTAAGTGGCGTATCATTAAATAAAACAGTGCCGGATGTAGCAATAGTAATGTTCATAATAATACCAAGCATGGTTGTTTTACCACTGCCGTTAGGACCTAAGAGCCCGAAAATGCTACCTTTCGGAATATCTATGCTTACATTGTTGAGTGCGTGTATGGGGCCGTAAAACTTGGTGAGTTGTTGAATTTTGAATACAGTAGACATAGTTTTTAAAATGTTATCCTCAAAAATACGGTTATCTGTTTTAAGTTTTTTTAACAAATAAATTAATTGGTACAATAAGCTGATGAATGGTTCTAAAGAAACTATTTGTATATGGGGCTCTCAGCATTTTCAATATTAACGGCATTTGTCCGGCGTACTGCAGGGTAACGTACTCGCCATAAGTTCCACACAAAGCCGGTCCTTTACGGGCTCGTACCGGGCGCAGGAAGCGCCCGCCTGCTGTCCACCGCAGCCGGTCATCAGTCAATATTCTACTCAGCAATATTGAGTGCAATGAGTGCTTATAAAAATTATATATGATTATGGCGTTTATGAAAAATGGAAAGAGGGTTATTAAAAATTAAATCTGCAGCTATAACATGCACATCATAATAGGGATGCTTCTCTACAAAATCGTTCATATAGCCAATATTCAGGGTAAAATGTTCATGTGCCGGTGTAAATGAGTAGTAAAGAGAAAACCTCGTTTCATTAGATTTAAAAACCGACCAGCTTTGATTAGTTGTCTTACTAGTTGCAAACAATTGTTCAATCCCCCCAATAATTTTCGATCCCCGTTCATTGATGTTAAAAGAAGCCTGCAATTTCAGCCTCGTTCTCAACTGAGCTACTTCATCATAATTATTAAAGCCGGTAGTCATAAATCTTCTGAACTCCTGCCTGATAGTTGGAATAAGTTTTAATTTAGCGCCAGCAGCAATACTATAAGAAATACGCGAATAGATCCTGAACTCCTGCATCATACCAGGATTACTATGATAATAAGGCTTATTACCATTATATTCATCTTGCAGCCTGTAGCTAAACGCAAAAGAATATTTCCAGTTACTTATCCTGTAAAAAAGCTCCTGGTTCAATACCAGCAGCTGTGGTTTATAAACAGGAGAGAAGTTGTCCGGGTTGCTTTTTCGTCCAAGTCCGATATAGGACATGGATTGCCAGCTTTTAGACGGATTTAAATCCTGGACAGCACCTATTGCCACCCAGCTTCCGGTTTGGGCCTTGCCTAGGCCCGGGGGACTTATCTGAGCATAAATAGCACCGGTAATAAATGACACCTGGAAAATAATCAACAAACAGTAAAATCTCAATTTCATTCTTCTATAATTAATTAATGGGAAATGTATGCGGTTGTAAGATGATCCATCGATTAATCGGGCTTTTCATATTTTAAAATTCTTACTGTCACCAATAATTGCCCGTAATGCCTTTGCATATGTTCTGCTGCATGAAACAAAAGACCCCCAACAGTGGAAGGTAATTTGGCCCTTCCAACCGTTCTTAAATGTGTCAAAGTGTTCACATCAATATTACTAACCACTTTTAAAAAACCTGAAATCGTACAATCCAGATCGTTAAGCAATTTATTAGTGGTAATTCCTTCATTAAAAACACCCTCATGCTTCAAAAAATCAAACTGGACTTCAGTAAGAGGTTCAGACTTAGCATAAGTACTCATCCTGTTTAAAACACCCGCAATATGTTGCAGGTGGAAAGCGACATTTGCCACGCCCGCCGGTTTTTCCCAGAGCAAATTGTCAGGAAAACAATTCATTAAATCATGAATTTCTTCCTGGGCCTGCAAAATAGCATGAACAACAGGTTGTAATAATCCCGGGTAGCCATCTACTCCACCTCTTAACCACACTTCTTCCATACTTTTCTTCATCATTACAATTTTGTTGCCCCAATTGAATAAGCAATCAAAAGTAATAAAATTGTTTCCATCAATTTGACATTTCATATATTCTAAACAAACATTCATCAAGCTTTTTTCAACATTCTGGGGGCGCCCGTCAAAATAAAAGTCATCGAATACAGTGTCCGGGATAAAGGAAAAATCAGCCTGTTTTCTGTAGGGTATATAGTATAAATACTCAAAGATGAATCACCAGTAAATACGCCTAAAATAGCAGATCAGCCCGCATCCGGCCGGCATATTAAATAATACGTAAAAGACGATGGTTCTAATTTACTTAATATAATCAAATAATAACTCTGGATACTTATAATTTATTACTTTAATTAAATTTTGTAAAACATTAATTATTAATTACTTAATAATAATTAATAAAAATGAAAATATTAATTTTAACCTCACTGTTATTTTGGGCCATTTTAATGGAAAAAATGAGTAAAAACTGTTTATAACTTTATTACACATATAACCGTTTAAGCCTTATATTTGTAGGATAGGTTAAATATAAATATGGAAGATTTAAACTTGCCTCAGGAGACGAATGATAATGATAGAATTATCAAGGTAAATATTGAGGAGCAAATGAAAACTGCCTATATCGATTATTCGATGTCAGTAATTGTAGGCAGAGCATTACCGGATGTAAGAGATGGTTTTAAACCCGTACATCGCCGGATTTTGTACGCCATGAACGAGTTGAACCTTGATTATGGTAAACCATACAAAAAAAGTGCCCGTATAGTAGGAGAGGTAATGGGTAAATATCACCCGCATGGTGACTCTGCTATTTATGACACCATGGTACGTTTGGCCCAGGAATGGAGCATGCGCTACACCCTCGTAGACGGTCAGGGTAACTTTGGTAACCAGGACGGTGACGGTGCAGCAGCTATGCGTTATACCGAAGCCCGCTTACAAAAATTAACCGAATTTATCCTTAAGGATATAGAAAAAGAAACGGTAGATTTTCATGGTAACTTTGATGATAGTTTGCAAGAGCCAACCGTATTACCAACAAGAATTCCGCAGCTTTTAATTAACGGGAGTACAGGTATTGCTGTAGGTATGGCAACCAATATGTTGCCTCATAACTTAAGTGAAGTTGTAGATGGATGTTTGGCATACATTGAAAATAAGGATATTACGATAGAAGAACTCATCAAGTATGTAAAAGGGCCGGATTTTCCTACAGCAGGGGTTATACATGGTTTTGAAGGAGTAAAACAAGGGTTAATGACCGGCAGAGGCCGCGTAGTATTACGGGGCAAAGCAACTTTTGAAACAGATGATAAAGGCCGTGAAAAAATAATTATTACTGAAGTACCTTACCAGGTAAACAGAGATCAATTGACGAATAGAATCGGGCAATTGGTAAATGATAAAGTAATAGAAGGCGTTTCCAATGTAAACAACGAAAGTAACCTGAAAGAAGGTACGCGTGTTGTTTTGGATTTGAAGCGTGATGGTGTGGCACAGGTTATCTTGAATCAGCTGTTCAAATTAACGGAGTTACAAACTTCATACGGTATTAATAATGTTGCTTTGGTTAAAGGTCGTCCTAGAACTTTAAATCTCAAAGATCTCATTGCTGAATTTATTGATTTCAGGCATGAAGTGGTTATTCGCCGCACAGAGTTTGAATTACGTAAAGCTAAAGAAAGAGCTCACATCTTGGAAGGCTACATGAAAGTAATCGGTACACAGGATGACCTGGATTTAGCCATCAAAATTATTCGTGAAAGCAAAACACCGGATTTAGCACGTGAAGGCCTGATCGAAGCATTTACCCTTTCAGATTTGCAGGCAAGAGCCATACTCGAATTGCGCCTAAGAACCTTAACAGGCCTTGAAATAGATAAAATCCGCGAAGAGTATGATGAAATAATGAAAACAATCAACCATTTGCAGTTGATTCTGGATACTGAAAGTATGCGTTTTGAAATTATTTCGGATGAGCTGAAAGAAGTAAAAGAAAAATTCGGAGATGAACGCAAAACTCAGATCCAATACCTGGCAGATGAGATCAGCATCGAAGATTTAATAGAAAAAGAAGATGTAGTCATTACCATTTCTAATTTAGGATATATCAAACGCACCAGTGCTACGGAATTCCGCCAGCAACGACGTGGCGGAAGAGGGGCAAAAGCCGGTAGTACAAGAAATGAAGATTTCTTTGAACACCTGTTTGTGGCCAATACCCATCATACCATGCTGTTCTTTACCGAAAAAGGAAGATTGTACTGGTTAAAAGTATATGAAATACCGGAAGGTGAAAAAAACAGTAAAGGAAGAGCCATTCAGAATATGATGCAAATACCTCAGGATGATAAGGTACGTGCCATTATTGACATAGAAAATCTTGATGACAAAGACTTTGTTGACAACCACTATATAGTATTATGTACCAAAAAAGGCGTTATTAAAAAAACACCATTATCCGAGTTTAGCAGGAGAAGGTCAACCGGTGTAAACGCCATCACCATTTTAGAAGGCGACCAGTTACTGGAAGCGAAGCTCACAGACGGTACATCAGATATCATGATGGCATTAAAATCAGGCAGGGCCATCCGTTTCCCAGAAGAAAAAGTAAGACCGACAGGTCGTGGTGCCATTGGTGTAGGAGGTATTGAAGTAGATGATGAAACAGATGAAGTAGTAGGGATGGTCTGCTTAAGCGACGATGATGTTAAAAATGGCGTTAACATATTGGTGGTGAGCGAACAAGGATTTGGTAAAAAAACACCTATCGACGAATATAGAATTACCAACAGAGGCGGAAAAGGTGTAAAAACAATTAACGTAACAGAAAAAACTGGTACACTTGTTGGTATATTGGATGTGACCGATGCAAATGACTTAATGATATCCTGTAAAAGTGGTATCACCATCAGAACAGGCGTTGATAGCATCAGGGAAGCAGGTAGGGCTACACAAGGAGTCACTTTAATAAAAGTAAACAACAACGACTTTATAGCAGCTATTACTAAATTAGCTAAGTTTGAAGAAGATGTAGAACAAGAAATTACCGAAGGAACACTACCTGTAATAGATGAAAATACGCCATTAAACGATGACAGCGAACAATCGTCTAATAACTCTGAAGAAACATCAACTACAGAAAACTAAATTGAAATATTAACAAAATTAAAAAATCGATGAAGAAATTAATATTGTCTCTTGCTGTATTAACCATTGGAGTATCAGGATTTTCGCAGAACTATACTGATATTAAGAATTTAGTAATACTAAAGAAACTACCTGAAGCAAAAGCAGCCTTCGAAAAAGCGCTGGCAGAAGATAAAAAAGATAAGTTTAAAGGAAAGGCTGAAACATATGCACTTAAAGCAATAATATACAGTCAATTAGCAGCAGATAATCCAAAGTCGCCGGAATCGGTTGCTTTAACAAATGAAGCAAATGCTGCACTTGAAAAGTACAAGGAAATGGATCCTGGTTTCAAATTATTACTCAACAATCAGGATATCTATTACAATGCGCCAATCTTAATTTACGGCAATTATTTTAATCAAGGCTTAGATGCATACAACAAGAAAAACTACCAGGAATCTTTCGACGACTTTAAAAAAGTAGTTAGCTATTCAGATTTCCTGATAGCAAATAAAATGACAGATATGGTGTTGGATACAAACGCTGTCCTTTTAGCAGGTGCATCTGCCCAATCTTTAAAACAGGATGATGTAGCTGCCAAATATTTTGAAAAGCTGGCCAATGCGAAAGTAGGTGGTAAAGAAAATGAGTTCCTTTATCATTTCCTTGCAGCAAACAGCATGAAAAGCCTGGATTTTGACGGATTTAATAAATATATAAAATTAGGCAGAGAAGTATTTCCGGGAGATAAAAACTTTGATTATGACGATGTAGATTACATCTTACAGGTTACAGACCCTGAATTAAAATCTAAATTGATCGCTAAAAAATCAGAGTTGGATCCTCTTAATGTTAAGTTACAGGAAACAATTGCCACCGATATATTCGATAAACTGAATTCAAAAGAAGAAGGTGCAACATTACCTGAAAATGCAGACGAGTTAGAAAAACAAATGGTTGCTGCATTTTTGAAATCAGCACAGGCCAATCCAAAAAACGGTTTCCCGTATTCAAACCTGGCCAATCATTTTATCAATAAAAACACCAAAGTAGCTAAAGAGCAAGAGGCATTCAGAGAAAAAGTACGTGCAGCAAATGCAGCTAAAAAACCAGCTAAACCAGGTGTAAAAGTAGCAGAAGATCCGGAAATCACTAAAGAGCGCGAAGCTTTAAAAGTTAAATACAACGAATCTCTGGATCAGGCATTAGAATATTTTGAAAAAGCAGTGAATGTCTATTCAAAATTAGAAACACCAACCACCCAGGAAAAACAACAATGGCGCAATGCTGTTAGTTATTTAATTGACCTGAATGCGGAAAAGAAAAATGCTTCAAAATTAAAACCTGCAGACTATAACAAATATGAAAAAGAAGAAAATAAGTGGAAAAAAGTATATGACACTTTAAGCTACTAATTTTTCATAACGATAGACTAAGCCATCCTGAAACGGATGGCTTTTTTATTGCCTTAAATACCAATGGAATTTACAGGTAATTAACGTCTAACACCTTTTACAAATTATGAACTAACCAGCTAAATATTATGGTAAAAATCAAGAACATTGTATTGACTTCGCTATTATTAGTAAGTACCTATGCTGCAAATGCCCAACCAGCAAGAAACAGAGCAGCGACGCCCAAGCCTGAAGTTATTGTAAAAATGGCCGAAGAAGGCGGCAATCATTCGCAACTGGAGCAACTGGCACATGAATTACTGGACAGCATAGGCCCACGTTTGGTAGGCTCTCCCGCAATGAAGCAGGCTGCAGATTGGGCAGTAGCAAAATTTAAAAGCTGGGGAATAGATGCTTCAATACAAAACTATGGAGAATGGCGTGGATGGGAGCGCGGCATTACGCATGCAGATATGATATTTCCACGTATCAAATCCCTGGAAGCTACCCAGCTGGCATGGAGCCCCGGCACAAAAGGCAAAACTGTAACTGCTGATGTTGTATTATTGCCGGAATTATCAGACAGTATTGCCTATGCAAAATGGTTTTCTTCCGTAAAAGGCAAGTTTGTAATGATCAGCCAGCAGCAGCCTACAGGCCGTACCGATGAGAACTGGAAAGAATATGGAACAGAAGAATCTATCGCCCGAATGAAAGCCAGGCAGGAAGCCGAAACACAGAACTGGAACAACCGCATAAAAAAGACAGGCTTTACCACAAAAGAACTTGCGCGCCAGCTGGAGAATGCAGGAGCATTGGGTATTCTTACCAGCTACTGGAGCAAAGCACATGGCTCCAATAAAATTTTTGGTGCCAATACCAAAAAAGTACCCACCATTGATATTTCATTAGAAGATTATGGCTTATTGTACCGATTAATAGAACATGGCACAGTGCCTAAAATATCATTACGCGTCGATAGCAAAGAATTAGGTGTTGTGCCTACTTTTAATACAATTGCAGAAATCAAAGGTGTAGAAAAACCGGATGAATACGTCATTCTTTCCGCACATTTTGATAGCTGGGATGGTGGTACCGGTGCTACTGATAACGGAACAGGAACTTTAACCATGATGGAAGCCGCCCGTTTATTAAAAAAATATTATCCCAATCCAAAACGCACCATCATCATCGGGCTTTGGGGCAGTGAAGAACAAGGCTTAAATGGCTCCCGTGCCTTTGTAGAAGACAGCACTAAAATTGTAGATGGCATCCAGGCCGTTTTCAACCAGGACAATGGCACAGGCAGGGTAGTAGATATATCCGGCCAGGGTTTCTTACACGCTTATGAGTACATCACCCGCTGGTTAAGCAATGTTCCGGATTCCGTAAGAAAACATGTAAAAACGAACTTTCCTGGTTTGCCGGGTGCCGGAGGGTCAGATTTTGCATCTTTCGTGGCAGCAGGTGCGCCCGCATTTTCATTGAGTTCATTAAGCTGGGATTATGGCCGTTTAACCTGGCATACCCAAAAAGATACTTACGATAAAATTGTATTTGACGATCTGAAAAATAATGCAATCCTTACAGCAGCCTTAGCATATATGGCAAGTGAAGATCCGAACAAAACTTCACGCGAAAAAATCGTATTGCCTAAAAATGAGGCAGGCGCAAGAGGAAGGGCAGGAGAGTGGCCGGAAAAGAAATCGCCAACCCGCAAAGGTGGATTTGATTAATTGTTGTTGTTAAATTCATATTTATATTTACCGGGAGGTTGTTCCATTTGGGACAACCTCTTTTGCATTAAGTAAACCCCCAGACATCCGTTACAGGTGCTAAAATTATGAATGACATACTAGAAATCACTGCCCAAAACTTTCATTGCTTTTCAAAACCATTCATCAAATTGTCAACTTTTTATTAATTTAGCATAAGGCTTTTATATCATATTTAGAGCTGGTTAAACCCAATTCATACTCTTAAAACAAGCAAATGTTAGAACTAACAAATAAATCAGAATGGAAAAAAGTGGACAGTCCATTTCTTAATTCGGAAAATATTCCCGCATTAATTGAGCAGATAAAGCAGACCTGGGACAGCGATATACTGCAGGAACTAACATCTGAATATATGTATCACCAGGGAAGTTTATATGAATCAACCTTTGCAGCTTTCCCGCATCTTATAGCCATTTGCGAAGCTAGTCATGACCACAGTTTTCGTTTCGATACATTATTGAACCTGTCAATAACCCTGTCAGAATTTGGAGGAGATGCCGAATTAAATTCTATTTTTAAAAGCAGCAAATGCAAAGAAGAAGTCGTTCATGAGATTAAACAGAGTTTCAAAAATTCTCTAAAGAAACTAAATCCCATTGCTTTGTCACTAATGGAACAGGTGCAGGAGAAAGAAGAAGATGAAAAACGTTATTTCCTGTTAGCACTAGCCGTAGCAAACCATATTTACAAAGTATCATCCATTTTATGGCGATACAGCACCAATGAAGAATATGAATGTTGCTGCCCCGAGTGTGAAGAACCATTAATATTGTGGAATGAAAAAGGCAGGCTTGTTCTATATACCGAGGACCCGGTGTTTAAGAAAAACCAGAAAAAATACCCGGTGGAACCCACTCTTTTGCAGGAATCCGCATTTTCAAAAACGATTGCTGCCGGTAAAAATTACGAATGGTTAAGTTATTACATTCATGCTTTAAATATAGACTCCATGAAAACAACCATCAACTATCTATTTGGCAAAACAACCTGCCCGTATTGCAAAACCGGCTTTGATATTTTTGATAATCTGTCCGAATAAAATAAATAAAAATACCCCGGCAATAACCGGGGTATTTTTATTTATTTTATCATCATTATTTACTGTAAACTCTGAATCCGTAACTTTCAAGATTAATAGTAGAGTCTGTTAGTTTTTCATTCATTTTAGAAAATACATTCGTCCATTCACCGCTGATTTTACTTCCTTTAAAATTTACAGCAGCAGTCTTATTACTCAGATTCGTAATTACTAACACTTCATGATCATCCTTTTTTCTTACAAAAGCATATACCTGCTTAGGATTACCCAATTGAATCGTCTCTGCCGGAACATTTGCAGCCAGTGCAGGGTTTGTTTTCCTAAGTTCCAGTAAAACTTTATAGAACGGCGCCCGGTTATACTCTTTAAAATTGATCGTGTTTTTATAAAAGAAACTGATAGAATCAAGATAAGGTTCTTCCTGTCCGCTGTAAATTAAAGGAATACCCAACGGCAATGTCTGCGTTAAAACAGCAAAAGGCGCATGTATCTTACCAGGCATCGTTTCATAGTCAGCTTTGTTCCAGCTATTTTCATCATGATTACTCGTAAACCATAACTGGTAAGCATCCTTCGGCATATTTTTATAAACCTGTTGCAAGGCAGTATCCATATAAGAAGCATCCTTTTTACCGCTTGCTATTTCTTTAGTTACATGGTACATATTCCACGGATAACTGATCTGGAAACCCGCATTTATCAATGATGGTTTATCACCTTCTGCCAGCATCACAATATCCGGTTTCACTTCCTTTAGCGCTTTTATAGCTTTATTCCAGAAAGCATCCGGCACTTCACCGGCCACATCGCAACGGAAACCATCAATATTGGTTTCCGTTACCCAGAATTTCATAGCACTGATCATGCTATCAACTAGCGTCGGGTTATCATAATTCAGGTCACGTGTGTCGCTCCAGTCAAAAGCAAACACCGGTTCTTTCGTAACGCTGTCCAGCACAAAAAAATCCTTATTAGTTTCCAGCCATTTATTATCCGCACCCGTATGGTTAGCCACCCAGTCAATCATTACTTTAAAGCCCATTTCGTGCGCTTTGTTCACCAGGCTCTTCCAATCGTCCAGGTTACCGAATTCCGGGTTGATCCCTTTATAATCCTGCACCGCGTAATAACTACCTAATACCCCCTTTCTGTCCTTAACACTAATAGGATTAATTGGCATAAACCAAAGCGTCTGTACACCCATTTCCTTCAGCCTCGGCAAATGCTTGGCAAAAGCGTTAAAAGTACCCTCAGGCGTATATTGCCTCACATTAACTTCATAAATATTTCCCTGGAGCATAAAGTCAGGAATACCATCTACTATCGTTGCCGTTTTAGCATCTTCAGCTTTACCTGTGGTATTATTATTGCTGGTGCTGCTCTTGCAGCCAACAGCCAGTAATGCAGTGGCCAAAGCCATTCCATAAAGAGTTTTCATATGCATGCGAATCTGTTTAATGTGTCAAAAATACACATTAATAATAAAAAACAAACTTTTATATTTACAAAAACAAAAAAGAACTAAAAAACATTACAAAAATGAAAAAGGGCATCGTTACTATTCTTGCTATGATCATATCCATCGCGAGTTTTTCACAAGAGTTCGGTAACCTCAAATTTAAATTACCGTCCAAGTTCAGTAAGCATGTTGAAGCCAACCTCACTACCTACCAGGGCATTTCAGCCAGTAAGAATAATGTGAGGTTCATATTTCACGAAGTTGCAGAACCTGCGCCCAAACCGGACAGCAGTTACAGGCAGCAATGGCAGACAATAATGGCCACTGCTACTAATAATGCACCGATCCCATCTCCTAAAAAGAAAACAACAATAGAAGGTATCAAATACCTGGAGAACGGTGCCAAAACCGTTGTTGACGGGGAAGAAGAGTTCTCACAATTGCTGGTATTTATATTAGATGACAGCATCCAGGCCGTACAGATTGTGGTAAAAGACCAGAAAACTTATAAAGCAGAATCTGTAGAATTAATTTCGGAATTCCTTGATAGTATCAGGTTATTGAAAAAGAAAAAATAATAAAAGAGGCTCCGGCCTCTTTTGTGTTTTATAAACAGCCATCAACAGGATTTTTTATGATGGGGTGCCCCTTTTGCAGCGGCTTTATTCAGACATTGTGTGGCTATATGATACTTTATCCATTCAGTGCAAAAGGGTCGGGCTATACACAGTACGCCGTTTTCCGCCTGCTCCTGTAAAGCCCGCTATTTCCCAATCATTAAAACCGGTAGAAAATCCGGGGCGGAAATCCGGGGTACTTTGTTACTATCCCTCACCCGCTCCGATGCCGGTATTGTTTATTAATCATATTATTTTAGCGGCCACAATCAGCATTCTTTTGCCCATGGGCTGCAGCATGCGTTGGTGGCGAGGAACGAGCCAGTGTATTTTTGCAGGATAAATTCAAGCAGCCCAATATCCATAAAAGTACCTGCAAAAATACACCGAGCGCTAGCGGAGCCATAAGCACGCTGAACAAATGTTCCGCAGAATTACCAACGTTCATAGCCCCAAATGATTAATTATATTGGCCTGATTCAAATCTGAATCAGTGAATCATATATTATCGTTCATTTTAATTATTTTTACCACCTTAAAATAAAGACATTGGACCATACAACTTATATAGAAATACAAGGAAGAAAGATCGGGCCTGGTTATGCACCATTAGTAATTGCTGAAATAGGCATCAACCACGAAGGTTCCCTGGAACTGGCCAAACAAATGGTGGACGCGGCACACAGGGCAGGAGTAGAGGTGGTAAAGCATCAAACACATATTGTGGCTGATGAAATGAGCGGCGCAGCAAAAAAAGTAATCCCGGGAAATGCCGATGTCTCAATTTACGAAATAATGGAGCGTTGTTCACTGAATGAAGCAGATGAGTTAGCGCTTAAAGACTATGTGGAAAGTAAGGGCATGATTTTTATATCCACACCATTTTCCCGGGCAGCAGCAGACCGTTTGCACCAATTTAATATCCCGGCCTATAAAATCGGTTCGGGAGAATGTAATAACTACCCGTTGCTGGAACATATTGCCGGGTTTGGTAAGCCTGTAATTTTGAGTACCGGTATGAATACCATTGAAAGCATTAAAAAAGCAGTGGCTATTTTTGATAAACACAAAGTGCCGGTGGCATTGTTACATACAACTAACCTCTACCCGACACCCATACACTTGGTGCGGTTAGGTGCGATGCAGCAAATGCACGAAGCATTTCCCGATAAAGTTTTCGGACTGTCCGATCACACGTTAAATAATAATGCCTGCCTGGCAGCCGTTGCATTAGGTGCATCCATCCTGGAAAGGCATTTTACGGACCATATGGACCGTCCCGGGCCGGACATTATATGCAGCATGGATGAACAGGCTTGTGCGGAACTGATAAAGTCCAGCGCGGAGATCGCACTAATGCGTGGTGGTGCAAAAGAACCGGCGAAAGAGGAACAAGTGACCATTGACTTTGCTTTTGCTACAGTGTGCACCATTGCACCGGTAAAAAAAGGAGAAGCATTTACAAGTGAAAATATTTGGGTTAAAAGGCCTGGTACCGGCAAAATACTGGCAGAACATTTTAATGATGTGTTAGGCAAAGTGGCGGTTACAGATCTGGAACAGGATGTGCAACTCAGCTGGGAAGATATTGCCAGTGCCTAAATAGATCTATCTAAACGATTAAATGATTGAATGAAGAAAATATTATTCTTAACAGGGACGAGGGCAGACTTTGGAAAATTAAAGCCTTTAATAAATATTGTAAGGGACAGCGAGGATTTTGATTTTGTGATTTTCGGCACGGGTATGCACATGCTATCCAAGTACGGTACTACTATCAACGAATTAAAAAACTCGGGTTATACGCCTTACCTGTTTACATTCATCAACCAGATGGAAGGTGACCCGATGGAAGTGGTTTTGTCTAAAACCATTTCAGGCTTATCCAGCTATATTAACGAGAACCAGGTAGATATGATTGTGATACATGGTGACAGGATAGAAACTTTGGCAGGTGCTATAACAGGCGCTTTAAGAAATATACTGGTAGCCCATATCGAAGGGGGAGAAGTGTCCGGCACTATTGACGATCTGATCAGGCATTCAACTTCCAAATTATCTCATTTGCATTTTATAGCCAATGATAATGCCAAACAGCGTTTGCTGCAACTGGGCGAACTGGAAAGTTCTATTTTCAATATTGGCTCACCGGATATTGATATCATGTATTCAAAAGATTTGCCTACATTGGAAATGGCGATAGAGCGCTATGAACTGCCTTTTGATGAATTTGCCATTGCTATCCTTCATCCGGTTACTACGGAAACGGACAAACAATATGAGCATGCGAAAACATTTGTAAAAGCATTAAAAGACAGTGGTCAGAATTATATTGTGGTGCAACCTAATAACGATATGGGCGCTGAGTATATTTTCAGGTCTTTTGAAGAGGATTTGAAAGATATCCCTAATATCAAAATATTTCCATCTATCCGTTTTGAATACTTTTTGAGTTTGCTGAAACACGCGCAGTTTCTCATTGGTAATTCCAGCTCCGGTATCCATGAAGCACCGGCTTATGGTGTTCCCACCATTAACATTGGTTCAAGACAATTGAACAGGTTCCATTATGAATCCATTATCAATGTGCCTTTTGAAGTAGAAAAGATCCTTGAGGCCATTAAAGTAGTGCTGGAAGTTAAATCCTATCCCAAAACGAATTTTTATGGGGATGGTACCAGTGCCCAACAGTTCATAGATACGCTCAGGATGAATGCGGTATGGGACACACCAAAACAGAAAGTATTCCAGGATTTATTTGTTAAACACCCGGCAAGCACATGAGAGAAGATATATTAGTACTGATACCGGCTCGCGGTGGTTCTAAAGGTATTCCCGGAAAGAATATTAAGCCGCTCCTGGGTAAACCTTTAATTTATTATTCGCTGGACATTGCCAGGCAATTTTTTGCACCTGAACAAATACTGGTAAGTACAGATGATGTTAAGATTAAAGAAACGGTGGAGGATTACGGTATTCCAGTGCCATTTTTAAGACCTGAAGACATTTCAGGAGACACAGCTTCCAGTAATGTGGTGATCCTACATGCCCTGGATTTTTTAAAAACACAGGGCAGGACGTTTAAGTACACTTTGCTTCTTCAACCGACATCGCCTTACAGGCAGGCTAAACATATTAATGAACTACTGGCAATGATAGACAGTAAGGAATCATTTGAAATGATCTTGTCGGTAAAAGAAACAGAATCGAATCCATATTTTGTACTATATGAAGAGGAGGGCGGTTTATTGCAACGGAGTAAAAAAGGCAATTTTACCCGCCGGCAGGATTGCCCTAAAGTATGGGAAGCAAACGGCTCTTTGTATTTGTTTGATAACGAAATACTTGCAGAGAAGAGAGATATTTATTTGCTCAATAAGAAGAAGCTCGTGATGGACGACCCGCTTTTATCTATTGACCTGGATACGCCAACAGATTGGCAGATAGCGGAATTGTTGCTGAAAGATATTATTCGATAAATTTCTGCAAATAATAATAAAATTTAACAAATAGTCAACGTAAGTAAGTGACAATTTTGAATGATGAGTTATAAGCGATTTATTTATCTTTATTTTCATTAACTTTAAAGTTCGATTTTTTTACAAATCATATTTATTAGACTGAAGCAATGCCAAACAGACAAAAAGATGATCTTTTCCAATTAATAAAATCATTGGGAAAAGGTGAGAAGCGTAATTTTAAATTGTACATTCAACGTAATACCGATGCTGAAATGAAAGTGGTGATACTTTTTGATGCATTGGATAAAATGGAAGAGTATGATGAATATAATCTGTTAAAGAAAAATCCCTCGCTTACCAAGCTCCAGTTAAGTAATTTAAAGGCCAGTTTATACAAGCATATTTTAACCAGCTTAAGGTTATTGAAAGATGATAATAACATTGAACTGCAATTGCATGAGCAGTTGGATTATGCGCGTATATTGTTTAACAAAGGATTATATCTGCAGGCATTAAAGGTACTGGAACGTTTAAAGCAGATCACGATCAATTATCAGCAGCAAACCTATCATTTACTGGTAGTCACTTTCGAAAAGAAAATTGAGAGTATGTACATTACCCGCAGTTTGAAAGAAAGAGCAGACCAGTTGGCTAACGAATCCATGCATTCATTGGCTAAAATGGAGGAGATCAATAAATTGAGTAATCTGAGCCTGCAACTTTACAGTTGGTATATACAGCATGGCCATGCAAGAAATAAAGAAGACGAGTCCAAATTAAAAGCATTTTTTGAATCACATATTGTCAGTGAAATTGATATTACGAATTCGTTTTATCATAAACTCTATTATTACCAGTCATACACCTGGTATTCGTTTATTTTACAGGACTTTTTAGGATATTATAAATACACACAACGTTGGGTAAACTTATTTGATGAGTTTCCTAAAATGCGTTTTGTAGATACTTTACAATATATAAAAGGTGTCCATAACTTATTGAGCGCTCATTACGATTTGAAGAATGGCAAAAAATTTCTCGAATTACTTGAAACCTTTGAGAACTTCTGGTCATCACCACATATCCAGGGCAATGAAAACTACAGAATCCAGACATTCATGTACTTATATACTTCCAAGCTAAACAAACACTTTTTGGAAGGCACATTTTCTGAAGGCATCAAACTGGTACCCGAAATTGAAAATGAACTGGAAGAATTGGGCCTGTACCTGGATAGTCACAGGATTCTTGTTTTTTATTATAAAATAGCATGCTTATATTTTGGCAGTGGTGATAACAGTACAGCCATTGATTACCTGAATAAAATCATTAACTGGAAAGTTGATTTAAGAACCGATTTACAATGTTATGCACGATTGTTGCATTTAATAGCTCATTTTGAATTAGGCAATCATGATTTGCTGGCATACCTGGTAAAATCCGTTTACAGGTTTATGAGCAAAATGGAGAATTTAAGCGGGGTGGAAGAGCTAATGTTCAGTTTCTTAAAAGAAAGTTTCCACTTATCGTATAAAGATGTAAAGCCTAAATTTGAAGCATTGTTGATTAAACTGAAAAAGTTTGAAAATAATAGCATTGAGGCCAGGGCTTTTGCATATCTCGATGTGATATCATGGTTGGAAAGCAAATTGCAGAATGTTCCGGTTGAAAAGATTATCCGTGAAAAATATTTAGCTAACAGTAAAAATAAATAAGGAATGAGGATCTGGTTATTGCTATTGATGGTTTTGGGGTTCAGTTTAGAGGGTAACGCCAATGTTGGCGAAATAAGAATGAATACCATTCATACGGTTAAATTGTTTAAGGACAATGACCAGATCACACTTCCGATTATAAAGCTGAATGAGATAGAATCGTTAGAGTTGCATTTTGATGATTTATCAAATAATGTCAAAAATTTTTATTATACACTGGAATTGTGTAATGCAGACTGGCAACCGGCTATTTTAAGCCAGATGGATTACTTAAAAGGGTTTTCACAAAACAGGATTACCACCTATAGAAATTCGTCCATTGCAGAAACAAGATATGTTCATTACCAGATAAAGCTGCCACAAAATAATATGTTGCCAACAAGGTCCGGCAATTATTTATTGAAAGTTTTCCTGAATGGCGATACCTCACAATTGGCTTTTACAAAGCCGTTCATGGTGGTGGACCCTAAAGTGGCTGTAGGTGCGCAGATCCAATTGCCTTTTAATCAGATATTTTATAAAACGCATCAGAAAGTTGTTGTCAATATAAATACGCAGGCTCTGGATGTTTATAATCCGCAGCAACAATTAAGGGTCGTTATTTTACAAAATAACCGCTGGGACGATGCCAGAACGGCTGCCGCTCCGACATTTATTCGTGGAAAAGAGTTTGAGTACAGTAATGAGGATAAATTTGTTTTTGAAGCCGGGAAAGAAAACCGTTGGATCGATCTGCGTTCTTTCCGTTTTTTAACAGAGCGGGTAAGAGCGGTTGATAAAAACACAAAGCCCATTACCATTCTTGCAGCACCTGATACCATCAGGGCCGGCATCAGGTATATTTTGTACAATGACCTGAATGGTCAATACGAAATTGCGCACCTGGAAGGCATCAATAATTGGTGGCAAACGGATTACGCGAATGTCATTTTTTCATTTTTTGGTCAGAACAGAACGGAAGAATTTAATAATAGAAAAATCTACCTGATGGGTGAATTTACTAATTATGATCTGACGCCTGAAAATGAGATGAAATGGAATGAAGATATTAATGCATTTCAAACAACTAAATTATTGAAAAATGGTTTCTATAATTATTTCTATGTAACGACAGATAAAAATGGGGAGAATCCAACAATGCAATTCACAGAAGGGAATAATTGGGAAACTGAGAATAAATATACGATACTGGTGTACTTCAAAGGTTTTAGCGGTCGTCATGATGAACTGGTTGGAGTGAATGAAATCAATACCCGAAATTTCCTGAATTTATTGAGATAGTTTATAATGGGAATGACAGAGTAGTGTCATTCTTTTATTTTAAACACATTACTTAACATAATATAAATTATAGGACAAAAGCGCCAATCTGCTGAAGGGCAGCTTTGGCGTGTCCTATAATATTATATTATGTCTGCGCTCCTGCGTCGCTTGCCCTGCGGGTAAATAATCGGTCATGCTTCCGTAAAAAGTAGCTTCAGAGTAAAGCTGCCTGAATAAAATACGGCTCCGGCTTTTGTCCTATAATTTGTCATTATGTCTGGCGGGCTAAAGCCTAAATAGCCGCTTGGCATACGCTGCATTGGCTGGTAAAATTTCCTGCGTTTAAAAATTATCTTACGCAGGAAAATTTTACTGGCGCCAATTTTTTCAAGGCCGGTCCTCAGCTGCCGCTCCCGGCATCCGGTGCATGATGTAAGCTGCATCTCTTTTTACTTAACATAATATTCCCACTCGCTATACAATCTCAATCTTCCCTTTGTTCATTAGTTTTTCTATTTCAGAATATTTTTGCTCTTTGGCTACTGTGATAATTATCTGATCATTATTAGCCACAATGTCTAACAACTGGCCTATTTTAAAGTCCATATCTTGCAACCACATACTATTTAGCGTAATAATGGGAAATTGCATATAGCTGCCACTTACCCGCCCAAAGGCTTTGCTGCAAATAGTCATCTGTCTTTTGGAAGGTTTGTTGTTTGCTGCCATCTTGTTTTGCTTTAGGTTGCTACAAAGCACTACAAATGCCGCTATGTATCCTACATGGTAAATTTGTTTTTTAAAGACTTACATATATAAATTACCGGTACTTTACCAGATAATTTGTAACTTCCCATCTATAAAAAAGAATTAAATTTGCCCTATGACATATACAGATACCCCCAACCATAAAATACACCAGGGCCGCAACATTAAACGCTTCCGCGAAATGCTGGGTATAAAGCAAGATGCCCTGGCTGCCGACCTGGGCGATGACTGGAACCAGCAAAAGATATCTTTATTGGAACAAAAAGAAACCATAGATACTCCCCTACTCCAGCAAATATCTGCTGCCCTTAAAATACCTACCGAAGCCATTCAGAATTTTGATGAAGAACAGGCGATTTATAATATCTCATGTAATTTTTCTGATTACGCTGTAAACAACAACGGTGTCAATATTCAACACATTAATCCTATTGAAGACATCAAAAAACTTCATGAAGAAAAGATGGCGCTATACGAAAGAATGCTGAAAGAAAAGGATGAGATGATGGCGAGGTTGGAGCAATTGATTAATAATAGGTAGTATTTTGTTTTGGGCGTGCCCCTACGGGTCGGGCTATCCGCTCATACTCCTCGCTCGTGCCTCGCTGCGGGGTATCCGCTTCTATCCCTCACGCGGGTGGAAAGAACAAGTCTGGTATCATTATTTCAATTATTAACTAAACGAATTATTGCTAATGAAGGATTTCGACTCTGACAAGAATAAGATTTTTTGGAAACACCGAATAGGTTACAAATGCAATTTAAATGTTTTTGAATTTCATTATCGGTAAGCGGCAAATAGGCTTTATGCAGATAATTTGCAAATGTGCCACTATTCATTTTGTGTACCTGATAATGATATAGGTTCATTGTGATAAGAAGACATATAAACCCGACTTCCCGGATTTCGCTCAACGAACGATAAATACATCTTCACGATCTTTGAAAAGGGAACGGAAAAGTTCTATCGAATTGAGTTAGTCTTTCACTTGCACATTCTAATTTATATCTTAACCAATTTTTCTTCTACAACTTCTCCTAATTCTGGAATAGTCATTTCAGTAGTAATCAGAATTTTCTGTTTATTTTTGTTTCGTTGGTTCTGAAGATATCCGATAATTTTATCAGGATGTGTATTAAATATTGATTGAACTACAATTAAATAGGGAGATAAATCTCGTATTAAAACCCCTCGTTTTGCGATGGTTTCGCTTTTCAATATTTCATTTAATTCTTGTATTGAGATACTGATAGCTTCAATAAATCCTAATATATTTTGAGCTAATCTTCTTCTATCTAATGGTAAATCCTCTTCTTTCCAGTGATTTTGGATCATAGATATTAATTGGTTCACCTTTTTCACTTCTTTGTTTTCTTTAGCTAACTCTGTTAATTTACTAAGTTCTTCGATTCCGCTTATTGTAACTTCTGCTTGTTCCAATGCTGCTTTTACTTGGTAGGCAACTCGTTCTTTTGCCCAATTTATTTTGTCAGACTTATAGATTAAATCGTGTGTTGCAATTGTCCAAGCGTGTTGTAAAAAAGTTTTGATTTGCACTTCAAATTTTAAATTGTAAATATGTGGCGCAAACTCACCTGTCTGATTGTCTTTTAAAGAAATATATAATCTTAAATCATCAAAGGGAAATGAAAAAGAATCTTTATGAGTAAAGTTTATAGAATATGGTCTTCTCTCGTGTATCGTGAAGTTTTTCTCTAATAACGTTTCAGCAACCTTAATCTCATTCAAATTTTTAACTACAATTGTAGCAGCAAAAAGATCTTCAAAAACTTGATTTTGATTAAATCTGCCAGTTTCAATTTTCATTGAAAAACTCTCAATTTTTTTTATCCGACTTTCATAGTGCCATCGTTCATCTTTCTGACTATTAATTAAGGTATCTGCTTTTGATTTTAGAATCTTGTAAAATTCAAATCTCTTGTTGTATAGCTCTTGAATAGATTTTACTATTTTCATTTTATAAGTTGTTTGTTAAAGCTAACAAGCGTTCTCTTCTTTGAGGAAGGTCTGTAACAGCTCCCTTAGAGTTATCGTAATATTTGAGCACATCCTCTTCAATTTCTTCCCCAGCTTCCTGTCTTTCTTTTACCTGAGATACTTTTGCCATAAAAACATCATAAGCATCAGCAAAAGCAACAGTGTTTTGAGGATTATTTAAATGTATGTAAGCCCATAAAGTGTAGTAGTTGTTATTAGAACCAGATGCGAATTTTTTGATTGCTCCGTTATGGTCATCAACATCTAAAATAAATTGCTTAATATATGAAAGTCTATTTATGAATTCTTCTAAACTAAAATATCCAGACTCCAGTAACTCTTCAATTTCATCATATTGAGCATAAATAGTATCTATGTGGTCTTGGTCAAATCCAACAATTGTATTTTCCAAAATAATCATCATTAATTCAGAAACAAACTGAACATTTTTCATTCGTTTATCTCTTCCTCTTGTGCTTATTTTATAATCCCACCAGAAATCGGTGTCAGATTCTTCTTCAACAAAGTTTATAAACCATCCATTATATCTTGCGTGTCTTAATTCTTGTGGTTGTAAATTTCTCGCATTTCTATTTACTCTATCGAAAACTTCCTCAATATTATTTCCATCGATTGAATCAATAAAATCAACAACTAAGGTATAATCCCAAAATTTTCTTTTGTATTCTGGTAATAGGTCTTTAAATTTCTTGCCATTTAAGTTTAGATCCCCAAAATCTTGAGCTATTGCAATTTTACTTTCAAAAAAAGATAATATTGTTTCCAGACGTTGCTTGCCATCAACAACATGATAGGTTGTATAACCTTGGTCATTAACAGTCCTATGAATAAAAATTGGTGGTGCTGGATAGTTTCTAAAAATAGTATCTAAAAAGAACTTTTTGTCTTTAGGACTCCATACACTTTTTCTTTGATACGGTGGAGTTAAGTCTAATTGGTTATTGCGATATAAGTCTAAAAACCAAGTTATCTGTTGAGTTGTTGGCTGTCTTTTCATTTTATTTATTTGTTTATTTATCTCTATTTAATCGTCTTGCTGACAACTTTTTCCAAATGCTATCAGCAAGTTTTATTTCTTTTTCTGAAAAACCGTACCCATTTTTTAAAATTTTCTGATTTGTGATTTTCAAAATTTCATCAATGCTTTTTTTCTTCCTCATCATTTTGTCAATCGCTTCAAGCAAATCATCGTTTTGAGATTGATAAGGAAGAAGTATTTGTTCTGCTTCACTTGGCATCAGTTCCAAAACTCCACCACCATAACTACGACCTACAATTTCCGAAAATGCCAATGAAAGCGAATTGTAAAAACTCGCAATGAAAGCATTTTTGTTTACGGTTTCTTTAATGGAAACACGGTGCATCGTGTCCGTTGTATAAGCATTTGCTTCGTTTAAAATCAAACGAGGGAACAAATTATTTCTACGGATAAACAAAGCATCTGAAAGTTTGATTGATGGAATTACAAACCAATCATCACGAATACCTGTTTTATATCCTTTGTTGATACCGATACTTTCGCCATATTGTAAATAATCTTTTACGCCTGTGTGTCCGTTCAGTTTTTCTTTTGATGGAAATACCAACAAATTTGCTTTTGCTTCAGTTTGCTGATTTTTAAACCAATCGTCTTTTGTGAAAACAACGCTGTTTACTTGCACACTTCTGCCAACCATTGGCTTTGCAAATTCTTCTAAACGATAAAAAGCAACGGTTGAATGAGGAACGGTAAAATAATTGTTCGCTCCTGTGGTAATGCCCACTTCAACATTGGCGTAATCTCCGATTGCAGGGATTTTTCTTTTCTCAGCAATGTTTTCAAGAAAATCTATTTCTTCCTGTTCCAAAAAATAGTAAGTCCATTTATTGGATTTGAAATCTATTTTTTTGCTTGGACTTTTCAGCCTGTTTACGTCCAATGTTTCAAGATCGGAAGCATCTCTCAACTCCAAATGTTCAATCAAGTGTGAATTACTTCCGTTTCTTTCACAAAGCAATAAAACCACTTCTTGCTGAATGTCGGGAAACACCAATTTTTCAAAAGAAATAATATTGATTTTATTGTAGAAATGGGCTAAAAACTCACGTAATTGTTTGGCATACGAAACCTGTAGTAATTCCGCAGGAATTACAAAACCAATTTTGCCTTTTTCTTTGAGTAATAAACTCGAGCCAACAACAAACGAAACCCAAGCATTGGTTAATTTCGAGTATTTCAGGTTTACTTTTTTGAATATTTTATCTGCTTCTGCTTGTTGTTCTTTGTCAAAATATTGATAACGGATATAAGGCGGATTGCCGACAATTAAATCAAATCGCTCTGTAGTTTCATTACAATACAAATGAAAATCTGTGTTGATTACATTTTTTTTCTTGAGCTTGATTTTGCTTGCTTTTTCTGCTTCAACTTCGTCAAATTCAATAGCTGTTACTGATTTGAATTTGTGATTATTCTCTTTCAGTTGTTCCAAAAATACACCGTCTCCGCAACTTGGCTCTAATATTTCATAATCAGAACTTCCGTTAATACCCCATTTCAGAATGAATGAAGCAATCGGTTCAGGCGTATAAAATCCACCCCGAAGTTTTTCGGCTGTTGCATTCTCAATTAGCTTCATACAATTCTTTGATTAAAGGGATTAACAAATCATCTTCGCCCAAATCATATAATTTGGCTAACAGCTTTTCTAAGTTCGTTTTTTCTCTTGCAAACTGATTTTGCAGTGGTGTTAAAGTTCTTTTATTTCCTGCATTTGCATCTATTTGGTCATAAATATTGATTAACTCTTTTTGAGTTTCAACAATTTTATCGTGAAGTGATTTTTCCTTCGTATTTGTAAAATCAATTTTCCGAATTGGTAAGTTTTTTAAAACTTTTGTTCCTCTTGCTATGTAACCACCTCTAAAAACTTCGCCATACAAAGCACTGAACCATTCCAAATATTTTGAATTGAGAATAGCTTGAATGTAATAAATAGAATATGCTGAATTTTCAGGAATTGCAACAACACAATAACCTGCTGTTCCTCCAGAAGAAATCAATGTTCCGTGAATGTCAATCGCGTATTTGTCTCCAACAGAAAGAACTCCTACAATAATTTTTTGAGGTAATCCGCAACTGTCCAAACTTTGATGTCTGCCGTATCTGTGCCATTCATTCTGCGTTTGAGGAATGGGTTTAATATCTCGTTTTGGATTATTCAAAATTGCTTTGTTGGCTTGTAAATAATCATAAGCCAAAGGGAATTTCTTTTTAATTGTTGTAAGCGGAATTACATCAACGCCCGCTTTTGTTGGTGTGTATGGATAAATAACCCTTGCATTAGGTTTGAAAGTTCGGTATGTATATAAATTATCTTCGCCTGAAGATGTTTTAAAGTAAGGTTTCGTAATCTCTTTTTCAATTTTGTATTCAATTCCTTTTTTAGAAAAGAAATAATACTTTTTATCTTCTTTTTCAGGTGTGAAAATGTAAACATCATTTGCACTGGTTTGAATACCGTTGAAAATGTTTTCATCTCCAATTAAATCAACTAATTTCTCACTTTGAGTTGCAATTTTATTATATGCTGAGGTTAATTCAGGTGGAACCAATACCCAAACTTCGCTGTCTAATTCTTCTGTGTTTTTTGAAGCATATTTTACGGCTTCTGGTTCACGAACTTTCCAACTGTTTAAACTCTTTACTTCTGCATATTGGAAAGTGTTTTGCGGTTTTTTATTCAGAATGAGTAAACAAGTGTATGTTGTTTTGTCTGCAAAAACTTGATTTGCTCCAAACGAAACGATTGAGTGCAAATATTCTTTTTCAGAAAGTAACTCACGTAATTTCTTTCCAGCACCAACTTTCGTAAACTTACTCGGAACGATATAGCCTAAAATTCCGTCATCAGCCAATAAATCTAATCCTTGTTCAAGGAACAAAAAGTATTTATCAAACTGTTTGTAAGCCGAAGTATAATTGATTTTGTAGAGTGGTAATTCAAGCGGTGTGATATTTTTCATATCCTCCGACTTCATATAAGGCGGATTTCCGACAATTACATCAAAACGAAGTTTTGAAAAATCAAACGGATTTATTTCGGTCTGATTTTTCTTCTCAACTTGGTGTGGGTTTAATAAACTGTTTCCGAAAAATATATTTTCCGAAAGGTCAGGTAAAACAGGCTTGGTTTTGTTAGTCGAATTTACATCTTCGCTTTCCAATAATTTCAACAATAAACCAAATTTCGTTGCTTCAACCGCATTATAATCTTTGTCAATTCCATAAACACAATTCAGCAAAACTTTTCTTTTAATATCAAAAGGAAGTTTGTAAGTATTGATGTTGGTTTGAATGAGTTTTGATTTGTCTGTTTTCAGATAAAAGTCAATTAATATATCATTCAAAAGTTGAAACAATTCTAAAAGAAAAGCACCTGAACCACAAGCTATGTCAGCAAATTTTAATTGTAATATTTCTTTGTCGGTTTTGTCCTTGCATTTTGGCAAAACCGTATTTCTTAAAATATCATTGATGATGAATGTTGGTGTGGTAACAATATCCCTATCTATGTTTTCAGGTTTCTTTACCAACTCAACCGTTCCATTTTGAACGACTAATTTTTCAGAAAGGAAAATTTCATAAATGCTTCCCAAAACATCAGAAGAGAAAACGCTGAACGAATACGGACTTTCAGGATAATATAGATGTTGGATAATTGTCCAAAATACAGAACTGATGTTTTCTACAATTTTGTCTTTCAGTAATTGGTCGAACAATCCTGAATTATAGCGTTTGTCAGCTTGTTCAAATTTCTTGATTAAAGCGTTGAAGTCGTTGGTGTTCGCAAATTTTAAAAGCGTTTGATAATCTTCTAAATTTCTATCCTCGCAAACACGCAAAAACAAAACACGGTTTAAATAACTTTGAACAATGTCATTTAATTGTTGTTCGTCAATTTTTGATTCGTACTTGTGAATTTCTGCACCTAATGCTTTTCGCCATTCATTGATTTGTTTCAAGAAAAGATTGTCAATAGAATATTGATTGAGCTTATTTTCAATCGCTTTCCATTCAGTATCAAAAGCTCCTGAATAGACCTCTTCCTTGCCTAATAACTGTTTGATTTCACTAAATTTGCTTTCGTATTCAGTGTAATGATATTTCTTTACGAGTGCTTTTTGAAAAGTATCATCTTTCTCAACTTTTACAGAAGTATCATAAATAATAAGATATTCAAAATTGGAAAGAACAGAAATTTTCAGTTTGGCAGTAAAACCGTACCGTCTTACTTGCTTTGCCGTTTCGTTGTCCGCTTCAATTTTTACAGACGGTTTCTTGGCTTCCAAAAAGAATTTTCTTTCAGAAAAAAGTCGAAAAGTGTAGTCTGGTTTCTTTGAATTTTCAGAAGCATTTGCTTTTAAGGCTTCTTCTAAAATAACTTCTCGTTCGTTGGTCGGTTTTCCTGCGTTGTTTTTTATATCCCAACCCAACAACTCAAAAAAAGGGTCTAAGAAATCACTGCGAAGCAGTGTTTCATTATACTTGTTTGTAAGATAATAGTGTCTGTCCGACTGATATTTTTCTATGAGTTGTTTGATTGTCATTTCTTCTTGCTTGCTTTTAAATATTTTACTCTTTGCTCGGCTACTTTTAGAGCTTTTTCTCCCAAATCTTCGTCTTGGATTTCATACATTATTTTGTCGCTAAGAAACAGCACCAATAGTTCGTCAGCATTATGTCCGTAAATTTCTGCAAGCTTGAGAACGATGCCTTTCGTTAGTTTACGTTCTCCTCTTTCCATTTTGCTTAAAATAGCAACATCAATATCAAGTAATGCTGAAACTTTCCTCAATGGAAGTTCTTTGCTTTCTCGCAGTTCTCGTAGCTTTTCGCCTATGGTTGTTTCTGTTGACATATTTCACATTGACAATAATTGTCAAATTTAGTCAAAGTTATTTGTCTGCCAAAATTTTTAGTAAGATTTTATATCAGGGTGGTGGGTGCAGTTGGGCAAAATTAAATGTGGTGGCTTGTACCTCTTTTAATTTTTGCGAAGCATTGGGAAAATTTTGTTTTGTCAGTCGGTTGATTTAGTATCGGTGCGTTCATGCCATTACCTATAAAGATTTGGGTATTGCCGAAGGCTGGGATTTTTAAAACAAAAGTTTAATCGAAGAACGAATGTTGAACCTTGCACAAATGCACAATCGAAGCCATTCATCCCCGTTTTTGGCAGTTTATGTTACCTGAGGCATTCTTTCATTCAGTCCTCATTATCGTCGAAATACTTTTGATGAAAATCCTTTCATTTCGCG
Organism: Polluticaenibacter yanchengensis; assembly: GCA_027854065.1. GTDB lineage: Bacteria > Bacteroidota > Bacteroidia > Chitinophagales > Chitinophagaceae > Phnomibacter > Phnomibacter yanchengensis. The sequence goes on along the minus strand of JAQGEF010000005.1, from coordinate 166,194 downwards.
TTCTCAGATTGCTATTGGATGTTTAGGAGCCAAAAAATTTGACGAGCAGGGAATTACTTATTTTGGTGAAGCACCTAAACTAAACTTTGTTTATGAAATAATGCTCTCATCCACTCAAAATAAGTAAAGCCCTACCCTGTGTATACTCTGCTGCTTTACCCATTTTTCATAAACAATGGTATGTAAAGGTTGAAAATTGCTTGAAATAAAACGTAATTTTTAACCATTATATAAATTTATTCAATTTGTCTAGCGTTCTAAAATAACATGGCAATATCACGCTTTAACAGGTCTAAAAACCTACCTCAATCAATTGTAACTCAAGCATCAAAGATATTTTTTTTGTTATATTTGAAATTTAAAGCTTAGATGGAAGTGTTTTGCTAAAAGTGCTGCTCTAAGCATCTGTATAAAAACATACATCATCACTATGCGTAGACTATTAGCATTATTACTCACTCTTTTAGGCTGGGCTGCCGTTATTGTTCAGTTTTACCTGATGATGGAAAATCGGGTTGCTTCCATACCGGAAACTACCATCAGGTTCTTTAGTTTCTTTACGATACTCACCAATATCATTGTTGCCTCTTATTTTTTGACGGAGGTTTTCAAGAAGCCGCAATCATTAACTGCCAATAATAAATTATTGACACCCGTAACTGTTTATATAACCATTGTGGGATTGGTGTATCAAATTTTATTGAGGCATACCTGGAGTCCTACTGGCCTTCAGATGGTTGTGGACGAGTTGCTGCACACCATTGTACCGCTTCTGGCCATAGTTTACTGGTTTTTGTATTATCCTAAAACTAAGCCACAGTACAAACAGATTGCTACATGGTCTTTGTATCCTTTTATTTATGTGATTTATATACTGATCAGAGGCAATATATCGGGTTTTTATCCCTACCCTTTTATTAATGTAACGAACCTGGGTCTTTCTTCCGTACTTATCAATGCTGCATTTTTGATGCTGGTTTTTATTGTAATCTCTGCTTTATTTGTGCGTATTAAAGGCAACCGCAATAGCTAAACTTCTTCCGTTAATTGAAAACTGCTGTCTCCTTTCGGGTGAGCCAAGACCTGCGAGCCGATATGCACCTTCCCGTGACAAAGTTTCTGTACTCTTTATCATTTAGTGACCAACACAAAAGAAGAATTTATTGTTTAGTTCAAATCAATATCGTAATATTGCGATATTAAAATACATTTAGAATGGGGGCTAGCAAAACAGATTATTTTACCGAGCAGCAAAACCAAATGGCTACCATAGCTAAGGCTTTGGGGCATCCGGCTAGAATAGCTATTATAGAACATCTGCTAAAGGTAAATGCCTGTATATGCAGCGATATTGTGGATGAATTGCCTTTGGCTCAGCCTACGGTTTCGCAGCATCTGAAAGAGCTGAAAAATGCCGGGCTGATAAAGGGAAACATCGAGGGCAATTCTATTTGCTATTGTATTGATGAAAAAACGTTCCAGCTGCTGAATGGCTATTTTTCGAATATTGTAAATACCGTAACGAGTCAAAAATGTTGTTAATGGTATTTACCTTATCTATGATGTTGCTTTTAGTCTAATCTTTATCCGGCCTTGTTTGCGGCCGTACATTCACATTTCAATGATCTGTTTTAAGCGGTTTATATACTTTAAAAAATTCACCTCAATCAATCGTAATATTACTATATAACAATAATAAGTACAGCTATGAAATTATCAACTATCAAAGACATTTTGCCGACATTGGATAATGTTGCGTTTCAACTGGAGAACGGTACATGGGTTCCGGAGCATTTTCACGTTACGGAGGTTGGCGTGGTTACCAAACATTTTATAGATTGTGGCGGCACCATAAGAACGGAGAAAGTGGTGAATTTCCAATTGTGGAATGCGGACGATTTTGAACACCGGCTTAAGCCTGCCCGGTTATTGAACATCATCCGGCTATCTGAAGATAAGTTGGGTATGGAAGATGCTGATATAGAGGTGGAATATCAGACGGAAACGATTGGTAAGTACGATTTGGAGTTTAACGGGAATCACTTTGTACTGAGGAATAAGCAAACGGCTTGCCTGGCGCAGGATGCCTGTGGGATTCCTGCCGAAAAGCAGCAAGTAAATCTGTCTGCTTTGAAAGACAGGGCTTGCTGTGCACCGGGGTCAGATTGTGGCTAATATGAAACACATATTGGGGACAATGGTTCCTATGTAACGGCAGCAGAATAAATATTCATGGCTGATAAAAAAAGCCGGGTACTGGTTCTGCTGCTGAAGGGCTGCCGGATACGCAGGGCAGCCGCCTGAGCGGCTGGTGCGGTAGCACCGAGCGATTAGCGAGCCCGGAGCAGCCGGTACTGAAGCAGAGTTTTGATGTGCAGATGATAGCCCCAAATATATTTTATGCTCTATTATTTTTTTAACGGTGTCATAGTTTAAACATCTGGTTATGTATTCCCATTTATTAAAAACAATACGGCAGTTGCCCCTGCAAGGCATCGGCGAAGCACGCAAAATGAAATTGCAGCCTTTGATTGATTTTGTACAGCTGAAAGTGGATGCACGGCAAGCGGTAATCCTCCATTTTATTTGTACGCATAATTCGCGCAGAAGCCTTCTGTCGCAGGTGTGGGCACAGGTGGCGGCATCGTACTACGCTGTTCCGGATGTACAGTGCTATTCGGGTGGTACGGAGGCTACGGCACTTTTCCCGAAAGTGGCGGCAACATTGACGGATCAGGGTTTTAGCATCCTGAAAATTGCTGACCATAATAACCCGGTTTATGCTATAAGGTACAGCGAGAATGCTTTGCCTGTAATTGGTTTTTCAAAAAAGTATGATAGCGGGTTCAATCCTGTATCAGCGTTTGCGGCTATTATGACTTGCTCGCAGGCTGACGGTGACTGTCCTTTTATACCCGGTGCGGAAAGGAGAATTCCCATCACTTTTGAAGACCCGAAAGTGGCGGACGGTACTCCGGAGCAATCGCTGGTGTATGCTGCAAGAAGCGTGGAGATAGCGTGTGACATGTTTTATGTGTTTTCAAAAATATGCCGGTAAGCCATGCCTCCAAAATTGAAATTTATAGATCGTTTCCTGACTTTATGGATATTCCTGGCTATGGCTGTGGGCATTGGTTTGGGGTATTTGTTTCCGGGTATTTCGGGCGTTACCGATGCGTTATCGGTAGGTTCTACAAATGTTCCTTTGGCTATAGGGCTGATGCTGATGATGTATCCGCCGCTGGCAAAGGTGGATTATTCGGTATTGCCCCGGGCGTTTAAGGATAAAAAGGTAATAGGCATTTCGCTGCTGCTGAACTGGGTGATCGGTACCGTGCTGATGTTTGGACTGGCTGTTTTGTTTCTGCGGCATGAACCGGATTATATGTCAGGTTTGATTTTGATAGGTCTGGCCAGATGCATTGCTATGGTTATTGTGTGGAGCGATCTGGCTAAGGCCAACCGTGAATATACGGCTATGCTGGTGGCTTTGAACAGCGTCTTCCAGATGCTGGCTTACAGCTTTCTGGTCTGGTTGTTCATTAATGTTTTGCCCGGCCAATTGGGACTGGCCAATTTTAACGTTAGCGTCTCTATGATTGATGTGACGGAAAGTGTTTTGATCTACCTGGGGATTCCGTTTTTGGCTGGTTTTGTAAGCCGTTATGCTTTGGTAAGATCTAAAGGGATGGACTGGTATAACCGAAAGTTCATTCCTGCAATATCGCCCATTACTTTGTATGCTTTGCTGTTTACCATCGTTTTAATGTTTAGCCTGAAAGGGGATACTATAGTGGCGCTGCCTATGGATGTGGTAAAAGTGGCTATTCCGCTGATTATCTATTTTGTGCTGATGTTTTTCGTGAGCTTCTTTATGAATAAATGGCTAAAAATCCCTTACGACAAAAACGCTTCTATCGCTTTTACTGCCACAGGTAATAATTTTGAACTGGCAATTGCGGTAGCCATCGCTGTTTTTGGTATTCATTCGCCCCAGGCTTTTGTAGGCGTTATAGGTCCGCTGGTGGAAGTGCCGGTGCTGATTCTTTTGGTAAGAGCGAGCTGGTGGTTGAAGAAGCGGTGTTATGGGTAGTGGTCCCCTACCCTGCATATCCCATGCTTATTGACCTATTTTTCGTATAAAGGCGGTAAGTAAAAGGAATGAACGGGAAAAATGCTAACTGAATAGTTGTAATAGTTTTATTTATTAATTGGTTCATAGTTTTTCGTTTTGGAAGTTTATGCAATATTTTGGGTTCGCATTACTGCTAACGTTTTCGGGCTTCGTGTTCGGGTAAATGGTTTTATAAATGATTTTGGGTTCGTCAGTTCTTTTATAATTATGTTGTCGGACCTTTTATATTCTCTAATTAGCCAACTATGTCCATTTTCTGTTAAATCCATCGGCAATTCGTCAACAATGAATACTGTCAGAACTTTAGTTTTGGTTAAAGCTTCGGGAATATTTTCAATATTGTCTAAACATAATTGAAATAGTGATAGCATTAAGTTTCCTTTGCTGTCTTTTGGTATTTCTTCGTCTTCTTTGTACAAATAAACTTTTCCAATCCAACTTTCGGAAGTAGAATTTGTCGGCTTAAAACTGTTTGTTTGATTATAAGAGTTTACGAGAACTTCCACCACGGCCTATTCTGTCCTCTTGTCAAATCAGTTATTAATAATGGGTTTGTCTGCCGATGTTTGTTTAACAGCTCTTCTACGGTGTATTTTTCATTTCTCAAATCTTGATACTCGTGTGTTGTAATGCCAAAAATTTGTAAAAATTTCATCTTTCCATGAGGTGTATCGAGTTCTTGCATTTCAGGGTCAGTGTAAAAAACCATTGCTGTAATGTTTGTTTTTGTATCCAGTCTTATTGGTCCGTTTGCTGACATATAGTGAAAGTCATCAAAACCGTTTTTAGAATTGAAAACATACTTTGACAGATTGGTCAGAAAATTAGCTGCCCAATGTGGCTTTTCAGGGTCTTTCTTTACCGGAAGATGTCTAAAAGTAAGTTCAAAACCAAAACCATTTACTTCATCCTCCGCAAACTCTTCATTGTAGAATAAGTTTGTAAAACCTAATGTTATGTAGTGAAAATGTCTTTTCTGCTTTTCACTAATGTAATAGTTAATAGCCCAGAGTGGGTCTTCGCCGCCTAACTCATAAGGAACAACTGTGGCTAAGTGGGTAGGCTCTTGGGCCCCGTAAATTTCTTTTTCACGATTGTTAATAGCGTCCAGTCCTGGTGCATCATCTTCTGTAAATGTCTTCTTATAAATGTCTGTTTTTGTTGGCATGGTGGTCATTGTATTATAGCAGCTAATGGAAAAAGTATTGGCGCAGTGCGGGAATTCGATGAACTTTAGTTGAAGAATGAGCAGCAAACAAAGCCGATGCTTTTTCCATGGAACCAAATTACAAAAAATGTGGTATTGAAATGCAGCGGTGGTAAAAAAGCAGTGGATTTTCAATTCAGACTTAAACCCCGCATTTTGTCAATACAATGTTATCTGCCGGCATAATTTTAGTCAATTTTGAATGTTAAATGATTGTCTTCTGCTTTGTCTGTATTTATTGCGTTTTTTGGTGGTAATAGCCAACTTTCTTTATTAATTACAAATTTGAATAAGTACATTTTTCCTTTTTGAAAATCCTTTTTTGGCAATGCTATTTCAAATTTATTGTTGCTTTTCCTTACAAGTTGATATTTTGGATCTTTAGGATTCCAATTATTAAAATCTCCTGCAACAGAAATAGAAGCAATAAGTTTTGAATCTAATTTTTTGTCGTGAATATATGAAAAAACGATATTATTTCCTTTGAATTTGTAACCGTAAGTGCTCTGATTGTTTTGGTTAGTTAAATCTTCGGCAAGATTTAAAACTGTGGACTGTAAATTAGAAATGGTATTTTCGGCACTAATATTTACAATTACACAAATTCCTAAATTGATTTCCGGAAAAACTGAAAAAAAAGTTTGTGTTCCATAAGCTCCGCCGTGTTTGTATCCAAATTTTCCTTTATCTGTAATTTCCCATCTATCCCAAAAATATCCAAACCAATGTGTATCACTTTGTTTTACATTTCTTTGTGATTCTGTAACAATTTTAGAACCTGACAATTCATATTGTAAAAGTTTTATCAAATCATTCGTCGTAGATTTTAATTTTCCTGTTGCTCCCCATAAATTGTTTTCTAAATGTGGCATTAAAGTGTGTTTTTCATCATAACCATTGGCTAAAATTTCATTGTCATCCAAGTCGAATCTGGTATGGTTCATTTTTAAAGGCATCAGAAAATTTGCTTTAACCAATTCTTGAAAATCTTTTTGGTAAATATTTTCTAACATATGACCTGTTAATTCAAGACTGAGGTTGCTGTAATTATATTTTGTTCCAGGAATAGTATCCAATTTTACTTTTTTCAAGTCTGATAAGAATAATTGTTTTGAATACTCTTTATTTATTTTTGCAGATAGGAACACATTTTCATCGCGCTTCACATTCCAAATTGAAGATTCATCAGGTAAACTTCTAGGGAGTGCAGATTGAAAGGAGATTAGGTCTTTTATATAAATCGGACTTCCATTGTATTGTAGATTTGGATAAGAATCTTTAAGATACATTCGAATGTCATCATCTAATTTTACTTTTCCATTTAGAACTGCTTGTGCCAATAAACTTCCGGTAACTATTTTTGTAACAGAAGCTATTTCGTAATATGTGTTATTGTCTGGCTTGTTTCCTGTTCCTTTATCAATTTCCCCGTAATGTTTTGTGTATATTTTTCCATTTTTTACAATTCCTAAAGAAACTGAAGTTGCTCCTGAATTTCTCAATAAATTCTGAGCATTTTCATCAATTAGTGAATAGATTCTATTTTCTGAAATTGAATTAGTTTGACAAAAAATTTGATGTGAAACTATTGAAAAAAACACTAAAAAAATATATTTCATAAAGTTTGCGAAATGTTTGGATATGCTTTCAGATAACAGTTTAGAGATTTACGAAGGTAGGGAATTTATATTCGTCCGCTCTGAACGACTGCCCAGCTTTTTTATAAAGTTAAATATTAAGAACTAAAGCTGGGCTTTATTCGTCGAGCCCGAACAACTGTTTGATTCTTGACCAAATGCCGATTGATTTTCCGTCTGCCTCACTACTGGCAATACCAATGTTAGTGGTAGCCTTTCGTCCCACCATGTACCACCTGATGAATATAAAAAATCAATATCGTCTTTTGATGTGTCACAAAGCCAATTATAGCTGTTGCCAACTGCTTTCATATATTCTATTGCTTTAGTCCAAGTTGGCTCGGTGAGCTTACAAACGAACTCATTGGCATTTTGTGTTCGAAGAATTCCTTTGTCTTCTGATGAAAGTTCTAAAGTCAACTTACAATTTATTGATTGAATAAAGTTAACCGTTGCCAATTTTAAGCTTTGTCCAGCAATAATTAGTTGCTGATAAAGTAATTCTGTGAGCTGAATAGTTTCTGTGTGCTCAAAATCATAAAGCCTGACCAAGTTCTCCGAGAGAACGTCTTTATACTTTCCGCCATCGCTTATGTCATCAAGGTATTCAAGTCTCATAGTTTGGTTTTGGGTAAAGTCCGTTTGCATGACAATAGGAAACAAATTCATTGATTAAGTGTTATTGCAAATCTGCTGTTACCAGCTGTTTTTCTTGTCGTCCGTTCTAATTGCTGTCCCATATCGTGATTATTGTGTCAGAATTTAAACTTTTAAAAGTATAAAAAAGTGTCGCTAATTCATTGCTATCGTTGTAGTCTTTTACTTCTTTTACTGGAAGAATGTCTTGCCATAAATAGTCAATATCCGAGTCGTCTTTTAGGTTATAGTAAAATGAGTTTTTGAAAAGTTCTTCACCTGTAGTTTTTGTCGCCAAAGAGCTATATAAAGCTCGTGAACCATAACCAATAAATTTGCAATAATCACCGTCAGCACAAGGCCAATTCCAGTCCTGCCAAGTAACCAAATGCGGTGTTGTCTTTTCCAACTCGATCGTCTTTTGATTTGCGATGTCGTCAATTTGTAATTTCGTCAAAGAAGGATTTAAGTTTTTAAGTTGCCGTTTGAGTTCTGTAATATCTCCATGACAAGTAAAAATATCTCGTTCTCGTAACTGTCCACTTGCTAAACATTCAGGACAAATGGAAGATATGTCTTCCCCACCTAAAAATGCCTCAGCGTCAAAACATAGTTTTTCTTGTCCGCAAGTGTCACAAGTTGTTAGACCGTCACGAAGTCCAGTGAAAATTTCAGGTCTGTCGAAATACTTAAATGTCATCTGTTAAGTGTTGTGTTAAATTTGTTGGTAACGTTTTCGGGCTTTGCGTTCGGAGTACAAAGTTTTAATTTATTACTCAAGTTTATTAGAAGCACAAAGCTTCAAGCTTGTATGTCAGCCCGCCTGGCGCAAAACCTGTGTTAGGCACGGTTATTTTATATCTGCTACCTTAAGCGTCGTTCTTTCTTTCCCGGTTACGTTGTCGATGTAAAGTGTATTGAATTTAAATTTATTGCTGAGCGATTGAATTGTCAATTCTGAAATAGTTTCCACAGTATTAGAATCTTTAGAGATTGGATTAATCAAGTCAATTGTCAGTATCGGATAATCCCCTTCTTGCCATAAATTAATATCTACTCGTCTACACTTTGCAAGAGAACTTAATTTGTCATTCAACTTTGTTTTTTCAAGATAAACACCTGAATGAATTAAATCTCCTTTAAAGGAATACATCCATTGTCCAGTTGGAATTCCTTTTTCATACTTTTGTTTTGAACAGTGTTCATCTTTACCAAAGCCGTCCCATTGCGAAGGTGATTTATAAGTTCCGTCTAGCGGCATTCCAGTTGTTGAATTAACATACAGGTCGTTTTTAATGATGATTTTCTCGTAGTCAATTTTTGTTGTCTGCTGTCGAATAATCCAAACACAGATTAGTCCACCTGTTAGAATTATTAAAGGAGTCGAACTGAATAGTGTTTTATATTTTACAAAAAGTCTCACTCCCCCAATAGAAGAAATCGCGATAAGGACTGTAGCTGTTCCGTATTGCAGGACAAATTTTAACGGAAAATAATTCGATGGAACGAAGCGTAAATATTCTCTAATTTCATACAGAGCCAATACAGCTATTGCAATAAGCCCCAAAATTGAAATCTTTAATATTTTTGGTTTTTCTGTCATATAATTAATTGTGTCCGCCACTTCGCCAATGCTGCGAGCCGTTGACTAAATTACAAAAAAGTCAATACGAACAGCATTGGCGGAATAGAAATCCAAAATTTGAGTTTTTGCACTTCAGCCCGCATTTCACCAAACTGCTTGTTATATGCCTTTTTTTGTTTTTCTCTGTTCGTTAGGGATTTATTGATTTCGCTTATTTGCAGTTCGGAAATTTGAATTTGTTTTTCAGTCATATAATGTCTGTTTTTCTCCAATGCTTTTTCTAACGAAAATTTATAATCATAACCAGCCATCTGTTAAGCTGTTTACATGTTGTTGAGCTTGTATAAAATCAAAAATCAGGTCTTTGTCATTACTTGTTTTTAAGAGTTTAATCAGCTTATCAAATATTTCCCAATAGTCTTGCCAACTATTTAAAATGTACTCTTTCATTCCTATTTTGTTGGGTCAAATCCATACATGAAATTGATTAAATGTCCTCCAGAACTTTCAAGATCAACTATATCCATAAGTTCTTCAAAATATAAACAAACTCTTTCTCTATCTTCTGTATCAAGATTAATGTAAATATCACTAAATCGTTTTAGACCTATTTCTATTTTATTTTGATAATCCTTTTCCGTTGGATTTTTTGATTCTGAAATTTCTTTGAAATCGTCAGCAGCTAAATTTAATTTTTCGTTTAAAGTTGGTTTCAAGTTTAAATCAGCTATTCCTGGATAATAGATTGCAGGGTCTGCCAAAAACTTATCTCTACTCTTGAATTCTTCAAATTTATTCATTACAGTATCTGGTGTTTTAATTTGTCCATTTTCACAAGCTGTTAAAAATGAAAATGTAATTACTAAAAGAATATTTACAATTTGTTTCATTGTGTTCGAAGTTTTCCAGTAGAATGGCATTTAACGTTTTCGGGCTTTGCGTTCAGCCGAGTTTCGAAGTACCAAGTTTCAAATTTACACGTCAGCTCGCCTGGCGCAAAAACTGTGTTAACTGCTGCTTTAAATTTTGTTCGTTCGTAAATATATGTCAATGTCCGCTAAAACTTTGTATTCGTTGTCGTATGGAAATTGACAACTGTCTTTTTGTATCATGCAATTTTTTTCGTCAACCAGTCTGTATGTCTTGTCTATTATCTGAAAGTCACTGTTATAAAATTCCGTTCGTGTTTCATAAGCAACTCCGTCTGTGCAAATACTATTGAAAAAATTGGTTTGTCTTTCAAAAGCGAAAGTTTTACCATCTTTATCAAAGTAGTGAGTGAATATGATATTCCAGTCACCGCTTTTATTAAATGGAAATTCGGAAATCGTTACAATGTTTCCTAAACTGTCTTTAAGAATATTAAAAGTTGTTTCAACATTGTCAGGGAAATTTCCATTTTTAATTTGGACAGGTTCGTCTTTGTCCATCAATTTAGCAAAAACAATTAACTTGTCTTTGCTGTGATTGAAAAGTGCGTCAATATTTGTCTTCTGATATTTTAGTCTTTCAAGAATGTCAGGCTCAGGTAATAGTCTTGATGTCGAACTTGTATTTGTTTTATCGTCAGTTGAATTGCAAGCGGATAACAGCCCAACCAAAATTGTCAATATGTATATTCGTTTTCTCATTGTCGGTCTTTCCTAAAATAGCAGGTAAGAGCAGGGCTTTTTGCAGGTTAGGAAATTAGCCTTCCGCCCGCCGACAACCGCTGCTGCTTGAAAATATAAAGTTGAATGTTTTTTTGTCCTACCCGAATTGAAGCTGGGATGTGCAATTTGTTGATGTTTGCTAGTAATATCCAACTTGCATAAAGCCCAATGTAAGCTGCTGTTCTTCGTCACTCAATTTTGTAAGTCACATGAAATGGTGGAAACAAGCCGCCACTTTTTTTAGTTTGTTTATAAATGTCATTTAATGAGTAATCTGTCACAACATTATCTTTTATTAATGTTATTGAGTCTGCTGAAATTGGTCTGTTAATTGAGCCACCAACTAAAACGGTACTTTTCGCTGGAAGGGTTATAGATAGTGTCGTTGAGTTAATTTGTCTGTAGTTGAGTTTCTTTGTCAGTTGTATTTGTGTCTTGTCGTTAACAACTAAAACAGTGTCAGCATATTTTAGTTGAATTGAAAAACTGTCTTTGGAATACTCGTCAATTGGTCGCTGAAATTTTATTATCGCAGTAACTTCTTTGTCAGTCGTGTTAAGCACAAAAAAGTCAGCAAAGAAAGAACAACCTGTCAAGAAAACACTTGCAAGAAGAACTATTGTCAAGGGTGTTATTTGATTACGGAGTGTCGCCATAGAATTGCAGCTTACGATTAGGGGCTTTGCGTTCGGGCGGGAAATCGAAGCACAAAAGCTGGTTTTATTACTAATGTTTAATTGAAAAACTACTGTTGAGTTTGCTATTCAGCCCGCCTGACGCAAAACCCTTGTTATAGTCAGTTTTTCTTCTTGTCAGCATGGCTTTCGTCCAAAATTTATTCCATCGCGTTCGTTCAAAGTTAAAACTTGTCCATTTACATGTTTGGGTTGCTGTCTTACAATTTGTTCAAGTCCGTATGACTTTAAAGTGATTTGTCCTTGTTGCAATTCAATTGTCCATTCGTAAACAAACATATTTTTTTCTTGCTCAGTTTTGCTTTTCAAATACAAGTCAGCAATTTCCAATAAGTCAAGACAACCACCGTATGTTCTAAAGTCAATATGCAAGTCAAAACAATCTCTAAAAATTAGTGTACAGGGAGCAACCCAAAATGTAAATGCCTGTGCTGGTGGAATTGGATGAACCCATTTAAAAATGTAGTCAATGTCAAGTAAAAAGTCAGCCGTCCAATTGTCTTCACTTCTTTCGATTGTAAGCCCGTAAACATTTGCATCATGCCAACCCATTATCTCAAAGTCGTCTTGTGTCCAGATATTTTTATCAAGTATAAATTTGTCCGATTGTTCTGTCATTGTTGGTTGCCCTAAAATTTGGTATAACGTTGAAGCATTGGCGATGAGCGGCTATTCTTGTTCATCTGTTCAGTTTTGTATTAAAGATAAATAGAAGTTCTGAAATTCAGCATTTGTTCTTCAACTCGCCTATTGCCAATACGATGTTGGTGGCAGTTTTTTATTTCAGTTTCTTCATTGCGCTACTTTCTGTCAAGGATTTCATTTGGGTTATAGCGACTTTGTTGAGTTGGATAAGTCTGTGAGTTTGTGATAAACCCTGTCCGATAAGCAAAGCATTGATACTTTCCATATTGCTCAATACGACTAACTGTTCTAATGTCGCATAATCTCTGATATTTCCATCCTTGTCGGGATTTTTGTCTCGCCATTCTTTTGCTGTTATGCCAAAAAGTGCTACGTTGAGCAAGTCGGCTTCATTAGCATAAACAAAACTTGCTTGCTGTTTGGTGATTTCTTTCGGTATCAGATTTTCTTTGATTGCGTCTGTATGAATGTGATAGTTTACTTTGGCTAAGGTTCGTTGTAAGTTCCATTCCAATTTCAGACGATTGTTTTCTTCGTCTTTTAAGCGTTGAAACTCCCTAATGAGGAAATACTTGAATTCGGCAGACAGCCAAGTTCCAAATTCAAATGCAATATCTTTATGTGCAAAAATACCTCCGCCATAACGCCCCGATTTCGAAAAAATTCCTATTGCATTTGTCATTTCTACCCAACGTTTAGGCGTTAAAAACAATCTGCCCTCACTATTTCTAACCGTATGGAAACCCATACGGTTAAAATCCGGATTATTAACCTGCTCCCAAACAGCCAAAAAATCAACAGTAAAGTGGGTACTCATCCAATTTGAAACAACAATGCGGGCTTCCAAATTATCTTTGTAGCCAGCCATATCAGTTAAGGAAATATAATCCTCATTATTTTGCTGGATAATTGTAATCTCGGTATTTGATACGCTTATTTTTGAACTTTTTGCCATACTGTTTTTCTAAGCAAATTTACAAAAAGGCAATTTTGGTGGCGGATTTTAATTACAAATTCGACATTATCTAATTTTACTCCATCCAATTGCAAAAGCCCCATCATTATAAGTCCTGCTGGAACTGAAGCTGAATAGCGAACAAAAGTTGATGCTTACAATGTCAAGCCCAAATTCCAGCAAATCCAATGTTGGTGGCAGTACTAGTCCACCAGGACTAAGACATACCATTGATTTGTTTTGTTATTTCTTTGAGTTGTTTAAATGGCATTGTTGCCAAAGTTTCTTTCATATCTGTTGCTGTGTCTGTCTGCTTTAAGTTGTTTAAAGGATGGTCCGGCGATAAATGTTGGTCATTGTCCGCTGTAAACATAACCAAGTCGTTTGGTTCACATACCAAAGTCCTACAAAGCAACTCAATGTGGTCTAAACGAAAGATTCTTGTCTTACTGTTTAATATTGCATTGGCAGAATGTGGTGAAAGTCCTGCTTTAACTAAGAAAGTGTAAGGTCTATCAATACCACGAGCCTTAAAAATTGGTGTCAAGTTGAGAGATAACATAACGATTGTATTAAAAGTACAAATTATGTTGCTAAAATACAAAAATATATTTATAATATTCCTAACAATATTTCTAAAATACCAAACTATGTTTCAAATGATACAAATTGTATTGCTAATACTCAAAAGTATGATGCTAATAGTCTAAATGATATTGCTAATATTCCAAATGAGGTTTCTAAAAAATCAAAGTATTGTGTCAATAGTCAAAAGTAAGTCGCTTATTTACTCATTTTTCAAACGAGGTGTGTCAAAATATTTCCACCAACGGTTCGGGGCTTGGCGATGGTGGGGCAATCGAAGCAAAAATCTTCAATTTTGTACAAAAGTTCAATCGGAGAACTGCCGTTGAACTTTGCAGTTTCGCCCCACTATCGCAAAACCCTTGTTAGGCGTAGTTATTTTAGGAGTTCATATATTTCTTCTGAAACCTCTATTTTGTTATAAATCAAGCCATATTTTAAGTAATCGGCTAAAAGAGTTTTCGGTATTTCCTCCGCATCTACTATTGCATACCAACCAGAAGGAAAAAATTCTACGAAAAGAAATCTTTGCTTTCCCAAATCGTTATTAATTGTGTTTAGTACTTCAATAAAATGTTTTGGATGAAGTTTTTTTGAGAAAAAACTGTCAATATCAAAATATTCTTTTATAGATTTTTTATTTACATATGCTATGAAGTTTTTAGTATTATACTCTTCGTGGCTGGTTAAATAACAATCGGGATATGTTCTCTGAATAAATAATCGCAAATCTTCATTCGGAACAAACGCTTTTGGAATCTTATCATTTACTCTTTCAATTCCACCATAAAATTGTCTTTCACAATACAAACTATACTCTTGGTCGTTCAATGTGGTTAGGTTATCGTAAAAATTTTCACTTCCGAAAATTTCACTTAATGATTTTCCAACTTTAATGGGCTTTAATAGTCTTTTGTTTCCGCCAATAGTTTGTGGTGTGTCAGTCGAAAAACCATTTCTAATATAATAGGCTTCTTGTTTTTCGTTATATACTAAGTGGAAATAGTCGTCTAAATCATAGCTTAAAGAAATAGCGACGGGATATTCATCGGGGTTAGACAAATTATATTTGTTTCTTTCATTTTCATCAATGAATTTGAATAGATACTCATAATTAGCGAATTGAAAGTACATTTTACCTTCTTTAAAATTTTGTGAAGAATATAGTTCTGCTAATTCTGTTTCGAAAGATTTATTCTGTGCATTCATATTCTGAAAAGATATTGTTAATAAAAATATAAGAAACGGTTTCATTTATACTTTCCCAGTTTTTGTGTTTTTTTTGGTCGGTTTGTATAATTACGCCTAACGTTTAGGAGCTTTGCGTTCGGGCGGGAAATCGAAGCACAAAAGCTGTTTTTATTACTAATGTTTAATTGAAAAACTACTGTTGAGTTTGCTATTCAGCCCGCCTGACGCAAAACCCTTGTTAGCCGTAGTTTTTTACGAGTACGAATTTATGCATAGAATTTTATCCGAATTGTTATAGAACAAAACAGTGTCATTTCCGTCTGTAAAAAATTCAAAGCCAACTATTTTTCCGATAACCTCAAAAGTGTCAATGTTTTCAATTTTTGGTTTGTCATAATAATTTAAAGTTGCTTTTAGTTCGTCGGTTGTTTCGTTATAAACAATCGGACTGATTTTATCGCTATCTGACCAACCGTCAATTATTCCTCTAAATGCTCCAAATTCATTAGTCTATTCAAAGTTCAATTTGTTAATCGATAATTCATAAAACGTTTGGATGTAATAATTCGCATCAAACTCGTCATCAGTTTGTATGTTTATATTTTGCTTTTGTCTTTCGATATATTCGTCAGTCTGCGTTTTAGTTTCTAAATAATGCTTTCCGTTAATTTCGAAGTCTTTTTGTAATTTGTCAAATATGTTTTTTGCTTTTTCTGAACCTTTGTAGAGTTTTATGTCGTCTTTGAATTTGTATTTATTTTCTACAATGTCAAAAAGTGTATAATCGAAAGTATTAAATTTTGTTTCATAATTTTCGTCAATCCAAAGTCCATTGTATGAGATGAAATGGAAAACTTTATGTGGATAATTGTCAAGTGTCAAACTGCATAAAGGATAAAATATTCCTTTAAGAATTTCGTCAGTAAAAACTTTGTCAAAGTTTGGATATAGGTCTATTTTCATTTGTCTGTGCGTTTGTTTTAAAATTACGGCTAACGTGCCCGGCGGCTTTGCAATGGTGGGGCAAACAAGGCACAAATCTTCAATTTTGTACAAAAGCTCAATCGAAGAACTGCCGTTGAACTTTGCAGTTTCGCCCCACTATTGCAAAACCCTTGTTGGTGGTAGTGCTATCTTATGTCCAACTGAATTTTTGAAATACCTGTTGTTGTTTTCTGTCAATGTAAAGACTGATTTCGTCTTCCCCAAAACCACTATAGTTGTAACCTGTTAATTTTCCAATTAATTCATTACTTCGTGTTGTCGCACCTGTTTTACTTAATTTTTCGTAAATTTTTCTTTCGTGTTTACTATTACAATCTGTGTAAGCTCCGCCTTGAATAAATAAGCCCGTTTCCAAATATTTATCTCTAGTTACCCAATAATTTATAACTCCTTTTACATAATGGTAATATTCGAAAGAAATCTTCTTTCTGCGGTCATTTTGAACTGCAAGGTGACTATTCTTAACATCATTATATTCTTTCTGTGTGAGATAATCAGCTTTATTTTCGTTATATTCTTTTTCTGCTTCTAAATACCATTCATTTAGTTTGTCAAAAGTCTCAATGCTACTCAAATCTCCATTAAATTTATATTTTTCGCCTGTCCAATCAAATTTAATAAAGTCAAAGCCAAATAAATTGTCTTTAAAGTTTAAGTCAGGGTCGCCATTTCCCCAAACGGTCAAAAAATGAACTTGTCCTTCTCCTTTGTCTAAGTCAGGTAGGTTAATTGTTAAAAGTGGAAAAAATATTGCTTTGTAAATTTCAACTGGATTTTCAAAAACTTCTTCAATTGTCGGATATATTTTCATAAAGTCATTTTGCTAATTTTTGTCTGTCAGTGTTCGTTTTGTCGCATTACCGCTAACGTTTCGGGGTTTTGCAATGGCGGGGCAATCGAAGCGAAAATCTTCAATTTTGTACAAAAGTTGAACCGAAGAACTGCCGTTGGACTTTGCAGTTTCACCCCACTATCGCAAAACCCTTGTTGGTGGCAGTTATTGGTTTTCGTATTTTATGTTGTCAATTGTAAACTCTTTTAATTCTGGTAAAGATGAAAGTTTGTCTTTCAATTCTTTGATGTCAAACCGGAAATAACTAATTTCAAATGATTTAAGTTGTGTTAGTTTTTCAATTCCTACTAAATTTTCAAGGTCAACCTTTTTGTTGCTTTCTGGTGTAGAAGCCAAAAGTGATAAATTTTCAAGGTTTTTATATTTGTCAATGCCTTTAATACTTGTGAGATTAGATGTGAGTTGTAACGATAAATTTTTAACTGTTAATTTTTGAGTGTCTAATATAAAATTAAAATTGACTATTTTAGGTGTGCTTAAAAGACAAAGTGTGTTTAGATTTTTTAAATAATCTATACCGCTAAATGAAAAGTCAATTTTTCTAATGTGCGAAACTAATAAATGTGTCAAATTTGGAAAAATTGAAAGCAGTTTTAAGTCATTTTGCTTGATGTTCCAAATGTGTAAATGAGTAACATTTAATAGTTTGTCTTTGTGCTTTTTTAATATTTCTAGTTGTTTGTCGCCAATTTTATAATTGTTGATTGTGATAAATTTCAAATTGTCATAAAACTGGATATTTTCCAATTGTTTGGTCGCTGGCAAAATATACAACACCTCGGACGAAAATTTTGTCCCACAAATGGTTTTATAAAAACTGGGATTGTCCTGCTGAACAAAATTATCATCTCTTTGTTCAAATAGGAATGTTTGGAAATCGTTTATGTTTTTAATCTTTTCTAATGTCATAGGTATTGTCTGTATAATTGCCACCAACGTTTTGGGGCTTGCCAAAGGCGGGGATTTTAGCACAAAAGTTCAATCGAAGCTGTTTTGCCCCACTTTTAGCAATACCTTGTTAGCGGCTGGGCTTTTAGTTAGTATTAAATTTCTCACAGTAATCAACTTGTCCTTTAAAGGAGTTTTCTATGTGCTTAATAATTGTTTCGCATACGTCTTTGTAGTCGTCTTCTGTTATTGGTGATTGCTCACTTCGCCAACCTCCGTGTGATAAGTCATTGATTAATGTATATGATTTAGTGTCGTTAGGAATATTCTTTTTTATGTATTCAGCAATTCCATCTTTTGAAATGTCCACGTTTTGGAATTTTGTTAGAGTTTCAATGATGTGTCTGATAGAATTTGCTGTCGTATGATTTGCGAGTTCGTTTCTTCTCGCAATGTTATAAACGTCCATTAGGTGATTGATGTATGGAACGGTCAAATTGTTGTTAAAATCCTTTAATTCGCCTTTTTTTAAAAGCATTTTTTTATCAATTATATTATTGGCTGTCAAAACACGCATAAATTCATTATTGTGTGTAAAGATTATTAGTCTTTCACGTTTCAGCTTATCAATGATTTTTGAAATGTCCCGAATTACACCACAAACAGTGTAAACGTGAGTAAAATCCATACTTGAAATTGGGTCGTCTATTATGAAAAATAATTTTTCGTAATCGTCCTCGCTTTCTATTTTCAAGTGTGTGTCTCCAATGTAGTATGCAAATGCTACGATGTTCTTTTCTCCTTCACTTAAAACATCTTTTGCTTGGTCCTTTTCGAGGGAATTTTCGTAAAAAACAAGTCTGAAAGTTTTTTCGTCAAGTGTGTATTTGTCTGAGAAAAAGTAATTTAAAACCGCTTTAATTGTTGAGGCAACTTTATCTTTTTTACTGACTTTTTGTTGTTCTTTCTTCTTTTTAATTTCTGTATCAAGTGTTTTCCATTTTTCTCTTAATTGGAAAATACTTTTAATGTTTGTTTTATGTGTTTCAATTAAATGATTATATGCACTTTTGCAGATTTCCTTTCTAACAGTTTTATTTTCTTCGCCTATTCGATTTTTCTTTGCGTTAATTAAAACAATTTGTTCATTATTTGAGTCAATAATACTATTTAGCAAAGTTTGGTGTTTCTCAATATTTTCAACTGTTGAATTTTCTACAGGTATAGGCTTGCTAATATCTTTAAGTTTTTCTTCAATAATATCAATTAAAACTTGAATTGATTTTTTCGCTTCTTCGATGTCTATTGAACCTAACTCTACATCTTCACTTGATGGAATATATTTGGTTTTATATTCATTAAACGAATTTATTCGTTTTGAATTCGCATTTTCTATTGATTTGAATAAGTCAATAATCTTTGATAATAACTCTATGTTTCCTTTGAATTGCTTTATGGTTGTGGCTTCTGTGTCTTTTATGTATTTTGTGTAGTTGTCAATTAAACTAAGAGCATTTTCTTGTAGCTCTTGTTCGCAGAAAGGACAAGTGTTGTCATCAATTTCTGAAAGTAATTCCATTCCTGTTTCGACAAATACTTGCTTGCTTTTAATTTTCTGTTTAAAATCTTCAGCTAATGAACTCAAAGAAAATTCTTTGCTTAAATTTTCCTTGATTTCGTTTAATGATGTAAAATCAATGTTTATTCTATCAACATTTTCAATGTCGGCTAAATTTTCAGGAACAGATTTGATTTTATTGTAGTCAGCAAAAAGTTCGTCAATACTTTTCGAAACCTCGTATAAATCTTTGTCAATGCCTTGAAAAATTTCATTTGGCTTCAAATAAGCATATTCGCTTAGTCTTTTGATATTTTGTATGTTACTTATGTTTTCTTCTACATAAGTGTTTATTTCCTTTTCAACTTGTTCCGATAAAATTTTGCCTTCCTTTTCTACTTTTGCAAGATTATCCTCATCATCCTTTAGGTCAATATTTACTTTGCCTAAAATGAAACCTTGAATGTCGCTGTCTTTCTCGTAACCTAAAACTCGAATGTTTTGTTCAACGTAGTCTTGGTTAAAGGTGTGATAAAGATATTTTGTATCTGGAATAGTTGGGATTTGCCCTTTAGTTACAGAAATACTAAAGTCGTCTTTTACATTTCCGTCTTTGTCTGTTATTTTAAAAGAAAATGTTCCGTTATTTTTTCCAAAAGTCAAAAGCTTATCTGTTGGACTTTTGTCGTTTTCGTCTAAAACAAGTTCGTCTTGTTTTTCTGTTAGTCTAAACAGTCTGCTGAGAAATGTCTTACCGCTACCATTGTTGGCAAACACACCCATTTTCAAAGAACTTGATTTGACTTCTCTTGACAAGTTTTCTATCGGTGCAATGTTTTGGCACTTAATTATGGTTGTTATTTTATCATCTGCCATTTTCTATGGTATGTCGTTATAGCCTTGCCGCCAACGTTTCGGGGCTTTGCGTTCGGGCGGTTTTTTACAACACAAAGTTTCAATTTTTTACTAAGTCTTTTAGATGCACAATGCTCCAAGTTTGCACATCAGCCCTCCTGACGCAAAACCCTAGTTAGATGTAGCTATTTTATTCATAATACGTATAATCCTTCGGTTTGGGCTTGTTTACTTCTATTTTCTCGCCTTCTAATGTATAAACATCATAATCTGTTGAATTATCCTCAAAATACGCTGTCCTTCCGTTTTGAACAAAAATATATTCTTTTATTCTAAACCAATTCTTTTTAATTACATCATATGAAATTGGCGTAATTAGCTTGTTTAAGTTATAAACTCCAAGTTTTCCATTTCTTATTGTCCAATAATCTTCTTGATAGTCGTCATTATAAAACACGGTTCCTCCTTTATAGACTACCCAAACGGTTGATTCTACTTCGTCTATCCAATCATATTCAATTGGAACAATAATTTCATTGTTTACGTCAACAATTCCCCATTTTACATTTTTTATTGAAGTTCTGTAATTTTTTTCTTCATCTTCGTAATCTATTACTTCAATTTCTCCTATGCCAACTTTAAAATAATTTGGATTTCTTAAAAAGTCCACAAAACAGTAGTTATTAGGAATAATTACATCACCTGCACCATCAATTATTCCCCAATTCCCTTTATACTTAACCATTTCAAAGTCATATTCATTATAGTTCTCATTTTCTTGTAAATTGGTAATGCTTTTGAAATATTTAAAACTCTCTGCTGAAGGAGCTTTATAAGTATTACTTGATGCCCTTAATATTTTTGAAAAAGGTAATTCTGATAACAAATTATTGTTAAAGTCAAATGAGTAGTAATTATCATTTCTTTTAACTAAAACTCTATTCTTCTCGATAACATTCAATATCTCGTCAAATTCGAAATCTACTACGGTTAAATCCTATCTATTAATTATTCCATATTTACTGTTTTGAAATGCTTTGAATAAAGTATTATTTAATGCGTCGAGTTGTTGATATTTTGGTTCTATTCTTTGATTGAAGCTTTCTTTATCAAGAAGCCCAATTTTATTAGCTCTGTTTATAAAGATGTTGCCGAAGTTGTCAATTCTCACCCTTTCACCCTTTTTTGATTGCCATATTATTTTCCCATTTAAATCAAAATACAGAAAGGTGTTTTTATCCTGATTCCACACGTTATTTTCATATTTTACAGCTTCGATAAGTTTCAAATCTTTGTTAAAACCTACAGAATTATAGATTGGTTTAATTAAAAAATCATAAAAATTGAACAGTCCGAATTTTTTCTTTGAAGATATAACTCCCCATTTCTCATCTTTATTTTTAAACATAGTAACATTATCGCACAACAATTCACTATAAACGATTTTATATTTTCGTTTAATGTCGTTAGGAAGTTTATTGTAAGGACTGTCGTTCATAATAGTTACAGCTAACGGTTTACGGCTTGGCGAATACGTGGATTTTTAGCACAAAAGTTCAATAGAATTACTACTGCTGAACCTTACGCAAATGCTCAATCGAAGCACTTCAGCCCCGCTTTTGGCAAACCCTTGTTATCTGCAGTTTTTATTTGAATATTAGTTTGCCATAAAATATTGGTC
Source organism: Polluticaenibacter yanchengensis (assembly GCA_027854065.1). Lineage (GTDB taxonomy): Bacteria > Bacteroidota > Bacteroidia > Chitinophagales > Chitinophagaceae > Phnomibacter > Phnomibacter yanchengensis. Next base: position 144,431 of record JAQGEF010000005.1, on the reverse strand, counting down.
GTAGTAATGTCATCCATATTGCACTTGAATTGTTTATATCTTGTATTTCACATAATCGATTATTGATTTTGTAAAGCCCAACAAGGCGTACAAAAGGAATTAGTAAAATAAAAATCCAAGTAACAGGCATTTTGCATATTTTGAGTAGTGTAATGCCATTCAGAATTGGAATAAAACTCAAAAATGGACTTCTGTCATTTTCTTTGAATAACATAAACAAACAGAATTTGAAAAACAAGAAAAAATAAAAAATATAAGGTGAAAATAAAAATCCAATAAAATATGAATATTCTTTGTTAGAGAAAATTTGTTTAAGACAAAAAACAGGAAATTCAATGTAAGGAAAAAAGTCAAATTGAGTTGGATAAGAGCAATTATTGTTCCGCATTTCATTCAGTAAACCAGTCAGACCTTGGTTGTTGCTTTCAGTAGGTACTTGTGGACAAAAATGAATAAATATGTTTCCTAAAATGATTTGTATTATTTGTATGAATATTGGAAATAGCAAAACTGTCAAAAGAATAAATCCGAATTTGATTTTGTGTTTATATAATTCTTTAAGCAATAAGATAAAAAATATAGCACGAACTATTGTAAAAACATATGAAAATTCAAGGTATTGAATTTGAGCGGGAATGACAAGTTTTAAGATGTCTATAATTAATTCAAATATTAAAACTATAATTAAGAATTTAGTTATTGTGTTTTTTAATTTCATCAGAGGTTTAGTTTTGAAGGTTGTTTATTTGTCAAGTTAATATTTGATATTCGGTCTTTGTAAAATTACAGATAATGTTTCGGGTATTGCCGAAGGCGGGGATTTTTAGCACAAAAGCTCAATAGAAGAACGAATGTTGAACCTTGTACAAATGTTCAATCGAAGCCGTCCAGCCCCGCTTTTGGCAATACCACGTTAGCGGATGCCATTTTTTAAAACTCATGTTTTTGTCTCGCCCAATTTTTAAAATCTTCTTCCGTTATTTCATATTTTGTGTTTTTGTCAATATAAATTTTATATGGTGGTTTTACATTATCCGAATATTTAGACCAATCCATATTTAGAAAAAGTATTGAAGTGTATTTAAGAGAACGAAGTCCAACTTTGGTTGTAAAAGGTTTATTTTCCTTTCTTAACTCTTGAATTAAATAACAGACATTAAATACAAATGACTCTGCAAATTCTTGAATCTCATTTTTTGTTTTTGCAAAACGACTATTGAGAACAATTTTTACAAGTGGATTATTGCAGTTTGCAACGTTAGTGTATTGATTAGTAGTTAAATAATCATTGTTAAGCATGTCAAATGGAATAAACCGAACCGCTGACATCTCTCTTGAAATAGAATTGTCGCTTGGAATTTCTTTTGCTTCAAAAGAGGTTCGAAATAAAAACAAATCACTCTCAGGCTTTGAGTTAAGTTTTGACAAGCATATCAATAAGTTGGAAACCCAGTATTTGAAGTCCATTCCGTTGATATGGTTTTTTCCCAAACTTACTATTTCGTCTGGAAAATGAATGGAATGTTTATTTCCTAAACGATCAGTTGCTGTGATAGTTTCATCATTCACTGAAAAAGAAGCAAGGGAAGATAGTTTAATCCAGTTTTTGCCATCAATTGGTAAAGACAAATCCTTCAACAAGGAATTGCTATTTATGTAAAATGGTGAACCATCGTAAATTACAAGTAGCTTCCAAAAAACTTCCGGTTCAAGTCCGTTTTCTGTTTGATTCAATACTTGCTTCCATAATATACCGCTTCCTCTACTAACAAAGTTTTGGAGTTGAGACCAACCAACAGGGTTATTGAAAATACTTCCTTTGTCAAGAGGTTCTCTGGCTGGATTGAGTTCAGGTTTTATACTTCCTCTAACATCAAGCGTAAATGGATGCTCTGATGCAACTCTAGCTGTCATGTGTCCAAGCATCATCATTTCCATTCTTGAGTATTCTGACCTACCAGGATACCCACAGACTAAAATACCATCCAAGCAAATACTATGGCCTGAATTTGGCCCACGATGAAATGAATACTCATGATTCTGATTGTTGCCTTTCAGATGAACTGTCATCTTTAATTCTTCCTTGTCTTTCCATGTTTTGTTATCAATTTGAGTTTCCCATTTTGCTTCGCTATTTTCAATACAAGGCAAACCCTTTTCATCAATCAAGAAAGTTTGTCTTAAATAACCCCATAGATTTTTATTGACATCTTGTAGATCAACTTCTATGGTCTTTGTTTTCGTTAGGCCAAATGATTCTAGAAATGTTTGCTTCTTGTCAATTGCAGTAGGGATATCAACCTCTCCTTTGATTTCCTTAATTTCACAAACTGCATTTATTGGAAATTCAGTTGCCATTGCATAACCTTTAAGAGTAACTAAAAGTCTAATATCATCAGACCATGTATCAAAGAAAATCGGTTTGTGTCTGGTAAATATTCTTACTGTGGTTCCAACTTCTTGTTTTAGACTGCCTTCTTTAATTACAATCAATCCACCTAATCCATTTATCTCTATGACTAAAGGCTTACCTATTTCCCTTCCTTGACCGTTATCCCTCCGCGTGAATATTTGGATTCTATCACCCACCATAAAGCAGGACATGAAACCAATTCCAAATTGCGAACATGGTTCAAAGTCAACGCCTTTTTCTTTTAGTTGGTTTCTTTGTCTTTCAAATTCGGGAGAACGGTAATAGCTTCTGCCTACTTTACCAAGAAACTTTGAAACAATTTCTTCATCCATTCCGCAACCATTGTCTTTGCATTCGACAACCTGTTGTCCATTTGAGTCAATGAATTGGCGAAATTTTATTTTTCCTAACTTCCATTCAAATCCATCTTTTAAATGAATTGCTTTTCTCAATCGCAAAGCATCCAATGAATTTTGAAGTAGTTCTCTGATGAAAAGTGATGTGTTTTTATAGAGTTTATCTGTCATTAATAGTTTTACAATTTCATCTCTTGAAAGTGTAAACTCTAAATCATGGAATAAGTATGAATTTGCTTTAGGGCCTAAACGTGTTCTATCCACTTTCTCTGCAACTTCAAGCTTATAATTGCTTGCATTTGACGGGAATTTTCTAATTAAAGCATGGCAATAATTTAACTCGCTGTCAATCCAGTCTAAAAAAGCATGAGCAGTTTTTTCGTAAACAGGATGTTCAAAATACATAGTGAAGCGAATTAATTCTCTTGATATTTCCCAACCTTTTACATCACGATGTTTTTGCCACTCACTAATGCTTACAGGACTTGTAAAGTGTATTGATTTGAATAAAACATCAGGAGTTCTGTCAGAATCAAAATCTAAAATATCTGCCAATCTGAGAACAAGTGAAAGGAAAATCGTATTGACTTTATATGTTCCAATATTTTCATCATATTGAAGACCACTATCTCTTGAAATCCATTCAATTGATTTAACATGAGATATACAAATTTTAGCAAGTTGGTTTGAAATATTGGAACCAGCAACTGATAAAATTCTTTCATTAGTAAAAGTTGAAAGAACATAATCGTGTGAACGCTGACCGTGACTTTCTCTTAAAAAATCTGTTAGTAATGCATAATCTAATTCGGAAATTAGTTTTGTTAATCGTTCTCTTTCTTCAGAGGAAATAAAAGATAATTCAAGTTGTTTCCTTATTTCAGAATAATTTGCATGGTCAATAATCCAGTTGTCACGGAATAATAAAAAAAAATCATTACTGTCTAAAGAATTGTATTCCTTTTCTTCAATCAACATTCCTTGGTCATGATAAAACGCTGACAGGATTAGCAAACCAATTTCAATATCATTTAGCTCTTTTAATGTATCACCCAATACATAAGACATCAGCTCTGCAACTCGCAAAAAGTGTGTTTTATCGTGTAGAGTGTATTCGGAAAAGAATTGTGGAATTTGCTTTGCTCTATCAGATGCTTCTTCACAAAGTGAAACAATATTTCCGACAAATGCTTTAGTGTGTACATTATTTCTTTTTAATAACTCCTTATAGAGAATAGTATCTTTTACGCTTTCTATGTTTATTACTTTACTCATTAATAATTCTTTCTCTTAGGCTATTTAAATATTGGGAGGAGATTAAAATTGTCTTTATTGCTATTGGTCTTACTAGGATTTCCGCTAACTCTCAAATATACACAAGTTTTTAAACAAATAAATAAAATGTAAAAAATAATACAAGTTTATATTCAGTGTTTTAAGAAGGTATTCTGATTACGCTTTTTGTATTGTCATTAAGCTTTTTCTTGTATATTTAGAATTAATGACCATACAAAATACGAATGTATGAACCCAATCATTATGGAAAATCTGCATTTTTGGATATTGCACCTATTAATCAACCGGCTCTAAAAAGATATATAGAACGATTTCGACTGGTTGCAGACTTATTGAATAAAAATTATATAGTATTCCCTATGATGATGGGCTGCCGGATACGCAGGGCAGCCGCCTGAGCGGCTGGTGCCTTAGCACCGAGCGTTAAGCGAGCCCGGAGTAGCCGGAACTGAAGCTGAGATGTGATCTGCAGATGATAGCCCCAAAATATTTTATTCTCCATTACATTTTTACCGGTGTCCTGGATTAAACACCTGGCTATGTATCCAGATTTATTTAACACCTGTACCTGGTTCTTTGATTACCCGGATGATATTGCCCTGGGGTGTTCTGATATTTTTAAGATCGGTGTAATGATACGGCGTCCGTACTGATGCGTTAATTTTGAGATAGTTGCCCTCTCCTATTACTTTTTTCTGACCCAGCCATATGACCAATCGTTCGGAATGGTCACCGGGTTTTGCTTCGGGAGCGTTGAGAATCTGGTTTCTTGGAATAATATCATAAGAAAGTATTTCGTAGTATTCCTTTATTCCTTTTCCCTGGATATAGGGCGCAAAATACTTCAATTGATTAAAGCCAAAACGGGAGGGCTTGCTTGGGCCGGAGTAATAAAACGGGGAATCGCTGCCTTGAAAACAGTGGGCATGACGGAGAGAAGGTACAATGCCAATAAGGACATATGGATTGTGCCATTCGTAAACGCTGCCTTTTTGTGTGCTCACATGATCTAATACCACATCGGTGTCCAGCCCGATGATGGTTTTTAAATGGTTTTCCAGCAGCGTGCGATTGATATAATCGTTGGGCCGCAATGGCAAAGCGCCGATATTAACAGCGCTGATGGATTGATAAAAATAGGACTGTTGGATGGCTTGTATATTGCCGGCACCCGGAAAGAGGACATAAGCACCAATGATTTCTTTTTCAGGTTTGTTTTTATCCTTGTTGACAAAGTAAATGGCATCCCGGTAACGGTGCATCTGGTTAATGGATGCTTCGGTTGGCAGATCAGGGAGCCCTTCTTTATCATCCGATGACAGTTGATATTTGGCATCAAATAAATAAGTTAATACATAATTTTCTTTCAGGTCATTTTTGGTAATATTGAGGACAATATCCGGTCGCTGTTTTATAGTATAAGACTTTACCGGCAAGTCAGGCAAGGTATCGTAAGAAAGGTCATGGTAAAGGTCAATAAGAGTGCCGTTTGCCAGGCGGAAAGATACCCTGGACCTGACACCGCGGGCAATGGCAAAAACAAAGTCATCCGGCTGAATGATCGAAAGCTCTAAATCATCAGGACTTGTTTTGCCCAGGAGTTTTTGCAACACATTTTTGATCTCGATAAAGCACCATAGCTGGTACAGTTCGGCCATATTTTTGAGTTCTATTTCCTGGATGCCTTCCAAAAACTGCAGGCCGCTGTTGAGCATGATCCAGCATTTGTAGATGGCGCTGTACCCTGTGGCTTTTTGCAATACGAGCGACTCCTGTTTTATTGCCTTAAACTTACCTATTGTTTTGAAAAATGGATGGGCGACCATCTGCTCTAATTGCTGCCCGAGATTCTGAATCTCCTGTAAAAAGGCGGCTGTAAGTGCACCGGCATAATGGGTTTGGATAAAGGAGCGGACATTTTTATACCGCTGACAGGTTTGAAAAACGGCAAATTTGAGAAACCTGTTTTCAACGGTATCGGTATTGAGTTCTTTGTGTGTAGAACGATAATTTTTATGGGGCTGGTATTTGTATTGTGCATAGGCTTCTTCAATGGCTGTATCCCAGATCCTGATCTTTTCTGCCTTTATATGATCTGTTGTTTCTATCATGCGGCCATGTGGCTTGTTTAGTATATACCTTGATGCCCGGATAAAATCGTTGTAAAGCCCGCCGAATATCTGCCACCAGATAAGGTGTGTATTGCCGATATTGCCTGTTTTAAAGGAGCTGTAGGTCTTCCTGAGATAGTCGAGTACCAGGTATGGGTATTCATTTTGGATATCGGTAACGATCTTTTTGTAATCACTGCGATAGTTAAGCTTTGTCGGAAACACTTCGAAATGGAACCGGAACTCCTGCGGCTCCCCGCCTTTAGTGTATCTGAGGATGAGCACGCTTTGACCCAGGTCATTGCCAAAGTTGACATTACCGGCCAGAAAACCTAACTCCTGACGGTAGAAGAACCTGTCTGCAACTTGTTTTAGTCTTGAATATATATAGGGGGCTTCAATCACTTCAGGATGCCTGAATGTGATGCTGACAAAGTATTCTTTATTTTCAAATACGAGGGGATGGTGATTGCCTGCCGGCAAGGGCACCAGGCATTGCTGCCCGAAACAATGCACAGAAAGGCTACCCTCAGTAATAGAATATGTGGTGGCTGTGGCAAACTCACTTTGCCGGTTCCTGGCTTTATTAAACACAGGTTCCAGGTTATTGCACTCGATTGCCAGTTCAAAATCGATATGTTCTACTTTGATGATTGTCATTATGGCCAGAAGGAAGTGTAACCAAACTGTTGTAACCTGTTTTTCATTTCCAATAATTTTCGATGCGATTGGGGATGGCTGGTTAATACTGGCAGCAATTTATCTATAGCATCTGCTGTTTTGCTTTCATCGCCTTCTATCCGGGGAAGAATCTTCATCATCGTCATTTGATCCAGTGCCGGCGTCAGCCAACCGGTATTTTTCGCGCTTTGCGACGCGTGGTAACAATAGATGAGGAATTCGTCCCGCACGCGGTAAGCTATTTTAAACGGGGTGCCATCCAGCGCCTGATTAATATGTTGCAAAAACCGGATAACTAAGGCATAAGCTGCGAATGTAGCTGCTACTACTTGAGCACCGGAAGTGTACTCACCTGCAACCTCTTTCTGAGGAATAAAACCTTTCTTTGGGTATCCCCAATCTTCCCGGTTTTTATCCAGTCCTTCATTTAAATCTATATGGTCCATTTCTATGGTCATGGCACGGTCCAGGATTTTACGGCTGAAAGCGTATGCTGTTTCATCAATGTTTACCGTGCCCATGACTACGAGGTTGGGTGGTATGCTGATTCCTTCAGAAAACAGGTCACCGTTCAATGCCAGATCATTCAATAGTTGCCGGTAAAGTGCTTCGTTCTCAAAACCCGTCCTGGAAATGATATAATCTGAAACAATATGGTCACCCTGCTTCTGTCTTGTTTCGAGCACGCTTAAATATTCGGCAAAATACTGTTCTGGGGGAGCGAGGTTCATTTCATCCAGGCAAAGAAAGAATGGTACTTTCGGATACCGCCATGCTTTGGCTATAAATTGCAGGAATGTAGTGGTCACATATTTTTCGCCGTTGATGCGACTGATATAGCCTATTAATTCTGAAGAGTCATGCCAGTTAGGCCGTACAGGGATCAGTTCAAAATTACCTGGCTTTTTAGGATCTCCCCGGAGCTCCGGATGACTACAGGTTTTGAACGCTAAAGTTCTTACCAGCCTGGATTTACCGGTACCTGATATGCCGGCTAGCAGGATAAACGGTTTGGTCTTGATTGCAGTGAGTATATTTGAAGGACGCATAGTGATGACCGGAGGTGTAACGTTTAATGCTTTTCCAGGTGACTCCTTGCCTTCAAGAGCAGTCATCGCTTCATTTAATACATGAGTAACTGCTTCGTTATGATGGAACAATGATTTGAGGTCGTTTATTTTTTCAATTCTTTTACCGGTATCATTTATTTTGGGCCGGTATAGTATGATGCTCATATTCCGGCTGTTGAAGGTACCGGAAGTTAAGTAATTCCAATCCCCGGGTATCGATGCTTTCTCAATAATTTTAAACCGGTAAAACTTACTATAACGTTCTGCGTCTGTGGCTTTGGCAGAAACATGATACCCGTTATCTTTTATGAGGTTTTTCCCGTTACGGAAGGTTGGCTGAATATTCACTGAATCAATAATTGTGTACAATGCTTCTTTTTCCGCCCTGTTTACCCAGAATACCACATCACCAAGGCTGTTATAGGTAAATGCTTTAGAGTCCCAGTAAAAAAAATGATTGTCAGGGGTCATTAAGGTAGGGTATTTCTCAATTGCACTATGACCATGTACATCATACAACTTTATAGTTTTCATAAACAATTGTATTTTTAGCGGTCGTACACGCTATGTTTAAGGGGTATTATTCAAAAAAACATGATCAGTAAAATATATTTTAACCTCATGTATCAACAAATATAAAAAATAAAGTCAAAACCCAGGACCTGCTAGCTGGTATTTTAGCGGATCCACACCGGGACGCAATTTTAGGAGCTTTAATGAATTTCTGTTGAACGAATAGAAACAGATGAAATATAAGGCCCTGCCCTGCCTTTATACATCATTAAAAAACTGCCGGTCTTACTGTTGCAGTATATGAAATTACCGGCTTAAAATTTAAAATCATCCCCATAATATTAGAAAATATTCAATATTTATAAATTTTCTTAACATTTAGACAAATCCAAAATTCTAAACTTTTAAAAGTCATCATCATAAAACATTAGTATCAGTGCACATAAGTTAAAATACAATCATAAAGGTTTTGAAATACATTTTTGGTAAGGTTTTGGAAACATGAGGGCAAAGGGTCAAACATTCGAATGTTCTAACAAAAGTAAAACCGACACATTTAAAACTTAATATTATGAATTTAGTAAAAAAATCAATGCCAGCCTTAGCACTATTATTAGCCACAGCAGTAAGTTTTACAGCATGTAAAAAAGATGATAAAGATGACATTAGAAAAGTATCCTATGTAGTAAGAACATCAAGTAATGTTAAGCTAACAAATGTTACATATATCAATGCTAATATGGACCCTGTAGTGGTATCCACCTTTCCGAATGAAACCGAATTTATTTTACCGGCATTTGATTTTAATACCACGCAAAATAAAACCATCGGTTTAAGTGCCTCGGGACAAAGTACAAATACAGTGGACGGTACTTTAAAAGTATCAATAGTTGTAAATGGAGACACCGTAAAAACAAATGAAGGAACGGGCTTAATACCGGTAGCGAATACCTCGCATAGCTTCTGATAAAATATTGCTTAACAATGTAACCAGCTAAATATTTAGCTAAGCTTTTTCAAAATATGAATCAGCGAAATAAACAGGCATTGGTAAAGCACACTAAAAAGGTTGGCTGAACAATTTTTATTCAGCCAACCTTTTTTACAAGACTATAGAAGCAGTTAATGTTATCTGTAACGACGAACACGCAAATACTGGAAAATAGCTCCGCCAATTAATAACACTACCAATGGCAAGCCAATATTTAACCATTGCCAGCCTGTTTTACTGGCCTCCAGCTTTTTGGGATCCAGCATCCTCAGGGTAAAATTTTTACTCCTGCTGGCCATAATTCCAGATTCATCAGTAAAATATGCCAACGTATTTTGAAGGAAGTTTTTATTGGCAAATACATATTGCGTATATGGATTTTGTCCCATTTCCAATGGGCCGTTTTTAGTGAGTGCATTCAATACCCAATCAGCATCACCGGTCACCAGAATCTTCCCGGCTTTATCGGACTGAGCGACAAATGGAGTGCCCATGGCTGCCATACTATCGGTAACAGACTTTCCTATACGGTTCGCATACAAACTTTTAAAGTGGCCCTCCAATAATACAGCTAATGGAATATTAGCCTCTTTATAATATGAAGCATTTTGCAGATTTTTCAAAACCTCCACTGTCACCAGCGTTGGTGCACCGGTCTTTTTAGCCGTATTACCCGTGGTTAATAAAATATTTTTCGTAATGTCCGGTGCAGCAACCGTATCAACGCTGTTCGGGAACTGCATGATTACTGCGTCCAGGTTTTTGGCGATCGGATGGTTACTTTGACTATATAATAATGGAAAATAAGGCCAGGGCAATAATTGGATCTGGGGTTGGTCCCCGATCATCCCAACGGTCTGTGGCAACATATCACTTTGCTTATCCTCTACCAGGTCATTATTAATACGCGCGCCATACTTAAACAACAGATCATCCAGGTTCAGGCCCCTGCTGTAAATGGTGACCTCCTTGCCATTGGCCCGCAGCGTATCCATACCACCATTCAACTGGTCTAATAAAAATAATACCTTTCCACCTTTTACAATATATTGATCAAGTTTCAGTTTTTGCGCCTGTGTAAATGGGATCGTTGGCTTTACAATCAGCAAAACATCAATACTATCACTAATAAATGGATGATTGTCTATATTCAAAACGAAAAAAGGAAACCTGGCCTTTATCGTTTGGCTCAAATCGAAAGTTTCCGGGCCGGTTGGCTCCCCATTACCTAAAAGATAAGCGACCGATTTTGGCTGGGGGTTCACAAGCGCATTGATTGCCGATACAAAATTAAACTCCATCTGTGCCTCTGCCACATTGATCGTTTCATATTGCATGACGGATTCATTCGGATTGGTAAATCCCTTATTGGGCTGGCCATCCATTAAATTCACCGTAGCATATTCACCCTTATAGGCAATTAAAGCAACCGGGTTAATAGATGTAGAACGAGAGCCCGATTTATCCACTTCATACTGGCTGATGGAAGTAGATTTCAGCCATTCTATTTTTGCGGTATCATCTATTGGAAAACGTTCCTTATTGGCTAAAAATTCTTCCGGCGTCACAAAGCTGTAAACGATTTTCTGCTTACTGTAATTGCGGCAATTATCCAGAAAAACACGCGTAGCCTGTTGCAGTTTCTTGAAGCCCGAAGGTAGTTTTTCACCCTCCAGCAAAACGGTGATCTGCATCTGCTCATCGATCCTTGATAACAGGGTTTTCGAAGGCTGCGTAATAGTATAACGGCCTTCACTGGTCAGGTCCAGTCTACCCGGTAAAAAATTGGTCAGTAAAATGATCACGATCATTGCCGCGACCATTAAAATGCTGTAAAGCCATTTATTTTTATTCCCCTTATGCTGATTATCAATCTTTTCCATTATTCTTATAAAATTCCTGCTGTTAAGTTCAATTATTTTTTCACAATGTTCCTTTTAGCAAATAGTAAAAAGGCGGCCGCAACAATAATAAAATAGGCAACATCCTTTAACTCCAAAACGCCCCTGCTCATACTCAGGTAATGCGTATCAATACCAAGGCTTTCTATCCAATAATCAGCCCCACCTTGCAGGCCAGGCATCTTACTGACTGCGCCAAAGCCCATATAAACAGCAAAACAGACAAATGATGCTAATAAAAAAGCCACTACCCCGTTATTGGTCAAAGTAGAACAGAATAAACCAATAGCCGTAAAAACTGCCACCAGGAACACCAGGCCGAAATAAGACCCCATAATCGCACCCGAATCAATACTTTGATTTATGCTTAGTTGATAAATGGTAAATACATAAATAACCGTAGGTAACAAAGTCAGCAATACCACAGCAAGAGCAGCAAGGTATTTACCGGTCACAATTTGCCAGGCACTGATAGACTTAGTTTTAAGAAGTTCCCAGGTACCCGTTTTAAATTCTTCAGAAAAACTACGCATAGTAATCGCAGGTACTAATAACAATAAAATATATGGTGCCAGGTCAAAAAACTTATCCAGTGTAGCATAGCCATAATCGAAAATGCTGGTGTCCGGAAATATAAATAAAAAAAGCCCCATCAATAACAGGAAAACAGCAATGGCAAGATATCCTGTCAAACTGCTGAAAAACTGGGCTACTTCCTTTTTAAAAATTGAGATCATATTTACAAAAATATCTTAGCAATAAACAGGTCGCTAAATTAATTGTTATTTGCGGGGTAGCAATTAATGGATTGCCACTTATCACAAATCCTCTTAAAACGAAAAATAACAATAAATAGTGTAACAAACAAAAGGCAAACCATACAGGCTTGCCTTTAAAACATGTTTAAATCCCTTACTAAGCTTTTAAGCTGTTAATAATAGCAATAAATTCAGTAGCTATCAAGCTTGCGCCACCAACTAACCCGCCATCAACATCTTTTTGCCCGAACAATTCAACCGCATTATTTGCTTTCACACTACCACCATACAACACAGGAATACTTTCCGATACTTCAGCGCCATATTTAGTTGTGAGTTCACTGCGGATAAATGCCTGTATTTCCTGCGCCTGTTCGCTCGAAGCCGTTTTACCGGTACCGATAGCCCAGATAGGTTCATACGCAATAACAATCTTACTCACATCCTCCGCAGACAAATGATACAAGCTTTCCTTCAACTGTTCTGCTACAAATGCGTTCTGACGTTCCTCTTCACGGATATATAAAGGTTCCCCGCAACAAAAGATCGGGGTAAGACCATATTCCAAAGCAATATTCAATTTCTCCGCTAAAACACCATTCGTCTCATTATAATACTCACGACGCTCACTATGACCGATGATCACATACTGAATACCCAGTGATTGCAACATTTCAGCCGAAACTTCACCCGTAAAAGCCCCGTTCTTCTTATTGGATAAATTCTGGGCAGCTACATAAAAACCCGCTTTATCGCCTACCACTTTTTGGATCGGCGCCAGGTAAGGAAAAGGCACTCCCAGAACAACCAGTTGATCAGGTTTTAAATCTATAGGCGCGTTAATGATATTTTCAGCTAATTCCTTTGCCTGGTGAATCGTTAAATTCATTTTCCAGTTTGCAGCCGCTATTTGTTTTCTCATCAATTTTAAAAACTTTAATGGTGAACACTTACACCTAATAAAAATTACAATTTCATTAAGCGCCCTCTAATCTAAGGGTAGCGAATATACTATAATTGCTATATAATATAAATTTAGTTTTTGTGAAAATTATACCAGGCAATCATCATTTATTGTACACGAACTCAATTTTACGTTTATAAGTTTCATCCATTGAAACATTTTTAAACGCCATCCATTTAGAAGCGTGGTTCAACGCGTCAGTCAATACATACTTTTCAAATCCGCCCCAGTTAAAACTTTCTACGTGCTTATTAGGATACCCGGCACCAAATACATTACAAAATATCCCCAACACCGTACCCGTATTAAAAGTAGTATTAATAGCACTGCAACTATGGTCTCCCATCATTAAGCCCACCTTATTGCCCACACCTTCAAAACTTTTGGTCGTTTCATACCAGAGTTTTACAGTCGATGCCGTATTCTTCACATTACTGTTCGTAGTACCTGCGCCCATATTGCACCACTCCCCTATATACGAATCTCCCAGGTAGCCATCATGCGCTTTATTAGAATTACCAATAAAAACAGTATTTTTAATTTCCCCGCCAACCAGGCAGTTTTTCCCAATAGAAGTTCCCCCGTAAATCTTACTGCCCATTTTTACAACAGTATGATCAAGTATCACCAAAGGTCCCCTAAGCATACAACCCTCCATGATCGTAACATTATTACCAATAACAATAGGCCCCGTAGTCGTATTAAACACACAAGCGTTCACGTCAATATCACTACCCGTATAAAGACCGTTTCCCAATACAATATTCTGGATACCGTCTATATGGCTAACAGGTTCCCGACCGGTCAGCGCCACTTGCTGCACAATAATATCAGCATTCTGCTTTACAAGGTCAAAAACATGATAGATCCTTACCAGCGGATGCTCATATAAAACAGTTTCCGTTGGCCAGATAGGAAATTGATTATATTGAGGAATATTATTGGTAGCAAAAGCAGCAATTCCATCCGCATTTTCCAATACTGATCCTGCAGGCAGCTCAAATACCTTATCCAGTAAATCTTTATCAGGCAATATTTCCGAATTAATGCACAAAAAACCATTACTATTATCAGGAATAGCTGGTAAGCCCAGGTAATTTTCCGATAAACAATAAACCTCCGTTTCAGCCAACACTTCCCACCATTGCTTCAATGTAAACATCCCGGAAAGCAGATCTGGTAACGGACGCAATAAGGTAAAAGGATAGCCCTTCGCCCTGTTATGTGGCGTATCAAATAAAACAATGGTCCTGTTAAGCATCTTTAAAAATTTGGCAGATGAGAAACTTTAAATTTAGTACTGTATTGTTTATATAAAAACAAAAAAATGGCAGTATTAAGAAGGATCACAAACACAGAAGCCTCATAGCCGAAAGCACCGCCCGTAAGCCAGTCCGGGCCCTGCAAATCTTGTATAAACTGGGAGTTAATAGCAATACCACTCACCGGGTAACCCAGGATCGGGCCCTGGAAAAAATTCCATAACCAATGGAATACAACAGCGTACCATATATTTTTAGTAAAAATATAATTCACCCCAATCACCATACCGGCACTGAAAATACCCAGGAACGCCATTACATTAAAATGATTGTTCATGACATGTAACCCAGCAAACAACAAGCTAGAGATCAGTAAAGCAATCACAGGATTAAAACTCCCCATCAGGTTTCTCAAAATATACCCCCTGAAAACCAGCTCTTCGGCCAGTGCCACGCCCAACATTATAAAGAGGTATATAACTAAAGGTACAGGCAGCCAATCCCGTTCCAGTATTTTCAAATGTCCGAATATCAGTAAAATAAAACTCCCGCAAGCCAGAACAAACAAAGCAGCAGCCATTCCTGTCAGGGAATTGATCACCGTATTATGCCTTTCTACAGACAAGCCTAATACCCGCAGCGGCTGCTTATCCGCAAACTTCGTAAATACCAGAACACTGATCACTGCCGCCACCAGGCTGCAGCCAACATTGTACCCAAGTAAGAGATAATCATTCTCCGCATTACGCAGGATCAGCTTACCAAACAAAGCATTCAGCACAAAAAGCAGCAGCACATAAGTCACCAGCAACATAATAGCACGCATCCATCCAAAAGGGATCGCCTTAAAT
Source organism: Polluticaenibacter yanchengensis (assembly GCA_027854065.1). Classification (GTDB taxonomy): domain Bacteria; phylum Bacteroidota; class Bacteroidia; order Chitinophagales; family Chitinophagaceae; genus Phnomibacter; species Phnomibacter yanchengensis. The sequence continues at coordinate 129,264 of JAQGEF010000005.1, read as the reverse complement.
TCTTTATTCGTTTCCAACATACTCCATTATAATGATAGCCAAAAGTAGCTAACCTTTTTTAAATATTTACTGCATTCGTATCATTCTAATAATCAATTCTGTTATTTTTACCGCTTTATTTACAATTATGAAAAAGGTATTATTTTCCACCACCACCAAACCCTGGGCTATTGATATAGCCTCCCTCCTATTACGCATCGTATTTGGCGCCTTAATGATCCCGCACGGATATGGCAAGCTTCAGAATTTTGACACTTACAAAGCAAAATTTATGAGCTTTATGGGTTTATCACAAAGCATCTCATTAGGATTGGCCATTTTTGCGGAATTCTTTTGCGCCATCCTCTTAATTCTCGGTTTATTTACCCGCTTCAGTACTATTGCCTTAATTATTACATTTATTGTAGTGGTATTCAAAGCGCACCCGATGGATTTCTTTGGTGATGGCGAAATGGGCACACTTTATCTCGGCGCTTATATTTCAATCCTTTTATTAGGACCAGGTAAATATAGCTTGGATAAACTCATTAAATAGGGTGTCAAGTCCCAAAGGGACAACATTATGGTAGAAAAGGTTAGAATTGCAATAAACAAAGCACCGTAGGTGCGACACAATCTACGAAATCCAATTATTGATTGTTCAATTCAGATAGAAAAAAACAAATAAGTAGCAGAAATAAATAAGGACAGCTTTTGATGGCTGTCCTTATTTTAAAACTAAATATCAAATTTAATCCCTTGGGCCAGGGGCAATTTCGTACTGTAATTAATAGTATTGGTTTGCCGGCGCATATAATTACGCCAGGCATCGCTACCACTTTCACGGCCGCCACCGGTTTCCTTTTCACCACCAAAAGCACCGCCAATCTCAGCACCGCTCGTACCAATATTCACATTAGCAATACCACAGTCACTACCCTGGCTGCTTAAGAATAATTCAGCCTCACGCAGGTTCAGTGTCATAATAGCCGAAGATAATCCCTGCGGCACATTATTCTGCAGATCGATAGCTTCCTCTATCGTTTGATACTTCATAATATATAATACAGGCGCAAAAGTTTCCTGCTTAACAATGCTCATATGAGGAGAAACCTCGGCCACACATGGTTTTACATAACAACCACTCTCATACCCCACGCCATCTATTACACCACCTTCCACAATAAAGCGGCCACCCTGGTCCTTACATTTTTCAATCGCCTTCAGGTAAATCTCCACAGCCTGCTTATCAATCAGCGGACCTACATGATTATGTTCATCCAAAGGATTACCGATTTTTATTTGCCCGTAAGCATTCACCAGTTTTTCCTTAAATTCATTGTAAACAGATTCATGAATAATCAACCGGCGGGTAGATGTACAGCGCTGGCCTGCAGTACCAACGGCACCGAACACAGCACCAACCAAAGTCATATTAATATCCGCATGTTCGCTTATAATAATAGCATTGTTACCACCCAGCTCCAGCAATGTACGGCCCAGGCGACCGGCCACTGTAGCAGCCACAGCCTTACCCATACGCGTACTGCCCGTAGCACTCACCAAAGGAATACGGATATCTTCACTCATCCATTGCCCTACTTCAGCAGTACCCGATACAATATTGCTCACACCTTCCGGCACCTGGTTCGCTTTAAAAACTTCATTAATAATATTTTGGCACGCAATACTGCACAAAGGCGTCTTTTCAGAGCCCTTCCAGATGCAAACATTCCCGCAAACCCACGCCAGCATAGCATTCCAGCTCCACACAGCAACCGGGAAATTAAAAGCGCTGATAATACTCACAATACCCAAAGGATGCCATTGCTCATACATACGGTGTCCCGGGCGTTCACTATGCATCGTAAGCCCGTATAACTGGCGGCTCAACCCCACAGCAAAATCACAGATATCAATCATCTCCTGCACTTCCCCCAGGCCCTCCTGGTAGCTCTTCCCCATTTCGTAGCTTACCAGCCTGCCAAGGTCTGCCTTTTGTGCACGCAATGCGTCACCAATCTGCCTCACAATATCACCACGTTTAGGAGCAGGCCATTTTTGCCACTCTTTAAACGCCGTTTGTGCCATCACCATTACTTTTTCATAAGATTGTTTATCAGTAGCCTGCACGCTACCAATTAAAGAACCGTCTACAGGCGAAAAGGATTGTATATATTCTCCTGATGAGTTCAGCCAATGGTCCCCCGTAGAAGTACCATGGTTCTTTTCCAAAATCCCTAACGCTTTTAAAGTCTCTTTCATAACAAGCATTTTAAATTCTTAATATCAAACCAATTAAAATCGAATATAAAGTTATTTTATGAACGAACAATAATAGTAAGCAGGTAGTTTTTAGTAAAAAACAGGGATTAATTTTATGGGCTGTCACCATTAATAATTCCCTTCAGCCTTAGTCCGGCGTACTTATGGCTCCGCTACGCTCGGTATATTTTTGCAGGGGCCCATGCGCATGCAGTGTTATCCCCAATTCATCCTGCAAAAATATACTGGCTCGTGCCTCGCCACCAACGTATGCCGCAGCCCCTCATCAGTATCATCATTATTCAACAAAGCATTGCCACACTTATCAAATGTAAGAGATAATCATTCAGAATTTATTCCCCTACTAAAGGCCTTTGCATCATTCTTCCATACATATCAGCCCATAATCCACGTAACTCACTTACAAACATAGTATAGGATAGTTAGCAATAATATTCCGTTAAATTTGGTACATTCAAAGTTGCCTGTATGATACCTGTAATAGAAGCATTGCAAAAAGCCATAGACAATAACCGGATTAAAACAGATGATATAGATTTAATTTCCTATGCCAGCGATGCCGGCTTTTATAGTCTAACCCCAAAAGTCATTGTACAGCCGTGCAGCGACCAGGAAATTCAGCAGATATTTAAAATAGCCACAGAACATAAAGAAGCAGTCGTTTTCAGGGCCGGGGGCACCAGCCTATCCGGGCAAACCATAACCGATGGCATTCTCGTAGACCTGAGCAGGTACTGGGACAAAATAGCGTACAAAGCAGACACCAATACCATTCAATTTCAACCGGGCATTACCGGGGCCATGGTCAATAAGTACCTGCAGCCCTACGGTAAAAAAATCGGGCCGGACCCAAGCAGCATATCAGCCGCCATGATGGGAGGCATCTTATCCAATAACTCCTCAGGCATGTGCTGTGGTGTAAAATATAACAGCTATCATACGCTCAGTCATGTGTCATTCATTTTGCCTTCCGGTCATGCTTACAACACTTCGGTAAAAACAGACAGCAACCGGTTTCAAAATGAACAACCCGCACTTTACAATACCATTCAGTCACTAAAAAGCAGGATACACAACAACCAGTTATTGTACAACAAAATCCGTACAAAATACCAGACAAAAAACACCGTTGGTTATTCCCTCAATGCATTTATAGATTATGAACAACCATTAGATATATTCGCCCATTTATTAATTGGTGGAGAAGGCACGCTCGCCTTCATAACAGAAGCTTCATTACACGTTATAGCAGACAAGCCCTTTAAAGCAACGGCAATGCTGTATTTCGACAACATATACGATGCCTGCAACAGCATTATACCATTAAAACTGGCAGATGCCGAAGCATTAGAACTCATGGACAGGGCATCACTCAAAAGTGTGGAACATTTAAAAGGCTTGCCTGTATTCTTCAAAGAACTGCCCGAAACCTGTGCCGCCATATTATGCGAATTCCAGGCAGAAACAAAAGAAGGCCTCGCCATACTCATGGAAAAGGCCGGCCCTACATTACAACAATTACAATTATTATATCCCGCCAGTTTTACCAATAACCCCATAGAAAGAGAGTTTTACTGGAAAATCAGGAAAGGAATGTTTCCAAGTGTAGGCGCAGTAAGACAATCAGGGTCCACTGTAATACTCGAAGACATCGCATTTCCCGTAGAAAACCTCGCCACCGCATTGTTAGATCTGCAGGCACTGTTTTCAGAATACCATTATGATAATGCCATTATTTTCGGCCATGCCAAAGACGGGAATATTCATTTTGTCGTTACACAGCTTTTAGATACAGAAGCAGAAGTCAACCGTTATGACAAATTCCTCAGGGCAGTAGTACACCTGGTAGTAGATAAATACAATGGTACTCTAAAAGCAGAACATGGTACCGGCAGGAATATGGCGCCGTTTATCGAAGCCGAATGGGGCAACGACGCCCTCGCAATCATGACCGCTTTAAAAGAAGCAGCAGACCCACACAACATTTTAAATCCCGGCGTCATCATTAACAAAAGCAGCAATGCGCATATAGAAAATCTCAAAGATTTGCCCAGTATAGAAGAAGTCGTTGATAAATGCATCGAATGCGGTTATTGCGAACATGTTTGTCCCTCTAAAAACATCACCATGACCCCACGCAGGCGCATTGTGGCACGACGCCAGTTAAAACGCCTCCAGCAACAAAAAAAAGTATCGGAATACCAGTCGTTATTAAAAGCATACCAATACCAGGGTTTAGATACCTGCGCCACGGATGGCTTGTGCGCTACAGAATGTCCCGTATATATCAACACCGGAACACTCGTAAAACAGTTACGTTCAGAAAATCATTCCGCCGCACAAAACAAACTGGCAAATTTTATAGCACGGCATTTCAATAAAGTTGAAAAAACAGCCAAAGCCTCCATAAGCAGCATTTCATTTATAGACAGGAAAACCAAAATCCCCACCACTATTTCAAAAAGTCTCCATAAAGTAGCCAATACCATTCCGGTATGGATGCAGGAAGTAGGAAGTGTTGCAAAATGGCAAGGTAATGATACACCCAATCCCGATGTCATCTATTTTTCAAGTTGCATCAACAGGATCATGGGGCACGAACACCAACCAAAAAGCCTGCAAAAAACAATTTTGAATCTGTGCAAAAAAGCCGGCATCAATATACTTCTCTCAGAAAAAATAAACGGGCATTGCTGTGGCCAACCATTCTCAAGTAAAGGATTTAATGAAGCCGCCAGGATTATAGAAGATAAGACCATCAATTTATTGTATCATCTTAGCGATAAAGGACGCATTCCCGTAATGATTGATTTCACCTCCTGCACCTATACTTTATTGCAAAACCAGGAGGCGTTTCATTCAGATACCTTAACTAAATTCAGGCAACTGACATTGATAGACAGCATCGAATTCCTGAACAATATGGTTGCGCCAAAGCTGACCATCCATCAAAAGAAAAACAAAGTCACCTTACACCCCACCTGTTCAACCACTAAATTACTATTGACCCAACATCTTAAAAACCTGGCTGCCTTATGCGCCAGCGAAGTTTACATACCGGAACATGCAGGTTGTTGTGGTATGGCAGGAGACCGCGGCTTTCTGGTACCCCAACTCGTTGCATCAGCCACAGCAGCGGAAGTAGCAGACATCAAAAAACAATCACACTGTGATGGCTATTACTCAACAGCCACTACCTGTGAGATGGCAATGAAAAAACACGCAGAAAAGGATTTTGAACACATCGCCTATTTATTGGATGAGGTAACAATATAACCAGCTACCATTATTAAAAACAAACAAACTGTTTATAGCGATTCAGAACAAATAAAAAGCCCGGAAAAATTTCCGGGCTTTACTATATCAAAATTATTTATTTTTTAACTGGTCCCTGATTTCCATCAGCAATTTATCAGTAGAAGATGGTTCTGGTGGTGGTGCCGGCGCTTCTTCTTTTTTACGTTTTGCAGCATTTATGGCTTTTATTATTACAAACATTGCAAATGCTACAATAATAAAGTCAATGAAACTTGTAATTAATTCACCATATTTAATAGATAGTTCAGGAGTATCGCCCACAGCCTCTTTTAATACAATCACTTTTTTAGAAAAATCCACACCGCCCGAAATTAAACCAACAAGCGGTGATATAATCCCCGATGTAAAACTGGTTACAAACTTGTTGAAAGCAGCACCCATAACGAATGCTGTAGCGATATCAATTAAATTGCCTTTGGTTGCAAATTCTTTAAATTCTTTAAAAAATCCCATTGTCTTAAGTTTAATATGGTTAAAATAATTAAAATTATAGAAAACTGTCTAAATAACTTTATTATTACTGTGAATGGCATCTGCTAATTCAAAAATAAGCGATGTCGATTTCTCAATAGCATTGCCGATTACCACGATATCTGCCCCACTTTTACAACTCAGGTAAGCACGTTCAGGCGTATTGATGCCGCCTCCTATAATCAGCGGAATATTTATATTCTGTGATACCGTTTTAATCATGCTTTCATTCACAGGATTCAAGGCACCGCTCCCCGCATCCATATATATAAGTTTCAAGCCCAACATTTCACCGGCCAATGCAGTACAAAGCGCAATCTCATTTTTATTGGCGGGTATCGGTGCCGAATTACTCATGTAGGATACAGCAGTAGGTTTTCCCCCGTCAATCACCATATATCCCGTAGGTATAATTTCCAACCCGCTCTCACGTACAAATGGCGCGCTTATTACATGCTGACCAATTAAGAGTTCCGGGTTCCTGCCACTGATAAGACTCAGGTAAAGTAAAGCATCAGCATGTTTACTCAGCTGATGCGGGCTGCCCGGGAATAATACAACCGGAATATTGGATTGCTGCTTTAATAATTTTATACAGTTATCTAAATGATTGTTCACAATTAAGCTGCCACCAACAAAAAAATAATCAACAGAGGCTTTTATACTGGTGTCGATAAGATTTTCCAGACTATTTAAATCAACCTTATCAGGATCGATCAATACCGCAAAGCTCTTTTTCTTTTCGGTTTTGTTTTGTACAATCTTATTATAAATTATTTTATTCATCATTTGTCTTAAAAGCAAAAATGCATTAAAAAATGTTATTTCTAAACTATTTGTGAACTTTATTCTCAAATAACCGGAATTATTTACCAAAGAATATCAGGAATATGATGTTATTTCGAAACATTTATTAGATATTTGATTTTTAAACTAAACCTGATGGCTGTTACAATTTTTCAGCACATTCTAACATTTTGTTTTTTAATTAACTCAATGACTTTGGATATTTTGCATTTAAATAAAGTATTTATTTCTGATAATTATACTGTTGAATCCATCAATATAAAGCGTGAAGTTAAGTATGATGCATATTATGCTTCTGACATCAACTTCGCAACCGATTCTGTCAACCTGCTGCTTGTAAATGACGGTCAGGACCTCGTTAAGATGAACTTTTTACAAATATTGGAAAAAACCGATAGCATTGCCGCTTTAAAACCATTACTGGTAGTAGGCATTCATTGTGGCGCCGATAGAATTGAAGAATATGGTACTGCCGATATTCTTGACTTTAAAGGCCGGGGAAAAAAAGGGGCCAACTACAGGAGATTTATCATTGAAGAATTAATTCCCAAATTACAGGTACAGTATAAAGTAAAACAATTTACAGAAATAAGTTATGCCGGCTTCTCTTTAGGCGGCTTAAGTGCTATTGATATTGCCTGGAAATATCCGAAGATTTTCACCAAAGTCGGTGTTTTTAGCGGGGCTTTGTGGTGGCGAAATGTTGCATTGGACAGCGGTTACCAGGAGGATAAGAACAAGATCATGCACCAGTTGATCAGGCACGGAAAATACCAGCCGCATATGAAATTCTATTTTGAAGTAGGCCGCCTGGATGAAACCTCCGACAGGAATAATAATGGTGTGATTGATGCCATAGACGACACCCGTGACATGATCATGGAATTGAAAAATAAAGGCTATTCACCAGGTAAAGACATTGAATATTTAGAACTTCCTGATGGTAAACATGATGTAAATACATGGGCAAAAGCCTTTCCGGCATTCCTCGTCTGGGGCTGGCATAAAAATTAGTTTTTTTTACCTGATTTGTTTGTTAATATAAAATTTCATTTTTATATTTATATCAAATTAATTGCTATGCCCAAATTATTAGTACCTATCGATTTTTCCAGAGTATCGTTAAATGCAGCACTTTATGCAGTGCAAATGGCTGAAAACATGCCTAAAAAAGAAGTTTTATTGTATAATGTAGTTGAGCCAACCATTGTTGGTAGCGACGGTACACCTATGAGCATTGACAGTGATTCTATCATTAAAACAAACAAAGACGGCTTACAATCCTTGCAGGTATCCCTATTCGAATTAGGAAAGTCACCAATGGACGTCATTTCTGAAGAAGGAGACTTCCTGGAGTCCGTAAAATCCGCAGTTGAAACTAAAAATATTGATATCGTTGTAGTTGGTACAACAGGTAATTCAGGTAACAGAGGTTTTTTGGGTAGTAACGCATTGAATGTTGCCAGGGATAACAATTGCCCGGTATTGATTGTGCCACCAAATGCAGAATTTAAAGGCATCCATAAAATACTGATTGCAGTGAACCTGCAAAACGTGGAAGCTACTGTTGCTATTGAGCCAATCAAAAGCTGGCTCGACGCTTTTAACCCGCAGGTACATTTTGTATATGTCAACGAATCTGAATCTGGAAGTTTAACCAACCAGCAGGAAAATGAAAAAATAAAACTGCTGGATATTTTCAGCGATTACGATTGTAGTTTTACGGTATTGAATGGTAAAGATTTTGCCCAGATACTCAACGTGTACGTTGACCTGAACAAGATCGATCATATTGTTGTTTTCCCAAGAAAACAGGGCATTTTTGATCATATATTTTCTACTTCACATGCAGAAAAGCTAACACATCATAGCAAAGTGCCTATTTTGTCCGTGCACAATTAAGAAATTGTTACTTGACTTTAATATATTTTAAGATTATTTTTAATTAAACAACTAAACTTCGAGTACTATGATCAAGTTACAAGTAATTGGCAATTTAGGTAAGGATTCCACTACGAACACCGTAAACGGGAAAAGCGTTATTAATTTTAGTGTAGCGCATACCGAGAGATTTAAAGATAGTTCCGGCGAAAATAAAGAACGTGTTATCTGGGTTGAGTGTGCTTATTGGTCTGACAGGACTGCTGTAGGACAATACCTTTTAAAAGGACAATTAGTATATGTTGAGGGCACTCCGGAATTAAGAACTTATCAAAAAAATGACGGCACCCAGGGTGCTTCATTATCTCTTAGAGTATTAAATATTCAACTGTTGGGTAGTAGAAATCAGGGTGGCAACGGAAACGGAGGTTCACAAACTGATGGCAGTAATTATAATAACCAATATAATACTGGTTCTACTCAGCCATCTGTAGTACCACCGGCCTCTGCCCCGTCTTCACCGGTTGATGATGACTTGCCATTCTAAACGCTTTGTTTAAAACCAATAAAAATAGCCACTTCTTTGGAGTGGCTATTTTTATTGGTTTCAGTAAAATCTCATTCGGAATATTTTTGGATAAATATATTAGCATGTTAACCTTTATCTATAAATCATTTGTAATACTTTTATTAAATGAATACGCTTGGCAGAAAGATCGTTCCAACTTACTTTTTGTTACAAACCTGGCAAATGAACAAGGCTGGCTGGTGTGGGCGAAATGGGTTTTCATTTCACATAAACACCTCAAATAAATAATTATTGATACAATTCCGGCAAATGGATAGTTTAAATTACGAATTGATTAAACCGGATAAATGCCTTGCTGATTTTGTAGAAAGTTACTGGCAATTACATAACAAGGCTGATGACAATAAAGAGATCACTTTATTACCGGACGGTAAGATAGATATGATTTTTACAAAATCTTCCGCAGAAGAGTTTCAAATCATATTGTTGGGGCTTACTACCCTGCCGGATAAAGTGGTTTTACCTGCTAATACAATGATGTTTGCCATTAGTTTTAAATTACTGGCAACAGAATATATTTTACAAACCCCTGTAGCCGGCTTGTTGGATAATGCTAAGATTTTACCGGCAGGTTTTTGGGGCTTTCATCCGGATGACCTCAGCGATTTTAATGAGTTCTGCCATAAGGCTTACCAAATAATATCTTCGCTGTTACCTGCCGGTGGTGCAGATACCAGGAAACTTGAATTATTTAACCTGCTTTATGGCTCGGAAGGCGCTGTAACGGTTAATGAGCTTTCAGAAAAAGTATTTTGGAGTGCCCGACAGATGAACCGCTATTTCAACCAGGAGTATGGTATTTCGCTGAAAACATATTGTAATATTCTACGTTTCCGAGCTTCTTTCCGTCATATTAAGGATGGGAAACTTTATCCTCAACAAAACTTCAGCGACCAGTCACATTTTATTAAGGAGGTGAAAAAATTATCAGGCGCATTACCAAAGCAGCTGAAACAAAACAAGGACGGCCGATTTATACAATTTTCAACGCTTGGGCGCTCATAATTTTGTATCGTTATTAAAATGATATAAATAATGTTACTACAAAATAAGAAAATTGCTATTGTTGGCGGCGGACCGGGTGGACTCACTTTGGCAAGGTTGCTGCAGCTAAAGGGTGCAAATGTAAAAGTATTTGAAAGAGATGTGGATAAAGAGGCCCGCCAGCAAGGTGCTACATTGGATCTGCACGAAGCGTCCGGACTTAAAGCGCTTCGCCAGGGCAAGCTGATGGAGGTATTTTATGCGAATTACCGGCCTAATGCGGGTAAATTAAGAATCCTGGACAAAGATGGGATGATCCATATGGATGATCACCAGTCTGGTAATAGCGACTATGCGGAAAGCAGACCTGAAATTGACCGGGCACCGCTAAGAAATCTCCTGCTCCAATCCCTGGAACCAGGCACTGTTATTTGGAACAGCCAATTCACATCTATGGAAAAACGGAACGATGGCTGGATGTTGCAGTTTAAAAACGGCTTACAGGTTTATGCGGATATTGTCATTGCCGCTGATGGGGCTAATTCAAAAATCCGCTCTTATATTACGGATATTCAACCTGTTTATTCCGGGATTACTATTATAGAGGGGAATATATACAATGCTGAAAAGAATGCGCCAAGGCTCTGGGAACTGACTAAAGGTGGTAAGATATTCGCATTAGGTGATACAAAATCATTGATCCTTAGTGCAAAAGGTGAAGGTAGCCTGTCATTTTATACAGGTTGTAATGTTGCTGAAAACTGGGTGAATGATTGTAAAATTGATTTTAATAACCAGGAAGAGATGTTTAAATGGTTTAAAACCACTTTTGACTCCTGGAATGATTCCTGGCAGGAATTATTTGCAGGCAAAGAAATGTGGTTCGTACCACGCCCGCAATATCATTTCCCTTTGGACCAGTCCTGGACATCGCAACCGGGTATTACGCTTATTGGTGATGCGGCGCACCGCATGCCGCCTTATGCGGGTGAGGGCGTGAATATGGCAATGCTGGATGCGTTTGAACTGGCGGAATGCCTGACTGGTAATGATTTTCCGGATGTAAAGACAGCAATTTCCTGTTATGAAAAGGGCATGCTGAAAAGGGCATCGGAAGTAACGGCACAAACATTATACAATACGGAATTAATGCATTCGGTAAATGGTCTTGATAATCTTTTAGAAATGTTTGAGAATGCCAGCCATTAAGTGTTCTCAATGGTTCTCGATTGCAAATGTGGCAATGGGAAATACAATTATGATATTCAACCCAGATTTATAGAAGACTAATCATCTAACAAACCGGCGAGTTCCTCTCCTACCAGGGAACCTATGGCAATACCTGTACCGGTTAACCGGACACCACAATACACATTTTCTGACAATTGTTTTATTATGGGATGCCTGCTACTCCCCATGCCCATGATACCACTCCAACGGTGTTCGATTTCAAAAGGCTGGCCGGGTAAAATGATTGTTTTCAAATAATGTTCTAATTGGTGTTGTACCTGGTTGGTTACTCCGAATTCGGTGGTGGTTTCTCCTGCCAGATCTAAGTTGCGTGCCCCACCAAAAAGTACCCTGTTTCCAATGTTTCTGAAATAATAGTAACCCTCATCTATATGGAAACAACCTTTTATTTTGAGCTCATGGATCGGCCGGGTGATGAGTACCTGTGCTCTTGCAGGGACGACATCTAAATCGTAGAGCTTTTTGGTGAACGCATTGGTGCATAGAAAAACCTTGCGGGCAGAAAAAGTAAACCCGTTGTTTAATTTTAATTCAACTCCCGATTGATGATCGGAGATGTCCGAAACTTCCACATTGTTTAAAATTCTGACACCTGTGGCCTGTACGAGCTTAATGAATGCCTGCATCATTTTGCCGGTATCTATTTGTCCTTCAGGTTTTGATTCAATCATACCGATGGTATTGCTAAAGCCGAAATCAGCCTGGCTTATTTCAAATGCTTTAGAGTTAAAAACCGGGTAAAGCCATTTATTGACTGCTTCTATACTGGCTTTTGCGGTTTCATATAAAGACTTGTCTTCTGTTCTGAATATTTCATATCCGCCAAAATTGTTATAATCAATGGTATTATCGCCGAGCAATTGTCTTAATTTATTCAATCCTTTATAGCGTCTTTTAATTAATGTATAGACTTCTTCACGGGTATGATTTTTTAAATAACCCAAGACTTCGGATAGTGTGCCAAAGCATGCGAAACCGGCATTTTTTGTACTGGCACCTTCGGGCAACATTCCTTTTTCTAAAATGAGTATCCTGGAGGAGGGGTATTTTTGTTTGAGATGATATGCAGTACTTAAGCCTACAATGCCGCTACCAATGATGACGAAATCTACATTGGAAAAATATGTATCGAGTTCCCAGAAGCTTAAGTTCATATAACTAATTATTTTGGTTGAATAGAGCTGAATTGATGACGGGCTGCCGGATACAGCGGGCGGCGAGGTACGAGCCGATACCGGTAAGCATTGTAAGGGTTTAAAACCCTTACAATGCTTACCGGTATGTTACCCCGCAGTAGCCGGAACTAATGCGGGGAATATTAATATTGCTGACAGCCCCAGATAAAAATTAAATCAATCCCTGGTTGATGGCTTCCCTCACTAAACCGGCTGTATTTTTTACACCGAGCTTTTGTAATAAACTGGTCCGGTGATTTTCTACTGTCCGCATGCTTAGAAACAATTTGGCAGCAATTTCCTGGTTGGTATTTTCATCGGCTATGAGTTTAAGAATTTCGCGTTCACGTCTTGTGATCAGTTGGCCGATTTTTGGTGTATTGACACTGCTTTCTATTTGTTTCTGAATTTCTTCCTGGATATATTTTTTGCCTTTGAATACTTCGTTAATGGCTTTGATAATGATATCGGGGCTGGCATCTTTGAGCAAATAACCGGAGCTGCCGTTTTGCATCATCTTTTTTACCTGGCTTAAAATATCGACGTTGGTGAGCGCCAGTATTTTTATGTTCTTATAATGTTTGGAAATAATAGCACTTAACTCAATACCTGATAAACCGGGCATTTGAATGTCCAGCAGTAATACATCTACATTAATGGTTTTTAATCCCTGTAATAAATCATTCCCATCTTTATAAGTAGCTACCACAGTCATATTGAGCTGGTTGCTTAATATTTTCTGAATGCCATTTAATATTATTGGTTGGTCATCGGCTATGGCTATTTTAATCATCTTTCGTTAGTTTCATGGTTAATGATTTTGTACGAAATCAATATAAACACTGGTACCCTGATTAGGAAAACTTTCGAATTCGATAGTACCTCTGAGGTCGTGAACACGTTGGCGAATGCTGCCTAATCCCATTCCATTGGATGATCGATGCCATTGTAAAACATCCATTCCTATTCCGTCGTCTTCTATTGTCAGATGCACACTGCCATCTTCGTTGCTTTGTATTTGTACTAAAGCTGTACGGGCTTTGGCGTGTTTTTTTATATTGTGTACCAACTCCTGTATAATTCTGTAAATATGAACTTCCAAGGTTTTGTCAATATTACTAAAATTGCCGATTCCCTGAAAATTTATTTGTGTACTGCCTTTTGCGCTCATGCGCTCGCAGTAGGTTTCCAGGGCTTTTTTGAGGCCTTCTGTCAATAAGATATTGGGCATTAAATTATGGGCAGTATCACGGAGACCTGAAGCTGCTTCCTGTAATAACTTTAAACCGTCCTGAACTTCGCTCATTGAAATGGACGGCTTTTCTGCAGTTTTTATGGCATGTTCGATCTGTAGTTTGGCTGCTGCCAGTAGCCCACCCAGGCCATCGTGCAAATCCTGGGCTATTCTTGTGCGCTCTTTTTCTTCACCTGCAATGGAGGCATTTAATCGTTCTATCTGCATGGCATTCTGCAGATTTAAAATGCGTTCTTCCTGTAATCTTTGTTTATCTATATTTTTTCTGCGCCACAGTGAAAATACAGTGGCGGCGGCAAGAATTAAAAGTACTATGCTGATAAGTATTAAATTGCGCTGTTTGACTTTATTGATACTTTCATTGACCATTAATTGTTTTTCCGCGAGTTCCTTATCTTTTTCAGTCAATTTAAAACGAACTTCGAGGCGATTGATCATATCCACACGGTCTTTCCTATGGAGGCTGTCATGCAGGATGATGTATTGGTTTTTTAAGGCGAGGGCTTTTTGAAAATCTCCCATTTTTTCGTAATTCTCTGCCATATTTTTATAGGCATCAACTATCTCTACACGTAAGTGGTCACCTGTTTCATTGAGTCCTTTTAGGGCATGTTCGAAGGAGATATTTGACGCCAGGTACTCATTTTTCATGTGCAGGGCTTTGCCGCGATGCAATTCTATAAACGAATTGAAAAATTTTACAAAGGGATTGCCACTGAATTTGCCCAGGACAGCTTTTGCTTTGTCGACATACTCGATGGCTTTGTCCGGATTGTTATCCAGTAAATAGGTTTCGGCGATATTGACCAGGGTACTTACCTGGCGCTGTGCATTGAGCTTGTTTAATTTTTGACGGGAATCGAGGTAGTTGATATAATAGTACCTGGCACTATCGAAGTTCCTGAGGCCATGATGGTAAACGCCTTTAATAAAATAAGGGCTTGTACGCTGGTCCATGGTATCCGGCAACATTTGTGCAGCGATAACTGATTTATCTACATATCTTTTTAAGACGGATGCGTAATCGGTTTTTGTATTGGTATAATCGAGATTGATCCAAAATACGGCCAATTTTATATATAATTGTATGGCAAGGTTGGGATCGGATAATTTATCGACATCAATTTCCCTGTCCAGCGTGTAGAAATAATAGGCGCTTGAATCCTGTCTTCCGCTTTCATCATAGGTTTCTGCCAGGTAAAGTATGGTTTCGGCCAAATTATCGAACTCTCCTATCTTGTGCTTTTCATAGATCTTCAAAGACCTGTTGAAATAGTCTATACTTTTATTGGTATTGCTGCCAAAGTATAACTTTGCCAGTTTGGTATAGGCTATGGCCTCTCCTAAGTAGAACTTATTTTTTTCGGCATATTTTAAAGCAAGGTTTAATTTCTCGTAGGCATAACTTGGGTTTGAATTGGAGGAATCACCTCCTTGCTTTATGATATTGAGAATATCCGCAGTATCTATATTTAATTCTAAATTCGTTTTAATATTTATAGCTGGTGGTTGTGCATAGAGCAGTGGGTTTAATATTAAACTTAAACCCACTATATAAAAAAACTTAAGCACGATTGAATTTATCACGGACTTCATTGAAAAAATATAAGTATTACCAGGGCTAAAGTTAAACTAAATAAAATTCACGGCAATTTGGTTTAAAATTCTAAGGCTGGTTTGACGTTAAAATATTCAGAAATCCGGATATTTTAACGTCATTCTTACTACAAACTATTTAATATTTCTTCTAATTCCTCTTCGGTCCTTACTAATACATCGCGTGGTTTGCTTCCGCGGTTTTCACTTACGATACCGGCGGCTTCTAACTGGTCCATTAAGCGGCCTGCCCTGTTATAACCTAATTTCATCCTGCGCTGTATTAAGCTGGTGCTGCCTACCTGGTTTTGTACGATTAAGCGGGCTGCCTCATCAAACAATTTATCACGGGTTGACAGATCAAAATCTTTTGCCTCTTTTTCATTTTCGTCGATGTATTCAGGTAGTAAGAATGCATCGGGGTATCCGCGTTGGTCGCTGATGGTGTCTACAATTCTTTCTACTTCCGGTGTATCTACAAAGGCGCACTGTACACGTATGAGGTCTCCGTTATGGTTTACCAGCATATCACCTTTCCCGATCAACTGGTCTGCTCCACCGGCATCGAGAATGGTACGGCTATCAATTTTGCTGCTTACTTTAAAGGCGATACGTCCCGGGAAGTTTGCTTTAATGGTACCTGTGATAATGTTTACTGACGGCCTTTGTGTGGCTATGATGAGGTGAATACCTACGGCACGGGCTAACTGGGCCAAACGTGCGATTGGCATTTCTACTTCTTTGCCTGCTGTCATAATTAAGTCGGCGAACTCATCTACAACCAATACGATGAATGGTAAATACTGGTGGCCTTTTAACGGGTTTAACCGACGGGCTATGAAGCGTTCATTGTATTCTTTGATGTTTCTTACACCTGCTTCTTTTAAGAGATCGTAGCGGTTATCCATTTCGATACACAACGCATTGAGTGTATTTACTACTTTTTTGGTATCGGTAATGATTGCTTCGTCTTCATCGGGCAACTTTGCCAGGTAGTGTTTTTCTATCCGGCGATAAATGCTTAATTCTACTTTTTTAGGGTCAACCAACACGAATTTTAACTGTGATGGGTGCATTTTATAAAGTAATGAAACAAGGATGGCATTTAGGCCTACGGATTTACCCTGGCCGGTAGCGCCTGCCATTAGTAGGTGTGGCATTGCAGCCAGATCCAGAATGAGCAGTTCGTTGTCGATTTTTTTACCGATGGCTATAGGTAATGAGAAAGTGCTGTTCTGAAATTTCTCGCTTCCTAAAAGCGTGCGCATGCTCACAATTTTTTTGCGGGCATTTGGAACTTCTATGCCGATTGTTCCTTTACCGGGAATTGGTGCGATGATACGAATGCCTAATGCTGCTAAACTTAAGGCGATATCGTCTTCGAGGTTTTTGATCCTGCTGATGCGTACACCTGGCGCCGGTACAATTTCGTATAATGTAACTGTTGGTCCTACTGTTGCTGATATTCTCTGAATGGTAATATCATAGTTTTTCAGGGTATTGATGATCTGGTTCTTGTTATCTTCTAATTCCTGGGGATCGGTGATTATTTTTTCACTGCCGTGTAATTCTAACAGATCCAGGGTAGGCATTTTGTAATCTCTTAAATCCAGTAATGGATCATAAGGTTTAAACTCTTCTTCGGAGGCATCAAAAGTATCTTCATCTTCTGTTGCTTCGAGTTCGAGTTTCCCTGCTTTTATTTCCAGATCAATATCAGTGTCTTCATTGTACTCTATGCGCATTGGGCGACTTTCATCAAATGGTTTGAATTTAGAGTAATCATTGCCTGTCTCATCCTGTTGTGGAAATATGACTGAGATGTTATTGGTAGTGGCCATTGCCGGTGCTGCTTGTTTCACAGGTTCCGGTTTTGGCGTTTCTATCATTTCATCAATATTATCTTCTAATGGTGTTAAGCGTATTCCTGAATGATTATGGGTATTTGCTGGTTCCGGTATGAACTCTTCTTCATCTTCATCTGTATTATTAATAACGAGTTCTACTTCCATTGGCTCTAAGGCTATGGATTTACCTTTTTTTACCGGTGCTGTTTCTACCGGGATCTCAAAGTTGATATTGTCACTGTCTTCGATTGGCTTTACTTCGGGGATCGCTACCGGTTCAGGTTCTGTATCCGGTACTGCCTGTGGTTGCGGTTCTTCTATTTCCGTCAGGGCAAAAGTATTCATAGGATCTACTTTTGCTGGTGCAGCTTTGGGTAAAACGACATTTACATTTGCTGGTTCTCCTTCTAATGTATTGCCGGATTCATATCCTTTATTAACCGGTTTTTCTACTGCAATGGTTTCCGTGATTGTTAATTCATTATGATCTGATAAACTATTGCCTGTATCTGCAGGAATTACTGATGGCGTGCTTGTGGCTTTTTCTATTTCTTTCTGTTTGGCAATAGCATCATTAATTGATAAAGCGGCATCCGGAAAGGTTGTTTTCACTGTTGGTTCTACCGGCTCTGGAACTGTTTCTGGTTGTAATTCCTGTTTTGATCTGCCTTCGAGTGATTTCTTAAAGGCTTCTTCTGCTTTACTGATAAAAGCGGGCTTATTTTCCGGTAGTTTAAATTTCAGGTTATACCGCCATATAAAGAATGATAATCCTGCTACTGCCAGGAATAACCATGTACCGACTGCTCCTATTAAATTGGTCAGGTAACCGGATAGCATCTCACCTACGCCACCACCGTAGCTGAACTCTGAACCTCCGAATGCCATAGCCAGGCACATGCTGATGTAAATAGTACCGGTAACTATATAAAATATGGTTTTGCTGATCGAAAATATTTTTTTCTTAAAAACATTATTGGCGCCTAATGCAAAGGGTATGACCGGTAATAACAGTGCTGCTAAGCCAAAGCCTCCGTTCATTAATTTAAAGCTGATCCAGGCCCCTATTCTTCCCAGCAGGTTATCGACCTGTAATTTCTCTACAAACAGGAAATCGCCACCTGCGTTGAATACTTTGTCCTGGTCATGTTTCCAGGTTGAACAATAGGATAATAGTGCTACAAATAACAGTACAGATAATAATATTATAAAAAAACCAAATATTTTATGTGTGCGTTCGTCTTTTACCACTTCTTTTACTGAAATTTCGTTTTCAGTTTCTACCGGTAAGTCGTTTTTACTTTTAGCCTTAGGTTTAGGCGTGTTTTTTTTTGAAGTATTTGCCATCCAAATTCAAAGATAAATAATAATAGTGCATTGCAAAATAGTTACCCTTACACAAAAATCATTCTATTTTTATTCCACATTCTAACATTTATTACAACAACCTATCGTTCAATAGTTTATTTCCATATACCTCCACCATCAATATATGCATTGTCCCAATAGGTATCATTCAGGTTACAGACCATTACTCCCCTGCTGGTGGTTGCATTTATAAACCTGTCATTATCCAGATATATTCCGACATGTGAGATTCTCCTGCCACCGGAAGTGGCAAAGAAAAGCAGGTCGCCCTCCTTTAAATGCTTTCGCCGCCTGAACTGCTTTATTGCTTTGTATTGGTCCATTGAAGTCCTTGGCAAACTGTAATCATATATGGCTTTGTACAAATTAAATGCGAAGGCTGAACAATCGACGCCTGATTTACTCATTCCGCCTATTTTGTAAGGGGCACCCATCCATTCTTCAATGAACCTGTATAGTTTCAGATTGGATATCTGGGTGATGCTTACATCTACCAATTGGGCGTATTTTTTTTGTAACTCAATATCTGTTAAATACCCTTTTGATTTTGTGTTGCCGGATGCTGGTTTAGTTGTTGAAGATTTCCTGCTTCCACCACATGATGCTAACAAAACTGCTATAAATCCTACTAAGAATGTGTTGTAAATAACTCTGGTAAAATTCAAATTCATTATTTTCTTTTTGGTGGCGGTTTAAGATAAAAACATCTCTATTAACGACCAACTCTGTTACTATATTTTACTATTAATTTTATTCTCTTTAACTTTTGAATGCCGGATGAAACTGGATTAAAGTTTCCCGTAAGTAACTCTGGTCCATATGTGTATAAATTTCAGTAGTAGTGATACTTTCATGTCCCAGCATTTCCTGAACAGCCCTCAGGTCTGCGCCACCTTCTATTAAATGTGTGGCAAATGAATGCCTGAATGTATGTGGTGAGATGGTTTTATTGATTTTTGCTTTTTCTGCAAGGTCTTTTATAATATAGAATATCATGATCCGGCTTAGTTTAGCTCCGAACTTGTTGAGAAATAAGATATCCTCATTGCCTTTTTTAATATCTAAAAAGCATCTTACGTGGTCCATGTAAATTTGTATATGCTTTACAGCATGGCTTCCTATTGGTACCAATCTTTCCTTGTTGCCTTTTCCAATGATTCTAATAAATCCCAGGCCGAGGTAAAGATTACTTATTTGTAATCCTACTAACTCACTGACTCTTAAACCACAACTATACAATGTTTCAAGTATTGCTTTATTTCTTGTTCCATCACTTTTACTTAAATCAATTTCTGCCAGCATGGCTTCTATTTCCTGGAAAGCTAATACTTCCGGCAGTTTGCGTTTTAGTTTTGGTGCTTCCAATAAATCTGTGGGATTTTCTACACAAAGCGTTTCCTGTACGGTGTAATTAAAAAATGCTCTTAGCCCGCTGATTATTCTTGCCTGGCTATTTTCACTGATACCGAATTCTGCCAGCCACTTTAAGAAATCCTGCAAGGTTTTTAATTTGACATCGCTTATTTGTAGTAATTGTCCTGTTGCCTGTAAATAATTTGTTAGCAAATCAATATCATGTAAATATGCATTGATAGAATTAAGGCTTAAGCCTTTTTCTGCAAACAAATAGTTTCTAAACCCTTTTCTATCTGCCTCCCAAATCATAATTAAAAATAGAGTTTTAAAACCAATTTCAATATTTTATTATGAACAAAACGGGTGTTTGATTAAAACCTTTACATTAACATCTAAATTTTGAATATTTATTCTACATTAGCTTTTAACTGAAATATTTATGGAATGATTGTAAATAATAAAGTGGGTATTGTATTGTCAGGTGGAGGTTTCAGAGGTATTGCCCATTTGGGCATATTGGAGTATATCAGGGAGCTCGGAATCAGATATGAAGTTATTTCCGGTGCCAGCGCAGGTGCATTACTGGGCGCTTTTATAGCTGAAGGATTCTCTCCAACTGAAGTATTGCAAATTGCGAGAGATGAAAAAATAATGGGTTACTCTATGCTATCTATAAAAAGAGGTGGCTTCTTCAATTCATCTGTTTTTGAGAGGATCATTCAAAAGTATATTCCACATGACAGTTTTGAAGGGCTGAAAATGCAGCTATTTGCTTCTGTAACGGACTTGACAAACGCCCAGTCCCTGATCTTTAATCACGGGAGTTTATCATTTGCTTTAAAGGCTTCGTGTTGCTTTCCTTTGGTATTTCAACCGGTACATTATAAAGAGGACATTTATTTATGCGATGGGGGTTTAATGAACAATTTCCCGGTTGAACAGGTTCGGGCTATCTGCAATAAAACAATTGGCATTAACGTGAACCCAATGAACAGGATGGAGGGTGATTTAAACTTTACAGGTATTATCAACAGGATTATCCGTATTGTGACTTCAAGTTATAAAGAGTCTTCTAAAAGTAGTTGTGATATTTATATGGAACCTTTGGAGATCAACCAGTTTACTACTTTTGATACAAAAAGAATTGATGCAATATTTAACTTTGGTTACAACTATGCCCAAAATTTTAAAGAAGAATTGGAAACATTAAGAAACTCATTACTATAAATGGCACGGAAACTTGATAAAATACTGGTGATAGACCTGGAAGCAACCTGTTGGAAGGATAAGACGCCTGAAGGGATGCACAACGATATTATTGAGATCGGTATTTGTTTACTTGATGTGAAGAGTGGGGAGATATCTGATAACAGAGGTATTATTGTAAAGCCGGAACGTTCTATTGTTAGTGATTTTTGTACTGAATTAACTACTATCACTCAAAATTTGGTAGATATGGAGGGCATTGCGTTTACTGAGGCTTGCAGGATCCTGAAAAATGAATATGATGCTCATGCCAGGCCATGGGCTAGTTTTGGCGCCTACGATTTAAGGCAGTTCCAAAGGCAATGTACTGAACTAAAAATTGCTTACCCGCTTGGCCCGTCTCATATTAATGTAAAGACTTTATTTGCCTTAAAGTACCAGTTGGGTCATGAGACGGGCATGGCCGGTGCCCTGGAAATGCTTAATATTCCATTGGAGGGCACACATCACCGGGGTGTAGATGATGCCAAAAACATTGCTAAGATTTTACACCGGATTTTACAGTAATTTCCTATTCAGGCTTTTATTTTAGAGGAAAAATTGTAATAAAGACAATTTGGGTTATATAGTTAGCCCGCTCATTGTTTATATTTGCTGCAAACCAACTTTATGAGATATATTTTCCTCATCGTTTTTTTGCTTTTTGAGATGCCTGGTATTCATGCGCAAAAGGTCGATAATTTGTTTACATCGACTTCATTGAATAATGTGGAAGCGCGCGGAATAAAAAAGTTCTTTAAAAAAGCAGAAACACTGGTTTTGAATGCTGCAGCAATACAATCTATTATCAATACCAAAGCGAATGTAATGGAACTGGCCATTCCTTATAATGGTTCAACAATCGTTTTGAGCCTGGAGCAATCTAAAATTACTACTGACAATTTTGATATTGTGGAAATTCATGAAGGTGGAAAAGAAAAGGTTATTTCTTATAATACCGCTGTTTTTTACCAGGGAAGCATTAAAAATGAACCGGGTACTTTTGCTACAATCAGTGTTTTTAATGACAGGGTCATTGGTATTATTGCTGATAAATACGGCAATATTGTTTTGGAGCCAATTATTGATAAAACATCGTTGCCAAATGGCAACCACCTGATATACCGTGAATCTGATATGATGGAAAGTAATCCTTTTGCCTGCCAGACACTGGATATAGCCGATCCAATCGCTATCCCAAATGTCAATAGTGATGAACCTATGGAACGTGTCGGACCGCCTATTGAAATTTATTTTGAAGCGGCTTATGATTTATATACGAGCAAGGGGCGCAATTCGGATGAAGTGATAAAATATGTCCTGGGATTTTTTAATAGTGTTGCCCGTTTATATAAAAACGAGGATCTTTATGTACAAGTATCCCAGATTAAAATATGGACTACAGCAGATCCGGAAACAACTTTACCGGCTTCCGGCTCACTGTCCACTTACCTTACTTCTTTCAGAAACCGGGTTGGTAATTTTAAAGGGGATTACGCACACCTGATTTCCAATAAATTTAATGGTGGTGGTATTGCTTACAGGCTAACGAGCCCTTGTGGCACTGCCAAAGCGAACCGTTCTGCTGTAAGTATGATCGGTCTTACTTATACTGATTACCCTACTACTAACTATTCCTGGACGGTACAGGTTGTAACGCATGAAATTGGCCATAATTTCGGCTCAAACCATACGCAATGGTGTGGTTGGCCGGGTGGTCCCATTGATAATTGCTATCCTACGGAAGTGGATAATAATGGTAACAGCTGTAACAGGGGGCCTGCTCCGGTGAACGGTGGGACGATTATGAGTTATTGTCATCTTACTGCAAGCGGTATTAATTTCGCCAATGGTTTCGGGCAGTACCCGGGCGAGCGGATCAGGGGCCTGATGGGAAGTGCTTCGTGCTTTGGTGAATGTTCAATGACTGTTGAGGTGGAAAAATTCAGCCTGGATTGTTCACAGGTAAAGGGCGCTGCAAGATTGAACGTAGCGAATGCTACCGGTAATTTAACTTATAACTGGAGCAATGGGGAAACCTCGTCTTCTGTTTTTAACCTGAATGTCGGCAAGTATTATGTATCTGTTAGGGATGCTGCCGGATGTGAAGTAATAAAAGATTTTGATATTACAAGCAGTGAATCCGGAGGTATCGCTATTGAATTAAAAGCAGTGACAACAGGTTTTTGTCCCGGTCAGTCAGTCTTGCTGAATGCATCAAACTTTGAAGGAGTTAATTATACGTGGTACAGAAACAATATACAGGTACCTGGTAACAGTTCATTTTCGCTGAATGCGAAAGAAGCCGGCAATTACAAAGTTGCTGCTACCATTGGTGCCTGTAAATATGAATCGAATGTATTGAATATTGTGGAATATACTCAACCGGTATTTTCTGTGACACCGGCGAACCCTATAATAGAAAAGTTTAAGACTGTTACATTAACGGTTTCTGCAAGTGGCTTAACTTATAACTGGGCTCAATTGCCGAATTATGTTTCACAAGAGGGAAATTCGGCTACATTTAATCCTCTTACGAATACTGAATACAGAATTACCGGTACGACGGCACAGGGTTGCCAAGCGACAGCTACTGTAAATGTTACAGTAATCGGTTGTGGTGAAGTGACCAACTTTGCTGTTCAAAAATTCAGCCCTTCAAGAGTACGTCTTAGCTGGACAAATCCTATGGGTGCAGCGGCAGATAGTATTTACTACAGAAAATCGGGTAACGGACAATGGACTGCAGGATTTGTGAACGGCGCCTTATTTTATGAATTACTGGGTTTACAACCGGGTGCTGATTATGAATATAGAATTGTACCGTTATGCAATACTACTACCTCATATATTTCTTCGGCTATCCAGACATTTGCCACAGATGTACTGCAAGGTGATCTATATATAAGATTGTTCCCTAATCCGGCACCGGTAAATGCGAGTACTCACCTGGAAGTGATAACGGGTACAAGCGCACAGATAGGGATTAGTTTGTACGATATGAAGGGGAGATTGCTTAAAGTAGTTAAAACAACCGGTAGTTCACAAGCCGGCCAGCTTTTTATGCCTTTGAGTACATTGGGCTTATCTTTTGGTACATATATCCTGAGTGTGATGATAGATGGAAAATCTCATACACAAAAGATGGTAGTGACTCAATAATGTCCATGAGGTTGAATGCTTATTTAATCTGAAACATAAATTATTTTTATTGGTATGAGTAAACCGAATAAGTTACCTGCAGAAAGATCTGAAGAATTGTTGGAGATATTGAGGAAACGATTTGAAAAGAATATGAACCGCCATGAAGGGATTTCATGGGTGGATGTTCAGGCTAAACTGGAAAAAGCTGTGTCTAAGCTATACTCTATTAATGAAATGGAGGAAACGGGGGGAGAACCGGACGTTATTGGTTATGATACTAAAACTAATGAATATATTTTTTGTGACTGTTCTGCTGAAACACCAAAAGGGAGAAGGAGCTTGTGTTATGATGATGAAGCTTTGGCGTCCAGGAAAGAACATAAACCTAAAAACAGCGCCATCAATCTGGCGAAAGAAATCGGGATCAACCTGCTTACGGAAGATGAATATTTTCAGTTGCAACAACTGGGGAGCTTTGATAATAAAACATCCAGTTGGCTAAAAACGCCTGAATCTGTGAGAAAGCAGGGCGGTGCCATATTTGGGGATAAGCGTTTTGGCAGGGTTTTTATTTATCATAACGGTGCAGAGTCTTATTATGGGGTAAGAGGGTTTCGGGGCTTACTGAGAGTCTGATAAAATGAATATAAAATTGACTAGTTTCCTGTTGTAAAGATTTGGCTGATCAATGATAAAATGCTGAATGGCTGCGGCGGACAGCAGGCAGGCGCGCCTTGCGCCTGGTACGAGCCCTTAAAAGTAAGTGAACCGGATGAATACTTTGGCGAGTACGTTACCCTGCAGTACGCCGGACAAATGTTGCTATAGTATTACCAATATAGACAGCCCCTAATAAAAAACGGTTAAATGAATAATGATTCAGATAACCGTTTTTCTTATATAATAGACACTATCAAAGTTTACAGATATTGTCCTCCTGGATTGAATCATTTAAAGATCTGCAATCAATGCTTTAAATATTGCTGTCATCTTAGGTTCAGCAGCGTGTGCAGCTTCTAAAACTTCCTGGTGGGTAATTACATTATCTTCCTCACGAATACCAAGGTCCGTAATAACGCTCATGGCAAAAACCGGCAGATTCATATGGCGTGCTATAATTACTTCCTGAACAGTGCTCATACCTACGGCATCTGCACCCAGCACATGGAGCATTTTATATTCCGCTTTCGTTTCGAAAGTTGGGCCTGTAACACCACAATAAACACCTTTGTGTACTTTAAAACCCAGATTGGCAGCAGTGGCTTCGGCTTTTTTGATCAGTTCGAAGCTATATGGCTCGGTCATATCCGGGAAACGTGGCCCCAGATCATTATCGTTTTTACCAATTAAGGGATTGTGCTGAAAAAAGCTGATATGATCGCGGATAATCATTAAATCACCAACTTTAAACTGAGTGTTCATACCACCGGCGGCATTGCTTAAAAACAAAGTTTTAATACCCAAAAACTTTAAAACACGGATCGGATACGTGACTTCAACCGGGGTATAACCCTCATAAAAATGGAAACGGCCAGCCATACAAACAACTGTTTTACCTTCCAGTTTCCCAAACAATAAAGTGCCGCTGTGACCTTCAACTGTACTTACAGGAAAATGCGGGATATCTGCATAAGGTATTTCCAACTCTACCGTAATCTCATCTTTAAAATTACCTAAACCACTGCCTAAAACAATACCTGCTTCCGGTGTTACAGAAAAGCGCTCCTGGATATAACTAATCGTTTCTTTAATTTTTGAATATATATCACCCATGATTTTTACAAATTTGCACAAAATTATAGCTTATACATCTAAAATATGCATTTACGACATAAACTTATCCCCAACTGATAAATTAAAAATCAAAAAAGCTGCCGGAAATTGTTCAGCAGCTTTTTGTTATAACCGGTAATTATAATTTTAAGGCAATACAGTAATAGCAGATTTGGTGGCATTACCGTTGTATTCAACATTTTTTACGGCGTCGGCATTTCCTGTTTTAATAGTGATAGCGGATACATTATCGCCAAGTTTCAGGTACTGGCTATTTTTACTACCAAATTCAAAATTGGCAAAATCAATATTAGATGCATTTTTTATATTTAATACCGGCAGCGCGTTCGTTATTTTAATACTGCTATTGGTAAAGAATATTTTTTCGGCATCGCTTATCTCTCCGCCATTTTTTGCATTAATGTGCACATTGTTCAAATGGATATCATATATCTTCTGAGTTTCTAAACCGCGCATAAAAAATGCGAAACCTGCGTTTTCCACAGTAACGTTGGAAATATGGAAATCATGAAATTCCGGAATAAGATTATTGCGTTTGGTGGTAGCATCGTCCGCCCGTGTTTTACCTGCGGGTACGTCCGCATAATAGGTATCAAACGAAATGGCTTCTTCTACAATATTTTTCATTTTTATATTATCGATGTAAATCTTCTGAATATCTCCGCCTCTGCCGGCATTGCTTTTTATACGAATCCCTACATCTGTGCCATCAAATTCACAATCGGTAACATAAATATTTCGCATACCGCCATCTGTATTGCTGCCAATTACAAAACCACCGTGGCCATGTTCTACCCTGTTTTTGGCTATCAAAACATTTTCCAGGTTAAATGTATTAACGGCATCACCATTATTGCTGCTGGATTTCATACAGATAGCATCATCCCCGCAACTCACAAAACTATTATAGATGACTACATTTTTGCATTGACTGATATCTATGCCATCACCATTCTGTGCCCACCAGTCATTGATTATTTTGGCTCCGCTAATGGTTAAATTATTGCACCGGTTAGGATAAAAAACAAATTTAGGCGCATTACTGATAGTGACATCTTCTACCAGTATATTTTCGCAGTTGGACAGATAGAACATATATGGACGTAAAAAGGTCCTGGCAGGAACCTGGTTTTTATCATCTGGCTTCTCTCCTTTTGCTTTTAAGGTTTTTAAGTAATCATCTCCATCCATTGCTTCCTGTGAAGGCCACCAGATTTTCTGATCTTTACTTAATACGCCTCCGGATGCTAACAATGCTTTCCATTGTGCGTCTGTTTGCTTGCTCTTTTTAACCGGTCGCCAGCTTTCACCTGCCCCGTCAAAAATACCTTGGCCGGTTAAGGCTACATTTTTCAGATCATAACCATGGATTGGTGATGCTACTACATAGGTGTTACTTTTGCTGCTTTGTCTTATAAAAGGATATTGCGTATGATCTTTCGTAAATTGTATTAACGCACCTTTTTCCAGGTGCAGGTTCACATTGCTCTGTAGTGTAATAGGACCTGTAAGCCACGTGCCTTTGGGTATTATTACTCTGCCGCCGCCGCTATTACTACAGATTAAAATGGCTTTATTTATGGCTTCTGTGTTTAAAGTGATCCCGTCATTTTTACCCCCGAAATCGGCAATATTGTAATCCGCATTTTTAAAAACCGGTACTACTACTTTAGGCATTTCAAATGGTGCTTTAGCACGGTATGCTTCTATTTCCTGGAAATTTGTTTGGGACTTTGCATTTAAGATCAACAACAAACAACCTAACCAGGTTATTATTTTTTTCATATGGTCTGTCTATTTTGTACAATATTAAACTCTAAATGCCTGAAGAGGTTTAAGCAGGTAACTGTAAAGGGAATAAATAATTACGTAATCGTTACCGATAATTATAATTTTTGTAATTTTCAGAAATTCACGATTGAAATCGTTTATTTTGCTTTATGCAGGTGCCCAAATACTTATTATTTATAGCCATTGCCTGGGTAATGGAATTATTGACACTGAACTCCACCATTAAATATTACAATGCAGCAGGTAAAGGGTTTAATTCAATGTGGCTATTTCCTATTTTCTGGTTGGTGGTACTTACAGGGGAGATTATTTACTACTTTATAAACAGGGATAAAATAACAAAGCATGCTGATGCCAGAAAACACTGTCAGCTTATGTTTGTTGCATTTATCATGTTACCGGTTTTTAACTTAATATTAAAATTAGCTGCACCACATTTGACAGATGCCCAATTTGATGAATTACTTTACTGGTACAATAATATAAAATTGTATGGACTGACTATCTTAATAGTGATGGCACATTATTTCTTTGTACGCGTGGTCCGGCAGGTTTATAAAGAACCTAAAAAACAATAATTCTTTGTGGATTCTATTAGAATTTGCATCTAATACCTACTTATTAATTTACCTATGAATATCGACCAGACTACTTTAAAGGATTTATCTATTTTCAGTTACAATGATGATTCTTCGATATACAGTTTATTAGACTTTACTATCACCAATGACGGGAAGCGCTGGTTAAAATTTCTATTGAACAATCCCCATAATGATATTCAAAAAATAAATGATGCACAACTTACCATTCAGCAAATTATCCAGGTCCATGACAAATGGCCTAGAATAATAACAAATGGTACCAGTATGGTTATGGAGCGTTTTTACAATTCAGTAATAGATGCCATACCATATAACCCGGGTATAGTAGGTGCCGCCTTATATAAATTTTTAAAAAGAGGCGATTACTCACTGGTTAACTATTCTGTAACCCATGCAATAGATTTGCTGAAAGGGATGCAACAGTTTGTAGAGCTATTGGGAAGTAATACTTCACTATCCAATACGCTGAAATCTACGATCATGCAGGTAGACGTGATTCTTCAGAAAAAGATAGTGAAATCCATGATCAGCTATCATAATAAAAAGCGAAGCATTGCTACCACCCTGGACTTTGGCAATTACCTTTTATTCGAATTTAAAACATCCATATTTGAGCTTATTGAACACTATGGTAAATTAGACGCATATTATTCATTGGCTACTGCCAGCATTACTCACCAGTTCAATTTCCCGGATTTTGCAGACTCACAGGTACCGTTTATAGAAGGTGAAGGCTTATACCACTTGTTATTGCCAAAACCAATACCTTATAATGTGTCGATGAATAAAGATTCTAACTTTATTTTTCTGACAGGCGCTAATATGGCGGGTAAAAGTACCTTTATAAAATCGATTGGTATTGCAGTCTATTTGGCACATTTGGGTATGAGCGTCCCGGCCAAAAGTTTTCATTTATCTGTATTTAACGGAGTACTGAGTAATATCCAGGTAGCTGATAATATTGTAAAAGGTGAAAGTTATTTCTACAATGAAGTGCAAAGGATAAAGAAAACAATTGTAAAAGTCAATAATGGTGAAAAATGGCTGGTTCTGATAGACGAATTATTCAAAGGTACCAATGTTCAGGATGCCATGCGCTGTTCTACAGAAGTGATTAAAGGCTTACTAAAAATAAAAAACTCCCTGTTTATTGTTTCCACACACCTATATGAAATCAGTGATGAATTTAAAGACAATGACAATATTGCTTTCCGTTATTTCGAAACACAGGTAACTGAAGACAAACTTATATTTAACTACCAGTTGCGGGAAGGAGTGAGTAACGACCGGTTAGGCTATCTTATCCTAAAGCGTGAAGGTGTGATTGATCTGATTTCAAATTTATAAATGATAGCATTTACACCAGTTAAAGAAGGATGCTATGCCAACAAAATTCCAAAAATACAAAAGCGGCTGTCCAATCATTTTGTACAGCCGCTTTTTAAATTATTGTTCGAACATTTCCCTAATCTTCTGGAAAAATGTTTTGGCATTCTTTTCAGGTTTCGGCTGGAAGTTCTCACTATTTTTCAAGCCTTCCAGTATTGTCTTTTCCTGCTCAGACACTTTTTGAGGCGTCCATATATTTACATGAATCAACTGATCTCCTTTACCATAACTCTGTACAGATGGAAATCCTTTGCCTTTAAGACGGAATATCTTACCTGCCTGCGTGCCTGCCGGTATTTTAATTTTCGCTTTACCATCAATGGTTGGCACTTGTACCTCTGTGCCAAATACTGCATCAGGAAAAGAAATGTAAAGCTCGTAAGCAACATTCAGTCCGTCACGATGTAACTCCTGGTGAGCTTCTTCTTCAATGATAATCCTTAAGTCACCATTCATACCACCCCGCTCACCAACATTCCCTTTACCCTCCATCCGAAGTTCCATGCCTTCCTGAACACCGGCCGGAATATTAATGGTCACCGTTTCTTCGCCAAATACTCTGCCTTCACCCTTGCAGGTAGTACATTTATTAGTGATAATCGTTCCCTCTCCATTACAGGTACTACAGGTAGCCACTGTCTGCATCTGGCCTAGGAATGTATTTTGTACCCTTCTTACCTGGCCACTACCATTACAGGTAGTACAGGTTTGAATAGAAGACTTATCCTTTGCGCCGTTGCCGTCACAAGTACCACATTTAATGTATTTTTTAACCTTTATGGTTTTTGAAGCTCCTTTAGCAATCTCTTCATAATTCAATTTGATTTTTACCCGCAGGTCACTGCCTCGGTTACCACGTCCACGGCTACGGGAACTACCGCCACCACCGAAGAAATCGCCAAAACCGCCGCCACCGAAAATATCACCGAACTGGCTGAATATATCATCCATATTCATGCCACCACCACCAAAACCACCGGCACCCGCACCACTTCCCGGTCCGAATGCGGCATGGCCGTAATGGTCATATTTAGCACGTTTTTGCTCATCGCTTAGTACTTCATAGGCTTCTGCGGCTTCTTTAAACTTCTCTTCTGCAGCTTTATCACCAGGATTTCTATCCGGATGAAACTGCATAGCTACCTTACGGTAAGCTTTCTTAATTTCATCCGCTGTAGCAGATTTTGAAACGCCCAGTATCTCGTAAAAATCTCTTTTAGAACTCATTGTTATATTTGGTATTAAACCAAAAGAAGCATTTTAACAGTTTCCCGCTAAAATGCTTGTTTCAGATAATCTTTTTAATTGTTATTTGGCAACCACCACTTTTGCAAAGCGGATAATTTTATCATTTAATGTATAACCTTTAGTTACTTCATCTATAATTTTTCCTTCCAGGTCTGGTGCAGGCGCAGGAATTTCAGCAATTGCTTCATGCTTATCCACATCAAACGATTCTCCAACACTTACCATTGCTTTCAAACCTTTTGACTCCAGGTTCTGACGTAATTTCTGGAATACTAATTTAATACCCGATAGTGCAGATTCTGTTTCAGCGTTTATAATCGGGTCAACACCCTTTTCAGCCCTGTCTGCATCATCCAGAATATCTAACAAGCTCGTAATAACCTCTTTACCAGCTGTTTGCATATATTCGATGCGCTCTTTGGCTGTACGTCTTTTGAAATTTTCAAAATCCGCATATAAACGTAAATATTTATCTTTTTGCTCTTCTAGCTCAGCTTTAATTTTATCGGTTTCTGTTTGTTCACCATTACCTGCAGATTCATTGACTAATTCTTCATTTTGAACAGGCATATTTTCGTCTGCATTTATGTTCATTTCAGTCGATTCTGAAATATTGTCATTATTCTCGTTTTGAATTGTTGAATCTTTTTCTGCCATTTCTTGTAATTTATTAAGTACTTTTTGTTGTTCAACAAGCTTGCCAAACCAAAAAACTAGAAATATTGGCAGACAAATACAAAAATGGCGGTATAAGTTGTCAGTAAAATATAAATTTGCCGATATGGAGAATGATTATCGTATATGTACTAAAACGGTGATGGATAATATTGCAGATCCTGATATCAGGTTCGATGAAAACGGTGTATGTAATTACTATCATGATTATTTAACCAAGATCAAGATCAGGGTACCTGAACCAGAGAGAGCTAGCGGGCAATTAGATAAAATCATTACTGAAATAAAATCAAAAAAGAGCAATAATACCTATGATTGCATCATAGGCGTCAGTGGCGGTGTTGACAGTACTTATGTCGCCTATATTGTAAAAAAAATGGGGTTAAACCCACTTGCTGTACATGTAGATAATGGCTGGAACTCCGAGCTGGCAGTTAAAAATATTCAGAATACTCTTGAAAAACTCAATATAGACTTATATACCGAAGTGCTTGACTGGCCAACATTCAGAGATATCCAGGTATCATTTTTAAAAGCCGGCACACCAGACGTAGAAATTCCTACTGATCATATTGTCTGGTCGGCATTATACAAGATTGCCAACAGGTACAAAATAAAATATATTGTAAGTGGTATGAACTTCAGAACAGAAGGCATACTGCCTCCCAGCTGGAGCCGGGGTTATTTCGATTGGAAATACTTATCTGGGGTGCAAAGAAAGTTTGGGAAAAAAGATATCAGCAAAATGCCACACATGAGTCTTACTGATTTATTTAAATTAAACCTGGTTAACAAAATTAAAATGGTAGGCATTCTCAACTACCTGCCATTTAATAAAGCGGAAGCACTTAAGATTATGATGGACGAATTAGACTACCGACCTTATGAGGGTAAACACCACGAATCTATCTATACTAAATTTGTGCAAACAATATATCTGCCTCAGAAGTTCAACATTGATAAACGTAAAGCACATTTATCATGCGCCATATTGCAAAATGATCTAACCCGTGAAGCAGCATTGTCTATTTTACAAAAACCACAGATTACAGAACAGGAACAGGAAGACACGATGCAGTATGTGAGAAAGAAATTAAACATAGATGAAGAAACCTGGCAACAAATTTTCAA
This sequence comes from Polluticaenibacter yanchengensis, assembly GCA_027854065.1. GTDB lineage: Bacteria > Bacteroidota > Bacteroidia > Chitinophagales > Chitinophagaceae > Phnomibacter > Phnomibacter yanchengensis. The sequence goes on along the minus strand of JAQGEF010000005.1, from coordinate 96,082 downwards.
CAATCCTGTTAAATCCATTTTTGATTATCCAAATACCCATCGGTTCGAACTCAAATTAAGAAAAACCATCAATAAATTAAGGGCGAAAAATTTATTACAGAATTAAATGATCATATCTATTTTAAACGCACTCCTCCCATCCTTTCTATCAGTACCACTGTATCGATTAAGAGGATATAAAATTGGAAAAAACTCTAAAGTAAAAATCGGCACATTAATAATCAGCAAGGATGTAACCATCGGATCCAATGTTAACATTGGGCCCTTATGCCTTATCAAAAGTAAATCTTTTGCCATTGGCAATAACTCCACCATTAAGCCATTGGTTTTTCTTAAAACCAATTATGTAACCATTAACAGTTATGTACAGATTAGCGGGCCAACTGTAATTAGCGGAGACGACACGCCTAACTCCAGGTTTGAAATCGGAGATCATTCAAGAATTTTTCCAAATTGCTGGCTGGAAACAGGAGAAGGTATTTTTATTGGTAAACAAACAGGCATAGGCGGCGAGTCCCAATTATTTACTCATGGTTACTGGACCAGTTATTTAAAAAGAGGGCCGAGGGCGCTTGGTCCAATTATCATTAAGGATGATGTATATGTTGGCTGGCGCTCTTTTATCACCCCAAATGTTACTTTGGAAAATAATTGTGTAATAGCCGCAAACACTGTTATTAGTAAAGACGTACGGGAATATAACATTATGGGAGGCGCTCCCGCAAGAGTATTAAGAAAAATAGAAGATACAGTACTCAGCACAGAAGAATTTCAAGAGAAAACAGAAGATATCTTTAACAGTATTTATGATTATTCAATTTATAAAAAATATGATACGGAAAGAATCGCTGCAGGTACGGTTTCAATAAACGGGATCATTGTAACTATCGATAAGGAAAAAATAAAAGACAAAAACGACGTATTATTACTATACAATGTTCCAGATAAGGATAAAAAGAATATATTAGAAAACTCTGGCAATAATATTATAGACCTCGATGATTATATTGCATTTATAAAAAACAATAACAAAGAACTACAATTCGTTATTACACATCTGAGGAAATTTGGAATAAGATTATATTTTAAATAATTACACACAATCAAACTATGTCAATTTTATTTCGCGTCGATGTTGACAAGCCCCTCGGCCATCATAACCTATTGGTAAAAGTCGGAAGCAAGCTAAGCGAAGACCTTCATATATCTGTTCGCAGGCATCCACGCTATCTTTTTCATTTAAAAGAAATGCTTCGCTTTTTAAACGAAAAAAAAGTTCCTGCATTTTTCTATTTCAGGTTAATAACATTACCGGACAATGAAACAATTGAATTGTTAGAAGCAGGAACACACTCCTACGGCTATCATATGGAAAATACAAGAAGCTTTGATACTTTCCGGCAGGAAATAGAGAACTTCAACAAACAAGGCTTTTATTCAGATCACTTTACAAAACATGGCTCAGGATCTTATAAATTAGGAAAATATCATTATCCCCCATACGAACCATTAAAATATATGGAATGGGCCAATAAATTAAACCTCACATTTTACTCAGGCAATGGTATTGCTAAATGTAAAGAAGATTTGTATGAAAAAAACAATGATTTCTATTCCAACGCGTTTTGGGGTGAAAGAAATTACAGAGATGAAAACTATAATAACATAGAAGATTTTGTAAACGCCGGCATATCATCAGATATCATCTTCCTGACCCATCCGGAAAATTTTTATACTCATAAAATCCTGAAACAAGATGTCGATAAAATGATATCACTCGCAGAATCAAAAAATATCCAGTGGATCCGGGAAATCCCAAATTTAATTTAGAAAAAAAACAGGTAATAATTTTGCCAGTTCAAAAAACATTCACATCTTTGCAATCCCAAAAACAAATGGCTCGTTGGTCAATCGGTTAAGACGCCTCCCTTTCACGGAGGAATGAGGGGTTCGATTCCCCTACGAGCTACTACTTCCCCACTTTACAAAGGAGGTGCTCTCCTTTAACTCTATATAAATTTACAAAGCCTTTTGTTTCCTGCAAAAGGCTTTTTTATGTTATTTCCCTTCGTAAAAATCCAGGAATTGTTTACCTACAACAGAATAATTGAATGCCTTAATTGCATGCGCACTCATTCCCTGTTTATCAAACGTACTTGTACACTTCAAATACTCCAGTAACCGTTCATACAAATCAGCCGGATCTTCATTTCTTGCCAGTAATCCATTCTTCCCATGTTGAATAATTTCTTTCAATACAGCCATATCCGATCCTATTACGGGTAACCCGCAGGCATTCGCCTCAATAATAACACAGCCAAATGTTTCGTACCTTGAAAATAAAACAAACGCATCATGTGTTTTATACAAGAGCGCCAGTTCTACTTGACTCCTTTCTGACAACAGCTTCACATAAGGTCGGTCAATTAAAACGCTCAGTTTTTTACGTGCCTCCCTGGACAATATCAGACTCAATTCAAACGCTACACCATCCCGCTGCAAAAGGTCAAATGCGGCCATCATCCCCTCCATATTTTTTTGATACGTACCAGTAGAAATATGTAAAAAACGGATAACGTTTCCACTTTCCACTTTTCCATCTATATCATTCATATTAAATACCAGGTCATTCACTACATTCGGTATTCGTACAGGATTTATCACCGGTTGCAACCGTGTCAAATGAGCTCCCAGGTATTTTGAAACTGCCGATACTCCTTTCGCCCCGGCAGTTACTTTCTGCCATTTCCTTTTACTCCAGTAATTAATATTCCTGAAATTAGGTTTCGCCTCAGGTAAATACTCGACCCATTGCTCACTCAAAAAATAGGGAACTTTATATTTATTCGATGCCCATCGCGCCAGCATTCCGGCATTAAGTATGATATGAGCGTGAAAAAGTTCAGGCACCCCCATTTCATTAACAATTTTTGCCAATACTATTTTCCCAATTTTCAAATAGGTAAAAATATTAAGCAAATTATCGACCCGGTTTATAGAATATTCCGGTGCCTTATAATAAACAATATATTCTTTCAAATTACCCTTTTCATTTCTTTCTATCTCAAAAGATTTACCTTCTGTTATATTATTATCCTTGTAAAAAGTAACCACCACCACCTTTTTATACAAAGCCACTGATTCCGCATGCCGTTGTATAAAATCACCATCATACAAACTCGTTTTATTCGGGTACCAGCTACAGATCCAAAGCAAATAAGGTGAGGCATTAATCATAATTACACTTAATTTAGCACGCTCAAATTTAAACCCTAATTTATAACATCCATACAATTATTTTATTTCAGCACAATTTGAGTTTTTATGTACATTTACAAAATTTTAGAAGACAATTGCTTTAAAATAATAAACTTATCATGAGTAATCAATTATTAAAAGGTAAGAAAGGTATTATATTCGGTGCGTTAAACGACCAAAGTATAGCCTGGAAAACAGCAGAGAAGTGTTACGAAGCCGGTGCTGAAATCGTTTTAACCAACGCCCCCGTAGCCTTAAGAATGGGTGAGATTAACAAATTAGCCGAACAATGTGGCAACGCCCCGGTTATCGGATGCGATGTAACAAGCAGCGATGATATCAAAAACCTGTTAGAAAAATCCATAGAACATTTTGGTGGTAAAATCGACTTCATCTTGCATTCCGTAGGCATGAGCTTAAATGTAAGAAAAGGCAATCACTACACCGATCTGAATTACGACTGGGAGCATAAAACATTAGACATTTCAGCTATGAGCCTACACCGTGTATGCCAGGCTGCTTACCAGATGGATGCTATCAATGACTGGGGCAGCATCGTAGCCCTCACTTATATAGCAGCACAACGTATTTTCCCTGATTATAATGAAATGGCTGATGCCAAAAGCTTGTTGGAAAGCATTGCCCGCAGTTTTGGTTATCATTATGGTGTACGTAACAAGGTCCGTATCAATACCATCTCACAATCACCAACTATGACCACAGCAGGTAGCGGCGTTAAAGGCTTTGGCGGATTCTTAGGTTATGCAGATAAAATGAGTCCCTTAGGCAATGCCTCTGCAGAAGATTGTGCAAACTATTGCGTGTCTTTATTCAGCGACCTGACCCGTTTTGTAACCATGCAAAACCTTTTCCACGATGGTGGTTTCAGCAGTACAGGTGTTACCCAGGCAATCATCGACCAAATGGAAAAATAATCATATTTGCTTTACTAATAAAAACAGGCTTTTTTTCAAAAGCCTGTTTTTATTTTGGGGCTGTCAACATAGTACCAATTGTAAACTTCAGTTCCGGCTATTCCGGGCTCACTTCGTTCGGTACTCCTTCGTCGTACTAAACCCTCCATATCCGGCAGCCCTTGGACTTAAATACCAATTCGTCCTTTTCTCCATTTATTACAAAAGATGCACCTAAATACTAATACCTTTACATATTCTGTACATGTTATTACAATACTTAAAATTCATTCAAATGAAATTGAACACCCTGATATTCCTCATGATATTAATATGCGCATGTAATAGCGATGGCATGAAAAATACAGATAAACAGATCACTGTCATATTACAACCATTCAGCGACTTCCCAAAAGAAAAGCTCGTAATAATATCAAACGAGCTCAGGCTTATATTTCCGAAAATACAGATCAATGCTCCCATAACACTCCCTGCCACAGCGTACAATACAGAAAGAAACAGGTACAGAGCAGATACGATCATTGCTTATCTGGCAAAAAATACAGAATCAGGTAAAGTGACCATAGGACTTACCACTAAAGATATAAGTACAACTAAAGGAGAATATAAAGATTGGGGCGTGATGGGCCTGGGATACAGGCCAGGCAAAGCATGTATCGTTTCAAGCTTTAGAGTAAGCAAGCACAACAGTAGCCAGTTTTACAAAGTTTGCATTCACGAACTCGCACATACAAGCGGCCTGGACCATTGCCCTCAAAAAACATGTTTTATGCGTGACGCTGAAGGAGGCAATCCACTGGATGAAGAAACTGAGTTCTGCCCTTCCTGTCATAAATACCTCGTTAAAAAAGGATGGCCCTTATCTAAATAAAAATAAAATTAAACGCAATAAAAAAGGTTGCCATTCTAAATAGTGACAACCTTTTCTTTTCTGGAATTATAGAGCGGTATTAACCTCGAAAGATGTTTTACTTTTCAATTTAGATTCATATCTATACTCAGCACCTGTCTCAACATTTCTAATATTAAAAACAGGTAAAATATAGTCTGAGCCTAAGTCTTCATGCAAAATTTTAAATAACCAGGTATTGTTAGAAGCATCAAACTTTTGGGTAAATACGATGTCTTCATCCTCGTTTAGAATAGAAACTTCATACTTACTGTTTTCGTTTATAGAGTTAAGCTTAACCTGGTAAAATGAAGCGTCATCACTTTTTTGAATAAATGTAATAACCGGAATAGTCTCTGCGCTTTTGCCGGCATTAGCACTGGAAGTAGATTTTGTTGCGGCAGCATTTAAAAAAACACCACCAAATAAAGCTGCCATTAATAAACTTAAAAATATTCTTTTCATCAATTGATTATTCAAAATTTAAAAAAACAGCAAACAATTCGTAAATATGTATAAACTATAGTTTAACTAACGTAACAACTTTCTCGACGTTTTGTTTCACCTTCGCTTCAAATTTTTGAGTAGCGCCAGTATTCAAATCCGTAATAATAAAAGTAGGATTGACATTTTCAACGCCTTCATTCAGTACTTTAATGTATTTGTTGTAATTAGAAGCGTCCACTTTCTGCGAGTAAACAGATACTCCCTCATCATTTAAAATATTGATCAGGTACTTTGTATCCCCATCATTATTAATCGCTATTTTAAAGAAGAAAGCTTCACCATTACTTCCGATATACTCAACATTAGCATTGCTTAGAACATTGTTGTTAGCTTGCTTATTACCTTTAGCGTTTACATTTACAAACAAAGAAGCCAATAGTAAAATGCTGAAAAACTTAACTGTATTTAATTTTATTTTGTTCATGATCTACACTTTAAATTGTTTTAAAAATTAAAATCCCATTTCGTCATACAGCCAACAACGTCCGGATATCCTTTGGTCATTCGTAAACAACTGATATGTCATTCACAATACAAACTTACAACACGGCACTCCCGATTAAAGTACATTGTTTTGATAGAATAAGATGCTAAAGCAATTAAAAAAAATACAAACCCATTGATTTTATTATATTATAGCAGTTTTCAAGCATGACATCCAACTTAGAAAAAATAATATTTTTTTTTCATTTTTCACGTCAAATTTCCATCAATAAGCTATAAAACAATTAGCATATTTTACAAAATCAGCTACAGTTATTACACACTTTAGAAATCCAAACATTGAACATATCACCAAAAAACATTAAAAAAGCATCAACTCTTTTAAAATTGATGCTTTTTTTTAAAAAATCACTGATAAGGTCAGTTTATTTCTTCACTTCCGGATTTAATACACCCGTTATTATATTTCCATTTTCGAAAAACAATTTAGCAGCAGCACTGATAGATTTCGAATTGATATTCTTAATATAATACTCATAGTTCAGGTTAAACTCCATATCGTTTCCAGGGAAAATCTTTTCTGTAATTTGTTCCAACCAATATCGGTTACTTCTTAAGCTCAAAGGATGTTGATGTAACAATTCTGCTTTAGCAGCTTCCAGGTCCTTTTTACCAGGCCCCTTACTGATCAACTCATCAATCTCCTTTTTCATTGCAGCAATTAATACATCCACCTTATCCGGGCCGCAAGGCAGCTGAACAATAAAATAGAAATTATTATAAGGCAACTTTGTTAATCCGCCACTGATACTTCCACTGTAAATACCCTGTATTTTTTCACGCAATTCTTCATTGATCTTTTTATTCAGGATGGTAGTAATAATCTGGGCTTTCAACTCCATATCTTCACTGTATGGGATTTCTCCAGAATAAATCTGGCAAATCAAACTTTTATCTTCCTGCCCCTTATTAATTTCAATATTATGGATCCCTTTAGCACTCCTTACACCAACATCTTTCCATCCAAAAGTTTTACCCGAAGAAGGAAGAGACGCAATATACTTTTCCACAAACAGTTTTAAAGAATCTTCATTGATAGAACCCACAAATACAAACTCCATACCGCTAACATCGGAAAAACGCTCCCTGTAAATTTCTACAGCACGATACAATTGCACCTCGTTCAAATCTTCCGCTGTTTCCACAATAGAGCCAGCGTACGGATTATTCTCATTTTTCAGTTTCAGTAAAGAATCTATAAATACTGTTTCAGGATTTGAAAACTGGTAGTAAGCCTGCTGTTTCCGCTTGTCAATATAATTGGCAAACTGCATTGAATCAACTCGCGGACTGGTCGCTTTCAAATAAAGCAATTGAAAAAGAGTTTCTAAATCCTTTACACTGCTATTTCCGTAAAAACCATCCACCGTAGCGCTCATACTTGCAGTCACATTGGCTGTTTTACCAGCCAGGGCCTTATTCAATGTCACAGCGTCAAAATTTCCAAAGCCCATCAGGTTAGCAATAGTTGTAGATAACTCAGCGCTGTATTTATCTTTTAAATCATAATTATTATAACCACCCTGCCTTCTGGCTGCCATTAAAATCTGGTCATCCTTAAAATCCGTAATTTTAAACGTCACTTTAGTATTATTGCTCAAATACCAGCTCTTCGTCTTTAAAATAAGATCTTTCGTTTCTTTAACAATAGTGCCGGGTGCAGGCAATTTATCCAGTAAAATAGTAGAAACAGCAACATCCTCATAAGCCGTAACGTCCTTAGAGTTCATTGCATTTTTAGCCACCGCGAGCAATTCACTTTCGCTTGGAAGGTCCATATCATCGCCTGTACCCGGTCCCGTTAGAGTAATAAGATAATTATTATCGTTCGCATCCATATAACTAACCAGGTCAGAAAAATCCTTTGGTGTTAAAGACTCTAAAATCAGTTTTACATAAGCATACTCTTTTTCAATACCCGGTACCGGTTCATTCACCAGGAAATTCCGGATATACTCTTCAGCTAAATCTGATGAAAGTGAACTTTTTCTTTCATTATAAATCTTTTCAAAAAATGAAGCCGTATTTCTTTTTTGTATATCAATCTCACTTTTCGTTATACCAAACTTTTTTACACGCTCCAGCTCTTTAATAGCAGCTTCCAGGGCCTTGGAAGCGTCATTCGTACCAGGATAAATACTTAAACTAAACTGTTCATAGTTTTTACTAATACCTGCCAATGACACACCTGCATATAAATATGGTGCGTTAGGCTGTTGCGTAATTTCATAAAATCTCTGGTTAATGATACTGGTAAACAATTGTTTTATTAAAGTGCGCTTGTAATCTTCCACCAGATATTCCACTTTCCTTGGTGTTACACTATACATGAGTGAAATATTAAAATCAGTCGCCTCTTTATCAGTTACCACAATCGCTTCAGTCGTTTTATATGGCGGAACGTTAACTGTAACAACAGGCCTTTCATTGACCGGGTTCTTCAGTGGCGAAAAATATTTCTTGATCAGGTTTTCTGCAGCACTCACGTTTACGTCACCCACCACTACTACCGCCATCAGGTTCGGGCGGTACCAGTCCCTGTAATACCTGCGAATTGCGTCATATTTAAAATTTTTGATAATACTGTCCTTCCCGATTGGGATCCGGTACGCATAACGCGAATCCGAAAACAATTTAGGAAACAGCTTACGGGCAATCCTGTCATCAGCACCCAACCCCATCCTGCTTTCCTCAATAATAATATTGCGTTCATTATCAATATCCGCATCTTTCATTGTTACATTATGCGCCCATTCATTCAGCACTTGTATCCCTTTCTCAAGGTTTGAAGATTGATCTGTAGGAATCGGTAAAATATAAACCGTTTCGTCAAAATTGGTATAAGCATTTAAGTCATTGCCAAAACTCACACCAATACTTTCCAGGTAGCTGATAATATCGTTTTTCTTAAATTTTTTAGTTCCGTTAAATGCCATATGTTCAGTCATATGCGCCAAACCCTGCTGATCCTCATCTTCGTTTACTGAACCTGTTTTTACGACCAGTCTCAGCTCCGCTTTTTGAGCCGGAGTAGTATTTCGTTTAATATAATATTTGAGCCCGTTCGCTAAATTGCCAACTTTAATAGAAGGGTCAAAAGTTAAACTATCTGTGAACTTAACCTGTGCTAAAACCGGGTTTAAAATGGCTACGCTAAAAAAACTAAACGCACCCAAAATCAAGGCTTTCTTTAATGATAACATTGTACAAAAAATTATAGTTGCTAATGTAAAGCATTATTGAGTAAATTTTCTTTAAATAAATGACAATTAGCAAATGATATAAATTCCGGCTGGGAATACAATTAATATAAAATAGATTTGCACACAAATTACAAATGCTTAAGATCTCCTGTATAAATTGGCAACTGGAAACTGTACCTGTATGAGCAAAATTGCAACCATTCAGGATTAAGGGAAACCCCGATATTAAGAAGCAATAAGTACAAAAGAAAACAAAATGGTAAAAATAGCCTGGCACTCCAAATACATATTGCCCGTACCAGCCGGTCACCGGTTTCCAATGGCAAAATACGAATTGATACCCATGCAATTACTGCATCATGGCATCATCGAACCCCAACAGATTTTTGAACCTGGTCAACCAGATATTCAGGATATCCTACTAACGCATACGAAAGAATATGTAGACAAACTTTTAACGCTTAGCCTTACAGAAAGAGAGATCCGAAGGATTGGTTTTCTACAAAATACTGCATTAATCGAAAGGGAATTACTGATTATGCAAGGTGGTATTGATTGTGCCAGGTTTGCAATTGAATATGGCGTCGCATTAAATGTTGCCGGTGGCACACATCACGCGTTTAGAAATAAAGGGGAAGGCTTCTGCATTTTAAACGACCACGCTGTTGCCGCCAACTACCTGCTAAAGCAAGGTATTGCAAAAAAGATTCTAATCATAGACCTCGACGTACATCAAGGCAACGGCACCGCAGAAATTTTTGCTGGTAATAATAGCGTTTTCACCCTAAGCATTCATGGCAGACACAACTACCCTTTTATAAAGGAGACCGGAGACTGGGATATTCCCGTAAATGACGGCATTGAGGACGATGAATACCTGGCATTGGTAAAAATGGCTCTAAATAAGGCAATTGATACCTTTATACCCGATTTTATTATGTTCCAGAGTGGTGTAGATATATTGAGCAGCGATAAATTCGGTAAGTTTAACATAAGCATGGATGGCTGCAGGAAAAGAGATGAAATTGTAATAAGTACTTGCAAAAAGTTAAACATTCCATGTATTGTGGCCATGGGTGGAGGTTACAGTGAAGATATAAAACTGATAGTACAGGCTCATTGCCAGACTTTTGAAACAGCAATGAATTATTATGCTTAGTACTTTCTTATATTCAATTTTGTAGATTTGCTTAAAATGACGGCATTGAGTTTATTCTTATATAATTTATTTGTGCACCTTTATAAAATTGGTGCTATCGCATTGCAGCCCTTTAACATAAAAGCAAGATACTGGCTCAGGGGCAGGCGAAAGTGGAAAAAGAAATTAAAGAAAAGCATTGAAGACAGCGGCTGGATGCAGCATCCTGACAGGATTTGGGTGCATGTGAGTTCCTTAGGCGAATTTGAACAAGGCAGACCCATTATCGAAGCACTGAAAAAAACAAACCCTGACATCCAGGTCTTCCTCACTTTTTTTTCACCTTCCGGCTACAATATTGCAAAAAAATATAAACTGGCAACAATGGTACATTACCTGCCATTGGATACTCCTCAGAACGCTAAAAAAATTATCAGCATTACTAAACCTACATTTGTTATATGGGTTAAATATGATTACTGGTACCATATACTTACTGCTATACATGCCGCAAAAATCCCGTTAATACTTACATCAGCCCCAATAAGAGAAAACCAGCCCTTTTTTAAATGGTACGGTGGATTGCACAGAAAAATGCTTAGCTGTTTCAATCATTTCTTTATTCAAACAGAAACAGGTGCCAACCTGCTGAAACAGTTAGTACCAGCCGAAAAAGTAAGTGTAAGCGGAGATACCCGTTTTGACAGGGTGATAGATATTGCCGATCAATGGCAACCTATTCCTATTATTGAAAGCTGGTTAAACGGCAGTAAAGAGGTACTTGTAGCAGGTAGTACCTGGTCCGATGATGAAAAAGCACTATTACATTTTATAAAAACAAACCCTGAGAAAAAGTTCATACTGGCCCCACACCAGGTAGAACCTTCAATTATTGAAGAAACTTTAAAGCTATTACCTGATGCACAATTATTCTCTCAGATAAAAGATACATTGGTTTTTGAAAAAAAACAGGTGCTGATAATAGACAATATCGGCATGCTCAGTAAACTGTATAAATACGCAAAAGTATGTTATGTAGGCGGAGGATTTAACAGCAGCGGTATACATAATTTATTGGAAGCAGCTGTTTATGGATTACCTGTGACACATGGTCCTGTCTATGAAAAATTTAATGAAGCAGTTGGCCTGGAAGATGCAGGTGGTGGCTTTCCTTTTGAAAGTGCTATAGAGTTGGAGGAAATCTTAAATAACTTATTCAATAACGCAGATCAGTACTCAGTAGCTTGTGCAGCTTCAAAAAATTATGTTTTCAAAAATGCCGGTAGCACCAGGCAGATCATTGATTATATATTACCGCATATGAAAAATGATGGGGTCGTGTAGTCAATCAGACCTTTCATTAGAGCATTCTTGTAATATTCTATTCACATCTGCATAATTTACATTTTAGAGCTAGTTAATACCTGATACTTAGGCATCCGGTTGCTATGAAGGTCGTCTGTATTCTCCTACAAAAGTTACAGAGGTTAATAAATTTGACTGCTTTTGAATTTTATTATCAATCATGAATGTCCAAATTTATACTGAACGCACTTATTATTTTGGGAATATAAGTTTATTATAAATTCTTTCGCATGCAAACCCGTCTCCATAAGGATTATGTGACCTGCTCATCTTTAAATAGGCTTCATTGTTTAACAATAATTCCTTACAGGCATTTACAATTGATTCATAATTGGTACCAACCAATTTTACAGTACCTGCTTTTACTGCTTCAGGTCGTTCTGTATTATTTCTCATTACTAAAACTGGTTTACCTAACGTTGGTGCTTCTTCCTGTACCCCACCACTATCGGTAAGAATAAAATATGATTGATCCATTGCATAAATAAATGAGGGGTAATCAAGTGGAGAGATTAAGAAAACATTCTTAAGATTTGATAATATTCTATTTACTGGCTCCTGTACATTAGGATTTAAGTGAACAGGATAAATAATCTGAACATCATGAAAATCTGTAGCTATTTGTTTAATAGCATTACATAAGTTTTCAAATCCATCTCCGAAATTTTCTCTTCTATGCCCGGTAATTAATATAATTTTAGCGTTTGGAATAATGATATCATTGAGTCTTTCGATATCTAGGCAGGTATAACCATTTTTTATTTTTTCAAGACCCAGGTTTAATGCATCAATAACAGTGTTTCCGGTAACAACCATTTCCTCACTTTTCACGCCTTCATTTAGCAAATTTTGCCCAGACCAAATAGTAGGCGCAAAATGCAGATCGGCTATTCGCCCAGTGATTTGTCGGTTAATTTCTTCAGGAAAAGGTGATAACTTGTTATATGTCCGTAGTCCAGCTTCTACATGTCCGACTTTTATACCTCTATGGAAAGCTGCTAGTGCAACCATTGATGAGGTAGTCGTATCACCATGCACTAATACATATTCAGGTTGAAAATTGACTAACACTTCATCAATAGAGTAAATTATTTTTGATGCAAGTTGATTTAAGCTTTGATTTTTTTGCATCAAATCCAAATCAAAATCTGGTATAATCTCAAAAAAATCTAGCACCTGATCCAGCATCTGCCGATGTTGAGCAGTAACACAAAGTTTTAATTCTAAAGTTTGCCTGGATTTTAAATATATATAAAGGGGAGCCATTTTTATGGCTTCAGGTCTCGTACCAAAACACATCAACACTTTCATTGAAATATTTACTTTTTTAAAGACAAATATTGCTTTTAATTTTTCTGTAAAAGAGATAAAAAGGCATCGAACATATTATTGAATTGTCTACATGATGAAACAAATAATAAATCTTAAATATTAAATATAAGTAAATTCAAATTAAAACATAGCAACCAAATAACATTTACACTGTTGATCCAATCCTTTAATAATTATAAACCAATAATTTAAACATTTCTTATTAAAGGTACTTTCTTTTTCCATTTAGACCACAATTCGCTGATTTCTAATGAAAAATCGCCTTTTAAAATAATAAATGCATATATCAAAATAAAAGCTGAAGTTCTTAAAAATGCATCTAACACAAAATGTATGGTATATGGAATTTTTGACATTGCAAAAATTAGCGAAACAGAGATAAGGAATAATTTCAAAAATTTGATATCGTAAGGAAATAAATTAAATTTTTTCCATATAAAGAACGACCTAACAAAATTAAAAAAGAACATTGCTATAAAGCTTGCCATTGCAGCACCCATCATGTCATAATAATGAATAAGAACGAAATTCAATGGTATACCAATAATAGAATATATCATGTTACTCAGAAAGTCAAAACGCCATTTGGAAGATAACTGAATAATCATAGAGTTTAAACCGGTACCTAAATTTATCCATTTTGAAGTTATTAGAATAATGAGGGGTAAAGTCATCATTTGATAATCTGAACCAAAATAAGTTGTTAAGTTTTGAGCATTAAGTATAATTACACCACCTAAAGAGAACCCAACTATGATAAGGTTTGTGCAAGATTTTTTATATAAACTTAATAAACCAACATAGTTCTTTGCGCGCCAATATTCAGCAATCAAAGGTATGGAGCTTGATTGGAGACTACGCATCGGTACTTCTAAAACTGTAGAAAAATAGTCTGCTACAGCCCAAACTCCGGCATATTTCAAACCACTCTTACCTGCTAAGAATAGCGTGCTACATACTGTGAACGCGATTTGAGAAACAGAGGATGCAAATACAAATGCCCCCAGTGTTATGAATTTAGATGTTAAACGTTTTGTAAGGATACTTAACTTAGGAACTATCGGTAATTTTTTATCTTTCACAAGTATATATACAAGACCTGCACTTGGTAAAAGATAAATGAAAGCAAAAAAGAACATGAACTGATCAAAGTCCAGCAACTTAAGGCCTATACAAATTAAAATTGCTGACATTAATAAACGGAATAATAATTCTTTTAAACCGTTTACCCATACTATTTTACCTGCATATACCGCATGTATCTCTAAAGATATAAATACAAATTGCGTTACAACGAAAACTGGCAATACGTAGTAATATTTTGTAAAAAAGGGATTATTCTTTCCAAATACAATTAATATATATGGCTTCAAAAGAAGGACAAGTATGGTTGTAACAATAATTCCAATGAATGCCAATAACAGCGTAATGAAGGGTAAATCATTAGTTTTATCATTTTGGTAACGCTGATAAAAGGGTAGAAATTTCGCAACTATTGCAGTACTGCCAAAGGTAGCAAAACTTGCCAACAAAATGGCCGATTCCGTTATTACTCTTGTTAACCCCCATTGCTCTGTTGTTAATGACCACTTTTGTAAAACAAGCAGATTAAATGCGCCAAACGCAAATCCGGCAAATATTATGATGGTTGACAATATTGATTGTCTCTGAATTGTATTACCTGACATTCTTGTATAAATATAACTATAAGATTACCCAATACAAAATAATGGTATTAAATAAGTAATCACAAACATTCTTTCAGACACAGGTATCAGAAATGTCGATAACTATTATTTTATTGAATTAACGCTACAGTTCCTTTTCTTTCAATTTTCCCACATGGTGTTTCTAATCTTATAATATAAACAAAAGTTCCTGTAGATTGAGGATGTCCTTTGTAATATCCGTTCCAACATTTGTTATTATTATTACCTTCAAAGATTTTCTCTCCATACCGGTTGAAAATATCAAACTGAAGTATATTAACGTTTGTCATTCGGCTAACACCGAAACAATCATTTAAGCCATCTCCATTTGGAGTGAATGCATCGGGCATTAAATAACTTATTGAACTATAATTATCAAAAGATACGGTTACTTCTGCTGAGTCCGTACAACCAATATCATTTGTAACGATGGCTTTGTATGTTGTTGTTACAGTTGGACTCACAATAGGGTTTATCACGTTAACATTAGAAATATTTGTTGCCGGGGTCCACTTTATAGTTTGGGCATCTGTCGTGACATTAAGACGAACGCTGTTTATATTGCAACTTAATGTATTCGGCTGCTCTATTACAATTGAAGGAGAAGGTTTAACATTTACATTCAAATTAAAGGTCTCCTGTGTAAGACAAAATGCTTCCTTTACAACAACCTGTACTAACGTCGAATTTGAGTAAGTATTTGTAAATATGCTTGATTCACCGGCATTTGTATTACCAACCCACCATTGATAAATATCTCCTCCAAATGCATTGAAACTTACTTCAGTTCCTTTACATATATCAACCTTGTTTTTATCTATTCCTTTAATTGGAAGATCATGGACATTTATATTAAAACTATCTACTGATGCACAATTATTGATATCATTGAACGATATGTAAAACGTTTCGTTTCCTTTGGGCCTTAAAGTAACTGATTCATTACTACTTTGAACTATGGCCGAACTTGCACTCCAATTAAATGTCCCTAACTGACGATAAGGAATAGTAAATTCTGAGTTTGGGCAAACTATAGAATCCTTGAACGGCAATATCATTTCTGTTGGAAACAAATTAATATTTATAGTATCTCTTATTGCACATATTCCCTCTTTTCCTAGTTCTACAATAATAGCTTCTGCTTGGTTATACGTATTATTATACGTATAGTTGTTACCAAGAATATTTCCTTTTAAATCTAACCATTTAACAATATCACCTCCTTTAGCAGAAAGATTTACATTAGTATTTTTACAAATAGTTAAATCATTTGGAAAACTGTAATCATCAAAAACCAATATATCAACATTGACGCTGGCTGTATCGCTACAACCTGATACGTTAGACCCTATCACAGTAAATGTTTCTTTATTTGTATTCCCTGTTTTGTAACTATTGCCAATTCCAACTTCTTCGTTTAAGGAATTATACCATTTATAAATATCTGCTCCTGCAACATTAATATTGCCATTAAAATGTTGACAAAACGTTGTGTCTGATACTAATGATAATGATGGTGGATTAATAGATTCGATTTGAAAAGTATCTAATTTAATACAACCCAATAGATTTGTAGATACAACATATGCTGTTGTCGACTTATTTGGTAAATAAGTATTTGTTCGCTGATCAAATAAAATATTTTTATCAGCATCGAAAATCTTGGTAATAACGTCTCCACTATTTGTTACATTAAATACCAATGGCAGTCCTAAGCATAAAGCAGTATCTCTAACAGGAGCGATATCTATTGAACTATACTTTACCCGAATATCTTTTCTTACTATTTTATAAGGTTGAATCGCCAGATTTTTGATTGAAAAAATCTTGTAGCCAAAAACAATACTTTTACTTTTAATTGATAATGAAATTTCAGTATCATTATAGCCGGAAGTCCAGAAAAAACTGTAATTCTGCGAACCACATGTATAATCACCAATATCGATTGTTCCTAATAATTTATGATTGATATAAACGAAAATTGAATCCTCTTTACTATAATTTAAAATATTTCTTAAATCAAAAGAAACTCTGTATGATGTAGCTTTTTGAACAGAAATTGATTTCTCCCAAATAAGCTTTTCATTTACTGTCCGGTGATTGATTATTAGTTGTGCAGTATCATTTTCTATATAACATATATCTTTATTTGGATTCACATCATTTTTGTGATAAAAAATACTGTATCCATCAGGAACACTAACATTATTTGTTTTGATAAAATCAGTTTTAAAATCATTTTTGATATCGCCTATTATTAAATTTTCACCTAATTCAAAATCATTAATTGATATATTGAAATCTTTATCCGAAACTAATGCATATTTTTTATCTGTCTTTGAAATAATTATATTGTTGCTTAAACACTTTTCATTGAATAATACATCCTTAACTATTAAAGTATCTAAAGCACAAAGTACTGTATCTATTGTTAGATTGGGTATGTTTATTGGTTCAGGTATGGTAATAAATTTTTCAATTTTTGAAAGACAACGATTAGTAAGCTCCATTGTAATGATTTCTGAGCTACCTACTAAAGTCCTCATTGCCGAACTACCAGTAGAGGTCGTACCATCATTAAAAATCCATTTAATAATGCCTTTCTCCTCGCCATTATACTTTAATGTAAGATTTTTAACATCACAATTATCATGTAGATAAACAAAATCTAAATCTGTCGCGCCTATTACTACAATTTGTTTACAAACATTTTCCGATCTTGGATTATAGACATCTGCCGATAACTTAATATAATAATTACCTGGTTTAGAATATGATAATTTTTCTAATCCATCTACAACATCATATGTATATGTTTTTGCGTCACAGTTTTCTGATATTAAATACCTTATACTATTTGCAACAGGATTAAACAAGGTGAACGCAGAACCATTTTCAAAATTGAAAATATCAGCTAGATTATAATCTTTAGGTAAAGAGGCACTACTTATCAATGTTAATGCGCTGAACTCTGAATTCAACTTAAATATTCTTATTTGATCAGCTGTTGTACTAATGACTAAAAAATATTCATCACATTTTTTAAATACTATTGTACTCTTTACTCCTGTCAATTCAGGATTACTGAAAACAATATCACCTTTTAACTTATTTCCGGCTTCGTAAACTACCTTATGTAAAGTATTATCCTTTACAACAAATGCAACTAACTCACTTTGATAATTTATAAATTGATACTCTAAATTATTAGCAAAACCAGTAGGTTTTGTAATTTGACTAGTAGTAATAGTCGTGGTACTTAACCAGTCTGCCCCAAAATTTACTTTTAAAAATGAATTCCTGGTATCATCATTTAAAATTGCTATTTTATTCTCAGCTTCATATAAAAGGGTAATATTATTTATTGTCGAATTAAGTCCATTATTAAATACTTGTGATTCAATTCCCAAATTATCGAGCAACGGCAATTTAACTATTACAGTTTGTCCCTCTCCTGATATAGATTTTCCCGTTAGAAAAAAATACCAATTATCTTCTTCCCTTATAAATTCAAAATTTTGAAATATTGAAGAGCCAGTAGAAGTAAATATTAATTTCTCAACTGGAATATTATCTAAACTACTGCCGTAATCTAATCTATATAATTGATTATTAGAAATATAGAAAGCATACTTTTTATTATTGTAAAAAATTGTTTTACCTTTTCTTATTGGATGTATCACATTAATGCTATTAGAAGTTCTTGCATTATTAAGTGTATTCACCTGATTACAAAACTGCCATTGTGCATATTTGGGATTTACATCATGTTTTAAATTAAATACCTCATTTACACAAACAGTATCGGGAATATCAACTTTTGGTTTAATAATCGGTATTTTAATACAAGTATCAATACGACAAAGTTCTGTTGTATTTAATATTATATTCTCTTGCGCCAAAGCATGGGTTCGCAAAGGAAGGTTAAAATTATTGATAGTATAATTAAATTCAAACCTTTGTAAATTTTCAGATAGTAAAATACCATCAGCTTTTTCCAGGCTGCATCCTATTGCATCTGGAGTGGTGATATCAATGTCAGACATAAATATATCTTGCCCTCTATTGCCATTTGAAATACTACCTATAGCATATATCTTATTATCGTAAAAACTTAATCCAGTTAAATAAGATCTGTTAGTTGACTTAAGCTTATTTTTCCATAAAAGATTACCTTCAATGTTTGATTTAAAAATATAACCATTGCCACCTGCAGCATTTTCTGAGGCAGTAAAATAAAAATTATCTTCTTCATCAAATGCGAAACCGGTAAAATTAAAGTTTAAATTTTCTTTAGTAACCAGCTTATATGTTTTAATGATTTCAAGTTTATCATTCAATTTTATAATCAACGGATTCATGGTTGTATACGTTCCACCAACTATGAAATGACCATAGATCCAAAAACCATCTTTTTTATCTTTCCTTATATTGGGCCTGAAAAGCCCCATACCTGTAGAAGTATATTTATAGGATTCAAGATGCTGACCAGTCAAGGTTACAAATTTAGATATAACTAATCCATAATGTATTCCAGACAAAAACTGAACATCACTACTCATATACAAATGTTCACCTATTTCAATAATCCCATAACTATCTTCTCCAGTGCCTGAATCAAAACGCTTAACCCATTTAAAACTCAAGTCCTTATTTAGATAAATCATTACAGGATCACAAAATCCTCCAAGCTCATTTAAATCACCCACTATAACATAATCACCGTTATTTAATTGTATTATTTCATTTGCAGCATCCGGATATGAAGAATTAATGCCAAAAACTCTCGACCACAGCATATTACCATCAGTACTTATATTTACAACTATCATATCTCCAGCAGTAAATGTAAATGACTTTGTATATCCTGCAATAAGAATTGAACCGTCATTAGCAAGTTTAGCTGTTCTGATGTATTCATTATTTGAACCACCATATTTTTTTGCCCAAATAATTTCTTTATTACTATTTATTTTAACTACAAAATAATCTGTTGTACCATCAGTACTAAAACTATTTGTTTCACCAACTAAATAAAAAAAACCTTTACCATCAGGTAATATCTCATATCCAATATCATCTAGACGGCCACCATAGATTAATTGATTTAAACTAGTACATTTTTCTTCATAAAAATCTGTTTCATAAAAATCAAAATTCTTAACCTCTATACTATTAGAAACATCAAGGTTCAGAAATTCAGATGTTTTAATTTCTTTATTTCTAAATACATTATCGTTTTTTGCATTTACATTAATGCAGAATACGATATTTAACAATATATATATATATAATCGCATAACAAAGTATAAAGATTTTTATATTATTCTTAAAAAATCAAAATATATGTATTACTACAGATCTTTTTAAGACCATTATTACATAATAATTCAGAATGATAAGTAAAATGCCAAAATTATAGCAGATGCCTCACAAATATACCTTCTTAGTTAACTCTAAACTCAGATGCTCCCCAGATCAGGCATATCCAACCAATTTTAAATTTATCCTTGATAATTGAATTTAAAATCAAAGTTTTAAAACAATCATTCATAGGATTTCAGTTGAACACAAAAGTGCCATTGTAGTGCAAACGGATTTGGGCCAAAATTAAATATCTCTAATTTTAGCCAAAGATAATAGTTTGGAATTTATTGAACAATAATTATATAGAAATAATATAAATCAATCTATATTTTCCTTTAACATATTATAGGGGTCATCCGGATTGAATTTTTTTAAGGCGATCTTTCTTCCTTCTCTACCAAGATTTGACCAAGTATCCCTCAAATCCCATGCTTTTTGAAGTGCTTTATTAAAATATTTTTCTGTCGGCGCCGCGGCCAAAAAACCATTTTTTTCTTCAAAAATCCATTCGGAGTGAGCTGCGATATCTGTCGTAATAATTGGTCTTCCACAAATCATTGCTTCAACCATTGCCAAAGGCATGCCTTCAAATATTGATGGCATGACTAAGATGTGATTAGTTTCCCAAACTTTCCGAATATTGCTGACCTTGCCATGAAAGATAACTTTCTCATCAATTTTATAATATTTTGATAAGTTTTTTAAAAATGCTTCATCTGGCCCTGCTCCATACAAATTCAGAACCCATTTCCTGTTTTTCCATTCTGGTTTAGATAAGGTTTCAAATAGCATATCCTGTCCTTTTTGAACTACCAAGAGCATTGCGACTGTTGCAAAATTCACGGTATCATTTTTTGGCATATCAATATATTCCAAACTATCGATATTAACAGGATTTGTGAAATACTTAAAATTATTAATGGTAGCTCCAATTTGTCTTTCTAATGTTGTTTTTGTATTGGATGACAGAAAGTAATTCAGTTTAGCATTTCTATGTACAGATTGCATATAAGGTATATCCAAATTACTGTAGGGTCTGTAATATTCTGTTGCTCCCTGGGTGATGATTGAATATGGAATCGATTTTAAAATAATTGCATCAAAAAGCTTTTTATCAAAAATATAGGCATATGCTGTATTGTTGTAAAAGATAAAGTCCAACTTATTAGATAAAAAATCCGCATAGGGATTAAATATAGCATCCAAAACAAAGTTTTTAACTTTTGTAATCTGCCTGCGAATTGGTTTTATATTAGGTACGATATATCCTCTTCTAAAAGAATACTTTGCTCCGGATGCAATAAGTTCTTTGTGTTTATCGTGAATTTTATCAGTAGCAAACAATGAAACATAGACTTCATGACCTGCTTTCAATGCCTCTTTAGCAATTGCATACATGATTTCCTCACTACCACCCCAGTTCTCCTTTATAACACTTACAAAACCAATTTTCATATCCAAATTTATATTCTCCAAAAATAATTTTTTTTTAAGAAAACTTAGTTCATTTTTGAATAAAGAAGTTTATTTAAAAATCAAGATGCAAACCACACCATATTTCTCTATTATCATACCAACTTACAACAGAATTGATTTTTTGATTAAAACCATTGAAAGCTTTCAAAAACAAACATTCAAAGATTTTGAAATTATTATAGTTGATGACGGCAGTACAGACAATACATTCGAAGTAATAAGCAATTTAAATATTAGCAATCTGAAAATATTCAGAAAGAAAAATGAAGAAAGATGCATTGCTAGAAATTATGGACTCGACAGAGCCGAAGGCAGGTATATAAACTACTTTGACAGTGATGATTTTGCATTAGAAAATCACCTTGAAACCGCTTTTAAATTTTTTAGCAAAGAAAACAATGCACAAGTTTTACATTTAGGTTATAAGGTTGTAAACACAGAACTGAACACAATAGCAAAAATGCCAATTATAAAAGGAGATACAGCAAATGAAGAATTATTTAAACACAATCCTTTAAGTTGTAACGGTGTTTTTCTTGAAAAGAAATTAGCCCTAAACTTCAGATTTACGATGAGTAAAACATTTACTCTACTTGAAGATTATTTTCTTTGGCTTCAAATAGCTGCTAACTATCAATTTTATGTAGATAAAACTATTACTAGTTTAGTGGTTCATCATAGAAACAGAAGTACTAATACTGTTAATATTAATAAAACAGAAACTGCATTTAACGAATTTAAATTACATATAAATTTATTAAGCCAAGAATATAAAAGTATCCTAACAAATAAAAACACTATTTTATCGAATGCATTTTTATTTGTTAGTTACCTTTATTCAAACGATAAAAGAACTAAAAAAATCAGCTTAAAATATTGGCTAACGGCATTTCGTTTATCCCCCAAACAATTTTTATACAATAGGCTTGTAATTGTTAGTATTAAGAATATTATCATCAAATAAAGGTTCATGCCCCTAAATTCTTCATTATTTCATCCATAAATTTCTCAGGATGAAATCTTTCTTTGGCAAATGTCCTGGCATTTATGCCTATGGATTTTACAACATCATACCTTTCAGATAAGTCTTTTAAAATATTAATGCCCTCCTCCACAATTTCGGTCTCACTATTTGACCAGATGAGTCTTCCTGTTATATTGTCTTCAATATAATCCGGGATGCTACTTACCGCAGTTGATACCACTACTCTTCCCAAAGCCATCATTTCCATCACTACCAATGGTAAGCCTTCGAATCGAGAGGTTAAAAGTAGTACATCACTATTCCGCTCTAAATTTTGCAACTTTTTCTTATCGGTCACATTTCCATAAAATGTACAATATGGAAAATCAGCAATTGGTAAAATATTGCTGACATCACCAATAAATGAAACATGCAAATTCAACTTTTGTTTAAAAGCACCTTCTGCAATCCTTCCAATTAAATGTACTCGTTTTTGTTCAGAAGCTCTACCAATAAAAATCACTTCCAGTTTCTCATTATTAGGTTCTGAATATTCCAAAATATCCGTTTTGTATTCAATAAACTTCAGCTTGTTCATAAACATTTCACTTATACCCGAAGCTTTATATTGTTCCACTGCATCTTTCTTTATACCTACAGATGAATAAATGCGAAGATCTATATAATTTAAAAATCTTATGGTATAATGCTGCCATTGGTTCACATGAGTAATATCTGCTCGTAAAAGATTTTGTCTTAAGTATGGCAGCAATTTGTAAAAATACAGACACTCAGCACCTATTACTTTTTCCAAACTGGAATTATTGATATGATTGGCCAGGATACCCCGGTAAATGATATTCAGAAAATGTAGTACCTTAACATCTACCCATTTACTAATATCATACATCGATACACCAGAATTGATAAACCTATCCAAAAAGTTATTGTTGGCAGCTTTTTTAGTAAAGACTAAAACCGGTTTCTCACCTTTCAAGACCTTTACAATATCTGCATGCAAAAGTGTTGAGCCTCCTATATCAGCATTTCTCAATAAAAATAAGATACGCTTATTCTTAAAATTATTTTTTAAAAGATAACCTGCCAAATAACCGATAATTATAAAGGGGAAAACAATAATTTGTTCCAGTTTCATTATGATTTTACCCTTAATATATTCTGTCATATTACTTATATTTCAACCAAGATCAATATTTATTCTATCCTTCCAGGGCTGCCGGATACGTCGGGCGTGGTGCGACGCAGGAGCACCGAGCGATAGCGAGCCCAGAGTAGCCGGGACTGATGTTCAATAGGATTTATACAAGTTGCCAGCCCCAAATAAAAACTACTTCGCCACCATTTGTGTAGTTTGCAAATGTTTAAAATACGTTTTGCTAACAACTGTAATTAGTTTATTTAGCAATCCGTAAACTTCACTTAAAAAATCGTCCAGCTTTTTATAGATTAAAGTATCATTATCTGCAATGGCCAGTTCCAATACATTACCCAGTTTGAAATGCGCATACAGTTCGAATGCGATTTTTTCATGTTCTGGTGTAATATTAGGACCCGCCTGTTGGATATCATTTAGTGATTCAGCATAATATTTGATACGCTCTACCTGGTGAAAAAGCGAGCGGGGATTATTAGCATCGAAAAGCATCAGGTCAAGTACCAGCGACATTTCCAACGGAGCCTTATACTTATAACGATAGTTCATCAGGTTCTCGTTGCTTTCCAGGAAAGATTGCAGTAACAACGCTTCGACGTCGTCATTATGCTTAAAAATAAGCAAGCCACGAATCATATTTATGAGCAATAAACATTGTTCTATTTTCCTGCCCATATCTAACATTGTCCAGCCCTGATCGCGTGAAATGCTTTCCCTGTTTAACCCGATAAATGCAACACATCCTGTAATCAGGCCATCAAGACCATGAATATAATGCTGTACAGATTTTTCCTGTCCTAAATTCAGCTCTTCCCATATGGCCTGCATATTGTTCAAGACACGCCAGGTATGGTTACTCCAATGATCGCGAACAGAATATATGGAATTTTTCAGCAAATTGAAATTATAGTACAAAGTGCCGGATCTGGTATTATCTAACAGCAATGACCTTAGTTCGGGCCACGGATTTTCTAACATGTCATAGCCATTTTCTGTTAAAAAACCGGGATAAGTAAAGCTATAGTGTGTAAGTGCCTGTAATAGAGTCCTCTCAGCCTTTTTATAAGAAAAATGAGTCAGCTGGTTACCCTCTGCTTTAGTTTGCATCACCACCTGTAAAAAACGCGCGAGGCTCAAATACCGCTCCGTATATCTGCCAACCCAAAACAGGTTCTCTGCTGTATGACTAGGCAAAGCATTTACCCGGTACTTAAATCCCAGCAATGTTTTACGCTCCCGTTGCACATCCGGCTCCTGCCCCATTATCCACACATCCTTACTGATACCACTGGTTTGATTTTTAATTAAAAAAGTATCATCATTCGCATTAGTCAGGGCCAATGCACCATTCATAATATGATACTCACCTTTGTTAGCGACTAAAAAGGATCTGAATATTGAATGTTTATTTTTAACAATGCCATTCTCGTAGGAAGGATTTTCCTCAAAATCAATCTTCTCCTGTCCCACATAACAATAAGGCTCTAAATTAATTTGATCTATTAGGCTTTGCTTATCAATGTCGCTTAAAGCACTGCCGTCAAATGTTGAAATTTTACCACCTTCCCTATGAGTCCGTTTGATCACCAGGTTTTCAATATTATTAAATACGTACTCTTTTTCAGAAATATGTCCACACCACCAGGTAGCTATATTCGGTAATATTAAATCTTCACCTAACAAATATTTACAAGCATTTCCTAAAAAAGGCATTAGGCCGGGGCTCTCTAAAACACTTGACCCTATTGGGTTTGCCAGCGAAACATTACCACAACGCACTACGTTTAACAAACCCGGTACACCTAGTTCAGAATCTTGTTTCAGCTCCAGCGGATCACAATACAAATCATTCACCCTTCTCAGTATCACATCCACCCTTTCCAAACCGTTCATCGTCTTTAGCCAGACATAATCATCTTTTACCACCAAATCTTTACCTTGAACCAAAGTAAAGCCGAGATAAGAAGCCAGGTAGCTATGCTCAAAAAAGCTCTCATGCCCGGGTCCCGGAGTCAGTATTACAATCTTTGGGTTAACCTTATTGGTTTTACTAATACTATTCAATCCACTTTCCAGATTTTCAAAAAACGGAGACAACCAGCGCACTTTTATATCATTAAACAACTCCGGGATGCCTCTTGCAAAAGCCAGCCTGTTTTCCAAGGCATAGCCGTAGCCCGAAGGAGATTGTGTCCGGTCATTTACAATCCAATACCTCCCATCCTTACTACGGGCCATATTTGCAGAATAAATGACAAGGCTGTGTTCACGACGAATCATCACACCATCACATTCCCGAATAAAACCCGGGTGGTTATACAATAATTCGGCAGGGATTATATTATCTTTCAGTAATTTTCTTTCACCATAAATGTCTTTCAAAATCAGGTTCAGAAGCGTTGCGCGCTGTTTCAATCCACTTTCCAGGAACTGCCATTTTTTAGCATCCACCAATAATGGAATAACATCCAATCTCCAGTTACGTGAAACACCTTCCGGATCATCATAAATATTAAAAGTCACACCGTTTTCTTTCAGCAAACGATTCAATTCCTGCTGTTTAAATTCAATATCGCCGGCAATTGATTTAAACGAATTAAAGAAAGTCTGCCAATGTTCATCGCCATTGTACACACTGTTCAAAATCTCAGATTCGTTATTGTTTAATGTCGTCATCCTGAAAAAATCCTTTTATATATTTAGAATCCGGGGCTGTCTGCATTATAATTTTATGAATTTTAAGCCTGGAGATCGTCGAAGGTCATAATACTTCGTACTTATCAAAACATAATTCTTTTATAGTACCGGTTTGTTACTCAATACTCAAACAAGCCGGAGCCATTCAACTAAGTTAATTCCTTTAAGTGGAATTAATTTAATCGATTATTAAAGCTAGCCATTTCTCTTTTTAAAATCTTCATGAGCTTTTTGCAATTGCTCCAGTAATTCATGATGATCCATATCCAGGTTTTTGGTATTAAAAAACACTGGGGAAGTACCATTACTTATAATTCGCAAATATAAATCTTCCTTGATTTTACTATTTAGCTTTCCAATATATTGTTCCGGTTCTTTTAATTCCAATTTCAAAATATCCCTAAATTGATTATCAGATGGGTGATTGGTATAATCATAAAAATAGGCAATATCCCCCCACGGAATAAATCCAAGTTTAAACATACTCAGGTTATCATTTAAACCATTCTCATCTATTAGTAACAAAGGCTTTCTGTTTAACAGCATCCTTTTTACGTACCTGTTTACAATAACCAAAGCAATTAGAAACACAGTAGAAAATAATGTACGGATAATCATTGGGAATGAAGCAAGAGTACCAGTACTATAATTTGCAAAAAAAGTAAAATATCCGGCAGCAATAAACAGTAACAGCCATATTGTAAAAGGCAGGATCAGCTTAGATTTATCGTACGAAACAGAAATAACGTTCATAATAAATAATTAGGGTTTAAATGTAATGCAAACTTTAGTTTTAGCCAATCAATTGAACAATAAAAGCCTATATAAAACAAAATGTCGCTTTACTTTTCAGTGAAGCGACATTTTAATATTATTGAACAGATGCCAAAGTTATATCTTAATATTCATCATGATTAAACAAGAAGTCATCGCTAGTAGGATAATCAGGCCATAGTTCCTCCATAGAACCAAATTGTTCCTCTTCATCTGCTTCCAGTTCCTGAAGGTTTTCAATAACTTCTACAGGTGCACCTGAACGAATAGCAAAATCCAAAAGTTCATCTTTTGTAGCAGGAAATGGAGCATCTTCCATGTGTCTCGCAAGTTCTAAAGTCCAGTACATATCAATTAATTTTTATTATTTCTATGGGCGCAAATGTAAACATTTGCATTTATTATATCAAAGTTTTTTCTGTTACTATTTAAAAAAGTTTTCCAACTCATTTTCAGCAATATTAGTGCAAAATATTAATAACTTAATCCTAATTTTTTCAAATCTTCCTCTTTCACTTCATACAGAACTAATGTTTGTCTGTAATTACCAACCGGTTTAAAATGCTGTCCCAGCCACCTGATATCCAGGCTAGGATGCTCCGGGTATTTCATATTAGCCTTTCCCAAACTTACAATAAACTTACCGGCTTCCGGTTTCGGTGTCGGTTTTTTATATTCGGGATGTTTTTTTATAAACGCATCCGCCCAATGATCGGCCTGTCCATAATCTACAGAAGCATCCTGTAGATAGTTGGATATATTTGTTTTATGCCATATCAGCTCATTCGTATAAGCAGCATAATTGGGATAATAAACCCCTAATGAAATCAAATGCAATATTATCAATGCGATCAATAGTTTTTTATAACGCCGGTACCAGTTTATCCAGACATAGCCCAGCGCAACATAGCCCAATACCAATAATGGCATCGCATGTCGAAAACCAATTTGAAACTGGTTATAAAAGCTCAGCAAAACCAATAACACGAAAAAAGGTATCCACAAAAACTGGTACTTCTCCAGCAGCACGCGCTTATTTTTACTCCTTATAAATGCATATACGAGCAATACAATAGCCAACCAGGTAATTAAAGGCAATTTAAACAAAGCAGTACCAATATAATAATACCATATATTCCCTTTACAGACCTCTTTCCCCCAAAACCAGACATTTGTATAAGTACTTAATCCGCTGCAACCACCAAATTCCTTATTGTAAGTCAGTAAATCCATCCCCTGGATAAAAGGTACAGGCAATGGTATCGGCACCTTACCTATATTATCAGAAAATTGAAGTTGCAATGTTTTAAACCCATTACTTCTAAATAGGTAATCGTTCAAAGAAGTAAAAGTACCGGTAAAATAATAAGCACAATTAATAATGATCAACTGAATAAAAGCAAATATAAAAAGCTCCTTAAAGGTTCTTTTCCAATTGATACTTTTAGACTTGAATGTTCGAAGTGCAAACCAGGTAACTGGCAATACATAAAGAAAAATAAATGTCTGCTTAAGAGTAACCCCTACTCCAAATGCAATGGCAAAATACAACCAATAGCGTTGCTCACTTGTTTCATGATAGCGGTAAGCCGTGTAACAAATCGTTAGTAGAATAGCAGCAGAAGGAAGATCACTGCCAACCATTAACCCGAAAGAGAATATTTGGGGATCAAATGCCAGGAACAATAAAGGCAGTACAAACATGTTGGCATTATACAAACGACGTAACCAGCAAAATGAAATATAAACCAGCAATGCAGGGTAAACATACAAAAATAGCCTCCCCCATTTCAAAAAGAAATACCAGTCATTCTCATATAAGCTTTCAGGAAGGAAAGGTTTTAATCCAGTAAAAAGCACCGCAGGAAACAACATCGGGGTTTTACTGTCTGTCAGTAGTTTCACCTTGTAAGGATCACCCTTTGCCCAATTCAGTAAATAACCAAAATAGCCCTGTTCATCAACATTGTACCACTGAGTTTGTATAAAAAGGATACTTAGTATCAAGTGAATTAAAAGAACAACCTTAAACTTCCTCTTCTCTTTGTCAGAGATCATTTTCCAGGTCTCAGACCAATAACCAATATGCCAGAATTTATAATCCAATAGTCTTCAGTTTTATCATCAGGAAATGCCTGAAATAGCGGCTTAGCTGAAGCATCAATCGTAGAATGCCATTAGCCAAAGATGAATGATAAATAATACCCCGAAAAAAAGTAGTTTAGTTGCCAGGCATCCAAACTACTTTTTCCAGAAGTATCCTTAGATAATTAAAATATCAATCAATTATCAATTTCTTCTTTCCAGGCTAAAACACCACCTTCAAGGTTCACCACATTTTCAAAGCCCAGGCTTTCTAAAATAAGGCAGGCATTCAGGCTTCTTTTACCACTGCGGCAGTAAATAACGATTTCCTTATCCTTAAATCCGTCCAAAGCCTCAGTGTCCATATTTTGGATATCGCCAAGTTTGTGATGGATACCACCAATATTATACTCTTCCCTCTCATGATCTTCACGCACATCTACCAAAATAATATTTTCACCTGCATCTTGTCTGCTCTTTAATTCTTTAACAGTTATTTGTTGCATAATTATATTTTATTTATTCGTAATCATTCGTTTTTGTACCACTATCTTCAGTACCGGTTGAATCCGCTATGATCTTCATTTCGCGGCTTAACCAGATATCAACATTCTGACCGGAACGGATCTTATTCACAGTTTTAGAGCCATCAGGAAATTTAGTATATTTCTCAGGCTTCTGTCTATACACAAATGCCGAACTCGTATCTCTTACATCACTATCTACGATAGGATGGGTTAACATCAACCCCAAACTCTCTATCAACGATTTAGCATCAGAGTAAGAAAGCCCTGTTAGAGTAGGCACATCAAACTCTTCATTTCCTACACCGCTACCTAAAACAAGACCAATAGCAGACCCCAAAGGAAGCTTCGTACCCACAGCCAAAACGCCGCCTCTGTAGGTTTGTTCCAATATAGAATTTTTTGCAAAATAAGTACGGCGCGTCGTATCGCCCAATTTAAAGCCCAATTGCTTAATTAAAATTTCAGCATTCCGGAATGACAATCCCACCATATTCGGTACTTCAATTAAAGGCGCCGCAGATTTATTGATCGTTAAATAAATAGTTCTGTTTGCCTTAACAATATTATCAGCGTCCGGACTTTGCTTTATAACAGATAATGGCGCTTTATTATCCTCCCATACCGAATCTGATACCACAACCCTGAACCCGTCCTTTTCTAATATCTGCGTCGCTTCTGTAAATGATTTACCAATAACAGTTGGCACTGTTCTTATCTTTCCGTGCTGGGTCATAAAACCAAGACCCCATAAAACGCTAAACAAAATACCAACAGCCAACAATCCTGCAACCAATAAGTTCACTAAAAAATGTCGCCTCGTTAAAAATTTAAACATACTTCTTTTTTGATATTGCGTATCAGTGTTACAAATATATCCTATTCTTTCAATTTAATTTAAAGCCTCTTTAATTAAAGAAGTGTAAAAATCTTTCAATTCCATTCCTGCATGTCTCACTTGCTGGGGAATCAAACTGGCAGCACTTTGTCCCGGAATCGTATTAATTTCCAGCATGTAAGGTTCCTCAACTACCTCATTATATATAAAATCGATCCTGATAACGCCCGAGCAGTTAAATACTTTATATAGCTTTTTAGCAGCGTTCCTTACTTTAACCGCCACATCCTCTCCTACCTGGGCAGGTGTTATTTCATCACTTTTGCCCTCATATTTCGCTTCATAGTCAAAAAAGAAGTTCTTACTAATAATTTCAGTAATCGGCAAAGTGATAATTTCCCCATTCAGCTTAGCCACCCCAATAGTAAACTCACGGCCCTCAATAAACTCCTCTACCAATACCTGGGCATCTTCCTTAAATGCTTTAGCAATCGCCCCGTCTAAATCTTTACCATCAATAATTTTACTCATACCTATACTGCTGCCACCATTTGCAGGCTTTATAAACAACGGCAATTGAAGCTGGTTTAAGATATCCGCACTATCGATTATATCATCATTATAAAAATGTAATGATCTTGCCACTTTAACGCCCGCCATATCAGCTACCGCTACGGTGTACCTTTTATTAAAAGTAAGAGCAGAAGTAGCAGCATTGCAGCAGGTATATTTTATACCAAGCATATCAAAATATCCAAGCAGCTTACCATCTTCCGCAGGCGAACCATGTATGCCTACAAATGCCACATCAAAAGTGATGGTATTACTGCCATCTGTTATCGTAAAATCATTTTTATTAACAGCCACTTCCATGCCTGCAGAATCCCTATACCACCAACCATCTTTACGGATATCAATAAAGTAATAATTAAATAACTCTGTATCAATATTTTTTACAATCGTCTCCGCACTCTTATAAGATACGACGGCTTCCCCACTATAACCGCCCGTAATAAAAGCCACATTTATCTTGCCCATATAAATTTTAAATTGTCATGTTATTATCAAAAAACAGTCCAAAAAACGGTTACTGAAATACAAATATTATAAAACTTAAGTTAGGCACATAAAAAAAGATGAAGTTTATTTCTAACTCCATCTCTTTTCATTCAGTTCGTTCTTATATCCCCACTATTATACGTGCAATTTATCTTTCTTAGCCATCAGTTCTTCCACCGTTTCCTGGTACATTTCATCAGGTACACAACAATCTACAGGACATACAGCCGCACATTGAGGTTCTTCGTGAAAGCCTTGACATTCAGTACATTTATTGGTTACAATATAATACGTATCAACACTTACAGGTTCATTTTTTTGGTTAGCATCCATTGTAGAACCATCCATTAAGGTAAAAACACCCTTTACAGAAGTTCCATCGCTTAATGACCATTCAACGCCACCTTCATATATAGCATTGTTCGGACATTCAGGCTCGCAGGCACCGCAATTTATACAGTCGTCAGTTATTTTAATTGCCATCTTTTATTATCTATTATTTAATGTATTTTTGATTTTTAACTTCGCACCTGCAAAAGTAAAACTTAAAAAGGTAATAAAGTACTAAATACAAAAATATTAGATACGTATTATACCGGATAATAAATATGACATTAGAACAACGCATCAACGCATTTGTCCACCTCAAAGAATATTTCAATTCAGAAAATACCGGCTGGCAAGCGGCAAAATTTAAAGCCGAAAGAGAAAACACCTGGTTTACAGAAGATTTTATAGATACTGCTGTTAGCAATATCTGTAAATATTTCCTGGATAAAACCCTCCTAACTAACTGGACCGGTAATTATAATATTCCTGCAGATAATACAGACCCCAAAAAGATAGGCCTGGTAATGGCAGGCAATATTCCTTTGGTTGGCTTTCATGACCTGCTTTGTATTCTCATAACCGGCAATATAGCCGTTGTTAAGCCTTCCAGTAAAGATGCTATATTAATTAACTACGTTATTAAAGCTTTACAAGAAATTAATAATCAGTTTAATGAATTAATTTTAATACAAGAGCAATTAAAAGGCTGCGATGCGTACATTGCCACCGGTAGTAACAACTCCGGTCGTTATTTCGAGTATTATTTTGGAAAGTATCCAAATATTATCAGGAAAAACAGGACCTCAGTGGCCGTATTGACTGGCAATGAAACAACAGATGAACTCAAATTACTTGTAGATGACATCATGTTGTATTTTGGGCTAGGATGCAGAAATGTGAGCAAACTAATGGTTCCGGAAAACTATAATTTTGAACAGTTGATTGCTCTTTTTGAGAAATATAGCTATTTAGCCGATAATCAAAAGCTAAAAAACAACTATGACTATAATCTTTCTTTAGTATTACTGAATCACCAATTCTACATGACATTTGGTGGCGTTATATTATTAGTAGAAAAAGAAGAGATATTTTCTGCCATCAGTCAACTAAACTATCAATTTTACAAACCTTCGGAAAACATTGATTTCAAAGAACTAATCAAAAATCGTCCAGATGAGATCCAATGTATTGTTGGCAAAGATTATACCCCATTTGGACAAGCTCAAAAACCAAAACTTGATGATTATGCAGACGGAGTAGATACATTAGCCTTTCTTACTTCATTAAATTAAAATATTTTGGGCGTTACCTCTTTGCCGCGTTGTCGATACAAATGTTATTAGTAAACATAAACAATCAGTCAATTCCGGCAAAGAGGTCGGGCTATCCGCAGTACTCCGCGCCACACCAATGCCTAATAAGTATTGCTTATAATAAAATAGAAATTTTATCAAATTCAGGTGTGGCTTTCGGGGTACTTTGCTACTATCCCTAACGCATTTATCAACAAATATTTACCGTATAATACTACATTAATACTTTAAATAATTCATATAGTAATTCACTTTCGGGCTTTTAAATAGAGTATTCACATAATAGCCTATTCAACAATACAAATGACTGGAATATTTCAAAAAATTAGAAACAAAATTTGTCAGCATTATTAAAACCTCAATAAAAATATGAACACGGAATTAACAATAAAAGAAGCACAGGATAAAGTTGACCATTTTATAAAAACCGTTGGTGTCAGGTATTTTAATGAACTGACCAACCTCGGCATTTTAATGGAAGAAGTAGGTGAATTAAGCCGCTTAATGGTACGCACATACGGCGAGCAATCATTCAAGGAAAGTGATAAAAACAGGGAGTTAGGCGATGAAATGGCAGATGTTCTTTGGGTCTTATGTTGTTTAGCCAATCAAACAGGTGTAAACCTTACCGAGTCATTTCAGAAAAATTTAGATAAAAAATTAAACAGGGATGCCACCCGTCATCTGAATAACGAAAAACTCAGATAAAAGGTTTCGCATTTCGTAAAACATTTCACATTCCTGTTACAATAAAAGCAGGAATAAAATGTACTTTTGTTTCGGTCATAAAATTAACTTGTATGAACATAAGTAAGCAAATACCAATAGTAGATGCTACCAAAATAACGAGGAAAGAGTTTGAGAGTACTTATTTGCGTCCGCAAAAACCAGTGATACTACGCGGATTATGGAAACAATATCCTGCTTACGATAAATGGACCATGGATTATTTCAAACAATCGATGGGCGATATTGAAGTCGAACTTTTTAGCAGTAAACAGGCAAACCCAAGTGAAACATTAAAAGTAGCGCATGCCAAAATGCGTTTTGATAAATACCTGGATCTGATAGAAAAAGAACCAACAGATCTAAGATTATTCCTGTTCCCGGTTTTTAAACACAAACCAGAATTAATTAAAGATTTCGGATATCCTAAAATTACAGGACGATACCTGAAAATCCCATTCATGTTTTTTGGACCGGCAGGTTCTATTACAAGAATGCACCAGGATATAGACCTGAGCAATGTGTTCTTAACACAGTTCGCAGGCAAAAAACGCGTGGTCTTATTTGCCCCGGACCAAAGTGAATTATTATACAGGTTACCATTTAATGTA
This sequence comes from Polluticaenibacter yanchengensis, assembly GCA_027854065.1. Lineage (GTDB taxonomy): Bacteria > Bacteroidota > Bacteroidia > Chitinophagales > Chitinophagaceae > Phnomibacter > Phnomibacter yanchengensis. The sequence goes on along the minus strand of JAQGEF010000005.1, from coordinate 61,304 downwards.
CACAGTACGGTAGATATCGATAATCCTGATTACGATACTTACCCGGGCTTAAAATTCGCAGAAGGCTGTACCGGTTTACTGGAACATGGAGATACTTTGTTTATGCCTAGTGGCTACTGGCACCATATTGAATACGTAGAAGGCGGGTTCGGTTTAAGTGTGCGTACATTAGGCGCAAGTATCGGTACAATTGTGAAAGGTGGCTTTAATGTAACCATCCGCAGAAAATTTGACGACCTGATGCGCGCCATGTTCGATCAGAAATGGTTCAATTACAAAAAGAAAATCGCATTTAAGCGGGCTGAAAAAGCCATGCAAAAAGTCAATAAAAATAACGGCGGCAATAGCCAGCCTGCATATAATTAGCCAAACTTTTTTTCATTAGTTTTTGCTTTAAAACGGTTACAAATTTTGTAGCCGTTTTTTTATCTGTATTCCGGAAATCACATAGAGTTAAATTCATTCTTATTATTGACATCTGAATTATCCAACCGATATATCAAGCCTCGTAAGGACCAGGCTCTTAATACGCTGCCAGTTTATTTATTTTCAGATTCAAAAAAGATATCTGCCTGCAAATTTTTACTATCTGCAGCAGCAGTTGCCAGCTCATCACAACGGTTGTTAAAAGGATTTGTAGAGTGTCCCTTTACCCAATGCATTTTTACAGAGAACTTTTTAGAAAGCGCATAATACCGTTTCCACAGATCAGGATTTTTCTTCCCCCCGGCAAAATTATTTTTCATCCAGCCGTTTAACCAACCCTTTTCTATCGCGTTTACAACATACTGGCTATCGCTGTATATGTTCACAGTAATACCCTCCATTTTCAGAGCTTCCAGGCCCTTAATAACAGCCAGCAACTCCATCCGGTTATTAGTAGTGTACCTGAAACCCTCACTATACTCTTTCCTATGATTCCCTGCCATTAAAATAACACCATATCCACCCGGTCCCGGATTTCCTCTGCTGCTGCCATCAGTGTACATTGTTACTACAGGTATCGCCATAAAATTCCTTTAAAGGGCTGCAAAATAAAAGAATTTTACTAAACCTGCTAACATAAAGCCTTCAATGTACTTAATATTATTTCCCCCACTTCTTTAGGTTTGTTTAAAACCATTAAATGACCGCCTTCATCCACTCCATTAAAATCATGGATATACTTACTCCCCATTAACTTATCATTTTTACCATGTATATGTGTAAGATTTCCAGGTACCACTTCATTTTTCCAATAAACGATCTTATCAATCGCCCAGTTATAAAACGCCATGTCAGCGTCTGCAATAATATCATCTAACAGCTTTTTATCTTCCGGCAGAGAAACACCCATCACCTGGTACAGCATTGGAGCACCTGGCTTAAAAAAGGGCTTCACTGCAAACTTATGCAGCCCAAGCTTACCTGCTGCAGCTATAAATGGTGGCAATTCCTTGAAAGTTTTTACCGAAGACACTAATATTACATGACGGGTAGTAATAATTTTAGAGATTTCAATTGCCATCATACCTCCAAAAGAAAGCCCCAAAATAATCGGATCAGGATGCGTTATAAAAGCCGCCATTCTTTGTGCATAATCTTCAATTTTCTCATCTTTTTCCGGCTTCATCCACTTTAAATGGATCAAAGTCCAATCATTCAGATCAAGATTTTTAAACACCCGGTAATCAGCCCCCAGCCCGCTTATTACATACAATACCTTATCCATTAAATTTGAATTATTACAAAGCCAAATTAGCATTTTTAAGTTAAAATAAGGAACCGGAAACTGAAATTCCGGATAGAATGTCGGTACAATAATATTACAACCGTTCCAGGGCTGCCGGATGCAGCGGGCGCCGGCTTTGCCGGCGGTACGGAGCTTTAGCCGGAGTACGGCACCCCGCAGCAGCCGGAACAGATGTTCCTAAAAATAACCAATGCCCATAGCCCCAAATAAAAATAGCCGCATTCAATATGCAGCTATTTTCACTTCCTTACAAATCTAAACCAGGGTTTAGACTGCGGTTGTACAATACTTAGTTTAATTTCGCATCGCTCAATATCCGTTTGATATTCTTTGATTTTTTCGTTGTACAGAGAACTCAGTAAAGCCTTCTTATAAAAATCTATTGCCCTGCTATAATGGTGCTTTAATTCGTTCATAACACCAAAACGGTGAAAAACCCAACTCTTATCAATCGCATTTATCTGCAGGCAATCATCCAGAAAAATCTCCAGTTCATCGAACCGCTCCAGGTCCAGGAGCAAACTGGACAGATGGAAATATGAATGTGCGTAATTCTTATCTAATTTAATAGCCGCACGAAAATGTAATTCAGCTTTAGCTAAATTATCAAATTGCGTTTTGAACATCCACCCTATAGAATTATGTGCCGGCGCAAAACCCGGGTCTTCGTATATTATCTGCTCGTATTTAGAGAAGGCTTCGGTAAAATTGTTGTTACGAATATCTGCTTCTGCCTCTAAATACAACTCTTCTGTTCGTGTTACCATTTTCAGTTTGCTCTATTTATACACTTTGCAATAGTGTAAAATTAAAACATAATTAATATAATTTAAATAATAAGCAAAGTATAAGTTGTTAAAAATGACAAAAACAAAAGCGCCAATATAAGTACCACCTTATATTGACGCCGTAAAAAAATACATTTATAAACTTATAGTCCTAAAACATACGCAAAAATTAATGGCGCTACAATGGTCGCATCACTTTCCACAATATACTTAGGTGTATGAATATCTAATTTACCCCAGGTAATTTTCTCATTTGGAACAGCACCGGAGTAAGAACCATAAGAAGTTGTACTATCGCTGATCTGGCAGAAATAACTCCAGAAAGGCACATCATGCCACTCCAGGTCCTGGTACATCATCGGCACTACGCAAATCGGGAAATCACCCGCAATACCACCACCGATCTGGAAGAAACCTACCCCTTTACCGCCACTGTTCGCGCGATACCATTCTGTAAGGAACATCATGTACTCAATACCGTTTTTAACCGTATGTACATTTAATTCTCCTTTGATGCAATAGCTGGCAAAAATATTACCGGTGGTACTGTCTTCCCAACCCGGCACAATAATCGGAATATTCTTTTTAGCAGCAGCCACAATCCAGCTATCCTTAGGGTCAATCTCGTAATATTGCTCCAGATCGCCGCTAAGTACCACCTGGTATAAAAATTCATGAGGAAAATAACGCTCGCCCTTAGCCTCCGCATCTTTCCATGCTTTCTCCAAATGTTTTTGTAAGCGGCGGAAAGCTTCTTCCTCCGGAATACAAGTATCAGTCACACGGTTGTAATGGTTTTCCAATAAATCCCATTCCTGCTCCGGCGTTAAATCTCTGTAATTAGGAATACGTTTGTAATGGCTGTGTGCCACCAAATTCATCACATCCTCTTCTAAGTTGGCACCGGTACAGCTGATAATAGCTATTTTGTCCTGGCGGATCATCTCAGCCAGGCTTACGCCCAATTCGGCAGTACTCATTGCACCCGCCAGGCTCACCAACATTTTACCACCCTCTAATAAATGAGTTTCATAACCTTTAGCAGCATCAACCAATGCCGCAGCATTAAAATGACGATAATGATGCTCTACAAACTGACTTATTGGGCCTTTGCTCATAATTTCAATATTTTAGATGGCAAATGTAAATCTTTTAATACGATAAAGGCTATTTTGGTTTTTATCATTTGATAAAAAATCACCACAACTTGTACTCAATTCTGGTATCAGTTTTTTATGGGGCTATCATCATTCCAACTTCTCATCCACACTTGTTCCGGCTGCTGCGGAGTGCCGTACGCCGCTAATGCTCCGTACCGCCGGCAAAACCGGCGCCCGCTGCATCCGGCAGCCATTCAACAGTTCTGCAAAACTCAACTATTAAATACCTTTAAAAATAATCCGGACCTTTTCAACCGATTTGTTTTTCATCAAATGCATTAGCAATTGGCATCTGACAATTAATTCTATCTTAATCAACTATCAATATAAAATAACTGTTATTTTTGACCGAAAAACTTGAAAAGATCAACTTACATCCTTTTTCTGCTATCACTTCTTTTTGTCAAATGCAATATTAATCCCAATAATACAGCCTTGTTAGGTACCTGGTATGCCCACTCAACCAGCACTGATTTATATGAAGACGAAGAAACAGAAGAGTGTTTAAGTCTTTTTTCCGATAATACATTTACCCTTATAAAAGGTTATGACAACTACATTTATGGACAATGGAAATTAAATAACAATGGAGATAAGGTAATTTTCAAAAATCTCTATGGAAGAAATGTAGAACCCATGCTTATTAAAATGATTAAAAACGGCAAAAAAACACTAATAGCCAGCCAGGCATCAGGAAAATACAAATTTGAGAAAGTATCTGTTCCATTGAAAAAATTACAGGATGAGCCTTACTATTCATCCAATTTACAATGGAAAGTAAAATCCGGGCAGGCAGAGTCCAGCGATAGCATCAAATTGAAACTAATAAATTACATTGACCATACTTCAAAAGTATTAAATGCTACACTGGAACGAAAAGAAGACATCATTAATCTCACTTTTTCCAAAGGTCCTTTAAAAATGTACCAGTCCGCCATAGGTCTCATACCCTACGATAAAGTAAATAAACAATGGATTAGCACTTTTCATAACGACTCCACTGCTAAAATAGCTTATAGCTACCTGGAAAAATCAATCTTATATGGTAACTATAAAAAGTACTCATCCAATCAATGGATAAAAGACAATTATAAAATCCTTCAGGATATTCGCACAGATATTGAGAATATAAAGGAGTAGGAAAGTTAAATATTACTTACCGACTATTTATTGTCATCAACAGGATAAGAAAGTGTATAATAATTATACGTTGGTATAGATAGATCAAACACCCGGTTTTCAATACGAATATCACTAACCAATTTAATCCGCTTTCTTAACAGGGACATTCTACTGATTACTCGCTCTAATTCACCTGGTAAATCCGATACATGTCCTTTAATTAAAATAGAATCATTTTTTCGGACCATCAACATCTCTATATATGCATCAGGCCGGTTAAATTCAAACGGGTGATCAATATTCGTCAATTTAGCTATCGATAAATCTATATTAATTTTCTGCCATTCACTGTTCTCAACTTTAGATGTAAACAGTCCTGCCCCATCACAATCTATCAGGCAATAATGCTTGTAATTACCGTTCTGATCCATTTCAATAACCATAAACGGGCATTTTTTCACTTTCGCACAACCACCGATTGCCAAAGTTACTTTACTGATTGAATGTTCATGAGATTTACACTTTATCATAAAAATGCCAAACAGTAAAACATACCAATGCATCGTCCGGATCATATAAGATGATATTTACAAATACCTGAATTACAATAAAAGGCCACCCTTTTCAGGATGGCCTTTAAATATATTTAGAAACTAAGGATTAACCTTCGTTATCTAATTTTTTCTTAAGATCAGCTAAAGCGCTTAAATCACCCAAAGTAGCTTTTTCTACTTTTTGTTGAATGTTTTTCACCGCTTTTTTAGTAGCGTCAGCTTCTGCAGCTTTCTCTTTTTTCTCAGCTTCTACTTCTTCTTGTTTAGCTTTCTCCCAAATACGGGCATGGCTTAACACAATACGTTTTTCGTTTCTATCGAATTCGATAACTACGAATTGGTTTGTTTCTTCAGAAGCGATATTAGTACCATCTTCTTTAGCTAAGTGACGGGCAGGTACAAAACCTTCTAAACCGTAAGGTAAGCTAACAACAGCGCCTTTATCGTCGCGTTTGATAACTGTACATTCGTGGATAGAACCTACAGGGAAAGTTTCACCTAAAGTGTTCCAAGGATCTTCTTCCAGTTGTTTGTGACCTAATTGTAATTTACGACCTTCTTTATCAATGTTTAAGATAATTACGTCGATTTCGTCATTTACTTTAGTGTACTCACTTGGGTGGTTCAGACGTTTCAACCAGCTAAGATCGCTGATGTGGATCATACCGCCGATACCAGCTTCAAGCTCAACAAACACACCATAAGGAGTGATGTTCTTAACGATACCTTTGTGTTTGCTGTCAACCGGGAATTTATTCTCGATGATGCTCCAAGGATCGTCAGTCATTTGTTTGATGCTTAAGCTCATTTTACGGGTTTCTTTATCTAAAGTAACCACTTTAGCAGAATGCTCGTCGCCAAGTTTGAAGAATTCTTTAGCGTTTACCGGAGTGTTAGCCCAGGTAATTTCGCTAACGTGTACTAAACCTTCAACACCAGGTAACACTTCTAAGAATGCACCATAGTCTTCAATGTTTACTACTTTACCGCTTACGATTTCACCTTCTTTAATAGTTTCAGGCAATACATCCCAAGGGTGTGGCGTTAATTGTTTTAAACCTAAGCTGATACGTTTTTTGTCGTCGTCGAAATCTAAAACAACCACGTTCAGTTTTTGGTCTAATTTCAATACCTCTGAAGGGTGGTTTATACGGCCCCAAGAGATATCTGTGATGTATAATAAACCATCTAAGCCACCAAGGTCCATAAACGCACCAAAATCAGTGATGTTTTTGATAGTACCTTCTAATACCTGACCTTTCTCTAATTTAGAGATGATCTCGGCACGTTGAGCTTCGATATCGCTTTCGATAAGCGCTTTATGAGATACAACAGCATTTTTAATTGTTTCGTTAACCTTAACAACTTTAAATTCCATTGTTTTACCAACAAACTGATCGTAATCAGTAACCGGTTTAACATCGATTTGAGAACCTGGTAAGAAAGTTTCCATACCAAATACGTCAACGATCAAGCCACCTTTAGTTTTGCTGGTAACAGAACCTGTAACCACTTCGCCACTTTTGTGCGCTTCAACGATACGCTCCCAAGCACGTGTAGTACGCGCTTGTTTACGGCTAAGGTGTAAATTACCATCGCGGTCTTCTTTTTCAACTACCATGATTTCTACAACATCACCAACTTTTACCGGTGCGTCACGGAATTCATTCAAGCTGATCAAACCATCACTTTTGAAACCGATGTTTACAACAGCATCAGTTTTAGTTAAAGCAACGATAGTACCGTTAACCATTGTGTTGTCAGTAATTTGCTGGAAAGTACCGTCATACACTTTGTCATATTTTTCACGATCTTCTTTGCTGTAAGTGCTAACATTACGTTTGTCTACATCCCAGTTAAAATCATCGTGAGCAGTTTCTACTGCCACAGGTGCATTTGTTGTCGCAGTAGCGGTTTCCTCAGCAGCTTCAACTTCTGCCGCAGCACCTTCCTGTGCATCTGCGTTTAATTGTTTTAATAAAAAATTCATAATATAACCGGTGTTTTTTGAACCGGATTGCAAAAGTAATACTTTTTTACGATAGAATCACAAGGAATACCGGCCCATATAGGTTTTTTATGTATTTTATCACAAATCGGGTCCTATTCAGTTACAGATCACTGCTTAACAGGCATGAAGCATATTTAATAATGATAGCTGCAACTGAAATATAACTTTAACTCATATTCTTACTTCTTATACATATTTGATATTACCTTTGCCACCTGTGTTTTGGTAAACAGAGGAATGACTGAAAATATGTGGCAGGCCTTTACACTGGTATTGCTGAATAGAGTATCCATAGATGAAAGGCTGCCGGAATGTGTGGGCGGCGAGGAACGAGCCGGTGCGACAACAGAACGAACAGCAATTCTGATAAGGTCAGCACGGAGCGTAGCGAACCCCGAAGCAGCCGGAACAAACGCTGATTAGTCACTCCACTGTTAATAGCCCCAAAACAAGAAAATAATTTATACACTAAAAGAACAGCTTTGAACTGTTTCGGAAAATGTTATGAGTAGAAAAGGAAAAGTACTGGTAGCCATGAGTGGCGGTATAGACAGTACAGTAGCGGCTTTAATGCTAAATCAACAAGGTTATGAAGTAATTGGCATAACCATGAAAACCTGGGACTATAGTACCAGCGCGCCTGTAGCCGGTAAAAAAGAAACCGGGTGTTGCAATCTTGATAGTTTTAACGATGCCCGCCTGGCAGCCGTACAACATGGATTTCCACATTATATTCTAGATATCCGCGATGAATTTGGCAGTTTTGTAGTCAATAATTTCGTAGATGAATACCTGGCTGGCCGTACGCCAAATCCTTGTGTTATGTGCAACACACATATAAAATGGGCCGCATTGCTAAAACGTGCCGATGCGTTAGGCTGTGATTTTATTGCCACAGGACACTACGGAAAAATTTTACAAAACCCGGATAATGGCCGCTACTTTATCAGTAAAGGCGTAGATAGTACCAAAGACCAGAGTTATGTACTGTGGGGCTTACCACAGGAGTTGTTGAGCCGTACATTATTACCATTATCTGATTACCATAAAACTGAGATCAGGCAAATGGCGCTGGACTTCGGTTATCCTGAACTGGCTAAGAAATCAGAAAGTTATGAAATATGCTTTGTGCCTGACAATGACTACCGCGGTTTTCTGAAACGCAACGTGGACGGACTGGAAGCTAAAGTAGCCGGTGGCTGGTTTGTAGATAAAACCGGTAAAAAACTCGGACAGCATAATGGTTATCCGTTTTATACCATTGGTCAGCGGAAAGGCCTGATAGCTGTAGGAAGACCCGTATATGTTACACATATCGATCCTGCAACCAATACTGTTACCTTAGGCGATGAAGAAGAACTGGATAAGACCAATATGTTTGTAAAAGGCATTAACTGGATGAAATACGAAGGTTTGCCGGACGCATACGAAGTGACCACCAAAATACGTTATAGAGATTCAGGCTCATTGAGCCGGGTATTCCAGGGGAGTGACAAAAGCAATATACATGTTCAGTTTTTAGATGCGGTAAAAGGGATTGCACCAGGACAAAGTGCCGTATTCTATGAAGGCGATGATGTAATTGGGGGTGGCATTATTCAAAGAGAGTTTTAAACTAAATTGCTTATTTTTATAACCACTTATGAAGAAAACGGTATTTCTATTAGGTTCAGCAGCCATACTTAGTTTAGCTATCACAGGTTGCAGTGACAAACTGGATGATTTTTCAGCGCCGGAAGTAGATACTTATTTCCCCACAGAAGTTGGGAAATACATTATTTACGATCTGGACAGTACCGTTCCCGGACAGTTCGGTACAGATACGGTCGTACATAAATATGCTGTTAAAGAAGAAGTCAATGCTTTAGTAAGTAACGAGAATGAAGTAAAGACCTATCGTATCTACCGTTATATAACAGACCAGAACAGGGAAAATCCGTTCAGGCCGGAAAATACGTTTGCGGTAATTAATAACAAGAACACTAACGTGCAGAAGGTAGAAGATAACCTGAAGTATATAAAGATTCAAAAACCGGTGCGCGATTATTTTGAATGGCCAGGTAATAGCTATATCAATTCAGAATTAAACTCCAGCTCCCCTTACGCACATTTGTATGGATGGAAATACCGTTATGAAAACCTGGGGCAGCCATTTACGGTGAACGGGCTAACCTTTGATGAAACCGTTACTGTTATTCAGAAGGATTATGAAGAGTTACCATTAGGCCCGTTCAATCCCAATTATTATAAAAGCTGGAATTACAGTGTAGAAGTTTACGCCAAAAATGTAGGAATGATATACAAACATTTTGCACATTTAACATGGCAGGTAACTCCGGAACGCGCCTGGGAAGATGGCAGTTTCAGAGTCATCATGAAAATAAAAGAGCATAATTGATTATAAAAACCAAACAAATAAAAAGTCTTTACAGTTATTATTGTAAAGACTTTTTAATTTTAAACCCACAAATATTTTCCGGTGTAAAATAGTCTATTCGTTACATACCCGAAATATTACAGGATGTTACAATTACCAGATCTCTTTATCTGCACGGAATTTGCTAGGCAGCCATAGTTGTGGTTAAAAAAAGTTATAACAGATTTAAACTTATCATCAAAACAATTATATTCACCATTCAGAATCGATATTAAGTTGAGCTTAACAAGACAAATATTAAATAACTCGCAAACAATCATAAAAATTGTAATTTTTATGTCAATATTCGTGAGTACTTTAAACCTTAAAGCTCAGCAAAAAAATGATCCCGATACCACCACCAGGGCTAACCAGAACATATTCAACAAAGCATTACGCGTTTTAGACAAAGCCCCTCAAACAATGCTTGAGGCAGATACATTGCAGGAAAAAGATTATATACCTTACCTGTCCTACATGGGAAAAATTATCCGGAACATCAACTACAGGCAGCTTGGTTTTGAGATCAGCTTTTCAGATACAACCAAAAGACTCACCTATTTCGGCACCAGATTACTGAATGATTTGCACACCGATACAAAGACAGAAGTCATCAGAAATAATACCTTTATAAAAAAAGGACGCCCGTTAAATCCATACGATTTAGCCTATAATGAAAGATACCTGCGTACATTAGAGTTCATACAGGATGCCCGTATCTTAGTAAGGCCAATCCGGAACAACCCGGACAGTGTGGACCTGGAGATCATTACAAAAGACCTGTTTACCATTAATGGTGGCGTCAATAACCTGAGCACTAACAGGATCAGGGCCAATATTAGTGAATCCAATTTAATGGGACTGGGCCAGAAAATACAATTCAGCTTCCTGGTACAAAGTAACAGGACACCTTCATTTGGTTACGAAATTGCCTATCAGAAAAATAACTTATTCGGATCATTTGTAAATGCCAGGGTCGGTTATACCAACATTAACCCTTCCCTGTTTAATTTTTGGAGAAACGAACGGGCAGTATTTTTAAAACTTGAACGGCCATTGTACGCACCAACCTCTAAATGGGTCGGCTCATTAGAAATAGGACAATATTACACCGTACCATCATTTTACGATGAACCGGACAGTTTACATTATAACTATAAATACAAAAAAATAGACGGCTGGATCGGCTATAACCTCAGGTCCAAAAAAGTATCTAAGAATTTCAAAAAAGCCAGCCACCTTGTAGGATTAAGATTCAACGGCAATAAATTCTCCGAAGTACCGGAGCAAAAACAACAACCCTACGACATTTATTTTGATAACAAAACCACCATACTTGCCCAATACGTCATATTCCGGCAGAACTATGTAAAAACAAATTATATATACGCATTTGGTACCACAGAAGACGTTCCCGAGGGGTATAATGTCGCCACAACTTTTGGCTGGCAAAAGCAGGCAGACCTCGTCCGCTTTTATAGCGGCATAGATGCCAACTTATACCGCATACTACCCTCAGGCTGCATCATGCAACATTATGTTAGAACAGGCGGCTTTTTAAATAAAGGACACAGAGAAGACCTCGAATTCCTCGTAGGAACCAGCCTTTTCAGCAAATTATACCTCAAAGGAAGAACCAAATACAGGCAGTACGTCAATATTATTTATACCAAACAGATAAAACGCAAGAGCCTCCATCCATTATACCTGGATAATGATTTCGGCTTGTTAAACTTCCGGACAAAATCAGTTTACGGCCACCAGAGAATTACCCTCCAGAGTGAAACCAGCATGTTTCTGCACAATAAGTTCATGGGTTTTAAGTTTGCGCCGTTTTTTTATGCAGCCGGAAGCCTGCTCACACCCGATAACGAAAAAATAGGCAAGTCAAACATGTACATAGGCATAGGCGGAGGTATCCGTATCCGGAATGAGAACCTCATCTTCCGGACAATTGAAATGAGGGCCACCTATTTCCCGAGGACAGTACCCGGCAACAATACTTTCCGCGCCGGTATCCGTATGAACTTAAGAATACGTTTCAATACGGAGTATGTAAAAATCCCGGATCTTATCCAGGTAAACAGCGATTCGGACAATAAGATATTATAACAATTAGCTGCAATTAAAGCAGTAGGCCCTAATAAATACAATCATCTCAAACTGTCGCACCTGGTCATTATATTTTTGCCCGAATCTTTAATTGATATCCTGTCTTTTTTTAACATTAATAGAGAAACTGACAAACAAATACTTAATAATTTATTAAAATAAGGTATAGTTTATTCTATTTATCATTGCCGAAAATTATGAAATTTGGGCTTTGTCAGAACAATCATTAATTTACGCATTCCAAATAAATTCATTGTTCATACAAGCTTGTTCCAAACCATGTTACAACCATTAAAAACCTTTTTTGTATGCCTCATTTCTGCCATCACATTTAATACATTAAATGCGCAAAAAAACTTTGTGTACGAATATACCGTGGCCAAAGACGGTAGTGGCGATTTTAAGTTTATACAGGATGCTATCAATGCCTGCCGCGTATATCCGCTAAAACCCATCACCATCAAAATAAAAAATGGCGTATATGTAGAAAAAATCGAGATCCCTGCCACCAATACAGATATTATTCTATCAGGAGAAAATGTTGACAGTACCATCATTTCTTTCAGCGATTACAGCGGCAGGGGACATCATACCACGTTCACTTCTTTCACGGCCAAAATAGGCGGCGACCGGTTCAAAGCAGAAAACATCACTTTTGCAAATACAGCAGGCCGCGTAGGACAAGCCGTTGCATTACATGTAGAAGCCAATAAAGCCGTATTCAAAAACTGTAAATTCCTCGGCAACCAGGATACTATTTTTGGAGGCACCGAAGAATCTAATCAATACTTCGAAAATTGCTACATCGAAGGAACCACCGATTTCATTTTCGGCCCCGCCACAATGGTGTTTAACAATTGCACCATCCGCAGCAAAACCAACAGCTACATCACAGCCGCCGCTACAGCAAAAGATAAAGCATTCGGCTTCGTCTTCCTAAACTGCAAACTGGTAGCAGATTCAGGAGTAAGCAAAGTACTCTTAGGCCGGCCATGGCGTGCCTATGCCAAAACCGCATTCATCAACTGCGATTTCGGCAATCATATATCACCTGTAGGTTGGAATAATTGGGGCAATACGGAAAACGAAACGACTACGACCTATGCAGAGTACAACAACACCGGTAAAAGTGCAGATACCGCACAAAGAGCCAAATGGGCAAAACAGCTATCAGACAAAGAAGCAAAAGCATATACTTTAGAAAATATTTTCAAAATAGGAAAAGACCAACCAGTTTGGTACAAATAAGATAAAAGGGGCGATATGGCAGCAAAAATCAATACAATTCCAAGAGATATAAGCTGGTTAAGTTTTAACGCAAGAGTACTACAGGAAGCAAACGATCATACCGTACCACTCAGCTCAAGAATTAAGTTTCTCGGCATTCATTCCAATAACCAGGATGAATTTTACCGGGTACGCGTTGCTACCCTTTTCCGCATGCAGAATATCATTAAAAAGAACGTAAAAGCAGCCATGCACCTCGAATATGCTGCAGGAAAAATATTAGAAGATATTCAGCAGATCGTTTTACAGCAGCAAAACGAATTCAATCGCATCTGGAAAAGCATCAACCAGGAGTTAAAAGATCACAATATTTTCATTATTACAGAAAATGAACTATCTGATACTCAAAAAAAGTTTGTAGAAAACTATTATGATGAAATTGTAAGCCCCAACCTCATCCCCTTAATGATAGAAAGCATTCCCGAAATGCCCTATTTAAGAGACAAATCCATTTACCTGGGCGTCGTTATGCAAAAAAAAGCATCCGCTTACGATAAAAAATTCGCATTAATTGAAATTCCGGTAAAAGGTGTCGGCACCAGGTTTGTACAGCTACCCGAAGAAAATGGCAAGCAATACATCATGCTGCTCGAAGATGTCATCAGGCACAACCTCCCACATATCTTTTCTTTTTTCGGCTTCGATGAATACAAGGCACACGTATTCAAAGTAACCAAAGATGCTGAATTTGACATCGATAACGATGTAAGCACCACATACGCCCAAAAAATTGAAAAAGGCATCAAAAAGCGCCGGGAAGGGCGCCCTGTAAGGTTTATATACGATAAGGAAATGGATGCGTCATTACTCGCATACCTCATGGGACGCCTGAACCTCACCTGGAAAGACAATATCATTCCCGGTTCAAGAATACACAATTTCAGGCACTTTACAGATTTCCCCAACATCATACCAAACAGTTCCCCGGTAAAAGAAAGTTACCTCCATCCCGATTTGGACGATGGCATGCGTGTTACAGATGTCATCTTCAAAAAAGATGTCATGCTCCACTTCCCCTATCATAGCTTCAATCCGATAATTGATATGCTCAGGGAAGCCGCTATAGATCCCTCTGTAGAAACCATCAAGATCACCTGTTACCGTCTCGCATCCAATTCCAAAATTGTAAACGCGCTGATAAACGCCGTCCGCAACGGCAAAGCTGTCAGCGTATTCCTGGAATTACGCGCCCGCTTCGATGAAGAAGCCAACCTCTACTGGAAAGAAGTACTCGAACAGGAAGGTGTAAAAGTATTAACCGGCCTGGATAACATGAAAGTACATGCCAAACTCTGTGTTATAAAAAAACGCGTGGATACAAAAAAAAGAGTGTACTACGGTTTTGTCAGCACCGGCAATCTCAATGAAAAAACTGCCCGTTTTTATGGCGACCATTGTTTGTTAACATCCAATGTTACCATCATGAATGAGGCCAACCGGATTTTCAACTTCCTTGAAAAACCACAATTAGGCACCGCCATTTTCAGTAAAAACAAAGCCATTATCCCAAGCCCGGTTTACATCAGGCAAACCATCGTCAATAATATCCAGGCTGAAATTAAAAATGCCAAAGCAAAAAAAATAGCAAAAATATACCTCAAAGTCAACTCCCTCAGTGATGATGCCATCATACAGTTGCTTTACAAAGCAGCAGAAGCAGGTGTAGAGATCAAAATGGTGGTCCGCGGTATTTTTTGTGCCAAATTCGATAAAGTCAAAGCCCCCTTAAAACCTTACACCGTAAGCATCGTTGATGAATACTTGGAACATGCCAGGGTAATGGCCTTCCATAACGATGGCAAACCAAAAGTCTACATTTCCAGTGCAGATATCATGGTGCGGAATTTAGACCATCGTATAGAAGCAGCTTGTTTAATTTCAAATCCCGCCATCAAAAAAGAAATTATCGACATGCTCAATATTGAGTTTGCAGACAATGTAAAAGCCCGCATTTTAGACAGTCACTTGCAAAATAAATATGTCCCCCAGAACGACAATGAGATCATACAATCACAAATAGAGAAGTACAATTACCTGGCAGAAAAAAAACTATCATCACCTTATCACAACAGGTTCGATGAAAAACATCTGCCACAGATTATTAAGACAAAAAAAGACAAATCCCCTGCCAAAAAAACGCTAAAAAAAGCCAGTTCAAAAATTAAAGCAACTGCAAAACCTAAAAAAGTGACGCCTGTAAAAAAAAGCAAGCCGGGCACTAAAAATACCAAATAAATTTCGGCAGATACATTAAAAGGAATAATTTCATGAACATGATATGAAATTATTCCTTTAATAATTCCCCGCAATCAGCCCGGGTGCAAGGCAAACACTCCTTTAAAAGAAAAATTGATAGCCACTCCATGAAAATATTTGCAGAAACCCCAAGATTAATTTTAAGAGAAGTAGAACATAGCGATGCAGCAGACTTATTCGAAATGGACTCAGATCCCGAAGTACATTTATATATAGAAAACAAACCCGTAAAAACCATCAGCGAAATAACCCCCATCATTCAAATGCTCAGAAAACAATACCGGGAAAACGGGATTGCAAGATGGGCAGTCGTAGATAAAATCACCGGCGAATGCATCGGTTGGTCAGGATTAAAGTATTATAGTCAGCCATTAACATTAAATGATCACAGCCACATTTATGAACTCGGTTACCGGTTCAAGAAAAAACATTGGGGCAAAGGATATGCCACAGAAGCCGCCATTGCCGTACTCAATTATGGCTTCAGTCATTTAGATCCCGATACCATCTACGCCATTACAGACCCCAAAAACATCAGTTCACAAAAAGTACTGCATAAATTAGGGTTCCAATTCATCGAAGTTTTCAACTACCAAGGAGATCCCACCAACTGGTTTGAGCTGAAAAAAGTCAACTGGAAAAAAGAGGCCCGGATAAATGACAATAAAAACTGATACCACTCCATTCATTAAAACATAAACGAAAACCTACTTGTCAATATTTCGCATATCTTAGCCAATTATTTACAGTATGTGGAAATCAATTGAAAAATACGACCAGGTTGCATTATACTACATTAACAGAGTCTGGGAAAACAGTTTTTGCGATGCCGTAATGCCCTGGTTAAGACAGCCCTTACTTTGGGCGCCATTGTATTTGTTTTTCATTGTTTTGGTCTTTTCAAATTTTGGCAAAAAAAGTTGGGTATGGTTACTGTTCATCATTGCCACCATTACCCTGTCCGACCAGATGAGCAGTAATTTAATAAAAAATTATTTCGCCCGTGTGCGCCCCTGCAACGATCCGTTCATGCTCGAGTACATATACATGCGCGTAAAAAGTTGTCCCGGCGCCTTTAGCTTTACCAGCTCACATGCCTGCAATCATTTTGCCATTGCCACCTTTCTCATCATCACGTTAAAAAATACTTTCGGCAATAAAATCAAATGGCTTTGGTTTTGGGCATTCAGTATTTGTTACGCCCAAATGTATATGGGCGTCCACTACCCCATCGATATATTCGGCGGTGCCGTTTTAGGACTAATTTGCGGCTATATTACAGGCACTTTAAGCAATAAATACGGCAAATTAGAAATCAAAGATTTATCGCCCGTCAATGTTAATCCATAATATTTTAGTACTTTTGCACCCTAAAAACTTTCAGGATAGCTAAACATTATGATTAGTGTAAAAAACGTAACCCTCGCTTACGGCAAAAGGGTCTTATTCGATGAAGTAAATATCAACTTTATAAAAGGTAACTGTTATGGCGTTATCGGTGCCAACGGTGCCGGAAAAAGTACCTTCCTAAAAATATTAAGTGGTGAAATTGAACCAAATAAAGGAACAGTAGAAATTACCAAAGGCGAACGCATGGCGGTTTTAAAACAAAACCACTTCGAGTTCGACGAAGAAACCGTAATGAATACCGTTTTAATGGGTCATAAGACCATGTGGGAGGTGATGCATAAAAAAGATGCCATTTATGCCAACCCGGATGCTACCGAAGATGATTACATGAAAGCCGGTGAACTCGAAGCCGAATTCGGTGAAATGGGTGGTTATACTGCAGAAAGCGATGCCGCCCAATTACTTCAAAGCCTGGGGGTAAGTGTAGAATACCACCAGAGTTTAATGAAAGATATACCCGGTACCATGAAAGTACGGGCACTTTTGGCACAAGCTATTTTCGGTAATCCCGATATCCTCTTACTCGATGAGCCTACCAACGGATTAGATATAGATACCATTGCATGGTTAGAGAACTTTTTAGCAGACTATGAGAACATCGTATTGGTGGTAAGCCATGACCGTCACTTCCTCGATGCCGTATGTACGCACGTAGCAGATGTGGACCGTGCCAAAATTAAAGTATTCACCGGTAACTACTCTTTCTGGTACGAAAGTAGCCAGTTAATGGCCCGCCAGATAAGCGATAAAAACAAGAAAAACGAAGAAAAACGCCAGGCTTTATTAGATTTCATTGCCCGCTTTAGCGCCAATGCCTCTAAAAGTAAGCAGGCTACCAGCCGTAAAAAAGCCTTAGAAAAATTAACCATCGAAGAAATTGAGCCAAGCAACCGTAAATACCCGGGTATCATCTTCCAGCCATTGCGCGAAGTAGGTAACCAGGTTTTAGAAGTTGAGAACCTTAAGAAATCAATCGATGGCCGCGTATTGTTCGACAAAGTAACCTTCAGTGTCAACAAAGGCGATAAAGTCGCATTTTACAGCAAGGACCCGTTAGCGGTCAGTTATTTCTTCGACATTATAAATGATCTGGCAGCAGCAGACAATGGCAAATATGCATGGGGCACAACCGTAACAAAAGCTTATTTACCCATTGAAAATAAAGAATTTTTCCAGGAACCTGTTCCAATGATGGATTGGTTACGCCAGTTTGTACCAGAGCATGTAACAGACGCAGATGAACCATTTATCCGCGGTTTCCTAGGTAAAATGTTATTCACAGGCGATGAGATCCAAAAGAAAGTAAACGTATTAAGCGGAGGCGAAAAAGTACGTTGCATGGTAAGTCGCATGATGTTGCAAAATCCAAACTGCATCATCCTGGACCAGCCAACCAACCACCTTGACCTGGAAAGCATTCAGGCATTCAATGACCAATGTATAGAATACAAAGGCATCGTGCTGTTTACCAGCCATGACCATACATTCATGCAAACCGTTGCCAACAGGATCATAGAATTAACGCCAAACGGCATTATCGACCGCTTAAGCACATTCGATGAATTCCTGGAAGATGAACGCGTTAAAACATTAAGAGAAGAATTATACAAATAGTTCAATATTAAAAAAAAGGCTTCAGATTATTTTGAAGCCTTTTTAATGCCCGTTATTTTTTATTATGGCGCATGCCGGTGAGCCAGTCAGGGGCAAAAGACCACAGCATAATAAACAGCACCCTTGCCACACCGGCACCAGGCTATCCGCAGTACGCCTCGCCCCGCAGGCCGTCTAAAGTCATATTCAATACATAAAATCAAACAGATCCTGTGTCAGCGGGCCTTCGGGGTACTTTGCTACTATCCTTTGCGCACTATAGCCGTTAACATGCACTCATCAGGTCCCTTTTAAACATCATTACATTATAATAATGACCATCAAATCTTACACATACGACCAAAAAACTTACACACAGAGACAAAAAGTTTACACACACGATCTAAAAGTTTACACAATCGACCAAAAAACTTACACACTGGCATAAAATATTACCTATCCTCACAATAAATTCATTACTTCAATACTTAAAAACGGAATCCGGCCCATAATTGCAAAAACTGACATACAATTACAAACCACCATAAAATGATAAAACATTCCATAACAATCCTTTTACTCATAATAATGACGGCGGCCTGTAAAAACCGGAAGCAAACCGCTCAAACCGACATTCACGAACCTAAAGATTCGCTCACAGCAGAGATTGGTGAAATCAGCAAAAAAGGAATCTTCAATGGATTTGCAGTCGCCATCGTCAATGAAAAAGGTACTTTATACCAGAAAGGTTTTGGATTTGCTGACATCAAAAATTCAAAACCATACACCCATTCCACTATCCAGAATATCGCCTCCATATCCAAAACCTTCGTAGGTATGGCACTCTTAAAAGCCCGGGAAACCGGGAAACTCAAACTGGATGACCCCATCAATCAATACCTGCCGTTCAAAGTCATCAACCCACACTTCCCCGATATAGCAATTACCATCAGGCACCTGGCAACACATACATCCGGCATTGTAGACAATGAGTTCTATTTAACAAAAAACTACATTCTGAAAGAAAAGCAAAACGCCGAAGCATCGGCCTTAGTGTTTGATGACACCCAGGTTTTCAACCCCACTGATTCAATCATAACAATGGAGGAATTCCTCAGGAACCTGCTCGCAGAAAAAGGAAAATGGAATAAAGACGTTTACCTGCAGAATAAACCGGGAGATATTTATGAGTATTCTAACACCGGTACCACTTTAGCCGCATTTGTTTTAGAAAAAGCGACTGGTGTACCGTTCGACCAGTACACTGCAGAGCATATACTAAAACCACTGCGGATGAACGCGTCCAACTGGCATTTCAACCAGGTAAACATTGCCGATTATTCCAGGCTTTATGCGAACCCTGCAACAGTGCTGCCCTTTTATGAAATGATTTCATACCCGGACGGCAACTTCATTACCTCCGTAAACGATCTTAGCCTGTATTTAACAGAACTCATTAAAGGTTACAACAGGCATGGTACCATATTAAGCAAAGAAAGTTATAAAGAATATTTCCGGCCACAGTTATCAGCCCGGAACTTTATTGACAGAAATAATAAAAACCCCTTCAGCGAAAGCTACAATACCGGCATTTTTATTGGCTTTGGTTACACCGGTTATATAGGCCATACAGGCGGAGACCCCGGTGTATGTTCATTAATGTTTTTCGATCCGGCCACTAAAACCGGCCGTATCCTCGTGGTCAACACCTCTATTTCAGATAAAAGCGGCAATGACACATTTTATCAAATATGGCAGACACTGGAAAAATACCAGGGCAGGCTGTCATTATAAGTTTTTTTGTCAGCCATATTAATGCGGATAATCAAAAATCTATTGAGAGCGATTTGAATGAATAGATGCCAAAAGCAACCGCTTATCCTGGTACCATTACTACCTTAATAGACATAAATGTTAAACAGACATTACAATGCTCATGGGCTGCCGGATACGCAGGGCCTGGTGCGAGCGCAGCGAAGTACCGAACGAAGTGAGCCCGGAGAAGCCGGAACAAAAAACGATAAATAATAGAATGCCGACAGCCCCAAATAAAAAAGCAACCCTTAACGAGTTGCTTTTTCATATAATAAAATCAATGATTACACATTAAAACGGAAATGCATAATATCGCCATCTTTTACAATATATTCCTTACCCTCTATTCTTAAACGGCCATTATCGCGGCAAGCTGCCTCACTACCATATTTTACATAATCGTCGTAAGCAATCACCTCGGCTTTAATAAAACCACGCTCAAAATCCGTATGGATAACACCCGCCGCTTGTGGCGCTTTCCAGTTCTCCTGGATCGTCCATGCACGAACCTCCTGAACACCAGCCGTAAAATAAGTTTGTAATTTCAACAATTTATAGGCAGCATGGATCATTTTATCCAAAGCAGGTTCCGTCATATTGTACTCGTCCATAAACATTTGTTTATCGTCCGGGTCTTCCATTTCGGATATCTGGGCTTCAATATTATTATTCATAACAATCACCTCTGCACCTTCTGTTGCCACGTTTGCCTTTAATGCTTCAGAGTATTTATTACCCGTGTGCATACTGGCTTCATCCACATTAGCCACATACATCACCGGTTTAATCGTCAATAAAAATAAATCTGCAATAGCAGGCATATCTTCTTTAGCCAGGTCCAATCCCCGGATATTTTTACCCTCTTCCAGGTGTGCCTTACAACGTTGTAAAACCTCTACCTCTGCCTTTATTTTAGGATCGGTTTTAGCCATTTTTTCGCTGCGCTGCAATTTACGCTCCACACTTTCAAGGTCCTTTAACTGCAATTCGGTATCAATGATCTCCTTATCACTCACCGGGTTAATAGCACCCTCATCACGAAGAATATTTTCATCTTCAAAACAACGGATAACATGCACAATAGCATCTACCTCGCGGATATTTGCCAAAAATTTATTACCTAAACCCTCCCCTTTGCTGGCGCCGCGTACCAAACCGGCAATGTCCACGATTTCTATTTGAGTAGGAACCACTTTATTAGGATTCACTAACGCTTTTAATTTATCCAAACGAGCATCCGGTACATCTACCAGGCCCACATTCGGGTCTATTGTACAGAATCTGTAATTGCTAGCCTGTGCTTTTGCACTGTTGCTCACTGCGTTGAAAAGTGTAGATTTACCAACGTTTGGTAAACCTACTATACCAGCTTGTAATGCCATATATATTTGTAATTGAAACTATTTATTAATTATAGAAGTTAAGTAATTTAATCTCGAAGATCAAAATAGAATTAGCCGGGATAGCACCGTTCGGCCTGCTGCCGTATCCCAGAGTAGGTGGCAGGTATAAAGTAATATAGCCATCTTTACCAATTAACGGAACCCCGTACTGCCAACCGGTAATTAATGCACCCATAGAAAAAGCATAGAGGTCCTTACTGTCAAATTTAACCCCGTTCACCAATGTTCCTTTATAACCGATTTCTATCACGCTGCAATTATTCGGTTTATCAGTACCACCCGCAGCAGCCGTTTTATAATAAAAGCCCCGGCTATCGAAAGTAGCATCAATATGGCTGGTATCAATAAATGTTTTCAATTGAGCAATTTCATCTGCAGGCACCGTTACACTTGGCGCCTTACAATCATTATCCTTCTTACAGGCAAAAAATACCAATGTTAAAATTGAAACTAAAAACGCGGTTTTTCTCATACTTAATAATTCTAACGGTGCGCAAAGTTAATCACTTAATTACAAAGCAAAAAATCTCAAAATAAATCTATTATATAAACCCCTACATTTGTGAAATAACCATTTCAATTCATATATCGGTATGGCATTAAATTATGTTTGGATCGCATTTTTTGTAATTGGCCTGTTAATAGCATTGGTTAAACTCGTGGTATTCCAGGACTATGAGATTTTCAAAAAATTAGTTGACGGAATTTTTGATGCTTCCAAAAGCTCAGTTTTAGATGTTGCCTTCCCACTTACCGGTGTAATGGTTTTCTTTTTAGGTTTAATGAATATCGGCGAAAAAGCAGGGGCCGTTAATTTCCTGGCTAAAATTCTGAACCCGTTTATGAAGCGCCTGTTCCCCGAAGTACCCGACAAGCACCCCGCAATGGGACAAATGGTAATGAATTTCAGTGCCAATATGCTGGGCCTTGATAATGCCGCTACACCCTTCGGGTTAAAAGCAATGGAAAGCCTGCAATCCCTTAACCCCAAAAAAGACACAGCCACCAATGCCCAGATCATGTTCCTGGTATTACATACCAGTGGCCTCACATTAATTCCCTTATCAATTATAGCCTACCGGGCCGGTGCAGGGTCCACCAATGCCACCAGTGTCTTTATTCCATTAATGATAGCCACGGCCGCAGCCACTATCTGCAGCATCCTGGTAACAGGCATTTACCAGCGATTAAAATTTGATAAAGTACTCGTAGGCTGGCTGGCTGCCATTATAATTGGTATTTCATCCTTCGCATACTTCATGTACCAGTTGCCCGCTTCACAAAAATTCACCGGCACCAATATTACAGAAGACGTCTTTAAAAAAGAGCTATTAACAAGTAACGCTGTCAGTAGCATCATCTTTAAAACCGATAGCAAAACACCAATGGCAAAGGTTTTTATCAACCCTGGTGCCATCAATACCCCCTACCTTAAAGCCAATGTGCATTCATCCGCAGAGGAGCTCCGTACGCTGCCCGCATTCAGTATCAATATGACTGATAAAACAGCTTTTGAAGCAGCAGTTGCCGCTGTAAATCCCAATATCACCTTTACCACGGCAACTCCCAAAGCTTATGAAGCACCCTTTCTAAGCAAAGAGGTTTTTGGCAATGTATTAGGCAACCTCATATTATTTTTAGTAATTGCAGCATTTATCATTGGTGGCTTTGTAAAAAAAGTAAATGTCTTTGACGCTTTTATAGACGGCGCTAAAAGCGGTTTTGATGTGGTCATAAAAATCATTCCTTACCTGGTAGGCATGCTCGTTGCCATCCGTGTATTCAGAGATAGCGGCGCTTTAGAATTCATTATTGGTGGCGTTTCATACGGATTAGCGGGCATTGGCATTGACGGCGATTACGTACCGGCTATTCCGGTAGCCATCATGCGCCCGTTTAGCGGTGCCGGTGCCCGTGGACTGATGCTGGATATATTTGCTAACCCGGCCTATGGTCCCGATAGTTTTGTCGGCAAAATGGCCAGCATCTTCCAGGGTAGTTCAGACACTACGTTTTATATATTAGCCTTATATTTTGGCAGTGTAGGTATAAAAAAAGTACGTTACGCCATTTGGGCCGGTATGATAGCCGACGCTTTAGGCGTTATAATGGCAGTAATCATCGCCTACCTCATGATGCGGTGATGATAGGCTCTAATCAGTGGGCAGTTACTTATTTAATTAACTCAGGAGAAAAAATACCTGTTAACACGTGGGCTTGGATAGCGCTTTATGATTCACAGGGATATTGATCTGACATAATTAATGTGCTTGCTATTCGGAACGCTGATATGCTGCTGCAGATTCCCCAGCACATTACTAAGTTCCTCAATACTTTTGTTGGCGGTCAGCTTAGGTGGTAGCGTTCATTGAAAATATAGTTTCTGAAAAGAAACAGAAAAAACTGAGTTTAAAGGTTACTTTCACAGTTGAAATTGCAATGTCCTTAGTTGGAGTATTGACTTTCGTCTCATTGACAACAATGATAATAATTCAAAACTTTACGACTATGGTAACGAAAGTAACAAGTGTAGTAAGTGGGATAGCTCTCGCGGGAAGAAAGGATACCATATTCCATACTATAAGGCATTGAGAACAACTTTAATTGTAATCTGAATTCAGTGTAGAGAGCGGGGGTTCGAGTCCCTCACATCTCACCTTTTAAACACAAAACAATCATCAGAGCGCATTATTTTGTAAACGGGTTGCATTTTTTGACCAAAAAAATCATTATTTATCACTTTTATTCTTAAATTTGAAAGCAACTTACAAAATAGAGGCAAAATGATTATAAACTTTAGTGTTCAAAACTTCGGCTCAATAAGAGAAAAACAAACTCTTTCATTTGAGGCAGACAAGTCAACGCATCTCGAAAATGCATATGTTGCAAATGTTGGTGGGCATAGGATTTTAAAACTTGCATTGATATACGGTGCTAATGCTTCGGGGAAAACAACAATACTTAAAGCTCTTGAGTTTTTAAGAGAGATTGTTCTTGAGCCAGAACGGAAAAAAACTGACGAATTAAAATTCAATCCATTTCTGTTTGACCCTAATACGCCTAAACAGACATCCATTATTTCTGTCGAATTTATTCAAAATGAAGTAAGATACTTTTATGAAGTAGAGTTTTTAAAAAAGGCAATAGTTTCAGAAGAGTTGAATTTTTACAACCCCAATAAAGCCAGTGTTTATAAAAGAAAAACAAACTTGTCAAGTCAGTTTACAGAAATAACCTTTGGCAGTAAGATTTCAAAAGATAAAACTTTTGAAAAAAATCTTGAGGCAAACACTTTGTGGAATAATACCGTTCTTGGCGGCTTCTTGAAAACCAACATTGATTTTAAAGAACTGAGAGATGTTATTGATTGGTTTAAGAATTATTTAAAGCCTTTAGTTTACACAAGTACAGAATTGGAAGGATATGTGACTTCAAGAATTGACAAAGGGGAAATATCTAAATCAGATGTTGTAGAAATATTTAAAAAAGCTGATTTTAATATTTCTGATATTCTCATTCAAGAGGAAGAAGAAAAAATTCCAGACGGCCTTATTGAGTTTTTAAAGAAACAGGTTAAAGCACCGAGTGATGAAATTAAAGAATTAGAAGAAAAAGGGAAAATAACCGCTGTAAATATTGAATTTGAGCATACAGTAAATAACACAAAATATACGTTACCTTTAGAATTTGAATCACAAGGAACAAGACGTTATTATGGTTTTTCAGGTTTGTTGGCATTGTTAATTAAAAAACCAACGGCATTTCCAATTGATGAATTAGAAGCTTCATTGCACCCCGAATTGTATTTGCATTTTCTTCTGTCCTTCCTTTTAAATTCTGAAAAATCTCAAATCATTGCGACTACACATAATCGGGAAATTTTAGACAATAAAGACATTTTTAGAAATGATGCAATATGGTTCACAGACAAACAAGAAAGTTGTTCTACGGAACTATATTCATTGATTGATTTTGATAGTTCTGTTGTTCGTAACACCACAAACATTTTAAACGCATACAAAAGCGGTAAACTAAGTGGAACACCTAATTTAGGCGACACTTTCATTGACTTAAACCTATGAGGAAGTCCAAAAAAATTACATCTGAGAAAAGTCCTACATTAGCTTTTGTGGTTGACGGAGATACAGAAGTTTGGTATTTAAATATGCTGAAGCGAAACGAACGGGATATTCGTGTCAGTATAAAACCTGAAATACCAAACAAAAAAAGTGTAGAAGAACAATACAACTTGGTTTGTGATTTATCAAGAAAAGAATACGCAAAGGTTTTTTGGTTAATTGATTTTGATACAGTTGTCAAAGAAGCAAAAGAAGCACCTAAAGGAAAGAAATCACCAATCAAAGTATTTGAAGAATACAGAACCAACCTTATCAACAACTTTCCAAATGTTGTTGTTGTTGTAAATAATCCTTGTCTTGAATTTTGGTTTTTGCTTCATTTTAAAGGAACTTCAAAATATTTCGACACTTGTTCAAGTGCTGAAACTGAATTAAAAAAGCATTTGGACAATTACGAAAAGACACAAAAGTTCTTCACGAAACAAAATGACGACATTTATTTGAAACTAAAACCTTACCTAAAGACAGGTTTGGCAAACTCTATTGTTCTTGGAAACTTTGATAATGAAAATCCAAAGAAAGCAATGTGCGAAATGGAATTACTATTTCAGTCAGACGAATTAAAAAAGCACTTTCAATAAAAAGCCGAACCGCCAACGTCGGTTTTTCATAATGGCGGGTGACGGATTGCTATTGATCATTTGTGCTAAATTGAACGATAGTAATTCTAATCAACGGCAGTGCTAAAATACCACCACTACGCAATACCTAAACCGTTAGCGGGCAGGCCAACGAACAACAGCCTAAAAATAAACAATGGAACAAATCCGCGAATATTTTGAAAAGACATTGAAGTTAACCGACAGGGATTGGCAGATTTTTTCTTCAAAACTTATAAGAAAGGAATTCCCTAAAAAACATGTATTGCTGGCATTAGGCCAAGTTGAAGATAGCCTTTCATTTATAGAAACCGGCATTACCCGCTTCTATATACCTAAAGAAGAAAATGACCTGACATTTGCTTTTGTATTTGACAACAACTTTGTGAGTGGTTATGACTCATTTTTAACCCAAACACGTTCAACTTACCAGATAGAAACCTTGACCAAAACAACTCTTTGGAAACTATCACACAGTGACTTACAGGATATTTATAAAGAAACGGACATCGGTCATGCAATCGGACGACAAGCAAGCGAGGAATTGTTTCTTAAAAAATCAAAAAGAGAACTTTCTCTTCTGAACGAAACAGCCGAAAAGCGTTACCTGAATTTATTTGCTGAACAACCACATCTTATACAGCATATACCATTAAAATACATAGCTTCTTATATAGGAGTTACACCACAGGCATTGAGTAGAATACGGAAGCGAATTTATTAACCCAGGTTCATTGTTTCGCTTTGCGATTATTTTGACCTTTGACATCAAAAAGCAGATGAAACCTTTAATAGTTTTACTTAGTATGTTTGGCATCTCATTATTGCTAACGAAAAATTTCCGCGGCGGCTTTGAGTTTGCATTATCAGGTAGGATTGCAATGTCGGTAATGCTTGTATTTACAGCAGTTGCACATTTTGCATTTACAAAAGGGATGGCAATGATGCTTCCCGCTTTTATCCAGCACAAAACAGAAGTGGTTTATCTCACAGGAGTTATTGAAATCGTTGCTGCAATTGGACTATTTATCCCAACTTTCAGAACAATGACAGCGTGGTTACTTATCGTATTTTTCATACTCGCACTCCCCGCTAACATATATGCTGCGGTGAAACAGATTGACTACCAAAAAGCAACTTTTGACGGAAACGGACCAACTTACTTGTGGTTCAGAATACCGTTACAAATTCTTTTCATAACCTGGACATATCTTTCATGTATAAAGCCCTGATAAAACAATTTAAACGTCCTAAACAGGAACAAGCAGTTTAGCAAAAGAGCGGATCAGTGAAAGATTGAAAGCATAGGATACCGTTCGGGTTCAATTGAAGTTTCCTGCTTCGGTTCTCAGCACCTTCAACAGATTTCCTGTACGAAATTGCGTCCATCATTTGTGATAAAAAACGCCTAATGCCCATTATATTTAATCGCAAAAAGTCAATCGGGTGCCGCATAATGGCGTGATTGATTGTAATCAGACCTCAAAAAATATCTTTATAATACACATAAAAATATCACCACACTAAATGAGTGCAGTGATATTTATTAAGTTTATTGTATAAGTACTATTTCTTTTTAGTAACTTTTGGTGCAAATACTGCTATCATACGCTTACCTTCCATTTTAGGTAAACTTTCCAAAGAGCCTACTTCTGCTAATCGCTCAGCAAATTTCAGCAATAATACCTGGCCTCTGTCCTGGAACATTATTGCACGACCTCTGAATTGTACATAACATTTTACCTTATTACCTTCTTTTAAGAACTTTTCGGCATGTTTGCTTTTAAAGTCGAAATCATGATCATCAGTACTTGGTGTAAAACGAATTTCCTTTACTTCACTTTGTTTAGAGTTGGCTTTCATCTCCTTCTCTTTCTTCTTCTTCTCGTACAGGAATTTCTTGTATTCTACAGCTTTTACTACCGGAGGATCTGCATTTGGAGAAATTTCAACTAAATCAAGCTCTAGCTCGCGTGCTATACGTAATGCGTCTTGCGTGTTGTAAACACCAGGCTCTACATTATCGCCTACTAAGCGAACTTGTGGTACACGAATCCTTTCGTTAATTCTGTGTTCAGGCTCTACTTGCCTTTGAAAGCGTGGATTTACTCCTCTGTTTCTTGGTGGAAATGCCATTAAATTGGTTTGGTTATAAAATTTAGTTCTGCAATGTCTTTTAATGTGACATCGACTTTTTTTGTTTATAAATAATTAATTGCAAAATAACGGAAATTATTCGTTACTTAAGCGCTCTTCTATTTCATATTTAAAATCAGTGATGATTTCTTCGATAGTTTTAACACCAATATCACCTTTACCCTGCTTACGAACAGCTGCTTTGCCTTCCGTCATCTCTTTCTCCCCTATTACCAGCATATAAGATGAACGGCCCAGTTCTGCTTCGCGGATCTTTTTACCGATTTTTTCATTCCTGTCATCAATAGCAACTCTTATGCCAGCTTTTTTCAAACGTTTCTGAACGTCTTTACAGTAATCCATAAACTTGTCGCTGATCGGCAATATCGTTACCTGGCGCGGATTTAACCATAGCGGGAACTTACCAGCATAGTGTTCCAAAAGGAAACCGATAAAACGTTCATGCGTACCTAATGGCGCACGGTGGATGATTAACGGCACTTCCGGCTCATTATTAGCATTGGTAAAGCTTAATTTGAAACGGCGGCCCTGTGCAAAATCCACCTGGTTAGTGGCCAAAGTAAACTCACGGCCAATTGCGCTCCAGATTTGTACATCTATCTTAGGACCATAAAACGCCCCTTCATCCTGCACTTCAACAAACGGGATATTTGATTCTATTAATACTTCACGCACCATTTGTTCGGTTTCTAACCACAATTCCGGTTCGTCAATGTATTTTTTACCCAGTTTAGCCGGATCATGCAAGCTTAAACGCATCACATATTTTTCTACTCCAAAGATTTTGAAGTATTTAATATACATTTCATTTACTGCCCGGAACTCCTGTGCAAACTGCTCACGGGTACAATAAATGTGTGCATCATTCATATGTAAACAACGGACACGCATTAAGCCGAATAACTCACCACTCTGCTCATAACGGTAGCAGGTACCATACTCTGCCAGGCGCAATGGTAACTCTTTATAGCTGCGGTGCTCTGCATCAAATATTTTATGGTGATGCGGACAGTTCATCGCTTTCAGGTAATATTTTTCCCCGTCCAGTTCCATTGGCGGGTACATACTATCGGCATAATATGGCAGGTGACCGCTGGTTAAGTACAGATTTTCTTTAGCAATATGTGGCGTAACAACACGTTTGTAATCCGCATCATCTTCTGTTTCCTTCGCTAATCTTTCCAACTCTTCAATAACGATGGCACCATTCGGCATCCATAATGGCAGGCCCTGGCCAATGTCATCATTAAAAGTAAAAATACCCAGTTCTTTACCAAGCTTACGATGGTCACGCTTTTTAGCTTCTTCCAGTAATGCCAGGTGCGCATCCAACTCTTTCTGACTTGGGAAAGTTACACCATAGATACGGGTCAGCTGTTTATTGTTCACATCACCTTTCCAGTAAGCACCGGCAATATTGGTAAGTTTAATTGCTTTAATTAAACCCGTATTCGGAATATGCGGGCCACGGCACAGATCGGTAAAACCTCCTTGTGTATAAAGGCTGATATTACCATCTTCTAAGTTGGTTAACAGGTCTAATTTATATTGGTCACCTTTTTCCGTAAAATAGGCGACAGCTTCCGCTTTAGGAATTTCTTTACGGATATAAGCACTGTTTGCCTTGGCCTTATCTTTCATTAAAGCTTCCAGCTTTAACAGATCATCTTCGCTGATCTTTTTATCGCCTAAATCAATATCGTAGTAAAAACCTGCAGGGCTTTTCAATGGTGGTCCTACCCAGAATTTCGCTTCCGGGAACAGTTCCTCCACCGCTTCTGCCATTAAGTGAGCACTGCTATGCCAAAACGTACTTTTACCGTCTTCATCGTCCCATTTTACAAAATTGATGGTAGCATCCATGGTAATAGCCGTCGTCAGGTCTCTTAACTGACCATTGATGTTTGCTACTAACACATTGCGTGCTAAACCCTCTGAAATTGACCTGGCAACGTCTAAAGCTGTTACACCAGCATCATACTGGCGGACATTACCATCCGGAAATGTAATTTGAATGCTCATTTTGTTTCAACAATAACTGCCTGAAAATATTGCCTTTTATAATTTTTGACAACCATGACAAACAGCTTTTCTTTTTATTAAGATGGCAAAATTAACAAACAATTACTTAGAATTTACTATGAAAAAAAATAAAGATTTATATTTTTATATCTGAACAAAGTTTTTAGAAATAGAATGACCAAATTTTTAGTTTTATTTATTTGTTTTTGCACCTCCGCCTTATCCTCCTTTGCACAAGATCTCAAAGGTATTTGGCGTGGATATTTTACAAGTAATGGTACTGTATTTTACAATACCTCAAACTCCAAATTCGAAATTCAGATAGACGATTCGAAAAAGGCCATCAATGGAAAAAAACCGGTGTATGGGGTATCCTATTCCTATACTGCCAATAAAAGCTTTTTTGGTAAAGCAACTGTTTCCGGAATCTGGACACCAAAGGGCGCCAACTTATTGCTGGAAGAAAAAACAATGCTGGAATACCGCAATACCACATTGGAAGAAATCGCGGTTTTCAATTGCATTTTAGAATACTTTAAAGAAAACGGCAAGGAATACCTGATTGGCACTTATACCAGCAAAAATTACCTGACCGGCGCACCTGCGGGAAATGGCAGGATAAAGTTGGAACGGGTTTTATCATCCGACTTTGAAAAAGAACCTTTTTTACAACCTAATGCTTCTAAACTAAAGCCTGGTGCTGAAAGCTTTGCTACCAATAAAAAAACACCGGCAGCACCGCTGAACAAGTCGTCAAAAATAGTTGAAGCACCGGTAAAAGCCGATAAAGCAGACCCTCAGGATGATATTAAACCGGATTTTAAAAAACCGGAAGAGTTAAAGCTGGAAGTACCTGTAGAATTGCCTCAAAACGTTACGAAAAGAAAAAATGAACTGGTTGATGTGATTGAAACATCTGTCAGCGAAGTCTTTATAAGTTTTTATGATAATGCGGAAGTTGATGGTGATACCATTTCGGTGTACAACAATAATAAATTGATCGTAGATAAAAAGGGATTATCTACTAAACCGATCAAAGTAAAATTAGAACTGAACGAAGCGAACCCGGAGATTAATGTAATTATGTATGCAGAAAATATGGGTAAAATACCGCCAAATACAGCCTTAATGATTGTTGAATACGGAAGCCAGCGAAAAATGATAAACCTTACGAGTACAGAGCAGAAAAATGCGATGATACGATTCAGGTATAAGAGACCGGATAAGTAACGTTTATCATAAATTAAATCCCTTTGCAAATTTCAATATAATAGCAAAGGGATTTTTTATTGAAATCCTAACCTTTCATTTAATCTCCTTTCTTTGCCTGTAACAAGGGAAGTAATCTTAAAATGCCGGGCAATTAAGAATACCGACAATGATAACCCGGATTGAACAAAATTGACTTT
Organism: Polluticaenibacter yanchengensis; assembly: GCA_027854065.1. Taxonomy (GTDB): domain Bacteria; phylum Bacteroidota; class Bacteroidia; order Chitinophagales; family Chitinophagaceae; genus Phnomibacter; species Phnomibacter yanchengensis. The sequence continues at coordinate 29,319 of JAQGEF010000005.1, read as the reverse complement.
CCTGTACCAAAACAAACAAACATGAACGAAACAACTGACCAACAACTGAAACATATCAGTAAATTTTTAAGCCTGGTATTAAGACATCAACCGCAGATGATCGGGTTAACACCTGATACGAATGGCTGGTGTAATACGGATGAACTAATAACTAAGAGCAACGCATACGGCGTCCGTTTTGATATTGATACCCTGAAACATATTGTTGAAACGAATGACAAAAAGAGATTCGCTTTCTGTGACAATTTGGAAAAGATCAGGGCCAGCCAGGGGCACTCAATAGAGGTTGACCTTGAATTTCATAACCAGGAACCGCCTGAAATCCTTTATCATGGTACGGCAGAAATAAACAGGAGCAGTATTATGCAGGCTGGCATTGAAAAAAGAAATCGCCGGCATGTTCATTTAAGCAAGGATCCGGCAACGGCAATACAGGTGGGCCAACGACATGGCAAACCATATATATTTAAAGTAAAGGCCCTGGATATGCATCATGACAAGTACGAATTTTACTTGTCGGCAAATGGTGTATGGCTGACTGATTTTGTACCGGCCCAATACCTGTTAATTGATTGAATGAATAACGATCGGGGAAGATTATGATACTTTATGAATCTTACAGTAAAAAATGATTACTATAAAAGAAAAAAAGCAATGAAATCATTGCTTTTTTAAATTTTATTCTTCGATATTGATGGTAAAGAATATTGAACGGGAAGTTATTTTATCTAAAATATTGGAGTATTTCAGATTGGCATCACGTGCATGTATATTGCCAAGCCCGTTACTGATTTTTATTTCCGGTGAAAGGGTAAAATAACGCAGGTAAAAGTTAAACCCAATCCCTACTTCGGCACCCCAGTCAGAATTAGACAATTTAAGCATATCCTCTGCGTTGCGCCTGTTTTTATTACTTGCCAGGTCATAATCATACTTTAAACCTGCCAGCATATACACCCGGAAATTGTTGATGCGATCACTGTTTAGCTTTACATGCAACGGAAAGTTCAGGTAAGTAGATTCTATAATGCGCTTCTCCACTTCTTTTTCATAAGTCTGGCGACTGCCTAAAACATAATCGAATGTGCGCTGTACACCGAGTGTGAGCCCGGGGTTAAAACGCAGTTCGAACCGCTTGTTCAACTTTAAGGTTGCCAGGAAACGAGCCGAATAGCCTGAACTTCTGCCGGGCTCTACGCTCATTATACTGTCCGAACTTAAAAAATCGATGTGCTTGGACGGGTTCAGATATGTGCTGACAGCACCTAAACTCATCCCAAAATACAACTGCTTTTCTTCTCTTTCTAATCGGTGTAATTCTTTTATCTGAGCTTTGGAAACATTTGTGAAACCAACAATTGTAACCAGTATTATTTGTAACCGCAATAAATAGTGCATACGCCTAAGCTAAGTGATTTTTTATAAACATTTTTGAACCCTGCTTTCTTCATTATTTCAAGAAAGGCATTGCCTTCGGGAAAAGCATGAATACTGTCATTCAGGTATTGATATGCTTTTTCGTTTTTAGCAATGAGCCTGCCGGCGTTAGGCGCTATTACTTTGGTGTAAAGTTTATAGCCCCAGGTGACACCCGGCAAAGTGGGTTTGCTGAATTCTAATATAACCGTTTTACCACCGGGTTTTAATACCCTGAACATTTCTGCCAGGCCTTTGTCGAGATTGGCATAGTTGCGTACGCCAAAGGCTACAGTTATGGCATCAAACGAATCTGAAGCAAAATTTATTGCTTCACTGTCGCCTGTTTGCAATTCTATAACATTTTGAAGATTTTTAGCGGCTACTTTTTGGCGGCCTACGTTCAGCATGCCTTCACTGATATCTATTCCGGTAATCTTAGAAGGCTTTTTGGGTAACCGCTCGTAGGTCAATAATGCGACATCGGCAGTTCCTGTGGCGACATCCAGTATATTTTCGGGGTTTATTTCTTCTAACTGGGCGATTGCTTTGTGACGCCAGCCTTTATCCAGGTTCACACTCAAAAAGCGGTTCATTGTATCGTATTTACCGGCTATCTGGTTAAACATATCGGCAACCTGCTCTTTTTTATGGCTTTTGCTTTCTGTAAATGGAACAATATTATCGTGTTTATGCACTATATCTGTTGTATTGTTGTGAGTAATATTTATAAGATTTAAAATACCGGCTACTAAGGTACTCCTATGTATTTATGTGTTTGCAGGCTTAACTGCCATTGTGGGTTATTTTTTATATAATCTACAATCAGCGGTGTCATTGTCGCTCTTTTTTCCCATTCGGTTTGCAGGTACAACTTACAGTCTGCGTTTACTTTTGCAGCATGTTCTTCTGCCCACTTAAAATCGCTTTTATTAAAAATAATAATTTTAAGCTCATGGGCTATTGTGAGGTTTTCTTCGAGTGGTGCTTTAAACTTCTTTGGCGATAAGCAGATCCAGTCAATATTACCGCTCATGGGGGATGAGCCTGATGTCTCAATATTTATAAAAAAGCCTTCAGCATGTAGTGCTGCCGTTAGCGGGTATAAATTATGTAAGAGTGGTTCTCCACCTGTAATTACAATGATTGGTAATGTGGTTACGGCCTGGCGGGCATTTATTTCAGCTTTGGCATCTGCTATTATTTCGGCAATTGATTTAACGGGATGTCCTTCTTCCTGCCAGCTTTCCTTTACATCGCACCACACGCACCCGACATCACAGCCTGCCAGCCTTATAAAATAAGCGGCACGTCCTGCATAGGAACCTTCTCCCTGAAGGGTATAAAAAGCTTCCATTACAGGATACCTGTAATCTAAATCAATAGTTGTCTGTTCTGTTATAGTAGTTGTTGCTGTCAAAATATTATCTGTTATTATCCGTGCATTCTTTCGCAAGCCTGCAAAGTATTCGTCATGAGTGCTCCAATGGTCATTAAGCCTACACCGCCGGGTACGGGTGTAATATAGCCGGACTTTGGTGCGACTTCTGCAAAATCCACATCGCCTTTAATGGCAAAACCTGATTTTTTTGTACTGTCTTCTACGCGGGTAATACCGACATCTATAATTATTGCGCCTTCTTTTACCATATCTCCTTTTAAAAAGCCGGGCTTACCGAGTGCTGCTACAATAATATCTGCCTGTAAAGTATGCTTTTTTAAATCGTCGGTTTTACTGTGGCAAAGTGTTACGGTACAGTTGCCGTATTTACTTTGCCCGCTTAACAATACACTCATGGGGCGGCCTACAATATTACTTCTGCCAATTACCACGGCATGTTTACCAGCGGTTGGAATATTATAATGCTCTAACATGAGCATGATGCCATATGGTGTAGCGGGTATAAAACTTGGGAGTCCGAGCATGAGGTTGCCGGCGCTCACCGGATGAAAACCATCCACGTCTTTATCAGCGTTGATGGCCTCAATTACTTTGGATTCTTTAATATGTTTTGGTAACGGTAATTGTACTAAAATACCGTCCACATCATTATCCTGGTTCAGTTTCTCTATTTCCTGTAAAAGTGTTTCTTCAGAAATGTTATCGTCTAAACGAATCAATGTAGAATCAAAGCCGATCTGCTCACAATGGCGCACTTTGCTTGCCACATAAGTTTCACTTGCACCGTTACTACCTACGAGGATAGCTGCTAAATGCGGTGTTTTAAGACCTTTCTGTTTGCGGTCATCTACTTTGGATTTCAATTGCTGAATAATAGCTGCGGATACTACTTTACCATCTAATAATTGCATGGCGCAAAGATAAGCAGCCGTTTACAATTTTTTAATCTGCTTATTACTAATTTGTAGTATTTCCGTTAAAGTCTGCCTATTTCTTTTCATTTGACAGGGCTGTCAGCCTTTGTAATACTGTAATAAATGATGCGGATGTCAGTTCTATGAATGCGGACGCCAGTTCCAACAATGCAGACACCAGTTCTATGAATGCGGACGCTAACTCCAACAATGCGGACACCAGTTCTATGAATGCGGACGCTAACTCCAAGAGTGCAGACGCTAATTCCATGAATGCGGATGCTAACTCTATGAATGCGGACACAAGTTCTAAGGGTGCGGACGCTAATTCCAACAATGCGGACACCAGTTCTATGAATGCGGACGCTAACTCCAAGAGTGCGGACGCTAATTCCATGAATGCGGATGCTAACTCTATGAATGCGGACACAAGTTCTAAGGGTGCGGACGCTAATTCCATGAATGCTGATTTAGATACTACCTGAGAGACTTTATTTCCTTCGTTTAATGGTTGATAGTATGCTGCTGATAATAGTATAAATAATTTGCAAAATGATTTATACAGGTATGCTTTCTTTACTTTGTTCAGAAACCGGGATGAGATTCCTCCTGTGTCGGAATGACGCTAAACAATCAATTGTCATTCAAAATCTCTACTTGCTGATGAGATTCCTCCTGCGTCGGAATGACGCTTGAGTGGTTAGATGGCATATTGCCAGCAGGTATTTTCACTTGTTTTGGACGTTATTATTAGTTATGGTTTATACTGAATTTATCACTGATATTGTACAATAGCATAGATATTGGTATTTGCGGTAGGGATTGGCAGCAGTACCCCGTAAGGCGGCATGAATGATTATGATTTGCGGAGCTGCGAAATAAGCATTGCCGCCGCGGCGTACTGCAGAAAGCCCGGCCCAATGGCGCTGAATTAAAACAATACTGCACAAAAAAGCGCCACTCTCCTACCGGATAAGTGGCGCTATTGGGACCGCCCAAATCTAAAAAAGACTATTTTGTAAAACGGTTGGTAATTACTTTACCATCGTTAGCTGTAATTCGTAATACATAAGTGCCCCGGGAGAGATTGGCAGTATTTATTTGTAATAAATTCATGCCGCGGATAACGGTTTGTGCATCCTGGCTTAATAATTTACCTGTAATATCGAAAATGCTTACCTGCAGTTTACCTGCTTTTAATGAGGATAATGTGACATTTAAAAGATTCGTTACGGGTTGTGGATAAACACTTGCTATAGCAAATTCAGAGGCTGAGAAGTTCACTCTTACCACATTTGAATATTTGAAACTACCATCTGCATCTACCATTTTTAAACGGTATAAATAAATACCTGCTTCTAATTGTTTATCGGTATAGTTGTATGCCGATAAATTGCTGCTATTACCTGTGGCCTGAACTGTGCCGATAGACTGGAATTTGCCATCGTTAGCTGAACGCTCGATCGTAAAATAAGCGGCATTAATTTCTGATGCAGTGTTCCAATTTAACAAAACATCCTGTCCTTGCGGTGTAGCGGTGAAATTTTGTAATGTAACGGGTGTTACAATTTGAGTACAACCGTTATTAACATAAGTGGCCTGTCCGGTAGCGGTCCAGGTTACGAAGTTACCGTCTATATCATCACTCCAGCCATAGTTATAGGAACGGACTCCTGAACTACAGTTATTAGATGGTACTGTTATTTGCAGGTAACGATTGCCTGATGGTTTATTTGCCATGCTACCGTTTGCACTCCACTCTGAAGAAGTGGCATCAATATACACTACATATACGGCGTTATTGAGACAAAGGGCGCTTACATCATAAAGTGTATCAAATGTGGCCGGGATAAATACGACACGGCTATTGGCTGGGATTTCAGTCTCCGGGTTTGTTACTTCAATAACATTGCAGGAAGCGGTGAACTTACCGGTTGAAGATTTTTTAGTGGTGGCTTTGGAGCCTAGTAATTTGTTGGTAGGGTTATTGGCCACATTACTGGAAGAACCATAATAGAATGTATAATCTTTGGCTTTGTAAGCTGCAGATGTAGTGAATACGACAAATTCGTTAATACCTTCGTTTGTTGCTAAACTGCCACATGAATTGATCATTGCACCATCAATAACAGGACACTGGGCATTTGCGACGAGCCCTCCGAAAACGAATAATAAAATCGAGTAAAGTTTTTTCATTTACAATATATTTTAACTGCAAAAATTAAACTTTTTATTGAATTATTCATTTTATTTTTTTGTTAAGTGCAAAAACTGTGGGAAAGTATGGAATGCTGAAAGGGTTATTTTCTTCACTGTAAAAATGAAGAAAACAAGAGATTTAGCGGGTAATGACATTTTCCGTTATTTTTGAAACCTGATTATTATAATTGAACTTTTATGCTTTTAAAAATATTTAAACTGGTAGTTTTACTATTGCTTGTTGGTGCTGTTACTGTTTGGTTTTTATTTTTTAAATCCAACACGCAATTTGCCGGTAATCAAAAAGCATTTTATATTCACAGTGGTACGCCTACTGCTACTGAAGTACTGGCATCGCTGGAAAAAGACAGTATTCTTAGTAATACCGGTTCTTTTAAACTGGCGGCTGACAGAATCGGCTACTGGAAAAATATTAAACCTGGCCGTTATGTTATTAAAAGGAATATGTCTGTACTGGATGTATTAAGGAAACTGAAGAACGGGCAACAGGACCCTGTGAATTTTACGATTGTGAAGATAAGGGTACCGGAGGACCTTGCTAAAATGGCTGGTCGCAAATTTGAACCTGATTCCCTGGCGTTTGTTGAATACCTGGAAAAAGATATTACGAGGGCTTATAAAATTATCCCGGATACTTATTCTTTATTATGGACGAACAGCCCGGAAAAAACTATAACGAGGCTGAATGAGGAATACGAGGAATGGTGGGCTAAAAATGACCGTAAAGTGAAAGCGAAATCATTGGGATACAGTGCGTTTGAAATAATGACGATTGCTAGCATTGTTGAAGAGGAGACGAACAGGCAGGAGGATAAGGGTAAAATTGCGAGCGTATATATGAACCGGTTGAAAATTAATATGCCTTTGCAGGCGGACCCTACTGTAAGATTCTCAAAGAGGGATTTTAAGGCGCATCGGGTATATTTTAAGGACCTGAAGACTCAGAGTGATTATAATACTTATTTAAACCGGGGACTTCCGCCTACACCTATCTGTACGCCATCGCAGGCTACTATTGACGCGGTGCTGGATGCGCCTAAAACGGACTATATATATTTTGTGGCTCATCCTGATTTAACGGGAGGCAGTGTTTTTAATAAGGATTACAGCCAGCACCAGAAAGATGCTAAAATATACCAGGACAGTTTGACGGCGTGGTTGAAAAGGAAGGCGGAAAAAGAACCAGTAAAAGATTCTGGAAATACCCAATAGTGCAACACAGACCTGAATGCCAAAATTAAAAGAGAAAATAAGCCAGAACAAATTTGTATCTGCTATCAGGAATATTCTGACAAGCATTAGGCCTAATGGGCTTAATGGTGGTTCCTTATACGAGGTTTTCAGATTTTACAGTGTGCAATCGCAAAGAATCGGCTTCTCTATGCGGGCTTCGGCTATTTCATTTAATATGCTGATGGCGATTCCTGCGGGATTGATTTTCTTATGTACGCTTGTTCCTTATGCACCGGAATCGATACATTTCCAGGATGAAATAGAGAATACGCTGAACCAGGTGGTTAAAGACCCGAAAACACTGAGTTTTTTGGTAAACCTGATTGATGACTTCTTCAATAAACAGAGAAGTGGTTTATTATCATTCAGTTTTATTGCCGCTCTCTTTTTCAGTTCTAATGCAATGATGGGGATTATGCGGTGTTTTGATAAAAGTTATTTTGAAAGCCGTAAGACCTATTTTTTAGCTAAACGGCTTACTGCTATTAAACTGACCTGCATGATTATTATTTTGCTGACTACTTTTATTGTTGTCATTTCTACTAACCAGGTCTTAAAGAACTATTTGCAAAGGGAGTTTCACGAAATAAAGCCTGCGCTGAATTTTGCAATAGACGTAATAAGGTGGGTGTTATTATTTTCGCTGAACTTTTTTATTATTTCATTTATATATCGCTACGCACCTGCTGTAAAGAATAAATGGAGCATTTTTTCGCCTGGAGCAATTGTTGCCTGTGTATTAACTATTCTTACTACATGGCTTTTTGGTATATGGGTGAATAACTTTGCGAATTTTAATAAAATATACGGCTCCATAGGTACGCTGTTAATTATAATGAACTTACTTTACATCAACTCGCTTGCCTTGTTAGTGGGGTTTGAATTAAATGTAAGTATTACTGCTGTAAAGAATAAGTACCTGAAAATAAAGAATCATTAACCATTGAATGCACGGATCCTGATATACGCACCCCGGACTTCGGAGAGGTTCATTTACGCCTGTAATGTAATATTCAAACATATTTTACGGGTCCCGTTTTGCATTACGGGTATTTTACCGGATTTTAAGACGATCAGCGGCTTTGCTAAAATAAATTACAGTGACACTCCATTGGAGAACAGCATACATATAAACCCATACTACTCATTTATTTACGACGATTCTTTAAAGCAGGTAACACCGGAATGTGTTGTGATCAATCAATTGCCTGTAATTTTTGCAGACAGGCAAAACCGGGAAGCAACCGTGCCTTTCGACATTTTTTCTGCAGTTTTTTTTATGGTAAGCAGGTATGAAGAATACTTTGATTACCGGAAAGATAGGTATGGGCGGTTCCTGGAAAAGTATAGCTTTACGGGCCAGCATGGTTTAACGAAAACACCATTGGTTGACAGATGGTGCTTTTATCTGAAGCAGGTAATTGCAACGAGGTGCAACATTCAATTGCCTGCCACGGCTTATAAGGTTACTTACACTTTTGATATTGATGTGGCTTATGCTTTCAGAGGCCGTTCTTTGCTGAGAAATATTTTATCGCTTGGCAAGGATTTTACCCGCCTGAATTTCCGGAATGTACTGACCAAACTCAGATTTGCAACAGGAAATATCCCTGACCCATTCGATACCTACGATTTCATTGCGAAAACGGGCGATATTGATAAAAAATTCTTTTTCCTGTTAGCGGGAAAAAAGCAGCATTTCAATCATAACCTGAGCCCGGCGTCACCGGCATTAAAAAAGCTGATCAAAAAAATAGCCCAGGATAACGATACGGGTATTCATCCATCGTATTATACACCTGCGGATAAAGTGTTACTGGCACAGGAAATAAACACTTTGGGGGAGATTACCAACCAACCGGTAACAATCAGCAGGCAACATTACCTGCGGTTGGCATTTCCATGCACTTACCAGAATTTAGCTGATTGCGGTATCGAACATGATTATTCATTGATGTATGCGGAACAACCGGGTTTCCGGGCAGGCACGGCTTATTCTTACCCTTTTTTTAATGTTGCTGCAAATAAAGCGACCCAACTGATGATACACCCGGCCTGTGTGATGGATTCCATGTTCAGGGATGATTTAAAGCTACCTGCTTCTGAGAGTATTGCGGTGTATCAATTATTATTAGAGGCAATAAAACAATACGGCGGCAATATGATCTGTATCTGGCATAATGATCTGTTGGCTTTGAGAACAAAAACAAACGACCCTTTAAATTTTAGGAAAATTTACATTGACTTTTTAGAATCGCTGTAATATATTCACTCTCAATATGCCAATTATAGAAACAGAATGTGTGATTTATGCGCCTATCGAAATTTGTTTCGATTTATCTACAAGCATAGATGTACACCAGATATCAACAGAAGGGACCAACGAAAAAGCCATTGCCGGCAGAACCTCAGGTCTTATTACATTGGGAGAAACCGTGACCTGGCGTGCCAGGCATTTCGGTATTTATCAAACTCTTACTTCTAAAATAACCGAGTACAGACGCCCTTACCACTTTACAGATGAAATGATCTCGGGTGCTTTCAAAAGCATTAAACACGATCATTATTTCGAATATGAACATGGCTTCACGCGTATGAAGGACCAGTTTGAGTTTCGATCGCCTTTAGGCATTCTGGGGGAAATGTTCAATAATTTAGTGCTTACGGAGTATATGAAGCGTTTTATTGTTCAGCGAAACAAAGTGATAAAAACGCTGGCTGAAAGTAATGAATACCGTAAATACCTAAGCAAATAATTGTACATACATTAAATGAACATAAAATAAATTTTCATACATTCGAAACATTAATTTAAGAATATATGAACAAAGTTTATTTAAGCGATGCCGGACCAAAAGTATCCCAGGCCATTTACGGATTCTGGAGATGGCAACCCATAGACAGTACTAAAGATTATGAACAACTTGAACAGACCATATTATACTGCTTAAATAAAGGGATCAATACTTTCGATCATGCGGATATTTATGGTGGTTACAGCATAGAGGAAGCATTCGGCAGCATTATTAAGAAGAATAATATCAGCCGCCAGGATATTGTGTTATTTACCAAATGTGGCTTTAATGTACCGCATTCCAGCAGGCCGCAGTACAGGCTGGAACATCATAACAGTTCTGCAAAACATATTGAAACAAGTGTGAACCAGTCGCTCAGCCATTTAAAAACTGATTATATAGATGTATTGTTTTTAAATGGCCTGGACCCGGTATCTAACCTGGAGGAAACTGCGCTTACCATCGACGGTCTGCGCCAATCGGGCAAGATTAAAAATGTTGGCATTGTCAATTTCAGCGTTTTCCAGCACCAGTTACTGGCTTCTTACTTAAAATCCCCGATTGTAACGAATCATCTCGATTTAAGTTTGCTAAATACATCTGCGCTGGATAATGGCCAGATCGATTTTAGTAAGCAACGTTATATGAGCCCGCTGGCGGCTTCGCCACTGGAAAACGGCAGGATTGAAAACGGTACGGACCCTAAAGCGGTGGCTATCCGTGGTAAATTGCAGGAGCTATCTGAAAAGTACAACACAAATATTGAATCACTGGCAGTGGCCTGGCTGGTAAAAATCGGGGCATTTCCTGTTATCGGCACTCAATCGGAAAGCCGCATTAATAATATTGTAGATGCTTTTTCCGTGGACCTGGATATCCAGGACTGGTACGATTTGTATAATACGTCCAAAACCAATTAAGTTGTTTATTTTTGGCGCATGAGTTTTAGTCACTTTTCCAATAAAATTGTATGGATCACCGGCGCTTCGGCAGGTATTGGCGAAGCCATTGCGCATGCTTTTGCCAAAGAAGGGGCGCAACTGGTTTTAAGTGCCAGGAGTACAGATAAATTAAATGAAGTAGCTGAAAAATGCCGGCAATTGGGGGCGCCTAAAACATGGGTGATCCCGATGGACCTTGCCCAACCGGCATCTGTTGAACAGGCCATTATCAGTTACGATTTCTCGGTTGGAAAATCGTTGGATATCCTTGTGAATAACGGCGGCGTTTCTCAGCGCAGCCTGGTAGATGAAACGGATATGAGTGTTTATCGCCAGCTAATGGAAATCAATTATTTTGGTACAGTGGCGCTTACCAAAGGCATGTTGCCGTATTTAAAAAACAATACTGCGGGCAGCATCATTACTATTTCCAGTGTTGCGGGAAAATTAGGAACGCCTTTGCGCTCCGGCTATGCGGCCTGTAAACATGCCCTGCACGGTTTTTTCGACAGCCTGAGGGCGGAAATTTATAAAAACAATATCCAGGTATTACTCGTCTGCCCGGGTTATATACGCACCAATGTAAGTGTGAATGCACTAAACGCGAAAGGTGCAACCACCGGCGAAATGGACAAGAACCAGGCGGAAGGGATGCCTCCGGAAAAACTTGCGCAGAAAATAATAAACGCCGTAAAAGGCAATAAGCAGGAAATTTATGTAGGCGGTAAAGAAATCATTGGTATCTACCTGAAACGGTTCTTTCCAAAACTACTTAACAAAATTGTCCGCAAACAAATCAATCAAACTGTTTAAAAAAGGAGCATCCGTAGAGGATGCTTTTTTATTTGGGGCCGTCAACAATTGATTCCTCACCCGGCACCTGTACGGCGGGCTTATGGCTCCGCTACGCTCGGTATATTTTTGCAGGAGCCGCTTTAAATTAAATGTTTCTCTTATAAAATCCTGCAAAAAATATACTGGCTCGTGCCTCGCCACCAACGCATGCCGGGGCCTTTAAACTGTTAAATCATTCCTCAACTTTCTCCTCGTTTTGCCATAAACCTGAAAATTGATTTATTTAGCAGTTCGAAATCTTATAAACGTATGGCATACAACATAAAACCTTATTTAGAGACTTATCATTCTGAAGTATTGGCTACCTGGGAAAAGTCTGTAAAGGCAACTCATCATTTCCTGACGGAAACAGACTTCAATGCTATTAAATCTATTTTGCAGTCCTTTAATTTTTCTGACATCCATGTTCATTGCCTGTTCGATGGCGATAAAATGGCGGGTTTTACAGGCATTGCAGATGCCAAAATTGAAATGCTATTCCTCGATCCCGCTTATATTGGCAAAGGGCTTGGTCGCCAACTGGTTAATTTTGCCTTTGATCATTACCAGGTAAATGCTGTAGATGTTAATGAACAAAATACAGCGGCATTGGCATTCTACCAGAAAGCCGGCTTTAAAGTGTATGAACGAACGGAAAAGGATGACCAGGGCAAAAGCTATCCTATATTAAGAATGAAAATTTAAAATTGCGACGAAGCATGATGAAGATCATATCAGTAAGGGAACAACCGGATTATACGGACAGGGCAATTGCTTATTTTCAGAAAGCCTGGCCGGAAGTGGCGCCGGTTATTTACCAGGACTGTATAGCCAATGCGGTAAATGCGACGCAGGTGCTGCCACAATGGTATTTATTGTTAGATGATAACAAGATCATCGGTGGTGCCGGCCTGATAACCAACGATTTTATCAGTAGGATGGATCTATATCCCTGGTTATGTGCTTTATTTATTGATGAGCAACACAGGAATAAGGGTTACAGTAAATACCTGGTTGATCATATAAAAGCTGCAACGAAAAGATTCGGGTTTCCGGATTTGTATTTATCGACAGATATTTCGGGGTATTATGAAAAACTTGGCTTTTCATATATTGGCATTGGCTATCACCCCTGGAATGAAAGCTCAAAAATTTACCGGGTGACACTTTAAAGACATCCCCCGCAGTAAGACCTGATTTACCCGGGCCTTTAAAAACTGCTTAAAACTGTTTTTATTTGCTATAACTTACATTCTTCAATCTCTAGCTCCATGATCTGCCAAAAAGCATTATTCAGTTTACCGGAAAACAGCCATTACCTGAATGGTGGTTATAAAGCGCCGTTGTTAAAAGCATCGGAGGCTGCGGCAATCCAGGCTTTGATAAGAGACAGGAACCCGGCAAATATTGCACCTGCCGATTATTTTAACGAGGTACTGGAAGTAAAAACCATCTTTTCCGGCCTCGTCAATGCGCGGCCATCACAAATAGCCATTATACCCTCTACCACTTATGGCTTTTCCAGCGCATTAAAAAATATCCGTGCGAAACAAAACGGTAATGCCATTGTGGTGCATAACGAGTTTCCCAGTGGTTATTTTTCCATTGAAACCTGGTGCCGCCAAAACAATAATGCATTAAATATTGTGAAGCCTGCAGATGAGCATCATATTGGAGCATCCTGGAACCGTGCATTACTTGAGGCCATCAACAGCGATACTTCAGTTGTTCTAATCTCTTCTATACACTGGATGAACGGGCTGAGATTTGACCTGGAAGCGATTGGTAAGAAGTGCCGGGATGTAGGCGCTTTCTTTATAGTGGATGGTACTCAATCTGTTGGTGTGATTGAAATGGATATAAAACGGTTTAATATTAATGTTCTGGTATGTGCCGGTTACAAATGGCTATTGGGCCCCTATTCTTTGGCTCTGGCATATTTCGATGATCATTTTAATGATGGCAGCCCATTGGAAGAATCATGGATCAACAGGAGTAACGCTGCCAATTTCAGTACATTAACCAATTATGAAAGCAATTATTTTCCTGATGCCGGCAGGTACAGCGTTGGTGAAACGAGTAATTTTATCCTGATGCCGATGTTGCTGACGGCGTTAAAGCAGGTGAGCGAATGGCAACCAGAAAATATAGAATCGTATGCAAAAAAATTGATACAACCGTTGCTGGCCACGCTGAAAAGATTCGATATTCCATTTATAGAACCACCCTACCAGTCTTATCATTTATTTGCGTTCCGCTTGCCGGCTTCTGTCAATATTGAAACATTCAAAACTGCGCTGGCTGCCAATAATATCTCCGTATCTGTAAGAGGGGAGTTTATTCGCGTATCTGTTAACGTGTATAATGACAAAAATGATATTGAGCAACTGATAAAAGTGACCGACCTGCTTTTTAGTGCTGTTTCTTAGCAATCTGACAGCAAATACTTAACTAACTATCAATAAATCAGAAAAATACACTGAAATAATATTTTACAGGCAAAATTGTTAATTAATATTAATTTCCTTTAATTTGTAATACGAATTAAGAAGATTCTTCATGAGATTACAATACCTGATTGCCCTTGCGGGACTTTTTAGCAGCCCGGTAAACGCACAAACGAATAACGTTGTGAATAAAAGCCAGTATATCATTAATAAGCTGGCTAAAGAACACTATTCGCCTGTAGATTGGCTTAAGGTAAATGACACTGTTTTTATAGAGCATCTCCTGGATGAATTAGATGAGGAGAAACTATTGTTCTACAAGGCTGAGACAGATGAATTAAGGCGTTTATCTGCAGACATTAAAACGCATACGGCCACTAACCTGCAACTACTATACAACAAAACATTCCAGCACTTAAAAAGTGCTTATGGCAGGAAACTGAAATTTATTACCGATCTGCAGAATATCAATATAGACCTTAATAAGAATGATTCTCTTCCATTATTCCTGAAAGACTTTGCGGCGACGCCAAAGGAACTGGAGCGTCGCTGGCAGGTATTGCTGCAAAATAAAGTTTATGCCAGGCTGGTACAACAGCTTAAACTGGAAAAAGACAATAAGATCAATACCACTGTAAAACCAACGGTGGCGCAAATCAATACCGCTAAGGCAGATATCGTTAAAAAATACACCAGGTATTTAAGTTATTATGATTCGGACGCATGGATGCATGAGTTCCTGGAAGACGTATTCCTGAATGCGGTATGTTACATGTATGACCCGCATAGCAGCTATTTTAACTTTGACTCTCATAAAACCTACGATGCAATGAGCAGTGCTACTATTTATACCAGTGGCATTGTGGTGAATAAAAACAAACAGAATCACTACGAAATCGTTCATGTGATACCCGGAAGCCCTGCCTGGAACTCGGGCAGTATTTTTAAGGGTGATATTATCCGCTCAGTTAAGCATAAAGACCAGCCGGTAGTGCTTATGGAAGACCTGGATGAAGATACTGATGATATCCAGGACTTATTTACGACTTCGAGCCAACAGGTGATAGAAATAGACCTGGCAGATCAGAACGGGGTAAGCAAAAAAGTGTCCATCTATACGGAAAAAGAGGCAGATGAGCAGGAACGCGTTAGAAGTTATGTGATAAAAAACAGCGATAAAAATATCGGTTATATCCAGTTACCGGGTTTTTACAGTGTTAGTGAGGACGATGAAAATAACTCAAATGGCTGTAGTAATGATATTGCCAAGGAGCTGGTGAAGCTGAAGCAGGATAATGTGGAGGGACTTATACTGGACCTGCGCAATAATGGTGGCGGTTCTATGCAGGAAGCGATAGAGCTATTAAGCATTTTTATACAGGAAGGTGTATTATTTACTTTAAAAGACCCTACCGGTAAAATTATTTATTTTAAAGACCCGAACAGGGGCACTTTGTTCGATAAACCACTGGTGATAATGATCAACAATTATTCGGCTTCTGCCTCTGAATTAATCAGCAGCGCATTGCAGGATTATAACAGGGCTTTGATAGTGGGCACCAACAGCTATGGCAAAGGAACGGCGCAAAGGGAAGATATTCTTTATAAATCATCGGTAGCGGCTTCCAAAAATGATTATGTCAAATTCACCATTGGTAAGTTTTACCGGGTAACGGGTAATACTGTTCAGAAAACCGGCGTGGAACCGGATGTTATTTTACCGGTATTGAATGTAGAAAGTAAAGTGGGTGAAAAATACCAACCGACGGCGCTGAGTAACGACTTTTCTAAATTAGCGATATACAAGCCTCTGACCCCTATTCCTAAAACCATTATTGCGGGTAAAAGTAATAAGCGGGTGAATGAAGATGCATATTTCCAGACTTTATTACCAGCTAAACAGGCTATTGAAAAATTACTGGATTATACTTATTATACGAACTGGCAAAAGTTTTTACAGCAGGAATCGAGAAACCTGGATATAGAAAACACTTTAAGCAAAAGAAAATTTGACACCAACCTGACTATCACAAATAATAGTACTGACGAAAAGAATTTTAAAATGTACTCCGAAGGTACTGTTAAGAACAATGAAGAATTTATAAAAAAGATAAAAACGGATAATTATATTAAAGAAACCAATAACATTATTTTAGACTGGATTAATCAAAAATAACTGTAATAAAAATTATTAAAACACAATTTATGATCAATAAATCTATCAGGCAGGTCTCTGTTATTGCATCTGCTGCATTATTCAGTTTGCAACTATCTGCCCAGGCCCCTCAAACTTATAAGCATGCGGGTGAGTATATTGACTACATCAATAAACAAATGGCGAATGTGAACAAAAAATATGTAAAATTTCAAAGTACGAGTGCTCATAGCAGTAAAGAACGTAAAGCCAGAAGGGACTTTAACAACCTGCTGGAAGAAGTGCAGAAAAGTGAAGGAAATATCAGGACCATGCCGCCCTATAACAGCAACAGGGCTTTCCGGGATTCTGCCGCTGCCTACTTTAAACTATACAATATTATACTGCAAAAAGATTACAACAAAGTGGTGGACATGCAGGAAATAGCGGATCAGTCTTACGATTTAATGGAAGCTTATTTTACTGCCAGGGATATCGTATCCGATAAACTGGCCAGCCAAAGTGAAATGATTAATGTTGAACTGAAAAAATTCGGCGCTGCCAATAATGTAAACATTATTGAAGGCTCTGATGACAGCGATATTGGCAAAATGATGAAGAAGATTGGTGAGGTGAATCATTATTATGACCCTATTTACCTGAATTTCTTTAAAGTTTATAAACAATATGCTTACCTGAGTGATGCGCTTGCCTCAAAAAATGTGGGCAGTATAGAGCAGAATAAAAATACGCTTCAGCAATTTGCAACAGAGGCTTTAACAAAGATCAACAGTTTCGGAAGTTTTAAAGGTGATAACAGCCTGGTAACATCCAGTAAAAAGCTGATTGAGAATTACCTGAAGTTTGCTAATGAAAAGGTACAACCTCAATTGGACTTTTTGATTGCTGACGAAAACTTTAAGAAGCTGGATGCTGAAATGAAAAAGAAAACAACGAGGACGAAAGCGGATATCGATAACTTTAATAATGAAGTGGCCAACTTTAATAAACTGGTAGCCAAAAGTAATGAAGCCGGGGCATTTAATAACAATGTCATTAATCCATCGCTGGACAATTTCAACAAAGCGGTTGCCAACTTCTTTTCATCTTATATACCTGTGTATTAAAATAACCGTCCATGACTATAAATGGGTGATGTATTTATGTTACATCACCCATTCTTTTTAATATTTAAACTGTATTTGCGTAAGGGATAGCAGCGAAGTACCCCGCAAGGCGGCACGGACAATGTTGATTTGCGCAGCTGCGAAAATAGCCTTGCCGCCGCGGAGTACTGCGTATAGCCCGGCCCTTTGCCCGGCACAATACCTTATTTTCATTTTATTTAAATGCCATAAACCGCAATAGCGGCAAAGGGATACGCCCGATAAAAAAATTAAACACTGATCATTTTTACGATCATTTCTTTCATCAAGCCCGCACTGGTAGTATTGCCGGAATTGATACCGATGCTTTTCAGGTTGTATTCGTGCAGCAATAAAATGGCTTGCTCCACGCCTGCCTGCCTGTAATTTTTGGCACAGTTGATAATATCTTTTACATAGGGACTGAATGCATTCCTGTAACCTAAATGCTGTGCCACTGTATTTTCATCATTGCTGCCAATACCAAATACGAGGTACGCTTTGCTGAAGAAAGAATATAAAGTAGGCAATAAGATTTGTACAGGCAGCGCTTTCGGATTGTTTTCGAAATACTGGATAATCTGCAAACACTTGGTAAGATTACGCTGGGTTAACGCATGCTGCAACTCGAAAGAATTATACTCTTTGCTGATGCCCACATATTTTTCTACATCATCTTCGGTGATATTATTTCTGTCCGTAAGGTTGATGCGGATTTTTTCTATTTCATTATTAATACGGGCCAGGTCATTGCCAATATTATCTACGAGTAGCAGGACTGCTTTTTGAGAAATCTGCAATTGTTTCTGGCTGGTGATGGTGCTTACCCAATTCGGCAATTCGTTATCGTAAAGCTTTTTTGTTGTTAAAATTTCGCCCTTTGATTTTAACGCTTTCGCTAATTTGGAACGCCCGTCAACTTTCTTGTCTTTATACGCAACTACAAGAATGGTGCTGGCTAATGGATTGTCGATATAACTTTCCAGTTTCTCAACATCTTTCATTTGCTGGGCTTCCTTTATAATGACCACCTGTTTATCTGAGAACATGGGATAACGTCTGCAGGCGTTTATAATAGACGTCCAATCAGCATCTTTGCCATAGAATACAGATAAATTAAACCCTGCCTCACTTTCGTTGAGGATCCGTTTTTCCGCAAACTCCACTACCTGGTCTATATAAAAAGACTCTTCTCCCTCAAGCCAGTATACTGACTTGTATTTATTACTTTTCCAATCTTGTATAATCTTGTCGGCCGACATAGTGCAAAAAAACTAAACTTTGCAAAAATTAGTAAATAAAGTTTATAACATTGTGTCAATAATTTTTTGGCACAGAGTTTGAATTACCTCTCCCAACAACTTAATTCAAAAAAAATAAAACGTGAGATATGAGTTCAGTAAATTATGTTCCGGTGGAAAATAACAACAATAAACCGAAAGACAACAGAAGCCTTATTTATGGTTTGTTAATTGCCGCATTGCTTTTAACCTGGGGGTATGTCATTTATGACAAGAGTAATACGAAAGACAAAATTGATACCCTGACTTCACAAAACATTACTTCTACCAACGAGCGTGATGAAGTAAGAGAACTTTACAATTCTTCTTTGGCAAGATTGGACTCCCTGACCGGTGAAAACCAGTTATTGACTGATAGCTTAACCACAAGAGATACGGAAGTGACCCGTTTGAAAAATGACATCAGGAAAATTCTTAACGACAAAAATGCTTCCAGTTCTGACCTTGCAAAAGCTAAACGCATGATTAAGGACCTTAATGGCCGTATTGAGACTTTAGCAATGGAAGTGGACAGACTGAAAGGTGAAAATGAAATTTTAGTGGCTGACAACGACCGTTTATCTACTGAAAAAAGAGAGGTAGAAACGCGTTTAACAGCAACAAGTGCTCAAAAAGATTCTATTGAAGGCTCATTGAACAAAACAAGAAATATCGCGAGTACTTTAAGTGCCTCTAACATTAACATTGTAGGTATTAATACCAAGAAAAGCGGTAAAGAAAGCGAAACCAGCAGGGCTAAAAAAGCTGATAAGTTAAGGATTAACTTTGACCTGGAGCCTAACAGAATAGCTGATAACGGTGAAAAAACATTATTCGTAGCTATTACTGCTCCTGACGGTACCCCAATTGTACTGGACAACAGCAGCAATTTTGCCAGTGCTGAAGAGGGTGATAAACCATTTACAGCTAAAGTAAGCGTGAAATACGAAAACAATAAAAAAGTACCTGTGAGCTTCGATTGGCAGCCAAATGCCCAATTCCAGACCGGTAATTACAAAATTGAAATTTACCATAATGGTTACAAAATTGGCGAAGGCTTAAGAAACCTTAAAAAAGCCGGTTTATTCGGTTAATATTAATAAAAAGCGTTTAATAGAACAATAAAAAAGTCCTGGAGGTTTAATTACTTCCGGGACTTTCCTTTTATTAATACTCAACCTATCGGGATTATTTTAAGGATCAGTTCAACAAATCATTTAATGCTTTATTATTACGGATAATTGCGGCCACCCGTTTTTCTACCGCCTCATCCGGAAACAGTGCCGGTGCATGGTGTGGCTTTACCCTGGCATCGATTATCAACGGACCATTGCAGCCCCAATGTTTGTGTTCCATAAACGCATCCACCCCATAAATATCGTGCGACGGATTACTTCTTGTGAAAGTCACCCAGAGAAAATTATTCAGATCCGCACTCAAAAATGCCGCATCGTCACACAGTACCAATAATGGGAAACTTTCCAATTGTTCCTGATAATTTCCCAGGTAATCACTCACCGTTTGCAGGTAATTTTTTTCAGTGTCATAATTACTGAACACCGCTGCCTGGACGGCTATAACACCGGGCATACAACAATTAGCTGCTTTAAATAAATCCCGGTTGCTGAAACATCCCGGTAATACTTCCCCCAGTGCTCTTACCGGTTCGCCATATGCTGCCATCACTACTTTACTGCCCTGGTTGATGCCGGAACCGCTATAATCTAATGTATCGATGGTTGTATTTGTTTGAAAATGCAGGTCACGTTGCCATTTAATTCTTTTTAGTACAAACCGGAAAAAGCCGGCTATATCATGAGTGGAAACTTTCTCTGTTCCTTCTTCCGCAGTGATGATGACATATTTTGCCAGGCTCAGTTGCCCCTTGCCTAAAACATGGTTGGCAATGGTGAGTAGCTCCATCGGTTGCTTTTGCTTCACATAAGGTGTATAGCGCTCGCTACCCACCGCTAATAACAACGGATGAACACCGGCTGCATCCACCGCATTTACTTCTTTCAACCCTTTTACTTCCGCCGGTATAGCGGTACCTGTTATTTCATGGATCAGTTGGCCAAAACTGGTATCCTCCTGCGGTGGCCTGCCAACCACTGTAAACGGCCAGATGGCATTGGGTTTGGCAAAAACCTTATGTACTTTTAACACAGGGAATTCATGCGTTAAACTATAATAACCGAGGTGATCGCCGAAAGGGCCTTCCGGTTTTGTATCATCCGGAAATACTTCCCCGGTAATCACAAAATCAGCGTCATTGCTCAGGCAATATCCATCTACATAAGAATAAGCAAAACGCTTACCGCCCAACAATCCCGCAAAAGTCATTTCACTCATACCTTCCGGCAAGGGCATTACGGCACTTAGTGTATGGGATGGCGGGCCCCCTACGAAAATACTTACCTTGAGCGGTTTACCTGCTTTATTTGCTTTCTGCTGGTGAATACCTATGCCCCTGTGGATCTGGTAGTGCAGCCCTATTTCTTTATCCTTTAAATAATCATTGCCACTTAACTGGATCCGGTACATGCCCAGGTTTGCGTTAAAAATGCCCGGTTTATCAATATCTTCAGAATATACCTGTGGCAATGTAATAAAAGCGCCACCGTCCATAGGCCAGTGTTTTATTTGTGGTATATCAGAAATTGAGATTTCCTCAAAAGCATGAGAAGACTTTTTCCTCGGCAACGCTTTAAAGGCGGCCATAGCATTCCCAATATTTTTAAAGGGGCTTTTAATGGCTTTTACAGGATCATTTTTTAGTGCAATAATATTCTCCACTTTTTCCAGGGTATCTCTGAATAAAAAGCGGCTGCGCTCTATCGTTCCAAAAATATTGGATGCACACCGGTATTTACTGCCAATAACATTTTCAAATAATAATGCCGGGCCTCCGGCTTCATATACTTTTAAATGAATAGAAGCCATCTCCAGGTTGGGATTAACCGCCTCCTTTATCCTGATCAATTGGTTTGTTCTTTCTAAATCTGTTATACATGCTTCTAATGATTGATATCCCATGCGCCAAAATTAAGACAGAAAACGGAATATAGCGGGAGTTGTTACACACAAGCAAACCTGCAAGTCTTAATTGATTGCAGTATCAATCTGCAATAATCCCCAAATTGTAATCATATATCTATATGGTTGAAAACTGCCTCCACCTGCTTCAAAGTAGCCTGGTACTTAATAGCCGAAACCTGTAAAAGAAAAAAATCATTCGTTAAATTTGTTACCGGGTACACCAAACAGGCATACCATATGCAGATAAAATATTCAAACCATGAAACTAAACGCCCTCAGGCCAATGATCTGGACAGACCAATTTGAACAAACCATCCAATTTTATACGCAAATCCTGGAATTTAATATTGGAGGACGAAATGATACCTGGGGCTGGGCCTCCTTGTATAAAGATGCTGTTACGATCATGATTGCCAAACCAAACGAGCATACTCCTTTCGACAAACCTGTGTTTACAGGAAGCTTCTACTTTAATACAGATGATGTGGAGGCACTCTGGAACAGACTGAAAGACAAAACCAATATCTGTTACGGGATAGAAACTTTTGAATGGGAAATGAGAGAATTTGCCATCTATGACAACAATCATTATATTCTCCAGTTCGGACAAAGCACGGAGTAGATCGCTTCAGCCAAAAAGCGGATACATTCTTACTAAACAGACAGCTTTATAACATGAATTTGCGAAATTCAAACTGGGTATCCTTATAAAATGTGCTTCATGTTTAAAATGAAAAATGCAGGCATGTTGCCTGCATTTTATAAAACACATATTCATTCCAAAACAACCTTATGATAACACTGAAATTAATCCTTTAATCACCGCCCCTAATTTCACCGCTTCAAACACACGGGATTCTGTACTGCCATGTTGCAATACACTTTTCTCGTGGCTGGTTACACACATTTCGCAACCATTAATGGATGACACTACCAGGCTAAGCAATTCAAAGAATTCTTTACCTGTAACCGGGTTCATCATTATAGACATTTTAATGCCTGCAGGTTGTGTGTTGTAAAATTCCTTATCCATAAAATGGCGGAAACGATAAAACACGTTATTGGTGTTCATTAATGAAGTACAAGCCACTACTTCTGCCAGTTCAGCCTCGGTAGCGCCATTGTCAGCAGCCAGTTTAGCAAAGGAAGCCTTCAATGGTTCGAATTTTTCATTAACAGCCACACTGTAAGCCAGTAACAACGCTTCTTTTTGCGTTAAGTATTGTGCATTGAACAATACATTACCGGTATTTATTTTCAAATCACGAATATATCTTGCATCAACAGCTAATAACGCTTCCGCATTGGCAGATGGTGTATAGTCTGCAATGCCCAGGTCTGTTATCAGATTTACAAATGTTTCGTTTTGTATAGCGATAGTACTCATTATTGTATATTTTTATTTTATTAGAGAGGAAAAGGAAAACAAAATATTGGGCTCTTGCCAACAATAAGTTGGTATGTTTATGCGGGCAAAGGGTAAAAAAATGGATGCAGCCTTATTACATTAACTGCATCCGTTCTATAGATTTTTCAGCTAATGGAATTATTTAGCTAATTGCTGAGTTAAAGTTTCTTCGCCACCTTTCCAGTTACAAGGGCAAAGCTCATCTGTTTGTAAAGCATCCAGTACACGCAATACTTCGTTTACATTTCTACCTACACTCAGGTCATAAACGCTTACCCAACGGGTAATACCTTGCGGATCTATAATAAATGTTGCTCTGTAAGCTACTTTTTCTTCTTCGCTAAGGATACCTAATTCTTCAGCCAGGCTTTTGCTGGTATCCGCCAACATTGGTAAACGAAGATTTCTTAAATCATCATGGTTATTTCTCCATGCCAAGTGTACAAATTCAGAATCAGTACTTGCACCAATCAAATTAGCGTCACGGTCCTGGAAATCGTTGTATTTTTTATTAAATTCTGCAATTTCAGTCGGACATACAAATGTGAAATCTTTAGGCCACCAGAACAACACTGTCCATTTACCTGCACTTGTAGATTGCTCTAAAGAAACTTCACCAAATTCTTTACCTTTTTCAATTGATACTACTGCTTTCTTTTTAAACTCAGGAAATTTGCTTCCGATTGATAATACTGCGCTCATAATATGTCTATTTATTAATTGTTTTGTTTTTTAACAGTGCAAAGATAATACGCTTGCAAATAGCTTAAAGAAATAATTATCTATACTATTATAGATAATATCTATACACTAACTTTCCTCTTCAAAATAAATTTTGTAAAAAAACTTACCCGTTTCCTCATCATAGCCACGCTCCAGCAAATCTCTTCTGCCATGTATATAAATATGAAAATTCTTATCCAGCTTCAATACGCTTTTAAAGCTTTTGCTTTGTTTTTTCACTGCGCTCAGGTCTATTCCAAATTCATTCTCCATTTCAATGTTCTTACTCTGCGCATAGTTATCTTTAAACGCGGCAAACTGTTCTATCATTTCCGGGTATTGAATCACCTGTTCCGTAAAATCGTCTAAGACAAACTCTTCGTTTTCTTTAAAATAATCCAGGCCACGCTGCATCAGGTCTATTTGCTGACCTTTCGTTACTTCAAAATGTTCAGGCATTTCCTGCGTGGCAAACTGTTTTACCACCTGCAGGTATTCGTTGGTAAAATGGTATTCGTTAGCCACCGGCTCCACTCCCAGGAAGTCCTTTACCCAATAGGCCGTATCATTATTCTTATTCCCGTTATCAATAATGCAGCAATAATACCCTTCTGCACCGTTCTTATTAAAAACAAGACATCCCTTATCAATCTTACTCAGGTTTATCCCGTCCTCCCCTATAATTTCAAAAGTCTGGCCATGCTCCATCACACGCAGGTAAGTCTCCTTACTTTCGTTTTTAAAGATGCCGAAAGCCTCAATAAAATCCCCTTCAAAAGGCACTTTATCAAATTTCACCACGTACATCTCCCCTTCCTTCACCTTTACATGCGTACTTTTGCTGTATAAAAACTGCGCCATCAAAGCACTGTTCGCTTCAAACACGCTATCACTTTTAAAACACTGCTGCACGTAATTATACACTTCATTCATCCCCAGGTCGCTCAGGTGTGTAAAGTGGTACAAATCATTTTCATTAAACCCGTTCAGCAAGTATTTCACAAAAATCTTATTGACAATATCATCATTCAATGTCAGCTTATTCTTGCTCAACTTCAACGATTCGCCACGCGTAGGATTGCCCACTTTATGCACAATCACCTGCTGAAGTTCTACATTATCTATACCAACCATGGTTGTAAGTATTAAAATTTGCTGCAAATGTAACCAAACCGCTTTTTAGTAAAGATTTTTATTCTTTTGGGGCTGTGAACATTTATACGCCATTAACCAGTTGTCCGGCGTGCTTATGGCTCCGCTACGCTCGGTATATTTTTGCAGGAGCGGTTGCTCTATTTACAGATTTGCTATATCCCATCCTGCAAAAATATACTGCCTCCTTCGTCGGCACCATCGCATGCCGCAGCCATTAAACATTGTAAATTCTATTGAACAGATAATACAGCATGCTAAACAGGCAATCACATTCTGTTATCGTTTTGAATCAAAGGTTAAGACTCCAATTGATCATTATATTCAGACCATTGGTATAAACCCTTCATTTAATAATAGGACTTGAATATTTAATTTACTTTTGTCCCCAAAATCAATAAAAATTAAAGTGTGCTTATTTAAGTGCCGGTAATTTAAATAACACAACCACTAAATAAACTAATAGATGAAACTAGTAAAGCTCGCCATTGTAATGTCATTGTTTTTAACAGGCTGTAAAGAAAGTGCTCAAAACAAAAGCACTGCAGTACCGGATAAAGAAGAACGACCAGCCACTCCAAAAGATCTTACTACAGACGCTTTTAGTAATGTTGAAACAATTCCACTGCCATTTATGGACTCTACAAATTTTGAAAATTTTAAGGAGAGCAAAAAATTGACGGATTCAGAAATAGATATTTTAAAACTGAAAACCATTAACCAGGACGCTGCCAACTTTTTTATCAGGTACAAAGTCCCGTTTTCAAATACTTTCAGATCAGTGGTAGTCACTTATCAGCTTGGAGAATTTGAATTAGTAACAATGCTCATTAATTATGATACCGGCTATCATATCATTGATAAATTAGATATTGCTTACGACGAGATTGCAGAATCACAGTTGAGAAAACAAAGTCTGCTGGAAAAAAACAGTATTAAAGTGGAAGACATCAATTGGTTTGAAGAGACATCAGCCAAAGAAACCGTCATTTATGAAATATCACCGGAGGGGAAAATTATAGCAAGAAAATAATTCTTAGTGCAAATAAAAACACACACAAAATTTTTAAATAGTAACTTGTCATCTATCATAATTTTGCCATTGCCCCATAGAATTCCCGCAGATAAATGGCTGCGGCATACGTGGGCAGCCGCTTCGGCTGGTGCGACGCAGGAGCACGGAGCGCAGCGAACCCCAATGTACGCCGGACGAATGCTGATTAATCATTTAACGGCTGATAGCCCCAAATTAAAACTTTTTTAAGAACATTAAATTTTATGTAAACCGATGCTTGTTTTTGGCTATTTATTGCCATGTTATTACATTCGCCCTCCCGTAAAACGGGAAATAAACAACTAAAAATACTTAAATGATTGAGTTTGTAAACGAGATATCGTCTAAACTAAATATTAGCACTAAACAGGTAGAAGCAGTGTTGAATTTGTTTGCGGAAGGAGCTACCATTCCATTTATTGCCCGCTATCGTAAAGATGTAACCGGCAACCTGGACGAAGTGCAGATCTTGCAAATTCAGGATGAAGCGAAATTCCAGAAGGAATTTAACGAACGTAAAACTTTTATAGAAAAAACCATAACGGAGCAGGGTAAAATGACAGAAGCTATCCAGGCAAAACTGGATGCTGCAGACACATTGGCCATCCTGGAAGATATATACTTACCTTATAAACCGAAACGTCGTACCAAGGCGCAAATAGCCCGTGAAAATGGCTTAGAACCATTATCGGCAGTATTGCTGGCACAGGAAAACAGCGATCTCGAAACATTGGCAAAAGCCTATATCAATGACAATGTAGCATCGATAGAAGATGCCCTGCAAGGTGCCAGGGATATTATAGCGGAGCAGATAAATGAGGATGATAAAGTAAGAGCGGGCCTGCGCAAGATCTTCGAAAAAGAGGGCCTGTTAATCAGTAAAGTGATTAGCGGTAAAGAGGAAGAGGCTGTTAAATACAAAGATTATTTCGATTATACAGAACCGGTAACAAAAGTGCCGAGTCACCGCGGACTGGCAGTGTTGCGTGGATTTATGGAAGGCTTTTTGCGCATGAGCATTGAACCATCTGAACAGGATGCGATTGACTACATTAACGATCTGTATGTAAAAGGCAAAACTGCGGAAGCTGAACATTTATTGAAAGCGAGCAAAGATGCCTGGCGCCGGTTGTTACAACCATCGCTGGAAAGCGAGTTCCGCATGGATCTGAAACAACGCAGCGATGAAGAAGCCATTAATGTTTTTGCTGAAAATCTTCGCCAGCTATTATTGTCATCGCCGCTAGGCAGCAAACGTTTGCTGGCCATTGATCCGGGTTACAGAACAGGTTGTAAAACGGTTGTTTTAGACGATAAAGGCGGACTGAAAGAAACGACCGTTATTTATATACATGAACAAAACTACAAATTGACCGAAGCTGAAAAAACGGTGCGGCATTTTGTAGCGCAATATAAAATTGAAGCTATCGCTATCGGAGACGGTACTGCCGGCAGGGAAACCGAAAAATTCATAAAAGGACTGAATCTTGGCTTACCGGTATTTTTGGTAAATGAAGATGGCGCCAGTGTTTACAGCGCAGGTGAAGTGGCCAGGGAAGAGTTTCCTAATGAAGATATTACTGTTCGCGGTGCTGTTAGTATTGGCCGCCGCTTAATGGACCCGTTGGCTGAGTTGGTAAAAATTGATCCGAAAAGCATTGGTGTTGGCCAGTACCAGCATGATGTGAACCAAACACGTTTAAAAGACAAACTGGACCAGACGGTTATCAGTTGTGTAAATACCGTTGGCGTTAACATTAATACTGCCAGTAAACATTTACTGGCTTATGTAAGCGGCATTGGTGGTACGATTGCTAAAAACATTGTGGATTACCGCAATGAAATAGGCAAATTCACTTCCCGTAACCAGCTGAAAAAAGTAGCAAGACTGGGTGATAAAGCTTTTGAACAATGTGCCGGTTTCCTACGCATCCCTGACGGCGATAATCCCCTGGACGGTAGTGCTGTACACCCGGAATCCTACAAGGTTGTGGAAGCAATTGCTGCGGACCTGAATGTTCCGGTAGCCACACTGATTGGTAACCAGGAAAAACTTTCAGAAGTGGATGTAAGGAAATTTGCTGCTTACGGAACGCATACGGTTTCAGATATTGTGGCGGAACTGAAAAAACCAGGCCTGGATCCCCGGGAAACGGCCAGCAACTTCGAATTCGCAAACATCTACTCTATTGAAGAAGTAAAAGTAGGTGATGTATTACCGGGTATTGTTACCAACCTTACCAAATTCGGGGCGTTCATTGATATTGGTGTAAAGCAGGACGGATTGGTACATGTAAGCGAAATTGCCAATAAATACATCAGTGACCCTTCGGAAGCACTTAAACTAAACCAGCAGGTAAAAGTATTGGTATTGGAAGTTGATTACGCCCGTAAGCGCATTGCCTTAAGTATAAAACAGGCAGACCCTGATTTTAAAAACAAACAAAATGCGAAGTTCTCAGGTGGACAGGCTACACACAAACCAAACAGGGATAAACCACAAAAGCCACAGGAGAAAGACCTGGGCAATATGAATATGGGTGATGCCCTTGCCGCATTGAAAAATAAATTCAAAAAATAGTTTCATAGTAAGCCAGTTGTTATATGACAACTGGTTTCTTTTATCTGCTCCTTAAACTTCTTTTAACCCAAATTACGCATTAGGAATTAAAGATTAAAAATAAGAGACAAAAAAGTTGTAATTTTCTAATGCGTAGCATTAGATATATTTTATGATAGATTTCCCTATAAGCTTTACCAGTAAAGAGATTACCCCTTGGGGTGGCATGGCATTTTTAAAGCAATTTCTAGACAAAATGCAGTTTTCTGACCTTGTGGAGAATTGTTCCATACTTCCTGTTTCAGGTTCTAATAGAGGTTATAGCCCTACAGTCATTTTAGAAAGTTTTATTGCCAGTATTTGGTGTGGAGCTAACCGTTTTATGCATACAGAGCTCACTCGTCTGGATCCTGCATTAGCCCGGATTTTTGGATGGAAACAAATGCCTGGACAAGATGCATTTAAACGCTACTTTTCAAAGTTTGACCAGACTACGAATTTAGAAGTAAGCCAGTATTTCTACTCGTGGATATTCGATAACTTTTACTTTAACAATTATACACTTGATATAGATTCCTCTATTCTAACTCGTTATGGAAATAATGTTGAAGGTGCAAAGAAA
>JAQGEF010000049.1 GCA_027854065.1 Polluticaenibacter yanchengensis | reverse complement strand
AACACCCCTTGGAAACCCCCATTGTAATAGTAATATAATTTATAAAATAGCTGTATTTAAGTCCAAAGGCTGCGGCATGCGGAGGTGGCGCCTCAGCGCCAGTGCGACGCAGGAGCACCGAGCGTAGCGGAGCCTTAAGCACGCCGGACAAAAGCAGATGTATGTACTGCTGCTGCCAGCCCATCCATAAAATCCACAAATCACGAGATATGCAGGATCGGTCAAACTACCTGTTAAGTAATATATCGCTATACGAATTCGTTATCAACAAGTTATCAGAGATATTAAGTACTTTCATATAATACTCACATTGTTCCAGTAAACGGGCTTGTGTATAAGTACCATCCGTATCAATAGCTTCTATCTCCACGAAATTCCCCAATTCCGGCAATTCATCTATATGAAATTTCACGTTGTCTATAAAATAAATATGACGATATTTAACTACGCGTACTTTTATGCCTAAAGCAGATTCCAATACTTCATCCACATTGTTATCCGGTTCCAAACGGGTAAGCGTTACTTTAGAATCTTTAGGCCCGGATTGATTGCTACGTTCATAATGAATCAGGGAGTTTTCAATATTGCCGCGGCGATGTTTTAACCTGCCGGAGGAAACATTAAAATAAGTATCTGTCTGGGCATCAAGACCTTTATAAAGGGCGTTATTAGACTCCAGGTAATTTTTTACAAAATCCACATGCGGGCAACTTGCCTTAATTTCTACGTTTAAATGCATGGTGCTAAAATAAAAAAGGATCAACGAATTTCACTGGCTTTTACAATAATGTGAACAAATAATTTACAAGGTTATTCAATTTTAAAATTTCCTATTGCAATCGCGTTATAAATATAGTATCTTAATGAAATTATATGGCCTAAAACACATCCGTAAGGTAATTTGCTGGATCACAATACCTTCCCTCCTGAGAATAAATCGGAATATAGTTTGGCTACTCTATATGGTGTGTAAATTATTTCTATGTATAAACTAAAAAAGGATTGACAATTGTCAATCCTTTTTATAATAAAGTGAAAAAATCTCTTCAAATTATTTTGCTTCTTCGGTAGAAGTTTCTTCTGTAGTAGCCGGTACTTCAACCGCTGCTTCAGCTGCCGGAGCGGCTTCTTCAGTTTTAGTTTCAGTAGCTTTTTTGCTACGACGAGTACGTTTTGCAGGTGCCGCTTCTTCAGCTTTGTTAATTGTTTTACCGTAGATCTCGTTGAAATCTACTAATTCAATTAAAGCTCTTTCAGCATTATCACCAGGACGTGTACCTAACTTAATGATACGTGTGTAACCACCCGGACGATTAGCTACTTTAGGACCAACAACTGTAAATAATTCTTTTACAGCTTCTTTGTTGTTCAAGTTTGAAAAAACTACACGGTGTTGGTGTGTAATTTGTTCTACGCTATCGTTCTTTTTAGTTTTAGTAATCAATGGCTCAATGTATACACGTAATGCTTTAGCTTTAGCTAAAGTGGTTACAATACGTTTGTGCTTAATTAATTCACTAGCTAAATTACGTAATAAGGCTACTCTGTGTGCTTTCTTACGACCAAGGTTGTTTACTTTGTCTCCGTGACGCATGACTTTAAATTTTTAATTTAATTTTTAATTAGCTTGTACCGTGTCAGGAATTACAAGCCGGATAAAATGCCATAACAGCAAAACGCTGTTATGGCAATATTTTAATAAAGAAGATTAATCTTCTTTTTCTAAGCCTAATTTGCTTAAGTCCATACCGAAGCTTAAACCACGCTCATGTAACACCTGGTCGATCTCGCTAAGAGATTTCTGACCGAAGTTACGGAACTTCATTAAATCTTCCTGTTCGTATTGTACCAACTCGCTTAAGCTGTTAATTTTAGCAGCTTTCAAACAGTTGAAGGCACGTACGGAAAGATCTAAGTCTTCTAATGGTGTTTTCAATACTTTACGTAGTTGTAAAGTAGATTCGTCAACCAAATCTTCTTTTTTCTCTTCACGTGTATCGAAAGTGATATTTTCGTCTGTAATAATCATCAAGTGCTGTATTAAGATACGGCTGGCTTGTTTTACAGCTTCTTCCGGATGGATGGTACCATCTGTAGAAACTTCCATGATTAATTTTTCGTAGTCGGTACGTTGTTCAACACGGGTATTCTCGATGCTGTATTTTACGTTTTTAATTGGCGTAAAAATAGAATCGGTAGGAATATATCCGAATGGAGCGTCTTTTAGTTTGTTCTCTTCACTTGGAACATAACCGCGACCTTTACCAATGTTGATTTCAATATCTAAACGAGCAGACTCATCCATTGTACAGATTAAAAGCTCAGGATTCATAATTTCAAAATTCTGTAATCCTTCAGCAATTGTACCGGCAGTAAACTCAGTTCTGTTTTTTAAGCTTAATACTACTTTCTCGTGAGAAATATCACCTTCTGTAGTTTTTTTGAAACGAACTTGTTTTAAGTTTAAGATAATTTCAGTAACGTCTTCTGCAATACCTTTAATTGTAGCAAATTCGTGGTCAGCACCTTCTATTTTAATGCCAGTAATAGCGTACCCTTCTAAAGAGCTTAATAAAACTCTTCTTAAAGCATTACCTACGGTAAGACCGTAACCAGGCTCTAAAGGACGGAACTCAAACTGTGCTTCAAAATCGGTAGCTTTTTGTAGAACGATTTTGTCAGGCTTCTGAAAGTTTAATATAGCCATTATATCGACTCCTTTTTGTTATTATGATGAAGATGATAGATTTATAAGCGGAACAAATATAATTACCCAGGCATTGAACCCGGGTAAATACATTATTATTATTTACTGTACAACTCTACAATCAATTGTTCTTTGATATTCTCAGGAACATTTTCTCTTTCCGGAGCAGATAAGAATGTACCGGTTTTAGTAGCATCATTCCAATCCAACCAGCTAAATTTAGTGTTTTTACCACGGATTTGAGAAATTAAAGACTCATTATGAGAACTTTTCTCTCTGTAACCAATGATATCACCAGCTTTCAAACGGTAAGAAGGAATATTAACGATAATACCGTTAACTGTAATATGTTTGTGGCTAACCAACTGACGGGCAGCAGGACGGCTGGCAGCTAAACCTAAACGGTAAACCACGTTATCTAAACGGGATTCTAATAATTTGATTAAGTTTTCGCCTTTAACACCTTTCAATTTTGCAGCTTCAATATAAGTTTTGTAGAACTGACGCTCTAATAAACCGTAAGTATATTTAGCTTTTTGTTTCTCTTTTAACTGAATTGCGTACTCACTAGGTTGTTTTCTTTTACGACTTGGACCGTGTTGACCCGGAGGGAAGCTGTTTTTAGTTAAATACTTACCATTACCTAAGATAGGCTCTCCGAAGATTCTGCAAATTCTTGTTTTTGGACCTGTATAACGTGCCATATTAAATGATTATAGATTTTTTGGTGACGATGGTTTATCAATAAAAATCTTTAAAAAATAAATAAACCATCCTGTTAAAAAAAAATTGTGTAACCAACAAACGGAAAACCGGTTCACAATGTCCGGTTTTCCGTTTATTTATATTGTATAGAAATTATACTCTACGTTTTTTAGGAGGACGACAACCATTATGCGGAATTGGTGTAATGTCTTTTATAGAAGTAACTTCGATACCTGATTGAGAGATAGAACGGATTGCACCTTCTCTACCACTACCAGGACCTTTAACGTAAACGTCTGCACGTTTTAAACCTGCGTCGATTGCTACTTTAGCAGCATCTGCAGCAGCAGTTTGTGCAGCATATGGTGTATTCTTTTTAGAACCACGGAAACCCATTTTACCAGCTGAAGACCAGGAAATAACCTGACCCTGCTTGTTTGTAATGCTGATAATAATGTTGTTGAATGTAGCATTTACATGTACATCACCAGCAGCTTCCACTTTTACAACACGCTTTTTAGCAGTTGTTTTTGCGCTTGATTGATTTTTTGCCATTTTTATGGAGGTAATCTAAATGTTTAATAATGATCCGAATCTTTTGATTCCGATACCGGGCTTCCTCCTGCTTTATAAGCGATCCAGAAATACCTGCGGATTTTTTGTTTTGTTATGCGGCTATACTATAGCAACTTAACAGATGATTATTTTTTAGGTGCTTTCTTTTTACCAGCAACTGTCTTACGTTTACCTTTACGGGTACGGCTGTTAGTACGGGTACGTTGGCCACGAACAGGTAAACCTTTACGATGGCGTAAACCACGGTAACATGCGATGTCTAACAAACGTTTGATGTTCATTTGAACTTCAGAACGCAATACACCTTCAACTTTCAATTCGTCGTTAATGAAACCACGAATAGCAGCTAATTCATCATCATTCCACTGGTTAACCTTTTTACTTAAGTCTATACCAGCGTTTTCAAGAATACGTTTAGCGGTGCTTTTACCTATACCGTAGATGTAGGTTAAGCCAATTTCGCCACGCTTATTTTTTGGTAAATCAATACCGGCAATACGAGCCATACTTTAATTTTACGTTTCTTTTACTTAAAAAAATTTACTTCCAAGCCTATTCCGCAAGGCTTGCTTTTCTGTTGAGTGCTATTAACCTTGGCGTTGTTTGTAGCGAGGGTTCTTTTTGTTAATTACAAAAAGTTTACCTTTACGACGAACAATCTTACAGTCAGCACTACGCTTTTTGATAGATGCACGAACTTTCATAATATATATTTAATGCAGTTTTCTGCCGTTACTTGTACCTAAAGATTATTCTTCCGCGAGTTAAGTCATAAGGACTCATCTCTACACCAACTTTATCGCCAGGTAAAATTCTAATATAGTGCATACGCATTTTACCTGATATCGTGGAGATAATTTCATGGCCGTTTTCTAATCTAACTCTAAACATAGCGTTAGATAGCGCCTCAATAATTACTCCGTCCTGTTTTATAAGTGATTGTTTCGACATAATTTTAGGAGCGCAAAGATAGAGATATTTCTAGTATTTAAAGCAAAAAAACACTAATCTTTTAATAGAAAATTTAAAAATATTCGAAATTTTCAAGAAAATTGAGGCAAAAATATAAAATATTTTAAAATCTTTCACTAAAAAAGATTCCATTTTATAAATTTCAGCTTTTTTATACTCATTTTAATAGGCAAATAAAGTACTGTTCATCAACAAAAATGTCACTTAACAGTAT
This sequence comes from Polluticaenibacter yanchengensis, assembly GCA_027854065.1. Classification (GTDB taxonomy): domain Bacteria; phylum Bacteroidota; class Bacteroidia; order Chitinophagales; family Chitinophagaceae; genus Phnomibacter; species Phnomibacter yanchengensis. Next base: position 3,651 of record JAQGEF010000049.1, on the reverse strand, counting down.
TGCCGGTAATATTTTCCATAATTATTTTGGCGTGTGCCCTGCTGTTCTCTATAAACCACACATGAGTGTCCATACCGCCACAAACCACACCCGCCAGGTAGATGCCGGCTATATTCGTTTCCATAGTATCATGGTTATAATCCGGATACAGTTTGTCTGAATCCTCCAGCGCAATACCGATTTTCCTTAAAAAGTCAAAATCAGGCTGGTAACCCGTGGTCGCAATCACAAAATCATTCGGTACCACCACTTCTCCCCCCGGCGTATCTATTGTCACTTCAGTTTCTGAGATATTAAGAATCCTGCTGTTAAAATACGCTTTTATACTGCCCTCAGCTATCCGGTTTTCAATATCCGGTTTCGCCCAGTACTTTACCCTTCTGCCAATTTCACTATCACGCACCACCATCGTAACATCCGCGCCCTTACGCCAGGTTTCCAGTGCCGCATCTACCGAACTGTTATTTGCGCCCACCACCAACACTTTCTGAAAAGCATAAAAAGCAGGGTCTTTATAATAATGGCTCACTTTATCCAGCCCTTCTCCAGGTACATGCATCAGGTTCGGTTTATCGTAAAAGCCCGTAGCTACCACCACATTTTTTGCCGGGAACCTGCCTTTGGTCGTTTCCACCAAAAACGAATCATTAAGACTGCTAACGTCCACCACTCTTTCAAAATACCGGATATTCAGATTAAAATAACCTGCAACCCTCCTGTAATATTCCAGGGCCTCACTCCTGTTAGGTTTCGCATTCAGGCTCATAAATGGTAGTCCACCCACTTCCAACCTGTCAGATGTCGAAAAAAAAGTCATGTTCAGCGGATAATTATATAAACTATTCACCAGGCAACCTTTTTCTATTACAATATATTTCAGGTTTCTTTGCTGCGCTTCTATAGCACAGGCCAAACCAATTGGTCCGCCGCCAATAATTAAAACATCATAAATTCCTTCCATGAAAACAAAATCTCCGCCACTAAGTTAATTCAAAACCTAAAAAAGTTTCAGTCATTTTTATTTGGGCGCATGCCGTAGCCATTTATTTACAATCAAAATACACATTGGAAAAACAAAACCCTTCTGATACCGGCTACGGCACCAGGCTATCCGCAGTACTCCTCGGCGGCATATCAGTTAGCTTAGCTACGCAATCCGCTACCTGTTTTATGCCGCCTGTGGGGTACTTTGCTACTATCCTTTGCGCTTCCTGAACAGCACGATTGTTTACAAAAGTGATATTCTATAAAGATAACTTTACTTTAAATTTCTCATTCTCCGAATACCCCAATGCAAAACTTGCGGCATCATTTAACCTTATAGACACATCATTCGCCTTTTTAACCTCCGGTAATGGTCCGGTAACTTTAGCATAAATTACTTTATCCCCAACAGATAACTTTACTGTAATACCAACTTCAATCTCATTTACCAGTACAAAATACATCCCGTCTTTCCAGCCACTTTCACTTTTAAAGCTCGCTGCAGACAATTCCATTGAAAATCCCGCATTTTTAAATTCGCTTTTAAAGGCGCCTTCTTTATTGCTGTATTCCAGTTTCTTCGCCACATACTCAGTATTGTCTACTTTAACCGTATCCTTTATTTCAATAACCTTCCCGGTTATAACATTATTCTCCTTTACTTCATTCACTACTTTTGGCTTCACTTCCGTCTTCAGGTCCTTTATCTGGCTAATCACATTCAGGGTGGAATCCTTTTTTTGCGCCTCCGCTTTAGGCATTTCAGCCTTTTTGTTATTGTCAATAGAGTATTTAGGAGCATTATTGGTACTTAACTTTTCTTCTGCCGGTACCTCTTTACGACGCTCAAACTTTGCTGTTGTTACAGATTCAGGCACATAACCAACAATTATTTCCTTACCCAACGATAAGTTATCATTCGCCAGGTTATTCAGCTTTCTAAGCTGAGGCATCTTAATATTATTATAGGCTACCCCGATCCTGTACAATCCCTCACTTTTTCCAACAATATGGTAAACCGGTATGCAATTTTTAGACACACATTCCTGTTTAATAATTGAATTTAACGGGATACGGACAATCGAATTTGAACTCAATGCTGATGCACCATTCAATGCTTTAATTTCATCTTCAGATACACCATATTGTAATGCAATAGAAGCCAGGTCCTGGTTATCCTCTACTTTGTGCTCAATGTATGAAAAGCCGTTCTCAATTTTACCTACCAGTTTTTGGGAGTTAAGTTTTTGCATTCCCAAAATGGATAATATCAAAGCTATATTTTTAAACTTCATTATAATACTACTTTATATACAAGTCTTTTAAACATCATTCTTAAATCCGGATAAATCTCAACTAATATTTGAATTACCGGATTAAACTAAAATAAAAAAATTGAATTGAAAATTGGCAATAGTTATGCCATGCTTCGCAAAATAGTAGTTTTTTGGCGCTTCTAACTAATAATTATCATAATTAAATTCAAAAAAATCAATTGTCCGGAAAAGTCAAATAGTTGGCATGGTTTTTTATAGATTATATTCAAGAAAACTATTTATAACCAATTAAACATTTTGTTATGACAAAAAAATCAAAAGTTGCATTAGGAATATTAGCTGCCGCAGCAGCAGGAGTTGCTATCAGTATGTTGTGTACAGAATCAGGCAGAAATAAAGGGAAAGACTGGGCAAATAAAGCATTAAAATGTAAAGATGATTTTTTAGCGGTTCTTAAGAAAAAAGCTAAAGAAAACGAATTAGCATAACAATACCGGCACTTTAGATCTATAGCAAATTTATGAGGGTACTTTTGCTATAAATTATAATTTATTAAGCTATTTTAATAGGAAGAATATTATTCTTCCTATTTTTATTTATCATAATCAGTATATCGATCTTCATAACTATATATAATGGAATCAAGTAACTCCGTAGATGATAAAATCATTTTCTTACATAAATATGTGGAAGAGCTCGTTAAAAAAAGGAAATCAGAGGAAGAAATTATTGCACTATTACAAAGAGAAAACGTTGAAACGAATTATGCGGAAACTATTATTGAAAATGTAAAATCAGATTTATCTGATAGAAAAGCCTTTTGGATAGAATTGGTTAAAGGAATTATCCTGACAATGGCCGGAATTACATTACTTTACTGTTCTATTAGTAATCTATTTAAAATTAGTTACTTATTTTACTTCATCATTTGGGCTATCATTGTCACTGGTTTATCACAGATCGTAAGGTCATTTATAATTTTTAGGAAATAGTCACAAATAACGATATTACTATTTTGAAGATTGGAAGCAGATTTTCTGTCTTGGAAAGAATGTGAAGAATAGCTTTTTATAACCAAAAGAATTCATTATGAGTGTACATGAGCAATATCATTTAATATTTAGAATCAGGCAACACCCTTTTTTTGGACCCTGGCCGATATGTGATGTAAAGAACGAAGGAACATCACCTCCTCTTCAAGGTGAGTTAAGATTTTTTTTAGATAGTAGTGACTCCAAAGATGGAGGTATAATTGATACAATAGTAGAAGAAATTGATGAAATACTAAATGGAACGTGGAAAGGTTTCAAAGTTGATGAAGACAACATTTTTTATACCCCATTTGATAATAAAATGAAGCTTGACCTAAATGACGGATTTGCATACTTAG
>JAQGEF010000048.1 GCA_027854065.1 Polluticaenibacter yanchengensis | reverse complement strand
CCTGTAGTAAATACAGGCACTACCAGTACCATTATCAATACCGTATTGGGGGCATTAGCCGGTACACTGGTAAATAGCGCCGGTACCGGCACAGTGATAAAAAACAATGCCACAGCCATTGTGAATAATTTAAACCCGGGTATCTTTGGTACACAGTGGAGTGACCTGGGCAATACCGGCAGTACAAAACCAAAAGCCTACCTGAATGTGATGTTCTTTGACGAAAGGATGCACTATGTTGGGGAAGGGAGTATAAGCCAGCGTGTACAGATAGCAGGTGACGGGGCAGCACCATTGGCATTGCTGAATATCAAAGTACCTAAAAACGGCTATTGCATGGTATTTGTGAGCAATGAGAGCGGCGAATACGTGTATTTTGATGATATGATCGTGCGCCATGACCGCGGCCGGATATTGGAAGAAAACCATTACTATTCGTTCGGGTTAAAGATAGCGACCTTAAGCAGCCGTGCTTTTGGCGCGCCTAACAATGCTTACGGTTACCAGAGAGAATTTAACGAGTTAGATGAAGACCTTGGCTGGCATGATTTTACCTTGCGGAGTTATGATCCGCAGATTGGCCGTTTTTTACAGGTAGACCCTTATGATCAGTTCGCAAGTGGCTATGTAGGGATGGGGAATGATCCAGTGAATACAATAGACCAAAGTGGAGGATGGGTGAGTTCAGCTGCATCGGCAATCGCACAAGTTGGTTGTCCCGGAGTTTCAGGCTTAACGTCTATAGCGTCTGTGGGTTACTCTGCTATGTCAACAATTTCCAGTTTAGCCAGTTCTTTTTTTACTGTAATGAATATTACAGTGCGGAGCATCAATGATGGGAATATTAATACTGGAAGACCAAATAGTTTGAATACTTTTGGTATGACACGACCAAGAGATCCAAAAATACCAATTTATATGGAAAGTGGAGCATTTGAAGCAGCAGATGAAGCTGCAGCACACTTTGCTTTAACATGGGGGAAGTATGCTGGAGATTGTTTGGAATACGGAGCTGTTATCTACAAAATAAAAGTTGGAAATGAGATAAAATACACATATGAAGTATTTAAAGGGAATGACTGTTTAAGTCCAACTGTTCGATTAGGACACGAGCTTTTAAAGAGAAAGGTTAAATATTTTGATGTAGCAGGCTATATACATACTCATCCTGTAAGTGATAACTTTTCCACGAAGGATAATGATCCAACGAAAAAGAATGATGATTGGACAACAATGGAAAGGCATGGGGATAAAGATTTTTATCTAGTTACTCCAGATGGAGATCTTATTGTTAATAGAGGATTTAGGGAAAGTAATCAAACATCGAATGGAGATAGGGATGAATTGGAAATAAAGTATACAACTGCAGATAAAAAAGTCGTTGACAATCGTAGTGTCTTGATGACAAATATCAAAACGATGAGAAATGGAAAGACACATAAAGGAGCGGCTAGAATTAAGTCAGGAAAATGGAGAAACGCTAATGACAAGCTAATTCCAGGAATTCCTGCTTACATGGAAAAGTACTTTCAGAAACCCGATCCTAAAAAAATAATTATTTAAAATAATAGTTTTTTGTAAATAAAAAATGAAAAGCAAAATGATTAATTTAAAGTTGTGTTCTTTTATATTGATATTATTATGTATTGCTGCATGCAATAACCATAAAAAGAGTAATCCATGTTTTGTAACGAAAACTATTTCTAGACCGTGGACATTAAAAGATTATGATAAATCTGATTCGAGATTTAAAAGTCTGAATGAATTCAAAACATATAAGATTGCTAGGGATTTGAATTTATATAATATTAGAGATCGTAAAAGTAATTACTTCAGAATTTGGTATCAATCACCTGACCCATTGTATAATTGGGTTGTAGATGTAGATTTCATTGGATTAGAATATAAGGTTTTTACTTACTGTATTAATTTTAAAGAAGGGGATGATAGCATTTATTATAAACTGTATCGATATGAAGAAGAAAGGTTGAAGGAGTCAACTTTAAAAGATATTGAATATAATATTAAGGTATATGATATTGTTAATTTAAGTATAGAGCCTGGCTATATTATAACTGGTTATGGAAACATTTTTGAGATTGAAACCATGTGGAATGGAAATTATCATTATGAGCTTTTTACAAAACCTGATATTATTGATTATAAGGCTTCAAAGCCCTTATTGGCGTTTGTCGATTTTTTAATTAAAAAGTTTGATTTACCTCCATTAGGAGAAAATCCTTGTGAGAAAGACAGGAGTAATCCTGAAAGATGGATTACTGAATAATTCTTAGTAATTGGCTTAAAAATATTGTCTTATTTATTGATATTTAGTTGTTTGTGAGCTATGGGGAACAATAATGATATAGTTAGTTCGAAAGTTAAGTTAATAGAAATAAGGCATTTAAAAAGCAATCTAAAGTAACGTGCATCCTGAGTGTTATATATAATCATATTGTGTCACAGAATTTGTCAAAACCTAGGCCCGAAAATAGAAGTCAAGGATTAGATCAATGAATGACAATAAATAAGGATTTTTACTTAGTAACTCCAAATGATCAGTTAATTGAAAATGGAGGTGCTGAAATGTACGTGAGGATCGAAAGGGAAGCTACTACAGAGATTAGAAATATTATTAATAAATATTAAACAAAGCAGAAAAATAAGGCAAGATTTGTTCCCTGACATTGGGACGGTATAAGTAGTCAAATTATCAATTGGAGGCCAGATTATTTGGAGAAGTATAGGAATCTCATTTTGTAAGAGCTAAATTAGAGTATAAAAAATGTTTAATTATAGAGGAATTATTTTTATTTTTTTAATACTTAATGCTTCCTGTTTCAGAAGCAATGAAAGTTGTAAGGTAATTAAAGTACTATGCTCTGAATATAATTATGAGTATAAGAAATATCAATATGAATATAATGGTCCTTACGATTATGATTTGGCCGTAAAAGTAAAAGAACTTGGTATCCCTAGTTTTAGACACCTTCAGAATCATGATTATTATAGATTTTGGTATGAATCAAATGATTTAAGTAATAACTGGGTTGTTGATTTTGATTTCGATAATAAGAGCTATAATATTTGGGAGTACAGTTATAAATATGAAAATATAACCCACGGGGATACAATATGCTTTGAGTTTTATAGATGTGACAGTGGAACTTTAGATAACAATTTATTTAAGTTAATTGGAAATAAAATGGATGAATTAAATATTAATAATCTAGATGATTCAATTAAAAGCAGTTGGTTGGATGCAGGATCATTTTTTTTTATAGAGAGGGTTGTTGATAATAAATATCAGAATCTCACTTTTATAAGTCCTGATCTTGAATATGATGAGTCTGTAATTAGAGTTGTGAAGTTTGCAAAGTTCTTAAATGAACAATTATTAGTACCAGAAATGGGAAATAATAGATGTGGAAGACCCATATTTACTAAAAAGTAATTGACTTGTACGTCATGATCAGGCTGGATTTTGGAAGAAAACCATCACAATGCGTTTGGCTTAAAGATAGCAAGTTTGAGCAGCCGTTCATTTAGTGCTCCTAATAATGCTTACGGTTAACAGGGAGAATTTAACGAGTTAGATAAAGACCTTGGTTGGCATGATTTTACCTTGCGGAGTTATGATCCGCAGATTGCCCGTTTTTTACAGGATGATCCATATGATCAGTTTGCAAGTGGCTATGTAGGGATGGGGAATGATCCGGTAAATATGATTGATCCAAGTGGGGGATTTGCCGGTATGGGAGTTGGAGCAAGTATGCTTACAGGAACAGTAGGAGGCGCTATTGTTGGTGGCACAATTGGTGTTTTAACGAGTAAAAATGGTAATGGGGCAGGAAAGGGAGCTTTATTTGGTGCTATGGCAGGTGCAACTATAGGACTAGCAAGTTCCTTAGATTTTGGAAGTTGGATAGGAGTAGCTACAGAAGTTTTTTCAGATACATTCTTACATCTGATAACTAAGGATGTAAGTGCTGATATTTCGGGAATAATGCAAGAGGAAGAGATTCCTATTCCTCAAAGTGGAGGCTCTGTAGACAAATTTCCACCCTTTTCTGACTTGTTAAGTAATTATCCATTACCCTATGAACAAAGACCTGATAGAACACCTGCGAACCCATCTACACCTGTAGACGATTCAGATGGTTCAACTTTTAGATACTTTAATCAATGTGCAATACGAGTTAGTATTTCTTTGAAGTTATCAGGTTTAAATCTCAATGGGGTTAAAAATATGACAAATCCGGGTGGTCAAACTTATGCAGATGGAAATGTATTAGGAGCTACTAATTTGGCGAATCACATTAAAAAATATGGTAAACCAGAAAAATTTGATGGGACAAAGGATGATGTAATAAACCTATTAAGAAATAAGACTGGTATTATATATTTCGAAGGTTATGATGAACATTTTGGAACAGGTTTGCCTGAAAATAGAAGAAGTTCTAATGCCCACATTGACCTTTGGAATAAAGATACGATTATGGCTCCATATTTGGATCAGATGCTCAATTCAAAAAAATACTTTTTTGGAGTATAGATTAAGCTAAATTTACTAATTATGAATATTAAAATTTCAATTTTGTCCTTGATTATTCTTACCTGCCTTTTTAATATAAATGCTCAAGATTCCTTTAAGGGGAAATATGGAACATGGATAAATATAAAACTTGATAGTTGTTTAAAGTCACAAGCCCCATTTGACCGTATTATACAAATCGTTCCCAGAATTTTATGGATTAATAGACCAGGGGAAGTAGAAATTGAATTTAGGTTTGAGCAGAAAAGAAAATTCAAGATCAAAAAAAGTAATAAAGATTCGTACATAATTTCAATAGGTAAACTTAATTTAAATAATGATACAATCATTTTGAATTTAACTAATGGAAATGTTGTCCATTTTATCAAATATGAATTGAATAATTAAGAAAGAGTGGTTTAAAATTCGAATTCTTATTTAGCAGATTAATGAATTATAGATTAATAAGCATTTATTAGTACTAGGACCTATTGAATAGCAGGTTTTGATTCTGGCATGGGCTGGCGTAATTTATGAAGTAAAGGTTAATAATGAGATAAAATATAAATATAGATATTTTAGAGGGCTAACTGGGGCTGCTAAGTTTGGGCCAGTTTTAGATGATCTAAAAAAGTTTAAAGTAGTTGGAATAATTCATACTCATATAACTTCTGAAGTATTTTCTGATAAGAAATCAAACCCTTGGCCAAATCAGATTTCGGATGAAAAATTTATGGATTTGTCAAATATGAATGAAGTTGATTTTTATTTAGTTACACCCGAGGGTTTTCTTTATGTTAATAGAGGGGGAGATGCTCCTATGTTTAGCGGAGAAAATCCAAGAGATAAAGTTGGTGTACAAAGAGAGTTGTCCCGCGGTCATAAAACCAAGAAAAACAAAAATAATATTCTTCCAAAACTTAATGATAAAAACTGGAGAGATAATAAAGATAAACCAATCATAGGAAAGCCATCCTGGATGAAAAAGTATATAAAGCAAGTAAATTAAAGATTATGAAACTTAATTATTTTTTTGTTATTATTTTCTATTTAAATGTGATTTCGTGCACAAATGAAAAGAAAGATTCGGAAGATCATATGATTTTGCATTCTAAAAAATCCTTTCAATTTGGTTATCCAAATAATGAAAAGTCGATTGAAGATTCATTGGCGTACTATTTTGGATTAGATCCTGTTTCATTTGAAAAAGGTGATAGTTTAATCCGCTTTTTTGTTTATGGTGATGATAGCAGCGTTTTGATATTAAATTTAGATAAACAAAGAAAAAATGTTCAAGTTATACGCTTTAAGGGGGAAATTAATATGGTTGATAGTATTATAAAATGCTCTACTATTGAGAATTGGAGTATAAAAAAAAGCGAGAATTGGTGGAAAACTCTTGATAGTTTATTATTAGATAAAAAGATTCGCGGATTGAATGGAGAATATTATACACCTTCTACCGGAGGGTATAGTGTATGTATACAACAACGTTTTAAAAATAATTATTGTTATGCTGTAGTATATAATCCAGAAACTTTTATAAATACTGACGAACCATATAATAATGAAGACCTTATTAAGAAAAATGTTGGTTTAATAATGAGTTTTTTGTTTAAGGAGCTGTCAATAAAATCAAAAATGTTTGAAAATTTAAGATAATTTGATTGAGCTCTTGTTTGGTGCAGATATCTAATTGTTGCTTTAAGCTACTTATATTCAAATTTATGTAATTATAATAATATCATAGAGATGCTAATGAGATTTCAGTGAGTAGCGATATATAGTAGATGGCAAGTAGGCTGAGAAAATATTAATTCTAAGAGAAATTGATTCAATCAGTTTTAGTTTTGCTAGTCGATTTTATTAAAAATCCACAACTAAAGTAAAGTTGTGGATTTTTTAAACTCGATTGATTTTGTATTAATTAGTCCCCGTTTTAGCTTTTTGTTCATCCGCATAAGCAAACACACGTTTCATTACATCTGTTGATCTTGCGTTGATATCTGTTCTGATTTTCTTTTCTTCGTTAGCCACTATATTGTACATACCATCCACGGCCCTTGCTGCAATAAAATCAGTTAATGTATTTTCAACCTTCATACCCGCCAGTGGAAAATTATTAATGGCATTCGCAATTTTACCCCACTCTTTATCTATACCCTGAGCTTTAATGGTGCTGTCTGCAATAGGGCGGAAAGCAACCATCAGATCACTTTTGGTTGAGTTTTTAAAATAGTCCGTCGCTGCGGTCTGATTACCCGATAATAAAATTTTAGCGGCATCGTTAAAACTCATTTTCTTAAGAGAATTGATAAATATTGGCTTGGCAGAAGTAACAGCAGAGGCGATCGCATTATTTGCTTTTGATGTTACTGTATTAACCAGACTACCTAAACCCAGGTTGTTTAGAGTATTCACCACTTTTTGAGCCTCTCCGGGAAAAGTAAATGCCAATAATGCATTGGATTGAGGATTTTTAAAATCATCGAAAGATTTATTCAGGCCTTGTTCCAGGGCTTGTTTGATGCCTAATGCCATTTCTACATTGGATGGCGTTAATACACTGGCAATTTTCTGAACAGTATCACAGGCAAACATGGTCACACACATGGATATCGCAAGTACAGATTGTTTGATTTTCATTGAGTCGATTTTTATGTAAACTTAGAGAAAAAACTATAAACAAAGGTTGCATATAGGTTTATTGGGATCTGTAAACATTTCAAAAGTTTAATCAACTGTAAAATTTATAGTTTTTACATACTTAAATAAAATATTTGTTGTCAAATGTGAATTTGTAGTAATTTAGCATGAACAAAACATAAATTATGAAGAAATTCTACACTTTATTTTTATTGGTAGGAGCAACTTTATTTACTAATGTGTATGCGCAAAAAGTGAATAAAGTTACTATAGATAAATCTTCTACCGCAATTAAACAAAAAATTAAAAAGAAAATTACACCAAAGCTCAATTCTATCAGACAAAATGAGCTTACTTGTGGTTGGAGTAATTACATTCCCATTGATCAGGATTTTGATTTGTACGATTTATATGATGAAGATGACAGCTTTTTAGGCTTTATTGCTGGAACTAATGCATGGGGAGATATAGCAAAAGCTAATTTTTATGACTTTTCAACTACTAGTATAACTAGACTAGATAGTGTCGCATTTTATTCATTAACAGATGTCGGAGATTTCTCTCTTCCTGTATCAATAGTTGTTTATGATGGAACTACGGGTGTACCTGGAAGTAAAATTGGACAAATAAATACAACATGTGCGGACATTGCGGATGCTGAAGATTTAGATTTGCCATTTGTTGGTAAATTTACCACGCCAATTAATTTGCCAGCTTCAAAGAAAATTTTTATTGGGGTGAATTTTTCAGCTGTAGACCCTTTCGAGGGTGACTTTTTTGCACTTTATGCAACATTGAATAATGTTGCTGATAAAGATACATTAATGGCATGGGAGCAATGGGACGATAATACCTGGCATATTATGCATGAAGAATGGACCGGAGGATTCAAAAAAGGGTTAGCTATCTTTCCATACGTTTGCGCAGATATCACCACACCCGTTGCTTTAGGTCAGTTAGCAGCCAGCAATAATACTTTTGGTAACACTATTAGCTGGAGCTCTGTATCAGAAACAGCAAACAAAGGTTTTGAAGTACAACGCTCAACTGACGGTATAAACTTTACAACCATTGCTTTTGTAGCATCTAAAGCCATCAATGGCAATAGTAATACAACCATTCAATACTCATATTTAGATGAAAATCCTGCAATTGGCGAAAACTACTACCGTGTAAAACAAGTAGATTTAAACTCAAACAGCAGCTTTAGCAATGTAGCGAAAATCATTAAAGGTTTAGCGCGTACAGAAGGTGTAACGCTATATCCGAATCCGGCAAAAGACAGGGTGAATATTGCTTTGAATTCTTTAAACGGTAAAAAATCAACCATTACTGTATTTAATAACAATGGTAAATCTGTAAGACAAATCAGTTTATTAGGCACAGGAGCTTTATTAAACACTTCAATCAGCTTAGATGGTTTAGCAAATGGATTATACTTTATTAAAGTAGAAACAGATGGTAAAACAGAATCATCAAGATTTGTAAAAAACTAATACTTCTAAAGTAGTTTTATAAAATAATAAAGGTCCTCAATTTTGAGGACCTTTATTATTTTATGCATGTCGATCAATTTATTGCATTTGCTTCTTCACCATCGTCAAAATAGTCGCCACACCAATATGTTCATCAGTGTCATCAAAAATTTCTACATACCATTTCACAATACCTTTATCAATATCAGATTCTTCTTTTTTGTCATTTTCCAGTTTCTCTTTACAGGTAAATCTCACATAGATACTCGTTCCCGGATATACCGGCTTGGTAAATCTCAGTTCGTCAATACCATAATTCAATAATACCGGATTTTTTTCATAGCTGTCCACAAACAAGCCGGCTGCAGCACTCATTATAAAGTAACCATGCGCTACCTGCTGCTCAAACATCGTTCCTTCAAAATCGGTTTCCCGTAAATGCGCGTAAAAATGATCTCCCGACAAATCAGCAAATTGATCAATATCTTCTGGTGTTATCAGTCTTTTTTCAGTAACAATCTGATCACCGATCCTTAATTCTTCAAAGTACTTGGTAAAAGGATGCTGTTCACATTCAATCCCTTCACCAAAAGGTTGGTAAGTACTCGTTACTTCTGTCAGCATCGTAGGCGAGCCCTGTATCGCCACCCTGTGCAGGTAATGTTTAACCCCACGCAATCCGCCCATCTCTTCTCCACCACCGGCCCGGCCCGGCCCGCCATGTACCAACAAAGGCAAAGGAGACCCGTGCCCCGTACTTTCCGCAGCACATTTAGCATCCAGCACCAGTATCCTGCCATGCATCGTTGCCGCACCCAATACATATTTTCTTGCGATACTACCATTCGCCGTTATAATAGAACTACATAAAGAGCCCTTGCCCATTTTACTCAAAGTAATCACTTCATCCAGGCTATTATAAGGCATCAGCGTGCTTACCGGGCCAAACGCCTCTATATTATGCGGTTCAAAAGTATTCAGCGGGTCCTCATTCAGCAATAACATCGGGCTTACAAAAGCACCCAGTTGCGCATCTGCATCTATCAGTTCCACACTATCCAGGCTACCATGGATCAATTGAGAGGTGGCTAGCAATTTTGAGACCTGTTCCCTATATCGGTGGCGTTGCTCCAGTCCCGCCAACGATCCCATGCGTACAGAGCCGTTCAATGGATTACCAATCGTCGTTTGCGCCAACGCCTTAGTTAAATCCTTTTGAATCGCTTCCAGTTTGTTTGCAGGCACAAATATGCGGCGCACCGCGGTACATTTTTGCCCCGCTTTAGCCGTAATCTCTTTTCGCACCTCTTTTATAAAAATCTGCCATTCGGGCATATCCGGCGTAACGTCCTCCCCTAAAACCATACAGTTCAGGCTATCAGCCTCAATATTCAGCGGTACAAAGTTTTCCGTAAGATGATTATTTTTTCTCAGGAACATCCCGGTTTGCGCGCTACCCGTAAATGTCACCACATCTTCAAAAGTCGTATGATTAAGAATATCTCCAGGCGCTCCACTCACCAATTGAAGCGCCCCTTTTGGTAAAATACCCGATTCAATAATCACGCGCACCACTTTTTCGGTCAGGTAACAAGTGACAGGCGCAGGTTTCACCACGCAAGGCACACCCGCAATTAAGTTAACAGCTATTTTTTCCAGCATGCCCCACACGGGAAAATTATATGCATTGATATGAATCGCAACACCTTCTTTGGGCACCAGTAAGTGATGTCCCATAAAAGCGCCCGATTTACTTAACGGAATATATTCCCCATCCAGGCAGAAATATTGATTACCTAAACGCCTTCGCAGAGAAGCATTCGCAAATAAATTACCAATGCCCCCTTCAATGTCCACCCAGCTATCCGCTTTAGTAGCACCTGTCATATAACTCGTTTCATAGAACGGGTCCAGGTGTTCACGCAAGTGTATAGCCAGGGCACGCAACATTAGTCCACGCTGATGAAAGCTCATGGCCCTCAGGTTTGGTCCCCCTACTTTTCGACCGTATTCTAAAATTGCAGCATTATCAAGCCCCTTAGTCGTTGTTGCGCCAATAATATCACCGTTTACAGCGTTATAAAGCAACTCACCGTCTCCATCGCCGGCAATCCAGTTGCCACAAATAAAGTTTTCTATTTTTTTTGTTTTCATATGCAAACCATTCAGGAAATATAAAAATAGGTTTTTAGTATAAGCCAGCCAATTAGTAAGTATAGAATCAATCAAAAGAAAAATGCAGAGATATTTTTTTCTTTTTGGTGCTATCATCATATTTAATTCTATGGGGCTTCAGTCCGGGCTATTGCGGGCTCGCTGTCGCTCGGTGCTTTGGCACCGGCTCGTACCTCGCCGCCCTTCATATCCCGCAGCTTTTCGTCGGTATAATATCTATTAATCTTTTATAAAAGCACTTACCAGCAAAACAAACTAAATGCAACAACGGTAGCCCAATACTCAAGCAATCCCCCCACTGATGATTCTATCCCCTCCTTGGGAGGGGCAGGGGTGGGTCCCTTAACCTAAACGCGGATTGCCGTTCCAAAAAGATTTTTCAATAAACTTGTAAAAAAGATTTGCTGGTATGGTTTAAGACAGTTACTTTTGCACTCCCAAATAAAAATGGGTGTTAAAAAAGTTCTTTAAAGCGAAGTAAAATGTAATACGGCAAAGGGTTTTAGAGAAAAATAATTTAAAATTAAATTTGCCGGTTTCAAAAAAGGTATTTAGTTTTGCACCCCGCTTGGAAAGGGAAAAGAAAAGAGTTCTTCGAAAGTAAAATAAAGTTGCGAATAAATTTGGTTAGTAAGGTTAGAAGTGTTTACCTTTGCAACCCGCTAGCAACGAGAGTGGT
>JAQGEF010000047.1 GCA_027854065.1 Polluticaenibacter yanchengensis | reverse complement strand
GCTCAAGCAATAAGATTAGGCTCAAATGACATTCAAACTATTTGTAAATTAATATCTTAAGAATACAACAGCCGTACTCCTCGGAGGGGCGGGGGTGGGTTAAATATATAAACACCAGAAGATAAATTATATCCTTCCATCCCCCAGGCTGCTCAATCAATCTACTCCCATATGACAGAGCAGCAACATATTTGTAGAAATGCTAAACACCCATCTTCAAACTGCCGCAGAGCCACATATCTGGCAAAAACATCACATGCATTTCCAGGAAAATTATAGCTACCAGTAAAACCCATATGTGCAGTCGCCAATAATTGTGACATAACTCACACAGAAAAAATAACTGCCATCCGAATTTTGCATCAGTAAAACAAAACAGAGATGACAAAAGTATTCGTAATAAATGGCGGCCAGGAATTCGCACATTCAGGAGGCAGGTTCAATGCCAGTTTAGTAAATTGGGATATCGCATATTTCACCGCAGACAACGGCTTTCAATTAAAAACAACCAATATAAACCAGCATTACAATCCCCATGAAGAAGTAGAAAAATTTGTTTGGGCAGACATCGTCATATACCATACACCCATCTGGTGGTTTGGCTTACCCCACAAATTCAAAGAATATTTAGATATTGTATTCACTGCCGGGCACCGCAAAGGCATCTACTACAGCGATGGCAGAAAAAAAGACAATCCAGCCATTAACTATGGCACCGGCGGCTCCCTCCAGGGCAGGAAATACATGCTGACCACCAGCTGGAATGCCCCCGAAACAGCATTTGCACTACCCGGGGAATTCTTTTTACAAACAAATGTAGACAATGGCGTGATGTTTGGATTCCATAGAATGAACGCCTTTACCGGCATGACACCATTAAAAAGCTTCCACTTTCACGATCTCGAAAAAAATGCCACACCTGAAAGAATAGAAAACTACAAAACACAATATATCAATCACCTCCAACATTCATTAACCACAGAAACAGTAAACATATGACATTCAGCAACAACATAGCAAAATTCGGGCTCATTACCCTATTAGCCACCATTATTGGCTGTAACAACAATACCACAGCCCCCAAAAACAAAGAAACAAACACCGCCGGTCAAACAGCCACTCCTACCCCTAAAAAAGACAAAATATTATTCGTCGTAACCAGCCACGATACCAAAGGCAGCACCGGTGAAAAAACCGGGTATTATTTAGGAGAAGTATCCCATCCATGGGAAGTACTCACCACTGCCGGTTACCAAATAGATTTTGTAAGTCCCAAAGGCGGCAACCCGCCCGTAGATGGATTCGACTTAACCGATAGCACCAACAAAAAATTCTGGGAAGACCCCTATTATCATCAAAAAATAAGCAATAGCCTCAAACCAGCCTATGTAAAACCGGCAGATTATGTCGCCATTTATTATGCCGGTGGACACGGTGCCATGTGGGATCTGCCAAACGATACAGCCATTGCCGCCATTGCAGCTAAAATTTACCAGAACAATGGTATTGTAGCAGCCGTTTGTCATGGGCCCGCTGGCTTAATAAATATAAAACTCAGCAATGGCAAATATCTAGTAGAAGGCAAAAAAGTAAACGGGTTCAGCAACCAAGAAGAAGAAGCCGTAAAACTAACCAAAATAGTCCCGTTTTTATTAGAAGATCAGTTAAAAGCAAGAGGCGGCATTTACGAAAAATCTGCACCCTGGCAGGTACATGTCACAAAAGACGATAGGTTAATAACTGGCCAGAACCCACAATCCGCCAAAGAAGTAGGCCAGGCTATCAAAGAAACCCTACAGAAATAGATAATAAAAGTGTACACAAAAATAAAAGCAGCATACTTCATCAATACATTTGTAAAATGGAGTATGCAGTTTTATTACGCCGGCACATAGAAGAAATCATTTCGCTAACCGATGAAGAGTTCCAAACCATCATCAGTTTCTTTCATTACAAAGAAATAAAAAAGAAAGACTACCTCATAAAAGCAGGAAAAAACGTCACTTCCGAATATTTCGTTATCAAAGGGCTCCTCAAAGCCTTTATGAACGACGATCAGGAAAAAGAACACATCGTACAGTTTGCCATGGAGAACTGGTGGATCTCAGATTATCCAGCTTACAAAATACAAGGCAGTGGAGAACTCTGCGTACAGGCACTGGAAAACTGCATCGTTTACGAACTCAACCAGGCCAATAAACACGAACTCTGCACCCTCGTACCCAAAATGCACCAATTCCACGGCGAAAAAGCATTCAGTGGTTACGTCGCCCTTCAGAAAAGAGTATTGTCACTCCTCAAAAACTCCGCCAAAGAAAAATACCACTTACTATTAGAGCAGTATCCCCAGCTCTTCCAGCGAGTTTCCAAAACCATGATTGCACACTACCTCGGAGTATCCCGCGAAACACTCAGCAGGATACAACATTAATTAATCAGCAGCCTAAGAGTTTATTTTGAGGCTGTCAACACCAGTACATACTTCTACAGACCACCGGCATACTTATTTAAAAACAGTAAAATCAAGTCCCGTAGGCACGACATCATTTATTAACGACATTCAAAATCAGCGATCATCTGCGGTTGTATTATTCAGCGACATCTGCGGAAAAACAGTAAAATAAGGTCCCTAGGGACAACATTACGGTAAAAGAAATTAGAAAGGGTATAAAAAATACGCCGTAGGGACGACACCATTCATTAATTGACATTCAAAAATCAGCGATCATCTGCGGTTGTATTATTCAGCGTCATCTGCGGGAAAACAGTAAAATAAGGTCCCGTAAGGATGACATTACAGTAGACGAAATTACAATGGACGCAATCAAAAGCGCCCTAGGGACGACACCACTTATTAACTGACATTCAAAAATCAGCCATAATCAGCGATTGTATTATTCAGCGCCATCTGCGGGAAAACAGTAAAATCAAGTCCCGTAGGCACGACATTATGGTAGAAAAAATTACAATGGACGCAATCAATGCGCCTTAGGTGCAACACCATTCATTAACTGACATTCAAAAATCAGCGATCATCTGCGGTTGTATTATTCTGCGTCATCTGCGGGAAAACAGTAAAATAAGGTCCCTAGGGACAACATTACGGTAAAAGAAATTAGAATAGGTACAAAAAATACGCCGTAGGGACGACACCATTCATTAATTGACATTCAAAAATCAGCGATCATCTGCGGTTGTATTATTCAGCGTCATCTGCGGGAAAACAGTAAAATAAGGTCCCGTAAGGATGACATTACAGTAGAAGAAATTACAATGGATGCAATCAAAAGCGCCCTAGGGACGACACCACTTATTAACGACATTCAAAAATCAGCGATAATCAGCGGTTGTATTATTCTGCGTCATCTGCGGGAAAATAGTCAACCCGATTATTTATAGCAATTGTCAAAGTACAGTATTGATATTTTCAAATCAAATCCCCTAGGGACGACATTATGGTAGAAAAAATTAGAATGGATACAATCAAAAGCGCCCTAGGGACGACACCATTCATTAACTGACATTCAAAAATCAGCCATAATCAGCGATTGTATTATTCAGCGCCATCTGCGGGAAAATAGTCAATATACAACAAGAGCCATACCCCTCTTTACATTTACAAAAATCAAATACAGGCTAATATTTTAATAATCATATCCAAAATAATACAAAAAACTTGCATTTAAAATAACATAAAAGCAATACTGCAAAAAGAATACAATACCCACTACAAATGATAGCAAGCCCCATACCCACTTCCGCAACCACAAATACATACAGTCAAGTAAACATCAAGTTCAAAACGATATGAATATAGAAGCACTGTTATCAAAAATAGATTTCACTCATCCATCTTACCACATATACGCCTGTCCCATCCTGGTAGGAATTAAGGTAGGTAAAACAACACCATCTGCTAATGAAACTACTTCACAGACTCCCCAAGTTCAGCAC
The DNA here is from genome assembly GCA_027854065.1 of Polluticaenibacter yanchengensis. GTDB lineage: Bacteria > Bacteroidota > Bacteroidia > Chitinophagales > Chitinophagaceae > Phnomibacter > Phnomibacter yanchengensis. Next base: position 7,839 of record JAQGEF010000047.1, on the reverse strand, counting down.
TATCCCAATCTCCCCCATCGAAATCACAGCAATTTAAAGAATGCTTAAGCACTCAACCCTCATTCTGAGCGCAGCGAAGAAAATTTTACATTCATTTTCAGCAGCGCGCCAACACATTAACATCATCCTAATACAAATAAAACTCTAAATCAATCACCAATATCTTAAAAAAATTATCAAATCAAATATTACTATCATAACACCACATTTAGGCACAAACAATACAATAGCATAAAAACAAAAACACACCTTTTTATATCAGAATCCAATATCTTTGTAAAAAATCCGGTAAACCTAAAACACTACTAAATTCTAAACCTAAAACTAGAATTTAATTTACATGTAAGCTATTCCGGCTAAATAATATTGTTGCTTTATGAAAAAGATAACCTGTTTCGGAGGTACCCTTATGCGTACACTTTCAATACTACTTTTATTGATTGCATTATTTAATAATGAATTAAAATCACAAACATCATGTTTTAATGAACAAAGTCCTTTAAGAAGAGTCGCTTCATCTTTTCACAGTACCATAATCATCGATTATAAAAATGAAGTAATGTATTGGGGCGACGGTGCATCTACAACACTCACTGCAGGCACCAATACAAACGTCTTAATTCCTACCGCATTAACTGGATTCACAGGTAACCCGGTAGCTGTAGCAGCCGGTAGTGTAGGTTCAACAAATCAGCACCAGTTATTTTTATTAACCACCACCAATTTATACGGTTGGGGCTTTAATAACGGTACAATCAGTTCATCAACCAGTAGTAATGTCGGCATCACAACCATAGCCCTGCCTGCCGGTATAAGCGCCACAGATATCATCGCTTTTGAAGCAGCCGCAGGAGGTTTAGCCATTGTCACCACGGCAGGCAACGTTTATATTAAACAAGGCGCCAGGTATTTAGGCGCCCAACCCGCTACCACAGGTGTCATTACCAATGGAAGCATTGGTTCCTATACCAGTGCATTGTACGGCCGCGGAGGTGCCATTACCAATATATTGGCAACAAGTACAGAACAAACAAACAATACTGGTTTAGGATCATTGGCCACCAACTGGCAGCAAGTATTAACAGCACCAGCCACACCATTAATCAACGTCATAAAGATATCATTGTCCCAGCTCGGTGCCATGGCATTAACAGCAGACAATAAAGTGTACACCTGGGGCACACAGGTTTATTTAGGCAATGGCAGCGGCCCGCAGGATTTATCCTATGCAACACAGATGGCGCTGCCACAAATCAGCAATGTTGATATACAGGCAAAAGATATCAATATAAACACCAAAACCTATATCTCCGGGCAAACCGATGGTGCCACCCATTTCATACTCGGCACAAACGGGTTAGTATATGGTGTCGGAGAAGGCTACGGCGGTATTTTAGGGCAAAGTACCGCCATAGAAGGTACCACTGTAGCCAATGCCGCCGCCGCCGCATCCGGCACAACTTGGGCAACGGTAAAAAAATCAGATGGTTCCGATATTACCGGTGCCACAATGATCTCTTCCAATAATCCCTTTGTTTTAGCAGAAAACACATCAGGCTATGCGGCCGGCGTATTAACAACATCCGGAGAAGCATTATTATGGGGTGTCAATCATTACGACATGTTAGGGAATGTTACTGCAATACCTGCCGGTACTTACAGTTATGTATATCGTGCCCGTCAGCCAAACAATATTGCCAACAATAGCAATGTCCGATACGGATTTCTCGAACTGGGAGGGCATACCACCATCGCATTCCTCAAGGAGTCAACCAAATACTCTTATCTAGGGCATCTGGTAAGAGGAAGTATGGGAGATGGTACCAATGGCGTTTCTACCAGGAATAATTTTGATGGTTTCAGTACTGCCCCTATTTACTATTGCCAGAATACAGTATCAGCTGATTGTCCCCCGCCATCAGCAAAAGATCTGATCGCATCTTCGTCTTTAGGTACCACCCTTTTAGACAATCACAGTTCTGTATTTGCCTGGGGTGCCAATGCACACCCATATACAGCAGGTGCTGATGTCCCTTTATACGGCTCTATCCCATCAGATTATTTAACAGGTATTCCCGTAGGTTTAGCAGCAGGTACCGTTGTCACATCAGGCACTCAGAATAGCCAGTTCTGGTTACATTCCACCGGAGGTATATATGGCTGGGGCTATAGCGCCAATACCATCGTTGATGCAACGGCAGGACAAGTGGCCATTACCCAACTCGCATTACCTTCAGGGGTTGCCATCACAGATGTTTCATTTATACGTGCTGCAAAGGGAGGTATCGCATTAGTGACCAATTCAGGAGCTGTCTGGATAAAAGGAGGTACCGCTTCCAGCATCAACGGCAATGTTTATGGTGATGGCACCACCACTATCAATAGCGCCTGGCACCAGGTGAAAACGAACGCCTCCACCAGTTTAACTGGTGTTGTAGAATTAAGCTTTGCAGGTACCAGTGCGATGGCATTGACCAGTACCGGTATCGTGTACGCATGGGGAACGAATGTATATACAGGAACAAGTTCTCCTTTATCAGCCGCTGCGAATAGAAACTTTGCAACACCGGTATTTACTCCTGCAGGCGTACAGGTAAAGACCGTAGAAATTTTACAGTCAGCTACCAATGCTTCCCAGTTCTTATTAACCACCACTGGTTCTATGTATTCTGTGGGAGATAACTCTAATGGTATTTTAGCTATTGGCAACACTACCGCTCAAACCAGCTGGCAGCAGGTAAGTACCGGTTCTGGAACCATCCTGACTGGTGTTACTAAAATTACCAGTACCAATCATACTGCCGGTGCTAATGGCATGGCAGCATTAACCCTCAATAATAACATCTATGTATGGGGTAATAATGCCACAGCGGCGCCTGGTTACGGCATGCTCAATCATCCCACAAATGGAGATATTACTTACGCCACCCTTGCTACCAATGGTGCTAATAAATCCAATGTAGAATTAGGTGGCCAGTTCTCCCTGTTCTTCGAAAGAGGGACCAGTAACATTATGTTTACCGGTAATAATAGCAGAGGTTCAGCCGGTACCACTGCAATTCCTACAGGTACGGTCACCACTTCCACCAATGCCATTGCTATTTCCAATTGTGCAGGCGATGTTTATACCATCAGCGGTAGCTTACTCAACGATATCAACGGCACCATTGATGGCCTGGCCAATGGCAGCGCCATTACAGGTACCACTTTACATGCAGTGTTATTAGATCCTGCAGGTATCGTGTTAGAGTCAAACCCACTCTCGGCAACCGGTACATTCGGGTTCACCAATTATATGGCCGCTACTTATTCGGTTCGCATTAGCTACAGCCGGTACAGTAGGACAGGCAGGGCCTACTGCTGTTACTGCGTTTACCAATAGTGGCAGAAACTATGTACTGGTAAGCCAGCAGATCGGTAATACAGCAAACACAGGGATTGTCTCAAATACAGGTTCAACCAGCCTTGTCCTTAACAGGAATATCAGCAACATTAACTTTGGCTTCGATGCAAGACCTGTTGCCAATAGCTATACTTCTGCAACAATTGGCAACCCTGGTATCGGCAATTATTATGTGGTACCGAGTTCATTTATCCCGGCCACAGATCCGGATGGGAATGTCACCGCTATCAGGATTGCTACTTTTCCTACGAATGCTACCAATATTACATTAAATGGTATTACCTATACCAGCAATGCAAGTGTTTGTTACAATTCTAACGGTTGTACCATCTGGCCATCAGGTGGTGTGGATGTGAGCTATACAGGCGGTGTACCAACTAACCCGGTTCATGTTTACCCGGCTAATACCAATAATGGCAACAATGTTGTTTCCTTCAGGTACTATGCCATTGACGATGCCGGAATTTTAAGCCCGGCAGATGCCGCCGTTCAGATAGATTTCAGAACGATCTCTTTAACCGGTACCGTATTCCACGATGTCAATAATAACAGGACACAAGAAGCCTCTGAGGGTGTTTATATAGGAAATAATGTAACCGCAGTATTGGTTGATCCTGCCGGAAGGGTAATTGAAAAAGTCCTGGTAGCTGCCAACGGTACTTATACTTTAAACCAGGTACCATTAAGCACAACCGGTTATAAAGTTATTTTAACAGCAGAGCCTTTCAACAATATTACCTTAACAGGTGCCGCTCCGGCTACTTCAGCACCTGCCAACTGGACTTATACCGGTAGTAATGTAAACTCTGGAAGTACTTCTGCTGCAGTATCAATCAATATACCGTCTTCAGCTACAGCATTAAGCAGTTACAACTTCGGTACCCAGCAAATACCAACCGCGAATATCAAAACCTGGACAGCCAACAGGGATGCCAACGGCGATGTCTTTAAAGGAGGCAGTTATTACAGGTTAGGTCTTTCAGATGGCGAAGATGTTCGCTTAACAGGTTCTGACCCTGAAGATGATACAAAAGGCAGTGGTGCTACTTTCATCATCAAAACACTACCATCATCATCACTGGCAGTTCTTTATTATGAAGACAATAACGGTATCAAACAACCCATATCTGTTAATCAGACCATCACCAATTACGATCCGGCAAAAATGTTCGTGGTATTCGTCGCCGATGCCGCGTTCTTCCCAATAGCTCAGTTTAACTATGCAGTAGTAGACAACGCAGGTGCAGAATCTCCTGCTGCTTCTTACACCATCAGTATGCCAACAGTCTTACCCGCAATAGGCCTCGAATTATCCCTCAATAATACAGCCAATGGCACAGTCGTTAACTGGCAAACCCTTTCAGAAATAAATACAAAACATTTTGTCGTAGAGCGTAGCTTAGACGGCATCAACTACCAGACCATAGCCACAGTAACTGCCGCTGGTAATTCAAATACTGTAAAAAAATACAGCACGACAGATGCAGACAATAATTATTCCCTCGCATATTACCGCGTCGTATTGGTAGATGTAGATAATAAAAAATACATCAGCAATATGGTGATCAACCGTTTGAACGGTGGTTCAGGCAATATCGTAAGCATTTATCCGAATCCGGCAAAAGGCAATACCCGTCTTGAGTTTTCCAGACAAGGAAACTACAGCATCCAGGTAATAGACGCCACCGGTAAATTGGTGCAATCACACCAGTTAAATGCAGTAAATGGTTCAGTATTCAATATAACCTTCAAATCAAAAGGATGGTTCATTATAAAAGTCACAGGCAATCAAACAGTAAAAACATTCAAAGTGATCTCTGAATAATCTCACTAAATAGAATAATTGCCCTGTATTCACAGAAATCTAAAAAAGGTACAGTAAAATCAACAATTAGATGGTGCGTAAAACGGTTGTTCAAAATCATTGAACAGCCGTTTTACATTTATTACTAATAGTTAAATAGCAGTTTTAAGTGCCACCCCATCAAATTGAAAAGTCTCAAAAATATAGGTCAACAAACAATTAATTTTTTCTTATAATCAGCATCACTAAAACAACCATCATACTCACCCTCCTATCCCCTCCTCGGGAGGAGAAGGGATGGGTTCTTAACCGAATATCCATTTGCTTACAAATATTCAAACCCCATTCTGAGCGCAGCGAAGAATCCCCAACCAATTGTCGAAGTAATGACGAAGAAAAGCACACAATTCGTTTGCCCACCAAACCTCCCCATTTCAATCAAAAAAATCAATATCCACCATCATAAAACAATCATCATACTCACGCCCCTATCCCCTCTTGGGGATTAGCCTGGCAATCAGTCTGGTAAAAACGGCACACATTCAACTAAAAACTTACACACTTCACAAAAAAACTTACACAATCCACCAAAAAGTTTACACAATCGACTAAAAAGTTTACACAACTTGACCCTTCCTAAAATAGCTTGACACCTTTTGAGGTTAATTAGAAAAATTTGTGTCAGTTTTTTTGATACTACTAATGCAAGAATACAGGATATTTTGTTATTCCTGGAAAAGGATGACAATCCTTTTTTTATTCCTGCTTTTTCTGTCTGCCAGATTCTTATTCCTAACCATAGTTTTGCCTTGTTTTTTATTACTAAAAGTCCTTGTCTGTTTTTTTCTTAATCCTGTTTTACCTTTCTGTTTTCTTACTTAACCCTGATTATCCTGCCGGCATATTTGAGGCAGACTTATCCACACGAAGACAATTTTTCTTTCTTAAAAAATTGTTGAACGTAGTGGATAAGTCGGTGTTCTACTCAGACTGTAGCTATACTGGCATTTTTTGATTTGTATTGCTTAGGCTTCCAATACTTTTTGAGTAAACCGCTCTCTTCGTGTGCCCTTACAGGCGTTAGCCTGGCACAACTGTCATGGATGCGACGCTCATTATAGCAACGAACGGCTTTATCTACCGCCTCCCTTGCTGCCGCTTCGCTTGAAAAGGTTTCTTTCAGTCCGTGTTCGTATTTAAGAATGCCGTTAATACGCTCCGCAATAGCATTTTCATAAGGGTCACCATTTTCTGTCATCGACAGGCGGATGCCATAATGGTTGATCATTTGTACATAATCAGCACAACAATACTGGATGCCACGGTCACTGTGGTGTATCAGATCTTTAGTACGTTTTATGTCAGCAGCAGCCATTATCAATGCATCAATCGCCCCTGCACTATGCAGGCTCGGATGTAACTTATAGCCCACTATCTTATGACTGTAGGCATCAGTAATAATGCTCAGGTAGCTGAAGCCGCTTGTCTTACGGATATAAGTAATGTCACTGACCCAAAGCTGTCCTGCAGCGCTAAGAGGCATATTACGGATAAGATTGGGGTATTGACGATAAGGATGATTTGAATCGGTAGTAAATGGTCTGCGGCGGCGGTGCCGGATGAGCAAGCCATGGCGGCCTAGCAAATCGTAGAGTCCATCGCGGCCCAACTTAATCTGGTGTTCTGCAAAAGATGCCTTCAGCATAAAATATAACTTGTCGGTGCCACAAGCAGGAAGCTCACGGCGTATTTCTGCTACAAGATTCAATATCAAGGCTTCCTGTAGCCCTTTATCATTTTTCTCTTTTTGTTGCTCATAATAAGCCTGACGACTTCTGCCAAACAGCCTGCAGTAATAGCTCACTGAATAGTGGCTGTACAACTGCCCAAGCAGCTTTACTTTTTGGCACCAGGCTTTTTTCTGATATCGATTTTCAGTTTTTCTTCTGCCACATCAATAAGAGTATTCAGGGCAATGTTGCGCATTCTGGCTTCTTCCAATTGCTTTTCCATTGTCTTAAGCTGCTTTTGCAATGCACCAAGTTCTTGTTTTTCCTTCTCTGTCATCGAAGGCAAAGATAAGAACATCGATGGTGCATATTTTTTGCGCCATTGGTAAATAAGGCTGATACCGTTTATTGGGTTAAAATTAAATTCTGATACAGCATCGGCTGTTGTCATACGCCCTTCTTCAATCTCCCGAATCAGCCAGCGGCGAAAGGTAACTTCATAATCACATTTTTCATCCGTTAGCTCGAAGGAATCTGATACCTTAACTGTGTACTTTTTTTGATCGCTCATTTGATTTTGATTGTTCAAAAAGTGACAAGTTTTTTTAGGAGGTGACAGAAAAGCACCTCCTGACATTTGCTTACAAATATTCAAACCCCATTCTGAGCGCAGCGAAGAATCCCCAACCAATTTTCGAAGTAATGACGAAGAAAAGCGCACCATTCATTTACTATCAAAACTCTACCCCCATTTCAATCAAAAAAAACAATATCCACCATCACTAAAACAATCATCATACGCACGCCCCTATCCCCTCCTGGGGAGTACGGCTGTTGTATTCTTAAGATATTAATTTACAAATAGTTTGAATGTCATTTGAGCCTAATCTTATTGCTTGAGC